>CAMCUD010000025.1 GCA_945878865.1 Bifidobacterium breve | reverse complement strand
CGCCGCCCCGTCTCCCCCCATCCTGGCGGCGCGCCGACTGGACCCCTGTCGCATCGCACTTGACCCGCGGGCGCGGCTGCCGAAGACGAGGGAAGACGGACTGCCGGCCGTCCGCTCCCATGCCGAAGAAGCGCCCCTCCACTTCCCGCCGGCGGCGACGCCCCACGCGTCGCGGCGCCGCGCCGCCCACCCCGGTCTACGCGGGGACGTTCGGTCGCGCGCAGGCCGAGCGGCTCCTGTGGCGCGCGGGGTTCGGCCCGAAGCCCGGGCAGGCCGAGGAGCTCGCCGCGCTCGGCGTGCGCAAGGCCGTCGCCCAGCTGCTCGAGCCGCCCAGCCAGAAGCTCACCGGCCCGGGGCCGGTCAACGGCAAGGGCTCCGGCCTGTTCCCGGCGCACGTCTGGGGCCACGATCACCTGTGGTGGCTCGACCGGATGGTCCGCGCCGATGCGCCGCTCATCGAGCGCATGACCCTCATCTGGCACGACTGGTTCGCGACGAGCCGGTCTGGCGTGCCCACCGCGCAGCTCATGCTCGACCAGAACCAGCTGCTGCGCGAGCACTGCATGGGCAGCTTCGCCGAGCTGGCCGTCCGGATCACGAAGGACCCGGCGATGCTCGTCTGGCTGTCGGGCATCGGCAACACCGCCGCCGCACCGAACGAGAACTACGCGCGTGAGCTCATGGAGCTCTTCACCCTCGGGGTGAACGCCGGGTACTCCGAGGCCGACGTGCGTGAGCAGGCCCGCGCCCTTACCGGCTGGACGGCGAAGTGGCGCAGCACCGGTCCCTACGCGTTCCGCTTCGACCGCAACGTCCACGACCGCGGTCGCAAGCGCGTCTTCCGCAAGACCGGCACCTACGACTGGCGCGACGCCGTCCATCTGTGCGTCGACCATCCCAAGCACCCCGGGTTCGTCGTGCGCAAGCTCTGGAGCTACTTCAATCCGGCGCCTCCCAGCCCCGCGACCGAGCGCGCGCTGGCCACCCTCTACCGGCAGTCCGGCACGGAGCTCCGGCCGCTGCTCGAGGCGATCCTCCTACACCCCTCGCTCTACGAGGGCCCGCGCATGATCAAGCCGCCCGTCGTCCACACGGCGGGGATGCTGCGCGCGCTCAACCGGCCGATCGACACCGACGCGTGGGTGTGGATCAACGCGCAATCCGGGCAGCAGCTGTTCATCCCGCCGAACGTCTCGGGCTGGGACGACCAACGCTGGCTGGACACCGCGACGTGGCGCGGGCGCTGGTACGCCGTGAGCACCGCGCTCGCGCCGCACACGCTGAACGACCCCGTCGCCTACCTGGCGAGCATCGGCGGCACCGAGACGCCGCAGGAAGCCGTCGACCGCGCGCTGGCGTTCTGGGGCTCCCCGACGTTGACCGACGAGACCCGGGCGCGGCTGCTCACGTTCGCCACCGACTGCGAGGCGCTCGGCAACCCGAAGGACAAGAAGCGCACCCACTGGTGCCTGCGCCAGAACGCCCTGCGCCAGCTGATCGCCACCTCCCCCGACTACCAGACGAGCTGATGGCCCACACCCCGTGCCAGAACTTCAAGCGCGGCGAGCTGCTGCGCGCCGCGGCCGCAGAGGCGGGTCGCGGGCTGCCCGGCATCGAGCCCGGCATGCCGCTGCCGGCGGGCACGGGGATGGACCGGCGGTCGTTCCTGCTGCGGTCGGTCGGGCTCGGCCTCTCCGTGTACACGGCCGGCCGACTGGGCGGGGTCGGCGCGCTGGAGGAGGGCGTCGCGATGGCGGCCGACGGCGGCGGCGCGCCGGTCATCGTCAACGTGTTCCTCGAGGGCGGGATCGACGGGCTCTCCGTCCTGGCACCGATCGGTGACGCGAAGTACCGCGCGCTGCGCCCCAAGCTCGCGCTGCCCGAAGGCGCGGGACCGGCGTTCGGCGAGGACAACCGCCTCATGTGGCACCCCGCGGCGAGCGGGCTGGCGACGCTCCACGGCGAGGGGAAGCTCACCGTCCTTCCCGCGGTCGGCTACACCGACGCCGACCAGTCGCACTTCACCTCCCGCCACTACTGGGAGGTCGGCGCGACGGACGCCAGCGAGCGCACCGGCTGGCTCGGCCGCTGGCTCGACACCGTCGGCACGCTGGACAACCCGGTGCAGGGCCTCTCGCTCGACGGGCGACTCTCTCCGGTGCTCGCCAGCGCGAAGGTGCCGGTCGCCGCGCTGGGCGGCAGCGACTACTCCCTCGGCGCCCGCGGCGTGTGGGGCACCGTCGGCACCCGCATGCAGCGCGCCGTCTACGAGCTGGGCTCGAGCTTCGCCGGCGTGTCCGACCCGGCGCTGCGCCAGGCCGGCCTGGCCGCAGGCAACGTCGCGCGCATGACCGACCAGCTCGCCGCGTTCAAGATCGACCCGAAGAACCCGCCAGTGCCGCCTGTCGCCTATCCGAACAACGCGTCCGCCGGCTTCCCGCAGCAGCTCGCGGGCCTCGCCTGGCTGCTTGCCGGCGGCCTCCCGATGCGCGCGGTCGCGCTGCGCGGCCCGGGCGGGTACGACACGCACGAGCGCCAGCCCGACGAGCTCAAGAAGAACCTCCAGCTGTGCGCCGACAGCCTCCTGGCCTTCCAGCGCGACCTCGAGGCGCGCGGGCTGGCCGACCGGGTCATCACGCTCGTGTGGTCGGAGTTCGGCCGCCGGGCGCAGGAGAACGGCTCGATGGGGACCGACCACGGCGCCGCCGGCGTGGGCTTCGTCATGGGCAGCCGCGTGACCGGCCGCATGGTCGGCGAGTTCCCCGGCCTCGGGACGCTCGACCCCCAAGGCAACCTGCGCGCGACGTCGGACTACCGGGGCCTGTACAGCGCGATCCTCGAGCAGTGGCTGGGCGCCGACCCGGCGGCCGTCATCCCCGACGCGGCGAAGTACGCCCGCCCGCAGGTGATCCGGTGAGCCCCCGCGTGATCATCCCGATCGTCGTGCTGGCGATCGTCCTGGCGATCGGCGCGGCGACCCGCGCGCCCGCGAAGAGCCCCGCGCCGCTGTTCGTCGACGCGCGTGAGTGGTCCGTCACCCTGTCGCGCGCGACCGTGCCCTCGGGCCGCGTGGCGATCCAGCTGCAGAACGCTGGCGAGGACGACCACGACCTGCGCCTGCGCCGCCTCGATCGTCGCGGCCGGCCCGTCGGCCCGACCCGCGCCGTGCCGATGACCCACCCCGGCACGCTGACCGAGGCCACCGTCCACCTGACGGCAGGCCGCTGGCGCCTGTGGTGCTCGCTCGACGGCCACGCCGCGGCCGGGATGCGCGCGACGCTTCGCGCGCGCTGACGCAACTTTCGCGAAAGAAGCGCTGACCCTCGTTCGTTGAGTTCGAGGTGCCGTGCACAGACGGTACCTCGTCCCCCTCTGATCTCGAGGTCGTCAGCACGTGCGCACGGACCGCATTCTCGGTGTAACGCTTCTCCTTCTGCTCGCCGGCCTGGTCGCCGCGCCGGGCGCGTCGGCGGTCCTCAGCACCCCCGAGAACCTGCTGCTGGACACCTACCGCGCCGACCCGAAGAAAGAGCGGCCCGGGACGACCGGATCGGTGAAGACGACAGAGCCACTCGCCTCCGGCGGGTTCTACATCGTCGAGGCCACGGGCACGTACTCCCGGTACCTCCGGCCGCTGATGAACAACGAGACCCGGCCGAAGCTCCGCCGGTGCGGCACGCCGGAGCCCGCTCCGCTGTTCCCCAGCCCAGGCGTGCTCAAGGTCGCCCCCGCGGGCATCGACCCGGAGTGGGCGTTCTCCTACGTCGTGGCGGATACCGGCCCCAGCCCGTGCCCGGTCCCCGTCGTCCGGCCGATCGGCGCGTTCCAGATGGACCTCGGCGCCGGGTTCCGGCACGTCATCGCCGACAACCGAGGCACGGGTCCGCGAGCCGACCACACGTACCGCTACACCGTCCAGGGCACCGGCGGTCCGGCGGCGTTCCGCTACACCGACGATCCGCTCGGCGACAACAACGGCGTGATCTCGATCCGGATCCGTCCGGCGACGACCACCGACTGCGCCGCGAACCAGACGTGCCAGGAGTCGGTGAACAACGGCACGACCCCGCCTGTCACCGGTGACGGCGGCACAGCGCAGGCCGCCGCCAACGAGGTGATCGCGACGACCAACCGCGCGTGCGTCAGCCGCCGCCGCTTCCGCATCCGACTGGTCGACAACCGCAAAGATCCGATCGTCGCGGCGACGGTCCGGGTCAACGGCAAGACGGTCGCGGTCGCCAAGGCCAAGGTCGGCGGCCGCAACCGGCGCGTCGCCTTCATCGACCTGCGCGGCCTGCCGGGCAAGCGGTTCACCGTGTCGATCACCGCCAAGACGCGTTCGGGCAAGGTGCGCCGCGGCACCCGCAAGTACTTCACGTGCAAGCCCAAGCGCGACGGCGGGCGCCCGCGGCTGTAAGCGCGGCCGGCGCGAGCGCCTGCTGGCGGCCGCACCTCGTACCCTGTGGGGGTGCCATCTCCCCGCGATGAGCGTCGGCGGCCCAGCGCCGCCACCTACCGCCGGCGCCGTGCGACGGCGGTGGGCATCCTGATCGTCCTCGTGGCCGTCGTCATCACGATCGCCACGTCAGGCGGCCACGACACGGCGCAGAGCTCCGCCCAGTCCGAGACGCCCGCGCCCAGCACGACGAAGGGGTCCACCACCGGCAAGACGGTGCAGGAGACCGCGGCCCAGGTGCCCGCGGGCCCGCAGATCAGCGGCGAGGCCGCGAAGAAGGCGCGCATCCCGATCCTCATGTACCACGTGATCTCCACGCCCCCGGCCGGGCAGCCGATGTCCGAGCTCTGGGTGCCCAAGGCGCGGTTCCGCAGCCAGGCCGAGGCGCTGAAGAAGGCCGGCTACGAGGCCATCACGATGGAGCAGGCGATGAACGCCTGGCAGAAGGGCGCGTCGATTCCCGAGAAGCCGATCGTGCTGACGTTCGACGACGGCTACCTCACCCAGTCGACGAACGCCGGGCCGATCCTCGAGAAGCTCGGCTGGAAGGGCGTGCTGTACCTCACGACGCGCAACATCGGCCCGACGATCCCGGCCGCGTCGGTGAAGAAGCTCATCCGGCTCGGGTGGGAGCTGGGCTCGCACACGATCACGCACCCCGACCTCACGAAGCTCGGCGCCGCGGATCTGCGGAAGGAGCTCGAGGACAGCCGCCTGCAGCTGCAGGCCCAGTTCGGCCAGCCGGTCGACGCGTTCTGCTACCCGACCGGGGCGAACAACGAGACCGTCCGCGCGGCGACGAAGGCCGCGGGCTACACGTCGGCGACCACGGTCGTGGGCGGGATCGCCGACGGCGCGCAGGACCCCTTCGCGCTGCCCCGCGTCCGCGTCACGCCCGACGACACACCGAAGCTGCTGCTCAAGAAGATCGAGGCGTTCAAAGCGGGCGCGGTGCCCGCCGACGCCCCGGGCGGCTACACCCTGCCGTCGACGCAGACGGCGCCGCAGACTTCGCAGGTCACCGGCTGATCGCGTCGGCCGCGGCCGACGCGGAGAGCGGCGGCAGCTCGACCGGCGCGGAATGCAGCGCACGAACCCGGACGTCACGCCACGTGACGCCCTCGCGGACCAGCGCCGGCGCGCCCATGATGAACGCGGTCGCGACCTCGACCGCCTGGAGGATGACCCCGTAGGCGATGCCGTCGGCGTAGCTCACGCCGTACGTGCCCAGCACCGCCGCGCAGGCGAGCTGGAACGTGCCGATGTTCGACGGCGTCAGCGGCAGGACCGCGGTGACGTTCACCGCGAAGAGCACCGCCGCGGCCGCGCCAAGACCGGCGCGGTCGTCGATCCCCAGCGCGAGCAGCAGCAGCCAGCACGAGACCGCCTGGAGCACCCACGCCGACAACTGGAGGACCGTCGCCTCAGCGCCGAGCCGGGGTGAGCGGAACACCGCCAGGCCGCTGCGGGCGCGCAGGAGCGCAGCGCGCGCCTTGCGCGAGAACGCGGCCATCCGCGACTCGCCCTGGGCGCGGCCGGCGAGCACCGGGGCCAGCAGGACGGTGAGGACGAGGACGACCGGCGCGACGGCGGCGAGCACGAGCGGCCCGGAGCGGGTGAAGACGTCGACCGTCGAGAACATGATCACGCCGAGGATCACCAGCGCGAGCGCGTTGAGCAGGGTCTGGGAGACGATGGTGCCGACGACCACGGGGAGCGTGGCCCGAGGACGCCCCACCCGGCGGGCGACGATCAGCGCACGCGAGGGCTCGCCCAGGCGGGCGGGCAGCGTCGCGCTCATGAGCACGCCGATGGACGTCGCGCGCAGGGCGACGCCGAAGTCGATGACCGCGTCGGGCAGGCCCGCCCGGAGGATCGCCCGCCACGCGCCGGCGCGCAGGACCATCGAGGCGCACATGACGCCGAGGCCGGCGAGCACCCACGCGGGTGACGACTCGAGCAGCGAGGTGACGACGCGGTCGACCCCGATGCGCTGCAGGGCAAGCGCCGCCAGCAGCAGCGTGGCGACCCCGACCAGCCCCAGCGCGGCGCGGCGAAGGAAGGCGATCGCGGGGCGCCGCTGGCGCTCGCGGACCGGCTCGGGCCGCGGCAGGCGCCGCGGGCGCTCCACCGGCTGCCCGTCGGCCGGCAGCAGCCCGTGACGAACGGCGAACCGGCGGGTCTTCGTCTCGGGCAGCGCGACGGCGCACGCGTCCTCGTAGGCGCCGAGGACCTCCTGCGTGACCTGCGGCCAGGCGAAGCGCTGGGCCGACCGGACCGCCTCGGCGCCCATCGCGCTGACGCGGGCGGGATCGAGCGCGAGCTCGCGCAGCGTGGTCGCTAGCGCCGTGGCGTCGGCGCGCGGGACCAGGATCCCGTCACGCCCGTCGCGCACGACGTCGCGGTAGCCGGCGATGTCCGAGGCCACGACCGGCGTGCCGGCCGCGAAGCCCTCGGTCAGGACCATGCCGAAGGACTCGCCGCCCAGCGACGGCGCGCAGAGCACGTCGGCGTCGCGCAGCACGGCGGTCTTCTCATCGTCGTCGACCTTGCCGAGCGCGGTGACGCCCTGCGGATCGAGGAGCAGCGGCGCGACGTCGCGCTCGGACGCCCCGACGATCGTCAGCTCGGCGGCGACGTGGTCGCGCAGCGCCTCGAACGCCGGGAGGAGGATCTCCAGCCCCTTGCGCTCGACGGCCTGGCCGACGAACGCGATCCGCAGCGGCTCGCCCGCCGCGCGCGGCGCCTTCGGCGCCAGCGCGGGGTCGACGTGCACGCCGTTGGGAATGATCCGGTAGTGGCCGCCGAAGAAGCGCTTGCCGGTCCACGCCGCGGCCTCGGAGACCGCGATCCGCAGCTGGAGGCGGTTGAACCGCCGCCACGCGCCGGCGAGGTTGCCGAGGTTGTTCGTCACCGGGTTCGTCGCGTACGCGTGGAACGTCCCGACGACCGGAACGGCAGGCGAGGCGCTGCACGCCTCCCAGCCCGCCGTGGGCGCCATCGGCTCGTGGACGTGGATGACGTCGGGCTGGAACCGGGCGATCTCGGTGCGGAAGGCGCTGACCGAGTGCGGGTGCAGGGCCAGCGTGCTCACCGCGCCGTTGAAGGGCAGCCCGACGGTGCGGCCCAGCGGGGCCAGGTACTCCGGCAGGGCACGGGCCTGCGGCCGCGCGCCGCGATGCAGCCGGGCAGAGAGGGCGTCGTCGGGGTCGACCGGCGCGAGCACCCGGACGTCATGTCCGGTGGCGAGCAGCTCTTCAGCGAGCGCCTCGATGTGCCGCGTCACGCCCCCGGGATACGTCCACGAGTACGGGGACACCAGCGCAATGCGCATACGCGCCATCCTACCCGCCCGCGCGGGTGGAGCGCATGCGGGGCAGGCCGGCGTGCACACCGCCGTAGACTTGGGGCCATGCCGCGCCGCCACTTCGTGAAGTTCACCTTCCTCAAGCTCGACCCCGCCTGGCGCCGGCTGGACGCCGCGGAGCGCGCCGAGCACAAGCGCGAGTTCGCCGCCGCCTGCCAGGACTTCTCCGACGGTCATCTGCTGCGCGCCTTCTCCACCGTGGGCACCCGCGGGGACACGGACATGCTGCTCCTCAGCCAGGCCGAGAACCTCGAGCGCATCCACGAGTTCCACGTCGTCCTCGCGCAGTCCGGCCTCATGAAGTGGGCGTCGATCCCCTATTCGTACCTGGCGATGACGAAGGAGTCCGAGTACAGCGACGAGGCGCGGCTGCAGGTCCGCGAGTCCCACTCGAAGTACCTCTTCGTCTACCCGTTCATCAAGAACCGCGAGTGGTACGGCCTGGACGCCAAGGAGCGCTGGCGGATCATGCAGGAGCACATCACCGTCGGCCGCGAGTACCCGGACATCGACCTGAACACGTCGTATTCGTTCGGCCTGGACGACCAGGAGTTCGTCGTCGCGTTCGAGACCGACGACCCGGGCGACTTCCTCGACCTCGTCCAGCGCCTGCGCACCACCGAGGCGTCGGCCTACACCAAGCAGGACACGCCCACGTTCACCTGCATCGCGACCTCGGTCGAGCGGGCGCTCAACGCGCTCGACGGCGAGGCGGTCTCGGTCGAGCCGAGCGCGTCGGCGTAGATGGACGATCGCGCCGCGGCCGTCGCGCACCTGCGGGCGGCCGACGAGGTGCTCGCCGGGATCATCGACCGGATCGGCGAGCTGCCCACCGACGAGGACGAAGCCGAATCCCGCGGGCGACCAAGCGACCACTACGGGGCGCTCGTGCGGTCGATCGTCGGCCAGCAGCTCTCGACGAAGGCAGCCCGGGCGATCTACCTGCGGCTGTGTGACCGCTTCGGCGGCCGGACCCCGACGCCGGAGGAGGTCCTCGCCGACGATCCGGAGGAGCTGCGCGCGGCCGCCGGCCTGTCCCGCATGAAGGTGAGCTTCCTGCGGTCGCTCGCCGAGCACGTGCAGGACGGCTCGATCGAGCTCGACCGGATCGCCGAGCTCTCCGACGACGACGTCATCGCCGAGCTCACCGCGGTGAAGGGCATCGGCGAGTGGAGCGCCCACATGTACCTCATGTTCCACCTGCGGCGGCCCGACGTGCTGGCGTGGGGCGATCTCGGGGTCCGGCGGGCGGTGCAGCTCGCCTACGGGCTCGAGGAGGCGCCGCTGCGCGTCGAGCTCACCGAGATCGCCGAGCCGTGGCGCCCGTACCGGACGCTGGCGTGCCGGTACCTGTGGGAGTCGCTGGACGCGACCCCCGTCGACGCCGACTGACGCACAGGTCGTTCACGCCGCGGGCTCAACGCCGCCATAGGCTCCGCGCCATGACCCTCCCCCGCTTCGACCTGCAGTCACATTCCACGTACTCCGACGGCGCGCTGCCCCCGGCCGACGTCGTCGCGCGCGCCGCCGAAGCGGGTGTCCAGTTGCTTGCGCTTTCCGACCACGACACCGTTGACGGCGTGCGGGAGGCCGTGGACGCGGGCGTCCAACATGGCGTGCGCATCGTGCCGGCCGTCGAGCTCTCCACCATCGACCCAGCCGGCGAGGACCTGCACCTGCTCGGCTACGGCATCGACATCGACGACCCGGCGTTCGGCGCCGCGCTGGAGGAGTTCCGCGCCGATCGAGCCGGGCGCATCGGGCGCATGGTCGACGCGGTCCGGGAGCTCGGCTGGGAAGTCGACGAGTCGCATCTCTCCGGGCGCGACGCCCCCGGCCGCCCGCACCTCGCGACCGCGGTGTTCGAGCACCCGGCCAATGCGGACCGGCTGCGCGACGAGGCGCTCGCCACGAGCACGGACTTCCTCGTCGCCTATCTGATCCCCGGCGCGCCGGCGTTCCGCGGCCGCACGCTGCCCACGATCAAGCAGGCGATCGACGTCGTCCATGCCGCGGGTGGCGTGGCGGTGTGGGCGCATCCGTACTGGGACATCGAGGACGACGCCGAGGTCGCCGCGTGCCTGCGCCGGTTCGCCGCCGACGGCCTGGACGGCGTCGAGGCCTTCTACACGACGTTCACCGCCGAGCAGACTGCGACGCTCGCCGCGCTGGCGGACGAGCTCGATCTCCTCACGACGGGCTCCGCCGATTTCCACGGGCCGGAGCACCCGAAGTTCTCGCGGTTCCTCGCCTTCGACACCGGGGCCGCGATCCCGCGCTTGGGGCCGATCAACGACGCGTGAACATCCTGAGAATCGAGCAAGACCGGACATTCTCGATGCGTTTAGGCGAGTATGGACCCCCTCGTCATCGTCTTCGGCCTCGGTGTCGGCGTGCTCATCGGCCTGACCGGCATCGGGGGCGGGTCGCTCATGACCCCGCTGCTGTTGCTGTTCGTCGGAACGCCGCCGGTCACCGCGATCGGCACCGACCTCGCCTACGGCGCAGTAACGAAGACGTTCGGCGGGTGGCATCACATCAAGCACAAGACCGTCGACTTCGGTCTCACGTGGTGGATGGCCGCCGGGTCGGCGCCCGCGTCGCTCGTCGGCGTGTGGACCGTCCAGCAGCTCCACAACTCCTACGGGGAGTCGTTCGACGACACCTTGCTGCTCTGGGTAGCGATCGCGCTGCTCATCACCTCGGTTGCCACGCTCGGCCGCGCCCTCTTCATGCCCAAGGCGGTGGCCGCCGAGCAGGACACCGTGGAGATGACCAGAGTGCGCAAGGCGCAGGCGGTGATCATCGGGGCGGTCCTCGGCTTCGTGCTCGGCCTGACGTCGGTCGGCAGCGGCGCGCTCATCGGGCTAGCGCTCATCCTGGTCTTTCAGCTGACCCCGCATCGGGTCGTGGGCACGGACGTGTTCCACGCCGCCATCCTGCTGTGGGTCGCCGGCCTGGCCAACTGGTTCGCCGGCAACGTCGACGTCGCCCTGATGCTCAACATCCTCGTCGGCTCGCTTCCCGGCGTGTGGATCGGCACGCATCTCGTGACGCGCGTGCCCGCCCGGGCGCTGCGCCCCACGCTCGGGTGCGTCCTGATGGCCGCGGGCATCGGCGTCCTGAGCAAGAGCGGGGTCACCATCGGCCCGGCCGTCATCCTCGGCGTGCCGACGGTCGTCGGCGTCGCGATCTGGCTCTTCGAGCGCGTGCGAATCCGCCGCGCCCCGATCGCCGTCGCTCCCGCGCGGCCGGTCGCCATGGACGCCGAGCGCTGATCTGACCACGCGGCGGAGTCAGGCGCCGCGCGCGCGGCCGGGCCACGACGTCGGCATCACGCGGAAGAACACGATGCCGATCGCGCACGAGAGCGCCGTCGCCAGCACGAAGGTGTCAGCCCCGCTGCCCGGGAGCAGCCGGAACACCAGCATCTGGACGAGGAAGATGTGAAACGACGCGCGGCCGACGAGCGCCACGGGCTCCAGCAGCCGCCCGCCTCGGGCCGAGACGGGCAGCGCGAGCAGCAGCGCCACGACCAGGCCCGCGTAGCATGCCGCCGGGAACGCGGTGGCCAGGAAGCTCGGCCCGACGTCGGTGAACGAGGGCTGCCCGGTGTCGAGCCACACGAGGTACGCGATGCCGATGGGCGCGCCGATCCACAGCCACAGGTTGCGCGCGACGAACGGCCGCGCGTCGACGGCGAGCCACATGCCGACGCCGACCACCCCGAGGTACCGCGCGAGGCTCGCCACGTAGACGAACGGGTACTGCTGGCCGCTGATCGCGTCGACCTGCAGCGCGGCCGCCTCGACGGCCAGGGACACGGCGAAGCAGCCCGCCACCGTGGCGACGGGGTGTGCGCGGAAGAGGACGAAGAGGACCGGGAACACCACGGCGAACGTCAACACGAGGGTCACGAAGTACCCGCCCGGCCCCGGGTAGGGCATCTGCCCCAGGAGGATGGTCGGCCCGATCTCCAGCCCGCCGCGGGCCGCCCCGATCAGGGTGGAGATGACGGCGAAGACGAGGACGGGGGCGAGCAGCCGCCAGAACCGGCTGGTCCAGTACTCCGCGCCGGCGAGCTCGCGCAGCGGCGCGGGCCCCTGCCGGAGCATCGACCGCGTGGCGTTCAGCCCCATCACGACGAGGAAGACGGTCACCGCCTGGCGGACCCAGAGTGATCCGGCGACACCCGCGAGCTGATCCTTCGGGACGGCGTGCTGCGCGATGACGCCGAACATCGCCAGCCCCTTGATGACGTCGAGCATGATCGAGCGCGGGCGCCCCTGAGCGCCCGCGGGCGGCGTGGCCGGCCCGGCGTGAGGTGCCGCCGGGGTCGCTCGGGCCGCCATAGTGCTCACCGTGACATCAACGGCCCGGCCTCGGGGGAACTTGCGACGGCTGCCGGTCAGACGTCCAAGTCGGGGCGCACCGCGTCATGCGCGCGGCGATCGGGGACGACCCCACGAGGGTGATCCTCCCGCGGCCCGCTCTCGCCCCCGCCATCCTCGCCATCCTCGCCGCCCTCGCCGCCCTCGCCGCAGGCGCCGGCTCCGCGTCCGCGGCGCCGGAGTTCTTCGGTCCCGACGCGGTGTTCAACCAGCGCGTGGACGGCGCGACGACCCTGGACCGGGACTCGGCGGCCTACGCGGCCGAGCTGCAGCGTCAGGCCGAGAACTTCGACGCCACCGTGAACATGCGCCGGTTCACCGTCCCGATCTACCGCGTCCCGGGCACGCAGCCGCGGGTCAAGGTGACCATCGACCGCCCCGACGCCCGCCGCCTGCAGGAGATCATGGCCGACGTGCCGGTGCCCGCGGACGCCGTCGCCTCGGAGGGCACCGACGGCAACGTCGCGATCTACCAGGCCGCGACCGACACGATGTGGGAGTTCTGGCGCTTCACGCGCGAGGAGGACGGCTTCCACGCCGACTGGGCCGGCCGCGTCGTCGGGCTCGATGACTCCCCGGGCTGGTACCGCGATCTGCGCGACCCCGAGAGCGGGCTCGCGCTCGAGAAGCCGTTCTGGGGGACGAACGCCACGCACCTCAACCTGCTCGGCGGCATCATGACGGTCCCGGAGATCCGCTCCGGGCGGATCGATCACGCGCTGGTGATCTCGATCCCCGAGGCGCGCGCGGGCGTGTGGTCCGCGCCGGCCAACGCCACCGACGGGCGCATCGCCGACGCGCGCGCCATCCCCGAGGGCGCGTGGTTCCGCTTGGATCCCGACCTCGACATCGACGCGCTCGGCCTTCCGCCTCTCACGCGGATGATGGCCCGCGCAGCCCAGCGGTACGGCATGGTGGTCGCGAACACGGCCCGGAGCGTGGTCTTCTACGCCGAGGATGCGAGCCGGCGCACCACGGACCCGTACGCCTCGGTGATGGGAGGCCTGCGCCCGGTCGACGTCGCGAGGGCGTTCCCGTGGGAGCACGTCCAGACGCTGCCGCTGCGCCTGAGCGACGGGCAGGCCACGGCCGCCGACGCGCTGCGGCGGCCCAAGCGGCCCAAGCGGCCCGAGCGCGCGCACCGCCGTCGCTCCGCGCGCGGCTGACGCGCGTTCTTCACAACCTCGCAAGGCCGCCGCGCTACGGTGCGCGGCGATGAGAACGGCGGGGGCCACCATCGCGGCAGCGACCGTCGTGCTGCTGGCCGGATGCGGCGCGCCGAGCCGTGATGACGAGGCGCCGGTGCGCCCGGCGCAGACCGCCACGACACCGCGGGCCTCCACCGACACGGCCACGACCGCATCCGAGCCGCCACGCGCGACGCCGGAGTTCTACGCGCCGAACTCGCCTTGGAACACGGCCGTGCCCGATGATGCGTCGCTGGATCCGCGGAGCGCCGCGTACGTCGAGAACCTCCGCGACCAAGTGGCCAGCCGGGGCGCCACCGTGATGATCAAGGAGTACAGCGTCCCTATCTACCGCGTGGGCCCCGACCAGCCGCGCAAGCGCGTGGAGATCACGAAGCCCGCGCCGGCGCTCCAGAAGGCCTGGGAGGACGTCCCGCTCCCCGACGACCCGCAGGCGGCCCGGGGAACCGACGGAGCGCTCGTCGTCTACCAGCCGTCGTCGGACACGCTGTGGGAGTTCTGGCGGTTCCGCGAGGAGGACGGCGTCTACCGCGCGGACTGGGGCGGCAAGATGCGCGACGTCTCGTCGAACCCCGGCTACTACCGCCAGCGCTCGTCGCCGGAAGTGGAGAAGCCCTTCTGGGGCTTCAACGCCACGAAGATCGGCGGCGCGGCCGGGATCATGACGCTGGAGGAGTTACGGCGCGGGCGCATTGACCACGCGCTGTACCTCGCGATCCCAGACGCCCGCCGCGGCGTGTGCGCCGAGCCCGCTCACGGCACCGACGGAGTCACCGACGCTCCTGACGCCATTCCGGAGGGCGCGCGGTTCCGCCTCGACCCCACGCTCGACGTGGAGGCGCTCGACGTCCCCCCGATGACGAAGATCATGGCGCGCGCCGCCCAGCGGTACGGCGTCGTCGTCGTCAACCGGGCGGGGGCGGTGGGCTTCGCCGCCGAGGATCCCACCCAGTACGGCGGCGGTGACCCCTATCGCGACATCAAGGGCGACGCATCACCGATGGAGATCGCGACGGCCTTCCCCTGGCAGCACCTGCAGGCGCTACGCCTGCGCCTGCGCGGGTGCTGAGGCGCCGCCCCGCGAGAGCTTCCCCCGGAGCCGGCGCGCCCGATCGCGGTCGCGCTCGTTGACCCCGCCGACGACGCCGATCAGCGCGAGGTAGATCGCAGCGCCGGCGGCGAGCGCCAGCGGCAGCCCGATGATCGGCGGCATCGCCTCGTCGATGACCCGCGAGACCACGAAGCCCCCGACGTAGGCGACCGGAATCGCCACGGCCTGGCGGATGGTGAAGAGCTGGCGCAGCGGCTGCGACATCTCGCGATTGGTGTGCACGGTGATGACGATCAGCCCCGCGGCATACGCGATCGCCTGGCCCATCGCGCACCCGACGATGCCGAGCTTCCACGTGAGGATCGCCATGAGCGGCAGGCCGATCGCCGCGCGCACGAGCGAGATGACGGAGCTCGCCGTCGGCCGCCCGAGCGCCCACATCGACTGGAACTGCACGAACGAGCTGATCGCCAGCGGCGGGACGAGCAGAAGGAACACGAGGGCGCTCGACGCCTCGACGAAGCCCTCGCCGAAGATCTCCATCACCCCGACGGCCGCGCCGCCGCCAGCGGCGGCGATCATCGTCAGGCCGGTCAGGACGTAGCGCATCGTGTCGGCGAGCGCCCGGTCGGCGCCGTGCATGTCGCCGGCGTCCCGGCGCTCGATCAGCGTCGGGAAGAGCATCTCCGCCACGCGCGCGCGCAGCTCCATGACCCGGCGGACGAGCTGCCACGCGCGGGAGTACGAGCCGACGGCGCCGAGCGGCGCCAGGAGGCCGATGATCCATGTCCCCGCCTGGTTGAGCGAGGCCTCCGCCAGGGTGCCTGGGGTGAGCCGCAGGCCGAACGACACGATCTCCGGCAGGGTCTCGCGACCCTCGCGCAGCACCGACCACGGCACGATCGGCCGCATGTAGTGGCGGACGGCGATCGCGCGCCAGATGAGCAGCGGGATCCACGAGACGGTCTCCGCGATGACGAGCGAGAGCGTCGTGCCCCACACGACGCCGGCGGTGACCATGAACGCCGCGGTCGTCAGCGCCGCGACGATGCGCATGCGCACGAGGATCCGGCCCGCCCGGAAGGTGGTGAAGACGCGGTCGAGGTTCCACGACGGGTTGAACACGACCACCCCCATCACGACGGGGATCACGGCGAGCGGGAAGAGCTCGGGCCGGCCCATCGGGCCCGTGTAGACGAGGTACGTCACGACCAGGACGACGACCGCCATCCCGACCGTCAGCGCGGTGGAGAAGCCGAACATCGCGACCCAAAGGCCCGTCACGAGCGGGTCCCGGGGCTCCATGGTGGCGATCCGCCGTGCGAACGCGGCCTGCTCGCGGACGCTCGACAGGTTGTTCAGCGCGTAGTACGGGGCAAACGCCAGCGCGTACTCGCCGAGCACATCGACGCCGTACAGGCGGGCGATCGCGACACTCGAGCCCAGCGTGATGATCGTGACCAGCACGAACGCGATCGCCTCGAAGCCGATGCCCTCCGTGTAGCTGCCGCGCTGGTGCCGGGCCATCAGGCGACCCTGGAGGACCGGGCGCCCACCACCGACGTCCGCAGCCGGGTGAACGAGCGCGACGCGCGCACGCCTTCGCGCACGCGGGCGACCGACGTCGAAACACGCGCGCGGACCGGCGGCGGATACAGCCCCGGGTCGGGCAGGTCCTGCGCCTGCGCCCACGCGGCGTTGAACGCCGCGGCGGCCGAACGCGCGTTGACGTCGACCGGCCGCTGCAGCAGGCCGTTCCCCCACATCCGGTCGTGGTAGTGCAGGATCGCCGGGGGGCGGGCGGGCGCTGCCGCCTGATGCATCCGCAGGTGCGTCGGGCAGTTCACCTCGGTCGGCAGGGCGACGCCGTCATGCTCGGCCATCGCCGCCATCAGCGCGTACTGGTCGGCGAAGATCCGCCGGGCCTGGGGAACGATCTCCGGGTCGTCGGCGAGAAGGTCGACGACCCGCCGCAGCCAGCGCGCCCACGACTCCTGCATGGATGCCTGCTGGCCGCGCGGCACGACGACGACCCCGGAGTTGTAGTACCGGGGCATCGGGCGTCCTGTGGCGGTGGCGACCACGTCCCGGGCGGGGACGGGGATGCCCATCGCGGCACACAGGCGACGCCACGCGTCGAGCTGCAGCGGGTCGCGATCCGCCGGCTTGGCCGCGACGCGATCGGCGGGCAGCAGGGGACCCGGGTCGCCCGTGAACACCACGTCGCAGTCGATCATCGCGATCGCCTCGACGTCGGCCCCGAGATGGTCGCCGAGCTCGAGCAGCCGCAGCTTGTTGGCGTACGACAGCCGCGCGTCGAACCGCGGGACCCGGTGGACGGTCACGTCGAGCTCGCGCAGCGGGCCAACCAGACGCTCCTCGACCGGGCCGGCGAAGCACGCGTGGAACTCGGCGTCGGCTGAAGCGCCGCCGAACGTCCGCAGGGACCACGCGAGGCGCTCGACCCGCTGGACCCACAGCGGCGTGATCTCCGCCGCGCAGCCGAACGCGATCGGCGCGCTCACGCCCGGGACTCCTGGCGCGGCTGGAGGGAGTTCGGGCCGGCGGCGACCGCGGCCCACACGAGCACCGTCAGCAGAAGATAGGGATGGCGTGCGGGAGTGAACAGCACCACGATGGCGTAGTGCACGGCGATCGCCACGAACCCGATGCGCCACGCGCGGAGTTCTGGCGGGATCGGGCCCGTCAGCGCCGCCCACCCCGCGGCGACCAGTCCGGCGGCCCAGAGGAAGATCCCGATGAGCCCGAGCTCGCTGCCGATGCCGAGCAGCAGGTTGTGCGCCCCGACCTTCGCCTTCGTCACCCCCAGCGGATAGTCGTCGGCCTGCCAGAAGAACTCATCCGCGACCGACGCGAAGCGGTTCCAGCCGTGACCGGTCAGCGGAAGGTCGAGCATCATGTTCAGCGCCGCCCGGTTGAGGTTCTGGCGCTCGTAGACCGTGCCCTGGTTGTTGGCGCGATCCGACGCCGACGCCTGCAGCCCAGGGATCACCGCGAACGCGCCGATGACGAGCAGGACCCCGGCGGCGATCGCGGGCAGGAGATACGGCCGCAGCTGCCGCGACACGAGCATCGCGACGAGGACGCCGAGGACGGCCCCCAGCCATGTCGTCCGCGTGAGGGTCAGCAGGATGCCAAGGGCACACGGCGCGACGACCAGCAGCGCCAGCGCGCGCTCTCGCGGGATCTTCGAGTTCGCGTACAGGACGAGCGCCGCGACGAGGGCGACGAACATCGCGAAGCCGTTGAGCTCCGCCTCGAGGAACGGGCCGCGCGCCCTGCCCAGGTGCCGGGCGATTGAGGGGTCGGTGATGAAGTGCGGCACGACGAGTCCGGGCGCGGCGATCTCGAACACCGCGAGGACCCCCAGATACGCGCCCATCCCGGCGAGGCACCACAGCAGGATCCGGCGGTCCTCCGGCCGGGCGAACGCCACGGGCGCCACGAGGAAGCAGCCGAGCGCGGTGATGCCCATGCGCTCGAGCTGGAAGACGGAGTCGCTGAAGAGCGTGCCGACGACGAGTGCCGATCCGAGCGCGTAGGCAAGGTACACGGCGAAGAGCCAGTGCGCGGCGCGGAACTTCGGGTCCGGGAGGTCCCGGACGGCCGGGACACGGGCGAGCGTCGCGATGACACCGGCGAGGAGGAGCACCCGGTCAGGGGCGATCGTCCCGGGGACGCCGACGAGCTCCCAGTTGCCCGCCATCGGCACGAAGAGGATGCCGATGCTGATGAGCCACGCGGGCGCCACGCGCGCCGCGATGGCCGCGATGCCCACGATTCCGGCGAGGAATGCGAGGACGAGGAACTGGCCCGGGGCGATCGGGCGCAGGATCACCGTCGCGGCGAGCAGGAGGAACGCCGCCGCCGCCCCGGCGCCCGCGATGGCGAGATGCCCGCCCGCGCGGGCAGGCCGCCGGAGAGGCGCCTGCGTCACGTCGAGGCGGCCAGGCGCCGCCGCACCCTGCGGTTCGCGACGAAGGTGGCGAGCCCCATACCGAGCAGGACACCGCCGAGCAGCCCGGCGAAGCCGAGGATCTGGATCCAGCGCCGGCGGTCGGACTTCGCCGTCTCCGCTTGGTTGAGGATCTCGATCAGCCGGCTCGAGGCCTCACCGCCGGTCGCCGCGAGGTAGCGCTCCTCGATCGCCTGCTCGCGCAGCCGCCAGAAGTTGCGAGACGCGCGAGCGTCGGCGAGCTTGCGCCGCAGGCCGGCCGACGGCTTCTCCTCGAACCGTTCTTTCAGCGCATCGGCGCGGGCCTCCCGCGCGGCGAGGATGTCGCTGGTCTCCTTGTAGCGGCCGAGCAGCGCGCCGCTGTCAGGGTCCCGATCGTTCAGCTTGCGGGCGTACTCCTGCACGGACACCGCGGTCGCGTTGGCCATCGCGATCGCGCCCGCCTCCGTGCGTGCGGTGGCACGGACCGTGAAGATCGGGCTCTCGGGGATGGGGCTGGCCGAGACGCGCGACCGGACCCTGCTCTCCGGGATGTCGAGCTTCTTGGCGACCGGCGCCACCACGGGCGTCGCCGTCGCCGCGCGGGCGAACTGGCTCGCGAGCGCCTGGGTCGCGCTCGCGTATCCCGCGAGCGCGCCGGGGGCGTTGAGGTTGATCCGGCCCACGGTCAGCCGGGCATCAGCGACGTACGTCGCCTGCTTCTGCAGGCCGACGACGATGCCGAGGATCATGAGCGCGAGCGCCGGGATGATGACCAGCAGCGGGTAGCGCTTGACGGATTCCACGACGCCCACCGAGGGGGGCGCATGCCCGATCACGCCGGCCGTGGCCGGTTCCGCGAAGGGCGCGCCGTAGCTCGAGGCGCCGTTGCCGTTGCCGTTCGCCGCGCGCGGCGCGGTCCTGGTCGACTGCTCAATCACTTCCCGTCTCCTCAGATGAGGCCACCGCAGCGGTCAACGACCGAGGTGGCAGAGAACTTGCGCGCATCGGGGCTCACACCGACCATGTGGCAAAGCGCTGGCCGGTGAGCTCGCGCAGGCGGGCGGTGTCCGGCCCGAAGAGCGCGACCAGCCGCTGTCGATCGGCGGAGCCGAGTGTCGGTCGCTCCACCGGTCGCGACAGCGCACGGCGCACTTGGGGCGACCGCACCCGCCATGCCTGCGGCGTGAGACGCCGGCCGGCCGGGTCGAGCAGCCGCCGGTACAGCGGCGCTCCGGCGCGCGTCAGCGCAAACTTCTCCTCCCGGGTGTTGCGCTCCACGTCGAACGACGGGGACCAGAAGGTGGCATCGACGCCGGCGAAGTCGAAGACGCGGGACAGCGTCTCGCGCCGCTCGGTGCGCAGCGCCTGCTGATCGACGACGAGGATCTGGTCGGCCGGGAAGTGCTCGAGGTACTGCTCGAGCTGGAGGGCGTAGCGACTGGGACAGACGATCTGATGGTCCTCCCAGCCGGGGCTCCTCAGCAGCTCCGGCAGGGTGGCGCGCAGGCCGTCGACCCGCGCCTGCACCCAATGCGCGACGAGTCGGTCGATCGGGTCCCGGACCAGGTAGATCAGCCGCGCGTCGGGCGCGACGGACGCGATGCGCGCGGGCACCCCAGGGTGGAACGGATGCGCCGTGTAGGCGGGGGTCGCCTCACCCCGGACGGGCGCCTCGGCGTCGAAGCGCGACGCGTACCAGTCGAGGCGGTCCCGCCAGTCGTCGCGCCAGAAGAACCGCATCTCCTTCGGGGCGTCGTCGTTGGTGCCGACGCCGTCATCCTGGGGCCGCGCCATCTGGATCGACGGATGCCGGTCCAGGTACCCGTGGAGGCTCGTGGTGGCGCACTTCGCGGCGCCGATGACGATGAGGTTCGGCAGCGTCCGCCGTGCCGTCGCGGTGGCGGTCATTTCCGGCGGATCGAGCGGCGGGCGCCGCGAGGACGCGGGGGCGGCGCGGACACCGCCGGCGGATGATCATGCAGCCAGCGGGAGGTCGGCGGATCCGGCACCCGCTCCTCGTCGCTCTCCTGAACGGGCAGCTCGTCGGCCATCGCGTGCGGCACCTCGGCGGAGGTCGCCTCGGTCACGTCCTCGACCTGGACTGCGACGACGGACTCGGCCACCGCCGGCTCCGGGCGCGGCGCCTCTTCGATCTCCTCGACCCGCACGGCCTGGGCGACGGCGGCGCCGCCGTTCGAGTCGGCATGCAGCGCGGCCGGATCGGACGTCGGGCGTGGAACGATGAACGGCGCGCGGGACGGCTGGGCCATCGCGGGCATCGGCTCCAGCGGCTCGTCGTCGGCCACCGCGGCCGCCTCGGGCTCCTCGTAGGCCACCGGCTCGTCGTCGGCCTCGGGCTCGTCGTCGGCCACGGCCTCGGGCTCGTCGTCAGCCTCGAACTCCTCGTCGGCGTCGTCCACGGGCGCATCAGCGGCGGGATCCTCGTGGATCTCCTCGACGTCTTCGCCGGCGAACTCCTCCTCCGCGACAACTGTGTGCACGACGCCGTGCGAGGGGTCCTGCACACGGGTCATCATCGCCGGTGGAAGCGACAGGGGCGGCGCGGGGCTCGACGCGATCGCCGCCAGCGGGATCAGCGCCTCCGTCGCGGCCCGGCGAACGACCGGATCCTCGTCGTCGACGACGGCCTGAAGGTGCCAGGCCGCCTCGTGTCCGCCGAGTGCGCCGAGCGCCGACGCTGCCGCCGCACGCACCGTGGTCGGCCGATGGACGTCGAGCAACGCGGCGAGACGGCCGCAGAACTTGAGATCGCCGATGCGCCCGGCGGCGTCGCAGGCGGCGACTGCGCAGCGGTCATCCGTGAGCGCCGCGACGATGGGCGCCGGGTCGCCTGCCCCGAGACGGCCCGCGAGCTGCGTGGCCCGAGCGACCACGTCGGGGTCGTCGTGCCCGAACGCGCTGGCGGCACGCTCGAGCGCCAGCCTGAGCGCGGCGTGGTCGTCCCCGATCATCGCCTCGAGCGCGACGATCGCGGCATCGTCGATGTGCGGAAGCGCCGCGGCCAGCAGGAGCGAGGAGGTGAAGCTGTCCACCTGCGCGGTCGAGCCGCACGCGCCCAGGAACACCCACGCCGCATGGCGGCTGGCCGGGTATCGCGCCGGGTCCCAGCCGGGCGCCGCGGCGACGCACCGGTCGAGGGCTGCGGCGGACGCGCGGCGCTCCATGCACCGGACGGCCTCCGCGCGGACATCGTCCAACGGGTCGGCGAGCGTGTCGAGAAGCGCGTCCTCGACCTCGGGCGAGGCGTCCTCGGCAAGCGTGCGAAGCGCCGCAAGTCGATCGGCGCCTGCGAGATCGACGAGCCAGCCCTCGCGGGTCGAGACGACGTCGCGGTGGCGCAGCTTGCGCAGCTGGCGGCGGCGCGCCCGTGCGGAGAGGCGGCTCATGCGCGACCCCGGCCCGAGGGCTGGGCGATCGCGTGCGGAAATCTCGAGCGTGGACTCGCCATGTCCCCGCATAACGAAGCAGACCCCGCGATTCTTTCAAGTTCGTCTCTTTTTCTTCACATTTCGGCACCAACGGGTACTCACACTTCCAATGGACCGTGGCCGGCCGAGATCCTCGACTCCCTTCTGCCGCCGGCGTTGAGCCGGATGCCCGCGCGCTCGCGTCGGCGTTCGCATCCATGCCCGGAGGGGTGGCCGTGGTGGCCGCCGACGGCACGATCCGCGACGCGACCCGCGCGTTCGTCGAGCGCTGCGGCACCGGCATCGTCGGCCAGCGCCTCGACGACGTCTGCGGCGGCGCCGTGGCCGACGGCGAGATCACCCTACGGCTGCCGTCCGGGTCGGCCCAGGCGCGGGTCCATGCCGTTCCGGGTGGCGCCCGGCTCATCGCCGTCGAGCCCGACGGCATCGTGGCGGACGGCCGGCAGCCTCAGCAGCCCGATCCTGTCTATCTCCGGGTGCTAGGACGATGTCGCATCGAGGGTCCGGGCGACCACACGCAGACAGGGCGCTGGCTCGAGCAGCGCCCGGGCCAACTGCTACGGCTCCTCGTCGCCGGACGCACCCGCGTGCTCCCGGTCGACGACATCGCCGACGCGCTCTGGCCGGAGGCGCCCGCCGCCTCGACCGTGCGCTACACGGTCCACGCCCTGCGCGAGCGACTCGAGCGCGCCGGCGCCACCGAACGTGGCGCGGGTCTCATCCTCTCCCATCGCGGCGGCTACCGGCTCAATTCCGACCGGGTGACGGTCGACGCGGACGTCTTCGAACGCGAGGTCCGTGACGGCCTCGCCGCCTTCGCCGCCGAGGGCACCGCCCTGGCCACCCGCCTGCTCGAGCGCGCGGTCGCCAGGTACGCCGGCGAGTTCCTCGAGGAGGAGCCTTACGCCGAATGGGCGGCGTCCGAGCGCGAACGCCATCGCGAGCACCTGCGGCTGGCGCTCGAGGCGCTCGCGACGCTGTCGCAGCGCCGCGGGGATCTCGTGACGGCGGCGGGGCACTGGGCGCGGCTCGCCGACCTCGAGCCGCTCGACGCCGAGGTCCACCGTAACGTCATCGAGCTCTGCCTGCGCCGCGGCCGCCACGGGGAAGCCCGCCGCCGCTACGACGGGCTGGCCCGGCGGCTGCACGACGCCTACGGTGAGGGCCCGAGCTTCGCGCTCGAGTCCCTCAGCGGCGCACGGCGATCTTGAGCTTCAGCTTGCTGCGGTCCGCCTTCGTCGGGCCGAAGCCGCGAACGGTCAGGTAGATCGTCCCGCGACGGACCTTCGCCAGGCGCTTGGAGTACCGCGGGATCCTGATCGTCACCGTCCCCTTGCCGGCCTTCTTCAGCGTGCGGGTTCCCCGGCCCAGCGCCGCCGGGCGCTTGATCCGGCGAGCGGAGCGGCGATCGAGCTTGGCGTCGACGGCCACGCGGCAGGCGGTGGTGCAGCGGAACGGAACGCGCAGCGTCCGGCCGATGCGGCGCACCTTCGGCGCGGTCACCACGAGCGAGAACGCCTTCTGCGGCGTCACCGCGACCTTGCCGGCCCCGCCGGCCGGGCGGACACTGCCCGGGCGGGTCACGGTGCCGGACGGTCCACGGGTTGGCGTGTCGAGGATCGCGATCCGCGCCTGCCGGCGGAAGCCGTAGGCGGCGGGGCCGGCGATCTTCATCAGACGGATGCCGAGGTCCTCCTCCCCCTCGGTCTCGCCGTCGGAGTACACGGGCAGGTCGAGTCCCACCGCCACCTGCCCGGGAGCGAACGTGGCCACGCCGGTGGTCTCAGGAAAGTCGCGTCCGCCCTTCGCCGTCCCGTCCTGCAGCGCGAACTCCACCGCGGCGGTCGCGCTCACCGTGCCGGAGCGCCGGATCACGAGGTGGACGACGCCCTCGCTCTCGCGCACCCGGTACAGCGGGCTGTCGAGATCGAAGAGGCCACCCTCGCCGACGGTCAGGCCCGTCACCGAGTCCTTGTCCGGGAACGGCCCGGTGTAGAACGGCTGGAGCGGGTCGGGCTCGGACGCGTAGAGGTTGGACTGCTCCTCGTCGCGATCGACCAGCGCGAGGTAGACCCGCCCGTCGGCCGGGGAGACCGCCATGGCGCCCTTCTTGTCGATCTGGAAGTTCAGCGGTGAGAGGGCGGTCAGCACACCTTCACTGGGATTCGCCGTGTCGCTGCCGAGGCGGGAGAGCGAGACGCGCGCCGCGTCGGCGACCACGGTCCAGCCCTGCCGCAGCCGCCCAAGCCCCACGGGAACCGGCTTGAGCTTCGAGGCGCCGCTGCCGGGCGGATAGTGCAGCGGCGACAGCGTGGTCGCCGTGCCGGTTGCGGGGTTGACGAGCAGGTGCTGGCCGCCGGTGGTCACCACGCGGACGGCGTCGCCGCTGGGCTGGAAATCGATGGCGGCGTCGACGGTGCTGTCCGGGATCGCCGCCGAGCCGGGCGCCAGACGCGTCGCCGTGCCGTCGGCCGGGTCGACCCGGTACAGGACGAACGCGCTCCCCTCACGGACGCCGGCGACGAGCGCGCCGTCCGAGGGTCGCGCGTCGAGCGCCATCGGGACGGCGCCGTCGGGAAAGCCCTTGATGCGGACGCGCTTGGTCGGCACGCCGGGCGTATCGGAGCGCACGGTGATGAGCTCCCCGGCGTCGGTCAGGGCGAAGAGGGCGTCACTGGCCTGGGCGGGCGTGGCGGCGGCGGCGAAGGTGGAAAGCAGCGCGGCGGCGAGCAGCGCGGCGCGACCGCGGCGGGCGCGCAGGACACGGCAGAGTGCGAGGAACATCGCTCCAGAGGGGCGGGGGACGGGGAACGACGAGCTGGCTGCTGAACCGGCGAGGGCCGGGACCTCAGGGGTCCCGGCCCTCGGGTTCAAGGTCGGGTCGCGCAGCGACCCGGCGTCAGATCTGCGTCAGCAGACGTTGACGTTGGGAGCCTTCTTGAACGCGGCCTGCGTGAAGTAGGTCGCGGACTTCAGGCTGATCGACGCCGGGATGGCGGCGTAGTCGTTGGACGACAGGAGCGTCTGGCCCTCGTCGCCACCTGCGGTCGTGCCGAGCACGTACTGCAGGTAGTTCTTCACGGCCGTCTGACGCGCCGCCTTGTCGGTGCAGCTCAGGGTCGTGTTCGGGTAGACGTCGTTGTAGTCCTCCCACGCGCCCGAGTACGTCAGCAGGCAGAGCGGGTACTGGGTCTGCGTGGGCGTCTGGTCCTGGTAGACGGCCGACCAGTCACCCTTCGTGTTGGTCGGCAGGACGCCGCCGACGCCGTTGATGCCGTACTCGGCGAGCTGGCAGTTCGCGCCCTTGGCGCCGCCCTGCTTGAAGCCCTGCGCCGCCTCGGCCGCGTCGATGACCGTCGACGGGCTGTTCGCCGCGCGCAGCGGCAGCCAGTACGTACGGTCCGACGTGTTCAGCCAGCCGAAGTTCTTGCTGCGCGCCGTGGCCAGATCGGCGAAGCCGATGCCGCCCGCGGACGTCGTGGCGTTCAGCGTGTCGGCGAGGCCGCCGTTGCCGTTCGAGGAGGCGTTCTGGCAGACGAAGTCACCCTCGGCCGCCGGGCCGCCGCCCGGGACGCTCGAGTCGACGCCATCGCAGGCGCCCTCGTTGTCGACGTAGGCGTCGGCGACCGTCTTACCGGGCCAGATCGTGTTGTTCTCACCGGTCTCGTCGTGCGCGGCCCAGTTGGTCGCGCCGCCGAGGCCCTGGTCGGTCGAGGCGAGGAACGTCTTGAACCCGAACGTCGTGCCCGAGTTGTCACGACGGACGACGCGGCGCAGCGGCTGCGAGCAGGGCAGGCCATCGGTGGTGTTCTTCCAGCCGAGCTGACCCCACGTGGTGATCTCGCCCGAGAAGAGCTGCTCGACCGTGCTGTTCGCCTTGCCGGCGGGGCCGGCGGCGAGCAGCATGCGCTTGTTGTAGACGAGGCCCGCGGGCAGCTTGCAGCCGAGCGGCGTCTTGACGATGACGGCGACCGAGCTCTGCGCGACGGGGATCGTGTGGAACACGCCGTCGTCGTCGTCGTTGATCGCGTTGTCGGCGCCGGCGACGACGTTGCCGCCTTCCTCCATCGTGAGGCTCTGCGCGGGGGTGGCCGGATCATCGGTGCCGATGAACGAGACCTGGTTGTCGCGCTGACCCGGAACGTTCGAGAACTTCGGAGCCGAGCCGGTGCCCGCGCCGAACGCGGCGAGACCGTTGCCCGAGCCCTGCGAGTCGTAGAACACGAGGTCGTTGCCGGCGTTGAAGCCGGTGTTGGCCGGAGAGGCCGCGGCCTCCTGCGGATCCTTGTCTGCGGCGCCGAACGAGATCAGGCCGCCGCCGTCGACGACACACCCGGCGTTGATGATCCAGCCGCCGGCAGTACCGTTGTGGGCGGTGTTCTGGAAGGACGCGCCGCGCCCCTGGATGCGCTGCTGGCCCAGCGAGCAGTCGGCCGCCGAGGCGGTCTCTGCAGCGCTGAGGCCGACCAACGCCAGCGCCGACACGGCAACGGCCGGCGCGAGCTTGTGCTTGATAGCCACTGTTATCCCTTCCCTCCGGATGGAGGCGATTTGGATGAGGACGCGGGGATCGTACGTACGCCCTGCTCCTCCTCCGTGACCGTCCTGGAATGGTTTGGAGAAGGTCTGGTGAAGGTCCTGTGTCGGACCTGTGACCTAACGCACCTCTTGTCGGGCAATCGTTCGGCGGCTCCGCCGCGGACGCCGCCGAACGATGGTGCTGCCGGCGGCGGCAGCGAGAAGCATGACCGCCACGGTGGTCGTGGGCCCGGGCAGGGGCGATGACCGGCGCTCGTACTTCACGGAGGCCGACGACTGCTCGAACGCCTCCTCCTCCTCGCGCTTCTCCTCGTAGACGCGGACGGTCGCGCCGCCCGGCGGCGACGGGCGCGCGATGCTGCCGACCGGCGGCGGCGGAATCGGCACCAGCGGCGTCGCCAGCGGCGCCGGAGGAGGCGGCAGGACGGGGAGCGGCGGAATCGACGGCAGAACCGCGGCGGGGGGTGGCGTGACGACCGCCGCCGGAGTCGCCGGTATCGCCGTCGGCACCGGAACGGCGACTGGGGGCGGCGGCGCGATCGTCGGGTTCGGCGCGACGCTCGGCGGGGCGGCAGCGGCGCCCGGCGTCGGGTTCGGAGCCGAGGCGTTCGGAACCTCGGTCGCGGTCACGGGTCGCGTCCCGCACGGGCGCCGGGGACTGCCGGCGAGGACCTTGATCGTGGTCGAGTACGCCAGCCCGCCAGCCGTCACCTTGATCGTCGTCTCCCCCGGGTTGAACGCGCAGAACAGGCCCGACCTGCCGTCGCCCACAGGCTTGTCGTTCTCACCGAGGAACACCGCCCGCGGGTTCGTCGAGCGCGCCGGGTCCTGCTTGACGAAGTCGCCGACCTCGGGATTGGAGGACGTGAACGAGTAGTCGAGGTCGAGGCTGCAGGATTGCCGGCGGCACGTCTCGTTCGGGATGCTGATGTACGGCTGGGAGACCGCCTTGTCCGGTCCGCTGAGCGGCCCCGTCTCGATCCACTGACGGCCGGCACGGGGCCGGCGGCCGAGCGCCACGAAGAGGGCGGCGGTCGAGCGCCGCACCTGCGTCCCGTCGCGCGGGTCGATGGTCAGGTCCTCGAGGACCGGCACGATGGACGCCTTCACGGGCACGCGGTTGGTCTGCGGATTGCGGCTGCGCAGGTCGAAATCGACCAGCGCCAGCCCCGCATCGGTGACGTTCGTCCGTGCCTCGTAGCCGAGGGCACCCGACCCGATCGCCGGAATGGTGTCACCCGCGTTCTCCGGGACGCGCGTGACGAGGTTCTGCTCGGCGGCATCGAAGAGGTACGCCGAGGCGCCGTGATCGACGAGGAGCTTCGCCACCTCCACGCCATCGCTCGCGCTGACGTGGTAGTTGATGCGCGCCCCCTCACCGGCGCCCGGTTCCGCCGCGAGAGACCGCGCTCCGGCCGCTCCCAGCGGCCGGCTGCCCATCACCACGGTCGGGACGCCCTGAGCCTTGGCCTGCTCGAGGGTGCGGACCAGCCAGCCGGCCTGGCCGTCGGACTCTTGGGGAATCTGATGGGGATCGCTCTCGGCCAGAGAGCCACTGGAGTTGTCGATCACGACGACGCGGAGCCGTCCCTCGGGACCGGTGGTGTCGAAGGCGTAGTGGGTGCGCGCCGACCCCGCAGGCTCGCTGCCGATGACTCCGGCCGTCGACACCGTCCCCGGCTGCGCGCCGGCGCCCTGGGGCGCCGCAAGCCCACTGAAGGCCGAGCCGAACGTCGTCGCGTCCGCGCCGGCGTCCGTTCCCGACGGCGCCAGATACACGGGGACGCGACCGGTCGCCGTCCCGAGCAGGGAGGCGAACCGGACCTGCTCTGCCGCCGCCCCAGCACGCGATGGCGCCACGCGCGTGCCCGTGTACAGGAAGGCCCGCGGGCCGCCAGTCGTGGCATAGAGCTCGCTCGCGACATCGATCGCGGCGGCGAGATACCGATCCGGTGCGTGCCCGGGCACCGCGGTGGTCGCGCACGCCTCGGTGCACGCCGCGTGGCCACCGAGGAGCAGCCGCGCCGGGCCGGCGGCAAGCGGCTCCTGCGCGCGCGCGATCGCCGGCGGCGGCTGCGGCTGGGCGCCGTAGCGCCAGATCGCCGACGTCTGCTGGTCCGTGCCGCCCGACGGTCCGCACTGCTCGTCCGCGCGCGCGGTGCCGTCGCCGCCGACGACCCAGCCGTCGCCCGCCGCGTCGATCGCCAGGGCGCGGGCCGCGTCGGGGATGTACGGGCAGTCGGCGTACGCGTCCTCCTGCTGGTAGGAGGACCGCACGTCGTCGGCCCACCCGGTCGCCGTCTCGCGGACGACGCCGCCCCATCCGACATCCGGCGTCGACGGATACTGCGTCGGGACCTCGCCGGGCTCGTCCACCGGGAGCTCTGCGACGTCGGCGAACGGGTCGCTTGTCGCCTGCGGGTAGTTCAGGATCGCGACGCCCCGCACCTTGTCGCCATCGCGGGTCGCGGCAAGCGCCGTGACCGTTCCCACGAGCTGGTGGTCGGCGAGCCGCCAGGGCGAGCCCGCCTGGTCGCGAACGATGACGATGCCCGTGCCGGCCGCGATCGCGCCGCCGTCCGGCAGCCCTGCGACGGCCGTGATCTCCTTGGAGCCGTACTCCTTGAGAAGGTCGACCGCCTGCTGGTCGACGGACCACCCGCTGCCGTCATTGACGAGCAGGGTCTTCTGCGCGGCGACGAGCGCCTGGTTGCCCGCGAACGCGATGCTCAGCAGGCTGTCCCGGCGGTCGAGCGCCGGAACGGCGTCCTCGGACCAGCCCTTGCCGTAGGAGAAGATGCGGCCGGCGTCGGTGATCGCATAGCCGCGGTCGGGGTTGCCCGGCTGGAAGGCGATCCCGTTGTAGCGGTCCCCGGCGAGATCCTGCGGGGCATTCTCGTCGCGCTCCCACAGTCCGGTCTCCGCGCGCCACAACCACATCTCGCCGTTGTCGCCGACCGCGTGGGCCCGCCCGGTCTCCGGCCATGCCACTCCGCGCAGCCGGGGGGTGGCACGGCCGCTGGACGTCGGCAGCTGCTCGGCGACCCACCCGCGCTCGGGGGAATACCGCGCGACGCGACCGTCGTCGCCGACGGCGAGCGCCTGCGCCCCCGGGTCGCCGGCAGAGCGCCCCGGCTCGGGCACGACCGCGCGGAACGGGCGCGACGACGGCGCCGGGTAGGCCTGGAGACGCGCCGGCGGGGCAGCCGGTGCCACGCGGATAACCGACCACAGGTTGCCCGCCATCCACCCACTGCTCGGCGATGTGAACGCGCCGTCGGCCGCCTGCAGCCGCGTCGCGCCCGCACGGACCGCCGTAAACGACGCGCCGTCGAAGACCGCGTATCCCGTGCCGCCGGCCTTCGCCGGGCTGATGCCGAGATCCGGGTTGGTGATGACCCTGGTCCCGAACGACGCGCCGTCCCAAGCGAACGACCGGTAGCCCCGGGTCGTGGCGTCGCGGGTCCCCTCGACCGTGCCGTCGGGCTGAGGGGTCGGGGCGCCGCCGAGCGAGATGCCGAGCTTCGCGTCGCACGCGGCGTCGTCGCACCATGTGCGCGTCACCTGGCGGCTCGATGTGTCGAAGAACATGACGACGTCCCGCATCGCGCCGCCGACGGTCGCGCGCGCGTCGATCCAGAGGCCGTCGCCCGCGGACGTGAGCCCCTCGGCCGGGTAGGCGAGCGGTCGCGCGCCGGCGGCGGTGATGAACGATTTGGCTCCGCTGAGCGTCACCTTCTTCCAGACCGGCGTGGCCGCAGAGGTGTCACGGCGGTAGAGCTCGACCCCGTTGCCCTGGTCGAGCGTCAGCCACATGTCGGTCGGGCCGGTTCCCGCGATCGCCGCGATCTTCACGTTGCCGCCTGTGATCGCGGGATCGAACCGCTCCTCGGTCCACCCCGCGGCACCGTGGTACAGGACGCGATCCTCGGTGTCGCCGATCGGCGCAACGAACGCGCCCGTGGCCGATCCCTCGTCCACGGCCGCCACGGTCGCGCGGCTTCCTCCCACGAGCCGCTGGCCGGTTCCCAGCAGCGACGTCGGCGACTCGACGGCCCGCAGCGGACCGCCGGGGTCACGGACGTAGACCGTCTCGTCGGTTCCCGCCAGGACGATGCCGCCGCGCGGGGTCACGCGCGCCGGGGTCGGCCCGGCGCTCGCCACCGGGAAGGTGCTCTCGGGCTCGCCGCCGCGCCTGAGGACGCGGGAGACGTACTCCCAGTCGCCGTCGCCGCGCTGGCGCAGCAGCACCGCGCCTGTGGCCTTGTCGGGGGTGGCGACCGTCGCGGACGTGGCCCGGCCGAACGCCCACACCTCGTCGCCGGAGGCGCCGATCGGCACCACCGGGCGCGCGGGCAGGGAGGACACCGGCCACGAGGTGGACGCTTGGCTCGCGCCCTCGGGGCGCGCGGCGTCCGGCCGCGCGACGAACGCGATCACGCCCGCCGCGAGCAGGGCGATGAGGAGCACGGCACGGCGCTGCCGTGCATGACGGAGGATCGACGCCATGGTCACCCTGTCGTGACGGTGTCGCCGGAGTCGCCGCCGATGTCGTCCTCGGCCGGCGCCTCCTTGATCTCGAGATCGCGGGTGACGAACTTCAGCGCGGTCGGCCAGGCGGAGCGCTTGACCTTCAGGCGAAGGACGTAGCGCCCCTTCTTGTACGTGCGCTGCTTCGTCTTGGCGACCACGCGGCCGTTGCGACGACCCACGAGCTGGATGCGCGCCTTGCGCCGCAGCTGGATGCGCAACTCGATGATGTACCGGCCGCGGACCTTGCGGACCTTCGGCTTGCCGAGCACCTTGAAGAGCGCCGGGATGCGCTTCGCGGCCGGCACATCGGCGGGCTTGTCCTGCTCGACCGGGGGCGCGACGAACCCTGCGGCCTCGTCGGCGGGCAGCGTGTCGGGGTCGTCGCGCGGTGTCCGCCCGTCGGGCGGGCGCGATGTGATGAGCTGCTGGAAGACCGGATCAGAGTTCTGCTCCGTCGGGACGTCGGGATCGGACCAGTGGTAGATCCACCCGCCCGCCGTCGCCAGCCAGCAGTCAGACGGCGCGGGGCATTCCAGGCGTGCCGCCCCGCCGATGTTCAGATCGGGGCGCTGGAGGTCGACCCGCTCGACAACCTCGCCCTCGAGTCCCCCAGCTGTCGCGGCGAACCGGATGCGCGCGAGCGTCGCTGCCCGGGCACCGGTGTCCGGACCCCCGGCGACCGTGTCGTCTCGGAGCGCGATCCAGGCGTCGTTGGTCCCTGGGATCGCCGCGATGTCGTGGATCACCTCATTCGAGCTGATCTGCGCATCGGCGCGCCAGATGAGTTCCTCCGGCTCGGAACGCCCCGGTCGCTGGACGGCGACGTACGGACGCTGGGAGACAGGGTTGAGCTGATCCGGGACGTCGTCCCCGCTCAGCGGAGGATCGGTCGGCAGCAGCGGCCGCGTCGCCGACCGGGAGCCTCGCGCCGCGAGCCACAGCGCGCTTCCCTCGGTGTCCAGCGCGACGGTGTCGATGAGGTTCGTCGGCAGCCCGGAGCCCTGCACGTCGCTCGCACGATCCTGACGCGGCGCCCACGTCGGGACGGTGACGCTCCCGTCGGCGCCGAGGAGGCGCAGGAGGCGCGGTTTGCTCGCAAGCGCAGGATCGGTGACCTCGGCGCGGTTGACCGAGTCGGGCGTCAGGACGTAGCGGACCGTCGGATCGGCCGACGGCACGGTGATCTCCCCACGGGTTGGACCGACCGCGGTGCCGGCGACCACCCCGCCGGCGAAGGCCTGCATCGCGCCCACCCCGCGGGCGGCGGGGTGCACGATCCGCCGCAGCTGCGACCCGTCCCAGTGCAGGTACAGCGCCCCGATCGTGGGCTGATCGGTGATCTCCCCGGCGAACCAGCAGTCCGAAGGCCCGGTGCAGGCCGCGGCCCGCAGCGACGGGTACGAGTTCGTGAGGTCGGAGGGCGGCACGGCGTACGAGCCGACGACCGCGCCGTCGCGGAAGTGGCAGAGCGCGATGGGCTGCGTGCTCTTGGGCTTCAGCGCCTCGGGCCCGACGGTCCACCACTCGCGGGGGCCCGCCCACGCGATCGCGCCGACCGTGCCGCCGCAGACGGTGGATGACTGGCGCCAGCCGGTCCCGTCGAACACGAGCAGGCCGTTGCCGTACCCCGCGCCGCCGACCATCATGAGGCCGAGGTTCGGCGCGGCGAACTCCATCGCTGCCACCGACCCCACCGAGCTGGAGAACGGCGCCCCCGGCGGCGGGGCTGGCTGCGCTGAGCGCCAAGCCACCTGCCCGGCGACCGCAGGCGACGCCCACGCCAACGCGGTGACCGCTGCCAGGCCGAGGATCACGCTGCGGACGCGCTGGCTCATCGCTGGGTGCTCTTGGTCGTGAAGCGCGTATCCAACGTCCGGGTGAGCGTGGATCCCGCGCGCGCGGGCTTGAACTGCACGGTGACGCGGACGGGCAGCCCGCTCTTCCCGCGCGCGGTCCGGCGGTAGCGCTGGGGCAGCCGGAGCCGGACCCGGACGGCGCCGGGCTGCCGCGCGTCGGCCCGTCCCTTGGTGACGAGCACCGGCGCCACCCGCGTGCGCCCGCGCACCCGCACGCGGACACGACGGGCCGATGCCGTCACGCGGCCGGCGGCGGGCACGCGCACATCGACGTAGAGCGTGCGACCACCTCGCGACACGGTTGCCGACAGACGCCACACGGGTGCGATCTCCGTGTCCGACAGAGGCGCGGAGGTCGCACCCACGCTCACGAGCGGAGGTTGCCGGTCGTCGAAGCGATCGGCGACGAAGATGTCCGAGTTCGCGTTGAAGTCGCCGAAGAGCAGATTCGTCGCGACCGAGCGGAGCACGACGCGGTCTCCGGTCCCGCTGATCGCCGCCGACGTCGAGTTGCCATCAGTGGGATCGGAGGTGTACGCGCGCGTGACGCGCTCGAACGTCTGCGTGTCGAGATCCATCGCGTACACGTTCTGCGCGCCGCGGCCGATGCTGGTTCCGACGAAGGTCGGCACGGGCAGCGTGGATGCATCGGTGTCGGCGGCGAACGCGATCATGCGCCCGTTCGCCGAGATGTCGACCGCGCCGCTTGCGTCCCCGCCGGCGAATGCGGTCAGCGTCCGGGTGGTTGCCTTCCGGCCACCGGTTGCGGCCATGTCCCGCAGGAAGAGCTCCGCGCCGGTCCCGCCGTCGCGCCGCTGACCACCGAAGACCACCGCGACCTGGTCGCCGGTCGTATTCAGGTCAACGCCCGTGACCGAGCTGGGGCTCGGAGCAGCCGTGGAGAAGCTGAACGGCCCGTCGCACGGGCCGCGGACGCCTTCGGGCCGTGCTGGATCGTCCTGTGTGAGGACCGATCCGGCAGCGCACGCGGGATCCTCGCTGTCCCCGCCAGCCACGACCCGTCGCACCGTCGGGTCGCCGACGCGACGCCAGAGCAGATCAGCGGTCACGTCCCAGGGAGGGTTGTCCGAGTTCGTCTCGCCCTTGTTCAGCACAAGCGGGCGCTCGCCACCGAGGTACTGGCCGACGGACGCCACGTCGCGCGGCTTGGCATCGGGCCAGACGACCGTCGACCCGTCGGGGCTGAGCGCGATGGGATTGTCGTCGCCCTCCGACAGGCCGCCCATGAGGCTCGTGGTGATCGCGGTGCTCGCACCGCTGTCCAGATCGCGCACCGCCAGCGTCTCTCCTTCGACGAAGAGCACGCGACGGCCATCGGCCGAGAGGCTCTTGACGCTGGGGAGCGTCGCGTTAGCCGTCGATGTGCCGGTGGAGACGAGCGTGAACCCGTCGGGCTTCGCCATGTCGCGGACGTACACGTCCGTCCGTGCGTTCACGTCAGCAGGCACCAGTGGCCGTGCGGTGGCGAACGCGACGTAGCGGCCGTCAGCGCTCAGCGCGACGGGGCGCACGGTGCGTCCCGACCCACCGGGAGTGGCCGCAAGGGCGACGATGTCCAGCGCGCCCGAATCGATGTCGCGGCGGAAGACGCCGCCCTCGGCGTCGGCCTGAGCCGCCGGTCCAGCAGACACGAGCAGGTTCTGCGCCCTGTTGTCGAAGGCGGCGTAGCGACCGTCGGCTGACACGGCAGGCGGTCCGACAAGCTCTGACCGGTTCGACGCCGCTGATATGGAGAACCGGTCGATCGCCTGCTCGTCGCCGGCCGCCGACATCAGCCGGGAACGGCTCCACCCCGCGTGCGCCGCGACAGGCACGGCGGCGAACAGCACCAGCAGGAGCGCCATGGCGGCGCCGGCACGCGTCTTCACTTGACCACCACCCTGGTTCGCACGGTCCGGCGGTTGCCTGCGCGATCGGTCGCGGTCACGGTGACGCGGCACCGGCACGCGCGCTTGTACGCGTGAGACAGCTGGTTGGCGGCCGGACTGTCGTCGCCGTCGCCCCACACCACCTTCGACCGCTCCGTGTCGAGGCCCGAGCGCCCGCGATCGGTGATCCGAACGGCCGCCCGGCGGCCGCGCCGCGCGGTGACCGTCACCTCCGGGGCCGTTCCGTCGACCTTCAGCGTTCCCTGGTTGGACAGCGTCCGCTGACCGCGCCGGTCGACGGCGCGCACCTGCACACGATGGCGGCCGTCCTCCAGACCCGCCCGAGGGAACCTGAACGCGATGCCGGAGGCCAGCTCGGTGGCCTTCGTGCCGTCGAGATACACCTCGTAGCGCAGGCGACCGAGCGCATTGCTCGCGGGCTCCCATGTAATCCGTGCGCGTGCCGGGCGGACCCAGTCGGTCGGCGTGGTCACGGCGAAGACCCCGGGCGCCGCGTCGACCGTCGCGGCGGAGATCTCACCGGCGCCCTGAGATTCCGAGCGAAACGCGACCACCCCGTCGCCGAACCCGGAGCCCGCAACCTCGACGCCGGTGACCAAGCCGCCTCGCGACGAGGCGACCTGTGCGCGGCGGTGTACCCCGGTCGCCGGGACCTCGCGGACCTCCACCCCGTCGAGCCCTGAGATCGTCAGCCGGCGTGCGAGCACGGCAGCGCCCTTCGGGCCCATCGCGATCTTCGGCACGCCCGGGGCGATGTTGCCTGGCGTGCCGACGCGGATGGGGCTGCCGAGCGCGACGCCGTCGGACGACGTCGTCAGCACGAACGTGCTCCCCAGCCCGTACGCCACGCGGAATCCGCCGCCATCGGTGTTCGTCCCGGCGCTCACCCCCGCGGGGATGCCGCCTGCCGGCGCCGGCAGGGCGCGGGCGCCGGTGAAGTCCTTCGCACCATCCGTGAAGATCGGCGGCAGCGTGTTGACGAAGACCTGCGCGGCCGAGGAGGAGGCGTCGAGCTGTTGGCGGATCACGAACGACGCCTCCCCGAACCCGCCGACGCTCAGCGCGAACTGGTCCGCCGCTCCGGTGACCGGACGGCCGTCGATCGCAGCCGGGCTGGCCAGCAAGGGGACGACCGAGAGGTCCCCGGAGAAGACGCGGCGCGCGTAGACGCGGTCGATGTTGTCCTGGTCGGGCTCGATGTAGCCGACGACCGCGTTCCCCGTCGCGTCGACGGAGACCTTCGGGGCGGTCTCGGCGGTGAGGGAGCTCAGCGCCCGGTTGGACTTCCGCGGGATCGGCCGGCGAGACCACGTCAGCCCTCCCCGGAACTGCGCGAGGCGAAACTCCGCGAGGTCCCCTTGCTGACGCACATACGTGAGAAAGCCGGCGCCTCCGTTGGCCGCGAGCGCGAGCGACGGGAACAGGCCCAGGCCGGAGCCGACGTCGGGGTCGACCACCGTCGGCGCAGTGAACGTCGCCGACCCGGGCGCCTTCCAGGCGGCGTAGAGCGAGTTGATCGTGCCGTCGATCGTCCGGCGCGCCGGCTGGACCCACGTCACGAGCAGGCGCCCGCGTGACGCGGCGGCGATCCGCGGCCATGTCGATTCGAACTGCTGCCCGCTGTCGACGCGCTGGGGGCGCGTCCAGTTGCTTCCGGTGAACCGCGAGACGAAGATGTGCGGCCGGCCGTCCTCGCGGCGGCGGTAGACCACGCCGCCGGTCCCGTCGTCGGCCATCGCGACGCCGCCGAGGTCGAGGACATCGGCGGAGGCGTCGATCCGATCCGCCGGGAGGATGTCGGCGCGCGCCGGCGCGGAGAGCGCGAGCGACGCGGCCATTAAGAGCGCTCCCCCGCCGCACAGCGCGACGGGTGTCCGGCGGACGACGCGCACGTCACCGCTTCCGCTTGGTCGGAGCGGACAGGCTGACCGTGCGCACGTCGGACCGCGGCTTCGTGAAGCCGGTCGGCGCGCTCGGGGTGACCGTCACCTTGACGCGGGCGGTGCCTGTGCGCCGCAGCTGACGGGCCAGCGTCGCCGACACCTTGACCTTGATCGTCTTGCGCTTCCCGGTGCCGACCTCGGCGAACGAGGAGGACCCGAGCGTCCGCGTGGACGAGCTGCGCGTGATCAGCTGGATCTTCACGCGCCCGGCGCAGGCCGTCGGACCGGTGCCGCAGCGCACCGGGACGCCGACCGTACGGTCCCAGGCGAGCTTGAGGGTCCGCGCCAGGAACACGGGCCGAGACGCGACCTGCGGGGGCGGCGCCTGGCCGGAGGCGGTGAAGCCGGCGTCGTCGCCCGCGCAGCTCGCGGGGCGCTCGATGGGAAGCCGAGTGAGGCCGAGCTCCGCGGTGTCGATGTCGCACGGGTCCGCGGGGACGCACAGCGTCTGGTCGCCCAGCCCGAGCTGCGACAGGGGGATGCCCAGCGGCGTCGAGCAGGCAGCCCCGCCCTGGGGCCTGGGTGTCGTCACGGGACGATCGGTCGTCGGCGCATCGACGACGATGTCCACCTTCGTGGTGAACTGCTGCCCATTGTCACGGCGCAGGGTCAACGATGCGGTGTGGGCCCCAGGCGTGAACTTGACTGCCGTCGACCTGGCCGGAAGCTGGTCGGTCGAGTATCCGTCCCCGTCAGGCTGCGATGCCGGAGTCGCACCGTCGCCGAAGTCCAGTCGCCACGAGTCGAAGTTCACGTCGAGGGGGACGCTCGGGGCGAACGTGAACGTGTCGCGCGAGACGGCGTCCCCCGTGAGCGACGCAGTCAGCGGCTTCTCCGGCTTGCGAAGCTGCACCGAGAACCGGAAGCTGGCGGTTCCGACGTCAGCGCCAGAGTCGTCGTCGACGATGTCGATCTGGAAGGTCTGGGTGGCGCCCGGAAGCGAGTCGAGCGCCTCCTTGAGGACGATCAGCTGGAGTGACGACTCAGTACCTCCATCAATCGCGAGCCGGCAGCTCCGCCACGGCAGGCGGGTTGTTGCTCCCCCGACCTGAATGATCGTGCAGGTTGCAGCTGATCCGATCGGCGCCGCTCCATTGTCTGCGTCCTCTGCTCGCACGCTGAACATGAAGCCTGCGGACTCGGAGTCCGCGTCGATCACGACGCGGCCCCCATCGTCAATCGGCGCGAGCGTCCCGATGGGAGTAGGGGCGTCCGCCTTGCCGGAAAACTCGACGCCTGCGACGGACACGGTCGGGGCAGTCTTCTTGACTTCCTCCGGCGGAACAGATGTCTGGCAGCCCTGTGGGTTCCCCGGCGCATCGGCGCCAGAAGGATTCAGGCGGATGACCTGCGCCTTGCTGGTCGCCGACGCCGGATCTGGCGCCTGCAGGACGACCACGTCGCCGGACGGGTCGGTCGCAAGGTGCGCTCGCCGGAAGGCGATGCGGCACGCACTTGACCCGGTTGCCGGCCCAATGCCTCCCAGGACGGTCCCGTCGGGTTGGATCTCGAGCAGTTGGTCCTGGTCGTCGGAGAGGGCGGGGCTGTCGAACGCAATGACGAGATAGTTGCCCCGCTTCGAGATGACGAGATCTTGCACCCCTGGGCCAAGGTTCGACCTGCTGGGCCCGAAGTACCGGGTATCGGCCGTCGCCGTCAGGGCGCCGTAAGCCCAGGGACCGCCGCCCGATCTCCGCGCAGAGGCGATCTGGCCCAGGTAGTCCTCGCTGAGGTTGGGGGTGCCAAATCTGTCCCGCGAGATGAGTGCCACCTGGTTGAGCGCCGTTACCTCACCGTCGATGGTCGTGCCCCGCGCCACGATGCGAGGGATTCGGTTCCGCAAGTCATCGCTTGCGCCCAGGTCCAAACCGAGCAGTGAGGCTGAGCGGGTCGGAACCGGTCCGTACCCGCCAACGCGTCCGTCGGTCGTCGGGTACACCTGATCAAGCGGGTTCGCCGTACGAGGAGCATCGAAAGGCAGTGTCTCCACGAGGCTCCCATCAACCTCGAATTCCCGGACCACGGCGGCGTCGTAGTTGATGCGATCCACCGGAATGGTGGCGGCTCCAGCTCCAGCGTCGGCGACGTACACACGATGCGTCTCCTGGTTGACACCGATCGCGCCGGGCGCGGTCGGGCCGTTCTCCCACAAGCTTCCGTAGGTGCCATCCTCGGCCGACTCGCCCGTGTCGGACCCGAGGCCATCCTCCCCCGAGATGAAGACGTGGTCGTCGCTCACGAAGCGGGTCCACAGCCCAGACGTGAGCGAGAGTGCGTTGATGCCTTCGCCGGGAACACTCACATACATCTTGTTCAGGCCACGATCGATCGCGAGTCCTGCCGGGAGCGCGCCGGGCTCGACATCGAACGCGCTCGGCCACCCCCCTTCTGACTGAGTCAGAAAGGTCTTGAGTTCGGTGGCGCTGCCGTCCGCGGCGATGCGACGCACCGTCAGCAGCGCCGCCTCATACAGGGTTATCCCGAACTTGTCGACCACTTCCACGCTTGGGGTGACCGAAAGCACGTACGGAGTGCCGGAGGCGTCAATATCGATCGCCACGGGAGTTGCGGCGGTCATGGCTCGGAGTCGATCGCTGGCGGGTTTGCCGTCGACCTTGTTCGCAAGCTCCCCCGTGACATCGGGTGGCAACGTCGGAAACGTCCCAGGTTTCGATACGTCCGGCACCGTCACCCGCCCGGCCTCCGCCCACCCCCACGCACGACTGGGTGCGGACAGGATGAGCAGCGCGGAAAGGACCGCGAGAACGGAGGCGGGGATCTTCATCGAGAGGTGAGCGCGGGTCCGCTGGGACGCGGAAGAGCGGGCCAAGGTAACGCCTCCAGCCCCGCTTTCAATACGTCGGAACCGGGTCTTCACCAGATGGTCACGAGACGGCAACAACTGAGCTTTTTTCGGGTCAACCAAGGGTGACGTTCGGGGGCGCGCCGGCCAGTGCCTAGTGGCGCAACCGGCCGAGCACCCGCTCCACCGCGGCGTCCACGCCCTCGTGCGGCCGCACGACCACCTCGGGAGCCTCCGGCGCCTCGTACGCCTGCCCGACGCCCGTGAAGTGCGGGATCTCCCCCGCGCGCGCACGCGCGTAGAGACCCTTCGGATCCCGTCGCTCGCACTCCTCCAGCGGCGTGTCGAGCCACACCTCCACGAATCGCAGGCCGTCGGCCTCCATCACCTGGCGGGCCAGGTCACGGTCGGCCCGCGTCGGCGACACGAGCGACACGATGACCACGACGCCCGCGTCGGCGAGTAGCCGCGCCACGTGCGCCGTCCGCCGCACGTTCTCCGCGCGTGCGGCGGCGTCGAAGCCGAGGTCGCCGTTGAGGCCGTGGCGGAGGTTGTCGCCGTCGAGCATGTAGGCCATCCGGCCCGCGCTGACCAGGCGGCTCTCGATCGCCGCACTCAGCGTCGACTTGCCCGAGGCGGGCAGGCCCGTGAGCCACAGCACCGCGCCCGAGGTGTGCAGAGCCGACCAGCGCTTCTCGCGGGTCAGGTCGCCCTGCTGCCAGACGACGTTGGCGCTGCGCGGGGCCGGCGCCGGGTCGTCGATCATCCCGGCCGCGACGGTGTCGCGGGTCTGCAGGTCGACGAGGATGAACGCGCCCATCGTGCGGTTGGCGCCGTAGGCGTCGGGCGTCAGCGGCGTGCTCGTGCGGACGTGCAGGCGGCCGATCTCGTTGAGCTGGAGGTTCGCGGCCGTGGCGTCGTGCTCGAGCGTCTCGACGTCGAGGCGGTCGCGGACGTCCTCGACGACCGCGCGCGCCTCGCGCGTGGCGTGGCGCAGCAGGTACGGGCGCCCGACCTGCAGCGGCTCCTCGCTCATCCAGCAGACCGTCGCCTCGACGTCGCGCGTCACCGCGGGAGCGTCGGACGGGTGGCAGATGAGGTCGCCCCGGGAGACGTCGATGTCGTCCTCCAGGCGGATCGTGACCGACATCGGCGGGGCGGCGACGTCGGCCTCGCCGTCGACGAGGTCGATCGCCGAGATGCGCGACCGGTCGCCGGACGGCAGGACGAGCACCTCGTCGCCGACGCGGAACTCGCCGCCGGCGACCTGGCCGGCGTACCCGCGGTAGTCCTGGGAGCGGATAACCCACTGCACCGGGAAGCGCGCGGCCGAGCGGCGCGAGCGCGCCGCGCTGACGTCGACGTGCTCGAGGTGCGGCAGCAGCGGCAGGCCGTCGTACCACGGCGTGTGATCGGACGGCTCGACGACGTTGTCGCCCAGGAGCGCCGAGACCGGGATGTAGTGCACGTCGCGCATCTCCAGGCGCTCGGCCAGGATCGAGAAGTCCGCGACGACGCGGTCGAACGCCGCGCGGTCCCAGCCCGCGAGGTCCATCTTGTTGATGGCCACGACGATGTGGGGGATGCCCAGCAGCGCGCTGATCGTCGCGTGACGGCGCGTCTGCTCGATGACGCCGGCGCGGGCATCGACGAGCAGCACCGCCACGTCGGCGGTCGACGCGCCCGTGACCATGTTGCGCGTGTAGCGCACGTGCCCGGGGGTGTCGGCCAGGATGAACCGGCGCTTCGGCGTGGCGAAGTAGCGGTACGCGACGTCGATCGTGATCCCCTGTTCGCGCTCGGCCCGCAGGCCGTCCGTGATGAGGGAGAGGTCGAGCTCCTCGCCCGAGCCCCGTCGCTGCGAGACCGCGCGGACGTGGTCGAGCTGGTCAGCCATGATCGCCTTGCTGTCATGCAGCAGGCGGCCGAGCAGCGTGGACTTGCCGTCGTCCACCGAGCCGGCCGTGGCGATGCGCAGCAGGTCGACCGCCGGAGCGGTCGCCTGGGCCTCGGAGATGGTGGTGTCGATGGTCGCCATGTCTAGAAGTAGCCCTCGCGCTTGCGGTCTTCCATGGCCGCCTCGCCGACGCGGTCGTCGGCGCGGGTCTCGCCACGCTCGGTGATCCGGGTGGCCGCGATCTCCTCGACGACGCTCTCCAGCGTCGCGGCGGTCGACTCCACGGCGCCCGTACAGCTCATGTCGCCGACGGTGCGGTAGCGGACGGTCGCGCGGAACGGCTCCTCGCCGGGGAGGTGCTCGATGAACGGGGCGGTCGCATAGATCATCCCGTCGCGGCGGAACACCTCGCGCTCGTGCGCGAAGTAGATCGACGGCAGCTCAAGGCTCTCGACCCGGATGTACTGCCAGACGTCGAGCTCGGTCCAGTTGCTCAGCGGGAAGACGCGGACCGACTCGCCCGGGCCGATCGCGCCGTTGTACAGGTTCCAGACCTCGGGGCGCTGCGCGCGCGGGTCCCACTGCCCGAGGCCGTCGCGGAAGCTGAAGATGCGCTCCTTCGCGCGGGCCCGCTCCTCGTCGCGGCGCGCACCCCCGAACGCGGCGTCGAAGCCGTGCTCGCGGAGGTTGTCGAGCAGCGTCACCGTCTGGAGGCGATTGCGCGACGCGCGCGGTCCCGTGTCCTCCGTCACTCGGCCCTCGTCGATCGACGCCTGCACGCTGGCGACGATGAGACGCTCGTCGAGCTCGGCGACCCGGCGGTCGCGGTACTCGATGACCTCCGGGAAGTTGTGCCCGGTGTCGACGTGCATGAGCGGAAACGGCAGGCGCCCGGGGCGGAACGCCTTCAGCGCGAGCCGCAGGAGGACAATCGAGTCCTTGCCGCCGCTGAACAGGAGCACCGGCCGCTCGAACTGCGCGGCCACCTCCCGCATGATGTGGATCGACTCCGCCTCGAGCGCGCGCAGGTTGCGCAAGGAGGTGGCGTCGGAGGTCAGCGTCTGGTTCACGGTCATGTCAGAGCAGGCGTCGCCAGGTTGAGGTGGATGAGAACGCGGCACGCGCCTTCACCGTGTCGCGCAGCATGGAGGCGGTCAGGCCCACGGCATCCTTCGCCGCGGTCTGTCCGATGTCGGTCGGGGATGAGGGAAGCTCGGCGGCCTGCGTGAGCAGATCGTCGAGGTCGTAGCCCATGACCTGCAGCCGCTCGCGACCGAGCCACCGCAGGTACCGGCGCGCCCACGCGCGCCGGACGGGATTGCCGAGCACCTGCCGCCACTTCTCGGTCGGCTCGGTGCTCAGGCGCTGGTAGCGGTGCACGCCGGTCGGGTCGCCGTAGTACCCGGGGATGTGCACCTCCGTGAAGCCGTTCACGGTCTCGGGCGTGTACTGCAGACCCGTCGCCGCGGAGAGGCGGCGCAGCGTCTCCGGGTCGCGCGCGATCGCGTCCTCGAACCGGACGGGCGTGACCCGGTCACCCAGGCGCAGCTGCGTGTCGACCATGCGGGCGGGCCCGTCGAACAGGGGGAGCACCTGGTGGTATGGACGGAACGCGCCCGCGTCGAACGTGTCGATGATCGAGGCGAGGATCCCGAGCGGGTTGCGCCACAGGAACACGATCGCCGCATCGGGGAAGACGCGCGCGAGGTCGTCGGCGATGATTGCGTACCCGGGCGTCTTGTCGACGAAGTGCGTCGCCCCGGGCCCGGCGACCCGCGCGTAGAGGTCCAGCGCGGCGCGGCGCATCGCGCGGTCGTAGTCGGTCATCCCGCCGGGCAGGTAGTCCTTGGCGAACTCGCGGATGCCCACGGCGGCGTTGCGGTGCCAGCTCGCGACGTCCGGCAGGTCCGTGCGCGGGCCGCCGAGGAGCGGCAGCAGCAGCCAGGGCTCGGCGGCGGTCGCGACCGTCGGATGCGCGGCGAGCATCCGCTGCACCAGCGTGGATCCGCTCCGCGGCGCGCTCAGCACGAAGATGGGACGGATCGCCGCCGCGCCGCCGTCGCCCGCCGGGGTGACCGGCCGGGTGATCGATGCCTCTTGGGTCGTCATGAACGGCGGTAGGCGTCGGTCATCTCACACGCAACGATCCGGCGGGCGGCCAGCTTTCAGACCGCCGCCGCGCGGAGGTGACGCGCCGGCGCAGCGCCGGTGCGGACCAGTTCGTCACGGAGGCGCTGGCGCCCGCGGTGGTGCAGCGCGTGCACCGAGCTCTCGGTCCGGCCGAGCTGGTCGGCGATCTCGGGCGGGCTCAGGCCGACGAGATGGCGCATGACGACCACGCGCCGCTGGTCCTCGGGGAGGCCGTCGAGCGCGTCGCGCAGGGTGAAGCTCTCGAGCATCCGGTCGATCGGCAGGACGCCGATCTCGGGGAGATCCTCTTCCGGCATCGGCCGGCGCTGGCGCAGATGATCGATCGCCATGTTGCGCGCGATACGCAGCAGCCAGCCCGAGAACGGCACCTGGCCCATCGGGCGATAGCCGTCGATCGCGCCGAGCACCTTGGCGAAGACCTGCTGGGTGACGTCCTCGGCCTCGTGCTCGTCCCGGACGATGCTGCACACGTAGCCGTAGACGTTGTCCTTGAACAGGAGGTAGAGCTCGCGATGCGCCTCGCGGTCGCCGGCCTGCGCCGCGGCGACGAGGATCCGCTCGGCCCGCGCGTCGGTCGCGCCGGTCAGTCGCGTGTCGCGGCGAAAGACGGCGCTCGGCCCGTCGTGCTCGTTCGAACGCCCGCGGCGGGCGGGGCGGCGAGTCGGCAGGGTGGTGTCCGCATCCATGGGTTCTGGTCTCGTGAAGTCGTCCGGCGAGGGGCGTCGGAGCGGCAAGCTACGGTCGAGCCGTTTGGTGGCTGTGGCATTGCTGTTGGGTCCGCGTTGGGTGCAGGGGTAACCACGCGAAAATGCCCGGAAACAGCAGGTTTTCGCCGGGTGTGACCGTTCGGTGAAGGCAGGTGTCACCGGTGCAAGCTGAGGGGAGTCGCGCTCGTTTGCCCAACGACGCCTGCCACGACCCAGGAGACATCTGCGTGCCCACCCCACTCCGCGCCGCCCTCGCGGTGCCGGTCCTGCTCACCATCCTTCTCACCGGTGTGCTCCTGCCCGCGGGGGCAGGCGCCGCGACCGATCCCTGCAGCCAGGCCGGCGCCATCCTGGGCACGAGTACCGCTGACAACCTCGTCGGCACCGCCGGTGACGACGTCATCTGTGGGCTCGGTGGGCGTGACACGATCGACGGGCTGGGCGGGAACGACCTCCTGGTGGGCGGCAACGGCGACGACGCGCTGTACGGGCGTGCCGGGGACGACCAGCTCATCGGCGGGCTCGGCGCCGACCGCATGGATGGCGGCGCCGGCATCGACCTCGTGAGCTACGCGGACCGCGCCGCGCCGGTAACCGTGACGCTGGCTCCCCCCACGACGACGGGACCGGGAGACGACGGCGAGGCGGGCGAGCGCGATCGCGCGGACATCTCGATCGAGCAGGCCGTCGGCGGCTCGGGGAACGACGACCTCACCGGGGACGACAACGCGAACGCCCTCACCGGCGGCAGCGGCGACGACCGCCTGAGCGGCGGCGGCGGCGGTGACCAGCTGCGCGGTGGTCCGGGCGACGACACGCTCCTCGGCGGCGCCGGCGCCGACGAGAAGCGCTGCGGCCCCGACCTCGACCACTTTGCGTTCGACCGCGCCGACACCCGGTGGGCGTGCGAGCGCAACCTCACGCCGGGCACCGGCAACCTCGTGATCGGCATCGGCGACAGCAACATGGCGACCGGCCAGCAGGGGTACTTCCCGGACGCCCCGACCACCGGCATGCCGCTCGCGGCATGGCCCGGCTACGTGGATACGTTCTCGGTCCTGTCGCTCGGGACGGCGCTCGCCGGCGGGCGTTCCATGTACGGCGGCACGTTCGGAGTGGCGGGCGCCTTCACCGCCACGATCTTCGGCGACCAGCTCACGCGCGCGCTCGCCCTGCGGCCCAGGGCGATCTTCGTCATCGCGGGCACGAACAACGTGACCGCCGGCGGCAGCTACATCACCTCGGCGAAGAACGACTACCGCGCCGGGTGCGCGCGGATGGTCGCCGCCGGCGTCCTGCCGATCCTGAGCACCACGCTTCCGCGCAACGACGGGCGGGAGGCCGCCAACGCCGAGTTCAACACGTGGCTGCGCAGCTTCGCGGCCTCCAGCGGCTACCCGCTCGCCGACTTCAACGCCGTCCTGGCCGACCCCACCGGCAAGTTCCTGCCGGGGACGAACCGCGACGCGCTGCACCTCGCCGAACCGGGTGTGAACATCGCGGGCGCCGAGCTGGCGAAGACGTTCCGCGCGCGCCTGCCGGAGGACGACGCGATGCTGACCGACGCGCAGGGCACCGGGCTGCCCGCCGGCTCCCTGTTCGCCAACCCGCTGTTCCTCGACGACGCGAACGCCGACGGCCGGCCCGACGGCGTCGCCGGCACGGGCCTCGCGGTGACGACGACCACCGACACCGCGCACGCCGACGGCCGGCTGATGAAGGTCACGCACACCGGCACGGAGGGCTCGGCCAACATCAGCGTCGCCGCCGGGCCGGGCGCCAGGATCTACGTCGCGGGGCGGCTCAGGACGAAGGTCCAGGCCGCCGGGGGCGCGGCGTTCGTCCGCGCGTACGCGCGCCCCAGCGGCACGTTGCTGTGGGAGGTGCGCCTGGGGCGCGACTTGCCCAGCGGATCGGTGCTCCCGCCGTTCTCGTTCACGATTCCGCCGTCGCTGAGCACGACGACCTCCGTCCAGCTGGCCGTGGGCGAGAAGACCGGCGGCGAACTCGAACTCGGCCAGTTCACGGTCATCGACCTGGGGGCGGCCGGGTAGCCGGGGGCGGGCTTCAGGCGACCCGCGGGCCGTCCGACGGCCCGCGGAGATCGCGCAGCGCCTGCTTCGCCAGCCACCAGCGCCGCCGGGCGAGCCACACGCGTGACGGCCGCTGCCGCACGATGGGCTCGACCTCCTCAGGCAGGCGGGGGACCGGCCGGCCGTCGAGCGAGGCGTTCACGACGGGCGTGAGGTGCCCCGCGTCGCGCATCCACTTGACGATGACGTGCCCGCCGATCGGCAGCGCGTGCAGCCTGACGCCGGGCACGCCCGCCACGTGGCCGGCGTGCACCGCATCCGGCTGCTCGGTCGTGCAGTACCACACGTGATGCTCGGTCTCGATGCGCCGCGGCTGCGTGCGCAGGATCTCCGCGAGATCCGTGAAGCGGGGATCCAGGCGGCCGGAGCGCACCAGGTCGCGCGTCTCGGGTTCCCACCGCGGCTCGCGGTGAGAGCGCCGGAGCTCCGGCGAGATGAAGGTCTGCGGGGCGAAGGCGTGGACGATGTCGGCGCCGAGGCGGTGGCCGAGGAGCATGGCCATGAAGCCCCCGGCCGACGCGCCGACCATGACGATCCGCGACGGCTGCGCGCGATCGATGACGTCCGCGACGTAGGACTCCACGGCGGGCAGGTCATCCCCGATCCCGCGGACGCCTCGGTGGTACCACGAGCGGTCGTGGTCGCGGAGCATGAGGCGGTGGACCGCGATCCCATCGGTGACCCGGAAGAACTCGAACATCGGCGCGCTCGTGCGCCCGGCGATCCCGCCGTACGCGACGACGAGCGGCCGGCCCGGGATCGTCAGGTCCTCGAAGGCGCCGCGATCGTCGGGAATGCCCTCGGTAGGAGTGGGGGTGGAGACGCTCACGGGGAACGCAACGCCTCGCCGCCGACCGGGCTTGCGGGCGGCACCTCGACCTGCGTCGGCATGGCGTCGCGGTGGGTGCGCACGAACTGATCGGGCGTGCCCCCGGCCGCCACGCGGCCGAACACTCCGAGCTTGCGGGCGACCAGCCCGGGCGCGGCGGCGAGCGCCTCCCAGACCGGCGCCGGCGCGCGCGTGGCCGCCAGACCGCCGATCACGTAGACCGCCTGCCCGGCCGCCGAGGCGAGACCGAGGGCCACGAGCCCCCGCGAGCGGAGCGCGACGCCGGCCCCCACGAGCCCGAGCTCGGCGGCCGCCTGGAGCGACTGGGGCGGGGCGGTGAGATCGAGCGCCGCGAGCAGCAGCACGGGATCGCGGCGGCGTAGCGCGATGAGCGCCACGCGTGGCACGGTCCTGGTCGCCAGGCGCGCGCGGCCGCCCTCCCACCGCACCTGCTGCGACTCGGCGTCCTCGTGTGTCAGCGGCGCCGCGGATGCGACCTGCGCCCGCGCGAGGAAGCGCACACGGTGCCCGTCGGCGACGAGATCGAGGTGCTGCTCGAGATCCTCGGTGATCGACAGAGCCTTCCACCCGGCCGCCTGCAGGACGTCCCGGCGGAAGCCCATCCCCGTGCCGTAGAGCCCCGCCGAGCCCCCGAGCGCCTGCAGCCCCGCCGGGCGCACGGTCATCATCAGCCGGAAGCCCGCATACCGCAGCGCGGCGACGTGGGAGGCCTCCGGATTCGCCACGACATGGGCGGTCTGCACGATCGTGGCGCCGCCGCGGATGGCCGCTTCGACCTCGCGCAGCAGCTCGGGCGACACCGCGCAGTCGGCGTCGATCAGCAGCACGATCCCGGACTGCTGGGGCTCCGCGCGGAGGCGGTCGATCGCCCACGCGATCGCGTGCCCCTTGCCCCGCAGGTCGGGGTTCGCCCGTTCCCACACCGTCGCGCCCGCGGCCGCCGCGACCGTGGCCGTGTCGTCGGTGCAGTTGTCGGCGATCACGATGACGCGGAGCAGCTCGCGCGGGAACCCGGCGGCGTCGAGCGCCGCGAGGGTCCGCGCGATCACGCGCTCCTCGTCGTGGGACGGGATCAGGACGGTGACGGGCAGCTGCGGCGCGCCGGACGCCGGCGGCCCCGGGTTGCGCAGCAGGCGCGCCGCTCCGGCGAGCAGCACCACGTGGTAGGCCGCCGCGGCGGCGAACGGCCCGCCCACGGCCCATCCGGCGGCGCGGCCGGCTCGTCGCAGCCTCACGCCGGCGCCGCCCTCGGCTCGGAGAAACGCTGCTCGAGCTCGGCGGCGGCGCGGTCGAGGCGGAACTCCTCGACCACCCGCGTGCGCCCGGCCAGGCCCATCGCGACGCGGCGTTCGCGGTCGGCGGCGAGCGCGCCGAGGGCGTCGGCGAGCGCGTCCGCCCGGCCGGGGGGCACGAGTAGGCCGTTCTCGCCGTCGCGGACGAGCTCCGGAATCCCCATGATGTGCGTCGTCACGACGGGGATGCCGCATGCGAGGGCTTCCATCAGGACCACAGGGATACCTTCGGCGAAGCTGGGAAGGCACATGACGTCCGCGGCGCGGTAGGCCGCCACGATGCGGTCCTGTCCGACCGATCCGAGAAACCTCACGCTCGACGTGAGCCTGAGGGTTTCGGTGCGGCGTTCGAGCTGGGCGCGCGCCTCCCCGTCCCCGATGAACGTCGCCTCGACGTCGACGCCGCGGTCCCGCAGGCGGGCGATCGCGTCGAGCAGCACGCCCTGGCCCTTGTCCGGAACGAGGCGTCCGACGCACAAGACGCGCAGGGGTCCGGCCACCGGGACGCCGCCGTTGGTCGGCGCGGGGACGAAGCGCTCGGTGTCCACCCCGCAGCGGACGACGACCAGGCGATCCCACACGGCCGGCTCGGTCAGCTTCATGAGCTGGGAGCGGCAGTAGTCCCCGATGCACGCGACGAAGGACGCCGAGCGGACCTTCTCGGCCAGCGCATACCGCGTGACGTCGTCGAACTCCGTCGGGCCGTGCATCGTGAAGCTCCAGCCCATCCCTCCCGGCCCGTCCAGCTCGGCGACGAGCATGGCGATCCAGCTCGCGGAGTTCGCGAAATGCGCGTGGACGTGCGTGACGCCCTCCTGCCGGAGGCGGGCGTGGATGAGCACCGCCTCGACGAAGTAGAAGAGCTGCCACAACGTCGCGCGGATCCCGCCCGCGCCGGTCCGCAGCGCGAGCCGCAGCGTGCGGAGGTAGCCGCGCGGATCGAGGCCCAGGGCACGGACGTGCGAACGCGCCACCTCCCCCGGGCTCGGCGGCAGGACGGTCCAGGTCCGGGCGGCCTCGGCCCGATCGGCCTCGGTGAGCAGCTCCTCAGGCGGCGTGCGGCGCAGGGAGACCGTCCGCACCTCGACCCCGCGAGCGCGCAGGGCGTCGATCTCGCGATGGATGAAGGTGTGGCTGACCGCCGGGTAGAAGCCGACGAGGTAGGCGATGGGGCCGGCGGACACGGCGCGGGACCGTACCACCGGCGACGAGCGCACCTCGATCGAAACGCCCGGTGTTCACCGCCTTTTCACGCCGAGCCGGGCGATCGGCCCGACCGTACCTGGTCTCATGCCCGAGACCATCGTCTTCCCGCAGGCCCCTGACCTCCGTGTCAGCCGGCTCGGATTCGGCTGCGCGAGCCTGATGCGCGTCACGTCGGCGCGGGAGCGGCTCCACCTGCTCGACTCGGCCTTCGGCCAGGGGTTGCGGCACTTCGACGTCGCCCGGATGTACGGGCTCGGCGCGGTCGAGTCGGAGGTCGGGCGCTTCGCACGCGGGCGCGACCGCGACCAACTGACCATCGCGACGAAGTTCGGCATCGACCCGGCGCGCGGCCTGCAGCGCCTCGGCCGCCTGCAGCAGCCCGCGCGTGAGCTGCTCAACCGCGTCCCCTCCGCCCGCCAGGCCGTGAAGCGACGCAGCTCCGCCGCGATGTCCTCGCGCCGCTATGACCTCGCCATCGCCCAGCGCAGCTTCGACCGCTCCCTTCGCGAGCTCGACCTGGACTACGTCGACATCCTCTTCATTCACGACCCGTCGCCCGGCGACGACATCCGATCCGCCGAGCTCGTCGCTTTCTTCGAGGCGCAGCGGGCGGCAGGCAAGCTGCGCGCATGGGGCGTGTCGCAGGACGCGCACCCCGGGCTGAACGTCGTCGGAAGCCTCGGGCCGTCCGCGATCCTGCAGATCCGCGAGACGATCTTCGACACCGAGCGCACCAGCGGGCCGCGCATGACGTTCGGCGTCCTCGGCGCGCCCCACGAGCTCCTCGCCGCGCGGTTGCAGTCCGACCCCGGGCTGCGCCATCACTGGAGCGACCGGCTCGGCGCCGACCCGCTCGCAGGTGACACCCTGGCCCGTCTGCTCCTGGCCGACGCGCTCGACGCGAATCCGGGCGGAACCGTCCTCTTCAGCACCATCCGCGCGAACCGGCTGCCGGTGGCCGCGAGCGTGCTCGCCGACCCGCCGAGCCTCGAGATGCTCACGGGCTTCCGCGATCTCGCCGGTGCGAGGTCGTCCGCGGTGCCCGCCTGATGCGGCGTGACGCCGCCGCGCTGACCGACGGCAGCCGGCTCGAGGCCGAGGTGGTCGTCGTCGGCGCCGGCCCGCTCGGCATCGCCACGACCCTCGAGCTCGCCAACCGCGGCCACCAGGTGCTGCTGATCGAGAGCGGGCACGCCGCGTTCGACCCGCGAACCCAGCGCCTGAGCGACGCCGACAGCCGCGGCGAGGACGCGTATCACGCCCGCCGCGACGTCTCGATCCGCCGGCAGGTGGGCGGCACATCGGCGCTGTGGGGTGGCCGGTGCGTCCCCTTCGATCCGGTCGACTTCGAGCCCCGCCCCACCGTCCCCGAGCGCCTGTGGCCGATCGGCTACGACGAGCTAGAGAAGCACCTCGGGCGCGCGTGCGGGTGGGCGGTCTGCGGCGACCCCGTCTTCAACGCACGTGAGATCCCGTCCCTGGCCGGACGCGACATGACCCCGGGCCTGCCCGACGGAGACGTCAGGACGACCGATCTGGAGCGATGGGCGCTGCCGACCCGGTTCGGCTCGGAGTACGGCGAGGCGCTGGACCTCCACCCCAACGTCGACCTCGTCACCGGGCTGACCTGCACGGAGATCGTCTGCGCCCCCGACGGCGCGTCGGTTGATCACCTCGAGCTGCGCAGCCTCGGGGGCCTGCGGGCGACGGCCACCGGGCGCCGCTACGTCATCGCCACCGGCGGACTGGAGGCCACGCGACTGCTGCTGGCCTCCACCGCCGTCCACGCCGACGGCATCGGCAACCACTCCGGCCACCTCGGGCGCTGGTACATGGCGCACATCGAGGCGCGGGTCGCCGAGGTGGAGTTCAGCGCGCCCCCGGAGCAGACGATCTACGCGCACGAGCGTGACCCGCAGGGCGTCTACGTGCGCCGCCGCTTCAGCTTCGACCAAGATCTCCTCCGCGGCGAGGCGCAGCCCAACGCCGTGGCGTGGATCGTCAACCCGGAGCTCGGCGACGCCTCGCACGGCAGCGGCATCCTCTCCGGGGTCTACCTCACGCTGCGCTCGCCGCTCGGCACATACCTGCTGGCCGAGGCGATCCGCCAGGCGCACATCAAGACGAGCCGGCCGACGCGCGTGCGCGACCACCTGCGCAACATCCTCCGCGACCTCGGGCCGGCGGCGCGGTTCGCCGTGACGTTCACGTACGAGCGCTTCCTGCGTCGCGGCCGCAAGGCGCCGGGCTTCTTCGTCCGCAGCGCATCGAACACGTACCCGCTGCACTACCACGGCGAGCACCTCCCCCACTGGGAGAGCCGCGTCTTCCTCAGCGAGGAGCGTGACGAGCTCGGGATGCGCCGGCTGTGCACCGACATGCACGTCGGCGACGAGGACGTCGCCGCCGTCCGCCGCGCGCTGGACCGCATCGACCGGCACCTGCGCGAGCACGGTGCCGGCCGCATCCGGTACCTGAGCGAGGATGTCGAGGCTGGCGTCCGCGCCTATCTCCAGGGCATCGCCGGCTTCCATCAGACGGGCACGACGCGGATGTCCGCGCACCCCGACGACGGCGTGGTCGACCCGAACCTCGCCGTGCACGGCGTCCCCGATCTGCACGTCGCGGCGACCTCCGTGTTCCCGACGTCGAGCCAGGCGAACCCCACGCTCACCGGCCTGGCCTTCGCGGTCCGGCTGGCCGATCACCTCGACGACGCGCTGCGTCCCGCGGAGCCTGTCACCGCCGTCCCCGCCGGCTGAACGGCGCTTCACGGAATTTTCACCGGGTTGGCCGCACGCCACTCGTTACGTCGTCATGGCGACCCAGAGCCGTGTTCCCGCCGCCGCTCCCGCGATCGCGGCCGAGGCCCAGCCGATCACCAGGAGCCCACGCACGCTCCCGGGCGCGCGAGACCGCATCGAGCTGCTGGGGATGCGCATCGACCGCGTCACCGAGCCCGAGACGGTCAACATCATCTGCAGCCGCGCCGCCGCCGGATACGGCGGCTGGGTCATCACGCCGAACCTTGACCACCTGCGAGTGTTCCAGCGCTCTGAGGAGACCCGCGACTTCTGCACTCAGGCCGATGTGGTCGTGGCCGACGGCATGCCGCTGATCTGGGCGAGCGGGCTCCAGGCCACGCCGCTACCCGAGCGAGTCGCCGGCTCGAACCTCATCTACAGCGTCACCGGCCGCGCCGCTGAGCAGCGTCTCCCGGTCTTCCTGCTCGGTGGCGACGAAGGCGTCGCCGAGCGCGCCGGCGAGCGGCTGTGCGAGGAGCATCCCGACCTCATCATCGCGGGCACGCACTTCCCGCCGATGGGCTTTGAGAACGATCCGGAGGAGATGCGCCGGATCGAGGACGCCCTGCTGCGCGCCCAGCCGGCGATCGTCATCGTGGGGCTGCCATTCCCCAAGCAGGAGCGCCTGATCGAGCACCTGCGCACCCTCATGCCCGACGCCTGGTTCCTCGGGCTCGGCATCGCGCTGAGCTTCGTCTCAGGCGACGCGCGGCGCGCGCCCGAGTGGACGCATCACGCGGGTTTGGAATGGGCGTACCGGCTGCTGCAGGATCCGCAGCGGCTGTTCGAGCGCTACGTCAAGCGCGGGATCCCCTTCGCGATGCGGATCCTGGCGGCCTGCACCCTGCGCGGCGCCGCGCGCCGGCTCGTCCCGACGAACCTCGTTCACCCGGCGCCGCAGGTCGTGGTGCCGGCGGACGAATCATCGGCCGTCGTCGCGCCGCGCAGCCAGGCGGCGTAGGCGGCGTACCGCCGAGTCAGGCCGGCGTCGGCGAGCCCCACGGGGAACGCCGGGTCCTCACGGAACGAGTACTGCAGCGCGGCGGCGATGCGCGGGTCCCGTCGCCACCGCGCGAGCGCGGCGACCATCGCCTGACACTGGCGCCGCAGCGCCGCATCGCCGGTCGGGCGGTCGCGCCCCGGCCTTGGCCCGCCCACGCCCGTCTCGGTCAGCCATATCCGGTGGCGCATCGGGCATCCCCGGCGGTCGAGTGCCTCGAAGACAGCGGTAAGCAACGCGGGACTGCCTGCCGCGTCGGCATCACCGGCGAGCGGCGCACCGGACCAGTCGTCAGCGACCACGCCCGGTTGGGCGACGTACACGTGCTGCGCCCAGGTAGACGACGCGCACACCACGTCGCGCGGCAGGCCGGAGATGAACTCGGCCACTGAGCTCGCTGACGCGCGTGGCGCGTCGTAGCCCGCCGTCTCGCCGAGCAGGATCCGCTCTCCGCGCTCCTGCACCGCGAGGAAGGCGCGAACGATCCGCGCGTACCGGCCGGCCGCTTGCGACGGGCTATCGGCGGCGCACCGCGCTCGCTGAGGGGCGAGGAACGCCGGGTGGTTCGGCTCGTTCCAGGGCGCCCACCAGCGGATCGGCGCGCCGTCGTCACGCGCCTCGGCGCGCAGCGCCTCGACGAACGCGCGGTACGCCGCCGGGTCGGGCTCACGGGCCCGGGAGGACACCCGGCAGTCGCCGCCCCCTGGGGCGGGCGCGAACGGGCGCCGCGCCGCCCAGGCCGGCGTGCCGTACAGGACGACGACCGGCTCCCACCCCGGCTGCCCGGCGGCGCGACGAGTGCCCAGCGCCCGGAGGACATCGCGGATGCCGAGGTTCGGCGCGCATGGCGGGATGCCGCGCATGCAGCCGTCCCCTGGGAGGTCGAACCGCGGCGGCGTGCCGGGCTGCGACTGGACCTTCTCCCAGTCGACGAGGACCCGGACGTACCGCGGGCGAAGCGCGGCGAGCTGATCGCGCCAGGGCGCGAAGGCCGCAGGCACCGTTCCGGGCGCGAGCAGGGCCGGGTTGCCCTCGGTGATGCCGATGGCGAGGGGCGCCCTCGCCGGGACGGGCGTGGGATCGACCTCGGAACCGCAGCCGCCCACGGCGACCGCGGCGCAGAGCAGCGCGGCGAGCGCGCCGCGCACGGGGCGGATCAGACCGCCGAGACCTCTTCCTCGTCGGCGACCCGGAACGACGAGCCGCAGCCGCAGGCCGCGATGACGTTCGGGTTGTCGACCTTGAAGCCGGCGCCCGTGAGCGAGTCGACGTAGTCGATGACCGACCCCTTGACGTAGGGCAGGGACGGCTTGTCGACGAGGATCTTCAGGCCGTCGACCTCGAAGACCTCGTCGTCGTCGCGCTTCTCGTCGAACGCGAGCGCATACTGAAACCCGGAACACCCACCGCCGCGCACGCCGACGCGGAGGCCCGCGTCCTCGGCCTGCTCGCCCTGGGAGGCGAGGAACTCGTGCACCTTGGCGGCGCCCTTCTCGGTGATGGTGATCATGATCCGATACGTCTCCGTCGGGTCGGTGCTCCCGTAGCTATACAAAGTGTAGCGACCCGCTACCCTCGCATCGACATGCCGACTCCCGACGAACTCCGTACCCGCATCGAGGCCGCCATCCCCGGCGCCGAGGTGGCGGTGCAGAGCGAGGACAACGTCCATTTCGCCGCCCAGGTGAAGGCCACCGCGTTCGAGGGTAAGACCCGTATCGAGCAGCACCGGATGGTCATGGACGTGTTCGGCGCGGAGCTCGGCGGCTCGATCCACGCCCTCTCCCTGAAGACGGAGACCCCATGAGCGAGAACCCCCTGCGCGACGCGATCCAGGAGGCCATCACCGGCAACGAGGTGATCCTCTTCATGAAGGGCACCCCCGATCAGCCCATGTGCGGCTTCTCCGCCCGGGCGGCGGCCGCGCTCCAGGCGCTCGAGGTGCCGTTCAGCGCTGTCGACATCCTCCCCGATCCCCGCATCCGCCAGGAGCTGTCGGAGATCTCCAACTGGCCGACGATCCCGCAGCTCTTCGTCCGCGGCGAACTCGTCGGCGGGTCGGACATCATCGTCGAGATGTACGAGTCCGGCGAGCTGGCCACGACGCTCGGCGTCGAACAGCCCGCGGCCGAGCCGGAGCCCGCTGAACCGCAGGCCCCGACGCTGCAGATCGAGAACCGCCTGAACTAGCGGATCGTCACCGGGGTCCGGGCGGTGCCGCTCAGGCGGAGGTCCGGATCGCGGTACAGACGCGAGCCCGACGAGGAGTCACCGCCGCCGTCCTCGGACTGGAGGTCCGCCTCCGTCGGGAACGAGAGCCGCAGCCCGTCGTAGCGCGCGAGCCCCTCGAACGCGTCGGCGAACTCCGACGGCGTCGTCGGGCCGGCCGACGAGCTCGTGTCGCCGCCGCCGAACAGATCGCTGAGCTCCGCGGTCAGCTCGTCGTCGCCCGCCGCGGCATCCGACGCCGGGCCGGTGACCGTCAGCAGGCGCGAACCGCGCGGCGCGCTGTTCGGCACGGTGAAGCGGATGCGCTTCGTCGTCACCTTCCCGGTCGACACGCGACGCACACGCAGGCGCAGCGTCGCGCGCCGGCCCCGGCGCAGCGTGGACGGCGCGCTGACCGATTCGACGAACGACTGCGCCGTGCCGCGCTTCAGGCGCAGCGCGATCTGCAGGTCCGTCGGCTGCAGCGGCCCGAACTCGTACGTGTCGAGCAGCCCCGCGGCGGAGGTCACGTCGGAGAGCACGGAGCTCGCGATGCCGCCCGCCGGCGCGCCTGCACCGAGGACGTAGCGGTTGCAGAACCGCAGCTGGCGGGAGACCTGCTTGACCTTCAGCCGGACGCACATCTCGCCGCTCGTCCGGGCGGGCGTGCCGCCCTTGAGCACGGTGGTGGCCAGCGTCGAGGCCGATGCGCCGGCAACGATGCCGAACCCGGACACGCCGCTGGGCTGGCCGAGGCTCGACTCGTCGGCGATCCGGGCGGTCAGCGTCTGCTGCCGGCGGGTCTGCAGATCCTGCGCGAGCACGCGCATCGGGTAG
>CAMCUD010000024.1 GCA_945878865.1 Bifidobacterium breve | reverse complement strand
GGCGCAACCGGCCCGGCCGCCTGTGCCCGACCTCAGAGGCGGATGTCTCCGCCCTTGAGCTTCTTCGCGCACGTGCGGTAGGTGCGCTTGCCCTTCAGGGTCTTGCCGTTCTCCAGCTTCGCGGTGATCTCCACCGTGAACTTGCCGCTCGGCAGGCCCTTGAGGTTCACGGGCGCGGTGAGGCGCGAGCCGCGCCGCGTGGCGACCTTCTTGCCGTTGACCCGCACCACGGCGGACGCGATCGACTGGCCCTTGCGCTCACGCAGACGGATGGTGAAGGAGCGCCGCGACAGGCACGAGCGCTTCGTCATCGAGACCGACCCGCCGGCGGCGGTCGCCACGATGCTCGACCAGTTCACCGTCGCCGTGACGGCGATCGGGTCGTTGGCGTCGCACGCGCCGTTGCCGTCGGAATCCAGGCACGCGGTGACGGTGTCCGTCCCCGCGTTGGCGCCCACGTAGCTCAGTGGCGCCGTCCCGTCGGCCGCGCTCGTGAGCGCGGTGGGCGCCTTCGGGTTCGCGCCCGCCGGCTGGATGACGATCGGCGCGCCGCCGATCGGGTTGCCCGCCGTGTCCTTCAGCGTCGCCGTCAGGGACGCCGTCTCGCCGGTGGCGTGCGACTGCGTCGCCGGATCGAGCGTCAGCGTCGGCGGAATGATCGGCCGGCCGCCGACGGCGCGGAAGCCGAAGATGAACGTGTTGGGCGCGCCGGTCGGCGGCGTGGCGGCGCGCTCGTCGACGCCTCCGCCCCCACCGCCCGTGCTCGGCTTGCCCTCCGAGTACAGCTCGAGCGCCGCGCGGGAGACCACGAGGTCGGCCGCCGCCGCGTCCGCCGCCGCGCCGTAGTAGATACGGAACGTCGTCTCCTGGCCCGGGTCGAGCGCGCCGAAGCCGAAGTCGAAGAGCGCCCCGTGATCGTCAGGACCCAGGTCGGTGAAGTCGATGCTGGAGACCTGGTCGGCGGTGAAGCTGCCCGTCGGCGTGCGCGCCTCGAACGGGTCGCCCTTCAGGAAGCCGTTGTTGTTGCTGAACAGCAGTGCCTTGGGCGGCGGCGTCCCGCGGCGGATCGTGACGAACTCGCGGAACGCGGTGGGCTCGATGTCCCAGTCCATGAGGCGCGTGTACCGCACGTCACCGAGTCGCTCCGCGCCGATGTTCTTCAGCGTGACCTTGACCTCGTAGAGGTTCGGCGTCTCCGGTGCGGGCGCGAACCGCTGCGTGACCTGCAGCTTGTCGTCGATGCTCGTCACCGACGTCGCGGACGACGCATCGCTGGTGAACGACACGGCGTCGACGTTGTTCGGGCCGCCCCGGTCACGGTTGGCGAAGCCTGAGAAGACGCCGCCTTCCGCGGCGCTGCCGTTGCCCGCGCCCCAGCCCTCGCAGGGGCAGCCCGCGCGGGTGCCGTCGTTGCCGGTCGGCAGGTACATGACGCCGGCGAAGATCCCTTCCTTCGAGAAGTTCAGCTCGCCGGTGTCGTTGACGCCGAGGCGGATGGTGCCGTTGTCGATGAGCGCGCCGGCGTGCGCGGTGCCAGCGAGCGCACCGGCGACGACGACGGCGAGAGCACCGCCCCGCACGACGATTCGGGTCAGGCGGGAACGAGGGGGACTGCCATGGGAACGCATGTGGAGCTCCAAGGAGGTCGGGTACCTCCACGGAGCGTTCGCTGGCGGCACACAGCGTTCACGGGCGGCTGTTCGCCCCCGATGAACACGGTGTTCACACGGTCGTCACGGCCTCACGGAGCGAGGCCCCGTCGATGACGAGCAGGTCCGTGTCACGGACCGCCCGCGCCGACGCCGTGCGCGGCCGGCGGTGCAGGACGGCAATCTCTCCGAGCGCGTCGCCCGGCCGCAGCGTCCGGCGCGGCACCCCGTCGACCACGACCTGCACCTCGCCGTCGAGCAGGAGGAGGTACCGGTCGTCTTCGGCGTCCTGGCCGAACAGCAGGGTCCCGGCGGCCGCGGTCCACCGGGTCGCGACGCGCTCGAGGTCGGCCAGCGCGCCGTCGGACACGTGGGCGAGCACGTGTTGGCGGCGGAGCATGGCTCGGACGTCCCGCGGGATGGCGGGGACGTCGGCGACCGGCGCGTCCGCCGTGCCGGTGACCGCCCGCAGGAACGCGCCGCGCTCGAGGCCGAGGACGGCGCTGTCGGTGGCCGCGCGCACCGTCGCGGCCCGTGGCTCAGCGCGCAGGAGGCTTCGTTCTCCGACGGCCGCGCCGCGCCGCAGGGTGCCGGTCAGGAACCCGTCGACCCGCACCTCGAGCACCCCGTCTTCGATGAGATACCACCGCGAGCCCGTGGTGTCCTGGACGAAGAGGTCCTCCCCGGCGCGGATCCGGCCGGGCACGAGCGCCGCGGCGACCATCTCGAGGCCATCGAGCCGGAGCGCCCCGAACAGGGGAACGCCGCGGACGAGCTCGAGCCGTTCCGTCCGCCCGAGAGCACGGCGGTCGACGGCGCGGAAGCCGGGCAGGTCCGCGGCGAGGAGGACGAGCACGAGCGCCGCGGAACCAATGAGGGCCGCGTCCAGCCCTGCCAGCTCGTAGGCGACCGGGGCGAGCAACGCGCCGAGGCCCTCCGCCAGGAGCTTGCCGCCCTCCATCGCCCCTACGACACGTGGCGTCTGCACCGGCGGCACGACGCGCGCGAGCAAGGCCTGCGCCGTCACGTCCGACACCGCCATCCCGATACCCCAGATGACCATCGCCGCGAGCGCGACGGCGGTGGCAGGCACGGCGGCGACGACGGCGAGCGGGACCGCGCACAGGACGAGCGACGCCGCGAACGGCGCGCCGAGCACGCGGCGGCCGGCCAGGACGCCGGAGCACCCTATGCCGACCACGGTCCCGATGCCGGCTGCCGTCATGAGGATGCCGAACCCGCCCTCGCCGAGATCGAGCGAGGTCGCCGCCGCGATCACGCCGAGCGCCATCCAGACCCCTCGCAGCAGCGACCGGGCCCCGGCCCAGGCGGCGACCACGCGGGTCTCACGGTGGCCGGCGATCAAGGCGAGTCCCCGGCCGATCCCCTCGGCACTCCGGTCGCCCGCGGGGGCGGGGGCGCGCCGCGAGCGCAGGGCAAGCACGGCACTGAGGAGCGACGCGCTGGCCGCGCACGCCACGGCTGTCGGCGCGCCCGCACGAGCGAGCACAAGTCCGCCCGCGAGCGCGCCCGCGATCTGGCCGGCGGACTTCGCGTTCGAGGCAAGCGCGACTGCGCCCGTGAGCTCCCCTGGCGTGCGGGCGAGACTCGGCAGGAGCCGCGACTGGGCCGGGCGGTACGCCGAGCCGGCGGCGGCATCGAGCCAGACGAGCGCGATGACGAACGCGGTCGCCCCGTCGTGCGCGAGCACGACGGAACAGGCCGCCGCGGCGAGCGCGCGAAGGGCGGCGACGCCCGCCAGCGCTCGCGCAGGCGCGACGTGATCCACCAGGCCGGCGAGGAGGACGCTCGCCAGGGCGGCGGGAACGAACCGCGCACCCACGAGGCCGACTGCGAGCGGTCCCGACGAGGCGAACAGCGCGATCGCCACCGCCGTCCCGAGGATCCATTCCCCGAGCGTCAGCAGCCCGAATCCGGCGGCCGTCCGCCGTATCCCCGGCTCGCGCAGCGCAGCGCGGACGGGACTGACGGCGGACGGGACGGACATCGGCGCGGCAGGATGCCACGCCCGCGACCCGCCGGTGTTACGGCATGGAGACCGGCGTCATGCCGCCGCCGCCGCGAGGATGGACTTGCGCCGCTTGTATTGCTGCTCGTACAGCAGGACGACCGCGCGCTCGGCGGCGTCGGCGAGAACGAGGCGGTCGACGATGTCCGCCGCCGTCATCTGTTCGTAGCCCTGCCACGGCGGGTCGACGTGGAGCTCAGGACCGGCGGTGGCGCCGCCCTCGGTCTCGACGAGCTCGGGCTCGTCGTCGATGGTCTTGCGGTCGGTCAGCAGCTCGGTGACCGGCGGGAGCGGCTCGGGCTCCGGTTCGGCGGCCGGCGGCGCGGCGGTCGGTACACGCTTTGGTGGAGCCGGCGGACGAACGGGCGGTCGGCGGGACAGCGGCGGAGCGGGTTCATCGTCACCGCCGAGGAGCGGGCCGGCCAGACCGCGCACCACGCCCACGGCGAGGTCCACGGCCCCGGTCGTCACACGCCAGCCGAGGCGGACGGGGCTGAAGAGATCCATGCGCGCGAGATGCCCGCGCGGGCCCTTAGCCGAAACGCCGCAGCGCGATACGCGCGAGCGCGACGTACGCGACGGTGAGCGCGAGGAGATGCGCGATCGGCGGCCACAGGTCGCCGTTGTCGTTCAGCGCGGCGTCCATGGCGTTCAGCGCCGGCTTGAACGGGAACGCGGCACTGACGACCCGGATCACCTCGTACAGCGCGTCGGCGACGGTGCCCGCGGGGACGAGTGCGAGGAACGCGATCGGCAGCGAGAGGCCGAACGCCAGCAGCGACGCTGCGCGGACCTCCCGCGCGACCGCACCGATCGCCACGCCCAGCGCCCCGAACGCCAGCCCCGCGGCGAGCACGCCGACGACCCACTTCGGCGCGCCGCCCCAGTCGAGGTCGGCGAGGAGCGCGACGACCACGAGCATCACGAGGCCGACGGGCAGCGCGCACGCCGCGGCGAGCAGCACCTTCTCGACGAGCAGCTTCCCTCGTGAGACGAGCCCGCGGACAAGACGCCCGTAGGCGTGCTCCTCCCGTTCCAGGGCGAGCATGCCGGCCGCCAGGAGGACACAGACGAACATGAGGCTGAAGACGACTGACGCCGCCACCGCGAACGACGCGAGGCTCGTGCTCGCGCTCCCGCCGACCGGCGTCTGCTTGACCTCGATGGGGCTGCTGATCGACGACAGGATCTCGTCGGAGAAGCCGAGGTTCTCCACCGCCAGGCGCGCGAAGCGCTCGATGCGCTCGAGCTGCGCGCGTTGCGCCGAGCCCTGCGGGAGGTCCGCGGCCTGCTGGCCGAGGATCTTCTCCGTGTCCTGCAGGCCGAGGATGTCGAAGTCCTGGCCGAACAGGGAGAACGAGCCGCCGCGCAGCAGGATGTTCAGGTAGCCCGCGGCGATCTGCGTGATCTTCTCCCCGATCGCGGCGTTGGCCTCCGCCAGCGTGCTGTCGACGAGCGACTGGACGAGCTGGCCCTGCAGCGGGCCCGACGCGTTGTAGATCACCTCGACCGTCGGCTTGTCGGCGCTGCCACCGAGCGCCACCGCCCGCTGGAGCTTGCGAGCCGAGTCCTCGGGGATGACGAGCGCGCCGAGGACCTCGCCGTCCTCGACCATCTTCAGCGCCTCCTCACGAGAGGACGCCGGGACCGGGTCGACGCGCTCGAAGAGCCGGTCGCTGTAGCCCGCGATGTCGACGCGGTCGCCGGAGACGCTGATCGTCTGCTCGGCCTCGGGCACCTCGTTGACGAACGCGACCTTCGGCTTATCCGGCCCGCGGGACAGCGCGAAGCCGATGAGCAGCGAGATGACGACCGGGTAGACGATGAGCAGCCCGACGAGCAGCGGGGAGCGCCGCAGGATCTGCAGGTCCTTGAGCAGGAGCCAGCGCATCAGTGCCCCTGCGCCTCCAGGAGCGAGACGAACGCGACGACGAGATCAGGATCCCCGCCGCCGGCGGCGTGCAGCTCGTCGGCGGTGCCGGTGAAGATGAGCTCGCCGTCGGCCAGCACGAGGATGCGGTCGGCGTGGCGCTGCGCCTCGTCGATCTCGTGCGTGGCGAACATCACCGCGGTGCCGGCGTCCGCGAGGCCGTCGATGAACTCCCAGAGGATCGCGCGCTGGCGCGGGTCCAGCGACGATGACGGCTCGTCGAGCAGCAGCACCGGCGGGTCGGCGAGCAGGCCGATCGCGATGTTCACGCGCTGCTGGTTGCCGCCCGAGAGCGTGCTGAGCTCGTCCTTGGCGCGGTCGGCCAGCCCGGTGAGCTCCAGCGCGCGGTCGACGGCGGCGTCGGGATCGTCGACGCGCTCGAGCCGGGCGAACAGCCGCAGGTTCTCCCGGACGGAGAGCCGCTTGTAGACCGCCGCCTGCTGCGGGACCCAGCCGATCTGCTCGGGCGGGAGCGACACGGAGCCGCCGGTGGCGCGCTGCAGCCCGGCGAGCAGGGACAGGAGCGTCGTCTTGCCCGCGCCATTCGGGCCGATGACGGCCACGCGCTCGCCGGACGTCAGCTCGAAGCTGACATCCCGCAGGGCGCTGCGCGCCCCGAACGCCTTGCTCAGCGCCTCGGCGCGCAGCGTGACCACGCCCGGCATCGTACGGACCGCAGGTGCGCGACAATCCCGCGCCATGAGCGACGGCGCCGCGACCATCCTGTTCATCGGCGACGTGGTGGGCTCCATCGGCCGCCGCACGCTGCTCGGCCTGTTGCCGCAGCTGCGCGAGCGCTTCGAGCCGACATTCGTCGTCGTCAACGGCGAGAACAGCGCCGGCGGGCTGGGGATCACGCCGAAGATCGCCGACGAGCTGTTCGCCAAGGGCGTCGACGTCATCACGCTCGGCAACCACACGTACTTCCGCCGCGACATCCACCGCTATCTCGACGAGCACGACGCGATCCTCCGGCCGGCGAACTACCTCAAGAGCCAGCCCGGTCACGGCACGTGCGTGGTCGAGCGCGACGGGGTGCGCCTCGGCGTCGTGAACCTCTCCGGCAACGTGTTCCTGCAGGCGGGCCGGCCCGCCTTCCCCGAGGCCGACGCCGCGCTGCACGAGCTCAAGGGCCGCTGCGACCACATCCTCGTGGACTTCCACGCCGAAGCCACGAGCGAGAAGGTCGCGCTGGGCTGGTACCTCGACGGGCGCGTGACCGGCGTCGTCGGCACGCACACGCACGTGCCGACCAACGACTTCCGTGTGCTGCCCGAGGGGACGGCCTACATCACCGACGTGGGGATGACCGGCCCGCGCGGCGGCGTCATCGGCGTCAAGCGCGAGCAGGCGATCGCCGGGTTCGTCACGCACATGAAGCAGCACTTCGAGACGAGCGAGGAGGACCCCTGGCTCATGGGGGTCCTCATCCGCTGCTCACAGGCCGGGCGGGCCGACAGCATCGAGGCGGTCCTGGAGCCCGCCGCGGGCCGTTAGTCGCGTCGGGTGACGAAGTAGCGCAGGCCGTTCTTCGGCCCGAGCGTCGGCGTGAAGGACATCTTCAACGGGTCGGCCGGGTCCGGATCGATAGTGAAGCGCCGCAGCGCGACCGCGGTGAGCGCCCGCAGCTCGTACTGCGCGAAGCGCTTGCCCAGGCACATCCGGCTGCCGCCGCCGAACGGGATGTACGACCCCTTTGGGAGCTGCTCGACCTGGCCGCCGGGCAAGAACCGGTCGGGGTCGAACGCCATCGGCGAGGGATAGAACTCCTCGAGGTGGTGCGTGGCCCAGCTCGAGTAGAACATCCCGACGCCCTTGGGGACCATGACGCCGTCGAGCTCGACGTCCTCGAGCACGCGGCGCGGGCCGATCCACGCGATGGGGTAGCGGCGCAGGGTCTCGTCCAGCGTCCGCTCGAGGACGGGCAGCGCGCGACCGTCGAGCTGATCGGGTGTCGGATCGTTCTCCCCGAGCACGGTGTCGAGCTCGTCGAGCAGCGCCTCACGGGCGTGCGGATGGCGGCCCAGCTCGTAGGTGAGGAACGTGAACGTCGCGGTCGTCGTGTCGTGGCCGGCGAACATCACGGTGATCGCGAGGTCGCGGATCGTGTGCTCGGGCAGCGGGTTGCCGTCGCCGTCGGTGCACTGCAGCAGCAGGCCGAGTACGCCGCGACCGGGGTCGCCGGCCGCGCGCCGGCGGCGGATCTCCTCGTAGACGTGGCCGTCGAGCTCCGCGCGGGCCTGCTGCGTGCGGGCGTACGGCGTGCGCGGGCCGCGGAGCATCTGCGTCGGGATGGAGTAGCCGTGGAAGGCCAGCGCGCGCTCGAACGCGTTGGCGATCCGGTGGATCTCGTCGTCCTCGCGGTCGATGCCGAGCAGGACGCGCAGCGCGACGCGCATCGCGGTGTCGCGCACCCAGTGGTTGATGTCGACGATCCCCTTGGCCGGCAGCTGCTCCACGGCCGCGACGACCTCGGCGACGGTGTCGCCCGCCACGCCGTGGACCGCGTCGGCGTGGAAGCCCGGCAGGAGCATGCGCCGCATCTGGCGGTGGTAGTCGCCGTCGATCGCGAAGAACCCGTCGCCCATGAGCGGCCACAGGTCGCGGAAGCGACCCTCGCGCCAGCCGAACGCGTCGGCCTTGGAGACGAGGACCTCGTGGTTGGCGGTCGGGCTGATCGCCCAGACGATGAGCTCGTGCCCGTGGCGCAGGGTGAAGACCGGGCCATAGCGCCGCCGGTTCTCCAGCAGCATCTTCAGCGGGTCGGTGAACGTCGTGAGCGTGGTGGTCCAGCTCGGATACGGGTTGCCGGGCGGCATGGGGCCGCGCCGGCGCGCGCGGCGCTCGTCGCGCAGGTCCTTGCGCACCTGGGCGGGGACGCGGAGGTCCATCGGCGCGGGCGGGGTCGCGGTGAGCATCCGGCGGTCAGGGCGCTTCTGCGCGGCGCGGACGCTCTCCTCGGTCACGGTGGCCATGCCCGCAGAGTGACACCTGACAGGGCATCCTGTCAAGTTGTAGTGCGAGCATGCGCTCGTGGCGTCGACCGACCGGATGTTCAAGGGCCAGAGCGCGGCCGAGCGGCGCGCCGAGCGCAAGGCCAAGCTCGACGCTGCCGCACTGGAGATCATCGGTACGCGCGGCTGGGGCGAGGCGACGATGACCGAGATCTGCCGCACCGCGGGCCTGACGGAGCGGTACTTCTACGAGAGCTACCGCAACCGCGACGAGCTCTACCTCGCGCTGCTCGACCGCCTCGCAGAAGAGGTCCGCGACGCGATCGTCGGCGGCCTGTCCACCGGCCCCGCTGACCCGCGCGCACGCATCGAGGCCGGCGCCCGCGCCCTCGTCGACGTGATGTTCGGCGACCCGCGGATCGGCCGCGCCGCCCTGTCGGAGGGGCTGGACACCCCGGTGCTCCAGGCCAAGCGCCGCCAGATCATCCAGAGCCTGGGCACGGTGATCGAGGAGCAACGCGCCGCGCTGTTCGGCCCGAGCCCCGATCCGGCCCGCGCCGCGATGACGATCGCCGCGATCTCGGGCTCGACCTCCGAGCTCTTCATCCGCCGGCTCGAGGGACGGCTGGACGTCGACGACGCGCAGCTCGCGCGCTACCTCGCGGACGCGGCGCTCGCGCTGCTGCAGGTCTAAGCCGGCAGCGTCGGCGGCAGGCCGAACAGCGCGAACAGCGAGCCGTCGGTCTCCAGGAAGTACGTGATGTCGACGATCCGCCCGTCCCGCCAGGTCGGCACATGGATCGACCACGGCGTCTGACCGCCGTCGCGGTACTGGGCGAAGCCATCCTGCCCGTTGACCCGCACGGGCACGAGGCGCGAGCCGACGCACTCGGCGCCGGGGCCGGTCATCCACGTGATCAGCTCGTCGCGGCCGCGCAGCCACATCGGGTACGGCGGCATCGACTGCGTCGCGTCCTCGTGCAGCAGCGCGGTGAGCGCGTCCATGTCGTAGCGCTCGAACGCGTCGAGGTACCGCGCCAGGAGTTCCTCACTCGCGGCGTCGACGGAGGCGTCGGAGAGTTCGACGACCTCGAGGTCCTTCGACGCGAGCGTCGCGCGCGCCCGCTGCAGCGCGCTGTTGACGGCCGGGACGCTGAGGTGCAGCAGGTCGGCGACCTCGGAGGCCTGCCAGCGCAGCACGTCGCGCAGGATCAGGATCGCGCGCTGGCGTGGCGGCAGATGCTGCAGCGCCGCGACGAACGCCAGGCGCACCGACTCGCGCGCCTCGGCGAGGTGGGCGGGGTCCCCCACGCCGTCGAGCACGAGCGCGTCGGGCGCCGGCCCGACCCACGTCGTCTCGGCCAGCGGCGGATCGAGCGGCCCGAGCGCGCTGCTGGGCTGCCCCGGGCTGAGGTCGATCGGCATCGCGCGGCGCTGGCCGGCCGCGAGCGCGTCGAAGCAGACGTTGCTCGCGATCTTGTAGAGCCAGGTGCGCAGCGCGGCGCGGCCCTCGAACCGGTCGATGTTCCGCCACGCCCGCGTGAGCGTCTCCTGCACGGCGTCCTCGGCGTCGGCCGCCGAGCCGAGCATCCGGTAGCAGTAGCCCGTCAGCTCGGTGCGGTGCGCTTCGAGCTGGTCCTCGACGGGGCGGGTGAGGGTCCCCTCGGCCATGAGAGCAGCCTACCCCGGAAGGCAACGCATCACCCCCACCGATGAGTTCGCGCCGGCGCAGCGGTCTACCCGCCATCACCACCCGAGAGGAGCACCGATGGCGCGTCTCATCTTCATCAACCTTCCCGTCGCGGACTTGCACCGGTCGATGGCCTTCTTCGGCCGGCTCGGCTTCACGTTCGACGAGAAGTTCACCGACGAGTCATGCGCCTGCATGGTGGTCTCCGACCAGGCCTTCGTGATGCTGCTGCAGCGCGACCGCTTCGCCGACTTCACAACGAAGACCGTCGCCGACGCCGAGACGATCGAGGCGATCCTCTGCGTGTCGGCCGAGAGCCGTCAGGACGTCGACGCGTTCGCCGACACGGCACTGGCCGCCGGCGGCGCGGGCGCGAGTGAGCCGATGGACCACGGCTTCATGTACGGCCGCAGCTTCCACGACCCCGACGGCCACCTCTGGGAGGTCATGTGGATGGCGCCCGAAGCGGTTGAGACCGGGCCGCACGACTACGTGCCGCAGGAGGCGTAGGCGCCGCGGTCGCCAACCGCGCGAACAGCAGACCGAGCGCCGCGACGAGCAGGACGTTGCGAAGCGCGACCGTCCAGATGACCCACTCGTGCTCCTGCACGAGCGGCACGTAGGCACGCGGGAACCACACCGACGTCAGCGCGATCGCCCCCGCGCACAGCACGGCGACGCCGCGCTCGCCCCACACCCACGCGAGCGCGGCGAACGGGGCCAGCCAGATCATGTACTGGGGCGACAGAACCTTCCCCAGCGCGACGAAGGCGAGCAGCGCGGCGAGGCAGCAGAGGCCGAGCCAGCGGGGGTCGGTCCGCCGCAGCGCCAGGAGCGCCGCCGCGGCGAGCGCCACGATCTGCAGCACCGCGAAGAACGCCGCGACCGGCCCCGCCGCGCCGCCATCCAGCCCGTTGGACTTGAAGCGGTCGGGCCGCTCGTTCGTGCCCGTCACCTCCGACCCGCCGACCGCGAAGAGCACGGTCGCGGGCGTCGATTCGATCTGCACGGGCCGGTCGAGGTGGAACGTGAACATGTCGACGAACCCGCCGCCCCAGAACGGCAACGTGCACACCACACAGACCGCGACGAACGCCGCCGCGCCGCGCGCGAGCTCCCGCGCCTCCCCCCGCCCGGCCAGCCACAGCCCGCTGACCGCCGCGAGGATCCCGGGGAAGAGCTTGATGACCGTGCCGAACCCCAGCGCGACCATCCCCGTCACCGGGCGCGACCGGGCGAAGAGCACGAGGCCGGCGATCGTCACCGCCACTGGGAACAGATCGAAGTGCGTGCGCAGGGACGCCCCGATAACGAACGGCTGCGCGACGAGCAGCCAGGCCACGGTCCTCTCCGCGCGCGCGTCCACGGTCTCGCGCGCGAACAGCGCGGCGGCCCGCTGCCCGGCGACCGCGCACAGCAGCATCAGCGCGCCGAACACCCAGTCGAAGCCGCCGCCCGTCCCGCCCTGCCCCGGGAACGGGATCCCGGCGATCGCGATCGGCAGGATCCCGAGCGGCGGGTACTCGAAGCCGAAGTCCAGGTACGGCAGGTTCCCGTCGGCCAGCAGCCGGCCGTACTGGCCGTAGAGATAGAGGTCGCTCACCCGCGTGTCGGCCATCGGCCCGACCGTGGTGAGCAGCGCGAACCCGACCGCCAGGGCGGGGTACGGCGCCGCCGCCCTCACCGCAGCTCGGGCTCCCCGTCGCGGGCGAGCAGCGCGACCATCACCGGCGCGATCCACCAGATGACGTAGAGGAAGAACCAGTAGCCCAGGCCGAGCTGGAGCGCGATGAGGATCGCTGCGCTGAGCGCGGCCAGGCCGACAACGTCCTCGCGCCGCGGGAGGAACGCCACGAGCACCGCCAGCCCGAGCGCCAGGCCCTGGACGACGCGCTGGACCTTGTGCAGCCCGTCGTACAAGCCCCACGGCGAGAACGGCGACTCGCGGCCGGACTGGAAGGCCACGCTCGCGTCGTAGAACTCTCGCAGCGACCCGCCGTGCAGCAGGATGATCGCCGCGCCGAGCACGAGCGGGATGAACAGGCCGAGGCTGAACAGCGCGACCGTCCGGGCCTTGTCGGTCTGCCAGCGGAACGTCGCGAACAGCGGGATGAGCGCGAGCGGGGCGAGCTTCGTCATCCCCGCCATGCCGACGAGGATCCCGCGGCCGCCCGGACTGGTGGCCGCCACCAGCGCCGCGACGACGAGCGCGGCCGGCAGCGCGTCGTTGGCGTTCGTGTTCGTCGCGAACGTCGTGAACGGGAACGCCACCCAGGCGTACGCGAGCACGATCCCCATCGCGTTGCCGCGGAGCTGGCGCCCGAGCTGGAACAGCAGGCCGACGGTCAGCAGGTCGAAGAAGATCGCGGCGGCGTGCGCGGCCGGAAGGTCGTCCCACTTCCCGCTCCAGCCGAGCACCTGCTCGAACGGCACGTAGAGCAGGTACATGATCGGGCCGTACGTGTCGCCGCTGGAGTTGTCCGACGGGAAGTGCCCGTAGAGCGGCATGCCGTTGGCCAGCTTGTTCGCGCCGATCACGCCCGAGTAGCCGACGTCGATGACGTTCGAGCTCATGACGTTCAGCCCGATCCGGAAGCCGATGAGGAACACCGCCGCGACCCCGAGCCAGAGCGCCGGGACAAGGAGCGGAAGCGGACGATCCGGCGGGCGATCGGTGTCCTTGGGGCGGAAGCCGATCCACAGCATCCGCACGAGCACGTAGACCAGCAGCGGCGTCGTGAGCGGCGTCGACGTGCCGATGTCCCCCACATTGAAGAAGTGGTAGGCCAGGCTGAAGCCGGTGAGGACGAGCAGGTCGAGGTGGAGCATCCGCAGCGGGCGGCGGAAGTCCAGGAACGGCAGGACGAAGAGGATCGCCAGCGGGATCCACACGAACGGCGAGTTGATCTTGCGCCCGAACGCGCCGTCGTAACCCCGCGCCATGGTCCACGGGACCTTGTAGCCCGTCCACGCCTCGATGACCGCGCCGGTCGCGTCGTCGATCTGCACCTGCGCGATCTCGTGGCGCGGCTCGGCGTCGTCGTAGTAGCTGACCTGCCAGCGGCCCACCGGCTTGAGGAACGCGCTACGGGTCGACTTCTTCTCCTTCGCGCGCGCCTCGCGCACCGCGGGGAGCTTGTCGGCGATCGCCAGGACCTGCCGCTCGGTGAGCCGGTAGTTCTGCGGGACCTGATCGAGCCCGGGCGGCGCCGTCAGGTCGTTGGCCGCCGCCGTGCCGGCCCAGCCGGCGAAGACGAGCAGGGCCGCGAGGACCGCGGCCACGCGCCTCACCGGGCGAAACTCCAGAGCTTGTTGCCGACGAAGCTCAAAGGCGTGGCCGCGACGATCGCCGCGGCCTGCGCGGGGACCTCGGCCACGCCGAGCCGCTCCACGAGCAGCCAGAGGAACAGCAGGTTGAAGCCGAACGCCAGCAGGCTGACGGTGAGGAAGCGGGCCGCCTGCCACCCGCGGTGCCCGGCCCGCGCCTGGAACGTCCAGCGGCGGTTCCACCAGAAGTTGTTCGTCACGGCGACGAGGAACGCGCCGGTCGCGGCGAGCCGGTAGTCGAGGTCGAACGCGTGGACGAGCACGGTGAACGTCACGAGGTTCACGACGTAGCCCGACGCGCCGACCGCGGCGAAGCGGATCAGCTGCAGCCAGTTGTGCGGCTTGCGCAGTCCGGCGCGAACCCGCAGGTGCATCGGCACCGGGGGCGGCGTGGGGGTGCTCTCGACGGACATCAGCGAGGAGAGGAGGCTACCGAGCGCCGAAGTGGGCAACGGTCATCGGCGCCACATCGGTGATCGACCAGGCGCCGTCGGCCTCGCGCGCGGACAGCACACCCGAGCGCTCGACGCCGCTGAACAGCAACGCGCCTTCGCTGTCCGCGCGGTGCAGGGAGCCGTGGCTGCCGCCGCCGACATGGGCCTGGCCGCCCCAGTCGGGGAACTCCCAACCGGGGGCGGCGCTGAGGAGGATGTCGCCGCTGGTCGGGCAGGTGAGCGCCGCCCAGACGCGGTTCAGCGCGTCGGGGTAGACCGGCGTCGAGATCGCGTGGCCGCCGATCTCCGCCTGCAGCGCGCCCGCCTCTCCGTGGACCTCCCAGCGCCGGCCGCGGGCGTCGGCGACGTCGTCGCCCGGCCGGAAGCGCAGGCGCCCGAGCTCGCCGTCGACCACCGCGTAACCGTCGGCGTCGCGCCACATCGCAACATCCACGCCGTCGATCCCCCGCGCGGCGCGCACAAGCGGCGGGATGACCTCCTCGCGCGCGTCCTGGCGCAGGACGTAGAGCATCGCGCTGCGCTGCGCCGGGCAGAACGCGATCTCGGCATCCCCGGCACGGGTGCCCGACGGCCGCAGCACCGCCCAGTCCTCGGTCACGCGTTCCTGCAGCGGGATCGTCGCCTCCACGGGCGCGTGCGAGTGGTCGGCGACGACGATCACCGCGTGACGGTCGAGGAAGGCCTCGGTGCCGCCGAACTGGTGGAAGAGCCGCTCGAGCTGGCGGTCGGCGTTGGCGATCGACTGCACCTGCGCGTGCGGGCCGTGCTTGTGCGAGTACGCGTCGTTGTCCGGCAGGCTGAAGAGCAGGAAGTCGAAGAGGTCGTGCTCGGCGAGGTACGCGCTGACGCAGCCTGTGTGCTGGTCGCGGACGCCGGGCATCCCCATCTGGCCGAAGCAGCCGGTCTGGCGGCTGGCGAACAGGTCGGCGTAGAAGAACTCGCGCGGGCCGTGGATCGGCTTGCGGAACATCGTCGAGGTCGCGACCCGTGAGAGGGCGAACTCCTTGCTCGGCTGGTGCTCGTGCCGCCCGCGGTACATGAGGTACGTCGTGCCGGCCGTGCGGACGTCCTGGTCGTCGAGCGCCTCGAACACCGTGAGCGCGTCGCGGCTCAGGTGCTCGCCGTTCATGTTGTAGACCGTGTCCGTGAGCTGCCGGCCCAGGCCGAACTTCCACGACGCGGCGAACGACGACCCGTACTCGACGTAGCGCCCCTCACGCCGTGAGTACCAGTTCATCGACGGGATGTGATGGACGTCCTGCAGCGTCCCCGTCGCGATCGCCGCGGCGCACACGGGGGTCACGCTCGGGAACGCCGCGACGCAGGACTCCGCGTTCGTCCCGCGCTCCTCGATGGCCTTCAGCGCCGGCGCGCGACCCGTGTCGATCGCCCGCCGCAGCATCGACGGCTTACACCCGTCGATGACCGCGAGGACGAGCTTCGACGTCACGGGCGGTTGAGGATGCGCAGGCCCGCGTACTTCTCACCGGCGCGCTTGCGCGAGGCGACGAGCAGCCAGATGGCGACACCCACGGCGACCAGCGCGAGCGGCGGGAAGAGCAGGGAGCCGGCCGTGACGATGAGCGCCGCGCCGCCCGCGTAGAGCATGAGGAACGACTGCTCCTCGGCGCCCAGGCGCTGACGGACCCGGCCGAGCAGCTGCCGCGACGCAACCCCGAGCAGCGCCGCCGCGAGACCGCCGGCGAGGAGGCCCGGCCACCAGATGTCGAACCGGTCGTCGAGCGATCCGGCGGCCAGCAACGCGCCGAGGATGACGCCGATCACGAGCAGGCCCTGGCCCAGCGGCTCCGCGATCTTCCCGCGCTGCTCGAGCGCGACGGTGACCGCCGCGGCGAACACGAGCACGATGAGGAAGACGGGCGACTCGAGGAACGAGAACGCGGTGCCGTCGAAGTCCACGGCGGTGTCCGTGGTGGCCAGCGCGCCCGTCACGAGGGCGGGCAGGAAGGGTCGGATGCCCGACGCTCCGCCGACACCGACGCCCTGCAGGAGATCAAGGATGAAGTTCATGGTCCGATACCGTCCGGGCCGTGACGATAGACGACAGGGACCGTCCCTCTCGTGGCGAAACCGTGTCCATGAGCCGGAGCGGGGCACGATCGTCCGCCCGCGACCTCGAGCGCTACGCGAAGCTGTTCGCCTCGCGGACCAGCGTGATGACGTCGTCGGCGATGCGCGATCTCATGGCGATCACCGAGCGCCCGGAGGTCATCTCCCTGGCCGGCGGCCTGCCGGACACCTCGACGTTCCCGCCCGAGCTGTTCGCCAAGGTCACGGCGCAGATGGCCGCGAAGGTCACCGCCAAGGCGCTTCAGTACGCGCCGACGGAGGGGATGGCCGCGACGAAGGACGTCATCGCCGAGGTGATGGCGGCCGAGGGCACGGTCGGGATCGACCCCGAGGACGTCCTCGTCACCACGGGCGGCCAGCAGGTCATCGACCTCGTCTGCAAGACGCTCGTCGACCCGGGCGACGTGATCATCGCCGAGGCACCGACGTACCCGGGCGCGGTCCCGTCGTTCAGCGCCTACCAGGCCGACGTCGTGCAGATCGAACTGGACGCCGACGGCATGCGCGTCGACCTGCTCGAAGAGACGCTCGACCGGCTGGAAGCCGAGGGGCGGCGGCCGAAGTTCATCTACACCATCCCGAACTTCCACAACCCGGGCGGCGTGACGATGTCGCTCCCGCGCCGCCAGCGCCTGGTCTCCATCGCCCGTGAGCGCGAGCTGCTGGTCCTGGAGGACAACCCGTACGGGCTGCTGCGCTTCGAGGGCGAGCCGCTGCCGACGCTGCGCTCCCTGGACGGCGGCGACTTCGTCATCTACCTCGGCACGTTCTCGAAGATCCTCGCGCCGGGCCTGCGGATCGGCTGGGCGGTCGCGCCGCGGCCCGTGCTGCAGAAGATGAACGTCGGCAAGCAGGGCGCCGACCTGAATTCGTCGTCGATGACCCAGCTGTTCGCCGCCGAGTACTTCTCGATTCCCGGCCAGTGGCGGGCGTACCTCGACTCGCTGTGCGACCTGTACCGGGGCCGCCGCGACGTGATGCTCGAGGCGCTCGCCGAGCACTTTCCGCCGGAGGCCACGTGGAGCCGACCGCACGGCGGCCTCTTCCTGTGGGTGACGCTCCCCGACTACATCGACACGACCGACCTGCTGGCCCGCGCGCTGCAGGAGAACGTCGCGTTCGTGCCCGGCCGCGCGGCGTTCCTCGACGGCCGCGGCGCGTCCTCGATGCGGCTGAACTTCTCGATGGTCGGCGACGCGGACATCCGCGAGGGCGTGCGCCGCATCGGTGAGGTCATCCGCGAGCAGGTCGAGTTCTACGGCACGCTCACGGGCACCCACCGCGCGGTCCCGCCGGCCGCGCCCGAGGTCCCGGCGGTCGATCCCGGCCTCGCCGACGTGCTGCCGCTGCCCCGCCGGGACGACGCCGCGGGCGGCCGGGGTTCGAACTCGGCATGAGCCGCGTCGCGGTGCTCCAGGGCGGCCAGTCGCTGGAGCGGCAGGTGTCGCTGCGGTCGGGCGCCCGCGTCATCGACGCGCTCCACCGTCTCGGCCACGACGTCGTGCCGGTCGACGCCGGCCAGGACCTCGTCGTCCGTCTGCGCGACGCGGCCCCGGACGTCGCGTTCATCGCGCTGCATGGCCGCGACGGCGAGGACGGCACCGTGCAGGAGCTGCTCGAGCTCATCGGCATCCCCTACACGGGCTCGGGGATCAGCGCCTGCATTCAGAGCTTCGACAAGGTGCTCGCCAAGCACCGCCTCGTGGACGCCGGCATCCCGACGCCGGACTTCTTCGCCTTCACCGAGGCGGCGTTCAAGGGGCTCGGCGCAGCGCAGGCGCTGCCGGAGATCGAGCAGCGGCTGGACTTCCCGATCGTGATCAAGCCCGCTGGGCAGGGGTCCGCGCTGGGCATCCGGTTCGCCGACAACGCGGGCGCGGTGCCCGCCGCGCTCCTCGCCGCGTTCTCCTACGACAGCAAGGTGCTGCTCGAGCGGTTCGTGCAGGGCCCCGACCTCGCGATCTCGGTGCTCGACGGCGTGGCGCTCCCGGTGGTCGAGGCCGTCCCGGTGGGCGAGCGCTACGACTTCGAGGCCCGGTACAACATCGGGCAGACCGAGTTCGTGTGCCCCGCCCAGCTCCCCGACGGGGTGACCGAGCGCGCGCAGGAGCTCGCCGTGCGGGTCTGGGAGGTGCTCGGCCTGCGCGGGATGGCACGCATCGACGTGATGCTCTCCGAGGAGACGGGCGAGCTGTTCGTGCTCGAGGCCAACGCGATCCCGGGACTGACCGACACGTCGCTGCTCCCGCAGGCTGCTGAGGCCGCGGGGATCGACTACGACGCGCTCATCCAGCGGCTGCTGGATCTGGCTGCGTAGCGTCGTCGACGAGTCGACGGACCTGGTCGGCGTGAGACGCTGGAAGGAACTCGTGCCATGGGCGTGGCACCTGATCGGCGACCGTCACGCACCCGCTGAACGCCTTCCCACGGGCGCCGTGGTCGTTGATGAGCACCTGCTCCGCATCGAAGCACCGCCCTCGGATGCTGACGCGGAAGATCAGCGTCGGGCCGGGCTCGCGCTGCCCGTTGCTGCCGAAGCAGTACGTGGCGCCTCCGCGGACGAGGCACGGCGTGCCCACGGCGTGGCGGTACGGATCGGCGCGTCCGACAGCGCGGGCGAAAGCCCAGTCCGACGGCGTCCCGACCGACGGCGTAAAGCAGCTCGCGATCGTCGAACCCAGGGCTACGACCAGCGTCACGGCGGCAAGCAGGAGCGGCGCCGGATGGCGTAGGGCCCGCACGCCGTCGGGCTATTCGCCGGCGAAGTCCTCGGGCGAGACCTGGTCGAGGAAGTCCTTGAACTTCTCGACGACTTCTTCGGTGTCCTCGACCTCGTGCTCGAACTCGATCGCGGACTCGGCGATGACGTCCTCGGCGGCGAAGATCGGCGCGCCCGAGCGGACGGCCAGCGCGAGGGCGTCGGACGGGCGCGAGTCGATCTCGATCTCGCGGCCGTTGATCGACAGGGTGATCTGGGCGAAGAACGTGTTGTCCTTCAGCTCCGTGACGACGACCTGCGTGCACTTGGCCTCGAGCTCGCCGAGCATGTCGACGAGGAGGTCGTGCGTCATCGGCCTCGGGGTGCTCGCGCCCTGAAGCTTCATCAGGATCGCGGCGGCCTCGGGGTGGCCGATCCAGATCGGGAGGAACTTGTTGGAGTCGACGGTCTTCAGGAGGACGATCGGCTGCTTGCCGACCATGTCGAAGCTGACGCCGTAGATGACCATCTCCTGCACGCGCTGAAGCATAGCCGCCGGGTTCGGCGCGACCGCCGGGCTGCGATCACCGGCCCACGGTGATGCCGAGGCGGCGCGGAAGGTCGGCGACGAACCGGGCGATCGGGTCCGGCTGCTCGCCTCGTGCCTCCTGCTCGTCGCAGCGGATGAGGGCAGCGCGGACCGTGCTCGCCCCGGCCCAACGCACCGGTTCCGGGGGCACCGAACCGTCCGGGCGCCCGACGAGCGGGAGACGCGTTCGCTCGTTCTGGATGCCCGCCGCGCGGGCGGCGAGGATCTCGCCGATGAGGCGCGCCGGCCCGACCCCGCGGCCGGTGAAGCCGTACGCCGCGTCCACGCGCGCTCCCAGGGGGACCACGGCCGGGAGCGTCGTGGGGCTGATGTCGATCGGCCCGCCCCATCCCGCCTCGATGGTTCGCCCCCGAACCTCAGGCAGGAGCTCGGTGAGATGTCGTGCGGCGCGGGCGATCGCTCGGGCGTCGTGCAGGACCGGCCCTCGGACGCGCCCACCCAGTGCGGGCCGGCCTCCCGCCCAGCCGAAGGCGATGCGCCCGTCGGGCGTCGTGCGGAGGTAGTGCAGCAGCGTGCGGCGATCGATGACCGCTTCGCCCCGTGTCCAGCCGTAGTGCGCGACGACGTCGGGGACCGGTTCGGTCACGATCATGTGGCTGGATCCCACCGTGAGGCTGGTCGCCAGCGGCGCGAGCGCGACGAGCGCGGGGCCCGCCGTGAGGATCGCACGCTCGGCGCGCACGGCGCCGCCGGGCGTCTCCACCACGACCCCGGCGTCGCGCTCCTCGATGCGCACGGCTGGCGTGTGCTCAAACAGACGCGCACCGCGCCGCACGAGCGCATCCCGCAGCCTTCGCGCGAGCCGCGCGGGCTGGATCGTGGCGCCGGGTGCGAGCACCCCGCCGCGCGCAGCGGGGGCGGCGAATCGCGCGCGCACCTCGTCAGGCCCCAGCGCTCGGACGGCGTCCGGGACGCCGAGCCGCGCGGCCTCGGCAACCGCGGACATGTGGATGTCGTCCTGGAGCGGGCTGGTCGACACACTGAGATACCCGCCCGCGGTGAACCACGCGTCGACCGCCTCAGCCTCGCACCAGGCGGCGATCGCCTCGACCGCCTCCTCGCACGCGTACCCGACCGCGAGCGCCTCGTCGTCGCCGAACTGGTCGACAAGCACGGGCAGGTTCAGCCAGAGGCCTTTGCAGAAGCCGCCGTTCCGGCCGCTTGGGCCGTGCCCCGCCTGGTCGCGTTCCAGCAGCACCACGCGGGTCGCCGGATCAGCATCGAGCAGGCACCACGCCGCCCACATCCCCGTGTAGCCGGCGCCGACGACCACGACGTCCGCATCGACCGGCCCGGTCAGCGGCAGGTCAGGCGCGGTGGTGCCGGCCTCCTCGACCCACCAGCCGCACGCGGGGTGGCGGAGGGCGACGGGCGGTCCGGCGGTCATCCTGGGCGCTGGGTTGCGGGGAGCGGATGCGGGAGCAGCGGTCGGAACAGCTCCAGCGAGCCGCATCGAGGGCACGCGTACTGCTCGACGACGATCGCCGACGCCCGGATGCGGCCGAAGAACTCACCGCTGGCGGCGAGATGCTCGGGCGCGCCCGCGGTCATGAGGTGATGACGCCCGACGTACTCCCGCGGCACGTCGCAGTGCGGGCACGTGGGCGAGATCTGCGCCGCGACCTCCTCGTTGGCCTGCCGGATGTTCTCGGTGCGGGTCCGATCCGCCGCGTCGAGCGTGGCATGGCGGGCGTGGAGCGCCCGGACCTCGGCCAGCCAGGCTTCGGCTTCCCCCAGCTCGACCCGGCGCGACACCGGCTTCCCGCTCAGCCCGGTGATGACGAGTTGCGCGTGTGTCGCCTGCGACCGCGGGACGGTGCGATACCCGGGAGCCAGGCCGCCGCGCGCGGCGAGAAACGTCACGGTCGCCGCCAGCGCGTTGTCTGGGAGCGGCGGGGCGAACTCGACCTCTTCGGGATCGTCCATGAGGGGACCCTAAAGCAGTGTCGGGAAGACGACACAAGGGGCTGCGCGGAGGCGACGGAGTCCGTCCGCGCGAACACCGACCATGAAGGACAGGAACGCACCGCGGCAGCAAGGACGACTCCCGTGCCCTATCGACGCAACCCCCACCCAGGCGGCCCTCGGGCCCTCCCGCTGTTGTTCGCTTCACAGGCGACGGTGATCGAGACCGTGGCCGCCGGCGGAGACCCGGACGCCCCGCGTGCCGAGCCCGGAACGCAGAACGGCCCCGCAGAGCGGGGCCGTCAGAGTGGGCGATGGTGGACTCGAACCACCGACCTCTTCCTTATCAGAGAAGCGCTCTAACCGACTGAGCTAATCGCCCGGGACGGGGCATGATAGCGGCCCTGCCGCGGACGTCACGCCGGGGTGCCTGCGCCGATCCGCTCGGCCAGCGCCAGTGCCTCGTCGACGTCATCGACGACGAGCTCGATGCGGTAGCCGGTGCCCCGCGGCTTGACCTTCACGTCGGTCCCGAGCGCGGCGCCGAGGGCGTCTTCGATCTCCGTGGCCGCGGCCACCTGATCGGGGTGCAGACCGGCCTTCCCGCTCCGGCCGGCGCCCGGCTGGGGCGCCGTCGGCGCCTCGTTGGTCTTCCGCGCGCGATCCTCCAGGACCCGCACGGACCAGCCCTCCGCGGCGGCCGTCCGCCCGAGGCGGCGGCGGTCTCCATGATCCTCAGCCAGCAGCAGCGCCCGGCCGTGGCCTTCGGCGAGGTCGCCGCGCTCCAGGAGCTCGAGCACCTCGTCGGGAAGATCCAGCAGGCGCAGGAGGTTCGACACCGCGACGCGGCTGCGACCGACCCGACGACCGACCTCTTCGCGCGTGAGCCCGAGCTCTTCGACGAGCGCCGCGCATGCGCGCGCCTCCTCGACGGGATTGAGGTCCTCCCGAGCCATGTTCTCGATGAGCGCGACCTCGAGAGCCTGCGCATCGTCGCGCTCGCGTACGAGCGCGGGGATCTGCTCGAGGCCCGCGAGCTGGGAGGCGCGCCAGCGCCGCTCCCCGGCGACCAGCTCGTACGTGCCGCCTGCGACGGGACGGACGAGGACGGGCTGCAGGACGCCCCGCGATTCCAGCGAATCGGCCAGCGCCTGGAGCGCCGCCTCGTCGAAGTGGCGTCGAGGCTGATTCGGGTTCGGCTTGATGAGGTCGACGGGCAGCTCGCGCAGCTCGTCGCCGCCGGCCTCCCCCTCCTCGGAGACGGCGAGGATCGCGGCGAGGCCGCGGCCCATCCCACGGGACTTGCTCATCGGGCGACGACCTCCTTGGCGAGCTCGAAGTACGCGTCGGACCCGACGCAGGTCGGGTCGTGATGGATGACCGGGCGGCCAAAGCTCGGCGCCTCGCTGATCCGGATGTTGCGGGGGATCACGGTGTCGAAGACGAGTTCGGGGAAGTGCGTGCGGACCTCGTCCTCCACGTCGCGAGCGAGGCGCGTGCGCCCGTCGTGCATCGTGAGAAGCATCCCCGCGACGGTGAGGCGCGGATTCAGCGTCCGCTGGATGAGCTGCAGCGTCTCCAGCAGGCCGGCGAGACCCTCCAGCGCGAAGTACTCGGTCTGCACCGGGACGATGACCCGATCGGCCGCGACCAGAGCGTTGACGGTGAGCGGGCCGAGCGAGGGCGGGCAGTCGAGGAAGATGTAGGAGAAGCGCTCGCGAATCGGCTCGAGCGCCTCGCGCAGCAGAACTTCGGAGCCGGCGCGACGCGGCAGCTCGACGTTTGCGCCGGCGAGATCCGGGTGCGCCGGGAGGACCTGGAGGTTCGGCACCTCCGAGGCGCGCAGCGCGTCGGAGGCAGTGGCGTCACCGCTCAGGACGTCGTAGAGCGAAGGCGTCCCGTCCTTTGGAAGGCCCAGCGCCACCGTGGCGTTCGCCTGCGAATCAGCGTCGACGAGCAGCGTGGGATACCCGGCCTCGGCGACACAGGCCGCGAGGTTCACGGCGGTCGTGGTCTTCCCGACCCCGCCCTTCTGGTTTGCGACTGCGTACACCGAGCCCATGCGCGACGGAGCGTAGCCGCCGAACGCGTCGCACCGCCGGGCCGAGGGGTGTTCTGGTGCAGTCCCGCGCGCAAAGTGCGAGGAATGCCGGGTGTCCGTCCTCAGTTCTTCGCGCGCAGCGGGCGCTTGCGAGCCATCCCTGGGCGCCGGGGGTAGGTCGGCGGCGTGGGCGCGATCTTGCGCAACACGTAGAGGCTCCGGCGCTCGGCCCCGGGCCACGGCGCCACCGGCACACGCTCCCCGACCTCAAGACCCAAGACCTTCGCCGCGGCGTGCATGTCCGCTTCCTCACCGACGTCGGGCTGGCCCTTCCACGCCACGAGGCTGCCGCCCTCGCGCAGCAACGGGGCGGCGTACTCGGCGAGGACCGCGAGCGGCGCGACGGCCCGAACGAGCACGGCGTCGTGGCGGCCACGCCCCTGTTCCCAGGTTTCCGCTCGATCGACCACGACGTCGACGTTGGTCGCGCCCGTGACCTCGACGGCGCGGCGCATAAATGCCCCTTTGCGTTCGAGGCTGTCGACGAGGGTGACGTGCGCGTCGGGAAGGGCGAGGGCCAGCGGCAGACCGGGCACGCCTTGGCCGGATCCGAGGTCGGCCATCTCCCGGGCGGCACGAACCTCGGGAAGATCCAAGGCGACGAGGGCGTCGGCGAGGTGCTCGTCGACGCCGCGCCGCGGATCCGTCACGGTGGTCGGGGCCGTCGGATCGCGCTCGAGGAGCTCCAGGTAGGCCCCGAACGCCTCGACGACGGCATCACTGAGGCCGAAGCGCGTGGCCAGATCCGCCAGGGCGGTCTCCACGCTCATCGAGCGCGCTCCCGGGATCGCGCGATCGCCTCCGCGTAGCGATCGGTCATATCCCGCAGGCGCTCGGCGGCCGGAGGATCGAGTTCGGGCACAAGCGTCTCTTCCAGGAGCGGGAGCAGCTCACGCACCAGCGCATCGCCGCGCGCCATCCACTGGAAGTACGACCGGCCGCCGTGGTGGTACGGCCCGTAGAGCTTGCTCCCCGGCACCATGGTGGTGACCCAGCGGAGGAGGTGCTCGTGCCGCACGTGCATGCGAAGGGTGACCTGCGGCTGCTTCCCGTCGCCACCGAACGAGCCGGCGCTCAGGAGGAGGCCCGCCAGCACACCCCGCCCGCGTTCATGATCCATACCCGGCATTGTTTCACCGGGGAGAAAAACGTGAAACGCCGTCAGCCGGCGGGCGTGTCCGCGGGCGCCACGACCAGGTGACGATCCGGCTCGTCGCCCTCGCTGTACGTCTCGATCTCGACGCGATCGCGGAGGTACTCGTGGACCAGCTTGCGCTCGCTCGCCGTCATCGCGTCCAGGGCAACCGGGCGCTTCGACCGCACCGCGTCGTGCGCCGCCCGATCCGCCTGACGCTCCAGCGCGTTGCGACGGCGCTCCCGGTAGCCCTCGGCGTCGACCACCACCCGGGCCTCTGAGTCCCCGGCCCGCTGCGCCACGCGCTGCGCGAGGTGCTGCACGGCATCGATCGTCGAACCGTGCCGGCCGATGAACAGGCCGAGATCCTCGCCGTGCAGGGTCGCGACGATCTCGTCGTCCGACTCCACGACCTCCACCGGGCCCGCAAGATCCAGTGCGGCGGAGACCTTCTCCATGAGGTCCTTCACCGCGTCTGCAGCTGCGCTCATCGACGCCTCCCCGACCGCTTCTTGCGCTTGCGCGGCGACGCGGGCGGCGGTCCGCCAGCCGGCTTCTTCACCGTGTCGCCGCTCTTCGTGGAGCTGCCGTTGGCTGAACCCGCCACTGCCGCTGCGGGTTGAGGAGAACCTCGGAGCTGGTCTAAGAGCCCACCGATTCCTGTCTTCTCGCCCGGATCCGGTGGCTTCGGCGCGCCGTAGATCTTTCGCAGCGTGACCTGCTGCGAGACCGTCCACAGGTTCGTCGTGATCCAGTAGACCATGAGGCCCGCCGGGAAGTTGATGATGAACGGGACGAAGACGAACGGCAGCGCCATGAAGATCATGCGCTGGGTCTTGTCCACCGTCGACGGCATGAGGATGCTGGACAGCAGCTGCGACGAGACGTAGAGAATGATCAGCGTCACGAGGACGCCGCCCGTCGCCTTCGCCGTCAGGTCTGGGATGAAGAGGAACGACTCAGGGTTGCCGGGTGGGTTCAACGACCCACAGCTCGTGCTCTTCAGCTCGGAGGCATTGAGCACCGTGTTCGTGGCGGAGATGATCCCCGCCTCCTGCAGCTGCGGCCCGCAGATCTCGATCTTCAGGTCCTGCTGCAGCAGGTTGAACAGCGCGATGAAGACGGGGATCTGCAGCACCAGGGGCAGACACGAGGCGAACGGATTCACCTTGTGCTCCTGGTAGAAGCGCATCATCTCCTGCTGCTGGCGCTGCTTGTCGTCCTTGTACTTCTCCTGCAGCTTCTTGATCTCGGGCGCAAGCTCCGAGAGCGCGCGCATCGACTTGTACTGCTTGATGGCCAGCGGCAGGAGGAGCGAGCGGATGAGGACCGTCATGGCGACGATCGCCCAGCCCCACGACCCGACGATGTCGTACATCGTCGTGAGCACCGGCTCAAAGATGTCGATGAGCGGCTGGAAGATGTTGGCGAGTACGGGCATCTAGGAGGTGCGCGCGGGGCGCGGGGGATGGGTGAAGAGGCGCTGGTCCTCCACGGGGTCATAGCCGCCGTGGCTGAACGGATTGCAGCGCAGCAGGCGCCACGTGGCCAGCACGAGCCCGCGGAGTATGCCGTACCGATCGATCGCCTGCGCGGCGTAGTGCGAGCAGGTGGGCTCGTACTTGCATCGCCGCGGCAGCAACGGCGAGATGAACCGCTGGTACAGCCGGATCGGTGCGACGACAGCGCGGCGCGCGGCGGTCACGCGTCTGCGGCGGGCAACCCCGCCTTGTCGAGCAGCTCGGAGATGGCCGCGCGCACACCCTCCAGGCCGTCGCGCTCACACAGCTCCAGCGCCGTCGGCCGGGCGACGATCACCACATCGTGATCGGCGGGCACGCGGTCGGCCTCGGCAGCGAACGCCTCGCGCAGCAGCCGCTTCACACGATTGCGCTCGACGGCGCCGCCGACCTTTCGGGAGACGGACAGACCGAGCCGCGCCGACTCGGCGGGCTCACGGGCGTCGCGGGGGAAGACGTGCAGCACGAGATACCGGCCGCCGTGGGAACGGCCCTGCCGGTACACGCGCTCGAACTCCGCGCTGCGCGACAGGCGCCCGCGCTTGGCGCGACGGGGCGTGGCGACGCGATGCGGCAGCTCGTCCACCGCGACGGTCCTCAGACGGTCAGACGCTTGCGGCCCTTGGCGCGGCGGCGCTTGAGCACCGCGCGGCCGGCCTTCGTCTGCATCCGCTCACGGAAACCGTGGGTACGGGCGCGCTTGCGCTTCTTGGGCTGGTAGGTGCGCTTCATGGCTCGGCACAGGGTAGTCCACTCGCGATACACACCACATCGGACACTTGTGCACAGGCTTTTTTCGCTGTGTGCGGGGCGCCTTCCTGCACCCGTCCCGCAGCCCCCCGGGCCCGTGCTAAGTTCGTCGCCCTCCCGGGTCCCCAGGGCCCTTCATCGCCCGCCGTTCCTGCTCGTTCCGGAGTCCCCCACGCCTGCTCACGACCCCCACCTCGACGCCGCTTGGCACCAGATCCGCGCCGAGCTCCGCGACGCTGTCGGTCCACAGGCGTTCGACATCTGGCTCGCCCCTGTGCAGGCGATCGAACTGCGTGACGCGACGCTCGTCGTCGAGGCGCCGGACGCGCTGCGCTCCTGGGTCGCCGATCGCTTCGATCGCGTGCTCCAGGCCTGCGCCGCCGCCGTCCTCGGGCCCGAGGCCACCGTCGATCTCGTCTCCGCGTCGGGTTCCGCCCCGCGCCCGAAGCCGCAACATCCGCCGGCGCGTCGTGACGCCGCCGCCCCCGACGACGCGCCGCTCGCTGATCACGACGATCGCTTCAACCCCAAGCTCAACTTCGATCAGTTCGTCATCGGCACGTCGAACCAGCTTGCCCACGCCGCGGCGCTCGCGGTCTCCGAGCTGCCCGGCCAGGCGTACAACCCTCTCTTCCTCTACGGCCCGCCCGGCGTCGGCAAGACCCATCTGCTCCACGCCATCGGCAACTACGTCCGGGCGTTCGGCGGCGGTCTCACCGTTCGCTACACGACGACCGAACGCTTCACCGGAGACTTCATCGCCGCGTTACGCACAGGGCGTGTGGATGACTTCAAAGGCCGCTTCCGCCGCGCCGACGTCCTCCTCGTCGACGACGTCCAGTTCCTCGCGGACAAGACGCGCACCGAAGAGGAGTTCTTCCACACCTTCAACGCGCTCCACGACGCGGGCGCCCAGCTCGTCCTGACGTCGGACCGCCTACCACGCGATCTCGACGCACTCGAACACCGTCTCCGCGACCGCTTCGAGGCCGGCCTCGTCTGCGAGATCGCCCGGCCCGACCACGGCGTGCGGCTCGCCGTCCTGCGCAAGCGCGTCCAGCACGACGGGATCGAACTCGCCGACCCCCGCGCGCTCACCGTGATCGCCGACCGCATCACCGACAACGTCCGCGCACTCGAGGGCGCGCTCATCCGCGTCGTCGCGTACCACTCGCTCACCGGCCGCGCGATCGACGTCGACCTCGCCAACGAGGTCCTCGACGGCCTCTACCCCGAGTCCCGCCGCGGAGCCCCCGGCGCCCCGGCGCCCTCAGGCGTCCCCACCGTCGACGACATCCAGCGCGTCACGTGCGAGGCGTTCGGCATCACCCAGGACGACCTGCTCTCGACCAGTCGCGCGGCGAGTGTCGCCTGGCCGCGGCAGGTCGCGATGTTCCTCGCACGCGAGCACACCTCCGAGAGCCTTCCCGCGATCGGCCGCTGCTTCGGTGGGCGCAATCACACCACGGTGATGCACGCCTGCAAGCGCACGAGCGAGCGCATCGCGGCCGACCCCGAGGCCTACGAGACGGTGCGCGCACTGGCCGCCCGCCTGTGCACACCGTCGTCGTGACCGCTGCGCTTGGCAGACTTGCGCACCTGCGCGCACATGCGGGATGTGCATCATCACCCCGCATGTTGCGGCGCTTTCGGGGCATATCCACATCTCCACACCCCCTACTACTTCTTCCTATCCATCTCAGGAGAGCATCGTGAAGCTGCAGACCTCCAGCGCCGACCTGCTCAGCCAGGTGAGCGCGGCTGCCCGGGTGGCGTCCACCCGCAGTGCGGTCCAGGCGCTCTCGGGGGTGCAGGTCGTGACCGCCGATGGTCGCGCGGAACTCCGCGCGACGGACATGGAGGTCGGGCTCCGGGTGCCGCTTCCGGCCACCGTCGAGCGTGACGGCTCCGTCGTCCTCCCGGCGCGCCTGCTCCTCGATGTCGCGCGTGTCCTGCCCGGCAAGGACGTCACGCTCGAGCTCCGGCCGACGGAAGGCGATGTCGAGATCGTCTCCGGCAGTGCCCGATACCACGTGCGGACGCTCCGCGGCGAGGACTTCCCGCCGTTCCCGGAAGCCGGCGACGGCGCTGTCGTGCGGGTGCCGGCGGGCGCGTTCGTCGAGACCGTCCGCAAGGTCGAGCGCTCGGCGTCGAAGGATGAGACCCGGCCGATCCTCACCGGCATCCTCGTCTCGGCCGCCGGTACGGAGCTGAAGATGGTCGCCACGGACTCGTATCGGCTCTCGGTCAAGGAGACGAAGCTCGAGGCGCCGCTTGACGGCGAGTTCGAGGCGAATGTCCCCGCCCGGGCCCTGGGCGAGCTCGCTCGGCTGGCCGAGGGCGCGGAGGAGGCCGAGCTCACGGTCGCGCGGCAGGAGAACCAGGTGATCTTCGGCGTCGGCGGTGCGGTGCTGGCGTCTCGGCTCATCGACGGTCAGTTCCCGAACTACCGGCAGCTGCTGCCCGACGGCTACGAGCACGACCTGCTCGTCGACACGGAGGAGATCCGCGCGGTCGTGCGCCGCATGAGCCTCATGGCCCAGAAGAACGCGCCGCTGCGCCTGCGCTTCTCCGAGGGCGAGCTCACGGTCTCCGCGCAGACCCCTGACGTCGGCGAGGCATCCGAGTCACTCCCGCTGCCGTTCGTGGGCGAACCGTTCGAGATCGGCTTCAACCCCGAGTTCCTGCGCGACGGCCTGGACAGCGTGGACTCCGACCAGGCGAAGCTGCGGCTCATCAGCCCTCTTCGCCCGGGACTCATCGAGGCGGCGGACGAGAGCGGCTTCCTCTACCTGATCATGCCGATCAGGCTCAACGTGTAGGGCGATGCGCGTCCGCCGGCTCCGCGCGCGGGAGTTCCGCACCTACGCCCGCCTGGATGCTGAGCTCGGGGCGGGTCTGACGGTGGTGCACGGCCGCAACGGGGCCGGCAAGACGAACCTCATCGAGGCGCTGTACTTCGGGTGTACGGCGCGGTCGTGCCGGACGTCGAACGAGCGCGAGGTGGTGCGCTTCGGTGCGGCGGCCACGCACGTGGATCTGGATCTCGAGGACGTCGACGGGGTCGCGCACACGCTGTCCGTGGGGTTCCAGCCCGGCGAGCCCAAGCGCTTGAAGGCCGACGGCGCGGATGTCGAGCGCCTGCTGGACGTCACATCGCGGCCGCTGGTCTCCGTCTTCCTGCCCGATCGCCTTGAGCTCGTCAAGGGACCCCCGGCGCTGCGCCGTGCGCACCTCGATCAGGTCATCGCCGCCGCGTGGCCGGCGCGGGCGGAGACACGGCGGATCTTCGGGCAGGCGGTGGCTCAGCGCAACGCGCTGCTTTCCAGCATCCGGGCCGGCCGCGCGTCGCGCGCGTCGCTGCCGGCGTGGGATGCGGAGGTGGCCCGCCACGGCGTGGTGTTGCGCGACCATCGCGCCGAAGCATGCGAGCTCTTGGCCGAGCCGTTCGCCCGCGCCGCCGCCGACCTGGGGCTCGCCGGGGAGGCCGCTATCCGCTACCGCCCGCGGACGCACGCGTCGAGCGCGGAGGAGTTTGCCGCCGAGCTCGCCGAGCGGGTGGACGGTGATCTCGAGCGGGGGTTCACCGGCCACGGGCCGCACCGCGACGAAATCGTCCTGGCTCGGGACGGGCGAGAGCTGCGCGTGTTCGGGTCGCAGGGGGAGCAGCGGCTCGGGCTGCTGGCGCTGTTGCTGGCCGAACGCGAGGCGCTCGCGGACGTCCGCGGCGCGCTGCCACTGCTGCTGCTGGACGACGTGATGAGCGAGCTCGACCCGGTGCGCCGGCGCAAGCTCGCCGAGCGCCTGGACGGGCCGGGCCAGAGCGTGATCACCACCACGGACCTCGCGCACGTCCCGGGGGCGGAGGCGGCCACGGTATGCCGGATCGCCGTGCGCGACGGTGCGGCGCTCGCCGAGCCCGCGGACGGCGCTGCGACGGAGGCCGCATGAGGTTCCGTCGGGCTCCGCGGCCGCTCGCGCCGGCGGTGCAGTCGCTCGCCGGGCAGCTGGAGCCGCTGACCGGCCTGGCCAGCATTCAGCGCGTGTGGGAGCAGGCCGTCGGGCCGGCGATCGCCGCGCAGGCAGAGCCCGTCTCCGAGCGAGGTGGGGAGGTGACCGTTCGGTGCCGAACTGCGGTCTGGGCGCAGGAGGTCGAGCTCATGGGACCGGCCCTCGTCAGCGCGCTGAACGCATCGCTCGGCGCCGAACGGGTGACAGCGCTGAGGTGCACCGCGGGCCCCGCGTCTCGCCGGTCATGAGTGTCTGCGCGATTTCCCCGTAGTTCCGGGCAATTCCGAGGTTGTGCACAGGCAGTTACGACAACCTCGACTGGTAGACTGACAGCACGTTGTGACGACGCGCCCCGGACTTGCTGGAGACGATCCGCAGCCCGGGGCGCATGTGTGTTTCGGAGGAAACCTTGGCCCAGGACGACACCCCGAAGAAGGCCCAGGGGTCGGAGGACTACGACGCTCAGGACATTCATGTCCTCGAGGGGCTGGAGGCTGTCCGCAAGCGCCCTGGCATGTACATCGGCTCGACCGGTGTGCGCGGTCTGCACCACCTCGTTTACGAGGTTGTGGACAACTCTGTGGATGAGGCCCTGGCGGGCTTCTGCGACGAGGTCCAGGTCACGATCCACCCGGACAACTCGATCACCGTCGTCGACAACGGCCGCGGCATCCCCGTTGCGATCATGGAGAAGGAGCAGAAGCCGGCCGTCGAGGTCGTGCTCACCGTCCTGCACGCCGGCGGCAAGTTCGGCGAGGGCGGGGGCTACAAGGTCTCCGGTGGCCTGCACGGGGTCGGCGTGTCCGTTGTCAACGCGCTGTCCGAGCGCCTCGACGTCACGGTCTACCGCGACGGGTTCGAGCACACGCAGGAGTACTCCCGGGGCGTGCCGCAGGGTCCGCTGGAGCAGGGCGAGGCGACGAAGCGGCTCGGCACGACGATCCACTTCCTGCCCGACGCGGAGATCTTCGAGGTCACGGAGTTCGACTTCCAGGTGCTCGAGCAGCGTCTGCGCGAGACGGCCTTCCTCACCCGCGGGCTGAAGATCAGCCTCAAGGACGAGCGCGCCGAAGGCAAGGAGGCGTCCTTCCAGTACGAGGGCGGGATCGAGGACTTCGTCTCCTACCTCAATCAGAACAAGGACCCGATCGGCAAGAAGGTCATCTTCTTCGAGGGCGAGGGCGAGGAGGGCGCGGTCGAGGTCGCGCTGCAGTGGAACACCACCTACCAGGAGTCGGTGTTCAGCTTCGCCAACAACATCAACACCCATGAGGGTGGCTCGCACCTCTCCGGCTTCCGCTCGGCGCTCACGCGCACGATCAACGCGTGGGCGAAGGAGAAGGGGCTGCTCAAGGACAAGGACGGCACGCTCGCCGGCGAGGATCTCCGCGAGGGCTTGACCGCCGTCATCAGCGCCAAGCTCGGCGAGCCCCAGTTCGAGGGCCAGACGAAGACCAAGCTGGGCAACCCCGGCATGGAGGGCTTCGTCCAGCGCATCGTCAACGCGAAGCTCGGCGAGTTCCTCGAGGAGAATCCGCAGGAGGGCAATGCGATCGTCAAGAAGGCGATCGCCGCGGCGCAGGCCCGGTCGGCTGCGCGTAAGGCACGCGACCTGGCGCGCAACAAGTCCGGCGCGCTCGCGAACTCTGCGCTCCCGGGCAAGCTGGCCGAATGCTCCGTCCGCGATCCCGCGCTGCGCGAGCTCTTCATCGTCGAGGGTGACTCCGCGGGCGGCTCGGCCAAGCAGGGCCGCGACCGCAACACCCAGGCGGTGCTCCCGCTCCGCGGCAAGATCCTCAACGTCGAGAAGTCACGCATCGACAAGGTGCTGCAGAACGCCGAGATCCAGGCGCTCATCACGGCGCTGGGCACCGGTGTCCGCGACGAGTTCGACATCGAGAAGGCGCGGTACCACAAGATCATCCTCATGACGGACGCCGATGTCGACGGCGCCCACATCCGGACCCTGGCGCTCACGCTGCTGTTCCGCGAGATGCCGCAGCTCATCGAGGCCGGGTACGTCTACATCGCCAAGCCCCCGCTCTACAAGATCAAGCGCGGCAACCAGGAGCGCTACGTCGAGCGCGAGTCCGAACTGGAAGAGATCCTGTTGTCGGACAAGTGGGAGAAGTTCCAGATCACGGACCAGAACGGCAAGGCGTTCAACCTCACCGAGACGCGCTGGCAGCGCTTCGGGCGGCTCCTCAAGCAGTACGAGGGTTGGGCCGCCGCGCTTCGCGCCGAGCACGGCAACGACATCGTCACCTTCCTCGAGGAGTCCCCGCTGCTCGACGAGGGCGTCGCCGGCGCGCAGGCGGCAATGGACGTGATCACGCGCGAGGGCATCGAGGGCTCGCCGTATGAGACGGAGCTTCTGGAGTCCGGTGAGGTCGAGTTCGTCGTCCGGGCCGTCGAGACGCGCACCGGCCTGGCGCGCACGCTGCGCATCCGCAACGCGCTGTTCGATCAGCCGGAGTACCGCTCCCTCGTCCGGGTGCACAACGAGCTCCTCGAGCTCGCCGGCGTGGCCCCGTTCCACATCGCGCTCGGGGACGAGGAGGACGAAGCGCTGTCCTTCGCCGCGCTCCGGCCGGTCGTGCTGCGCGTCGCTCAGAAGGGCGTGCGCATGAGCCGCTTCAAGGGTCTCGGTGAGATGAACGCCGACCAGCTCGGCGAGACCACGATGAACCCGGCGTCCAGGACGCTGGCGAAGGTCAACATCGAGGACGCCGCCGAGGCCGACCGGATCTTCTCCATGCTCATGGGCGACCAGGTCGAGCCGCGGCGCGAGTTCATCGAGACCAACGCGCGCCTCGTCGCCAACCTCGACGTCTAGGGAGGACCTGACGCATGGCATCCAGTGACGTCATCGGTGGCGGCAACATCGAGCCGCGCGCCCTCGAAGACGAGATGCGGACCGCGTACCTCGACTACGCGATGTCCGTCATCGTCGGCCGCGCGCTGCCGGACGTACGCGACGGCTTGAAGCCCGTCCACCGACGGGTCCTCTACGGCATGTCGCAGATGGGCCTCGGCCCGACGCGTCCCTACACGAAGTCGGCCAAGGTCGTCGGCGAGGTGATGGGCAACTATCACCCGCACGGCGACTCGTCGATCTACGACACGCTCGTCCGCATGGCGCAGGACTTCTCGCTGCGCTACCCGCTCGTCGACCCGCAGGGCAACTTCGGCTCGATCGACGACGACCCGGCCGCGGCCATGCGCTACACGGAGGCGCGCATGACGCGCCTGGCGATGGAGATGCTCCGCGACATCGACGCGGACACCGTCGACTTCGTCCCGACCTACGACGGCTCAAGCCAGGAGCCGTCGGTCCTGCCCTCGCGCTTCCCGAACCTCCTGGTCAACGGGTCGTCAGGGATCGCCGTCGGGATGGCGACGAACATCCCGCCGCACAACCTCAAGGAGGTCGTCGACGCGGTCATCGCGTACATCGACGACCCCAACATCGGCGTCGAAGGCCTGATGCAGCACATCAAGGGCCCCGACTTCCCGACGGCCGGCATCATCCTCGGCCGCCAGGGCATCCGTGACGCTTACGAGACCGGTCGCGGCCGGGTCCGCGTCCGGGCGCGCGCGCACATCGAGGACATCGGGCGCGGCAAGGAAGCGATCATCGTCACCGAGCTCCCGTTCACGGTGAAGAAGGGCGGCGACAGCGGCCTCATCACCAAGATCGTCCAGCTCGTCAACGACAAGAAGCTGACGGACATCGCGGAGATTCTCGACGAGAGCGACAAGCGCGGCATGCGCCTCGTCATCGAGCTCAAGCGCGACGCGATCCCCGAGGTCGTGCTCAACCAGCTCTACAAGCACACGTCGATGCAGACCACGTTCGGCGTGAACATGGTCGCGCTCGTCGACGGGGTGCCGCGGACGCTGCCGCTCGAGTCGGTCATCCACAACTACGTCCAGCACCAGCGCGACATCATCGTCCGCCGGTCCAAGCACGAGCTCGGCGTCCTGGAGCGGCGGGTCCACGTTCTCAAGGGCCTGCTCATCGCGCTGGACCACCTCGACGAGATCATCGAGCTGATCCGCCGCTCGCGCGACCGCGACTCCGCCCGCACCGAGCTCATGAACCGCTTCGATCTGAGCGAGATCCAGGCGTCGGCGATCCTCGACCTCCGCCTCTCGCAGCTCACCGCACTCGAGGCCGACGCCGTGAAGACCGAGCACGACGACAAGGTCGAGCGCATCGGAGAGCTGCGCGAGCTGCTCGGCGACGAGGCCAAGGTCTACGGGGTCATCAAGGACGAGCTCAACGAGATCGTCGAGCGCTTCGGCGACGAGCGCCGGACGATGATCACGGACTCCGAGGACGAGATCGACATCGAGGACCTGATCGTCGACCAGCAGATGGTCATCACGATCACGCACTCGGGCTACATCAAGTCCCTGCCGCTGCACACGTACCGCCAGCAGCATCGTGGCGGCCGCGGCGTGATCGGCATGGACATGAAGGACGGCGACTACACCGAGCACCTCTTCGTGTGCTCGAGCCACGACTACCTGCTGTTCTTCAGCAACCGCGGCAAGGTCTATCGCAAGAAGGTCTACGAGCTCCCCGAGGCGCAGCGCACGGCGAAGGGCCGCGCGCTGGTCAACATCCTCCCGCTGCGCGAGGGCGAACGCATCCAGTCGGTGCTGTCCACCCGTGACTTCACCGAGGAGCAGTACCTCATGTTCGCCACGAAGTCCGGCGTGGTGAAGAAGACCGAGTTTCTCGCCTACAACACGCCGATCAAGGCCGACGGCATCATCGCGATCAAGATCCGCGACGATGACGAGCTCGTCAGCGTCCAGCGCACCAGCGAGGGCGACGAGGTCCTGCTCGTCTCCAAGGCCGGCCTGGCCGTCCGCTTCGACGAGGCCGACGCCCGCGCGATGGGCCGCGACACCTCCGGCGTCCGCGGCATGACGATCGAGGGCAAGGGCAACGAAGTGCTCACGATGGTCGTCGCCCGCGACGACCAGGAGCTGCTCGTGGTCACCGAGGGCGGGTTTGGCAAGCGCACCTCCGTCTCGGAGTACCGCAAGACGAACCGTGGCACCAAGGGCGTCCAGACGATCCGGTTCAGCGAGAAGCGCGGTGGCCTCGCCGCCGCGATCGTCGTGCGGCCCCACGAGTCGCTGGTGTTCATCTCGCGGGACGGCATGGTGCAGCGCACTGCGGTCGACGGGATCCGCCAGACCGGCCGCGCCGCGCAGGGCGTGAAGGTGATGAACGTCCGCGGCGACGACGTCGTCAGCGCCGTCGCGCTCGTGGTCGAGTCCGAGGAGGACTCGCAGCGCGGCGCCGAGATCACCGGTCTCGGCGAGGCCCCGCCGGAGGACGCCGCGGACGCGACCGTGGCGGTCGAACCGCCGGCGGACGACGCCGTCGAGGAGCCCGAGGGCGAAGACGCGTAGTGCCGATGCGCCGGGACGGGTCGAGACCGTCCCGGCACTTCGCTACTCTCGGATCACCAGAGAAAGGAGGTGGTCCGTATCTGTAGTGACAGTTCTTGCGGGACCCTGGAGGTGCCCGGCCGCTGAGGCCGGACGTGCTGGCTGACCCCAGCGAATCCACCCGGGCCACCGCCGCTCTGGATGCCGGATCTGGTCCTCCCGGCCGCTAGACCGTTCAGGGCGGGTTCAACACCAGCAGTTCTCAGCGAGGGGCGCCCGACAGGGCGCCCCTCGTGCGTTCGTCCCCTCTCCGCGGCTTCGCAAGCCCCGGTGCGTCTCGTTCCAGGACTCATGAGATCGGCCCCGAACTCTCATGGAACCCCTCCCTTCGGCCGGATCCGTGACAAGCTGAAGCTGTGCCCGTCCCTCACCGACCCGCGCTGTCCGCCAGCCTCTCGGCTTCGCGCAGTACACGCATCAACTCAGGTGTTGCCCGCTCAAGCGGAGCAATAGCGGGTGCGAGGCTTGCGAGGGTCCTCGCCAGATCCGCCTCAGGGGTTGCCTCGTTTGACCGGAGCGGGTGCTCCCCCAGTAGCACCGTGACTGGCCGGTCGAGTTCCCGCGCGATGATCGCTAGCCATGCCGCTGGGACATCCGTCCGTCCGGCCGTCCAGTTCGCCAGCGTGCTTTTCGAGACTCCGACCCGCCTCGCGAGCTGCTCGTACGACCACTCGCTGGCAATCACCGCGCGTCTAAGCGCCGCGGCGACCGCCATGCGCTCTTCCTCGGGAGGTCTCAACCTGTATCAGAATCCTGATATAGCCGTCCGGCGCTCGTATCAAGATATTGACACCGCTGTCCGGGCGCAACGGCCTCGACGCCGAGCCGTTGCGGGACTTGGTTTCAATCTCCTCGGGGGGACACGATGACCACGACGTATCAGGACTTCTTTGCCGGCCTAATCGCGGCTCTTCGCCTCCATGACGTGGAGTTCATCGAGACGCGCGCAAATGTCCACCATCGCCAGTTTGATCGTGTCGTGAAGGAGCTTGAGACGCTGAGCCGTACCAACGCTCCTGGCACCGGTTCATTGCCGGCGGTCTTCCGACCGACCATCGCCACCGGGCTGTACGGTGAGTGGGACGACGCGCTGCTCGCCCTCCAGCAAGGATTCGGCAGCTCACCAAACCCTTCGTATCTCGGCCTGAAGTTGGTCCTCACCAAACGGGAGGCGGCCGATGTTCTGGCAGACTTTGATCCGGAGGCAAGGCAAATACTGGACCATCTCGCTGCCGTCTACTCTGGCGAAGTCGCCTCGAGCGTTGACGCAGCGTAGACCCCACGAGGTCTGACCCACTGAGGCGACTGTCGCGCCGGACGGCGGCAATGCTTCCCGGTCGAGCCGCCGGGAAACGGTGATCGCGCTAGGTAGGCTTGGGTGCGAGGGCGCCCTCTGTCGTGCGGGCAGTGGAGACCTCTGGGACCCGCCGTGAGTCGCGCGAACAGCCTGCCCGCCGACCGCGCGAACATGAACCAACTGCGCTGCCGGACGCCCCCGTCCAGGACCGTCCGGTCGGTCATCCGTCGCTAATAGCGAGCATCCGGACGCGACCGATGAAGGGCCCAGAACAGACAGCTCAGGGGCGCTAGCTTGCCCTCGGAGCCCGAGTGACGCCAGCTTCGTTTCGGCGCGGAAGGAGAGGGAGCCATGGGCTTCCTCCGAAGCGGCCGCCCTTCCACAGAGCTGTCACCGTCCCGGTCGGAGTGTTGTACAAGAGTGCCACCAGCTGCTCAAGTCCGCCGTACCCGAGGGCAAACTTGTGGCATCGCTCCCTGGTCCACTTGACTGGGTTCTCCGATCCCTTCGTGCTCAACAGGAGATCCTCTCCGACCTCTTGGAGGAATCCGCGGAGTTCCGTCGATACCCCAAGTTCTGTCAACGGCCGGTGCCGCGGTTCCACGGCGCGCGCCGCCACGTCCGACGAAAGGCCGTTCTGGCCTAGGAGCTTCTGTAGCTCCTGTAGCCCGTCCGCGTGTCCGTACGCGAAGCGAAACCGGACCCTACGGTCGTGAAGACTCTGAACCTCTGCCTCCGAAAGCTGACGCGCGAGGTCCGGCTCCTCTGCAGCGAGCTCGGGCTCGAGCCCAAGCCAGATCTGCACGGTTGATCGAGCCTGCGAGCCCGAAAGCAGTTGGTCATCGTAGAACGTCAGCGGGTAAGGCGTCCCAAGTGCCTCGTCCAAGTCCACAATCCGCAGCCCAGCCGCGTAGTCACGGAGGTAGTAGGCGAGGTGGGTCGCGCTCTTGTCGGGTGCACGGCTGAGCGGAACGAACACTTCATTCTCGTCGGCACCCTCGTTCAGGTAGGCAGCAAGGCCTGTCCCCACGTCCTCCCTGTCGAGGAAGCGCAGCTCCGCTAGCACGCCCGCCATCTCTTCGACCAATGCACCAGGAAACTGGCGGAGAAACTGCGACACGCGCATCGCGTCGACTCGTACCTTCGTCTCCCCGGTGTAGTGCGACAAACGCTCGGCCAGTTCCTGCACGCGCTTCCGGCCTGTCGACGTCCGAAGATACGAGGGTTCCGGGCGCAACCGACCGAGCGCTGCATAGACGTTGGCGTCCACTCCCTCCAGCTCGCGCTTGATCGCCTCGATCTCTTCGTACCGGATCTTCGCGTAATCGGCCGCCGCGCGGCCAACGAACATCCCGAACCGTGCGGCGAACACCAACTCCGCCGCAATGAACCCAAGCAGCGCGCATCTTCCGCTCCCCGTCACATATACGAAGAACGCGTGTGCGGGACTGTGTGCAAACGCTGCCGCCCGCGCGTCGTACGTATCTGCTTGCTCGAGATGTCCGTCTGGCGTTTCGACCCACAGGTCCCAGGTGCCGATATCTCCGCTCCCCGGAGGCGTGTCGATCCAGACCCGATCGACGGACGTCTCGGGGTCGATCGCGCGGGCGAACGCCCGGGCGAGCCTCAGCACCTTGTCCTCAAGTCGCCGGCGACTGCCTGCCTTGTCGATCTCGCCTCGGAGCCGACGCCACGCTTGCGTCTGCTCCGGCGCCAGCTCGGGCTCTTCTCCTGGCCGCGCTACGGCGGCGTTTGCGAGGAACGCGTAGGACAACGTATAGGCACGTCGTGGAAGCCAGCGCTCACGAATGAGTGACGTAGGCACGTCACGGCGAACTCGGCCGGCGCTGCTTCCCGAATCCGTAAAGAGCTCGTCGCCGAAAGCGAGCAGACGCCACGGTGAGATGGCGAGTTCATCTAGCCGGGCCATCGCCACCCGCTCCGCGGCGCGTGTCTTGTGGTGAAGGTAAACGCGTTCGAACAGCATCGTCCGTGCGAGAGTTACGTCGTAAGCGAGTCGCTGGCCAGCGAGGTCGATCCCGAGCACCAGCGCCGACGCTTGGTCGACTTGGAGATTCCGGAGTCCATCCGGCATCGCCGCGACAGGAAGCTCCAGGCACTTCAACTTGAACAGGAGCCTCTCGAGGTCTACCGCTAGAGGAACCCCCGTCACGGAACCGTCACGAAACATGTAGTCGAGCTTGTCGGCGTCGATCACGTTGGTAATCAGCTGCGAAACAAACGCCTGCCTACTTGACGGCGGCCGCCCAACGATCGCCCCGGCTGCGCTCAGAATCTCAGCCTCGGCGAAACCCGCTCGACTCGTCAGCAGACCCTTGAACGAGGGGGTCAAGATCACAGCTACCGATAGGCATTCGGCCAGGCTCGGTCGCTTCACGTCGAGCGCTGTTTGGACAGCATCGCGCATCTGCTCGACTTGGCGAAGTAGAGAAGTGTCCCCACATTCGGCGGCCGAGTAGTAACGCTCAGAGACGTGCGAGAGCGGGAGGTGCCCGACATCGTGCATCAGCGCGGCGAGACGTACAACGGAAAGGGAGCCGAGGATCTCAGCCTCCAAGCTGCCTCCGCCTCCAGCTTGAGGCAGAACTCGTCCGGACCGTCGAGCTATGGCGCGAACCATCCGGTCCGCTTGGTGGGTTGCGCCAAGCGTGTGCTCAAACCGGCTGTAGCCCGCCGTCGGGTATGTCAGGTAGCCGAGCCCGAGTTGGCGAATGCGACGCAGCCGCTGCAGCGGCGGGCTGTCCAAGACGACCACCTCGCGCCACTGCAGATCAACCATGCCCCAAACGGCATCCTTGACTGCCTTGGTGCCAGGGTCCCTCCCGGGGGGCGGGCCCAGCTGCGCCTGGTACTCATCTATGCCGGAGGCAATAACCGCCTCCACAGCGTCAACGACGCGCTCGAACGCTTCCATCTTCTGAAGCCGAGCAAAGGCGCGTATGATCTCCATACCGCCCCTATTGGTCAGAGACTACTCAATCCCTCCTGACGGTCGCAGGACCGCAGGTCCCGGCTGCTACGGCGCCGCCTGCCTACGCCGCCTCGGCCGCGACGCCCGCCTCGGGCAGCCACGGCTTCCACGCGCCCGGGATGTGCGGGCTTGCGACGTGGATGAAGACCTGCGGGTGCGGGACCCGCGGTGCGCGCTTCGGATGCATGTTCGCCTGCTTGGGCAGCTGATCGCCCTTGCGCCGGTTGCACGGTGCGCACGCGGCGACGATGTTCTCCCACGTCGAGCCGCCGCCCTTCGAGCGGGGGATCACGTGGTCGACCGTCAGCTGCGAGCGCGAACCGCAGTACTGGCACTCCCACCCGTCGCGCGCAAAGACGGCTCGCCGCGTGATCTTCCGCTGATGGGTGTCCCGAGGGACCTTCACGTAGCTCACGAGACGGATCACGACCGGACGCGCCATGGCGGTGTGCTCGGAGCGCAGCTCCCAGACGCCGTGCTCCACGACCTCGGCCTTCTCCTTGAGGAGCAGGACGGCTGCGCGCCGAACCGTGCACACGTTGATCGGTTCGTACGTCGCGTTGAGGACGAGCACCCGGCCGTTGGCGCCACGGCTCACGCCGCCGCCATCCAGTCCGTACCGCGGGTGCTCAGCGAGCGGTACGGACCCCGGTGGACCTGGTGGAGTCTGCGGGTCACCTGGCATGGCCACGGCGGAGTGTAACGCCCGGGTCCCCGAACCCAAGGCATCGCGGCGTTTCACCGTTCCTTCACCGAGCAGCGCGTCAGCTGCCGGAGGATGCGCGAATGCGCCTCGTCACGCTCATCCTCGCGCTGACAGCGACCGCAGTCCTTCCGGCGTGTGGAGGCGACGCCACGGTCGAGGCGCCTGCACCGGCACCCGCGCCGTTGCGGGGAGCAGAGGCCAAGGCCCCGGCGCCCGCCACGGCCGCCGCGCTCGCCGAGATCCCGAACGTGGCCCAGGCCCGGCGGCGCCTGGCGTTCGTCAACGTCCGCGCGCTCGACGCCGCGCCCGTCTCGCGCGACGCGATTCTCGCGGCGGTTCTCGGCAGTTCCCGGGTCGCCGAGGCCGACACGGCCGTGCGGGTAGGGAACCGTGCCACCGTCCTGCGTGGCGCCTCACGCGTCGTCCGGACGGGCGACCCGTCCCTGGCCGGGGCGCTGCGCACGACCAGCCCCGAGGAGAGCGCGATCACGCCGCTCGCGCAGAGCGCGACCCAGTCCTGCCTGGGCGACACCATCGCGCAGACGATCCTCGGCCCGGGTGCGATGGGGACGGACGCCGCGCTCGGAGTCGGCCTGGCGCAGGGGCAGGACCCCCCCGCCGGCCTGCAGCTGCGCATCTGCGGTGCTCCGCGCTTCATCCGCCACATCCACGCCATGGAGCGGACGCTGCAGCAACGCTTCGGCCATCTCGGCGCCGGTGGCGAAGCCCCGCGCATCCGGGAGGAGGAGATCGGTGAGCGCGAGATCGTCTCCGCCGTCCTGCCGGCGGCGCGCCTACAGCGCGCCGAGCTTCTCGCGCTTCTGCGTGGCGGACCGCGGCTGCGCGCCCTGGCCTGGCGCCGGTAACGGCATCTTCACCGCCGATTGACGTCCTCGTCACGCCGTCCAGGCCGGTGCGGGGCAGGCTGCGAAGCGTTAGGCCACCCTCACTCCCCAAGGAGCCCTCGTGCCCATGAACCGGAAGGCCGTCGCCGCGGCCCTCGGTGTCGCCGTCCTGGCGACAGGCGCCGGCGTCGCGGTCGGCGCGTCCAACGACCGCGACCAGACGCTGAACTTCGCCAAGAACCTCAATCCCACGAAGCCTAAGAACGTCATCCTGCTCGTCGGTGACGGCATGGGCGACTCCGAGGTCACCCTCGCCCGGTACTACGGCAAGGGCGCCGCCGGTCGGCTGAACATGGACAGGCTCCCGTTCCGCGGCAGCTCGATCCACTACGTCCTGCGCCCTGGCCCGGGCCCGACCTACCAGCCGAACTACGTCGGCGACTCCGCTCCGACGGCCACAGCCTGGTCGACCGGCAAGCGCACCCAGGACGGGCGTGTCTCGCAGGGTCCCTCGAGCGCGGACAATGTCCCCGGCAGCAACGAGGGGTACCGCACCTACCTCGAGATCGCGAGGGACAAGGGCAAGGCCACCGGCAACGTGTCGACGGCGGAGATCACCGACGCGACCCCCGCCGGGCCGAGCGCTCACATCTCCCAGCGCGCGTGCCAGGGTCCGGCGGACGCCCGCACCACCTGCCCCACCGAGACCAAGGCGGCGGGCGGCCTGGGCTCGATCGCCGAGCAGCAGGTCGATGGCGGCTTCGACGTCACGCTGGGCGGCGGCCGGTCGCGCTACGAGCAGAAGCTCACGGCCGACGGCACCGACACCGTCGTCGACTACGCCAAGGCGAAGGGCTACACCGTCGTCACCGACAAGGACGGCCTGAACGGCGTCGGCTCGCTCAACGGCGGCAAGAAGGTGCTCGGCCTCTTCACCGGCGGCAACATGACGACCGAGTACGCGCCCCTGTTCGCGCGCACCGACGCGTACTACGCGGCCAACCCGGGACGTGACGTCCAGGTCCAGGGCGGCAGCGAGACGACGACCTGCCAGCCGCAGAACCGCGGCAGCGAGCCGTCGCTCTCGGACATGACTCGCAAGGCGATCGCGCTGCTGGAGAAGGACCCGCAGGGCTTCGCGCTGCAGGTCGAGGGCGCCTCGATCGACAAGCGCGACCACGCCGCCGACGTCTGCGGCCAGATCGGCGAGACCCTCGCGTTCGACGACGCCGTGGGCATCGCGCTCGAGTACGCCAAGCGCAAGAAGAACACCCTCGTCATCGTCACGGCCGACCACTCCCACACGTCGCAGATGACGTACACGACGGGCAAGCCGGCCTCGGGCGCCAGCTACGCGACGCTCAAGACCGCCGATGACGCCCCGATCCGGGTGTCGTACGGCACGGCCGACACGGGCCTCGGTGCGACCACCAGCGGCTCGCAGCACCACACCGGCGCTCAGGTGCCGCTGTGGGGCTTCGGTCCGCAGGCGGCGAACCTCCAGGGCACGCACGACCAGACGGACATCTTCGGTGTCCTGAACGGCCTGCGCTTCCCGTAGCTCACACCGGGTAGCTGCCGAGGACACGGACGTCCTCGCAGTGCCCGCGCAGGGCGGCCACGGCTGCCTCGGCCTGGGGCGCGTCGAGTCCCAGGTCGAGGTCGACGTAGAAGCGGTAGTGCCCCAGCTTCCCGCGCAGCGGGCGGGACTCGATCTTCGTGAGGTTGACGCCGCGCTCGGAGAACTCGGCGAGGCAGCGCACCAGCCAGCCCGGCGTGTCGTCCCCGGCGCCCCAGAACGTGATCGAGGTCTTCGCGGCGCCCTCGGCCTCGGCGCCGGCGGCCGCGACCCAGACGAACCGGGTCGCGTTGCCGGCCTCGTCCTCGATCCCCTCGGCCAGGATCACGCCGTCGTACAGCTCTGCGGCGCGGCGGGTCCCGATGGCCGCCCACGGCTCGGAGCGCGCGGCCGTCACCTCCCGGATCGCGTCGGCCGTGGACGAGGCGGCCACCAGCTCGGCGCCCGGGACTTGCTCGCGCAGCCAATGCGCGCACTGGCCGAGCGGCTGGGGGTGCGAGATCACGCGCCGCACGTCGGCCAGCGCCAGCTCCCGCGCGGCGACGAGCAGGTGCGAGACCGGCAGCACGAGTTCGCCGACGATCGTCACGTCCTCGCGGTCGGCGAGCGTGTCCAACGTCTGCGCCACCGAGCCCTCGATGGAGTTCTCGATCGGGACGATCGCCTCGTCCGCGCGGCCCTCGGCGACCGCGACGATCGCGTCGGCGATGGTCGGCTCAGGCATGAGGTCGGCACCCGCGACGCGCGGCGCGGCCCGGGCGGCCTCCTCGGAGAACGTGCCGGCGGGCCCGAGGTAGGCGACCTTCACGGCGTGTCCCGGTCTTCGGGAGGCGCTGATTCCGCCGCGGGCGCCGGCGACGCCGCGGGCGCGTCGGTGCTCGAGCGTGCCAGCCGGATCGCCTCCTCCTCCTCGGGCGAGAGCGTGAGCTCTCCGCGCCCGTGGATGACCTGCTTGGCGTACAGCCGGGCCTGCTCGCGGTGGTGGATCGACGACAGGACGACCCCGCAGTCGCGGTCGTCGAGCAGCGCGATCGACGTCGACTGGCGCCCCGACATCTCGTTGTACGCGTCGTAGCGCAGCAGTCCGACCCGGCTCACCGCCCCGTCGGCGCGGTCCTCCACGACGTCCAGTCTCTGGTCGAGCCGCGCGGCGGCGTCGGTGATGAACGCGTGGAGCGCCTCGAACTCCCGGTGCAGGTGCGCGGCGTGCTCGATGAGGTCCCGGGTGCCGTAGTCACCGAGCACCTGCGTCTGGGCGATGCGCATCCGGCGCAGCGCCCGCCACTGCACGACGGCGAGCACGAGCGCGAGGAGCGCGATCGCCCCGGCGGCCAGCGCCGCGATGCCGGCGGTGGAGGTCAGCTCGTCCATCAGCTGCGGACGGTAGCGAGCCTGCGCGCGCTACCGCGTGAACAGGGCCGTGTACTCCTGCTTGTTGTTGTCGAGCTTCTGCTCGCCCGCCACCTTCAGGACCTCGACCGTGATTGTCGCCGGTGTGCCGATCGGCGGCGCCTGCCCGAGCGGGACCTGGACCTCCGCCTCGCTGCCGGCGGTGGTCTGATCGACCGTCTTCGTCGCGCTGATCGCCTTGCCGGTCTGCGGCTTGACGGTGACGCGCACGCGGACGTTCTCCTCGTTGTTCTCGCCCTGGTTGGCGAACTTCACGGTGAACGTCGGATTGCCGCTGGCCGGGATCCGGTTGGGTGTGCCGCCGGACTCGAGGACCTGGTCGCCGACGGCCGTGCTGACGATCCCGTGCCCGTGCGTGCCGGGAGCGGCCTTCGTGTCGTCGGGCGTCGCGTTGTCGTTGTCCTCGTTGGACACCTGCCCGCCGATGGAGTCGGCGACGGTGGTCGGGTCCAGCCAGCTCAGGCTCGAGACCGAGCGGCTGTTCGGCACCCGCTCGTCGAGGTCCGCGCTCTGCAGGGCTTCGGAGGCGAACGGCTGCACGCGTTGCGACCAGATGATGTCCGAGGCCAGCAGCTTCTCCATCTGCCCGGAAATCTGGCTCGTCGCCTGCTCGGCGCCGGCGCGCTCGCTCCCCCGCGCGGTGGGGATCTTCTGGGCGACCTTCCCGATCGCCTCCTCGCGGAACTGCAGGCTGAGCAGCAGGTTGTCCTGCGCGTCCTGCATGTCGCCGGGCACGGAGAGGTCCTCAGCGGACTGCAGCGTCTTCTCCGCCTGCGCGCGCAGCGAGTTCAGCTCGGTCTGCTGATCGGCGGGGGCGAGGTCGGACTGCACGAGCGTCTCGAAGAACGACTTCGCGGTCTCGTCGGACTCCTGCGCGAGGCTCGTCAGGTCGCGGTTGTAGTCCTTCAGCGCGTTCTTCTTGCGCGAGTCCAGGCACCCGCGGACGCCGAAGAACAGGAGCAGGAGGATGAGCAGCCCGATGCCGGCCGCCACGGCGCGGCGGACCAGGAGCTGCTGGTGATCGGGCATGCCGCCGCCAGCGCCGCCGCCACCGGTGGGCGGGCGTCGCACGCGGGTCTGCTGGGTGCGAGGCTCGTCCTCGTCAAAGAACGACACGGTGACGCTCCAAACGAAGGGAAAGAAGGCGCGCACTGTCCCAGGTGATGGGCATGCTCAGTGCAAGTTTGCCGTCATCGTCGGTCTTCCTCCTTTTCCCGGCAGGAACGACCCTCACGCGCGCGAAGGACGCAGCCGGTGCGCCACGCCCGCTCAGCAGAGCCCGCCGACCCCGAGACGGGCGCCGGCGCGACGACGGCCGACGACCTGCTGCTCGGGCGCTACCGGCTGCTGCGCCGGCTCGGCGAGGGCGGCATGGGCGTGGTCTGGCTGGCCGAGGACGAGCGGCTGCACCGGCGCGTCGCGGTCAAGCGGATCGCCGGCGGCGCGGAGGTCGGCGGCGCCAAGCGGGCCGGCCGGGAGGCGGTTGCGGCGGCCCGGCTCGCACACCCGGCGATCGTCGCGCTGTACGAGGCGGGGCAGGCCGACGACGGCGACTGGGTGCTGGTGTGCGAGCTGGTTCGGGGACCGACGCTGCAGGCGCTCCTGCGGGAGGGGCTGCTCTCCGACCGCGACGTCGCCGAGATCGGCATCGCCCTGTGCGATGCGCTGGAGCACGCGCACGGCCGTGGCGTCGTCCACCGCGACCTCAAGCCGGCGAACGTCATCTGCCCCGATGCGGTGGAGGAAGCAGGCGCGCCGGCGAAGCTCACCGACTTCGGTGTGGCGCGGCTGGCGGGCGACGAGACGCTGACGGGGACGGGCGATGTCCTTGGCACCCTGGCCTACATGGCGCCCGAGCAGGCCCGTGGCCGGGCGGCCGGCCCACCCGCGGACGTCTACGCGCTCGGCATCGTGCTGTACGAGGGGTTCGCCGGGATGAACCCGCGCCGGGGCGCGAGCGCGGCCGAGACGGCGCGGCTGGTCGACGCCGAGGTGGCGCCTCTCGGGCGCGTGCGGCGGGATCTACCGGAGGAGCTCACGGACGTCATCGACCGCGCCGTGTCCGTGGATCCGCGCGCGCGGCCGAAGCCGTCGGCGCTACGCGCGGCCCTCAAGCGCGCGCGGCCGGCGCTCGACGATGAGCCGGGGCACGTGACGGGCGGCGCGCTGGAGACGGTGACGCACGTCGTGCGCGCCGGGACGCGATTCGCCCGGGACGTCACACAGGTTGCCGCCGGCCGCTGGCAGGCCGATCCGCCTCCGGCGCTGCCGGTCGCGGGGGTCGCGGCAGTCGAGGATCTTCCGCAGCGGCGGGCCGCGCGACCGCCCGCCCGGATCGCCGCCGCGGTGGCGGCCGGGGCCGCGGCCGGCGGCGCGCTCGCCTGGTCGGAGCCGCCGGGAGTGCCGGTCTTCGTCGCGGCGGCCGCCGCCGTGCTCGTCCTCCTGCTGCCGCGCCTCGGCTGGCTGCTGACGGCGATCGCCGTCGTCGTCGCGGTGGGTCTGCGCGATGCGGGCATGGCGATGCTCCTCGCCGCGATGCACCTGCCGGTCCCGCTGCTGCTCCCGCGCGCGGGCACCGCGTGGACCGTGCCGATCCTGGCGCCGCTGCTCGGGCTGGCCGGGGTCGCGGGCGCGTTCCCGGCGATCGCGGGGCAGGCACGTCGAGCGTCGGTGCGCGCCGGGCTGGGCGCGCTGGGCGCGTGGTGGGTGCTGCTCGCCGCCGCGCCGCTGGAGCGTGCGCTGCATGTCGGCGCCGAGCCGGGTGACTGGGCCGCCACGACGGGTGGCGCCGCCGACGTCCTCAGCGAGGTCGTCTCCGGCGGTGCGATCGTCCTCGTGGCGATCTGGGCGGCCGCTGCGGTGCTGCTGCCCGTCCTCGTGCGCGGCTGGAACGCTGCCGCGGACATCGCCGCCGCGGCCGGCTGGGCCGCCGGGACGGCCGCTGCGACCGGCGCCGCCGCGCGGTCGCTGGCCCTCCCTGAGCCCCGCGGACTCGTCCTCGGCGCGGTCCTCGCCGGGGTCATCGCGGTGGTCGCTCGAGCTGTTGCCGACCCGCGCGTGTGACCCTCCGCCCTACGATGGCCTGATCCCATGAGCGTCCTGCGCAACCTGGAACGCACGCTGTCCGAGCTCGTCGAGGGGACGTTCGGGCGGGTCTTCCGCTCCGAGGTCCGGCCCGTCGAGCTCGCCCGCAAGCTCGTGCGCGAGATGGACGACCACAAGACGGTCTCCCTGTCGCGAACCTACGTGCCCAACGAGTACGTCATCTACCTCTCCCAGCAGGACCGCGCGCGGTACGAAGGCGTCGAGCAGGAGGTCTCCGGCGAGCTGTGCGCGTACCTGCTCGAGCACGCGCGCCGCGAGAAGCTCGCGCTCGTCGCCCGGCCCGTCGTCGAGTTCCGCACCGACGAGCGCCTGGCGCTCGGCGAGTTCGGCATCCAGGCGCGGCTCGTGCGGCCGGCCGATGAGGGCGCGGCGGTGCAGGCCGACCACGGGCACACGATGGTCTACTCGACGTCCGAGCGCGTGCGCGGCGAGGTCGAGGCCGCCCAGGCCGGCCGCGCCGCGCCGCCCAAGCCGTTCCTGCTCGCCGAGGGGCGCCGCCACGTCGTCCCGCCGGGGGGCGCGCTGCTCGGTCGCAGCCGTGACTGCGACGTCGTGCTGAGCGACCCGAACGTCTCGCGCCACCACGCCGAGGTCCGTCCCGGCGGCGAGACGGGGTGGACGATCCGTGATCTCGGGTCGACGAACGGCGTGCGGGTCAATGGACGGCACGTGCGCGGCGAGCAGCCGCTGCACCCCGGCGACCAGCTCGAGCTCGGGACTGCGCCGGTGACGTTCGAGCTCGCGTAGAACCTGCGCAGACTTCGCAACGATTCTGCGCAGTTCGGCGGTTCGGCGCCGAGCCCATGATGGGGTGCTCGCATGTGGTTTGGCATGCGACATCTCCCCGGGTCCGCCGCGGCGGGCGACTCCGAGCAGGTGCTGCTCATGATCTGGAAGCCGGGATGGCACCGCCCGATTCGGATCGGCAGCCCGGCAGAGGCGGTCGGCGAGTGCATCCGGTTCGCTCGCGCCATCGGGGAGGGCGCTGCGATCTCCGTCCCGCGGTGTGACGCGTGCGGAGCGTCGATCGACCTGCCGGACCTCGACACCGACATCGAGGGGGAAGCATGTCCTTCGCCCTGATCCACGTCGATGACGTTCCAGGCGGGCCCGGTGAGGAGGCGTACGTGATCGTGCCGAACGGTCAGAAGTTGGCCCTCGCCGTCCCGATCGACGCGGTCGGCCTGCTGGCGCCCGCGATCACGGAGCTGGTCGCTGACCAGCCGCCGCCTTGCTGCCGGGCGTGCGGCGCCGAGCTGCCCTCGCGGGCGCAGGAACCGTGATCTATGGTGACAACCATGGCCGTGAAGACGGCAACTGGCGAGCCGCTGTACCCGATCACCGTCGACGCGTTCGAGCGGATGATCGCCGCAGGGGTGTTCGGCGACGACGACGTCCGTATCGAGCTGCTCGACGGGGTGCTGGTCGAAATGCCTGAGGAGCAGCCGCCACACGCGCTCCTGATCGCGCGCATGGCCGAGTGGCTCATCCGCAACCTTCCGACTGACGATCTGCTGGTTCGCGTGGGCGCCCCGATGATCTACCGGCCGTTGTCCGTTCCCTGTCCGGACTTCACCGTCGTCGACCGTGCGGCGGCCACGTGGACAGAGCATCCCGCCGACGCGTACCTCGTCGTCGAGGTGTCGGACGCCACGCGGTCGAAGGATCGCGGCAGGAAGTCGCGGATCTACGCGCGGGAGGGGATCCGCGAGTACTGGATCATCGACGTCGAGCATCGATGCATCGAGGTGCGCTCGCAGCCGGCCGGAGAGCAGTTCGACCACATCCAGATCGTTCGGCCGCCCGACGTCGTGAGATGCGGCACGGTGGCGCTCCCGCCCCTCGATCTGGACGCGCTGTTCGCGCCGTGAAGGGGGCCGCGCGGGGTTCCGGCGGCCGATCCGCGAAGATTGGGGTGTGGTCGAGCCTGCCTCCGTCGCGCTCAAGTTCGCCTTCCTGGCGATCCTCTACCTGTTCCTGCTCTGGGTCACGCGCAGCGCGCTGAAGGATCTGCGCCGCGGCACGCAGCCCGGCGTGAGCGCGATCGCCGCGACCCCGCCGCCCGACGCCACCGGCCTGCACGCCGCGGCGCGCGGAGTGGGGGTCGGCGGGGACGCCCCGCGGCTCGTCGTGGAGTCGGTGCCGGGGCTCCAGCGCGGCGCCGCGTACGATCTTGTGGGTGACTGCACCCTCGGCCGCGGCGACGTGGAGATCCATCTCGAGGACCCGTTCGCCTCGGGCCGGCACGCACAGCTGACCCGGCAGGGGAGCGTGATCGTGCTGGAGGATCTGGGTTCGACGAACGGGACGTACCTGAACGAAGAGCCGGTGCAGGGCCCGCAACCGCTTCATCCCGGAGATCGCGTGCGCATCGGCGACTCCGTCTTCATCTTCGAGGACTCGTGACCACCCCGACCGACATCCCGCGCCGCTGATGCTGCGCGTCACCGAGTACGCGTCGGTCACCGACACCGGCCGGCAGCGGCGTGCCAACGAGGACGCGCTGTTCGCCCGTGCGCCCGTGTTCGTCGTCGCCGACGGCATGGGCGGCGCCCAGGCCGGCGAGGTCGCCAGCAGCACGGTCGTCGAGGCGTTCGGCGAAGGGCTGCCCGACGTCACCGCCGAGCAGGCGCTGGCCGACGTCATCCGCACCGCCAACAGCCGCATCCACGAGATGTCGCGCGCCGACGTGCACCGCGCCGGCATGGGGACGACCGTCACGGCGGCGCACGTCGGCGAGCACGATGTCGCCGTCGCGCACGTGGGCGACTCGCGCGCGTACCGCTGGCGCGGCGGGGAGCTCGAGCGTCTCACGGAGGACCACTCGCTCGTGGAGGAGCTTCGCCGCCAAGGCAAGCTCACCGCCGAGGAGGCCGAGGAGCACCCGCAGCGCTCGATCATCACCCGCGCGCTCGGGCCCGAGCCGGAGGTCGAGGTCGACACGGCGTCGTGGCGCGCCCAGGCCGGTGACCTCTACCTGCTGTGCAGTGACGGCCTCACGTCGATGATCAGCGAGCCGCAGGTGGCCGAGGTGCTCGGCGCGTCGGCGCCCGAGGAGGCACTGGAGTCCGTCGCGCGGCGGCTGGTCGCCGCGGCGAACGAGGCCGGCGGCCGCGACAACATCACCGTCGTGCTGTTCCGCGTCGACGACGTCGGCAACGGGGCGGCGCCTCCGGCCGACGACCAGACGACGGTCGTGGGCGACGACGCCCCCACCGCGTCCCAGGTCCGCGCCGCCGTCGAGGACGCCGACGCCGCTGCGCAGGCCCGCCGCCTGCAGCCGCGTCCGCCGCAGGCCGTCGCCGCGCCCGAGCGGGTCGGCAGCACCCGGCGCCGGCGTGTGCTCATCGGCGTCTTCGTCGCGCTCTTCCTCGGCCTGCCGATCCTCTTCGGCGCGTGGGCCGCGTCGCAGTCGGTGTACTTCGTCGGCAGCAACGACGGCTTCGTCGCGATGTACCGCGGGCTGCCGTACGAGCTGCCGTTCGGGCTGGACCTCTACACGCTGAACTACACGAGCGGCGTGCCGGTCACCACGCTGTCGGACGCCCGGCGCAAGGAGCTGCTCGACCATTCGCTGCGGTCGCGCGACGACGCCGCCGACCTCGTCAACCAGCTCGAACGGGGGCAGCTCTCCGGCACATGAGCGCGCGCAACCGCGAGCTCCTGGCGCTCATCCCCGCCTCCCTCCTGGTCACCGTCGGCTTCGCCGCGGTGTTCATCCAGGAGGACGACCTCATCAGCGACACCTCGCTGACGTACGGCGGCGTGTTCCTCGGGCTGTGCTTCGTCGCCCACCTGATCATCCGGTTCACGCTGCCCGACGCCGACCCGTACCTCTTCCCGCTCGTCGCGCTCCTGGCGTGCTTCGGGCTGGTGATGATCTTCCGCATCGACGAGGACCTCGCGCGCGACCAGGCGCAGTGGTTCGTCATCGGGCTCATCGTCTTCGCCGCGACGATCCTGCTGCTGCGCAAGGACTACCGGGTGCTCGAGAGATACCGGTACACGATCGCGCTCGTGGGGATCGTGCTGCTGCTGCTCCCGCGCGTGCCCGGGATCGGGGCGCAGGTCAACGGTGCGTACCTCGGGATCGAGCTCGGCCCGATCTCGTTCCAGCCCGCGGAGCTCTCGAAGATCTGCATCATCATCTTCCTCGCGTCGTACCTGCGCGACACGCGGCAGGTCCTCGTCCAGGGCGCCCGGCGGTTCGCCGGGATCACGCTTCCGCCCCTGCGTCATCTCATGCCGCTGCTCGTCGTGTGGGGCGCCGCGATGGTGCTGCTCGTCTTCATCCGCGACCTCGGCTCGTCGCTGATGTTCTTCGGCGCGTTCCTGGCGATCATCTACATCGCCACTGACCGCCTGTCGTTCGTGCTCATCGGCCTCGGGATGTTCGGGCTGGGTGCGTGGTTCTTCGCCAACACCGTCAGCCACGTCGCCAATCGCATCGACGCGTGGCAGCACCCGTTCGACGACCAGCTCTACGACGCGGTGGGCGGCAGCTACCAGATCGCGCAGTCCCTCTTCGCGCAGGCCGACGGCGGGGTCGCGGGCGCCGGGTTCGGCCAGGCGCTCATCGAGACGCCCACGGGCGCGCCGATCCTGCCGGCCGCGCAGACCGACCTCATCTACGCGCTCATCACGAACGAGCTCGGCCTCTTCGGGGCGGCCGGGGTGCTCGTCGTCTACCTGCTCGTCACCGAGCGGGGGATGCGCATCGCGATGCTCGCCCAGGACTCGTTCAGCACGCTGCTGGCGGCCGGGCTCGCCGCGGTGTTCGCGCTGCAGGTGTTCGTCATCGTCGGCGGGGTGACGAAACTGATCCCCCTGACGGGGGTGACCCTCCCGTTCATCAGCTACGGCGGCTCGAGCATCGTCGCGAACTTCCTGCTGGTGGCCCTGCTGCTGCTCATCTCCGACCGGGCGCGCCGGGAGGCGCAGGGGCGATGAACGGGCCGATCTTCCGGGTCTTCGTCGTGATCGTCGGCCTCTTCGCGTTGCTCGTGGCGTGGACGTCGCGCTGGACGGTGTTCGACGCCGAGGCGCTGCGCGACAACACGAAGAACCGCCGCGAGCTCCTGCAGGAGCAGAAGATCGACCGCGGCCCGATCAAGGACCGCGACGGCAACCTCCTCGCCCGGTCGGTGCCGGGCCCGCAGGAGACCTACGACCGCCGGTACCCGAACGACCCGCTGTTCCCGCACGCCGTCGGCTACTCGTACATCGATCGCGGACAGGCGGGCCTCGAGCGGTTCTACAGCGACCAGCTCTCCGGCGACCACGGGGAGATCACGTCACTGCTCGACCAGGTCCTCTCGCGCAAGCGCGAGGGCGACGAGCTGCGGACGAACCTCGACCCCGGCGCCCAGCGCGTCGCGCTGCAGGCGCTCAACGGGCGCAAGGGCGCGGTCGTCGTCATGGAGCCGAAGACCGGGAAGGTCCGCGTGATGGCGAGCGTCCCCGGGTACGACCAGAACGCGATCCGCAACAGCGACGAGTTCCGCCGGCTGAACAACGACCCGGACTCCCCGCTGCTCAACCGCACCACCCAGGCGCTCTACCCGCCCGGCTCGACGTTCAAGGTCGTCACGGCGACCGCGGCGCTGGACAGCGGCGAGTTCACCCCGGACTCCACGCTCGACGGCGACAGCGGCAAGGTGATCTCCGGGGTGCCGCTGGCGAACTCCGGTGGTCAGGATTTCGGCAACATCTCGCTGACGACGGCGCTGACGAACTCGGTGAACACCGTGTGGGCGCAGGTGGCGGTCAAGCTGGGGAAGGACACGATGAAGCGGTACATGGAACGCTTCGGCTTCGGTGAGGACCCTCCGATCGACCTGCCAGCCGACGAGAAGGCGCCCAGCGGCGAGTACCGCAAGGGCCGCGTGCTCTCGCCGACCTCCACGTACGTCGACGTTGGCCGCATGGCGATCGGCCAGGACAAGCTGCTCGTGACGCCCCTGCAGATGGCGACCGTCGCGGCGACCGTGGCCAACGACGGCGTGCGCATGAAGCCCTGGCTCATGAGCCGGATCACAGATCCCGACGGGCGGACCCGCGAGGATGGGGAGCCGCAGGAGGAAGCGAGGGTGATGAGCGAGTCGGCCGCCAAGCAGCTGCAGGAGATGATGGGCAACGTGGTCCGCGAGGGCACGGGCACCGCTGCCGCGCTCTCGGGCATCGAGGTGGGCGGCAAGACGGGGACCGCGGAGATCGATCCGCGTCAGGACCTCAACCAGCCGTGGTTCATCGGCTTCGCGCCGCTGGACAACCCGAAGTACGCCATCGCCGTCACGGTCGAGCGGTCCGTCGGCGGCCAGGGCGGCACCGTCGCCGCCCCCGTCGCGCAGCAGGTCCTTCAGGAGCTTCTCGGGTAGATGAGCACGCCGATCGACACGCCGAACGAGGGCACCGTCATCGACGGGCGCTACCAGGTCGTCAGCCGCCTCGGCGCGGGCGGGATGGCCGAGGTCTTCTGCGCCGAGGATCTCCAGCTCGGCCGCAAGGTCGCCCTGAAGCTCCTCTACCGCCGGTTCGCTGAGGACGAGGAGTTCGTCGAGCGGTTCCGGCGCGAGGCTTCGCACGCGGCCGGTCTCCAGCACCCCAACGTCGTCAGCGTCTACGACCGCGGCTCGTGGGATGGCACCTACTACATCGCGATGGAGTACCTCGAGGGTCGCTCGCTCAAGGACGTCATCACCGAGAGCGGCGCGCTGCCTATCGATGAGGCCGTCGACGTCACGATCCAGGTCCTGCGCGCCGCGCGCTTCGCGCACAAGCGCGGCATCGTCCACCGCGACCTCAAGCCGCACAACGTCATCGTCGACGAGTCCGACCCGCAGCACCCGCGGGTGAAGGTCACGGACTTCGGCATCGCCCGCGCCGGCGCGTCGGACATGACGCAGACCGGCTCGATCATGGGCACCGCGCAGTACCTGTCGCCCGAGCAGGCGCAGGGCCACGCGACGAGCCCCCAGAGCGATCTCTACTCGGTCGGCGTGATGCTCTACGAGCTCGTCACCGGCCGGGTGCCGTTCAACGGCGAGTCCGCGGTGACCATCGCGCTCAAGCAGGTCAGCGAGGAGCCCGTCCCGCCGTCGCAGCTCAACCCGGCCGTGACCCCGGAGCTCGAGGACGCGATTCTCCGCGCGCTCGCAAAGGACCCGGCGCACCGCCAGGCCGACGCCGAGCAGTTCATCGCCGAGCTCGAGCGCGCGCAGAGCCTCCTGCCCGACCCGGCGGCGATCCCGCCGCTGCCCGTCGAGCCGCCGCCCGAGGAATGGACCGGCGAGCACCCCGCCGAGGCGTGGGCGCCTCCGCCCGCCGAGGATGAGGCCGAGAAGTCCAACCGCACCTGGCTGTGGGCACTCGGCCTGGGCCTCCTCGTCGCGGTCGTCGCGATCGCCGCCCTGCTGCTCAGCGGCAAGGAGCGGGTGACGGTGCCCAACGTCGTCGGCGCGTCACTCGCCGCGGCGACGGGCCGGCTCGAGGACGAGGGCTTCGAGGTCGTGACCGTCCGGGAGAACTCCGCGAAGGAGCGCAACGAGGTCATCGGCCAGGACCCGTCCGGCGGCGCCCGGGTGGAGAAGGGATCCCGGATCCGCCTGACCGTGTCCGACGGGCCGGGGACCGCCGCGGTCCCTGACGTCGTCGGTGAAGCCCGCAGCACGGCGATCCAGACGCTCGAGGACGCCGGGTTCAAGGTCGAGGAAGAGAAACAGGCCAGCGATTCCGTCAAGCAGAACCGCGTCATCGAGCAGCGCCCCGACGGCCAGACGCAGGCCGCCACCGGCGCGACGGTCACGATCGTGATCTCGAGCGGCCCCTCGCGGGTCGACGTGCCGAACGTCGTCGGCCAGCAGCAGGACGCCGCGACCGCCGCCCTGGAGGATGCCGGGCTGAAGGTGACGGTCACCGAGGAGGAGACCCAGGACAGCGAGCCGGGCACCGTCCTCAGTCAGAACCCCGCCGGCGGCAATCGCGCCAACCGCGGCAGCGCCGTGGCGATCGTCGTCGCCAAGGAGCCCGCGCAGGTCACCGTCCCGAACGTCACCGGCGACACGCAGGAGGCGGCGACCAGCGCGCTGCGCGACGCCGGATTCAAGGTCAACGTGCGCACGAGCGAGGTCGACTCGCCCGACGAGGACGGCGTCGTCCAGCGCCAGCAGCCCAGCGGCGGAAAGGCCGAGAAGGGGAGCACCGTGACGATCACCGTCGGGACGTTCAACCCGGATCTCAATCCGGAGCCGACGCCCACCCAGACGCAGACGACCCCGCAGACCACGACCGCGGCGCCCACCGGATGAGGGTCGCGGTCCTGGCGGGCGGCCGCTCCTCCGAGCACGAGGTGTCGCTGCGCAGCGGCGCCGCCGTGCGCGAGGGGCTTGAGCGCGCGCATCATCAGACGGTGTGGGTCCTGCTCGAGCGCGACGGATCCTGGAAGACCGAGGACGGCGAGCCCATCACCCTGACGCCCGGTGGCGGCCTGCTGGGCTGCGACGTCGCGTTCCCCGTCCTGCACGGCCCGTTCGGCGAGGACGGCACGGTGCAGGGCCTGCTCGAGCTGCTCGACATCCCGTACGTCGGGTCGGGCGTGCTCGCGTCGGCGGCGTGCATCGACAAGATCGTCTTCAAGGACCTCATGCGCGCCGCGGGCATCCCGCAGGTCGACTACGAGGGCATCCACCATGCGCGCTGGCGCGACGAGCGCGACGCGGTGCTGGCCGACCTCGAGCGTCTCGGCCTCCCCGTGTTCGTCAAGCCCGCCCGGCTGGGGTCGTCGGTCGGGATCGTCAAGGTCACCGAGCCCGGTGCGCTCGGCGACGCGTTGGACGAGGCGTTCACGCACGACCCGCGGGTCGTGGTGGAGGCCATGGCGTCGGGCCTGGAGATCGAGTGCTCGGTCCTCGGCACGCCCGAGGAACCCGAAGTCTCCACGCCCGGCGAGATCGAGCTGCTCGGTGACGCCGACTGGTACGACTACGAGGCGAAGTACTCCGACGGCGGCATGCAGCTCGTCGTGCCCGCGCGCATCAGCGACGAGCAGACCGCCCGCGTGAAGGAGCTCGCCGCCGAGGCGTTCAGCCGCGCGAACTGCCACGGCCTGGCGCGGGCGGACTTCTTCGTCGACGGCGACGAGATCCTCGTCAACGAGCTCAACACCATGCCCGGGTTCACCCCGACCTCGGTGTACGGCAAGCTCTGGGCCGCGAGCGGCCTGGCGTACCCGGACCTCGTCGAGGACCTGTGCACGCTGGCCGTGCGGCGGGCCGAGGCGGTCCGCCGCTACAGCTTGTAACGTCGCCGGAAGGTCCGAGCTTGCGAGGACCGGACGGCGAAACCACCGTCTCCGGGACGTCTGCGCCCTACGCCAGCGCTACACGTACGGCAGCACCAGCGTGCACGGCAGCGACCGGTTCTTGCCGTCGAGCAGGTTCGCGACCTTCGTCTGCACGCGCGGCGAGTACGAGATCTGGAGATGCTCGGAAGCCTCCAGGATGCACCCGCTCTGGGCGACCCACGCGGACGCGCCGTTGATGTAGGCGCTCTGGTACGGCGTGACGACCTGGTCGCCGTTCGTCACGAGCACGTCGTACTTGACGTTGCCGGGCGTCTCGTCGCCCGCGTTGAGGTTCGTGATGAACGCCGAGCCCTGGATCTGCTGGGCGAACGCCGGACCGACGGTCTGGACGGCGCCGGTCAGGCCGAAGACCTTCGCGAGGTTCGCCAGCCCGCTCAGCGTCGTGCCGTGGTTCGACGGCGAGATCGCGACGAGGCGGTTGACCTTCTGATCGCCGCCCAGGTACTTGATGTAGTACCGCGGCATCATGCCGCCCTGCGAGTGGCCGACGAGATCGACCTTCGACACGCCCGGGTACTTCGCGAGGATCTGGTCGACGTACGTGCTCAGCTGCGCCGCGCTGTTCTCGATGTAGGTCAGCGCGGGGATGTTGTTGTAGTAGCCGTAGTTGGGCGCGAACACGCAGAAGCCCTGGTTGGCGAGGTACGGGCCCATGCCCGACCAGTTCGCGAGCCGGTTCTCGGTCGTGCCGTGGACGAGGATCACCGGGCGCGGATGCTCCGGCGTGAGCTTGCAGTCGTTGCGGTTGACGCCGGGCGGCGTGCCGCCCGGGTCGGCGAGGCCGAAGCTCAGGCCGAGCGCGAAGCTCGGCGTCACGGTGTAGGCGGCCGACGCGGAGCCGGCGAGCCCGAGGAAGGCGACGATGGCACAGGCCAGCGCCACCGCGGTGCGGTGCAGACGCATGCTCTCCTCCCAGAGAGTCACGATGGACAGGGCATGCCGCGCCTCGTTCCCCAGAAACGCGGCGTGTTCCTTCTATCCGACGCGCCAAAGGGACGTCAAGGAGATTTGGCGTGGAGGACAGGTTTCACAACGACCAAGGGCCGGTCGAAGGTGCACCTCCGATCCGGCCCCGGGACGCCTGGGGACAGGTCCAGGCTTGATGCGAATCCCGGGGCGCGGAGTTTCCCCCTCTGACTTCGAGCTCCGCGCCCCGGGTTGTCGGGCGGCACTACACGGTCGGCAGTACCGCGCTCCCCGGCACGGGTTCCTCGAGGGAACGACGGATCACGGCACGTTCTGCTCGCATCGCTGCCTCCCCCCGGAAGAACGTTGGACAGTCACCTGACCGAGCGGTCGGTCGTGGTGTGCGGGGTGTTGTACACCCGGACATCAGCCGCTGTCAAGGTGATCTTCAGAAACCCGATCCGACCACCATTTCCGGGGATATCGCCGGATTGTGGGCGGCTACAAAACCGCGGGGGACCGGAGGCTCAGGAGCTGCGCTTTCGCAGCACGATTTCGGAGATCTCCACCTTCTGGCTCTCCGGAGGCAGCTTCGTGATCCACACGAGGTAGTAGCGGAACGGATTGCCCGCGGTGTCCAGATCGACGGTCTCGGTGCGCTTGGCGTCCTCGACGGTGCCGACCTTTTGCCAGCCGTCGAGCGTGCCTGGGACGTCGCCGTTCTTCGCCACGTAGATGTCGCCGCTCCACCCGGGCGTCTTCGAGCCGATCTGCATCTGCACGGCCGCGACCTGCGGCTTGGCGTCGACGTAGATGCCGACTCCGGGCTTCTGCAGCTCGCCGGCCTCGTAGGTCTCCGTCGACCACGTCGTCGCCTTGTTGCCGTCCAGCACGAAGCTCGTCTCGTCCGGATGCTCGCGCCCGTCGCCCGGCGGGGGGTCGAAGTCCGATGCGGCGCGCTGCCCCAGCTGCACGGCCTCCACCGTCGGCGGGGCGGGTGTCAGGTTGCGCTGGGCGCCGCCGGTGCCGCGCTCGGCGTTGTCGGCGGCGAAGACCACGAGGATGAGCACGAGCGCGAGCCCGCCGACGGCCGCGGCGAGCAGCAGGCCGACGCCCATCCGGGTGCGCCACGGCAGGCGCCGCTGCGCACGCTTGGGCAGCGTGCGGATGATGGCCGTCGCCTCGCCGGTCGCCTGGCCCGAGCGCGCGGTCTCGATCGCCAGCGCGTCCTCGAGGTCGGCGATGAACGCGCCGGCGCTCGGGTAGCGCTTGTCGAGGTCCTTCTCCGTCGCGCGGTCGAGGACCGCGGCGAGGGCGGCAGAGACCTCCGGGCGCCGCAGCTGGACGTCGGGAAGCTCCTCGCGCACGTGCTTCATCGCGACGGCGACCTGGTTCTCGCCCTTGAACGGGACGTCGCCGGTGAGCATCTCGAAGAGGACGACCCCGAGCGAGTACACGTCGCTCTGCCCGGTGACCGGCTGGCCGAGCGCCTGCTCGGGCGAGACGTAGTCCGTCGTGCCGAGCACCCGGCCGTCGGCGGTCAGGCCCTCCTGGTCCAGCGTGCGCGCGATCCCGAAGTCCGTGACCTTCGCCGAGCCTTCCTCGTCGATGAGGACGTTCTGCGGCTTGACGTCGCGATGGACGATGTTGCGCTCGTGCGCGGCCTGCAGTGCGCGGCCGATCTCGATGGCGTAGGCGATCGACTCGGAGACCGGGAGCCGGCCCATCCGCCGGATGCGGTCCTTCAGCGTCTCGCCGTCGACGAACTCCAGGACGATGTACGGCGTGCTGTCGTCCTCGCCGAAGTCGATGACCTGGACGATGTGCGGGTGGTTGAGCTGCGCGACGGCTCGGGCCTCGCGGCGGAAGCGCTCGAGCTGATCGCCGTGCCGGGCGATGTCGCGATGCATGAGCTTGATCGCGACCTGGCGCTCGAGCAGCGTGTCGAACGCCCGGTAGACCGTGGACATGCCGCCGGTGCCCACCTCGGCGTCGAGGCGGTAGCGCTCGTTCAGCAGGGTCCCGACGGAGCTCGTCACCGCCCCTATTGTGCCGGGCGGGGCCCCGGTCGCGGATCACCCGTGCTCCAGAACGACGACGGGGCCGCCCGAAGGCGGCCCCGCGCACCGTCAGGGAAGGGTGCGAGCTCTAGCTCTGGAGGAGCTGGAGCACCGTCTGGTTGGACTGGTTGGCCTGTGCGAGCATCGCCGTACCGGCCTTCTGGAGGACCTGGTACCGGGTCATGTCGACCATGCCCTCGGCCATGTCGAGGTCGCGGATGCGCGACTCGGCCGAGACGAGGTTCTCGTGGTAGGTCCCGAGGCTGTTGAGCAGGTGCTCAAAGCGGTTCTGGACCGAGCCGAACGTCGCGCGCTGCTGCGACACGGCGTTGATCGCGGCGTCGATCTCCGCGATGTCACTGGCGTTGGTGAGGCTGAGCGTCGCCCAGTTCGCCCCGAGCGCCCCCGAGAGGGAGATCGTCGGGACCGAAATCGCTTCGCTGTCGTTCGCGCCGACCTGGAACGTGACGGCGCCGGCGGCGTTGAGCACCGGGATGCCGTTGAACGAGGTCTGCTGACCGATGCGCTCGATCTCGAGCTGCAGCTGGGTGACCTCCGACTGAATTGCGGTCCGGTCACTGGGGGAGACGGAGCCGTTCATGTACTGAACGGCAAGCTCACGCACACGCTGGAGCATGCTGTGGACCTCGGTCATGGCAGCCTCAGTGGTCTGCATGAGCGAGATACCGTCCTGCGCGTTGCGCATCGCCTGCGAGATGCCGCTGATCTGACCGCGCATCCGCTCCGAGATCGCCAGGCCCGCGGCGTCATCCGCGGCGCTGTTGATTCGGAACCCCGACGAGAGCCGACTCATCGCCTTCGTCAGGTGACTGTTCGTGACGGTGAGGTTCCTATGTGCCCCCAGCGCCTCGATGTTGTTCTGGATCCGAAGAGCCATCCTTTGCTTCCTCCTTTGCCGTCCTTAGCGGCGATCTAGGTCCTGCTCCTCACGGGCAGGGCGTCGGGCAGCTGCGTGACGTCCGCGGACGCGGCGGCTGCGTTCTCCTCCTTGACTGCGGCCCAGATCTCCTCGCGGTAGACCGGGACCGACCGCGGCGCAGCGATGCCGAGACGCACGCTGTTGCCGCTGACCTCCATCACTTCCACGACGATGTCGTCGCCGAGCATGATCTTCTCGCCGGGACGTCGGGTGATGATGAGCATGGGGAACGTTCCTCCCTGGACAGAGCGGCGCCGCTAGGCGGCCTGCTCCTCCGAGCCGGGGTTCATGCCTGGCTGAAACAGCGGGCACCGGACGGGAGCGTTCTTCGACTGGTTGATGATCTGGAAGCCGCGGCCGTCGGCCACCAGGATGGGGGCGCGCAGGTTCGCGGTGAAGTCCTCCAGGGCCTCGGCGGCGCGCACGGTCACGTAGACCTGCGTGTCCGCCGGATCCGTCACGCCGAGGCGCTCCGCCTCGTCGTCGGACAGTTCGACTTCGTAGTCGGGGAAGAAGCGCCACGGGACGGTCACCGGGATGGCGAGCGCCGGATCCTCGAGCGAGTGCAGCCACATGAACGCGCTCTCGTCGCTGCGGGCGAGCAGCGCGTAGCGCGTCCCGCCGAGGCCGATGAGCCCGTTGGGGAACTCCAGGGCCGCCTCCGCCGGGATCTCGAGCTGACCGAACCGTGTGCTCTCGAGCACAACTGCCTGCATGGAACCTCCGTGGTCTTCGTGCAGAACGCTCATCGCAGGAAGTCCATGAGCGATCGTTGGATCAGATTCGAGCCGACCTGGATGGCGGCGTTGTAGACCTGCTTCTGACTGTTCAGCTGCAGGATCGTTTCCGTCATGTCGGTGCTCTCGGTGTCGTTGAGGTACTTCGTGACGGAGAGCTGCTGCTGGTCGAGCGTCGCGGTCGCGTGCTCGAGCCGGTTGATGCCCGCGCCGACGGTCGAGCGGGCGGTCAGGACGTCCTGCAGGCCGGTGTCCAGGCCCTGCAGCGCCGTGCTGCGCAGCGCGTTCAGATCGGCCGCGGTGCCGCCCTTCAGCGCGGTGTAGATGTCGCGCAGGGTGTTCAGCAGCTTGCCGTCGGCGCCGTTGCCGATGATCGTGTCGCCGGTGACGTTGATCTGCAGCGACACGCCGGGGCTGATCGAGCGGACGATCGCGTTGGCGTCGCCGTTGTAGGTGTCCGGGCCGGCGGCGGTCGGGTCGTACGGGGCGGCGTTCGTGATCTGGCCGCCGAAGATGTAGGAGTCGTTGTACCGCGCGTTGGCGGCGAGCTTGACCGACGAGATCGCGTTGAGGACATCCTCGGCGAGGGCGTCGCGGTCGCTCTGGGTCATCGCGTCGTTGCCGCCCTGCACCGTCAGCTCGCGGACGCGGTGGATCTGGCTGGTGATCGTGCCGAGGGCCTCGTCCGTCGCCTCCATCCAGCCGGTGGCCAGCGTGACGTTGTTGCGGAACGCGTCGACCTGGCTGAGGTCCTGGCGCAGCCGCAGCGAGCGGTGCGTGGCGAGGGGATCGACGGCGGCGTCGAGCAGGCGGCTGCCGCTGGAGATCTGCGAGGAGCTCTGGTCGACGGCGTTGCCGGCGCGCCGCAGGTCGACGAGCAGCCGGTTGGCCGTCATGCCCTCGGTGATGCGCGAGGTGGAGGTCACAGGCCCACCCGACCCATCCGGTTGACGATCGTGTCGAGCATCTCGTCCATCGCGTTCATCGTCCGGGCCGAGGCCTGGTAGGCGCGCTGGAAGCGGATCATGTTCGTCATCTCCTCATCCATGGAGACACCCGACACGCTCTTGCGGCGGTTGTCGATCGTCATCCGCAGCGCCGCAGACGCGTTGGCGGCGCTCTCGGCGAGGTTGACGTCCTGGCCGACGCGGCTGACGAACGTGCCGTAGAGGTCATCGGTCGCCCCGTTGCCCAGGGCGGCGATCGCGCGGGCGATGTCGTTCGAGCTGACCGTGCCGCCCGAGCCGGCCGCCAGCGTGGCGGTCGTGACGTTGACCGCGATGGTCGAGGCCGTCGTGCCGTTGAAGAAGTTCGGAGCGCCGCCGACCGTATGCGCGGCGTTGACTGTGGTCGCCAGCGAGCTGGCGACGTTGTCGAGGTCGGCGCGGTACGACGCCACGGTGGTCTGCACGTCGAGCAGCGCCTGCAGCTTGCCGCCGGGCGTCGGGCTCAGGGCCTGCGGCCACGTCGCGACGACGTCGTCGACGAGCGGGGTCGCCGCGCCGCCGAAGTCGATCTGCACCGCGCCGAAGCCCTGCTCGGTCACCGTGACGGTGCCGTACTCGGCGAGCTTGTCGATCAGGAGGTCCCGGCGGTCAAGCAGCTCGTTGGGCGACTGGCCCGCGGTCACCGCCGTGCGGATCTGGCCGTTGAGGCGGGCCAGCTCGGTCGCCATCGGGCCGATCGGGTTCTGGGCGCCAGTGGTCAGCTCGGTGAACTCGGTGCCGGCCTGGTTCTCGAGGACGGAGAGCCGGCTGTCGAGCGACGAGAGCGCGTTGACGAGCGTGGTCGCGTGGCCGATTACGGCGGCCTTGACCGACGCGT
>CAMCUD010000023.1:70000-76645 GCA_945878865.1 Bifidobacterium breve | reverse complement strand
CACCGCCGTCGTCGGCGCCCTCACGCTGTTCAGCGCCGTCCCCGCCGCCCACGCGGCGCCGGGGTCGCTGACCCGTCTCGGCCAGGCCACTGGCGCCGGTGGCCTGCGCGCCGTCGCGGTCTCGCCCGACGGGCGCCACGTCTACGCGGTCGCGCAGGCGGAGTCGCGGCTGACCGCCTACCGCCGCGAGGCCTCGGGGCTCCTCACCCCCGTCGACACGGAAACCGACGGCGCCGGCGGCATCACCACGCTCGGCGGCGCGCTCTCGGTGGCCGTCTCACCCGACGGGCTCGACGTGTACGTGGCGGCCGGCGGCGACGCCGCGGTCACCGGATTCACCCGCGACCCCGCCACCGGGGCGCTCACGTTCCAGGGCTGCGTCAACGAGACCGGCGCCGCCGGCTGCGATGCGGGCAGCGGACTCGCGGGCGCCGAGGGCGTCGCCGTCTCCCCCGACGGCGTCTCCGTCTACGTCACCGGCCCGAGCGACATGGCGCTCAACGTCCTGAGTCGCTCCTCCTCGTCAGGGGACCTCACGTACACGGGCTGCTTCAAGGACATCGGCGCACCCGAGTCGTGCACGCTCGGCACCGTGCAGGGTCTGGCCGGCGCGAACCAGGTGGCCGTCGCTCCCGACGGCCGGAACGTCTACGTCACCGGGACGACGGACGATGCGGTCGTGAACTTCCAGCGCGCGCCCGGCGGCACGTTGACGCCGCGCAACTGCGTGTCGGATACCAGAGGCCTGTGCAACAGCGCGACAGCGGGGCTCGACGGCGCCCGCGGCCTGGCGGTCAGTCCGGATGGCGCGAACGTCTACGCGGCCGGACAGAACGACGACGCGCTGGTGAGCTTCACCCGCGACCCGGTCGCCGGTGACCTCATACCGCTCGACCTCGAGCAGCACGGCGTCGGCGGCGTCGCGGGTCTGAACGGCCCGGAGGGGCTCGCGGCCGCACCCGACGGCGCGACGGTCTACGCCGGCTCGGTCGACAGCGAGGCGCTCGCCGCGTTCACCCGCGACGCCGCCGGACGCCTGACGTTCCTGGAGTGCTTCAAGGACGGCGCGGCCGGGTCCGGCTGCGGCGGCGCAGAGGGCCTCGACGACGCCAACGCAATCGCCATCCCCGCCGACGGCATCCACGCCTACGTCTCGTCACGCGGCGACGCGTCCGTGACCGTGTTCGCCCGCGAGACCCCGCCCGCACCGCCCGGCGGCGGCGCGCCCGGCGGCGACCCCGGCCCCGGCGGTGCGCCCACTGGCACGGGCTCCAACCCGTCGCCCTCGCCGACGCCACCTAACCGTCCGCTCATCTGCGTCGGGCTGTGGACGAGCTTCTGCGCCGGGTTCCCGCCGCCCGATCCCGTGCAGACGTGCGTCTCGCTGTGGCAGAACTGCACCGGGTTCGGGGGCGCGCGCCCCGCCGCTCCGGGCACCATCGACCTGTCCGGTCTGCCGCCTTCGCTCACCGCGCGCGCAGGTTGCGACGAGCGCAGCGGACGCAATCCGTTCACGACGCGACGCGCGTCGGCCAACGCGGCGCAGTGGGTGCCCCAGGACCCGGTCAACGGGGCGGCCCAGCGTGACCCGACCACGTGCCTGGTGCAGATCCACCTGGAGGGAAGCGACCCGAACGGCGCCCCGGGCGTCGCCCGCGCCACGCTGGTGCGGCAGTTCCATGCTGAGGTCGACGCCGTCATGGCCGAGCACCTTCAGGGACTGTCGCTCGCGTGCAAGCTCGTGCTCGGCGGCCAGACGACCCCGCGAACCCGCTCGGCGCACGCGGCGCAGTGGGTGGTGACCGATCCGGTCTGCCCGCGGGCGGCTTCCGATATCGGGCTCTTCCTGTCGACGGCCGTGAAGAACGCGTTCGGGGCGGCAAAGGCGCCGGACCGCCCGGTGCAGATCATCTCGTTCGACGTGGGTCGCGCGCAGGCCCTGTGTGCCGGTGAAGCGCAGGCAACCTGCTCGGCGCTCGCGAGCAACCTTGCCGCGTCCGTGGAGAGCGAGCTGCGGCGCCTGCGGTCCCGTAAGGCTGTGCTCGGGCTGGACAAGCCCGCCGCGGCGACACCGCGGTCGGTCGGCGCAGCGTCGGCAGCCCGGCGGCTCCGCGTGGTGATCGGCTCGGGCGGCGACACGCTACGTCAGGGACGGCCCGGCGTCGTGCGGCTGAAGTTCAGCCCGCAGGCGCGGCAGATCCTGCGCACCGCGCGCCGGCACGGCCGGCGCTCGCTGAACCTCACCGCCGTCACCCGGGCGACAATCGTCCCAGGCGTCACCACGACGAAGCGCGTGAAGGTGAAGGTGCTGCTGCGCCGGCGCTGAGCGTCAGGCTTCGGTCCGCCAGCGGCCGCCGGCCTTCGCCCACTCCGAGAGATGGCTCACAGAGCAGAACGCGTCGGCGATCCGATGCTCACCGCGGTGGCGGACGAGGAGCACGGGCGCGTCGTCGAGCGGCTCGGCGCACCAGGCGCAGCGCCCCAACCCGCGGGTGGGCTCGGACAGCAGGCGTCCAGGCTCCCAGTGTGCGCCCTGCATCGCCCAGGGGACCACGTGCTCGAGCCGGCAGAAGGTCGCGACCCGCTCGCCGGCGGGCTCGGCCGCCCGGAACCCGTCGTCGGGGTCGACGTGCGCACCGCACCAACTGCATGTCGAACCGCTCACGACCGCCAGGCTACTCCGGGACCCGGCGGCCGTTGCTAGGGTCGCTCAGCGTCATGGCGCTCACGATCACGGTCCTCGAAGGCGACGAGACAGGACAGGAGCTGCTCGATCAAGCGCTCCGGGTGATGGCACCCGATGTCCTGGGGTTCGAGGTGCTCCTCGACCGGTACGACCTCTCGCTGGCCAAGCGCCGCGAGACGAGCAACGAGATCGTCCACGAGGCCGCGCGCGCCATGCGGGACTCGGGCTTCGGCATCAAGGCGGCGACGATCACGCCGGAAGGCAAGGACGATGTCGGCTCCCCCAACCGGATCCTCCGGGAGGAGGTCAACGGGAAGGTCATCATCCGCACCGGCCGCCGCATCCCCGGCGTGACGCCCATCGCCGGCACGCACTACCCCATCGCGGTGGTCCGCATGGCCGTCGAGGACGCATACGGCGCCAAGCAGTGGCGCGAGGGTGACGAAGGCGCCGAGGACGAGGTGGCGTTCCGCACAGAGAAGATCACCCGCTCGACGTGCCGCGCGGTGGCCGAGTACGCGTTCCGCACCGCGGCGAGGATGGGCGGCAAGGTCTACGGCGGACCGAAGTGGACGGTCTCCCCCGTCTACGAGGGGATGCTCAAGGAGGAGATGGATGCCGCCGCCGGCCGCCATCCCGCGGTCCCCTATGAGCCGGTCCTCATTGACGCCACCTACGCCGGGCTCGTGAGCGGCGCCGCGCAGTCGCCGCTCGTCATCCCCGCGCTCAACCGCGACGGCGACTGTCTCTCGGATCTCGTCATGCCGATGTTCGGCTCGATCGCCGGCGCCGAGTCCACCCTGCTGGCCTTCGATGCCGACCTCGAGACCGACGTCGCGATGGCCGAGGCGCCGCACGGCACCGCCCCAACGCTGCAGGGCAAGGACATCGCCAACCCGATGGCCATGATCCTCTCGTGCGCCGCGGTGCTGCACTACGCCGCCGCGAAGGGACATCCCAACGCCGAACTCGGTTCGCGCGCGATCTACGAGTCCGTGCTCGAGGCCACCGCGGCGGGCGTCCGCACCTTCGACCTCGGCGGGATCGCCTCGACGTCCGACTTCACGTCGGACGTCATCCAGCGGATTCGGACGAAGCTGGAGGTCTGGTCGTCCCTGGGGACGACGGTCTAGCTCCGGGCTGCGCGGCCGCCAGCTCCCGCAGGTGCCGCGCCCGGCGCCGCACGTAGAGCTGGCGCTGCGCGGCGAGCGTGATGATCCCGGCGACCAGCAGCATGCTGATGTTCGCCGCCAGCTGGATCTGCGACCCGCGCCACGAGGACCAGTCGCCGTAGGCCGCCGACACGCCGATGTTCGCCGCGGCGGGGATCGTCGTGACGGAGATCAGCACGCCGATCAACGCGCCGGACTTCTGACTCGTCAGCGACATGATCCCGACCACACCGGCCGCCGCCGCAACGATGAGGCTGTAGGCGTCAGGCGCAGAGATGATGTTCGCGAGGTTGTGATCGGCTTCGGAGAACGTCTCCGGCATCAGCCCCGTCGCCTGCCCGATCAACGTGAAGAGCCACGCGACCGTGATCGCCGCCGGCAGCCCGACCGCCAGCGCGAGCAACGAGCGCGCGGCGAGCCGTGGCCTGCGGTTCACCACGCCGACACAGACGCCCGCCACCGGGCCGAAGTCCGGGCTGACGACCATCGCACCGACGATGAGGATCGCCGAGTCGAGCAAGATCCCCGTCGCCGCGATGATCCCGGCCATCGCCATGAAGATTACATGCGACCACGAGAGCTCGGCTCCCTCCTGCGTGCGCGTCTCGACCTCTTCCCACACCACCGCGTCGGCCGGCGAGCCATGGGCGTGGCGGATCGCCGCCTCGGCCCCGCGCGAGATCTGCGACTCCACCTGCTCGAGCGCGATCGACCCCTCGTGGTGGATGTCCAGCGCCCGCAGATCCGCGACGACCACGGACGCGTCCTCTGGCGCGACGTCGCAGAGAATCACGTCACCGGGCGGCGAGATGCCCGCGCCGGCGAGCAGGATCACGTTGCAGACCGACGCGTTGGAGCGCAACACGTCGACCGCGGCCTCCGTGCTCGTGGTCGGCACCACGATCCGTAGATGCACCATGGCCGGTCAGGGTACTCCTCAAGCCCGCCTGCAAGATCGCCTGCAAACCCGCTGGTCCGTCCGATCGCGAACGTACCTTCTCGAACAGATGTTCGCCCGTGCAGAACAGCCGCCGATCTTCGCCCCAGAGGGCCTCTCGTGGGAGTTCCCCTCACGCGCTGACCGCGGCCTCGACACGGTGCCGGAGTCTGGTCGCTTGGGAGGCGCACCAGCCGGCAACCGTCGTGCGCGATTCGCGCCGGCGGCGCGACAAGCCGCGAGCGCCGCGAAGGGCGCCGTGCAGGGAGCCGCTGCCATCGCACGCGAGCTCCTGCTGCTCGCGGACCCGGAGCTCGAGGCGCGGGCGGAGGAACTCGCCCGCGCTGGAGACGGCTCCGGGTCGCGCGCAGGCGCCTCCCTGGCGTCCGCGTCGTGCTCGGGCACTCGCCCCGACGCCCCGCGCGTGCCAGCCCTCCCGCGAGCACCGCGCCGCCCCGGCATGCTGACACCGTCGCTCGACGCGAATCGGTGCCACACGCCCCGCGGCTGAACCTGGGCGGTCCTTAACGGACACGAGCCGCCCGAAGGCGGCTCGTGAAACTAAACCGGCGGCGTCCTACTCTCCCGGGCCCTTTCAAGCCAAGTACCATCGGCGCTGTGAGGCTTAACTGCTCTGTTCGGAATGGGAAGAGGTGTTTCCCTCACGCAATAACCACCGGAAACTCCTGAGAGCTCCCGGCGGCCCCTCAAAACTGCACAAAGCCACGAAAACGAGTACCACTAAAAATATCCGTCAAGCCCTCGAGTCATTAGTACCAGTCTCCTTCACACCTCACGGCGCTTCCAGATCTGGCCTATCAACCTGGTGGTCTACCAGGACTCTTACTCTCTCAAGGAGATGGGAGAACTCATCTTGAGGCCGGCTTCCCGCTTAGATGCCTTCAGCGGTTATCCGATCCGGGCGTAGCTAAGCTGCGATGCTCTTGGCAGAACAACAGCTACACCAGAGGCCCGTTCACCCCGGTCCTCTCGTACTAGGGGCAAATCCTCTCAATTCTCCAACGCCCACGGCAGATAGGGACCGAACTGTCTCACGACGTTCTGAACCCAGCTCGCGTACCGCTTTAATGGGCGAACAGCCCAACCCTTGGGACCTACTCCAGCCCCAGGATGCGACGAGCCGACATCGAGGTGCCAAACCGGGCCGTCGATGTGGACTCTTGGGCCCGATAAGCCTGTTATCCCCGGAGTACCTTTTATCCGTTGAGCGACGGCACTTCCACTTGCTACCGCCGGATCACTAAGACCTGCTTTCGCACCTGCTCGACCTGTCAGTCTCGCAGTCAAGCTCCCTTGCTGCCTTTGCACTCTACGCACGATTTCCAACCGTGCTGAGGGAACCTTTGTGCGCCTCCGTTACATTTTGGGAGGCGACCGCCCCAGTCAAACTACCCACCTGGCACTGTTCAGGGCCCAGATTCATGGCGCCCTGTTAGATGTCCAATACACCAAGGGTGGTATCTCAAGGTTGTCTCCACGCCAGCCGCAGCCGGCGCTTCAAAGACTCCCACCTATCCTGAACGAGATGCACCGAACACCAATACCAAGCTGTAGTAAAGGTTCACGGGGTCTTTCCGTCTAGCCGCGGGTACTCGGCATCTTCACCGAGACTGCAATTTCACCGAGCCCCTCGTTGAGACAGCGCCCAAGTCGTTACGCCATTCGTGCAGGTCGGAACTTACCCGACAAGGAATTTCGCTACCTTAGGACCGTTATAGTTACGGCCGCCGTTTACCGGGGCTTAGCTTCGGTGCTTCGGGTCAAGCCCTAACACCTCCACGTAACCTTCCGGCACCGGGCAGGCGTCAGCCCCTATACGTCGTCTTTCG
>CAMCUD010000023.1:0-65000 GCA_945878865.1 Bifidobacterium breve | reverse complement strand
GCGCGTTCGCGTCGATGTCGTCGCCGGAGAGCTGCGGGCGGGTCGAGGAACGGCCGCTCGGGTCGCCGACGCGCGCGGTGTAGTCCCCGACGATCAGGACGACAAGGTGGCCTCGATCCTGGAACTCGCGGAGCTTCTGCAGGACGACGACGTGTCCGAGGTGGATGTCCGGTGCGGTCGGGTCGAGCCCGAGCTTGACCCGGAGCGGGCGGCCCGCCGCCAGCTTGTCCTGCAGTGCCCCGGCAGGCAGGCAATCCACGGCGTTGCGGGACAGGAAGGTCGCGTCTTCGGAGGCGGAGGCCATCCGGGCCAATGGTAGACTGACTGCCTGCGGCCGGGCCGAAACGCCCGGCTTTTCGCGGCCCGGACCCAGGCGGTCCAAGGGTCGCACCCCGCTCCGCTATGAGCGTGTACGGACCCGACATCCCTCCGGTCAAGCCGCGGGTGAAGAAGCTGCGACTGCTCTTCATCCTGCTCGGCCTCGGCCTGCTCGCAGGCGTGTCGATGGTCTTCGGGATGATGATGGCCGTCGCCTCCGATCTGCCGGCGCTGGAGAACCGCGCCGAGTACCGCAAGGCGCAGAATTCGCTCATGACCGACGTCAACGGGCAGCCGCTCGCGCTGCTGACGTCGAACACCGGCCGGATCATCGTCAACGACGACGAGATCTCGCCGGCGATGAAGCACGCGATCATCGCCATCGAGGACCGGCGCTACTACGAGCATCCCGGCGTGGACCTGCGCGGCACCGGCCGTGCACTCGTCCAGGACGTGATGGCCGGCGGCTCTGCCGTCCAGGGCGGCTCCACGATCACGCAGCAGTTCGTCAAGAACGCCATCAAGAACCAGGATCAGCGCACGCTGTTCAACAAGCTGCGCGAGGCGGCCCTGGCGTTCCACCTCTCACGAAAGTGGTCGAAGGACAAGATCCTCACGGAGTACCTGAACTCCATCTACTTCGGCAACGGCGCGTACGGCATCGAATCGGCCGCGCGCACGTACTTCGGGCAGGACATCAACCACCAGGACTGCGGTGTGAAGGGCGGCCGACGCTGCGCGGCCGAGCTCAAGCCCTACGAGGCGGCGCTGATCGCGGGGGTCGTGTCCAACCCGACGGCCTACGACCCCGTCACCCGTCCGCAGTCGGCCAAGAAGCGCCGCAACCTCGTCCTGCAGCGGATGTACGAGCAGGGCTACATCACCGCGACGGACTACCAGCGCGGGATCACCGAGCCGCTGCCCGCCCCCAGCCAAATCAGCCCGCCGCGACTGCGCGCGGTGACGCCCGGCGCGGGCTACTTCGCCAGCTGGGTTCGCCAGCAGCTCGCCGAGCGCTACGGGCCGCGCCGCGCGTTCGAAGGCGGGCTGCGCATCCAGACCACGCTCGACCTCGACCTGCAGGAGCGCGCCGAGGCCTCGGTCAACAAGTGGCTGGGCAATCCCAACGGCCCGTCGGCGTCGATGGTCGTCATCGACAACGGCACCGGCGAGGTGCGCGCGATGGTCGGCGGCCGTGACTACGACGAGAAGCCGTTCAATCTCGCCACGCAGGGCCAGCGCCAGCCCGGCTCGTCGTTCAAGCCGTTCGTCCTGGCCGCCGCGCTGCGCGCGGGCATCAGCCCCGGCTCGGTGTGGCCGTCGCGCAAGCGCGAGTTCACCGTGCCGAACACCGGCGGCAAGGAGAAGTTCATCGTCAACAACTACGAGGGCAACTACGCGGGCGCGCAGTCCCTCGCCGGCGCAACCACGTTCTCGGACAACTCGGTCTACGCGGCGGTCGGCATCCAGGTCGGCATCAAGAAGGTGGCGCGGCTTGCCGAGCGGATGGGGATTCGCACGCCGGTGTCGCGCAACTACGCCATCACGCTGGGCGGCCTGAAGCAGGGGGTCACCGCCCTCGACATGGCGCATGCGTACGAGACGTTCGCCACGGGCGGCAAGCTCGTCACCGGCACGCTGGGCACCCGCGACCGCGGGCCCGTCGGGATCCGCTCGGTCCGTCTGCGCTCCAACCGCGACGACGTGTTGGCCAAGAACAAGGCGGAGCGCTACCGGATCCTCTCTCCTGCCGTCGCCGACTCCGCGGTGAACATCCTGCAGTCCGTGGTGACGAGCGGCACGGCCAAGCGCGCGGCGATCCCGGACGTCCGCGCGTGGGGCAAGACCGGCACGACCGAGGACTACGGCGACGCGTGGTTCGTCGGGTCGACCGAGCGCTACACCGTGGCGGTCTGGGTCGGCTACGCCGACAAGGTGCAGCCCATGAAGACCGAGTGGCAGGGTGATTCCGTCGCGGGCGGCACGTACCCCGCCGCGATCTGGCACGACTTCATGACATCGGCGCTGTCGCTCGACGAGGAGCGCGCGAAGTCGCGTTGCAAGAGCGAGAAGCAGAAGAAGACCCAGCGCTGCCAGGACCTCGGCCTCGGCCCGGAGACCGTCGACGGCGGCGAACAGCTCGGCGAGTCGACGCCGGAGGCGCCGCTGACCGACGGCGGCGGCACCGGCACGACCGGTGAGGCCGGCGGCGAGACGGGCGGCACGAAGAAGCAGGGTGGCGGCACCGATGGCGGCGGCACCACCGGCGGCGGGACCGGCGACGGCACCGGCGGCGGCACGACCGGCGGCGGGACGACCGGTGGCGGCGGCGGAACGCAGACGCCCGCGCCGGCTCCGACGCCGACACCTACTCCGGCCCCCACCCCCGCCCCGAGCACGCCGGGCACCGGCGGCGCCGCGCCCACGGGCGGGGCGACGCCCTCGACGGGCTAGCCCGCCGCGCCAACGTACGCGGCGAGGTGCTCGCCGGTGAGGGTGCTCCCGGCCGCGACGAGGTCTGCGGGAGTGCCCTCGAAGACGATGCGACCGCCGTCGTGGCCGGCCCCGGGCCCGAGGTCGATGATCCAGTCGGCGTGCGCCATCACCGCCTGGTGGTGCTCGATGACGATCACGGACTTGCCGGCGTCGACAAGCCGGTCGAGGAGCCCGAGCAGCTGCGCGACGTCCGCCAGATGCAGGCCGCTCGTGGGCTCGTCGAGCACGTAGATCCCGCCGTCCTCAGCGAGATGCGTGGCGAGTTTCAGCCGCTGGCGCTCACCGCCGGAGAGCGTCGTGAGCGGCTGGCCGATCGTCAGGTAGCCCAGGCCGACGTCGGCGAGGCCCGCGAGGACCTTGTGGGCGGCCGGAGTGCGCGCGTCGCCTTCGCCGAAGAACGTGGTCGCGTCGTCGACAGACATCGCGAGCACCTCCGTAATGTCGCGGCCGCCGAGCGTGTACTCGAGCACCGCCGCCTGGAAGCCCTTGCCGGCGCACTCCTCACACGTCGTCGTGACGGTCTCCATGAACCCGAGTTCCGTGAAGATCACCCCGGCGCCGTTGCACACCGGGCATGCGCCCTCGGAGTTCGCGCTGAACAGCGCGGGCTTGACGCCGTTGGCCTTCGCGAACGCCTTGCGAATTGGGTCGAGCAGCCCGGTGTAGGTGGCGGGGCTGCTGCGCCGCGACCCCCGGATGGCGCTCTGGTCGATGGCGACGACGCCTTCCCTGCGGGCGACCGAGCCGTGGATCAGCGAGCTCTTGCCCGACCCGGCGACCCCGGTGACGACGACGAGGGTCCCGAGTGGGATGTCGACGTCGACGTCCCGAAGGTTGTGCGTCGCCGCCCCGCGGATCTCCAGCATGCCGGAAGGCTCGCGGACCGACGGCTTGAGCTCGGCGCGGTCGTCGAGGTGGCGGCCGGTGCGGGTGTCGCTGGCGCGCAGCGCGTCGATCGAGCCCTCGAACGTGATCGTGCCGCCCGCTGCGCCCGCGCCCGGCCCGAGGTCGACCACGTGGTCGGCGATCGCGATCGTCTCGGGCTTGTGCTCGACGACGAGGACCGTGTTGCCCTTGTCGCGCAGCTGCAGCAGCAACGCGTTCATCCGCTCGATGTCGTGGGGATGCAGACCCACCGTGGGCTCATCGAAGACGTACGTGACGTCTGTCAGCGACGAGCCGAGGTGGCGGATCATCTTCGTCCGCTGGGCCTCACCGCCAGAGAGGGTCCCCGGCGGACGGTCCAGCGAGAGGTAGCCGAGGCCGATGTCGACGAACGCCTCGAGGAGGTCACCCAGGCCGGCCAGCAGCGGCGCCACCGACGGCTCGTCGAGGTCACGGACCCACGCCGCGAGGTCGCGGATCTCCATCGCGCAGGCGTCGGCGATGCTGATGCCCGCGATCTTGGAGGAGCGCGCACCCTCGGCCAGCCGGGTCCCGTCGCACTCCGGGCACGTGGTGAAGGTGGCGGCGCGCTCCACAAACGCCCGGATATGGGGCTGCAGCGCGTCGCGATCCTTCGAGAAGAACGACTTCTGCAGCTTGGGGATCAGCCCCTCGTAGGTGACGTTGATCCCCTTGGCCTTGATCTTGACGGGCTCCTTGAAGAGGAAGTCCTCGCGTTCCTTCTTCGTGAACTTCCCGATCGGCTTGTCGGGGTCGAGAAAGCCGGACTCCGAGTACGTCCGGACCATCCAGCCGTCCTTCGTGTAGCCGGGGACGGTGATGGCGCCCTCGTTGAGCGACTTCGTCTCGTCGAAGATCTGCGACAGGTCGAGATCGTTGACGGTCCCCAGCCCCTCGCAGCGCGGGCACATCCCGCCGGTGCGCTGAAAGCTGACGGCCTTCGTCTTCTTCGAGCCGACCTCCACGGTCATCCCGCCCTTGGCCGTGACGGACGGCACGTTGAACGCGTACGCGTTGGGCGAGCCGATGTGCGGCTCACCGAGGCGGCTGAAGAGGATCCGCAGCATCGCGTTGGCGTCGGTGGCGGTGCCGACGGTGGATCGGGGGTTCGAGCCCATCCGCTCCTGGTCGACGATGATCGCGGGCGTCAGGCCGTCCAGCACGTCGACCTCGGGCCGGTCCATCCGCGGCATGAAGCCCTGGACGAACGCGCTGTAGGTCTCGTTGATGAGCCGCTGCGACTCCGCAGCGATCGTCTCGAAGACGAGCGAGCTCTTGCCCGAGCCCGAGACGCCGGTGAAGACGGTGAGCCGGCGCTTGGGGATCTCGACGCTGACGTCCTGCAGGTTGTTGACCCGCGCGCCCTGGACGCGGATGAGGTCGTGAGTGTCCGCCGCGTGCACGCGCTACGTCAGCTGCTGGATGCGGAGGAGGTTGCCCGCGGGGTCACGGAAGGCGCAGTCGCGCAGCCCGTACGGCTGGTCGGTCGGCTCCTGGACGACGTCGGCGCCGGCGGCCTGCAGGCGCTCGAACGTCGCATCGAGCTCGGTGCTCGCGAGGTTGATGCTCGCGAACGTCCCCTTGGCCATCATCTCCGTGATCGTCTGCTGCTCGGTCTCGGTGATCCCCGGGGTCGCCGACGGCGGGTACAGGACGATGCCCGTCTCGGGCTGGCCGGGCGGCCCCACCGTGATCCAGCGCATGTCGTTGTAGCCCACGTCGTTGCGGACCTCGAAGCCCAGGACGTCGCGGTAGAAGCGCAGCGCGGCGTCGGGATCGTCCTGCGGCAGCATGACCTGGTGGATGGAGATGTTCATGGGGTGCAACGCTACGAGCGGCCCGCCGGGCGCGCTTCTCGATTCCTGATCGGTCGCGTCACCTGCTTGGCGACACATGCGGGCATGCCCTGCGTGGCGTCGGATGATGCATCGCGGTAGACGCTCGGAGGGACGCCGACGAGTTCGGTGAAGCGGGTGCTGAACGTCCCGAGCGACGTGCAGCCGACCTCGAAGCAGACCTCCGTGACCGACAGGTCGCCGCGGCGCAGCAGCGCCATCGCGCGCTCGATGCGGCGGGTCATGAGATAGCTGTAGGGCGACTCGCCGTACGCCGCCTTGAACTGGCGGCTGAAGTGCCCCGGCGACATGTGCGCATCGCGCGCGAGCGCGTCGACGTCGAGCGGCTGGGCGTACTCACGGTCCATCCGGTCGCGCACGCGCCGCAGACGGGTGAGGTCGGCGAGGTCGGGCGTCACGACGACAGATCCTGCCAAATCGGTCAGCCGGCGGGGCGCGGTCGCGACACGTGGCGATTGCCGGCGACCGAGAAGCGCCATGGGAGCTCCGTCGCCTTCGTGATCCCGATGCGCGGGCCCGCGAGGACGTCGAGCGAGGTCCAGCCCGGAGGCGGCGGACCCAGGCGGATCGGTCCGCCCAGGACGTCCGTCCCGTTGGCTTCCAGGTCGAATCCGAGCGCCTGGCTGAGCTTGCCCGGCCCCGAGCAGAGGTCGAAGTCGCTGCGTGCGGTGACCCCGCGCCGGGCGCGCATCGCGTCGAGACCCCGCAGCGGCTCGAGCGCCCGGATGAGCACCGCGGCGCCGACGCCTTCCTCCTCGACGACCGCGTTAAGCAGCGCGTGGATGCCGTACGACCGGTAGACGTACCACGTGCCGGGCGCATGGAACAGGACCTCCGTGCGGGAGGTCCGGCCGACGTACGCGTGGCACGCGGGCTCGGTCTCGTGGTAGGCCTCAGTCTCGACGATGACGCCCGCGCAGTCGCCCACGGTCACCGTGTGGCCGAGCAGCGCCGGTGCGGCCTCGTCGACCGGTAGGCGCAGCGCGGCCGGCAGCTCACTCACGACAACGCGTCGCGGGCGGCGGCGAGCTGCTCGCGCACCCGGGCCAGCGAGGTGCCGCCTTCTGAGACCTTGCTCTCCAGCCACGACGACTGCTGCAGCACCTCGGCAACGCCGTCGTCGAGATGCTCGCTGTGGGCCAGCAGCTCCTCCGAGCTGAACGACGACAGCGCCCGACCGTTGTCGACCGCGTCGCGGACGAGACCGGCGACGATCCCGTGGCACTCGCGGAACGGCACGCCGCGCTTGACCAGCAGATCGGCGAGGTCGGTCGCGGCGATGAGCTCGTCGGCGGCCGCCTCGCGCATCCGGTCGGCGTGGAACGTCGCCGTGCCGATCATCCCCGTGGCGGCGCGCAGCGAGAGGTTCACCGTGTCGACGGCGTCGAACAGGTGCTCCTTGTCCTCCTGCAGATCCTTGTTGTAGGTCAGAGGCAGCGCGTGCATCACCCCGTGCAGCGCGGTCATGTGCGCGACGACCCGCGGCGCCTTGGCCCGCAGGAGCTCGGCGGCGTCGGGGTTCTTCTTCTGCGGCATGATCGACGAACCGCTGCTCCAGGCGTCGCTCATCGTCACGAACCCGAACTCCTCGCTGCTCCAGATGACGAGCTCGGACCCGAGCCGCGACAGGTGGGTCGCGCACACCGACAGCGCGTGCAGGAAGTCGTACGCGAAGTCGCGGTTGGAAACCGCGTCGATGGAGTTCGGCGCGACGGAAGCGAAGCCGAGCTCCCGCGCGACGAAGCGGCGGTCGGTGTCGAAGTTCACGCCGGCCAGCGCCCCAGCGCCGAGCGGCAGCACGGAGGCCTGTTCGGCGGCGAAGCGCAGCCGGGCGCGGTCGCGCAGCAGCATCCACACGTAGGCCAGCAGGTGGTGCGAGAGGTAGACCGGCTGGGCGCGCTGCAGGTGCGTGTAACCGGGCAGCGGCCAGTCGAGATGCGCCTCGGCCACGTCGAGGAGCGTACGCGCGAGCTCCTGCGTGAGCTCGGCCGTCGCGGCGGCCTCGGCCCGGACGAACATCGCGAGATCCGTGACGACCTGGTCGTTGCGCGAGCGCGCGGTGTGCAGCTTGCCGCCCGCGCGGCCGACGATCTCCGTCAGCCGCCGCTCGACGGCCATGTGGATGTCCTCGTCGCCGCCGTCGAAATCGAACCCCCCGCCCTCGAGCTCGGCGGCGACGGCGTCGAGTCCGCGCAGGATCTCGTCACGCTCGTCCTCGCTGATGATCCCCTGGGCCGCGAGCATCGAGGCGTGCGCGCGCGACTGCGCGATGTCGTGCGGCCACAGACGCCGGTCGTAGCCGAGGGACGTGTTCAGCTGCTGGAAGATCGGATCCTGCGGGAGCGAGAAGCGCGACATGCCCTCATCCTTCCAAGATGGCGCGCAGGCTCGTCGCCACGCGCTCGACCTGGCCGTCGGTCATGCGCGGGAAGAACGGCAGCGCGATGGATCGCGCCGCCACGTCCTCGCACACGGGGAACTCCCCCTCGCGGTGGCCGAAGCGCTCGCGGTAGAAGCTCATGAGATGGATCGCCGGCAGGTACGGCTTGCTCTGGATGCCCACGTCGCGCAGCGCCCGGATCGTCTCGTCGCGATCGACGCGGCGCGGCAGCTGCACGACGAACACGAACCACCCCCGCCTGCGCCCGCCGTGATCCTCGCAGGGCAGCGTGAGGTCATCGATGCCGGCGAGCGCCTCGCGGTAGCGGGCGGCCACGCGGGCGCGGCCCGCGAGCAGGTCGTCGAGCCGGCCGAGCTGAGCCAGGCCGATCGCGCACGCGATGTCCGACAGCCGGTAGTTGAACCCCAGGCGGTCGTGGTCGAGCCAGTCCATGTTCGGCGCCCGGCCCTGGTTGCGCTCCGAGTCGATCCGGACCTTCATCTCCGGGTCGCCCATCGTCACGAGCCCGCCCTCGCCGGTGGTGATCTGCTTGTTCGCGTAGAAGGCGAACACCGCCGGATCACCGGTGCCGCCGACGGGCGTGCCGTCGGGATGCTGCGCGCCGAGCGCCTCACACGCGTCCTCGACGATCGGCAGGCCGTGACGGCGCAGCGCGTCGAGCTCGGCCGGCCATCCGAAGATGTGGACGGGCAGGATGGCGGTGGTGCGATCCGTAATCGCGGCGGCCGCGGCGTCGGGGTCGAGCGTGAGCGTCACCGGGTCGATGTCGGCGAACACCGGCCGCGCCCGCTCGAACAGCGCGACGTTGGCGCTGGCGACGAAGGAGAACGGCGAGGTGACGACTTCGTCGCCGTCCTTGACGCCCACCGCGCGCAGGGCGAGGTGCAGCCCGGCGGTTCCGCTCGACACGGCGCTGGCGCACGTCGCGCCCACCCGCGAGGCGAACGCCTCCTCGAAGGCCGGCACGCGCGGGCCCAGTGACAGGTAGCCGGACCGGAGCACCTCGAGAACGCCCGCCTCCTCCTCCGGCCCGAGGACCGGCTGGGCGACGGGAACGATGTCCTGATCGACGCTCACGTCGTGCGCGTCGCGGCCTGGGCCACCGTCTGCGCGGCCCGCCCGGGCTGCATCGGGTGCTCGAGCGAGTCGACCAGCGCCTGCCAGGACGCCTCGATGAGGTTCGTCGACACGCCGATCGAGCCCCACGTCTCGACGCCGTCCGACGCGTCGACGAGCACTCTGATGCGCGCGTCCGAGCCCTTCGTCTCGTCGAGGATGCGGACCTTGAAGTTCACGAGCTCGATGTCGGCGAGGTGCGGGTGGCGCGCCGTGATCGCCCCGCGCAGCGCGGCGTCGAGCGCGTGGACCGGGCCGTTGCCCTCGGCAGTGTGGACGTAGCGCTCGCCGTCGGCCCACAGCTTGATCGTCGCCTCGGTGTCGACCTTGCCGTCGGCGCGCTTCTCGATGATCACGCGCCAACTCTCCAGGCGGAACAGCGGCTCGTACTCGCCGGACTCCTTGCGCATGAGCAGCTCGAACGAGGCGTCGGCCGCTTCGAACTGGTGGCCCTCGTGCTCGAGTTCCTTCACGCGCTCGATGACCTGCGCGGCCGCGGCGTCGCTGAGCGTCAGGCCCGCCTCCTCGGCCTTCTCGACCACCGTCGCCTTGCCGGCGAGCTCGGAGACCAGCAGGTCGCGGTGGTTGCCGACGGTCTCGGGATCCACGTGCTCGATGGTCGAGGCGTCCGCGCGGACGCCGGCGACGTGGAGGCCGCCCTTGTGCGCAAAGGCATTGCGGCCGACGTACGGCTGGTTGGGGTCCGGCGCGATGTTCAAGAGCTCGTCGACGAAGTGCGCGGCTGCGGTGAGCTTCTCGAGGTGGCCCGCGGGCAGCGCCTCGTAGCCCATCTTCAGCTCGAGGTTCGCGATGATCGACGTGAGGTTCGCGTTGCCGGTGCGCTCGCCGATGCCGTTCATCGTGCCCTGGACCTGACGGGCGCCGGCGTCGACGGCGGCCAGCGAGTTGGCGACGCCGCACTCCGCGTCGTTGTGACAGTGGATGCCGATGCGGACCGCGTCCCCCAGCTCCTCGACGACGCGCGCGGTGGCCGCGGCGATCTGGTGCGGCAGCGACGACCCGTTCGTGTCGCACAGCGCAAGGGTCTCGGCCCCGGACTCGGCCGCTGCACGCAAGCACCGCAGCGCGTAGTCCGCGTCATCGCGCCAGGCGTCGAAGAAGTGCTCGGCGTCGTAGACCACGCGCTTGCCCTGTTCGCGGAGGTAGGCGACAGACTCGGCGATCATCGCGAGGTTCTCCTCGCGGTCGACCCGCACGACCTTCTCCAGGTGCAGGCCCCACGTCTTGCCGACGATCGTGCAGACCGGGGCGAAGCTCTCGACGAGGACGCGCAGCGCAGGATCCTCGGCGGCGCTGACGTCGCGCCGGCGGGTCATCCCGAACGCGGCGATCTCCGCGTTGACGAACGTCTCGCGCGCGAGCAGCGCGAAGAGCTCTTCCTCCTTGGGATTCGACGCCGGAAAGCCGGCCTCGATGAGGTGGACGCCGAGCTCGTCGAGCTTGTGGACGACGCGCAGCTTCTCGGCCGCGGTCAGCGACATGCCCTCCCCCTGCATGCCGTCGCGCAGGGTGGCGTCGTAGAGCTGGATCTGGGTCATGGGCGGGACTCCTTCAGGCTAGGTGATCGGCAGGAACGCGGGAACGGCGGCATGAGCGCGTGCGCGCGCTCAGACCGCCTGCCGAATTCGCCGAATCGCCGTGAAGGTGCCCATGGCTGAGATTCAGGCTACCTCAGCCGAGACCGGCACCGGATCGAGCCAGTCGCGGTACTTGGGGTCGCGCCCGTGCAGGGCGTCCTCGAAGACCTTCTGGATCGCGAGCGTGACCTCGCCCGGCCGGCCGGTGCCAACCGCGTGGTCGTCGATCTCGCGGACCGGGACGAGCTCCGCGGCCGTGCCGGTCATGAAGACCTCGTCGGCGAGGTAGATCGACGCACGCGAGATGTCGTGCTCGATGACCTCGAAGCCGAGGTCCTGGGCGATCGTGATCGCCGAATCGCGGCTGATGCCGTTGAGGATCGAGGCCGTGAGCGGCGGCGTGTAGATCTTGCCGTCGCGGACGACGAAGATGTTCTCGCCCGAGCCCTCGCAGACGTTGCCGCGCTCGTCGAGGAGGATCGCCTCCTCGTAGCCGGCCTTCTGGATCTCGATCTTCGCCAGGACGCTGTTGAGGTACTGGCCGCCGGCCTTCGCCTGCGGGATGAGCGACTGCGAGCTGATGCGCCGCCACGAGCTGACCTTCGCCCGGATGCCGTTGCGCTTGCCCTCCTCGCCGAGGTAGGCGCCCCACTCCCAGCACGCGATCATCACGTCGACCGGCGCGTCGAGCGGGAACAGTCCCATCTGGCCGTAGCCGCGGAAGACGAGCGGGCGGATGTAGCACGAGCGCAGCCCGTTGCCGGAGATCGTCGCGTTCGTCGCATCGCGGAGCTGGTCGTGCGTGAACGGAATCGGCATGTAGTAGAGCTCGGCCGACTTGAACAGACGGTCGATGTGCTCCCTGTGGCGGAACACCGCCGGGCCGATCTCCGTGTCGTAGCAGCGGACCCCCTCGAAGACGGACGTGCCGTAGTGCAGCCCGTGGGTGAGGACGTGGACCTTCGCGTCGTCCCACGGGATGAGCTGGCCGTTCATCCAGATGAGATCCGCTTGCTGCACGTTGGCTCCTCGAGAGGTCTACAGGTGGGAAAGGACCGCCTGGGTGGCCTCGGCGGTGCCCGCCGTCCCCCCCAGGTCCTTCGTGCGCAGGCCGTCGGCCAGCGCGGCGTCGACCGCCGATTCTAGGGCCGTGGCCTCCGCTTCGCGACCGAGGCCGTGACGCAGCAGCATCGCGGCTGACAGGAACATCGCCAGCGGGTTGGCCGCGCCCGTGCCGGCGATGTCGGGCGCCGAGCCGTGGACGGGCTCGAACAGGCCCGGATCGCCGGCGGCGCCGAGCGATGCGCTGGGCAGCATGCCGATGGAGCCCGTGAGCATCGCGGCCTCGTCGCTGAGGATGTCGCCGAAGAGGTTCTCGGTGACGATGACGTCGAAACTCGACGGGCGCGCGATGAGCTGCATCGCGCAGTTGTCGACGAGGACGTCCTCGAGCTCGATGTCGCTGTAGTCGGCGGCGTGGACCTCGTGGACGACCTGGCGCCACTGGCGCGAGGTCTCCAGGACGTTGGCCTTGTCGACCGAGGCGACCCGCTTGCCGCGCAGGCGTGCGGACTCGAACGCGGTGCGGGCGATCCGCTCGACCTCGGCGGTGGTGTAGTGGCAGAGATCCGACGCGTCCGTCGCGGTCCGGGTCTTCTCGCCGAAGTAGATGCCGCCGGTCAGCTCGCGGACGACGAGCAGGTCAGTTCCGTCGATGACCTCGCGCTTCAGGGCGCTGGCGTCATACAGCGCGGGCAGCGGGCGGACCGGCCGGAGGTTCGCGTAGAGCCCGAGCGCCTTACGCAGGCCCAGCAGCCCCTGCTCGGGGCGCGGCGCATTCGGATCGGTCGTGTCCCACTTCGGCCCGCCGACGGCGGCGAGCAGGACGGCGTCGGCGCCCTTGCATGCGGCCTCGACCTCGTCGGTGAGCGCGGTGCCGTGCGCGTCGATCGAGGCGCCGCCGAAGAGGTGCTCCTCGAACTCGACGTCGCCGAGCAGCTGTTCAAGGATTCCGACGGTCGGCGCGAGGATCTCGGGGCCGATGCCGTCGCCGGGGAGGGTGACGATCTTGGGTGCCATGGCGGCAGAAGACCCTAGTTGACCTGCGCGCCGATACGCCGAAAGGGGGTATACACCTGGCGGGACGACGAAGGGAGTTTGTGTCGTGGTTGCCAGAACACTCGGCGGTGCCAGCGCTCTCGGGGAGATCGACGACGAGGCCCGGGACATCATCGCCGGCGCCCTCGATCTCGCCCGCGACCGGCTCGGGATGGAGATCGCGTGGATCACCGAGTTCACCGCCGATCGCGAGGTCCTGAGGGTCGTGGCCGGCGACAAGGCCAACTGGGAGATCTCCGAGGGAGACTCCGTCGCGGCGGCCGACAGCTACTGCGTCCGGATGCTCGACGGACGGATGCCGCGCGCAATCCCCGACGCATCACAGGAGCCCGCCGTCGCCGACCTTCCGGCCACGTCCGACTTGGGCATCGGCGCCTACGTCGGGGTCCCGCTCGTCCTGGACGGTGGCGTGCGCGGCGCGTTCTGCTGCCTGCGGCACAGTCCGGCCCGGGAACTCGACGATCGCGACGTGGATGTCGTGGAGTTCCTCGCGCAGATCGTCGCCGACGAGCTCGCGTTCCGCAAAGCGCTGCGCGTCCTGCGCCGGCGAGAGATGGAGACCGCCAGCCTCCAGGCGCTCCTGGCGGCGCTGGAGGGTCGGGACGAGTACACGGGCGATCACTCCCAGGCGGTCGTCGACCTCGCGCGAGCCGTCGCCACGCGGCTGGGCCTCGACGCCGAGGCGCTCGAAGCGGTCGAGCAGGTCGCCCTCCTGCACGACCTCGGCAAGGTGGGCATCCCGGACGCGGTCCTGCGCAAGCCCGGGCCGCTCACCGACGCCGAGTGGGAGATCATGCGCACGCACCCCGGACTCGGCGCCGACATGATCGCCCGGCTGGAGACCCTGGCTCACCTGGGGCCGGCGATCCGCGCCGAGCACGAGCGGTGGGACGGGACCGGCTACCCCGACGGCCTCGCCGGCGAGGAGATCCCGATCCCCAGCCGTATCACGCTGACGTGCGACGCGTTCCACGCGATGGTGTCCGACCGCCCATATCGCGCGGCCATGCCGGAGGATCAGGCCATCGAGGAGCTGCGGCGCTGCGCGGGGACGATGTTCTGGCCGGACGCGGTCGACGCCCTTGTCGACCACCTCGAGGAGGCAACCGCGTCCGCATGACCGTCGGTCAGGAGGACTTCGGCGTTCCCGTCCCCCTCGCGATGATCGCGTCGAACGCGGCGGTCGGCAGCACGGCCTTCGCCGCGAGCTGCGCCCTCGAGTCGGCGCCGACGACGTAGCGCGCCTTCGGCCGGCTCGCCGTGAGCGCCTTCTCGACCGCGGCGACGACCGTCGCCGGAGGCGACGCCTGCTTCTGGATGAAGCGGACGGTCTTGCGCATGCCGGCGACATGCCCGTCGTACAGCTCCCGGTACTCCGGCGCGAGCGCCGCGTACGTCTCCTCGATCATCTCGGGCGCGGTCTTCCACATATCCGTGTCGATCGCTCCGGGCTCGACGAGCGAGATCGTGACGCCCCACGGGCGCAGCTCCACCCGCATCGCGTCCGCGAGGGCCTCGAGCGCGTACTTCGACGCGGAGTACACGCCGGTCATCGGCGTCGAGATACGCCCGCTGACCGAGGAGACGAAGACGATCCGCCCGCGCGATGCCCGCAGCTTGGGCAGCAGCGCGCGCGTCACGGCGATCTGACCGATGACGTTGATCTCGAACTGGCGCCGGAGGTCGTCGGCCGTCAGCGCCTCGACCGGCCCCGCGACGACGACGCCCGCGTTGTTGACGACCGCGTCGAGCCGGTCCGGTACCGCGTCGGCAAGGGAGGCGATCTGCGCCTCGTCAGTGAGGTCGAGGACCACCGGCGTGGTGCCAGCGGGTGCGTCGGCGGCGGTGCGCACGCCCGCGAACACCGTCCACCCGGTCTGGCTCAGCCGCTCCGCCGTCGCGCGACCGATGCCCCGGGAGGCACCGGTCACGAGCACCGATCGATCTCTGGGTTCCATACGGAGACCCTACGCGGGACCGCGCCCCGCGTGGGCCTCCTCCTGCAGGCGGCTCAGAGCGCGGTCGTCACCGGCCCGGTGCGCTCACCGCCGGCCTCGTACGCGGAGATCGCCTCGTCCTGCAGCAGGCTGATCGCGATGTCGTCGAGCCCGTTGACGAGCCGATGGTGGATCTCGTCGTCGAGTTCGAACGTCGCGCTGCCCGGCTGCTCGCCGCCCCAGCGGATCTCGCGGTTGGGCAGGTCGATCTCCCCCTCGCCAGCCGCGGCCAGCGCGTCGCAGACCGCCTGATCGGCGATGACCGGCAGCAGGCCGATCTTCGTGCTGTTCGAGAAGAAGATGTCGGCGAACGACGGCGCGACGATCGCCTTGAAGCCGTAGTCCTCCAGGCCCCATGGCGCGTGCTCGCGCGACGAGCCGCAGCCGAAGTTGTTGCCCGTCACGAGGATCGGGTTGGGCGGCAGGTCCCAGCCCTCCTCCTGGCGCCAGTCGTAGAAGACGAACTCGCCGAAGCCGGTCCGCTCGACCCGCTTGAGGAACTGCTTGGGCATGATCTGGTCGGTGTCGACGTCGTCGCGGTCGAGGACCGAGACCTTGCCCTTGATGACGGTGATGGGATCCATCTCGGCCCCTCCTAGTTCCAGTCGCGGATATCGACGAAGTGGCCCTCGATGGCGGCCGCGGCGGCCATCTTCGGGCTGACGAGGTGCGTGCGGGCGCCGCGGCCCTGGCGGCCCTCGAAGTTGCGGTTCGAGGTCGACGCGACACGCTCCTCGGGCGCGGCGATGTCCGGGTTCATGCCCAGGCACATCGAGCAGCCCGCGACGCGCCAGTCAAAGCCGGCGGCGCGGAAGACCTCGTCGAGGCCCTCCTCCTCGGCCTGCTTCTTGACCTGCTGCGAGCCCGGAACGACCATCGCGTTGACGTGCGAGGCCACCTTGCGGCCCTTGACGACTTCCGCGGCGGCGCGCAGGTCGCCGATGCGCGAGTTCGTGCACGAGCCGATGAAGACGCGGTCGAGCTTGATGTCCTGGATCGGCGTGCCCGCCTTCAGGCCCATGTACTCCAGCGCGCGCTCATCGCCGTGGTCCTCAGGGTCTGGGACGCTCTCGGCCACGCCGACGACCATGTCCGGCGTGGTGCCCCAGGTGACCTGCGGGCTGATCTTCGACGCGTCGACGACGATCTCGGTGTCGAACGTCGCGCCCTCGTCGGTGCGCAGCGTCCGCCAGTCCTCGACGAACTTCTCGAGGTCGGCCGCCTTGAAGCCTGGGCGGTCCTGCTCGAACCAGGCGAACGTCGTGTCGTCCGGCGCGATCATGCCCGCGCGGCCGCCACCCTCGATGGTCATGTTGCAGACCGTCATCCGGCCCTCCATCGAGAGCTTCTCGATCGCCGGGCCGGCGAACTCGACGACGTGGCCGGTGGCGCCCGCGACGCCCATCTGACCGATCGTGGCGAGGATGAGGTCCTTCGCGGTGACGCCGAAGCCCAGGTCGCCCTCGTAGCGGATCTGCATGCTCTTGGGCTTGCGCTGGACCAGGCACTGCGTGGCGAGGACGTGCTCGACCTCGCTCGTCCCGATGCCGAACGCCAGCGCGCCGAACGCGCCGTGCGTCGCGGTGTGGCTGTCGCCGCAGACGATCGTCATGCCGGGCTGGGTGACGCCGAGTTCAGGGCCGATGACGTGCACGATGCCCTGGCGGAACGAGCCGAGGCTGTAGACCGGGATCCCGAACTCCTCGCAGTTCTTCTCGAGGGTCTGGACCTGCACGCGGCTCAGCGCGTCCTTGATCTGCGCGGCGACCGGCGTGCCGTCGGTCGGCGTGTTGTGGTCGGCGGTGGCGAGCGTGCGGTCGGGGCGGCGCACCTTGCGCCCGGCGAGGCGCAGGCCGTCGAACGCCTGCGGGCTCGTCACCTCATGCACGAGGTGCAGGTCGATCCACAGGAGGTTCTCCGCCACCTCGTGGCGGGCCCAGAGCTTGTCGAACAGCGTGGTCGGGGTCATCGGGGTCCTCTCGGGGGCTAGGAACGGCGGAGGCCCGCGGCGACGACGGCCAGCAACGCGGCCTCCTCGTCTCCGGGGTTCTCGAAGTGGTGGGGCAGATCGGCGTCGAAGGTCACGCAGTCGCCGGCGCGCAGCTCGTGGCGCTCGCCGTCGATCTCCAGGACGACGGCGCCACGCTCGACCAGCGCGATCTCGCGGGCACCTGGCTCGTGCATCGGCGGGTCGTCGGCGCCGCCGGTGGCGATACCGGGCTGCAGGGTGTGGCGGGAGAGCTCGGCGCGCTGGCCCGGCAGCGCGGGCGTGAGCACCTCGAAGGCGTGGCCGTGCCTCGATGCGCCGGGTTTGCGATCGTCCGCGCGCACGATGCTGACGCTGCCGCCTTCGTCCAGGCGCAGCAGCTGGCTGAGCCGCAGGTCGAGCCCGCCGGCGATGCGCGCGGCGACCTGCAGCGTCGGGCTCGTCTCGCCGCGTTCAACCTGGCTGAGCATCGGCGCGCTCACGCCGCTGCGCTCGGCCAGATCACGCAAGGAGAGATCCATCGCCTCACGCAACGCGCGGACGCGGGGTCCGATGCGGACGGCGGTCTCCTCCGTGGCGGCCATGACGCGTACGGTATCACAGACGTCTGTTATCTCAAACGCATGTCCACAGGATCGCCTTGGCGAGTTCTGCATGCTCACCATGCGTTCTGCGCCACGGCGGTAGATTCGGCGTGCCGATGACCAGCCCGCCCTCCTCCGACCTCCCCGACGTCCTCGTCCTTGGCGCCGGTGGCACGCTCGGGATCGCGTGGCTCCAAGGGCTCCTCGCCGGCATCGAGGACGGCGCCGGGCTCGACTTCCGCCGGGTCGAGTCGTTCATCGGCACGTCGGCGGGGTCATTCGTCGCGTCTTCGCTGGTCGCCGGGCGGCGCCCCACCCGCCCCGGCGGCCACGAGCGCGCCGCACCGCTCCCCGTCCCCCGCCCTTCCGGTCCCATGCAGCTGCTCGCCGGCCCTGCGCGCTACGCCGCCGCCGTCGCGGCCCCGTGGGCCACGCCGGCCCTGGGGGTCACCAAGCCAAGCGGCCGGTTCCTGCGCGCCGCGGCGCTGCGCGCGCTTCCGCCCGGTCGCGCCTCCCACGACGACCTGCAGGAGCTCGTCCGGCGGCGCGGCGCCCAGTGGGACGGGCGGCTGCGGGTCTGCGCCGTCGACCGCAGGACGGGCCGGCGCGTCGTCTTCGGCTCGCCGGGCGCGCCACGCGCGGAGGTCGCCGAGGCGGTCGCGGCCTCGTGCGCCGTGCCGTGGATCCACCGCCCCGTCCGCATCGGGGATCGCGAGTACGTCGACGGCGCCGTCTGGAGCGTGACGAACCTCGACGTCGCGCCGGCCGGACACGGCACCCGCGTGCTGTGCCTGAACCCGACCGCCAGCCTGCAGCTCGCCCGCACGAGCCCGTACGCCGCGGTGCGCGCGGCCATGACGACCATGACGACGCTCGAGGCGATGACGCTGCGCGCCCGCGGCGCAAAGGTCCGCGTCATCGGCCCCGCGTCCGACGTCGCGCACGTCATGGGCCTCGACCTCATGGACGAGCGCAGGCGCCCCGCCGTGCTGGCGGGGGCCTACGAGCAGGGGCTGGGGCTCGCGCGGGTCAGCGCGGGCGGTTGAGCGCCACGAGCTTCTCCAACGCCTCCGACCGGGCTTCCTCGAGCCGTGACGAGAACTCGTCGAGCGTGGGGTCCAGCCGCGCAAGGCGGATCTGCTCCTCGCCCGAGCCGCGCGGCGGCAGGAGGATCACATCGACCTTCCCCCCCTTGGCGATCTCGTGCATCGACCACCGCTCGCGCAACGCCCGCGGCTGGCGGTCCCGGCCGCGCACGCTGAGCAAGATCCACAGGCCGACGAGGACCACGACGACCACGAGCAGCAGGAGGAGGAGCTTCACGGTTGTCCGGGCTACTTGCCCGCGGTCGTCTCACCATCGAGGTTGGTGATGACGTCACCGAGGGAGCCGCCGATGACCTTGGGGTCGCATCCGTCGTCGCCGCAGAAGGCGCGGAGCTTGTCGATCTCGCGCTGGGTCGGGTTGATCCGGTAGGCCTTGGCCTGCTGGAAGGCGGCGCGGCGCTCGCCCGAGGCGACCTCGACTTTGCGGTCAGCCTCGCCCTTGGCCTCAGCCCGCTTGCGATCGGCGTCGAGCTTGGCGTTGGCGGCCTGGGTGCGCAGCGTCTGAGCCTTCGTGATCTCGCCTTGGACGGCCGGCTCGAACCGTATGCGCAGGTTCTGGTACCGGACGTTCTCGAAGTAGTCGTCGCCGAAGGCGGCCCGGAGCTTCTCGTTGATCTTCTTCGCGAGAGCGCGCTGCGCGGCCGAGAGGTTCTGGGTGTTCTCATCCCCCTTGGTGGCCGTGTTGGTCGTCTGGGTGGCCGCCTCGGGGTTCTGGACGTACTGGCAGAGGTTGTTGAGGGCCTGGCAGTCGTAGGAGGCCACCACCTCGCGCTGGGCGTCGAGGATGACCGGGGCCAGTCGCTGGCGCTGGAAGTTCAGCCACCCCTCGTCGGTGGAGAGGCTCGCACCACCCCACTTGCGCCGCCCATACGCCTTGTAGAACTTCTCGATCCTCGGGCCGTCGGTCGTCAGCGAGTACAGCGCCTGGCCGTCGACGACGACCTGAACGGAGTCCTTGGTCGGGAAGAGCTGATCACCCTCGATGACGTCGTTGGAGTCGCGCTCAGTCGTGGGCAGGCAATCCTGCTTGTTGAAGGGCCCGATGATCTTCGGGCCCTCGCCCGGCTGCCGGACCTCCTTGATGGCCCGGCCGTCGAAGGGTCCGCCCTCGCGCACCACGCAGACGTAGCCGGAGTCCACGCCCTTGATGGACAGCACCGTCGCGCCCAGGCCGATCACGAGGGCGAGGGCGCCGATGCCCGCAGCAACGAGGGCGACGATCTTGAGAGGTGAGGACATGTCGCGCATCGAAGCAGATGTCGAGAACTGGCGACGCCCCAGGCAGGAGGCGAGCGCGCGGCCTGACTACGGGGTCGCGACCGACGCGGTCGCGTCCGTACCGAGCTTCGCCTTGCGCTGGGCCATCGAGATCGCGCGCAGGAACGCCACGCCCGACGCCTCGAGGATGTCCGTCGCCAGCGCCTGGCCCGAGCCGGTGAACCGCTCCCCGGTCGCGACGCCCGGCAGATTCTGGTTCACGGCGCTGTCGGCGGCGCCCAGCTCGACGACGACGCTGACCTCACCGAGCGCGTCCTGTCCGCCCGTCACGGCGTCGACGCGGAACTCGCGCAGCCGCGCATCGACGGCGATCGCGGCGCCGACGGCGTGGAACATCGCGTCGACCGGGCCGTCACCGGTGAACGAGCCGACGGCGGTCTCCCCGTCGGGCAGGCGGACCTCCACCCGCGCGTGCGGCGGGCGGCCCGTGCTGTCCTCGACCTGGAAGCTGACCAGCTCGTAGTCGGTGAGCTCCTCGCGCAGCTCGTCGGTGACGAGCGCCTCGAGGTCCATCGCCGTGACCTGCTTCTTCTTGTCCGCGATCTCCTTGAACCGGTCAAACGCCGTGCGCAGCGCCTGGCCGTCGACCTGGTAGCCGAGCTCCTCCAGCGCCTGCTTGAGCGCGTGGCGGCCGGAGTGCTTGCCCAGCACGATGGCGTTCGCCGACAGGCCGACGGTCCGGGCGTCCATGATCTCGTAGGTCGTGCGCTCCTTCAGGACGCCGTCCTGGTGGATGCCCGACTCGTGGGCGAACGCGTTGCGCCCGATGATCGCCTTGTTCGGCTGCACCGGGTAGCCGGTCAGGCGCGAGACCAGGCGCGAAGTGCGCGCGATCTCGGTCGTGACCGCGCCGGTGTGCAGGCCGATGGTCTCGCCGCGCACGTGCAGCAGCATCACCATCTCCTCGAGCGACGCGTTGCCCGCGCGCTCGCCGATGCCGTTGATCGCGCACTCGACCTGCCGCGCGCCCGCCTGCACGCCGGCGAACGAGTTGGCCACCGCCAGGCCGAGGTCGTCGTGGCAGTGCACGGACAGCGTGACGTCCTTCAGGCCAGGGACCAGCTCGTAGAGCCGGGTCAGGAACGCGGCGTACTCCGTGGGCATCGTGTAGCCGACGGTGTCCGGGATGTTGATCGTCGTGGCGCCCTCGTCGAGCGCGATCTGGACGACCTCGGCGGTGTACTCGACGTCCGCGCGGGTGGCGTCCATCGGGGAGAACTCGACGTCCTCGCACAGCGACCGCGCGTGCGCGACGGCCGCGCGCGCCTGGCCCTTGACGTCCTCGCGGTTGGACTGCAGCTGGTGCTCGATGTGGATGTCCGACGTCGAGATGAACGTGTGGATCCGCGGCTGCTCGGAGTCGCGGATCGCCTCCCACGCGCGATCGATGTCGCCGGCCTGCGCGCGAGCGAGCGCGCAGATCACCGGACCGTGGACGTCACGGGCGATGCCGCGAACCGCCTCGAAGTCGCCGGGCGACGAGATCGGGAAGCCGGCCTCGATGACGTCGACCCCGAGCCGCGCGAGCTGCTGGGCGATCTCGAGCTTCTCCGCCGCGTTGAGCGAGATGCCCGGCGACTGCTCGCCATCGCGAAGCGTCGTGTCGAAGATGCGTACTCGGTTGGGGTCTGGCGTCGTCATCGTGCTGCTCCTTCTGGGCTCGTCCTACGTTCTCCTGTGGGTGTTGGTCTGCGGCATCGCGGCCGCCACGCATCGTCTCCCCCTAGCGGGGGAGGATCAGGAGAAGTCGCAGGTCGAGCGTGCGCGCCATGCACCGGCGAGCGTAGCAGCGCTCGCCGATGCAGGAGTCGGTCGCGGATCAGACGTCAGGGACGACCAACACCGGCCGATCGGCGATCTGGAGCAGGCGGTGCGGCGTCGACCCGACGATCGCCCCCTTGAGCGGGTGCTCACCGCGAGTGCCGACGACGATCGCACGCGCCTGCTTGACCGCGGCGATGTCCACGAGCGCTTGGGCCGGGTTCTCCTCGGTGACCTCGGTGGAGACATCAACGCCGACAGCCCTGGCCTGATCGACCGCGTGGCTGATGACCTCCTCGGCCCGTTCGCGCAGCGCTCGGGCGTAGTCCTCGACCTCACCGCCGAGACGGCTGAGCTCGTAAGCGAACACCACCACCACGTCGTCGCCGAACGCCTGTGCGACATCGATGGCGGTCGAGAGCGCGGCGCGCGCGCAGTCCGACCCGTCATAGCCCACGACCAGCGTTCCCATCAGGCACCTCCCGCCGACCCGGCCGGCGCGTTGCTGAGGATGGACGGATCGGCGACCTCGAGCTTGCGCTGGAAGAAGGCCCGGTGGCCGACACGCCACCCGAGCATCACGAAAACGCCGAAGAGCAGGAACCCGAGCCCGATGATGAGCGGCGGGCCAACGCCGAACCAGGACGAGCCGGACTCGGAATTGGCCGGATCCGAGAGGTCCACGCACGACTTGATGAAGATGCCCAGCAGCATGATCGCGCCGAGGGCAGGCGCGACGCCGACGATCAGGAACGTCTTCAGCGACGTCAGGAGCTGACGGCGGTAGTAGACGACGCACGCCACCCCCGTCAGGCCGTAGTAGAAGGCGATCATCAGGCCGAGCGCCGCAATCGAGTCGGCGAGGAAGTTCTCCGAGACGATCGTCAGCACGACGTACCAGAGCACCGCGAGCGCGCCGAACACGATGGTGGCCACGTGCGGCGTGAGGTACCGGGGGCTGACGTCACCCAACGCCTTGGGGAACGCCCCCTGGCGCGCCATCGACAAGGCGGTCCGCGCGTTCGGCAGGATCGTTGTCTGGCACGACGCCGCCGCCGACGTGAGCACCGCGATGATCACGATCTTGTCCAGTGGTGAGCCGAAGACCTCGGTGGCGAGCACACTGAGCGCGTCGTCCTGGTCGGCCAGTGCCTCCGTTCCGTCCCACGCCTGCGCGGCCACCGACACGATGACGTAAATGAGCACGAGGATGACCGTCGAGAGGAGTGCGGCCCTGCCGGGGGCGCGTGTCGAGTCCACGGTCTCCTCGTTGACCGTCACCGTGCTGTCCCAGCCCCAGTAGATGAAGACCGCGATCAGGACGCCGCTGACCAGCGCGTCGAACGAGCCGATCTCGAAGGGATTGAGCCAGCTGAGCGACGGATCGATGGCGTTCGGCCCGGCGTTGCCCGTCCAGACCTGGATCAGGGCGATGACCGCGAAGAGCGTCAGGGTGATGATCTCGGCGCCCAGCAGGCCCACCTGCGTCGTGGCGGAGAGCTCGATGCCGATGACGCAGATCCAGGTCATCGCGACGATGAACAGCACGCCGACAAGTGTCACGAGGAACGTCGACGGGTCGTCGTAGCCGAACAGGATGAACGTGTAGAGGCCGGCAATCTGGGCGAGATTCGCCATCACGATCGTGCCCGCGCACGCGATGCCCCAGCCGCCCATCCATCCGAGGTAGGGCCCCATCGCCCGCGTGACCCAGGTGAACGTCGTCCCGCAATCTGGGTCGGCGCGATTCATCCAGTAATACGCCGCGGCGATGAACAGCATCGGGATGAACGCGACGATCATCACCGCCGGCGATTGCAGACCGATGCCGGAGATCCCGATGACGAATCCGAGACTCGCGGCCAGTGAGTAGCCGGGGGCGGTCGACGCCACTCCGATGACGATCCCGGAGACGAGACCGATCGCGTCCTTCTTCAGTCCCTTCTCCCCCGCGGCCGACCCGGGTGGACCGGCGGCGGATGCGCTTTCCGAGGCAACCGTGCTCTCCATGGGCGGACTGTATCCCGGAGTGACGTCGTCGCGGCGCACTTCGGACCGCGGTCCCAGGCCGGGTGGACCGGGTGTACATCCACGCGGGCCGGAGATTCGCCACGCGGCGATAGCGGGACATCGCGTCCGCCCGCGAGGCTTCATCGCATGACGGTCCGACCGATCACCCCGGGAGTCCGGGCATCGCAGTACGGTCACCCCACCCGCATGAAGACCTTCGGCCAGTCACCGAGGCCGCTCATCGGCCTCACCACCTCCGAGCTGCGGCGCCCCGAGCGCGTGCAGCACCTCGCCCAGAGCGAACCGGCCGAGGTGGAGCTCGCGCTGAACCTCACCTACCCGTCGGCGATCGAGAAGGCCGGGGGTGTCCCCGTCATCGTCCCCCCGCTCCAGCCGCAGGCGATCTCGTCGCTGCTGACCGGGCTCGACGGCCTCGTGCTGACCGGCGGCCCGGACCTGCATCCGTCGGTCTACGGCGCCGACCCGCACGAGAAGCTCGGCCCGACCGAGCAGGAGATCGATGTGTTCGAGCTCGCCCTCATCGAGGCCGCCCAGGAGGAAGGGCTCCCGGTGCTGTGCATCTGCCGGGGCATGCAGGCGCTCAACGTCGCGCGCGGGGGCACGCTCGTGCAGGACCTTCCCACCGAGCGTCCGAGCGACATCCAGCACCGCCAGAAGGAACCGGGTCGTGTCACCACGCACCACGTCTCGCTGCGCAAGGACAGCGAGACCGCCGCGCTGCTCGGCCGCGACGAGATTGAGGTCAACAGCTTCCATCACCAGGCGATCGACCGGCTGGGACGGGACCTGCGCGTGGTCGGCGAGGCGGCCGACGGCGTGATCGAGGCGATCGAGGCGACGGACGGCCAGTTCATCGTCGGCGTGCAGTGGCACGCCGAGAGTCTCGTCGAGACCCCCGAGCAGCGCACCCTCCTCGAGGCGTTCATCGAAGCGGCCGGCGAGGGGCGCGGCCGGCGCGCCGTCGCGGCCTGAGCCCCCATCGCCGGGCCGGGACCGTCCGAGGACTACAGTGCTGACATGACCGACTGGGCGCACTGGAACAGCGATCCCTCGCATCCGCCCTACACGGTCGGCGTCGAGGAAGAGGTCATGCTCCTCGACCCGCAGAGCTGGTCGCTCGCGCAGGCCATCGCGGACGTCCTCCGCGCGCTGCCGCCCGACCTCGCGGCACACGTCTCGTCGGAGACCCATTCCGCCGCCGTGGAGCTCGGGACGGGTGTCCACGAGACCGTCCAGTCGGCGATGGAGGAGCTGACGTCGCTTCGACGCGGCATGGCCGATGTCCTCGGGGATATCGGGCTGGCGGCCGCGGTCGCGGGCACCCACCCCTTCGCGGTCTGGCAGGAGATGGTCGTCACCGATCGGGCCCGCCATCAGCTGGTCTTCGGCTCCATGCGCGAGCTCGCCCGGCGCGAGCCGACCTTCGCCCTGCACGTGCACGTCGGCATCCCGGACCCCGATCACGCGATCCGGGCGTTCAACAACCTGCGCGCCCACCTGCCGATCCTGCTGGCGCTGTCGGCCAACTCGCCGTTCTGGCAGGGGCGCGACACGGGGCTGGCCTCCGCGCGGACCCCGCTCTTCCAGGCCTTCCCGCGCGTCGGCATCCCGCGACCCTTCCACCACTACGACGAGTACGTCGGCGCGATCGACCAGCTCATCCGCTGCGAAGCGTTCCCCGACCCGACGTTCCTGTGGTGGGACGTGCGCCTGCAGCCGAGGATCGGCACCGTCGAGATCCGGATCATGGACGCGCAGTCGACGAGCACCGCGACCCGCGCGCTCGTGGCGTTCGTCCAGTGCCTGACGCGGCTGGAGTCCGAGGAGGGGTGGGCCGATCAGCGCCTCGTCCACGCGCCCGAGGCGCTGGACGAGAACCGGTTCCTCGCCGCGCGCGACGGGACGGGCGTCGCCCTGCTCGACCTGCAGCTCGGCGGCCGCGTGAGCCTGCGCGAGCGCGTGGACAAGATGCTCCAGGCCTGCCGCCCGCACGCCCAGGACCTCGGGTGCGAGGACGACCTCGACCTCGTCCCGATCCTCCTCAGCGACGCCAGCGCGCCACGTCAGCGGCGGCTGGCCGCCGAGGCCGGTGGGCTTCCCGGCCTCGTCGAGAAGCTCTCGGCAGACTTCACCCGCGTGGCGTCCGCCGAGCCCGCGTAGGCGTCAGGCCGCCACGAACGCCGTGAGCACGGGTGCCCGCCCCGGCCCGGCGTCGGCGCTGACGAGATACAGCGTCAGCGGCTTCAGCCGCACCGGCGCGCCTGCACGCGAGGCAAAGCCGGCGACCGGGATGGTGCGCCGGCACGTCCCGCGCCGCGCGCAGGCGGGCTCGGTGTAGCTGCCGACGAACTCGCCGCCCCACTCGCCGATCCTGATCGTGAGCCGGCTCGGCGCCGTCGTCGCGCCCCGCTGCACCACCCGGACGACGCCGATCGGGACGCCGCCGGGGGCCAGGGAGACCCGACCGACCGAGACACCGCGCACTTCCGCGGAGGCCGTCGCTGCGCCGAGCAGAGCCCCGGCGACGGCCAGCAGCACGACCATGGTCCGCTTCACGACCCGACCCAACCAGGTCGGTGGTGGCCGTGCCTGAATTCTGTCTGTCGCTCCAGCGCAGCCGGGAGCGCGCAACAACCCGGCCAGCCGCGCCCCGCCTCAGCCGGCGGACCGTGGGCCGGCCCGCCGCTGACGTGGGGAGACGCTCGCGACGCTCAGTCGAGCGCGACGCTGCGCCCGGCCACGAACGCCTCGTCGGAGAGCAGCGCCTCGAGGACGTCGTCGGGCACCGGCACGTCGGTGGTGACGATCATCACGGCATGCTGGTCGTCGGGCTTCTCGTCGCGCTGATGGCCGACGGCAGCGGAGATGACGTTGATCCCCGCCTCGCCGAGCGTCGTGCCGACCTTGCCGATGATCCCCGGCATGTCCCGGTAGTACAGGAGCGTCACGTGGCCTTCGAGCTGCACGTTGAACCGCTGGTCCCACGCCTCGAGGAGGTGCGGGCGGTTCTGCCGACCGAGCGTCGTGCCGACCACGCGGGCGCGCTTGTCGCCGGCCACGGCGGTGACGCGGACGAGGTCGGTGAAGTCCCGCGCGCTGGGGTTCGACGTCTCGGAGACCTCGATCCCGCGCTCCTTGGCGATGCTCGGGACGTTGACCTCGTTGAGCTCCTCCTCCGTGCGGCCGCTCAGCGCGCCCAGAAGGACGTTGATGCCCAGCGGCCGGACGTCGCGCTCGGCGATCCGGCCGAGGAACTCGAGCTCGAAACGGTCGACGGACGAGCCCTCGACCAGCCCCATCGCGAGCTTGCCGAGCTGCTGGCAGAGCGGGAGGAACGGGCCGAGGACCGCCATGTCCTCCGCGGCGATCGACGGGATGTTCACCGCGGTGCTCACGGTCTCGCCCTTCAGCGCCGCGATGACCTGCTCGGCGGCCTGGTAGCCGGCGCGGTCGGTCGCCTCCGCCGTCGACGCGCCGAGGTGCGGCGTGACGACGACGTTGGGGTAGCCGAAGAGCGGGTACTCGGTGATCGGCTCGGACGGGAAGACGTCGAGCGCGGCACCGGCGACCTTGCCGCTGTCCAGCGCGGCCTTGAGGTCTTCGTCGACGATCAGCCCACCGCGCGCGACGTTCAGGATGCGCACGCCGTCCTTCATCTTGGCGAAGGCCTCGGCGTTGAGCCAGCCCTGCGTCTCGGGCGTCTTGGGCAGGTGGATGGTGATGAAGTCCGCGACGGCGTAGACGGCCTCGCTGTTCTCCGCCTTCTCGACGCCGAGATCGCGGTAGCGCTCGGCGCCGACGAACGGGTCGAACGCGATGACCTTCATGTCGAAGCCCTTCGCACGCTGGGCGACGAGCTGGCCGATCCGGCCGAAGCCGAGGATGCCGAGCGTCTTGTCCTGCAGCTCGACGCCGGAGTACTTGCTGCGGTCCCAGCGGCCCTCGACGAGCGACTGGTGCGCCTGCGGGATGTTGCGCGCCATCGCCAGCAGGAGCGCGAGCGTGTGCTCGGCGGCCGTGACGACGTTGGACTGCGGCGCGTTGGCGACGACGATCCCGCGCTTGGTCGCGGCCGGCACGTCGACGTTGTCGACGCCGACTCCCGCCCGGCCGATCGCCTTGAGCTTCGTCGCCTTCTCCATGAGCTCGGGCGTGACCTTCGTCGCCGAGCGGATGAGCAGGCCCTCGTAGTCGCCGATGCGCTGCTCGAGCTCGGCCTGATCCCAGTCCACGCCGAGATCCACCTCGAACCCGGCGTCGCGCAGGAGCTGCACGCCCGAGTCGCCGATCTTCTCCTTGACGAGGACCTTCATCAGTTCGTGCCTCCGAGGCGCTCGACAACGAAGTCGATGCAGGCGGTCAGCGCCCGCACGTCGTCCGGCTCGATGGCCGGGAACATCGCGATCCGCAGCTGGTTGCGCCCGAGCTTGCGGTACGGCTCGACGTCGACGACGCCGTTGGCGCGCAGGACCTTCGCGACGGCGGCCGCGTCCACGTCGTCGTTGAAGTCGATCGTGCCCACGACGAGCGAGCGCTTCGCCGGGTCGGCGACGAACGGCGTGGCGTACGAGGACGCCTCGGCCCAGCCGTACAGCGCGTTCGACGACTCGGTGGTGCGGCCGACCGCCCAGTCCAGCCCGCCGTTGCCGAGCATCCACTCGACCTGGTCGGCGAGGAGGAAGAGCGTGGCGACCGCGGGCGTGTTGTACGTCTGGTTCTTGCGCGAGTTGTCGACGACCGTCGGCAGCGCGAGGAACTCGGGGATCCAGCGGTCCGTGCGCGCGGCGATCTCGTCGATGCGCTCCAGCGCGGCGGGGCTGACGGCCGCCAGCCACAGGCCGCCGTCCGATGCGAACGACTTCTGCGGGGCGAAGTAGTAGACGTCGGTCTGGGCGATGTCGACGGGCAGGCCGCCGGCGCCCGAGGTCGCGTCGATGAGGACGAGCGCGTCGCCGGCGTCAGCGGGCCGCTGCACCGGGACCATCACCCCGGTCGAGGTCTCGTTGTGCGCCCAGGCGATGACATCGGCCGCCGGGTCGGCGGTCGGCGCGGGCGCGTCACCGGGGTCGGCCTCCACGACGATCGGGTCGCCGAGGAACGGCGCGCGCTTCGTCGCCTTGGCGAACTTCGAGCTGAACTCGCCGTAGGTCAGGTGCAGCGAGCGCTCACGGACGAGACCCGCGGTGGCGGCATCCCAGAACGCGGTCGTGCCGCCGTTGCTGAGCAGGATCTCGTAGCCGTCGGGCAGCGAGAAGAGCTGCGACAGGCCGTCGCGCACGCGGCCCACGAGGTCCTTCACGGGCTTCTGCCGGTGCGACGTGCCCATGAGGGCGGCGCCGTCGGCGAGGAGGTGCTCGAGCTGCGCCGGACGAACCTTCGACGGCCCGCAGCCGAACCGGCCGTCGGCGGGCTTGAGGTCGTCGGGCAACTGCAGCGCGGTGTCGGTGGGGGCGTTGGTCATCGCGTTCCTCCGCAGGATCGGAGTCATCGAGGTGGACGACGGATGCCCAGGCGCGCGGCGGAAGAATCGGTGCTGCTCCGTCGCTCCCCGGTGGTCGGTTCCACCCTCAGAAGGCGCCAGTCGCGACGGCGCGGCGGAGCATAGCGGGCCGACGGCCCGCGCGGACGTCAGAGGAACAGGATGGTCACGGCCCGCGCCAGCACGACGGCGGACTCGAAGAGGTCGTCGCTGGGGGCGGTCTCGTAGTCGTTGACGTCGAAGTCTCCGAGCGTGAACAGCAGGACCCAGAAGACGATCGCCAGGATGGCGAGGACGATGCCGACGATGCCGCAGATCAGCCCGGCCTGCGCCATCCCGCGGCCGGCGGGCTTCGTCGGCTCGAGCTCCGGGTTGGGCGTCGCGAGCTTCTTGCCCTTGACCCCGAGCACCCACGCCGCGATGGAGCACGGGAGGCTGACGAAGAAGAGGAACCCCGCGAAGAAGAACGTGATGAGGATGCCCGCGATGCCGAGGACGAGCGCGGCGACCGCCGAGCCGTTCGACGGCCGGGCCGGAGCGGGCTGGTACCACCCCGGCTGGGGCTGCTGGGGCCAGCCGTAGTGCGTCGGCGGCTGGCCGGGGGGCGGCTGCTGGACGCCGCCGGGCGCCGGGTACGCGCCGGGCGCGGGCGGCGGTGGGTACTGCGGGACCGGATAGGCCGGGGGCGCGCCGTAGGGCTGCACCGGTGGCGGGGCCTGGGGAACGCCCGAGATCGGCGTGTTCGACGGCGGCAGGCCCTCGACCTGCGGCGCAGGCGGCGGCGCCTGCCCGAACTGCGGCGGCTCGGCGCCGCCAGGGGCCGACGGCGGCAACCAGCCGGACTGCTCGTCCTTCGGCGTGTCCGGCTGGTCTCCGTCGGTCATAGGGTGACGCTCAGTCGTCGAACTCGGTCTTGATCCAGTCCATCTGGGCGCGCAGCTCGGCACCGACGCCCTCGATCTGCTTCTTCGACTGCTCGTCGCGCATCCTGAGGAAGTTCTCCTGGCCGGCGCGGTTCTCGGCGATCCATTCGCGGGCGAAATCGCCGTCCTGGATCTCCTTGAGGATCTTCTTCATGTTCTCGCGCGTCTCGGCGGTCACGACGCGGTTGCCGCGCGTGTAGTCGCCGTACTCGGCGGTGTTCGAGATCGAGTACCGCATGCCCGCGAGGCCCTTCTCGTACATGAGGTCGACGATGAGCTTGAGCTCGTGCAGGCACTCGAAGTACGCCATGCGCGGGTCGTACCCGGCCTCGACGAGTGTGTCGAAGCCCGCCTGGACGAGCTCGGACGCGCCGCCACACAGGACGGCCTGCTCACCGAAGAGGTCCGTTTCGGTCTCGTCCTTGAACGTCGTCTCGATGACGCCGCCGCGGGTGCAGCCGATGCCCTTCGCGTAGGCGAGGGCGAGGTTGCGTGCGTTCCCCGTTGCGTCGACGTGGATCGCCACGAGCCCCGGGACGCCGGAGCCCTCGGTGTACTGGCGGCGGACGAGGTGGCCGGGCCCCTTCGGCGCGGCCAGCGCGACATCGACGCCCGGGGGCGGCTCGATCTCGCCGTAGTGCACGGAGAAGCCGTGGCCGAACAGCAGGAGGTTGCCCTCCGCGATGCCGTCCTTGATCTCGGAGTTCCAGACCTCGCCGTGCTTCTCGTCGGGCAGCAGGATCATCACGATGTCGCCCTTGCTGGCGGCGTCGGCGATCGACAGCACCTCGAGGCCGTGGCCCTTGGCGTGGGCGACCGACCGCGAGTCCGGGCGCAGGCCTACGACGACGTTGACTCCGGAGTCCTTGAGGTTCTGGGCGTGGGCGTGGCCCTGGGAGCCGTAGCCGAGGATGGCCACGGTCTTGCCCTCGAGGTGGCTGAGGTCTGCGTCGTCGTCGTAGATCATGAGGCGGCTGAGTCTAGGTCAGCCGCGCGCTTCGCGCCGTGGCGCCCGCCGCGCGCGTTCAGGCCTCGGCCATCGCGACGTTGGTGCGAGCCGGCAGCTCGAGCCGGTCCTCCGCCCTCGACGCCTCCCGGGCGCGGGCGTCGACGGCGTCACGCAGCTCGTCGCGCTGCTCGGGCGTCAGCTGCACGAGCGCGTCGTAGAGCGCGCCCGACATGTCCAGCAGCGTGTCCCACCAGTCGTCGGCGTCGTCGTAGCGCAGCGTCATGTCGACCTGCTCGACGTGCGGATCGACGAACCCCGCGTCCTGCAGCGCCGTCGCGATCGTCGCTGGATCGCGCCAGGCGAACATGTCGGGCACGCCGGCGGCCGGCTCGGTCGGCGGCGGCTGTTCGGTGAACCGCGCCACCTCCTCGCGGGCGATCTCCTGCCACGGGTTCTCGTGCGACGGCGCCCACGCGGCCAGCACGAGCCGGCCGCCGGGCCGCAGGACCCGCCGGCAGTCACGCAGCGAGGCGCCGGGATCTGCGAGCAGCATGAAGCCCCACCGGCACAGGATCGCGTCGGCGCTGGCGGCCGGCAGGTCGATCCACTCGGCGTCCATGGCCTTGAGCTCCACGCCGGGAAGCTCCAGCTCGGCGGCGCGGGCCTTCGCCAGGTCGAGCATGCCCTCGGCGGCGTCGGTGAGGATCGCGCGGCCGCCGGGACGGACGAGCTCGGCCGCGAGCAAGCCGACGTCCGCGGCGCCGCACGCCAGCTCGACGATCGTCTGACCGGGCTGTGGGTCGGCAAGCTCGACCATGCGGAAGCTCACCGGCGCCGTGTCGCGCGACCAGCGCTCGCGCTGCGCGCCCCAGCCCGAGGCGGTGCGCTCCCAGCGCTCGATGCTCAGCTTGCGGTAGGCGTCGTGGTCCATGGTTCAGAGCTCCCTGCGCATGAGCTTGCCAGACGCGGTCCTCGGCAACGCCCCGGCGAACGCGATCGCCTTGGGCACCTTGAACGGCGCGAGCCGCTCACGAACGTGGGCACGCAGGTCCTCGGCGTCGGCGTGCATGCCCTCGCGCAGCACGACGGTCGCCACGACGGCCTCGCCCCACTCGTCGTCCGGCCGCCCGTGGACGCCGGCCTCGGCGACCGCCGGATGCGCCTCGAGCACCGCTTCGACCTCCGCGGGCGCGACGTTCTCCCCGCCGGTGACGATCGTGTCGGCCAGCCGGCCGGTGACGCGAAGGTTGCCCGCGTCGTCGCGCCCGCCGAGATCGCCGGTGTGCAGCCACCCGTCGTCGGCGATCGCGCCCGGCGCGACGGTCGGTCCCTGGACGAGGATCTCGCCGTCATCGCCGATCTGCACGCGGGTGCAGAACAGCGGCGGGCCGCCAGTGGTGATCTGCGAACACGCCTCGGTCATGCCGTAGGTCGTCACGCACCGGACGCCGGCCTCCTGTGCACGCTCGAGCAGCGCCGGCGGAATCGGGCCGCCGCCGACAAGCACGGCGCGGAGCGCCGGCGGGCGGCGCAGGCCGGCGTCGAGCAGGCGCGCGAGCATGGTCGGGACGACGGAGATCAGCGTCGGGCCGTCGGGGGCGGCGAGGTCGCCGGCGACGCGTTCGGCGTCGAAGCGCGGCTGGAGGATCGCGGTCGTCCCGCCGATCATCGCCCGGATCACGATCGACAGGCCGCCGACGTGCGAGAGCGGCATCGCGCAGAGCCACCGCTCGTGCGGGTCGTGGCCCAGGGCGACGGCCGAGCCAGCAGCGCTCCACCACCAGTTCGCGTGCGTCAGCTCGATGGGCTTGGGCGCGGAGGTCGTGCCGGAGGTGTGGACGACGATCGCGGTCTCCGGCATTGCCCGCGGGGGGATCTCGACACGGAGGACCCCGGAGGATGCCGACGGTGCCCGCTCCTCGAGGACGAGATCGCACCCACCGAGGCGAGCGTCCCGGTCGTCCGGGCCCAGCCGCGGATCAACCGGCACCGCAACGCAACCGGCGCGCAGCGCCCCGAAGAGCGCCGTCGCGAACTCGAGGCCCGAGGGCATGACCAACCCGACACGACCCCCCGGAGCCAGCCCGTCCTGCCGCAGGCGCCGCGCCACGGCGCTCGCGTCGCCGTCGAGCATCCCCCACGTCATCGTCCCCGAGTCGGTCACGACACCGGGGACGGAGCGACGCTCGGCGCCCGCGCGCTTGAGCCAGGCATCGAGGAGCACGCCGCTCAAGTTAGTGTGCGGCGCATGCCAGCCGTCACGTGGAACCCCGCCGGCCCCGGCGGGTACGAGGACATCCGCTTCGAGACGTCCGCCGAGCCCCACGCGGGGATCGCGAAGATCACGATCAACCGTCCCGAGGTGCGCAACGCGTTCCGCCCCCAGACGCTCATGGAGATCTCCCAGGCGCTGGAGATCGCACGTGAGGACACGAACGTCGGCGTGATCGTCCTCACCGGCGAGGGCCCGCTCGCGTTCTGCTCGGGCGGCGACCAGCGCGTCCGCGGCGACACGGGCTACCTGACCGAGCCCGGCAAGGCGACGGCGGTCGGCCGCTTCCATGTCACCGACCTGCAGATCCAGATCAAGCGCCTGCCCAAGCCGGTCGTCGCCATGGTGGCCGGCTACGCGATCGGCGGCGGCCACGTGCTGCACCTCGTCTGCGACCTGACGATCGCCGCCGACAACGCGCGATTCGGCCAGACCGGCCCGAAGGTCGGCTCCTGGGACGGCGGGTTCGGCGCGTCGCTGCTGCGCGACCTCGTCGGGCCGAAGAAGGCCAAGGAGATCTGGCTGCTGTGCCGCCAGTACGACGCGCAGCAGGCGCTCGACATGGGCCTCGTCAACACCGTCGTGCCGCTCGACCGCCTCGAGGAGGAGACGGTCCAGTGGTGCCAGGAGATGCTGGCCCTCTCCCCCTTCGCCCTGCGCCTGGTCAAGTCCTCGTTCAACGCGCACGAGGACGGCTACGCCGGCATCCAGCAGCTCGCCCACGACGCGAACCTCCTGTTTTACGCCTCCGACGAGGCCCGCGAGGGGCGCGAGGCGTACAAGGAGAAGCGCGCCCCCGACTTCTCGAAGTTTCCGCGTCGCGCATGAACGCCGCGCGCATCTGGCTGCAGGCGACCCGGCCGCGGACCCTTCCCGCGGCGGTCGCGCCCGTGCTCGTCGGCACCTCGGTGGCCGCCACGCAGGACGTCTTCAGCGTCCCGCGCTTCGTGGCGTGCCTGCTGGGCGCGCTCTTCATCCAGGTCGGCGCGAACCTCAGCAACGACTACTCCGACGCCCGGCGGGGGGCCGACACCGAGGACCGGCTCGGCCCGGTGCGGGTGACCGCCGGCGGGCTCGTCCCACCCAAGGCGGTGCTCACCGCGACGTGGATCTCCTTCGGACTGGCGACGGTCTGCGGCGTCTACCTCATCGCGGTCGCCGGATGGGAGCTGCTCGTCGTCGGCGTGGCCTCCATCGCTGCGGGCGTGCTGTACACCGGCGGCCCCAAGCCCTACGGCTACGCCGGGCTCGGTGAGGTGTTCGTCTTCATCTTCTTCGGGCTCGCCGCCGTGGCGGGATCGGCGTTCGCGCAGCTGGAGGACTGGCCGATCGAGGCGATCATCCTCGCGGTGCCCGTCGGCCTGCTGGCCTCCGCGATCCTCGTGGTCAACAACATCCGCGATGCGGACACCGACCGGCGCGCCGGCAAGAACACGCTCGCGGTCAAGCTCGGTCGCGAAAAGGCCCGCACGCTCTACGCGGTGATGGTCTACGTGGCGTTCCTCATCGCGCCGGTGCCATGGATCCTCGGTGAGCTCGGCCCATGGCTGCTGCTGTGCTGGCTGGCGCTCCCGCTGGCCGTGCCGCTCGTGGGGTTCGTCCGCAGCCACACCGACGGCCCGTCGCTCAACGAGGCGCTCGCGCGGACCGCGATGGTGCAGCTCGTGTTCTGCGTGCTGCTGTCCGCCGGCGTGCTGCTCTCCTAGCCCGTGGAGCTCCACGTCGCCGAACGGGTCCTGCGGTTCCGCCGGCCTGTCGTGATGGCCTACGGCGAGCTCGCCGAGCGGCACATCCTCGAGGTGTCCCTCGTCGAGGGCGATCAGGTGACCGGCCGTGGGGAGGCCGCGCCGCTGGAGCCGTACGACGGCGTGAGCCTGGAGCGCGTCTCCGCGGCGCTCGACCTCTATGCCCCGATCCTTGCGCGCGGCGATGAGCTGACCGGCGGGGAGATTCTCGATGCGTGTGCGGCGGCAGATCCGCTTCCGCAGGCGCTCGCGGCGATCGACCTCGCGCTGTGGGCCCGCGCCGGCCGGCGCGCCGGAGTGCCTGTCGCCGACCTCCTGACCGACGATCCGGTCTACGAGGTCATGGTCAACGCGACGATCACCGCGATCGACCCCGAGTCGGCTGCGGCCGCGTGCGTCGCCGCGGCGGAGGCCGGCTACCAGTGCGTCAAGCTCAAAGTCGGCGTCGACGGCGACGTCGAGCGCGTGGCCGCCGCGCGGGAGGCGCTCGGCCCGAAGCCCGAGCTGCGCCTCGACGCCAACGGCGCGTGGACCGTCGACGAGGCCGTCATGCGCATCCGTGAGCTGACGTCCTTCGGCCTCGAGCTCATCGAGGAGCCCGTGCATGGCATCGAAGAGCTGCGGGCCGTCCGCGAGCGCGTGCCGGTCCGCATCGCGATGGACGAGACCACGAGTGAGCCGGGCGCGATCGCGTCGCGCGCGGCCGACGCGGTCTGCTTGAAGCTCACGCGCTGCGGCGGCATCTCCGGCCTGCTCGCCGCCGCCTCACTCGTGCGCGCGCACGGCGCCGTGGCGTACATCGCCTCCACATTCGACGGGCCGATCGGGATCGCGGGCGCGCTGCACGCCGCGGCGGCGCTGGGCACGCTGCCGGCGTGCGGCCTGGGCACGCTCGCGCTCTTCGACGAGCCTGCCGGGGAGTTCGCGGTCGTCGATGGCGCGGTGCCGATCGGGCTCGCGCCGGGCCTCATGGCATAAGTTGGCGCATTGCCACTACCACTTCCTGGCAATTTGCCTGGTCTTCTCGTGGAATCGCCCCGAACCTCCCCTTTGACCGGCGGCCTGGACATGCGTCTGGCGACGCGCGTGGCGTCCTGGATCGCCCTGGGGGGAGCAGTGCTCCTGCTGGCGTTCGCCCCGCTCACGCCGCCCACGCTGCTCGTCGGCGACGCCGGCTGGGCCATCCTCGGCGTGATCGCCGCGGTCTGGGTCGTGATGGCGCTGCTCATCCGGCGGAAGGATGCGCCGACCGTCGGGGAGAGCGTCGGCGCCCTCGCGGGTGGCATCGTCTCGATCGGGCTGATCGGTCTGCTGAGCGGTCCGGCAGCCGCGGCGCTCGAGCTCGCAATCGCCCTGGGACTCATGGCGGCGATCATCCTGCCGCCGCGCGTCGCCGCGGGCGTGGTGGCGCTCGGTCTCGTCGCCCTCGGCCTGCCGCTCGTCCACGACGGCTCCGCCGAAGCGATCGCCGTCGCGCTGGGCCGCGCCGCGCTCCTGTGTGGCCTCAGCGCCGCCTCCGTGACGTGGACGGCCCGCGTCGTGCAGCTGCGCACCGAACTGGCCGACCAGCGCGCGCAGGCCGACCGACTGGCCCGCGTGGACGTCCTCACCGGCCTCGGCAACCGCCGAGCGCTCGACGAGGCGGTCCGAGCCGAGCGGGAGGTCACGCGCCGCACGCGCCGACCGCTCTCCGCGCTCGTCCTCGACCTCGACGACTTCAAGGACATCAACGACAGCGCCGGCCATCACGAGGGCGACCGCCTGCTCAAGGAGGTCGCTTCGGTGATGCGCGCCCAGCTGCGGCGCCCCGACCGCTGCTTTCGCTGGGGCGGCGACGAATTCGTCGCCCTGATGCCCGACACGCCGATCGTCCACGCTGAACGCGCGGCGGTGCGTGTGGTCGAGGCGCTGCGCGAGCACTCGCAGCGGCCCGACGGCGCGCCGCTGGCGATCACCGTCGGCTGCGCAGAGCTGCGCCCGGACGAGAGCGGCGAGGAGCTGCTGTCGCGCGCCGATGCCGCGCTCTTCGACGCGAAGGGCAGCCGCAATCGTGTCGCGCTCGCCGACCCGCTGGCCTGACGGCGCGCGCCGCCGCAGCAGGCCGCACAATGCGCGGGTGCTCCGTCGCCTCCTGTCCGCCCTGCTGGCCCTCGCCGCGCTGGCCGCGGTCGCTTCCGCTCCGGCGGCGGCCGCCGCCCCGTGCCCACGGGAAGCACGCTGCCTGACCGTCCGGGTGCCGCTCGACCGCTCCGGCGCGGTGCCGGGAACGGTCCCGATGCGCGCCGCCGTAGTCCAGGGTCGTGACCGTCGAAGCGCCCCGCTGGTGATGCTCACCGGAGGCCCCGGACAGAGCGGTGTGTCGTTCACCCGCGACTGGTGGCTCCTGTTGGGCCTGACCGGCGTGCGGCGCACATTCGTCACGGTGGACGTCCGGGGGTCGGGCGACTCGGGCCTGCTGCGCTGCCCGGCCTTCGAGCGGGCCATTGCGGTTGATCCGGCCGCCTCGGGCGGCGGGTGCGGACGCTCGCTCGGGGTGCGCCGCGCGTTCTACCGCTCGTCGGACACCGCCGAGGACCTCGAGGCGCTGCGGATCCGGCTCGGCGTCCCCAAGCTCGCGATCCTCGCCGTGTCCTACGGGACGCGGATCGCCGTGGAATACGCCCGTAGGTTTCCCGACCGGACGGACCGGGTCATCCTCGACTCGGCCGTCGCCGACGACGCTGATGCGTTCGTGGGAGAGACGTTCGCGGCCGTCCCGCGCGTGCTGCGCGAGCTGTGCCGGGAGAGCTGCCCCGGCGGCGGCGCCAACCCCGATGCCGACGTCGCGCGGCTGGCCCGCCGGCTCGAGGCGCAGCCGGTGACGGTCCGCGTCCGCGGTCGCCGCATCCGCCTCGACGAGGACCGCATCCTCGGCACGTTGATCTCGTCGGACCTCGTCCCGCAGCTCATGCATCCGTACCCAGGAGCGGTCCGCGCCGCGCTGGCCGGCCGGCCGCAGGCGCTCGCCGAACTGACCGCCGACACGGACGAGCTCAACGAGATCGGCCCGATTCGCGAGTTCAGCCCCGCGCTCTACGCCGCGACGCTGTGCGAGGAGGCCCCGCTGGCGTGGGACCGCGCGGCCGCTCCGGCCGTCCGGCGTCAGCAGGCGCTCGCTGCGCTCGGCGCTCGTCCTGAATCCGCGTTCGCTCCGTTCACTCGAGACGCCGCGATCGAGGCGGGCCTGCTGCCGCTGTGCGCGACGTGGCCCGCACCAGTCCGCCCCGCGCCCGCCGACCCGCCGGCGGCAACGCCCGTCCCCGTCCTCGTCCTCTCCGGGCTCCTCGACCTGCGCACGCCCCTGGAGGCCGCGCAGCGTCTGGCGACGACGCTGGGCAACGCGACGGTCGTCACGGCCGTCGGCGTCGGGCACTCCGTGTACGGCGCGAGCCTGCGCAACTGCGCGACCCGGTCGGTCGCGGGCTTCCTGCGCGGGCGTCTGCCGTCCTGTGCGCGCCGCTGACCCCGCCGAACGTCTGATCACCGTCGCCAGAGCGACGGTGATCAGACGCTCGCGTGGGCGGGGCGGGAGAGGACGTCGGCGATCGCCTGCGGCCGCTCAAGCGCAAGCGCGTGGCCGGCACCCGGGACGACGGTGAGGCGGGCGGCCGGGAGCGCGTCGCGCAGGCGCTCGCCGAGTGCGAGGAACTTCCCGTCCTCTTCGCCGACGACGACGTCGACGGGCATCGTCAGCTCGCCCAGGCGGTCCCACAGCGGCACCATCGCCCCCGTGCCGATCCCGCGCAGCGAGGCGGCCAGGCCCGCAGGGTCGTTGCGGCGCCGATCGGCATCGGCTCTGGCCCGCACCGCGCCGGACTGGCCGGCGAACAGCGGCTGATCACCCCACGCGGCGGCGAGCTCCTCGATCGACTGCCGCTCCATCCGATCGGCGAGCGCCTCGTCGGCGGCGCGACGAGATGCGCGGTCGGCGGCGTCCTCGATGCCCGCGGTGGTCGCGACGAGCACGAGCCGGTCCACGCGGTCGGGGGCGGTCAGCGCGACGTGCAGCGCGATGCGCCCGCCCATCGAGTACCCGCACAGCGCGAAGCTCGCCTCGCCGAGCGCGAGGATGTCGGCGGTGATGGCGTCGAACGTGATCGGCCGCGCGCCAGCTGCCGAGCCGTGGCCGCGCAGGTCCGGCGCGACGGCCGTATACCGTTGCGGCCCCAGCGCCTCGATCACCTCGTCCCACGCGCGCCCCGTCTGGGTGAAGCCGTGGAGGAGGACGAGCCGCTCGGACACCGCCCCAGCATGACCGGTCCCGCCGACACGCACCTCCTCCTGCGCGCCTTCGCCGACGAGCTCGGCCGGTGCGCGGTCGCGGGCGCATGCACGTCGCCTGGGTCGAGGTCGAGCCCGATCGTGCTCGCGTTGACCGCAGACGAGCAGATCACCACGTGGTCGCATCTCGACGAGCGGGTCGCGGGCTTCTTCGCCCTCGGGCTGGCGAAGGCGACCGGCCGTCCCGCCGTGCTGACGTGCACCTCGGGAACCGCCGCGGCGCAGTACCTGCCCGCGGTCATCGAGGCGCACGAGGCGGGCGTCCCGCTCATCGTCATCACCGCGGACCGGCCACCCGAGCTGCGGGAGGTCGGCGCCGGCCAGGCGATCGACCAGATCAAGCTCTACGGCGACGCGGTGCGATGGTTCTTCGACGTCGGGACGCATGAGGCGACGCCCGAGCGCGGGCGGTGGATCAGGACGCTGGCGTGCCGCGCGGTGGCGACGGCCGAAGGCCGCTTCGGAGACCGGCCGGGGCCGGTCCACCTCAACTGGGCGCTGCGCGAGCCGCTGATCCCGCCGGCGGAGATGCCGGAGGACCCCCAGCCGGGGCGCCCGGACCGCGCCCCGTGGGTGCGGATCGGGCGCGCCCCGGTCGCCGCCGGGAATCTGCCCGATGCGCTGATGTCAGCGCGGCGCGGCGTCATCGTCGCCGGTGGGTTGCGCGACCCCGCCGAAGCCGAGCTCATCGTCGAGTTCGCGCGGGAGCTCTGCTGGCCACTGCTGGCGGACCCTCTTAGCGGCTGCCGGTCAGGTGACGCGGCCATCGCCCACTACGACGCGTTCCTGCGTCACGGGGCTCCGGCGACACCGGACCTCGTCCTGCGCGTCGGAGATCTGCCCACCTCGAAGCCCCTGCGGCAGTGGCTCGCGTCGTTCGACGGCCCGCAGCTGGCGTTCGGCGAGCCCGGCGCGTGGGCTGACCCTGACGGTGTCCTCACCGACGTGATCCCCGGGTCGCCCGGCTCGCTCGCCGGCGTCATGCTCCTCCTCGGCCAACCCTACGCACCACCGGACTACCCGCTCGCGCCCGCGGACCCCGGGTGGCTGCAGCTCTGGCGCGACGCCGACGACGCCGCCGCCCGGGGCATCGCCACCGCCCTCGGCGAGGGTCTCAGCGAACCTACGGTCGCTGCGGCGATCACCAGCGCGCTTCCGGAGACCGCCGCGCTCGTCGTCGCCTCCTCGATGCCCATCCGCGACGTCGAGACCTTCGCCCCCGTCGACGCGCCCGCTCGCGTCCTCTCCAACCGCGGCGCCAACGGCATCGACGGCACGCTCGCCACGGCCTTCGGGGTCGCCGCCGGCCACGACGGGCCCGTCGCCGTCCTCCTCGGCGACGTCGCGTTCGCCTACGACCTCTCTGCGCTGCTCTGCGCCACACGGCACGGGCAAGCGCTGGCGATCGTCGTGCTCAACAACAACGGCGGCGGGATCTTCGAGTTCCTCCCGCTGTCCACCATCGACCGGTCGACGTTCGAGGAGCATGTCGCGACCCCGCCCGGCCTGGAGATCGCGAAGGCCGCCGATCTCTACGGCTGTGACCACGTCGAGCCTGCGGACCTCCCCGCGTTCCACGCCGCGCTCGAGGCCGCCCTGGCCTCGGACCGCACGACGATCATCGAGGTCCGCACCGAGCGCGCCGCGAACGTCGCGCTGCACCGCGAGGTGTGGGCGGCCGTCTCCGCCGCCCTCGACACGCGCTAGCCGGCGTCCTCGGGGAGCGGCTCGGGGTTGCGCATCCGCCGCTCCTCGCGCACGAACAGGCGGTTCGCCGTCGTGCCGGGCGGGTCGGCGGTCACCACCTGGTTGCGCCCTGCCGCCTTCGCCGCGTAGAGCGCGCCGTCGGCGCGGGCGAACATCGTCGCGTACGTGCGGTCCTCGATCTCCGGGGAGAGGACCGCGACCCCCACCGACACGGTCACGGACACCCCGCCCGTCGGCCCGATCTCGACGGTGCTGCGCAGCCGCTCGGCGATCGCCATCGCCCGCACCGGGCCCGTGCCGGGCAGCAGTGCGAGGAACTCCTCGCCGCCGAGGCGGTACACGACGTCGAACGGCCGCAGGTTGCGCCGGATCGCGTACGCCGCGTCGCGCAGCACCGCGTCGCCTGTGGCATGCCCGTGCCCGTCGTTGACCTCCTTGAAATGGTCGAGGTCGCACATGAGCATCGCCAGCGGCTGCCCGCTCACCTGCGCCTGGTAGGCGAGCTCCTCGAAGCGCGTCTCGAGCTGCGTGCGGTTGAGCAGCCCGGTCAGCGGATCGATGAGCGAGCCGCTGCGGTGCTCGGTGTCCGATGTCATGAGCGGCACGCCGTAGATCGCGATGCTGACGATCACCACGGCGGCGCACAGGATGTAGAGGTAGTGATCGGCGGCGTCCGCCGGGTCAGGCGCGATCGTCGCCGCAAGCAGCACGGCGAGGGTGAAGCCCACACCCGCGATGACGCCCGTCAGGCTGAATCGGGCGGGCAGCGTGGTGACCGGGATCGCCAGCCAGGCGATCGCGTAGCTCATCGGTGCCCCGGTGAGCGCGATGACGAACCCGATGCCAATCTGGGCGACGCACCAGGCCGCCGCGATCGAATACTCCGGGTGCCGGCGCTCGGGCAGCTTGCGCTCCATCCACGCGAACCCGACCCCTGCGAGTGCCAGGAACGCCAGCGTCCACAGTGGGCCGAACAGCGCGATCCCCACGCCGACCATCACGAGATACGCCCGCCGCGCGGGGCGGATCCGCCGCTCCATGTCGAGCAGACGGTCGCGACCGAGCGAATCCCGGCACAGCCATGACGTCGTTGTCGGAAGTGCGGTCACGCGTTCCCCAGCCCCCGCCGCTTGCACGGCGACTTCCTAGTGTGCCCGCCGCCACGCCACTAGAACACCGGTAATGGACAAACGGACGACCCGAAAAGTGGGTATTTGCGGGCGCTATCCGCTGAGAACCGGCAGCAGCGCCTGAAGCTTCACGTCCGTCTCCGCCAACTCCGCCGCGGGGTCGGAATCCCGCACCACACCCACGCCGGCGTAGAGCCGCGCGAGCTCGCCGCGCAGCAGTGCGCACCGCAGCGCGACGCAGAACTCGCCGTCCTCGTTCGTGTCCACCCAGCCCACCGGGCCGGCGTACCAGCCGCGATCGAGGCCCTCCAGGGCCGGGATCAGCGGCGCGGCCTTGGCAAGCGGCTCGCCACCCACCGCCGGGGTCGGGTGCAAGCGTCCGACGAGCTCGAGCACCGAGACCGGCCCGGAGAGCTGCGCGCGAATCGGGGTCGCGAGGTGCTGGATGTTCGTCATCTGCACCGTGACCGGCTCGTCCGGTGATGTCACCCACACGCTGACCGGGCTCAGCGCCTCGGTGATGCGCCGGATGACGATCTGATGCTCCTCGCGATCCTTGGCCGAGTGCAGGAGCTGCTCGGCAAGATGGCGGTCGACGCTCGGCTCCGCGCTGCGGCGCGTCGATCCGGCGAGCGCCAGCGTGCCCGCGCGCAGTCCGTCGCGGCGGACGAGCAGCTCGGGGCTGGCGGCCACGAACGTGACGTCCCCGCGCCCCACGGCGAAGGTGAAGCAGGAGGGGAAGGTCTGCCGCAGCACACCGAGGATCGCGGCCGGATCGTGTGGGGACGCCGCGTGGACGTCGACCTCGCGCGCGAGGACGATCTTCACCATCTCGCCCGCGTTGATGCGCTCCACCGCGCGCGCGACGGCCTGCTCGTAGTGGGCCGGCGGCATGACAGACAGGACACGCGCCCGGGTCGCCGGGCTCGGGTCGACGAGCGGCAGACCGTCGAAGGCGAGACCGTCGACGCGCTCGCGCAGCGCTGCGACGACCGCGGCGGGATCGTCGTCGGGGCACACCCGGGCGGTGACGGTGAGGCGCACCTCGTCGCCCCGGCGGGCGAACGCGAGCACGGGGACGTGGAGCGACGCGGGCGCGAACGGACCCCACTCCGGCGTCTGCCCGCCGTCGTGCTCGAACGCGAACCCACCGACCGCCACCACGCCGCTCCCGCGCGGCCCGTCCGGCGGATCGCACACCGCGGCGCCCGCGAGCGCCCGCCAGCGAGAAGCCAGGCGGGTGAAGCGCTCGGGCCCTCGTTCCTCGAGCGCCGCCGCGCAGCCGAGCGCGGCGATCGCGGCCTGGTCGCGCTCAGGCTGCTCGAGGACGAACCACGGCTCCCCGGGCGCTCGCGACCCGGCCACGACCGCGGTGGGATCGAGGCCGTCGCCGACCCGGACGGTCACGGCCGCCAACACGCCGTCGGCCTGCTGCGCCGCCGCACGCCGGCGCGCCGCCGTCACACGCTGCGCGAGCCGGTCCCAGTCGGACGGCGCCAGCAGCGGGCGGTCGGAGGACTGGACGCGCACGGCCATGCATGAATCGTACGAGCGGCGTAAGTCAGGAGGTCGCCCGGGGTTGGACCTGACATCCGACCGCTCGTCCCCAGGAGGACTCCCGTGTTCACGCCCCGCTCCACCGCCGGCCTGCTCGTCGCCCGCTTCCTCAGCGTCGACTTCGCGATCGCGATGTCGCTCGGTCTCTGGCACCTCCTCGGCATCGGCACCTGCGCTTCAGGCGGACCGTTTGAGATCGCCAACCAGTGCACCGATGACGCGATGACCTGGGGCCTCGTCTTCGCCGTCGGGCTGACCGGCGGCATCATCACGTCGTTCTTCACCGGCTTTGCCTGGGGCTGGGCGATGATGTTCGTCCCCGCCGGCGCCACCGCGACGGCCTTCGCCCTGGTCGGCGATCCCGGCCTGGGGAGCGACGCCGCCGCCTGGACCATCGGCCCGCTGTTCCTGCTCATGGGCCTGCCCGTGGCGCTGTACGCGATCAAGGAGGCAATCAGCGGCGACGACACCACGCCGGACGCAACGACCCGCCGCAACGCCGAGAACTACCTGCGCAACACCGCGATGGTGAACCCCTACGCGCAGACGGCCGCCGTCCCGCAGATCACCGTGACCCCGCCGACGCCCAAGCCCGCGATGTCGACGAGCGACCACCTCGCCCGCCTCGACGCGCTGAAGGCAACCGGCGCGCTGACCGACACCGAGTACGCGCTGGAACGCTCGCGCTTGGCGCTCGGTTCCAGTCGGGAGATCCGCTGACGCGGATCTCCCAGCTGGCCGATCTCAGGTCTCCGAGCGGCCGCGCGAGATCGCGATCTCGCCCGTCCGCATCATCTCGATGAGGCCGAACGGACGGACCATCCGCTCGAACGCCTCGACCTTGTCGGTCGTTCCCGTCACCTCGACGATGAGCGACCGGCGGGTCACGTCGACGACCTTGCCGCGGAAGATGTCGCACACCTGCATCACTTCGGAGCGGGCGGCGCCTTCCGCGGCGACCTTGAACAGGGCCAGTTCGCGGGCGACCGTCCCCTCGGGCTCGAGGTCGCGGATCTTCAGGACATTGATCAGCTTGTGCAGCTGCTTCGTGACCTGATCGATCGGGTGCAGCGCGCCATCCACGGTGAGCGTGACGCGCGAGATCTGATCGTCGTCCGTCGGGCCGACGGTCAGCGTCTCGATGTTGAACCCGCGGCGCGCGAACAGTCCCGCGATGCGGGTCAGGACGCCGGGCTTGTTCTCGACGAGGATCGAGAGGACGTGCTTGCGGCCGGTGCGCAGCGCGCCCGCCGCCTCCAGATCCTCCAGGCTCAGGAGGTCCTGCTTCGTTCCGGGATCACCCATGACCGTCACCTAGCCCACCATGTCCCGCGCGGCGGCACCGGGCGCGATCATCGGATACACGTTCTCCTCGCGGGTCACCCGGACGTCGACCATCACCGGGCCGGGCGTCGCGATCGCCTGCTTGATGTCCTCGACGAGCGTCGCCTTGCTCTCGAAGCGGAAGCCCGTGGCCCCCATCGCGTCGGCGAGCTTGACGAAGTCCGGGAACTGGCCCATGTCCACGTGGCTGTAGCGCTTGTCCCAGAACAGCTCCTGCCACTGGCGGACCATGCCGAGGTACCCGTTGTTGGAGATGAAGATCTTGATGTCGATCCCCTCCTGGGCACAGGTGGCGAGCTCCTGCATGTTCATCTGGACCGAGCCGTCGCCGGCGATGCAGATGACCGTCTCGCCGGGCATGCCGACCTTCGCGCCCATCGCGGCCGGCAGACCGAAGCCCATCGTGCCGAGCCCACCCGACTGCAGCCAGCGACGCGGCCGGTCGAAGTGGAAGTACTGGGCGGCCCACATCTGATGCTGGCCGATGTCGGTCGTGACGATGGCGTCGCCGCCGGTCGCCTCGTAGAGCGCCTCGATGAGCCGCTGCGGCTTGATCTCGTCGCCTTCGGTGTCGTCGTAGCGCAGCGGGTGCTTCTCCTGCCAGCCGTGAATGCGCTCCCACCACGCCTCCAGGCGCGTGTGGTCGACACCCTCGAGCGCCCGGTACTCCTTGACGAGCTTGGCGACGATGTTCTTCGCGTCACCGACGATCGGGATGTGCGCCGGGATGTTCTTGCTGATCTCGGCGGGATCGATGTCGATGTGGACGAACTTCGCCCGCGGCGCGAACTCCGACAGCTTGCCGGTGATGCGGTCGTCGAACCGCGCGCCGATCGCGACGATGAGGTCGGCCTCGTCCATCGCGTAGTTCGCGGTCCGCGTGCCGTGCATCCCGAGCATGCCGAGCCACTGCGGGTCGGGCGCCGGGTAGGCGCCGAGGCCCATCAGCGTGCACGTCACCGGGAAGTTGTCCAAGCGCGCGAGCTCGCGGACCTCCTCGCTGGCGTTGGCGTTGATCGTGCCGCCGCCGACGTAGAGCACGGGCCGGCGCGCCGCGGCGAGCGCCTTGGCCGCCTGGCGGATCTGCTTCGTGTTGCCCTCGTGCGTCGGCTGGTAGCCGGGCAGGTGCACGTCGGTGACGGGCTCGTACGGGATCTCCGCCCGCGCGAGGTCGGTCGGGATGTCGACGATGACCGGGCCCGGACGCCCCGTGCGCGCGAGGTGGAACGCCTCGTGAATCGCTCGCGGGATCTCGAGCGGATGCTGGATCATGAAGCTGTGCTTGACGATCGGCATCGTCACGCCGACGACGTCGACCTCCTGGAAGCCGTCCGTGCCGAGCAGGTCCGTGCGGACCTGGCCCGTGATGAACACCGTCGGGACGGAGTCCATCATCGCGTCGGCGATCGGCGTCACGACGTTCGTGGCGCCGGGGCCGGAGGTCGCGAAGCACACCCCCACCTTGCCGGTGGCTTTGGCGTAGCCGGCCGCGGCGTGACCGCCGCCGGCTTCGTGGCGGACGAGCACGTGGCGGATGCCCGCGTCATAGAAGGCGTCGTACTGCGGAAGGTTGGCGCCACCGGGGAGGCCGAATACGACCTCGACACCCTCCGCCTTCAGGCACTCGATCACGGCATCCACTGCACGCATGCTCGACCTCCTTTCTTCTGCTCGATCGTTCCGGAATTGCGTCGCGGCCGCACGATGGCGGCCAGACTGTCCAGGGTACCAGCGGATTCCTGGATTTCTCAGGCGCGGGCGGTGTGCTGCGGCAGGAAGATCTCGTCCTCGGACGGGTACTCCAGCTCGTAGCCGCACGTCAGGCACTTCGCCTCGTAGACCTTGCGCGGTGTCCCGCAGCCCGGGCACAGGCGCATCGGCTCGTCGTGCTCGTTGCGGTAGAGGATCGCGCAGGCCAGCCCGATGAACGGGATGACAGCGCTCACGAGGAACCAGATGAAGAACGAGCTGCCCTTCATCCGGCCGATCAGCCCGCCGGCCAGCCCGAAGCACAAGGCGATGAAGATGTACGCCCCGCCGGCGAACATCGCGCTACCTCAGCACGGACACGGCCCACGCGATCGCCACGATCGCGAGGATCAACAGCACCGGGAAGACCAGCGCGGATACGAGCCCGATGACGAGCTTCAGCAGGATGTAGGCCGCGACGATGAGGACGACGACGGCGATCGCGCGAGCGATGAGGGACGGGCCGGTTCCGGTCTCCGAAGACATGCCCTCAAGGGTACCGACCGCGAGACGCGGCCCGGGATAGGGCCGCGGCATCGTCAGTCGTGCGCGCGCTTGAGGTGCGAGAAGCGGCCCGAAGGCTCGGCCCGCTTCTCGGCGATCCGCAGGCGGGCCATGCGGTAGCGGCGGTACTGGGCTTCGTCCTCGCCGGCGCGGGCCGTCGGGACGAGCAGGATGCGCTGGGCGGCGGAGGAACGGGTCATGTCCAGCATGATCGGTGCGCGCGGACCCGCGCAGTACCGACAGCCTGGAGCAGATTCACCGGGCGGCGTGCGACACCGTGTCGGACTTCGCCACGGCGCGCGCGGCGTCGAGAGCGGGTCGCATCGCCGCCGGCACGCGGCGGCGCACCCGCCACGTCGCCCCGGCGAACGAGAGGTTCGCGACCGTGGCGAAGCCCGCCTCGTCGGCGCGCAGGGCGAGCACCAGGTGCGCGATCCGGTCGCCCGCCGGAAGCTCGGGGTCGTCGGCGCGCACGCACCAGCACAGCGTCGTGCGGCCGCCTGGCCGCAGCAGGAGCGCGCCGCCCTCCCCCAACAGCCATACGCCGAAGGCGCCGCGCTCGAGCGCGAGGCCGGTGCGGGTCATGAGGTCGCGCTCGTCGTGGCCGAGCAGGTCGCCGAGCAGCCCCATCGCCGTCTGCTCGGCCCCCGGACGCGTGCCGGGGCGCCGGCGCGGCCCGACGTTGTTGGCGCCGCGCTGGGCGTACAGCTCGGGGATGACCCACGCGTGGGCGACGCAGAGCAGCGCCACCGGCAGGGTCAGCGGCTCGAGCCACAACAGCACGCCCGCCGCCGCGAGGAACGGGACGACGTGGGCGACCGTCGTCAGCCACCACCACAGCTCGAGGGTGCGCAGGCGGCGGACGTCGACCCGCGAGCGCCACGGCAGCGCCGCGGCCTCCGGGAGCACCTCCGGCGAGGCGGCCACCGATCAGCCGCCGCTGATGGGCCGTCGCAGGATCACCGTCGCCTCGCCGACGGGCAGCTCGCGCACCTGCTCGGCGTGCCCGGGCCCGGTCGAGACCATCGCGAGGTATCCGCGGTCGAGCTCGGCGCGCAGCGCGGCGGCCGCAGCATCCACCGACGCCTGATCGCCGGTGTGCCATTCGGCGAGCGTCGTGTGGCCGGTGTGGTCCATGCGGACGAGACGCGACATCGGAGCCTCCAGGGTGTCGGGGCGGACAGCTCCGATGGTACGACCGCGGGTGCGCGCAGGCGAGAGCCTGGCGCGCACCCGCGCGGGTCCTACGAGTCCTTGTCCAGCGCGGCGGTCTCGGTCTTGAGCTTCTTGTTGCCGGCAGAGACGGCGGGGCTGTCCTTCACGAGCGCCTCGGTGGCGGTCTTCGCGCCGTTGGCGTCGCTCGCCCCCGCGGCGGTCGCGATGTTCTCCAGATCCTTCTGGGCCTTGGTCAGCGAGGCCGACAGGCTGTCGACGGTCTTGCCGATGTCGTCATTGGGCGCGTCAAGGTCGTCGAGCTGCGTGACGGCCTTACCCGTGCGGTCGGCGAGGTCGGTGAACTGCTTCTGCAGCTGCGCGTCGGTCTGCTGGGCGGCGCCCTGGACCGTCGAGCCGATGTCGGTGCCGATCGACGAGATCTCCGACGTCACCTTGTTCGATGCGTCGATGAACTTCTTGTCGTCGTCGCCGCTGCCGCCGCATGCGCTGAGCGCCAGAGCGGCAGCGGTGAGGCCGGCGCCGGCCAGCCGGCGCACGGTCGTTGTGGACACGATGTCCTCCTCAGGTCAGTGAAAGCGCGGGGATGCTACGCGCTCTGCCCGTCAGAGGCCCAGCTTCTCGCGGACGATTCGCGTGACCTCGCCGCCGTCTGCGCGGCCCTTGGTCTCGCGCATGACGTGCCCGATGATGGGGCCGATCGCCTTCATGTTGCCGCCGCGGATCTTCTCCGCCGCGTCGGCGTTCGCAGCGAGCGCCGCCTCGACGATCCCGTCGAGCTCGTCACCGTCGCCCATCGCGCCGAGCCCCTCGGCCTCGATGATCTCGGCGGGATCGCCACCATCGGCCACGAGCTTGTCGAGGACCACCCGCGCGTTGCCCGGGGTCACCGCCTTGCGCTCGACGAGCCCCGCCAGCGCGGCGATCGCTCCCGGCTCGGCCTTTGACGTCGCGGGATCGGCGTCGCCGATGCGCGCGACCAGGTCGTTGCACACGAGGTTGGCGACGACCTGCGGTGAGCCGCTGTCGCCGTTGGCGCCGAGCGCCGCCTCGAAGTAGTCGCCCAGCTCGCTGCGCCACGCCAGCTGCCGCGCGGTGTCGGCCTGCAGCCCAAGCGCCTCGAAGCGCTCCTGCCGCGCGGCCGGCAACTCCGGCAGCTCGGCCTTCGCCCCCGCGAGCATGTCGGCGGTGATCGTCACCGGGACGAGATCCGGCTCGGGGAAGTAGCGGTAGTCGTGCGCCTCCTCCTTCGAGCGCAGCGACGTGATGGCCTCCGTCCGCGGATCGAAGTGCAGCGTCTCCTGCACGACGGCCTCGCCGTTGCGCAGGAGCTCCTCCTGCCGGGCGATCTCGGCCTTGATGCCCCGCTCGATGAAGCGGAACGAGTTCATGTTCTTCAGCTCGGTCTTCGTGCCGAACTCGGTCTGGCCCTTGGGGCGGATGGAGATGTTGGCGTCGCAGCGCAGCGAGCCTTCCTCCATGTTCACGTCACTGACGCCGAGCTGGCGCAGCGTGGTGCGCAGCAGCGTCAGCCACTCGCGCGCGTGCTCGGCCGAGCGGATGTCGGGCTCGGTGACGATCTCGGCCAGCGGGGTACCACCGCGGTTGAAGTCCACGACCGACGCGTCGCTGGCGTGGATGCGCCCCGACGCCCCGACGTGCACGAGCTTCGCGGCGTCCTCCTCGAGGTGCACGCGATGGATGCGCACGTCGCCCAGCCGGCCCGGCCCGCAGAGCGGTTCGTCGTACTGGCTGATCTGGTAGCCCTTGGGCAGGTCGGGATAGAAGTAGTTCTTGCGGTGGAAGATCGACCGCGGCGCGAGCTCGCACTCGAGCGCCATCCCGATGAGCAGGCCGTAGTGGATCGCCCGCGCGTTGGGCAGCGGCAGGGAGCCGGGCAGACCCAGGCACCGCGGGCACGTGTGCACGTTCGGCGGGTCGCCGAAGCTCAGCTCGCAGCCGCAGAACATCTTGGTCTTCGTCTTGAGCTGGACGTGGATCTCCAGCCCGATGACGGGCTCGTACTCGACCGCGCTCATGCCGCCACCGTCTTCTGGTCGAGGCGCTCGAACCCGAGCGCTGCTTCGAGTGCGTGCGCTGCCTCGAGCAGCTTGTTCTCCCCGAAGGCGGGCGCCGCGAGCTGGAGGCCGGTCGGCAGGCCGTCCGCAAGGCCGTTCGGGATCGAGATCGCCGGGATCCCGGCCAGGGACATCGGAACGGTGCAGAAGTCGTTGAGGTACATGCTCAGCGGGTCGTCGGTCTTCGAGCCGAGCTCGAACGCGACGTTCGGGCTCGTGGGCGTGACGATGAAGTCGAAGCGCTCGAACGCCGCGCGGAAGTCCTCGGCGATCTTCGTGCGGACCCGCTGCGCCTTGCCGTAGTACGCGTCGTAGTAGCCCGACGACAGCGCGTAGGTCCCGAGCATGATGCGGCGCTTGACCTCGGGCCCGAACCCGTCGTGACGGGTTCGGGTGTACATGTCCGTGAGCGTGTCGGCGTCGACCCGCGCGCCGTAGCGGACGCCATCGAACCGGGCGAGGTTCGACGAGCACTCCGCCGGGGCGAGGATGTAGTACGCGCTCAGGGCGTGTGGGGCGTGCGGGAGGTGGGTGGTCTCGACCGTCGCACCGAGTTCCTCAGCCAGCGCGAGCGACTGCTCGAACGCCGCACGGACACCGGGCTCGATGCCCTCGCCGAGCAGCTCCTCGGGGACGCCGAGGCGGATGCCGTCCAGGCGCTCGGCCGTCGGCAGGACGACCTCGTCGCGCAGGCCGACGCTCGTCATGTCGCGGCTGTCGGCGCCCTGCAGGTGCCGGAGCATCAGTGCGGCGTCGGCGACGGTGCGCGTGAGCGGGCCGGCCTGGTCGAGCGACGACGCGAACGCGATCATGCCGTAGCGACTGATCGACCCGTACGTGGGCTTCAGGCCGACGATCCCGGTCAGGGCGGCCGGCTGGCGGATCGAGCCGCCCGTATCGGTGCCCAGCGCCCAGGGCGCGCTGCCGCCGGCGACCGCCGCGGCGCTGCCGCCCGACGACCCGCCGGGCACGCGGGTGTGATCCCACGGGTTGAGGACGGGGCCGTAGCCCGAGTTCTCGTTCGATGAGCCCATCGCGAACTCGTCCTGGTTCGTCTTGCCGAGCACCGGCGCCCCGGCGTCGAGCAGCCGCTGCACAGCCGTCGACGTGTACGGCGGGCAGTAGCCCTCGAGGTAGCGCGAGCCGGCCTGGCTCGGGATCCCTTCCGTGCAGAACAGGTCCTTGACGGCGACGGGAACGCCGGCGAGCGGGGCGTCCGCCGCGGGAGCCTCGGACGGCGCGGCGTCGGCCACCCACGTGTACGCGTTGAGGTCATCGGCGGCGGCGCGCTCGCGATAGGCGTCGAACAGCTCGGCGGCGGACAGCTCCCCGGCGCGCACGGCCGCGGCCGCCTCGACGGCGGTCAGGTCTGTGGGGCGGCTCATGACGCTTGGGGGCTCGGCACGAGGAAGCCGTCATCGGAGACGGCCGGAGCGGACGCGAGCGCCACGTCACGCGGCAGCGACGGCTCGGGCTCGTCGGCGCGCAGCGCGTTCTCCACGGCGACGACGTGCGAGGTGGGCTCGACGCCCTCGAGGTCGAGCTCGGCGATCTTGTCGATGTGCCCGAGGACCTTCTGCAGCTCCCCGGTCATGTGCTCGACCTCGTCGTCGGTGAGCTCCAGCCGCGCGAGGCGCGCGACGTGGAGCACCTGCTCACGATCGATCAACTGCCCTCTCCATTCAGCGGTACGGGGCGATCCACCCCAGGAAGATTCAGCACGCGCTCGGTCTGCTCCTTCGAGAACCGGCTGCCGGTGCGCTCGTCGCCGATCGAGATCCACGCCCCGATGAACATGAGCAGGGAGAACGCGAAGCCGAGGTAGGCGCCTGGCATGAGGTCGACGCTCGTGTCGTCGGCGCCGACGCCGAGGCTCGGCTGGAAGACCAGGCGCAGCGCGACGCAGATGAGCCCGACAAACGTCGCGACGACCGCGATCGTCTGGATCCCGACCGGTGTCTTCGGCGCCCGTTCGAAGACCGTCGCGGCGGCGAGCGCGAGGCAGGTCAGCGCCGCGAAGATCAACAGCGCGTCGGCGAACCAGCCCAGCGACGCATACCCCGTGCTCGTGGCACCGACGATCGCGACCTTGCTGCGCAGCTCGAACCAGTCGGCGCCGAGCACGACGAGGAGGCCGACGGCGCTGACCGCGGCGATGATCTCCCCCAGACGCAGGCGCGCGAGGCTCATGACTGCAACGTAGCGCTTCGCTGCATGCGCGCGGCCTGCAGGGTGTTGCGCAACAGCAACGCAATCGTCATGGGACCGACACCGCCGGGGACCGGGGTGATCGCCGACGCGGCAGCCTGGGCCGCCTCGAAGTCCACGTCGCCAGTGAGGCCGCTCTCGAGCCGGTTCATGCCGACGTCGATGACGACAGCGCCCGGCTTGACCCAGGCGCCCTTCACCAGGTGCGGCACCCCGACGGCCGCGATGAGCACGTCGGCGCGGCGGCAGACCTCGCCGAGGTCCCTCGTGCGCGAGTGGCAGATCGTCACCGTCGCGTTGGCGCCGAGCAGGAGCTGCGCCATCGGCTTGCCGAACAGGTTCGAGCGCCCGACGACGACGCACTCCGCGCCCTGGAGATCGACGCCCTGCTCCTCGAGCAGCAGCATCACGCCCGCCGGCGTGCACGGCCGCAGGCCCTCCATGCCGAGCGCGAGGCGGCCGGCGCTGGCGATCGTCAGCCCGTCGACGTCCTTGCTCGCGTCGATGCGGTTCGTCAACTCGACGCCGTCGAGGTGGTCGGGGACCGGGAGCTGGCAGAGAATGCCGCTCACGGCCGGGTCGGCGTTGAGCTCGTCGATGAGCGCGAGGATCTCCTCGCGCGGCGCGTCACCCGCCGGCCGGTGGTCGAAGCCGGTGATGCCGACCTCCGCGCACGCCTTCTGCTTGCCGCCGACGTACACCGCGCTGGCGGGGTCGTCGCCGATGAGGACGGTCGCCAAGCCCGGCGGCGTGCCGTGCTCGGCGGTGTACTCGGCCACCTCTTCGGCCAGCGCCGCACGCAGGCGGGCGGCTGAGGCCTTGCCGTCGATGATCGTCGCGCTCATACCTTGGTGATCGGGGCGTACTCGGCCATGAGCTTGCGCTCTGACCCGTCGTTGGCGAACCGCACGACGACGATCCCGCCGGCCTCCACGCCGGTGACCACGCCCGCGCCGAACGCGGCGTGCTGGACGTCGTCGCCCATCCGGAACTCGACCGCGGTCGCAGCGGGCGCCCGCGCGCCGCGGATCGGCGCCGGACTGGGCGAGCCCCACCGCGTGTCGTTCATCGCGCCCGACCGCGACGGCCCCGGCTTGAACACCGGCTCGTCCTCGCGGTCGGTGAACTCCAGCGGGATCTCGTCGAGGAACCGCGAGCGCAGCCCGTACTGCGGGTTGCCGAAGACCGATCGGCGGCGCGCGTACGTGATGTAGAGGTCGCGCATGGCGCGCGTGATCCCCACGTACATGAGCCGCCGCTCCTCCTCCAGCCCGCCCTCGTCAAGCGCCCGCGCGTGGGGGAAGACGCCCTCCTCGCAGCCGATGAGGAACACGATCGGATACTCGAGGCCCTTGGCGTTGTGCAGGGTCATGAGGGTCACGAGCCCCTCGTCGTCGACCCGGCCGTCGGCGTCGGCGACGAGCGCGACCTGCTGCAGGAACGTCTCCAGTGGCGTGTCCGCGTCGTCCTCCGACGGCTCGGCGGCATCGAACTCGCGGGCGACCTCGACGAGCTCCTGGAGGTTTTCCAGCCGGCCCTGCGCCTCGATCGTCCGCTCGGCCTCGAGCGCCTCGATGTACCCCGACTCGTGCAGGATCGCCTCGAGCAGGTCGCCGACCGGAACCTGGTCCTCGGCGCGGGCGCGCAGCCCGGCCATCGTGTCCATGAAGCGGTCGAGCGCCCGGATCGCGGCGGTGCCCAGCCCGGGCACAGCGCTCGGATCCGCGGCGGCGTCCCACACCGGGATGTCCATCGTGGCGGCGTGATTGAGCACGCGGGACAACGAGGTCTGCCCGATGCCGCGCTTGGGCGAGTTGGCGATCCGGGTGAAGCTCGCCCCGTCGCGGGAGTTCGCCAGCACCTGGAGGTACGCGAGCGCGTCCTTGATCTCCGCGCGCTCATAGAACTTCGTGCCGCCGATGACCTGATAGCCGATCTCGCGACGCACGAGCGTGTCCTCCAGGACGCGCGACTGCGCGTTCGTCCGGTAGAAGCACGCGATCTCCGCGCGGGAGACCCCCTCGTCGACCAGCCGCTCGATCTCGCCGACGACGAACCGCGCCTCGGCGTGCTCATCCTCGAGCTCGCGGATCTTCAGCGCATCGCCCTCGCCGATGTCCGTCCACAGCGTCTTGCCCTTGCGACCGCGGTTGTGCGCGATCACCGCGTTGGCCGCGTTGAGGATCGTCGACGTCGAGCGGTAGTTCTGCTCGAGGCGGACGACCGTCGCGTCGGGGTAGTCGTCCTCGAAGTCGAGGATGTTCGAGATATCCGCGCTGCGGAAGCTGTAGATCGACTGGTCGTCGTCGCCGACCACCGCGAGGTTGCGCTCCTCGCCGGTGAGCAGCTGCAGCAACCGGTACTGGGCGTGGTTGGTGTCCTGGTACTCGTCGACGAGGATGTGCCGGAACGCCGCCTGATAGCGGTCGCGCACCTCCTGGAACAGCTCGAGGAGGTTGACCGTGCGGAACAGCAGGTCGTCGAAGTCCATCGCGTTCGCGCGGTGCAGTTCGCGCTCGTACAGGTCGTACGCGTCGGCGACCGTCTGCTCGAAGAACGAGCCGACGAGCTGGCGATAGCCCTCGGCGTCGCGCAGCTGGTTCTTCGCCGCGCTGATCTGGTGCTGGACCGCGCTTGGCGTGAAGCGCTTCGTGTCGACGCCGAGCTCGTCGAGGCAGCGCTTGACCATCCGCCGGGAGTCGGCCTGGTCGTAGATCGTGAATCCGCGCGTGTATCCGAGCCGCGGCCCGTCGGCGCGCAGCATCCGGGCGCAGGCGGCGTGGAACGTCATCACCCACATCGCGCGGGTGCGCCCGCCGAGCAGCAGCTCGACGCGCTCGCGCATCTCCTGCGCCGCCTTGTTCGTGAACGTGATCGCCAGGATCTCGCCGTGGGCCGCGCGTCGCGTGTTGACCAGCCAGGCGATCCGGTGGGTCAGCACGCGCGTCTTACCCGACCCCGCGCCGGCGAGGATGAGCAGCGGCCCGCCGGGATGCGTGACAGCGGCCTGCTGCTCGGGGTTCAGGCCCTCCAGGAGCTGCTGCACGCGGGGATCTGTGGCGGTGTCGCTCACTCGACCAGCATAGGTGCGCGACCGGTTGGGAAGATGCCGCCGTGCGACTCACCGACGAGGTCCGTTCCACCGCCGCCCGGATCGCCGCGAGCGCGCAGTTCGTGCGCATCGACGAGGCGGCGCTCACCGCCTACGGCGACCGTCTCGGCGCGCCGCCGGCCAGCGCGCCGGGCCTCGATCCCGCGACGCACTGGCTCGACGGCGAGCCCGAGGACGTCGCGACGTTCCTGCTGGCCGTCGACACCATCAACTTCGGGTCCGGCTGGTGGCCGACCATCCGCAAGAGAGCCGGGAAGTCGGGCTACTTCACCATGGCCACCGGCCTCACCGAGCACGTCCGCGCGCACGGGCCGTTCACCGCTGAGGGCCTGCGCCGCATGCGGGCGGACGTCCTCGCCGACGTTCTCGGGCAGCGCCGTGACCATGAGCTCATGTCCCTCTACGCCCAGGCGCTGCGCGAGCTGGGCGCCTGGCTCGGCGACCGGCCGACCCTCGAGGTGATCGCCGCCGCCGGCGGGTCGGCCGAGCGGTTCGCCGAGAGCCTCGCGCACGGCATGGCGATGTACGCCGACCGCGGCTTCTACAAGCGCGCGCAGATCGCCGCGAGCGACCTCGCGCTCGCCGGCGTCGCGACGTTCACCGACCTGGAACGGCTGACGATCTTCGCCGACAACCTCGTTCCGCACGTGCTGCGGTGCGACGGCGTCCTGGTCTACGACGACCGGCTCGCCGCCCACATCGACGCCGAGCGGCCCCTGCGCTTCGGCGGGCCGCAGGAACGCGAGATCCGCGGCTGCGCCGTGCACGCCGCCGAGCAGCTCGCCGCCGAGCTGCGGGTGAGCGCCAACGACCTCGATCACTGGCTGTGGAACCGCGGGCAGGAACCGGACTACAAGGCCCGCCCACGGCACCGCTGCCGCTGCGTCTACTACTGACTCAGCGGCGCAACTTGAGCTTCTTGACCGCGTCGGTCGTGCGGCTCTGGCCGTCGACGTGTGCACGCACCCAGGTCGAGCCCTTCGCGCGGCTCAGCGCGGCGCCCCACCTGCTGCGCAGCTTCACCGTCACGGTCTTCGTGCCCTTGCCCGGGATCGAGAAGCGCGCCGTCCCGAACTTCGCGATCCCGCCGGCGGCCCGCTTGTTCTGGATGCGCAGGGTCCCCAGGCAGCGCGCGGCGGTGCGGCACTGCAGGCGCACCGCCACCTTGCCGCCCGAGGCCTTCAGGCGCGTCGAGAGGATCCGCACGCGGCCCGCGCCGAGCGCCTGGCGCCGCGACTGCGCGACCGTCGTGCCGGCGAGCGTGAGCGCCGCGCCCGGTGTCGCCTCCGACGCCGTGCCGGTCGACGGGCCAGTGGGATCGGACGAGGTGCCGCAGGCGATCCGCGGATTGACCTCCTGGGTCGCACCGCCGAGGAAGAGATAGCGGCCCGCCCCGACCCAGCTGCCCGTCGAGCAGGGGCCGGTGGTGAAGACGCCGGGCTTCGACGTGAAGGTGAACGACGTGATCGCCAGCGTGCCGAAGTTCGCGCCCTCGGCCGGGCCGACCTGGAAGACCGGGCCGAAGTCGGCGTCCGTGAGCTTCACCGTCGAGGGCACGACGACGCCCTTGGCGATCGGCGGCAGGGCCTTCATGTGGAACAGCACCGCGTCCGGGCCGGCGTTGTACATCCGCACCGGGTCGACCTTGGCCGTGCCGGTCACGTTGCCGTTCTTGAACTCGACGGTCGCGGTCCCGGTGCCGAGCAGCGACGACTCCGCGCACCGCGGCTCATAGCCCACGAGATCGGCCTCGTTGCAGACCGTCGCGATCTTGTCGCCCCGGTAGACGAAGTCCTTGGGCATCGCGAGCGAGAGCACCTGCAGCGCAGGCTGCGGATTTCCGCTCACCGTGCTCGTCAGGCTGACGGTCGCGTCCTTCCCCGGACTCGCCGGGTCGACGGTCATCGACAGCGTCGTCGTCGCGGCGCTCGCAGGGGCAGCGGCAACGAGAAGCGCGATCGCTCCCACCAGTCCCCCACGGCGCGCCCTCTTTGGTCCCTGCCACAAGTAGTGCGCCATAAACAGGTTGGTAACGATACGGACACACGTGCCCACGCACAAGTGGAGTTTCCTCCACCGGTGGACCTCGACTATGTGTCCAGCCCCACCCGGATTCGTGCTAGCCGCCCGCGGAAGCCAGGGGCCGCGAGTACGCTGCCGAGCATCGGACGCCGGTTCCTCATCCTCCACGGCTGGCAGGGCTCGTCGGGCCCGCACTGGCAGCGCTGGCTGGCAGCGCGGCTGCGCGACGCCGGGCACACGGTGCAGCTGCCCGAGCTGCCCGACCCGATGACCCCGGTGCTGTCCGACTGGCTCGCCGCGCTGGACGCGGAGCTCGCGAACACCGCCGGTGATGACGACCTCACGGTGGTCTGCCACTCGCTCGGGTGCATCCTCTGGCTGCACCACGCCGCGGCGCCGCAGCGCGCGGCTGTGCGCGCGCGGCGAGTGCTCCTCAACGCCCCTCCCGCGCCGCTCGGCGAGCTGCCGACGTTCTTTCCCGTCCCGCTCGATCCCGGCGCGGTGATGGCGGCCGCCGGCACCACCCGCCTGGTCTGTTCCGACGAGGACCCGTACTGCCCCGGCGGCGCGGTCGCCGCCTACGCCGAGCCGCTCGGCCTGCCCTACGACCTGCTGCCCGGACAGGGCCATCTCAACGTCGACGCCGGCTACGGCCCGTGGCCGGCGATGCTCGATTGGTGCCTCGAGCGCCGCGCCGAGCTCCTCCCGCGCTGATCAGTCGGGCACGAAGAACGGCGCCGACGCGTAGCGCTCGCCGGAGTCCGGCAGCATCACGACGATCTTCTTGCCCTGGCTCTCCGGGCGCGCGGCGACCTGCAGCGCGCCCGCCAGCGCGGCACCGCAGGACAGGCCCGCCAGCACGCCCTCCGTCCGGGCGACCTTCCACGCGGTCTGGATCGCGTCCTCGTCATCGACGGGAATGATCTCGTCGAGGACCTCGCGGTTGAGCACCGCCGGGACGAACCCCGCGCCGATGCCCTGGATCTTGTGCGGGCCGGGGCGGCCGCCGGAGAGGACCGGCGACGAGGCGGGCTCCACCGCGATGATCTTCACGTCGGGGTTGCGCGCCTTCAGCGCCTCGCCCGTGCCGGTGATCGTCCCGCCGGTCCCGACGCCCGCGACGAAGACGTCGACGTCGCCGTCCATCGCCTCCCAGATCTCCGGGCCGGTGCCCTCCCGGTGCGCGGCGGGGTTGGCCGGGTTGGAGAACTGGTCGGGCAGGAAGACGTCGTCGCGGGTGGCCAGCGCCCGCGCGGCCGCGACGGCCTCGTTCATCCCGCCCATCGACTCCGTGATCTCCACGCGCGCGCCGTAGAGCTTGAGCAGCGCTTCGCGCTCGCGGCTCATCCCCTGCGGCAGCGTGAGCACGAGGTCGTAGCCCTTCGCCGCGCAGACGAACGCCAGCGCGATCCCCGTGTTGCCCGAGGTCGCCTCGACGATCGTCGTCCGGCCCGGCTCGATGCGACCCTCCCGTTCGGCGGCCTCGATCATCGCGACGCCGATCCGGTCCTTGACCGATCCGCCGGGGTTGGCGACCTCGAGCTTGCCGAACATCCGCACCCCTTCGGGCACGATGCGGGTGAACTCGACCATCGGGGTCCGGCCGACGTGCTCGGCGATGTTGATCGGGATTCGGGCCATTCGACCCTCCACTCTACGCCCTGTCCTGAGCAGGCCCTCCGCCTTCGAGGTCGAATGATCGTCCGCGAAGGCGGTCGTGACCTCCGGGGATCACGCGCGCCGGCCGGTACTGGACCTACCCCGCCCCGCTCCCGGAGACCGACCGATGTCCGCCATGCCCCAGCCCCAGCCGCAGCCGCGCGTGCTGCCCGACGTCAAGGCCGCCACCGGCGTGACGCTGCGCGTCGACTTCTCCACGGGCCGCATCCTCGGACCCGTCGATCCTGAGGACCTCCGCATCACGCGCGCCAGCTCGGATCGTTCACCCGATCCGGCGGATCTCCCCCGCCGCCGCCCGGAGTAAGGTCGGCGCGCCGGATCGGACCGGCTCGCCGATGCAGACCACTCCGGACGCTTCTCCACCGCAGCGTTTCGCGCTCATCCTGGTGCTGTCGCTGACGACGGTGCTGTGGACGATCGCGATGCCGCAGTCCGATGCGACGCGCGCAGTGAGCGTGCTCCTGCAGGGGCTGACGTTCGTCGTCGCCCTGATCGCCGCCCGCGACCACCGCCGTGCGCGCCGCACCGCCGGCCTGGCGTCGCTCGTCGTGCTCGCAGCCGCGGTCGTGCTCGCCGGCCTGGGTGTCCTCGACAACGACGTCCGCGTGTCCATCTCCCTGGCGATCGCCGTCGCCACCCCGGCCGTCATGGCGCGTGGGCTCGTGCGGCTGCTGCGAGAGCGCGGCGTCGTGGCCCAGGCGGTCTTCGGCGCGCTTGCGTTCTACCTGCAGATCGGCCTCGTATTCGCGTACGCCGCGGCGGTGCTCGGACGGGCCCAGGGCAACTTCTTCACCACGTCGAAGACCGACACCATCAGCGACTTCGTCTACTGGAGCTTCACCACGATGTCGACGACCGGGTACGGGGACTACGTGCCGGCGACGCAGGCCGGGCACAGCCTCGCCGTGTTCGTGATGCTCATCGGGCAGATCTACCTGGTCACGGTCGTCGCGCTGCTGATCAGCAACATGCCCACGCGCCGGAGCACGGCCTAACGGCCCACGGCTGCCGTCGCGTCGGCGACGACGAGGTTCTTCACGAGCTCGGCCATCCCGAGGATCTCGACGACCGACGAACCCTGCGAGGCCTGGAAGAACACCGTGTCCTCCTGCCCGCCAGGCGCGGCGACCGTGAAGGCGACGAGCACGCTGCGCACTTCCGCGTCATCGCCATGCTGCTGCTCGACGGCGGCGACCAGACGCCCCACCGTGTCGTCGATCCGGCTGCGCTCCATCGCGCTCTCCTCGTGTCGTTCGTCGCGAACTTGCGCGAAAGGAGACCCGATGGGCCGGACGGAACTCTAGATGTAGTACATCGGCGAGCCGGCGTCGCGCTGCTCGCGCTCGATCACATCGGCGATCGTCGTGCTCTCCAGCACCGTGCGCGCGGCCCGGGCCGCGTCGCCGAGGATGCCGACCGCGTCGCGCCCGAGCGGCCCGTCCAGCAGCTCGACGACCTCGAGCACCGTGATGTCCGAGGGCTCACGCGCGAAGGCGTAGCCGCCCTTGACGCCGCGCTGGCTGCGCAGCAGGCCGGCCCGGCGCAGCGTCGCGAAGAGCTGCTCGAGGAACTGCACCGGGATGTCCCGGCGCTTGGCCAGCTCCCCCAGCGGGACGGGCGTGTCGCCGCCGGTCGCTCCCAGCTCAGCGAGCGCCTGCAGCGCGTACGGGCTTTTCGAGGTGATGGAGATCACGGCGGTACCGTTCCCCAGCCTATGCGACGCGCCGTACGGTTCGCTCCGGCCCTGGCGATCATGGGCCTCATCTACTACCTGTCCGCCCAGCCCGACCTCAGTTCGGGCATCGAGGGCTGGGACTTCCTGCTGCGCAAACTCGCGCACATGACCGTGTTCGGCGCGCTCTTCCTCGCGCTCGTCTACGGCTTCCGGGGCCGGCCGGCGCTGGCCGCCGCGCTCGCCCTGCTGTACGCGATGTCCGACGAGTGGCACCAGACCTTCGTCGAAGGCCGGCATGGCAGCCCCGTCGACGTCCTCATCGACGGGGTGGGCGTCGGGCTCGCGTGGCTGGTGGCCACGCGCGCGGGATGGCTTAGAGCCAGCCCCGCTCGGTAGCGATCAGCACGGCCTGGGCACGGTCGACCGCCCCGAGCTTGCCGTAGATGTTGTGCAGGTGCGTGCGCACCGTGCTCGTCGAGAGGTTCAGCTCGAGGGCGATCTGCTTGTAGACCTTGCCCTCGGCCAGGCGCTTGAGCACCTCGACCTCGCGCGACGACAGCGGGCACGGGTCGACCTGACGCGTCCGGCCGGTGACCGGGTACGGGAGGTCGTACATGACCGTGCGCAGCTCAGCAGGACCGAGGCCGATGACCCGGGCGCACTTGAGCAGCTCCTGCGGGCTGACCGAGCCGCCCTGCGCGTAGTGCGCGAGCATGTCGGCCAGGCGGACGAACGCGGCCTCGCCGGTCGCGTCCTCGGAGTGGTGACGCTCGATGATCGACGCGACCGCCTTGGGCAGGCCCCACCGGCGGGCGAGGACGCCGCCGACCAGCGCGTGGTCGACACCGAGCTCGCGGCGCTCGCGGTGGATGCGCTCCTCCGGCGTGCGGGCGCCCTGATGCACCTGGCCGGGGTAGCCCGGGTAGGCGTGCATGAGGACGAGCTTGCCGATGTCGTGCAGCAGCGCCGTGACCATGAGGCGGTCGCGATGCTCGTAGCCGGTCTCCTGCGCGATCCGCTCGGCGGCGCGCTGCGTGGCGACGCCGTGCAGGCGGAAGCGCTCGGGCGCGGCCTCCCAGACGGAGGAGCGCTCGAAGAAGTCAAAGGTCCGGGCGCGGGTGGCCAGCGCGTGGACGGCCTCCGGCGACAGCAGCTCGACGGCCTGCACGACCGACTCGACGCGGCCGCGGCTCTTGCCCTCGACCTGGTTGCCGAGGCGCAGGACGCTGATGACCAGCGCCACGTCGGACTCGACCGCGGCGACCACGTCTCCGCTGGAGACGCGCTCCTGCGTGACGAGGCGGATGAGGCGGTTGCGCGACTCCGCCAGCGCGGGGAAGGCCTCCAGGGCCTCGAATGCAGCAGTGAGGCGCCGGCCGTGGCCCTCGTTGTGGCGCCGGCCCTGGCCGCCCTTCTGCTGCGCATCCTCAGTTGTCGTGTCGCGCGCCGTTGTCGCGGGTGCGTTCATCGGAGATGGGTTCCCCTGCTGGTTGTCCGTCGTACTCACCCGGGGTTATCGGCAGCCGTGGACAGATGATTGAACGCTGATCCGACCACGGACTCGTCACGGTGTCAACGCGGTATCGATCCGGCGCAGCGACTCCTCCTTCCCCAGCACGGCCAGCGTCTCGAAAATCCCCGGAGATACGGCGGTTCCGGCCAGTGCGACGCGGATCGGCTGGAACACCTGCTTGGGTTTCGCGGCGCGCTGATCGACCACCTTCCGCAGGGCGTCGTCGATGGACGAAACGTCGAACGCGTCCAGATCGGCGAGCGCGACCCGCGCATCGGCGAGCGCCGCCCGACCCTCGTCGTCGAGCCACTTCTCGCGTGCCTTCGGATCGTCGACCGGGCCGTCGAAGATGAAGCCCGCCAGCAGCCAGAAGTCGGCCAGCGTCTGCATCTTCTCGCGGCTGATCTCGACCGCCGGCTCGAGGCCCGTCCGGCCCGTGTGGCGCTCCAAGCGCGTCGTGAGCTGCGCGGTCGTCAGCTCGCGCACGTAGCGGCCGTTGAGCCAGCGCAGCTTCTGCTCGTCGAACTGCGCCGGGTTCTTGCTGACCCGGCTGATGTCGAAGCGGTCGACGAGCTGCGACGTCGTGATGATCGTCTCGTCGTCCGGGTCGCCCCAGCCGAGCAGCGCCAGGTAGTTGCGGACGGCTTCGGGGAGATACCCGGCGTCGCGCAGCTCCTGCACCGACGCGGCGCCGTGGCGCTTGGAGAGCTTCTTCCCGTCGGGGCCGTGCAGCAGCGGCAGGTGTGCGAACGTCGGCGGCGCGGCGCCGAGCGCCTCGTAGACGAGTAGCTGCTTCGGCGTGTTGGAGAGGTGGTCCTCCCCGCGCACGACGTGGGTGATCCCCATGTCGAGGTCGTCCACGGCGACGGCGAAGTTGTAGAGCACGCTGCCATCCGCGCGCGCGATCACCGGGTCGTCGAGGTGCGTGTGCTCGAAGACCGTGTCACCGCGGATCAGGTCGTGGACCGTCGTCGTGCCCTCGTCCGGCACCTTCAGCCGGATCGCGCCGTGCTCCTCGGGTGTGCCCCGGAACCCGGCCGACGCGCCGTGCTCTGCCTTGTAGGCCTTGACGTCGTCCGCCGTGGCGCTGGACCGGTAGGCGTGGCCGCTGTCGAGCAGGCCCTGCAGCGCCTCGGCGTGGCGGTCGGCCCGCGCGTACTGGCTGATCGGGCCCTCGTCCCAGTCGAGCTCGAGCCAGCGCAGCGCGTCGAGGATCTGCTCGACGTTCTCCGGCGTGGAGCGCTCGCGGTCGGTGTCCTCGATGCGCAGGACGAACGTGCCGCCCGACTGCCGGGCCATGAGCCAGTTGTAGAGCGCGGCGCGCGCGCCGCCGACGTGGAGCGCCCCGGTCGGGGAGGGGGCGAAGCGGACCCGGATGGACATGGCGCCAACCTAGCGCGGGGCGGCCGCGCATATGCTCCTCGCCGATGCTCATCGGTGCCCACGTCTCCCCCGCCGGCGGTCCCGCCAAGGCCGTCGACCGCGGCCTCGAGCGCGGTGCCGAGGCCATCCAGATCTTCAACCAGAACCCGCGCGCCTGGAAGCCGACGGTCTACAGCGACGATCAGGTCGCGGCCTTCCACGACGCGATGGACGGCTCGGCCGTCAAGGCGCTCGTCATTCACGCGGTCTACCTCCTCAATGCGGCGTCGGAGGATCCGGAGATCAGGGAGAAGACGCTGACGTCGCTGGCGTCCTCGCTGCAGGCCGGCGACCGACTCGGCGCGCACGCCGTCGTACTGCATCCCGGCTCGGCGAAGACAGGTGAGGTCGGTCCGGCGATCGAGCGGGCCGGCGAGGTGATCGCCGAGGCGCTCGCGCAGTCGGAGTCCTGCCCGCTGCACCTGGAGAACACCGCCGGCGCCGGAGGCACGCTGGGCCGGTCCTTCGACGAGCTCGCGGCGCTGCTGGAGGCCTCGGGCGGCGACGCGCGGCTCGGGGTATGCCTGGACAGCTGCCATCTCTTTGCCTCGGGCCACGACATCCGCACGATCGGCGGCCTCACAGACGTGCTGGATGACTTCGACGCGCGCGTCGGCCTCGGGCGCCTCGGGTCGCTGCACCTCAACGACTCACAGACGCCGCTGGGCTCGAACCGCGACCGGCACGCGAACATCGGCCAGGGCGAGCTCGGCGAGGACGGGTGCGCCGCCTTCCTCTCCGAGCCGCGCTTCGAGTCGCTGCCGGTGATCCTCGAGACGCCCGGGGAGAACCGGTCCGGGCCGACGGCCGAGGAGCTCGCGTACTGCCATGAGCTGCGCGAGCGGGGGATCGCCGCGCGCGGCTGACGCCCGTGGTGCTTTGACG
>CAMCUD010000022.1 GCA_945878865.1 Bifidobacterium breve | reverse complement strand
TGTGCGGAACCCCGAACGTGCGGTGCTTCTACGGCGCCGTCGACGCCGCGTCCCCGGCGGCACGCCGCATGAGCGCCGCGATCGGCGCCGTCCACCTCCCCGAACTCGACGTGCAGGACGGCGAGCGACGGGTGGAATGCCATGTGCTCGACCATGGCCCGGGCGGCCTCGTCGCCACGGCGCGGACCCTCGTCTACCGCGACCTCGGGCTTCCGCCGCCCGCGGCCCGGCCCGATGCCCCGCCCGGGGTCGAGACCGTGCGCGACGCCCTGCGGGCCTTCCACGACCCGCTGGCCCTCGCCGCCAGCCCGCTGGCGCGCGGCGCCGACGGCGCGGCGCGGGCCGCCTCCGTGCGGACGCTGCTGCGCCAGGCGGTCGGCGCCGCGTTCGGGGATTCCCCCGACGAGCTGCTGCAACGGCGCATCCTCGAGCGCGGCTATCTCGATCCGGACGGCGGCCACACCCGCGCCGCGCTGGAGCTGCACCTCAGCCGGACGACGTACTTCCGCCGGCTCGCGGCGGCCGCCGATCGCGTCGCGACCTACGTGCTCGACGAGCGCTTCGGGGGAGTCCCCGGCGGCTAGGTCGGGCTCGGCACCCGCGCCGGGAGATGGAACGCGGCGAGCAGCGCCTCCAGCCGTGCCAGGTCGCCGTCCAACTCCACGACGCCGGAGGTCACGGCGTCGGCGGGCGCGAGCCGGCGCGTGCCCAGCTCCAGATACGTGGGCAGGTCCATGCGAACGCGGACGTCGGGGGAGCCCGGCGGCGGGCCGTCGCGCACGTCCAGCTCACCGTCGGCCGCGGTGAGGTGGAACTGCTCGCCGTCGACCTCGAACAGGTAGGTCCCGGCCAGGTCCGCAGCCGCGCCAGGCTCGACGCCGGCGCGCATGCAGGCCGCCGCCCACGCCGGGCGGAAGCGCCGCTCACCGACCTCGTCGGGCAGCAACTCGAGGCCCCAGAGCGCGAGGCCCTCGAGCATCGGGCGCAGCGCCTCGCCGCGTGCGGTGAGCTCGTACACCTGCACGCCTGCGGGCGGCGGCAGCGTCACCCGCCGGACGACGCCGGCCTCCTCGAGGGACTTCAGCCGCGCCGCCAGGAGGTTCGTGCCGATCCCTGGGAGGGCGTCGAGCAGATCGCGGTAGCGCTTGGGGCCGAGCGAGAGGTCGCGCAGCACGAGCAGCGTCCAGCGCTCGCCGAGGACGTCGAGCGCGGCCGCGAGACCGCAGTACTGGTCATAGCTGCGTGCCACCCGGAAAGCATACCCGACGCTATAGCTGGATCAAGTTTGTACTTGAAAAAGATATAGCTGCTGGCTACGGTGCCCGCCATGACCACCCAGCACCGCCGCCTCGCGCTCGCCGCGCTGTGCCTCTGCGCGTTCGCCGTCAACCTCGACGTGACGATCGTCAACATCGCGCTGCCGCGGCTCGTCACCGACCTCGACGCGTCCACCCGCGACCTGCAGTGGATCGTCGACGCGTACACCCTGGTGTTCGCGGCGCTGGTCCTCGCGGCCGGGAGCCTCGGCGACCGGTTCGGCCGCCGCGGCGCGCTGCTCACCGGACTCGCCATCTACGGCGCGGGCAACGCCGCCGGCGCGCTCACCACGAGCTCCGACGCCCTGATCGCCACCCGCGCGGTCATGGGCGTGGGCGCGGCGCTCATCTTCCCGACGACGCTGTCGATCATCACGAACGTCTTCACCGAACGGACGGAGCGAGCGCAGGCGATCGGCCTCTGGGGCGCGGCCACGGGGCTCGCGATCGCCCTCGGCCCCATCGCCGGCGGCGCGCTGCTGGAGAGCTTCTCCTGGCCGGCGACGTTCGTCGTGAAGGTCCCGGTGGCGCTCATCGCGATCGGCCTGGTCCTCTGGGTGGTGCCCGACTCCCGTGACCCCGCCGCGCCGCGCCTGGATCTGGGCGGCCTCGCGCTCTCCGTCGCCACCGTGGGGACGCTCGTCTTCGCGATCATCGAGGCGCCGGACGCGGGGTGGCTGTCGGCGCAGACCCTGGTGCTCGGCGCCCTCGCCCTCACGTTCGCCGCCGCGTTCATCGCGATCGAGCGACGCGTCGCAGAGCCGATGCTCGACGTTCGCATCTTCCGCAACCTCCGATTCAGCGCGGCGTCCCTGGCGATCACGGTTGCCTTCTTCGCCCTGTCGGGCTTCATCTTCCTCATCACGCAGTACTTCCAGTTCCTCAAGGGCTACGGCCCGCTGGAGACCGGCCTGAGGATCCTGCCGGTGGCGACATCGGTGGCGATCGGCTCGATCATCGGCACGCAGCTGGCGGTGCGCCGGGGGACGAAGCTCGTCGTCGGCGGCGGCCTGACGCTCCTGGCGGTCGCGTACGCGTGGACGTCGAGTGCCAGCGCGACGACCGACTACACGACCATCGTCGGGCAGATGCTGTTCCTCGGCACCGGTATGGGCCTGACGAGCGCGCCCGCGACCGAGTCGATCATGGGCGCCGTCTCCCGCGCCAAGGCCGGGGTCGGCTCGGCGATCAACGACACGGCGCGCGAACTCGGCGCGACCCTCGGCGTGGCGGTGATCGGCAGCGTGTACGCGTCGCTGTACACCGACGCGTTCACGTCGGCCGCCTCGCGCGCTGTTCCCGCCGAGGCGCTCGGCGCCGCCCAGGAGTCCATCGGGGCCGCGGTGATCGCCGGCGACCGGCTGACGCAGGCCGGAGCCGGAGGCGCGGCCGACGCGCTGTTGGGCCTGGCGTCCACCGGGTTCTTCGACGGGATGGCCGCCGGGTGCCTCGTGGCGGCGGGGGTCTGCGCCGCGGGGGCGGTCATGGCGCTCCTCGTGCTCCCGGCCCAGCCGGAGCCCGCCGAGGAGGGCGGCGACCTCCGCGCGGTGGAGCTGGCCGCGGCCTGACGGACGCGCGCCGCCAGGGTCGGCATGATGTCCCCATGGCCGCGCCCGCCGAGCAGCTCGACGACCGCTTCGTCCTCGCGAACGAGCGCACTTTCCTCGCCTGGGTCCGCACCGCGCTCGGGTTCATGGCCGCCGGGATCGTCGCGGCGAAGGCGCTGAACTTCGAGCACGAGTGGCTGCGGTGGCTCGTCGCGGTCCCGCCGATCGTCGCGGGTGCCCTCGTGGCGGGCGACGCCTACGCGCGGTGGCGCACGTACGACGCAGCGATGCGCGCCGGGCGGCCGCTGCCTGCCGGCCGGGGCCTCGCGCTGCTGGCGATCGGCATGGTCGTCTACGCGGTCGTCGTGCTCACCGCGCTGCTCATCGACGGGTAGCCACACCGGCGATGTGCGGGAGGGCGAACGGCCCGAACCCGGACATGAACCGGCGGTGCTCGCCCAGCACGAACCCGGACCGCTCAATCGCGCTCAGCGTGTCGCGGGAGACGTGGCAGCCCGCGCCGAGCTTCGGCCAGACGCCGCTGCGGTCCAACCAGCGCTGGAAGGCGGCGGGCCGGTCCCGGTGCGCGACGACATGCTCGTAGAAGCGCAGCTCGCCGCCGGGCCGCAGCACCCGCTGAAGCTCCGTAAGGGATGCCGCCTGATCGGTGACCGAGCAGAGCACGAGCGACGTGACGACGGCGTCGACCGACGCGTCGGACAGCGGCACGGCTTCGGCCTCGCCGTCGACGACCTCGACTGCGACCGGCGCGCGAGCCGCGTGGCGGGCGGCCTCCTCGCGCAGATGCGGCTCAGGCTCGATCGCGACGACCTTCGCGACCGACGGCGGGTAGTGCGCGAAGTTCACCCCGGTGCCCGCACCGACCTCCAGGACCGTCCCAGTGAGGCCGGCCAGCAGCGTGTCGCGGTCCCGGCCGGCCATCGCGCCGGGCGCGACGACCTTCCAGAAGCGGGCGAAGAGCGGATGGTCATGCTCGGCAGCGGCCATCCGCGGATCATTCCACGTCGGCGAGGCGCAGCCCGCCCGCACCGGGGGCCGGTGTGCGCGTCTGGAAGGCCGGGACGAGCTCGCTGGTCACCAATCCGGTCTGCTCGGTCAGCGCGTCGACGAGCTCGAACCACCGCCGCGCGCGCTCCGGGACGTCGACGATCACCGTGACGACCGGTGCGCGGCGGCGCAGCTGCCACAGCGCATCCCCGTGCGGCGCGTGGTCGCCGTGATAGCCGCGCACGCCGCGCAGGGTCGTCGCGCCCGCGGCGCCCTCCGCTCGCAGCGCCGACAGGATCTCCTGATGCATCGGGCCGCCACCACCGGGCGACTGCTCGCCGGCGTAGACCATGAGCTTCTGCCAGATGCCCAGCCCGGACGGATCGGTCGCCGCGATGTGCCGCGGCTCGCCGAGGCGGACGCCGTCGCGCTTGCACAGCCGGATCCGCTCGAGCGTCATGACCGGCTCGTCGAGCAGCGCCTCGAGCTCCGGGAGCGCCGCGCGGATCCGCCCGCCCGGCCCGACGGCGATGACCATCACCGGGACGTCGGCGTTGCGGCCGATCAGCCGCGCCCGATGGCGCCGGCCGCCCAGCACGCCGTCGACGCCGAGCAGCGCGGTGGCCCCGGAGACGCCCGCGGCGCGCAGCACGTCGAGGATCGCCGTGACGGCGGGACGTCCCTCAGCGCGGGCGCGACGGCCGACGTAGACGGTGAGCTTCGTCGCGTCGTCGGCCCCCTCGGGCAGCCGCGCCACGGCGCCGCGGCCGTCCGTGAGCCGCGCGCGCTCGAGCGTCACCAGCCCGTGGAACGGCAGCGCGCGGACGTCGGCGAGCGCCGCCTCGACGCGCGCGCGTGTGTCGACGGCGACGGACACGAGCGGCAGATCCTCCGACAGCGTGAGCAGCCGGTCGGTGCGCAGCTGCTGGCGCGCCCCGTAACCCGCCATGCCGCGCAGCAGGACGCTGGCGCGCAGGCCGTGTCGTGCGTGGATCGCCTCCAGGGCGTCGCTGGCGAACGCGCCGCCGACGCGGTCGCGCTCCCCGAGGTACACCGTGAGCTTCAGCGCATCCTCGATCACAGCGCCAGCCCCACCTCCCGGCCCAGCCATGCCAGCGCAACCCCGAGCACGAGGCTGATCGCGAAGTTCGCCGCACCCAGGCACAGCCGGCCGTCCTCGCCCAGGCGATGACTCTCGAACGCCCAGGTGCTGAACGTCGTGAACGCGCCGATGAACCCGACCCCCGCGAGCTTGTACGCCGACCCGCTGACGGCCGCGCCTGCGAGGAGGCCGAGCAGGAACGCCCCGGTGAGGTTCACCGCGAGCGTGCCGTACGGGAACGCCCGGCCCGTTCGACGCGAGACCGCGCCGTCGAGGAGGAAGCGGGCGACCGCGCCGACCCCGCCGAAGAGGCCGACGGCCACGAGCAGGCCCGGGCTCACGCGCGCACCCGCCCACCGGTCCGCACGAGGTTCGTCGCCACGACGACGGCCAGGAAGCCCGCCGCGACGCTGGCCGCCGCGTAGCCGAGTGCCAGCCCGGTGCGGCCGTCCTCGAGCATCCACAACAGCTCGAGCTGCATCGTCGAGAAGGTCGTCAGCCCACCGCAGAACCCGGTGCCGAGCAGCGGGCGCCGGTAGGCCGACGGCGGCAGGCGCTCCTGCAGGCGCGTGACGGCCCATCCGAGGACGAGCGCGCCGACGACGTTGACGATGAACGTCGCCCACGGCCAGTGCCCGGGATCCGCCGCCAGGCGGTCGGCGAGCTCCGCCCGCGCGACGGCGCCCGCGCATCCGCCCGCGAAGATGGCGGCGAGCTCGCGGGGGTCCGGGGCCATGCCGTGAGCGTAGAGCGGCCGACGGCGGTCAGGCCGTGCCGAGCGAGACGCGCATCAGCAGGTCCCGCGCGCGCTCGGGCCCCTCCCGGCGGAACGCCGCGGCGACCGCGGTCCAGACGACCGCCTGGACGAGCCGCCCCCGGGTCGCGGCCTCGACGCCCTCCGGCGCGTCGCCGTAGGCCATCGCCGCGACCTCGTCGCCGTCGTCCCAGCCGAGGATCGCCGGAGCGTGCAGGCAGCCCAGGTCCCACGCCCGGCTCGCGGCGTGAGTGTCCTCCCAGTCGTTCCACAGCGGCCCGCGCGCGGACGCCAGGACATTGCCCAGGTGCGCGTCGCCGTGGACGACCTGGACGGGCTCGCCCGCGAGCGCCGCCTGGGCGCGGCGGCCCCAGTCGCGCAGCACCGTGCGCTCCTCACCCGTGAACGGCATCACGTCGGTGTCCAGGAGGCGCAGCGCCTCGTCCAGGGCGTTGTGGCCCTCGACGACCGCGACGTCGAGGTCCTCGAGCATCTCGTGGCAGACCCGCAGCGCCCGGCCGGCCGCCAGCGGATCCACCTTCTCCACGGTGGGCTCGAACTGCCAGAGCGTGACGAACGTGTCGCCGTGGGCGTGCGGACCCGGGTCGGCGAGCTCCGTCGGGCCGACGACAGGCGCGCCGCGCCTGGCCAGGAACGAGGCGACGGCCACCTCGCGGCGCATCCAGGCGTCGCCCGGGCGGACGGAGCCGACGCTCCCGGGCACTCGCGCGACGAGCCGCTCGTCGAAGGCGATGATGACGTTGCTGCGGTCGCGCAGCACGCGCGCGGCGTCGAACGACACGCCCAGTCCGGACACCACCTCGGAGGCCACCTCGAGGGCGGCGCGGGCGCGGGAGCTGACGACCACACCCGGAAGGTACTCCTTGGACTACCCGGCGTCGGCGAGCGCCGGGCGACCGCGGCCGTCCGGCTTGTCCTGGCGCTGGGCCGCGTCGGCGGACTCGAAGAGCTTGCGCGAGGCGCGCCCGTCGTAGGGGAACACGGCGCAGCCGAGGGCCGCCGCGACGGTCATGTCGCCCGCGCGGACCGAGCCGACCGCCTTGCGCAGGTGCTCGACCAGGACGGGCGCCGCCTCGGCTCCGGTCTCGGGCGCGATCACGCAGAACTCGTCACCGCCGGGCCGCGCGACCGTGTCCTGCCCGCGCACGGCCTGCACGAGCGCGATCGCGACCTCCCGCAGGACGTCGTCCCCGGCGGCGTGCCCGAGCGTGTCGTTGACTTCCTTGAAGCCGTTGAGATCCAGGACGACGAGCGTGAGCGGCCGGCCGTTGCGCGCGTGGCGGACGAGCTCGTACTCCAGCCGCTCGTCGAGGTGCCGCCGGTTGCCCAGCCCCGTGAGGGCGTCGCGCTGCGCGAGCTCGTCGAGCTGCTCGGCGACGTCCTCGGCGTGCTGCCAGACCGCCATGGTCATGAGTCCGATCCCCCACATCACCACCGCCGCGGCCAGCACGGTGAGCGCGCCCGGCGTGGTGGCCTGGCCCGCGATGACCGGGGAGAGCATCACGCCGGTGGCCACGGCGGTCATCGCGACCGCGTCGCGGCGCGACTCCGCACACACGACGACGAGGGGCGCGATGAAGATGAAGATCACCGCGACCGGCCCGACATCGGGTGCCACCGCCCACATCGTCACGCCCGACCAGAAGACGATCAGCCCGGGCAGCGCCCAGAACCACCGCCGATCCATCGTCGCCGTGGGCGCGAGCGCGACGGGGATCGCGGTCACCAGGATCGCGAGCGGGATGACGATGGTCGCCGGGGTCGACGCGCCGAGCAGCGAGAGTCCGAGCAGCGCCGCCGGCGCGCACGCCGCAAACAGCCCCGCGGCGATGTAGCGCACGTTGGGCTGGCGGATGATCCGGTGTGAGAGCTTCACGTCAGGGATGTCGGCGCATTCTGACGCAATCTGGAGGCGCGCCGGGTCAGACCGGACGCGCGGGGCGCCGCGTCAGTTGCGCGACGCGCCCGCCCGCATGAAGTCGACGATGTCCTGCGTCGGCGCGCCCGGAGTGAACACCTCGGCGACGCCGAGCTTCTTGAGCTCCGGGATGTCGTCGGCGGGAATCGTGCCGCCCACGGTGACGAGGACGTCGTCGATCTCCTGCTCGCGCAGCAGGTCGACGATGCGGGGCACGAGCGTCATGTGCGCGCCGGAGAGGATGGACAGACCGACGGCGTCGGCGTCTTCCTGGATGACCGTCTCGACGATCTGCTCGGGCGTCTGGTGCAGGCCCGTGTAGATGACCTCCATGCCGGCATCACGCAGGGCGCGGGCGATGATCTTCGCGCCGCGGTCGTGGCCGTCGAGGCCGGGCTTGGCGACGACGACGCGGATCTTCTTCGATGTGTTCATAGGTCTCGGCCCCGGGACGACGTCAGAAGACCGGCGTCTCGGTGTAGTCGCCCCAGACCTGCTGGAGCGCGTGGACGATCTCGCCCTCGGAGGTGTGCGCACGCGCGGCCTCCAGGAGCGGCGGCATGAGGTTGCCGCCCTGCTGGGCGACGCGCTTGACCTCGGTCAGCGACGCCTCCACCGCGGCGGCATCGCGGCGGGCGCGCACGGCCTGGAGGTTGCCGACCTGCTTGCGCTCCAGCGCCGGGTCGATCTTGAGGATCGGGGTCTGGGCGTCGTCGCCTTCCGTGTACCGGTTGACGCCGACGACGATCCGCTGCTCGTGGTCGATCCGGCCCTGTAGCTCGTAGCTCGCGTCGGCGATCTCGCGCTGCGGGTAGTTCTGCTTGACCGCCTCGACCATGCCGCCGAGCTCGTCGATCTTCGAGAAGTAGTCGTAGGCCTGCTGCTCCATCTTGTCCGTCAGCGCCTCAACGAAGTACGAGCCGCCCAGCGGGTCGATGGTGTTCGTCACGCCCGTCTCGTGGGCGATGATCTGCTGCGTGCGCAGCGCGATGCGCACGGCCTCCTCGGTGGGAAGCGCGAGCGCCTCGTCGTAGGAGTTGGTGTGCAGCGACTGCGTGCCGCCGAGCACGCCGGCGAGCGCCTCGATCGCCGTGCGGACGATGTTGTTCAGCGGCTGCTGGGCCGTGAGCGACACGCCGGCCGTCTGCGTGTGGAAGCGCATGAGCCACGACTTCGGGTCCTTCGCCCCGAACGTCTCGCGCAGCTCGCGCGCCCAGATGCGGCGGGCGGCGCGGTACTTAGCGATCTCCTCGAAGAAGTCGATCTGCGCGTTGAAGAAGAACGACAGGCGCGGCGCGAAGTCGTCGACGTCCAGCCCGCGCTCGACGGCCTGCTCGACGTACGTCAGACCGTCTTTCAGCGTGAAGGCGAGCTCCTGCGCGGCGGTCGCCCCGGCCTCGCGGATGTGGTACCCGGAGATCGACACGGAGTTCCACCGCGGCATCTGCTCGGTGCTCCACTCGATCATGTCCCCGAGCAGGCGCATCGCCGGGTCGATCGGGAAGCACCACTCCTTCTGGGCGATGTACTCCTTGAGGATGTCCGCCTGGATCGTGCCGCCCAGCTTCTCCGCCGGAACGCCGGCACGCTCGGCCGCGACGACGTAGTAGGCGAGCATGATCGCCGCGGGCGCGTTGATCGTCATCGACACCGTGACCTTGCCCAGGTCGATCCCCTGGAACAGGGTCTGCATGTCGTCGACGGTGTCGACGGCGACGCCCTCGCGCCCGACCTCGCCGAGCGAGAGCGGGTGATCGGAGTCGTGGCCCATGAGCGACGGCATGTCGAACGCGGTCGACAGGCCGGTCTGGCCGTGCTCGAGGAGGTAGCGGAAGCGCTCGTTCGTCTCATCGGCCGTGCCGAAGCCGGCGAACTGCCGCATCGTCCACAGGCGCCCGCGGTACATCGACGGGTAGACGCCGCGCGTGTACGGATACGCGCCGGGAACGCCGATCGACGCGGGGTCCTGCGGGAGGTCCGCCTCGGTGTAGAGCGGGTGGATCGGCTCTCCGCTCAGCGTGATGAACTCGGCGTCGCGCTCAGGCGTCGCGGCGTACGCCTCTTCCCAGCCCTCCAGCGTGGGCTGGGGGATCGATGCAGTCGTGTGTGCGGCCATGAGATAGTTGGAAGGTCGCATATCTGTGACACGCGGTCAAGCCGGACTGAAGCCGTCCGCCGCCGCCCGGAGCGGGCGCAGCAGCTCGTACACCCGCTCGCACGCGTCAGCCGACAGCGGCTGCATCGTCATGTCGGCGGCGTTGAGCGCCTCCGTCGCCTTCTTCGCGGCCCGCCGCCCCTCGGGCGTGATCCGCGCGAGCACCGCCCGCCTGTCCGTCTCGTGCGGGACCCGCTCGACGTAGCCGCGCTCGCACAGCTTGTCGACGACGTTCGTGACGCTCGCGCGGTGCACCTGGAGGCGGTCGGAGATCTTCCCCAGCGGAAGCTCGCCCCGGCGCGAGTAGTACAGGAGCATGAGCGCCTCGTACCGGGCGAAGGTGAGGTCCAGCGGCGCGAGATGCTCGTTCAGGCGGGCCAGCAGGATCTGCTGCGCGCGGAAGATCGAGGTGACCGCGGCCATCTGGGACGTCGGGGAGTCCTCCCAGTGCGTGTCCCACTGACGGCGCGCCTCGGCGATGGGGTCGAAATCCGGCGACGGCACGACGCGCAGTCTGCCGCACGGCGCGGCGCGTCAGCGCGACGACGTGAGCTCGGCGCCGCCGCGTGCAAGCGGCTTGTCCGCGCGCTGGCGGGCGTCGGCGGCCTCGTAGAGATCGCGTGCCGTGGTGCCGTCGCCCGGGAAGACGGCGACCCCGATGCCGGCGCTCACGCGATCGGTCGTGACGCCGTCCAGCGCTGCGCGGATCCGCGCGACGAGCTCGTCCGTGGCGTCGGCGCCGGTCCCCGGCGCCAGGATGCAGAACTCGTCACCGCCCGGCCGGGCGACCGTGTCCTGGCCGCGGACCGCGCCGCGCAGCGCGTCGGCGACCTCGCGCAAGACGTCGTCGCCGGCGTTGTGCCCGATCGTGTCGTTGATGGTCTTGAACCCGTTGAGGTCCAGCACGGCGACCGCCAGCGGCTCGCCGGAGCGCGCGTGGCGCACGAGCTCGTAGTCCAGCCGCTCGTCGAGCATCCGCCGGTTGCCGACCCCGGTGAGCGCGTCGCGCTGCGCCAGCGCGTCCAGCTGCGCGGCGACATCCTCGGCGTGCGCCCACACGAGCGTGACGATGCCGGCCAGACCCCACATGAGCAGGAAGACGGCGAGGATCGTGTACGCCGACGACGTGTCGACGATCCCGGCGATCACCGGGATGAAGATCATGAGCGAGGCGAAGCTCAGCTGCGCAAGGAGCGCCCACCAGGACTCGGCGATGATCGGCGCGACGGCCCCGATGAAGATGAAGGTCACCGCCCCGGGCCCGCTGTCCGGCGCGGCGACCCACATCGCGGCGCACGTCTCCACCGCGATCACCACGGGCAGGACATGGAACCACCGGTGGGGCATCGTCGCCACCGGCGCCACGGCGAACGGGATGCTCGTCAGCGCGATGAGCGCCGAGATCGCCAGCGACGGGCCGTGCGGCGCGCCGACGCCCTGCAGGAGCAGCAGCGCGACGCCGCCGCTGACCACGAAGAGGCCGGCGACGCCGAACCGGACCAGGGGTTGGCGCAGGATGCGGCGCGAGAGCCTCACGTCCCCTCCATCGGCCGTGGGCCCGCCCGGGCGCAACAACGCGCGCGGATCAAGGACGGGCGTTCGGTCTCGCACCGGCGGATACGCTGCGCGCACCCGTCACCGGAGGATCACGATGGCCGTCACGCTGCATCGCTGCCCGCTCACGTTCCTGCCTGGGAGCGTCGACCCATGCAGCCGGGTTCAGGAAGCGCTCGACGCGCAGGGCGTCGAGTACACGGTCGTCAAGGAGTGGGGCTTCCCGCGCGGGCGCCGCACGCGGGTGATCGAGCTGTCGGGCCAGAACCGCCTGCCCGTCGTCGAGTTCGAGGACGGGACGGCCTACCGCGAGGAGTCCGAGGACATGGCCGCGCGGATCCGGGCCGGGCAGCTGCGCGGCTCAGACTGAGGCCCGCGCGCGCAGCTCGCCCTCGAGCTCGCCGTCGAGCGTGGCCCGCGCGTCGTCGTCCATCCGGTCCAGCGCCTCGATCACCCGCGCGGCGTGACGGGGACCGAGGTGCCCGAACATGACGAACGCCTGCGGCCAGAGATCCTGCGCCGCCGCGGTCGCCAGCAGCTCGTCGAGCCGGGCGTCGGAGAGCGAGCCGATGATCGCCGCGAAGCGCTGCGGCTCGTCGACGAAGAACCCTGCCCGCAGCAGCGCCTCCGCATCGAAGGCGTCGAGCAGCTCGGCGAGCACCTCGCGGTCGACGTGGCCGACGAACGTGCCGAGCACGACCCACTCCTCGCGGCGCGCCAGCTCGGCGCCGGTCTCGGCCATGACCTCCGGCGGGATGCCGTCGATGAGCGGCCCGGCGCGGCGCAGGTCGAGGTGCACCGCGACATCGGCGAGGAACAGCGGCGGCAGGCGCTTGGCCAGGTCGGCGGCCTGCTTGGGCTCGAGCAGCGTCGCGGCGCGCGCGCTGAGCGTCGGGCCCATCGCGTGCTGCGCGAGCTTCGCCGTCATCGCCGACGGCAGCTTGCCGGCCACGGCGATGGCCTTCTCGAACGCGCCGGCGTGGCGCTCGTGGAGGTGGTCGGCGATCGCATCGCTGAGCGCCCGGAGGTCCTCCGGCTCGGCCTCGGCGAGCGGAGTCAGACGGTCGGTATCGGTTCCGAGGACGCGCGCGAGACGCTCGATCTCGGCTTCCCGTTCGAGGTCGCGGATCATGCGCCCACCACCTTCTTGACGGCGCCGCGCAGCGGTCGCGGCACAATCGACAGCGTGCGATCGAGCGCTCCGCGCAGCTCCTGGGCCTGAGAACGCTCGGCTTCGTGGACGAGCGTGTGGACGGTGTCGACGGCATCGTCGCCGAGCGCGGCGATGCCCTCGGGCACCTCGACCGCGCGGCGCTGGAATCGCGAGCTCATGGCAATGCGACATCATACGGTGTCACGGTTCGTCTCGCAGTGTTGCTCTTCGCACAGACGCCGGAGTAGCGTCGCCGCCGGGCGCGATGGGGCGCGCCCTCTCTGTTCCGCTGTCCCATCTCCGAGGGGGAGACCCATGCACCGACGCACCCGCGTGCTCGCGGTCGTGCTGTGCGCCGCCGCGAGCCTGCTCGCCGGCCCGGCCGCCGCGAACGCGAAGACCATGAACCTGCTCATCCTGGGCGACAGCTACTCGTCCGGGAACGGCGCAGGCAACTACTCCGACATCACCTGCGGGCGCAGCCGCACCGTGTGGGGCGAGCTCTACGCCACCACGATGCGCAGCCGCGGCCTCACCGTGAACGTCAAGAACGCGGCCTGCGGCGGCGCGACCGTCGTCGGCGGCATCGCCGGCAACACCGTCATCCCGCCGGTCAGCAAGCAGGTCGAGCAGATCACGCCGGAGACCGATCTCGTGGTCGTGACCATCGGCGGCAACGACGTCGGCTTCGCCAACATCGTCGTCCAGTGCTTCATCCCCGGCACGGCCGACCCGAGCCGCTGCCGCCAGGCGGTCAGCGCGGGCAAGAACGCCGTGCCGCGCGTGACGCAGCAGGCCATCGACGTCATGCGCAGCGCGCGCAGCCGCCTCCGCCCCGGCGCACGCGTCGCGGTCGTCTCCTACCCGTACCTGTCGAACACCTCGCAGTACACGCTGCGCGGCCTGTTCGACGCCTTCCGCCCCGGCCCGGCCGTCCGCCAGCTGGGTGACATGGGCGACGGGGCGATCACGACCGCGGCGAACACCATCAACGCGGAGGCCGGCCAGAACATCGTGCAGTTCATCCCGTCGAAGGACCTGTTCGTCGGCCATGAGCCCGACCCCGATCCGTTCAAGGAGAACGCGTCGAGCTGGATCCACGAGACGCTCATCAGCGGGATCCCGCTGCTCGAGACCTACCACCCCAAGCCCGCGGGCCAGCAGGCCCTCGCCGCCGCGCTCCTGCGCGCCGGGGGCGCGAACGGCGACTTCGGGGTGTCCCGCTAACCGCTACGACACGATGTGCGCCCAGCTGCCGGGGTTCCGCTCGAGGAACTCCGGCAGCGCCATCGGGGCGTGCCCGGCCAGGCGCTTGACGGTGTCGGTGACGACGTCGAGCTCCCCGGCCGCGACGGCCTCGTAGGAGGTCACCCAGCCCTCGAGCTCCCAGTCCGGCGCGCCGAAGTGCGCGCGCGAGGCGTAGGCCTCCTCGACAGTCTGGTCGACGTACGTGACGGGCCGCCCGATGACCCGACTCATCACGCCGGCCGCCCACGCGAGCGTGTGCGCCTCCGGCCCGGTGAGCTCGTACGTCAGCCCGTCGTGGCCTTCCTGCGTGAGCACCGCCGCCGCCACGTCGGCGACATCGTCACGGGCGACCCACGCGCAGCGCCCGGTGCCCGCCGGCCCGGCGATCACGCCCTCGGCCGAGGCGAAGAACGGCACGAAGTCGAGGTAGAGGCTGTCGCGCAGGAACGTGTGCCCGAGTCCCTGCGCGCGAATGTGCGCCTCGGTGGCGTGGTGGTGACGCGCGAGGGTGAACGTGGCGTCCGGCGAGGCGCCGAGGAACGACGTGTAGACGACGCGCTCCACGCCCGCCGCCACCGCGGCGTCGACGGCGCTGAGATGCTCGGCCACGCGGTCGGGCGACTCGCGCCCGGAGACGAGGAACAGCGTGTCGGCCCCGCGCAGCGCCTCGGCCATCCCCGCGGTGTCGTGGTAGCCCGCGAACGTCGCGACCTCGGCGCCGGGCAGATCGGGCGCACGCGCCGCGTCTCGGACGAGCAGGCGCTGGGAGGCGCCCGCGGCGGCGAGCCGGGCGGCGACGCGGCCGCCCAGCTCCCCGGTGGCTCCGGTCACGGCGATCATGCCCGGAGTGTCGCCGATCAGCGCTCGGCTGACGCGCGGTACCGCCACACGGCCAGTGGCGCGAAGATCACGATGATCACCGCGGACCACACGAACGCGCCCCACACATCGTTGCCCGCAGGCGCGCCGAGCCACAGCGCACGCATCGCGTTGACCACGATCGTGAACGGATTGATGTCGGCGAACCACTGCAGTGCGCCCGGCATCGAGTCCGTCGGCACGAACGCCGAGCTGATGAACGTCAGCGGGAACACGATCATGAACCCGAGCGAGTTCGCCGCCTCCGGCGTCGTCACGAGCATCCCAAGGAACGCGAACACCCAGCTGAACGCGTAGCCGAAGAACAGCAGGAGGACGATGCCCAGCACGATCTCGCCGACGCTCGCATCGAACGAGAACCCGATGATCAACCCGGTGACGATGAGGATCGTCATCGAGAGCGTGTTCGTCGCGATGTCCGAGAACGTCCGGCCTGCCAGCAGCGCGGCGCGCGACATGGGCAGCGAGCGGAAGCGGTCGATGAGCCCGCGGTTGAGGTCCTCGGCCAGGCCCATCGCGGTGATGAACCCGCCGAAGGCGATGTTCTGGACGATGATCCCCGGAATGAGGAAGTCGACGTAGTCGTAGCCCGGGGTGCTGATCGCCCCGCCGAAGACGTAGACGAACAGCAACACGAACATGATCGGCTGGATCGTGAAGGCCGTGAACAGGTCCGGGTTGCGCGGCAGGCGCACGAGGTTGCGCTCGGCCATGATCAGCGTGTCGGTCGCCAGGCGCCTCATGCCTCGGTCTCCTCTTCCTCGGCCGCGTGGCCGGTCAATGCCAGGAACACGTCATCGAGCGTCGGGCGGTGCAGGCCGACGTCGTCGACGCCGACGCCCGCCTCGTCGAGCCGGCGGACCGCTTCGACGATCGCGCCGGTGCGCTGGCGGACGGTGAGCTTCACCGCGCCGTCCTCGACCACCGGCGGCTCGGCGGCCATCGGCCCGAGCGCCTCAATCGCCGCGGGCGCCGCCTGCGCGTCCTCGAGCATGACGACGAGCCGCTCGCCGCCCAGGCGCGCCTTGAGCTCGTCCGACGTGCCCTCGGCGATCACGTGGCCGCGGTCGATCACCGCGATGCGGTCGGCCAGGCGATCGGCCTCGTCGAGGTACTGCGTGGTCAGCAGGACCGTCGTGCCCTCGCCGACGAGCGTCTCGATGACCTCCCACAGCTCCAGGCGGCTGCGAGGATCCAGACCCGTGGTGGGCTCGTCGAGGAACAGGATCGGCGGCTTGGCGACCAGCGACGCGGCGAGGTCGAGCCGGCGGCGCATGCCGCCCGAGTAGTTCTTCACCGGCCGCTTGGCGGCGTCGGACAGGCTGAACTGCGCGAGCAGCTCCTCGGCGCGGGCCTTGGCCTTCGCGCGCGGCATCCCGTAGAGCCGGCCGAACATCACGAGGTTCTCCGCGCCCGTGAGGCTCTCGTCGACCGAGGCGTTCTGGCCCGCCAGCCCGATGTGCTGACGCAGCGTGGGCGCATCGGCCACGGCGTCGATCCCGTCGACGAGGATCTCCCCGGCGTCGGGGGCGAGCAGCGTCGTGAGGGCCCGCACCGTGGTGGTCTTCCCGGCGCCGTTGGGCCCGAGCAGGCCGAGCACGGTGCCGCGCTCGACGTCGAAGCTCACGCCGTCGACGGCGCGGACCTCGCCGTAGGTCTTGACCAGCCCGCGCACGCTGATCGCGGCGTCCCCGGCGGGCTGAGGTGAGGTCCTTCGCGGGGCCGGCTCGGCGGCCGGAGCGTCTGCGTTGGATGTCATGTCGTGCACCGTAGGTCGAATTGCGGCCAGGACCTGGCCGCAAGTGATGGAATCTTTCCTGCCATGACCGTCACGTCCGGCCGGCTCCTGCAGCTCCTGTCCCTGCTCCAGACGCGTCGCGACTGGCCGGGCGAGGAGCTCGCGCGGCGCCTCGAGGTGTCCCGGCGGACCATCCGCCGCGACGTCGAGCGCCTGCGGGAGCTGGGATACCCGGTCCAGGCGACAACCGGACCCGACGGCGGGTATCGCCTGGAGGCGGGCACCGCGATGCCGCCGCTGCTGCTCGACGACGACGAGGCCGTGGCCATCGCCGTCGGCCTGCGCACGGCCGCGGGCGCGTTCGTCGACGGCATCGAGGAGACCTCGCTGCGGGCCCTGGTCAAGCTCGAGCAGGTCCTGCCCGCGCACCTGCGTCGCCGGGTCACGGCGCTGAACGAGGCGACGGCCACGCTCGCCCCCTCGGCCGGGCCGACCGTCGACCCCGAGACGCTCACGATCATCGCGGGGGCCTGCCGCGACCACGAGTGCCTGCGCTTCGCCTACCGCGCGAAGGACGGCGTCGAGTCGCGCCGCGTCGTCGAGCCGCATTCCCTCGTGAACACCGGCAACCGCTGGTACTTCGTCGCGTGGGACTGCGACCGCGACGCGTGGCGGACGTTCCGGCTGGACCGCCTCGAGCGCCCCACGGCCGCGGGCCGCCGGTTCCAGCCGCGCCAGCTGCCCGGGGGCGACCCGGCGGCGTTCGTCGCGCGCAACCTGTCGGGCTCCGCGCCTCGCCACGAGGCGCGGGTGACGCTCCGCGCCTCGAAGGCCGAGGTCGCGCTGCGCAGCCCGTGGGCGGCGTCGCAGTGCGAGCCGATCGACGCGGTCAGCTGCGAGTACCGCGCGAGCGACAGCTCGATCGAGTGGCTGGCGCTGCGCCTGGCGATGATCGGCGTGGACTTCGAAGTGCATGAGCCCGCGGTGCTGCGCGAGGAGTGCGGCCGCCTCGCCGAGCGCCTCGCGGCGGCCGGGGCCGCGTGAGCGCGCTGCTCCAGGAGGTCCGCCGAGCCCGGCGCGATCCGTCGCTCGCCGTGCTCGAGGGCTTCCACGCCGTCAAGCACGCGATCCGCTTTGGGGCGGAGATAGACAGACTGGTCTGCGCGAACCATGAGGCTGTAGCCGACCTTTCGCGGTCGCTGGCACCCGATGTCGCGGAGGTCGTCGCCGGCGCGCAGGAGATCGGCGAGGACGCGCTCGACGAGCTCACGATGGTGCCGCCCGCCGGGCGGATCGTGGCGATCGCACGCCGCCCGCCAATCGACGTGGACGCGCTTCTGGCCGATCCGGCCCCGAAGCCCGTGGTCCTGCTGGAGGCCCCACGGCGCTTGGGCAACATCGGCGCCTGTATTCGCGTCGCCGCGGCCGCCGACGCCGCCGCGGTGCTGACGACCGGCCCGGCCGACCCGTGGCACCCCGACGCGCTGCGCGCCTCGGCGGGCCTGCACTACGCGCTGCCCGTCGCGCGCGTGGACGATCCACCGCCGGTCGGCGACCGCCCGCTCGCCGGGCTCGTCATGGACGGGCAGCCCCTGGCGCCCGGCGTCGTCCCGGTGCGTGCGGTGCTGGCGTTCGGCACCGAGCGGCACGGGCTCACGGACGATCTGCTCGCCCACGCCGACCTGCGGGTCGCGATTCCCATGCGCGAGGGGGTGTCGTCGCTGAACCTCGCGACGGCGGTGGCGGTCACGCTCTACCGACGGTGACGTTCGTCCCGCTCAGCGGGACATTCGTCACCGTCCGCGTGACGCGTCAGAGGTCGATCAGCACGACCGGCTCGTCACGCAGCTCGTAGGCCTCGGTCACCGCGGCGGCGTTGACGAGCTGCGTCGGCCCCAGCGTCCACTGGCCCCGCCCCTCGTGGATGTGCCCGTACACGCAGGCCTTGGGCGCCAGGCGCTCGAGCAGCTCGAGCTCGGCCGTCGAGCCGACCTCCGCGCCGCCGAGCACGCGGTCGCCGTATCCCCGCGGCGGGCCGTGGACGAGCAGCACGTCGACGTCCGCCGGAACCTTCGCGTAGAGGTCGGCGAGGAACACCTCGCTCTCATCCCGCGGCGCGTTGAACGCCCAGTCGAGGAACCACGGGGTCCACGGCGAGCCCCACACCTTCAGGCCGGACGCCAGGGTGGCGTCGTGATCCTGCAGGTACGTCCACGCCAGGTCGGCGGGGAGCAGCCCCGGCGCCCGCTCGAAGACGAAGTCGTGGTTGCCGGCGATGCCGACGATCTCCTCGGCCGGCACCGATTCCAGCCAGGCCCGGAACGGGCCGTCGAGCCAGTCGGCCTGAGCGTGGATGTCGTGGTCGGTGACCGGGCAGATGTCCCCGCCGACGAGCAGGACGTCACACGCCGGAATCTCCGGGAGGTTGCCGTGCAGGTCGGAGATGCAGGCGATGCGCACGACCGCGAATCTACGGCACCGCGTACCGTTGCACGGCCATGAAGGTCGCCACCCACGACGGCAGCTTCCACGCCGACGACGTCTTCGCCGTCGCCGTGCTGCGCCTGCGCACTCCGGAACTCGAGCTCGTCCGCACCCGCGACGAGGACGCGATCGCCGCCGCTGACGTGCGCGTCGATGTCGGTCTGCGGTCCGATCCGGCGACCGGGGACTTCGACCATCACCAGCGCGGCGGCGCGGGCACGCGGGAGAACGGGATCCCGTACGCGTCGTTCGGGCTGGTGTGGAAGGCCTACGGCGCGGAGCTGTGCGGCGGTGACCCGCAGGTCGCCGCCGAGGTGGACGCCTACCTGGTCCAGGGCATCGACGCGCTCGACGGCGGCGTGACGCTCACGAAGAGCCTCATCGACGACGTCCGTCCCATGACGGTCAGCGACTTCGTCGGCGCGATGAACCCCGCGTGGGACGAGGAGGTCACCCCGGCCGAGCACGACGCGCGGTTCCTCATCGCCGTCGAGAAGGCCGAGGGCATCATCGAGCGCGCGATGAGCACCGCCGCGGCGCGGGCCCGTGCGCACCGCCTCGTCCGCGACGCGATGGCCCGCGCGACCGACCCCCGCGTCATCGAGCTGGACCGCAAGATGCCCTGGCACGAGCCGGTAGTCACCGGCGCGCCGGAGGCGCTCTACGTCATCTACCCCAAGAGCGACGGGTGGGGCATCCAGTGCGTGCCCAAGGCCGTCGGCGCGTTCGGCAACCGGAAGGACCTGCCGGCCGCGTGGGCCGGCCTGAGCGGTGACGAGCTCGCCCGGGTCACCGGGGTGCCTGACGCGATCTTCTGCCACGGCAAGCGCTTCATGGCCGCGGCGGGCAGCCGCGACGGCGTGCTCGAGCTGGCGCGTCAGGCGCTGGCCGCCTGACGCGCCGGGCGCTCAGGACCGCGCCTTGGCGGTCTCGCGGTCGTTGTGCTTGCGCAGCGCGTCGACGAGCTCGTCCTTGTCCATCTTCGAGCGGCCCTCGATGTCGGCCTTGCGGGCGTCCTCGAGCAGCTCGTCCTTCGTCTTGTTCGCGTTGACCCCGCCCTTCGTCTCCTTGGGGTGGTCCCGCGCGGCCTTGCCGCTCTGCGCCGACTGGGCGTCGGACGGGCCGGGCTCGTCCTTCAGCTCCCAGTGGTCGCCCTGCTTCTCGGCGACGTGCTTGACCGCCGCCCAGGCGGTGCGGTGGGCGCGCTGCTCGGAGTCGTACTCGTCGTGGGCGCTGTCGAGCGCCTTCTCGTACGTCCGCTGGACCTTCTTCGGCGAACGCGCGAGCGTGCTTGGGAGGTCTTCCTTCTTTGCAGGCATGCCTCCTGCATGCCCGCTTCACTCGACGAAGAACCGTCCGATCTCGCCCTCGGAGAACCAGCGCGACGTCACCGTCTTCTTGCGCGTGAAGAACTCGACGGCGTCGGGGCCGTGCGCATGCAGGTCGCCGAGGAACGAGTCCTTCCAGCCGCTGAACGGGAAGAACGCCACCGGGGCGGCGACGCCGACGTTCACGCCCACCATGCCGACCTGCACGTCGACCCGGTAGCGCCGCGCGGCCGCGCCGGACTCCGTGAAGATCGAGGTGCCGTTGCCGTAGCGCGACGCGTTGACGAAGCCGATCGCGTCGTCGAGCGTCTCGACCTCCACGACGGCGAGAACCGGCCCGAAGATCTCCTCGCGCGCGGTGGCGCTCCCGGGGTCGACGCCCTCGAGAATCGTGGGCCCGACGTACGCGCCGCCGTCCGGCACGCCGGAGGGCGCGCGGCCGTCGACGGCCAGGGACGCGCCGGCCGCGAGGGCGGCGTCGATCGTCGCCGTGATCCGGTCGCACGCGGCCGGGCTGATGACCGGGCCGACGTCGGTGGCCGGGTCCATGCCGTCGCCGACCTGCAGCGCCTCGGTGCGCGCGACGAGCTCAGGGCGCAGCCTCTCCCAGGCGTCGCCGACGGCGACGATCACCGAGCCGGCCATGCACCGCTGCCCGGCCGCACCGAAGCCGCTGGCGATGATGTTCGACGCGGTCTGCCCGATCACGGCGTCGGGCATGACCACCATCGAGTTCTTCGCCCCGCCGAGGGCCTGCACCCGTTTGCCGTTCGCACTCGCGCGCTCATAGACGTAGCGCGCCACCTGCGCCGAGCCGACGAACGAGACCGCATCGATGCCGGGGCTGTCGAGGATCCCGTTGACGACGTCGACCCCGCCGAGCACGAGGTTCACCACGCCGTCGGGGATCCCGGCCTCGGCGATCAGGCCCATGACGAGCTCCATCGTCAGCGGGTCCTGCTCGGACGGCTTGAGGACGAACGTGTTCCCGCAGCCGATGGCGAACGGCAGAAACCACATGGGGACCATCGCCGGGAAGTTGAAGGGCGTGATCGCGGCGCAGACGCCGACGGGCTGGCGGATGGTCTCGGCGTCGACGTTCGTGGCGACGCCCTCCAGGACCCGTCCCTGCATCGTCTGGGGCACGGCAGTCGCCGCCTCGACCATCTCGATCGCCCGAGCGACCTCGGCGCGGGCGTCGGGAAGCGTCTTGCCCATCTCGCGCGTGACCGACCGCGCGAGGTCGGCGGCGTGGCGCTCCATGAGCTCGCGCAGGGCGAAGAGCCGGCGGGCGCGCTCGATGACCGAGGTGCCGCGCCAGGCGGGCAGCGCGTCGCGCGCCGCGGCGACGGCGCGCTCGACGTCGGCGGCGCCGGACAGGGGCACGCGGGCGAGGACCTCGCCGTTCGCCGGATTCGTCACGTCGAGGAGCTCCGCGTCGGCGGCGACGGTCCAGGCGCCGCCGATGAGGTTGCGCAGCGTGCGGGGTTCGGTGGTCGTCGTGCCGTCCATGGTGTGGTGACGGTACGCGGCCGGCGGTCGGCGGGCAATCAGGAGGTGGTTCGCCCGAGCACGCCCGTCACCGCGGCGCGGGTGGCGCGCCCGTACGGGCCCTCGTGACGACCGACCACGGCGACGGGCACGCCGGCCCAGGCGATCGCGTCAGGCCGGGCCAGGGCGATGCTGACCCAGGTCACGCCTTCGCCCTCGACCGCCACCTCGCCCTGGGCGACGGTCTCGGGGCCCGCGACGACCGAGAGGGTGAGCCGGCCGGGGCGGCGCACCTCGACGGGGACGTCGACGTGCCAGCCCGCCCGCGGGCTCACGACCGCGACCGTCGCTCCCGCCGTCCCGAGGCGGATCGCCGGCGGCGCCTCGCGCGGGCCGGCGACGAGCGTGGCGCCGACCGCGATCGCCGTGCCGCAGATCACGAGGAGGACGGCGCCGCCCAGCGCGGAGACGACGACGGCACTGCGCAAACCGGGAAGCATCCTCACACCAGTTTACGGAGTTCCACCGACCACCGCCTTTCCCGGTTGCGAATATGACAGTCGTCATAGTACGGTGGCGAGATGGAACAGCTCACCCGCCCGGCCCCCGGCGTCTTGGAGTGGCGCGAGGTCGCCGAACCCGATCTTCGGGGTCCGCTCGAGGCGCTTGTCCGCCCGGTCGTCGTCGCGACCTGCGACCTCGACCACCCCATCGCGTCCGGGCTGACGCCGATCCCGGGCGAGGTGGCGATGGGCCACGAGGGCATCGCGGAGGTCGTCGCCGTGGGCGACGGCGTCGCCTCCGTGCGCCCCGGCGACCGCGTCATCGTGAGCTTTCAGATCTCGTGCGGCACCTGCGACCGCTGCCGCCGCGGGCAGACCGGCAGCTGCCGGCGCGTGCCGCCCGGCGCGATGTACGGCTTCGGCGCATTCGGCGGCGGCGACTGGGGCGGCTTCCTCAGCGATGTCGTCCGCGTGCCGTACGCCGACGCGATGCTCGTGCCGGTCCCCGAGGAGCTCGACCCCGCGGCGATCGCCAGCGCGTCGGACAACCTCCCGGACGCCTGGCGCTGCGTCGCGCCCCATCTGCGCGCGGACCCCACCGCCGACGTGCTCGTGATGGGCGGCGGCGGCCGGTCGATCGGGCTCTACGCCGCCGGCATCGCGGTCGCCCTCGGTGCGCGCCGGGTGCGCTACGCCGACGACGACGCCGGCCGCCTCGCCGTCGCCTCCGACCTCGGCGCCGAGGCGGTGGAGATCGATCGCACGGAGGCCAAGCTCAAGCCTCGCGCGGGGATTGTGGTCGACGCCGGCGCGAGCCCGCAGTCGCTGGCCTGCGCGTGCCGCTCGGTGGCGCCGGGCGGGCACTGCACGCACATCGGCGTGATCTACGAGGTCGAGACCCCGATCCCGCTGCTGGAGATGTACTCCACCGGCGTGACCCTGACCGCCAGCCGCGCGATGGCGCGCCCGCTGATCGACGAGGTGCTCGCGCTCGCCGGGACAGGAAGGTTCCGTCCTGAGCTCGTGACCGACCGCGTGCTGCCGTGGCGCGAGGCGCAGACGGCGCTACTGCAGCCGCACACGAAGCTCGTGTTCACCCGCGGATGATCACTCCGGATCGCGTGCCACGACGCGCATGAGCGCCACTTCCTCACCGCTCTTCGTGTCGGGGTAGACGACGTAGGCGGCCGGCTGCCCGCCGAACCAGCTGGCTTGGTCGGCCTCGCCGACGAAGATCGCGGCCCGCTGGGAGCCGTCCTGCTGCTCGACCCACACGCGCTGGCCCTCGTGGAATGCGTCCATGCCGCGCATCCTTGCGGATCGCGCGGCGAGACGCGCGGAGTCAGGGACGCGGCTGCTTGGGCATCGCGGCCAGCTCGCGCTTGGCGATCGCGCGCCGCTCGGCCATCGCGCGGGCGGACTTCACGTCGCGCTCCGCCGCGCCGCGGGCACGCGCCGCATCGTTGCGCTTGTCGATGGCGGCCTTCTGCGCCTGCCAGGCGTCGTCTCCGCGCAGCGGCTCTTCGGGGGACTTCGTCATGCTGGTCTCCTGACCTGGTGGATGCTCAGCGCAGCGCGCCGGCGGGAAAGATGAAGCGCAGCGGGACCGGGTCGGCGACCTCCGCGGATTGGCGCGGAGCGTGCACCCCCCGTGGAGCGCGCGGCGGCACCGCGGCCTCGGGGACGCCACCGTGCTGGACGATCCACGCCAGGACTTCGTCGAAGTCCGCGCCCTCAGCGAGGACGGCGGCGCGTTCGACGACCCTGCCCCCCGACCGATGCCGGCGCGCCAGGCGCGTGACGAGCGAGCGGATCTCGTCGTCGCGCTCCGACGACGAGCGTGCTGCACCGGAAGCGGGCGCGTGGGTCGGGCGCGGACCACTGGCGGGACGACTCGACTGGGTCATGGCGACCCCTTCCCTCGAACCCCTGGATGTCCAGCCTACTCTGTCGCGTCCGGGCAACGGACCGGCGAACCTGCCCAGCCGCGCCACGCGCGGCGACTCACGGGTCGACGCGGCGATACAGCGGCGTGCGCGCGCGGCGCCCCGCCGGCTCGAGCACGTCGAGGTGGCGCAGGCAGTAGACGATCCGCTGCGCGAGCACACGGCGTGCGCCGAGCAGGTCCCCGAGCTCACGGGTGCTGAACGGCTCGTGGGGCAACTGCGGCAGCGCGGCGAGCACGTCGGCGGGACCGCCCAGCTCCACGTGCTCGAGGATGTCCACGAGGCGCCGTTCCCCGGGATCACGCGTCCGTCGCCGAACCTTGACGGGCTCGGGCCCCCGCACGTGATCTTCGCGCAGCAGCACGACCTCGAGCGTGAGGTTCGGGTGGGCCAGCAGCGATGGGAACGTGACGAGGCGATCGAACACCTCCGTGACGCCCGCGCGCTTGGGCGATCGCCGTGCGGAGAGCACCTCCCCCTCGGCGTCGACCCGGACGATGCGCCGCTCGGCGGCGACCGGATGGACGATGCGCACACGGTGCTCGTCCAGGAGCGCGTCGAGCTTCGGGCCAAGCGGGCCGAAGCCGCCCGTCTGGATCTCGACGAGCTCCCCGTCGGCGCGGACGAGGTCGATGACGAACCGCCCCACCGCCACCTCGACCTGGTCGCCCGGCTGGACGAGGGCCTGCTTGAGCGCGGCGTGCAGCGGACCTTCGCGCAGCACGCCGATCCCAGACATCGGACCGCAGCGTAGAGGCGTCCCCGGCGTTACATCTCATGAACGACCGGGCACAGCCCCGCTTCGATGTTCCGACACGCCGCTATCACCCTCCTCACCGGCGCCGCGCTCCTCGCCGGCGCTGCCGCCCTGCCTGCGAGCGCCCCCGCGATCACCATCGGGATCGCCGACCAGCGCGCGGAGTTCATGACCGTCCCCGCGTTCCAGCGCACCCGCCTGGCGCGGGTCCGGACGATCGTCCCGTGGGACGCGGTGCGCAGCGACTGGCAGCGCGCGGACCTCGACCGGTGGTTCTCCACCGCCCGGCAGCAGGGCCTCGTCGCGCAGGTCACGTTCGGCACCTCGCGCACGCAGCCGCGGGTCCTGCCCACGCTCGAGCAGTACCGCGCGGGGGTCCGGGCGTTCCGTGAGCGCTACCCCGAGGTGCGCGAGTTCTCCAGCTGGAACGAGGCGAACGCCTGCGGCGCGCGCTCCTGCCGGCGGCCCGACCGCGTCGCGGCCTACTGGCGCGAGCTGCGCCGGCAGTGCCGCGGCTGCACCGTGCTCGCCGCCGATCTCGTCGACGCGCCCAACATCCCGAAGTGGGTCCGCGCGTTCCGGCGCGCGGCGGTGATCGCGCCGACGGTCTGGGGCCTGCACAACTACCTCGACGCCAACCGCTACCGCACCACGTACACGAAGATGACGCTGCGAGCGATCGGTCCGCGGGCGCGACTGTGGCTAACCGAGACGGGCGGGATCGTCAAACGCCGCAACGCGAGCACGACGAAGATCCCCGAGGGGTACGCCCACGCGGCCAACGCGACGCGGTACATCTTCGACACCCTGCGGCGCATCAGTCCGAACCTCCAGCGGATCTACTTCTACAACTTCATCGCCCCGCCGCAGCCGGCGACCTGGGACTCGGCGTTCCTCAGCCCGCGCCTGCAGGCGCGGTCGTCCTACCGCGTCCTGCGCTCCCGCCTGGCGAAGCTCGCCGGCGCCGGCATCCTCACGGGCCGCAAGCGCTGACCGCAGGCGGCGCGCGACGCTGCGAGGATCAGGCGCCCGTGCCGCGCATCCTCTTCTTCGAGCCCCGCATCCCGCCCAACACCGGCAACGCCATCCGCTTGTCGGCGGTGACCGGCGCGCCGCTGCATCTCGTCGAACCGCTCGGCTTCACGTTCGAGGATGCGCAGCTGCGCCGCGCCGGCTTGGACTACCACGACCTCGCGCACGTCACGGTGCACGCGGACCTCCAGGCGGCGTGGGACGCGCTGCTGCCCGCGCGCGTCTTCGCCTTCACCACGCATGCGACCCGGTCATACGCGGACGTCGCCTACGAGGACGACGACGTGCTGCTGTTCGGCCCCGAGCCCGACGGGCTTCCCGAGCACGTGCTCGCCGACCCGCACGTCACCGACCGCGTGCGCATCCCGATGCTGCCCGCCCGGCGTTCGCTGAACCTCACGAACGCCGCGTCGATCGCGGTGTACGAAGCCTGGCGCCAACGGGGTTTCGCAGGCGCGAGCTGAACCGGGCGCCCGTCGCGCGGCGACGCAGACCGCGCCCTAGGAGCCGGGGCGGCGGATCGAGAACGCCGGGATCGGCCCCGGTGTGGGGACCCCGCTCATCGGGACGGGCGCGCTGGCGAGCACGAGGGTGTCACCGGACACGGGGCTGCCCGCGACCAGGGCGTCCGTCATCCCGGTCGTGTCGGCTCCGGGCGCGACGGTCTCCGTGCCATCCCAGTTGGAGGTTCCACCGGCGCGTGCGGCGGCCAGCAGACCCTGGCCCTCGGCGCTCCACACCGCGACGGTGCCGCCGCGCGGCCCCACGGCGAGCCCCTGCAGCCAGGAGGACACCCCGGCCGTGGAGAGGAGCCGAGCGCCCTGGGCGCGACCGCCGACGAGGTCGGCGGTCCGCACGACGCGCGTCGAGCCCTGCCAGCCGTCCCACGTCACGACACCGCGGTCGCGCAGGATCGCGGCCTGGATCGCCGTGCCGGAGATCAGCGCGCGGTCGCCCTGCTTGAGGCCGGACTCCAAGGTGATCTGCGACCCGAACGGCTTGCCGGGCGAGGCCACCGACGCGGCGACGATGCCGGGGCCGCCCGCGTTTCCGGAGCTTCCCGCGCGCTGGGCGAGCCAGGCCACGAGCATCCGCCGCGTGCTGTCGATCGACGCGACGATCCGCGTGAACGACGGTCCGAGGTACGCCGAGCCGCCGAGGCCCAATCGCTGCTCCGTGGCGATCTTGCCGCCTGCGGTGATGAGGCGCGCGTGCACGGACGTGCGATCGTCCCAGGCCAGGAGGATGTCCCCGGTGGGGTTGATGGCGAGCGCCGACGGGCTGCTGCCCACCGTCTGCTTGCCGTAGTCCAGCACCCTCCGGAACAGGCTCTGCCCGCGCCAGCGCACGAACAGCCGGGAGCGGTAGCCGATGACCCGGGTCCGCCCCACGACGGGGATGCTGACCGTTACGGCCGCGACGCCGGTGGCGTTCGACGCGAGCGCCGTGGCGGTCGCGGCACCCGGGTCGGCGAGCACGCCCTTCTTCGGGAGATAGCCCTGGGCGAGGGTCTGCCGGGTCGGGAAGTCGCCCGTCACGTTTCCGCGCACCACCGCCACGGAGAGCGGGCCGCCGTTGGCGGTCTGCTGGGCCGACGGTGAGGCCAGGGCACCCGCCAGGTAGACGCCGGAGCGCCCGAACGTCGCGAGGTGCTCGGGGACGACCGATCGGAACGTCGAGGCCGTGACCGCGCCGAACCCTCCGCGCGAGCCGGCGAAGCGCGTGGAGCCCAAGCCTCCTGCGGAGCGCCCCACGACCGCGAAGCCCGTGCCGCCCTGGGTGAAGCCGAGCTGGGCCGGTGCGGTGGAGAACGCCAGGCCGCCGGACTCCCGCCAGGTGGCGAGATAGCCGCCGCTCAGCGGCTGCGGATCGGCCCATGGGGCCGCGGCGCGGGCGACCGGTACGACGAGGAGGGACAGCGCCGCGGCGAGAACCGCCGCGCGCCTGCTTCGGAGGGACATGCTTCGACCGTACGCCGACGGTCGAAGCGTCCCAACCGTTCAGACTACGGACCCAGCTCGGGGCGTTCTGCGCGTCTACGCGGCCGCGCGCTGGGGCAGCTCCTGGACCGCCCACGCGTTCCCGTCCGGGTCCGAAAAGAAGACGAACCGGCCCCACGGGAACTCCTGCACGTCACTGACCTCGACACCGCGCTCCTTGAGCTCGGCGTGCGCGATATCCGCGTCGTCGACCACGAGCTGCATCCCCCGGACCGAGCCGGGCTCAGCGTCGGTGATGCCGCTGCCCATCGCGATCGAGCACCCAGACCCGGGCGGGGTGAGCTGGACGAAGCGCAGCTCGGGATTGACCACGCGGTCGTGGTCGGCGTGGAAGCCCACCTGCTCGACGTAGAACCGCTTGGCGCGGTCGACGTCCGTCACCGGGATCGCGACGAGTTCGAGCTTGTACTCCATGGCTGCGGCACCTCCGGGAATCGCTTGCCCGTGCAGTCTCCCGACCGTTGAGGCCAGGTTCTGTCCGCAACTACGAGGACGTCAGGAGCCGGCGCGCAAGCCGTCCATCAGCAGCGCGAGGAGCTTGCGGGCGTTGGGCTGCCAGTCGTCGTCCTCGCTCATGACGAAGATCGCCTTCGTGGCCCGGAAGATGTCCCCCGCGTCGACGTCTTTGCGCACCGTGCCCGCGGCCTGCGCGGCGTCGAGCAGACGGGTCAGCGCGCCGGTGATCTGGTCGCGGGTCGACGCGAAGTAGTCGTCCTGCCCTTCGGCCAGGGCGCGGAGCGCGACGAGCATCCCGCGCTTGGCTGCCGAGTACTCGACGAAGCGGTCGAGCCACAGCGCCAGCGCCTCGTCCGGCGGGTGGTCGGCGAGCAGGTCGTCGGCCGCTTCGCCGAGGTGGGCGACCTCCGTGCGGTAGGCCTCCTCGACGAGCGCGTCGCGCGTGGGGAAGTGGCGGTACAGGGTGCCGATACCCACGCCGGCACGGCGCGCGACGCCCTCCAGCGAGGCGTCGTCACCGCACTCGGCGAATGCGTCGACGGCCGCTGCGAGGAGCTTCTCGCGATTGCGTTGCGCGTCGGCGCGGAGGGGCTTTTCGGGGCTCGTGGCCATGAAAATCGGAGGCAGCCTCCGTTTGCCTGCTAGTCTCGTTCCGGCAAGCGGAGGATTCCTCCGGTTTAGGATAGCGAGGAAAGGAGCGTCTTGGCCATGTCCAAGGTCTGGTTTCTCACCGGCACCTCAAAAGGTTTCGGACGCATCTGGGCTGAAGCGGCGCTGGAGCGTGGCGATCGCGTCGCCGCAACCGCCCGCGACATCACCACCCTCGACGGACTCGTGGATCGCTACGGCGACCTCGTCCTCCCGATCGCGCTGGACGTCACCGACAAGGCGGCCGTCGACGCCGCCGTCGCGCAGGCGCACGCGCACTTCGGCCGGCTCGACGTCGTCGTCAACAACGCGGGCTACGGCCTGTTCGGCATGATCGAGGAGATCAGCGAGGAGCAGGCGCGCGCCCAGCTCGAGACGAACGTGTTCGGCGCCCTCTGGGTCACCCAGGCGGCACTGCCGTTCCTTCGCGAGCAGCGCTCGGGGCACATCCTCCAGGTCTCATCGATCGGCGGCGTCAACGCGTTTCCGACCCTGGGTCTCTACCACGCGTCGAAGTGGGCGCTCGAGGGTTTCAGCCAGTCGCTGGCCCAGGAGGTCGCACCGTTCGGCGTCCACGTGACACTCATCGAGCCCACCGGGTTCTCGACCGACTGGCGCGGGGCCTCCGCCGTGCGCGCCGAGCCGCTCGAGGCCTACGACGTCGTGCGCGACCAGGCGGCCGCCGGCTTTGCCCGCCGCAACCCCACGCCCGGCGATCCGGAGGCCACAGCGCAGGCCGTCCTCGCGGTCGTCGACGCCGAAGACCCGCCGCTGCGGCTGTTCCTGGGCGACGGGCCGTTCGAGATGATCAAGGGCGAGTACGCCAAGCGGCTCGCCGAGTGGGAGGCGTGGAACGACGTCGCGGTCGCCGCCCACGGCGAGAAGGCGGCGGCGCCGTGATCACCACGCCGTTCGATCGCACCTCCACGGCCGCCGAGGTCGTGGAGGGCATCGACCTCTCGGGCCGGCGCGCCGTCGTCACCGGCGGCGCGTCGGGCATCGGGGTCGAGACCGCCCGCGCGCTGGCCGGCGCGGGCGCCGAGGTCACGCTCGCCGTGCGCGACACCACGGCCGGGGAGCGCGTCGCCGACGAGATCGACGGCGACGTGCGCGTCGCACCCCTCGAACTGCTCGACCTCGCGTCGGTCGACGCGTTCGCCGCCGCGTGGTCGGGGCCGCTGCACATCCTCGTCAACAACGCCGGGGTCATGGCGCTGCCTGAGCTCACCCTCACCCCCGAGGGCTGGGAGACGCAGTTCGCCACCAACCACCTCGGCCACTTCCGCCTGGCGCTCGGCCTGCACGACGCGCTCGCGCAGGCCGACGACGCGCGGATCGTCTCCGTGTCCTCGCTGGGCCACCGCAACTCCCCGGTGATCTTCGACGACCTGCACTACGCGTTCCGCTCGTACGACCCGTGGAGCGCGTACGGCCAGTCGAAGACCGCGAACGTGCTCTTCGCCGTCGAGGCGACGCGCCGCTGGGCGGGTGACGGGATCACCGCGAACGCGCTCATGCCCGGCGGGATCATGACCGCGCTGCAGCGCCACGTCCCCGATGAGGTCATCGAGCGGATGAAGACGGCCGCCGCGGACCGCATGAAGACGCCGGAGCAGGGCGCGGCGACGTCGGTGGTCTGCGCGGTGCGCCCCGAGGTCGAGGGTGTCGGCGGGCGGTACTTCGAGGACTGCAACGAAGCCCCCGTCGTGAACCGGCGGGAGGACTTCGGGGTCGCCGCCTACGCGGTCGACCCCGACAACGCCCGCCGTCTGTGGGACGTCTCGCTGGAGCTCGTCGGCTGACGCGTTACGCCTGCGCGAGGTCGAAGACCTGCGTGAGGCGCAGGCTGTTGCCCGAGGGGTCGCGGAACCCGGAGTCGATGCCGTACGGCTGCTCGAACGGCTCCTCGGTGAAGTCGACGCCTCGGGCGGTCAGCCGCTCGTAGTCGGCGCGGCAGTCCTCGGTGGTGAGGAAGACCGTGCCGGCGAGGCCCTTGGCCATGAGCTCGTCGATCTGCGCGCGCGTCTTGTCGTCGACGAGCGGCGGGCCGGGGATGGCCATGAGGACGATGGCGACCTCGTCCTGGCCGGGCGGCCCGACGGTCACCCACCGGAAGCCGTCCATCTCCGGGAGGGAGACGTCGCTGCGGACCTCGAAGCCGAGCTTCTCCGTGTAGAAGGCGAGGGCTTCGTCCTGGTCGTGGACCCAGAGCTGGGCGTTGGCGATGCGGATCATGGGGCGGACGCTACGCCGCGCCGGTGCGCCTGTCTTCTCGAAACGTGCGGTGTTGCGGGCGGGTGTGGGCGCGCAGGATGCACATCGGCACGCGCGCCTGCAGGGAGGCGGGCGGCGCGGCCGCGCGGTACGCGGTCGGCGACTGGCCGTACATCCGCGTGAAGCTCGTCGTGAACGAGCCGACGCTGCGCAGGCCGACGTCGAGACAGATCTCCGCGACCGCCCGGTCGGTGACGCGCAGCAGGGTGGCGGCGCGCTCGAGCCGGCGGGTCAGGAGGTACGCGTGGGGCGTCTCGCCGAACGTCCGGCGGAACTCCCGGCTGAAGTGGGCGCGCGAGAGGCCGGCGGCGGCCGCGAGGTCGTCGACGGTCAGCGGGTCGGCGTATCGGGCGTCGACGAGGTCCTTGGCGCGCAGGAGGTGGCGGGCGGTCGGCACGTGCGCCATGCGATCACCCGGCCGCGACGAGGAGGTCGAGGAGACGCAGCAGTTCGCGGCGGTCGGTCGCGCTGAGCCCGGCGAGCAGCTCGGTCTGCGCGGCGTCGATCCGGGTCTGCAGCCGCGCGAGCGCGCGCCTGCCCTTCGCGGTCAGCCGGACGGCGTTGCGCCGGCGATCCTCGGGGTCGCGCTCCCGGGTGACCAGCGCGTCCTCCTCGAGCGCGGTCACGATCGCGTGCAGATCGCTGCGATCCAGGCCGAGGGCGCGGCCCAGCGCCGCCTGGCTGGCCGAGCCGCGCTCCTCGAGCGTGGCGAGCACCGTGTAGTGCTGGCGGCGCATGCCGGCGTCCTCGAGATGCGCGGCGACCGTCCGTTGGGCCCGGAGCGCCGCGCGGGCGAGCAGCCAGCTGGGCAGCGCGCGGATCCGCTCGGGGGTCGCGTCGTCGTCCACGCCTCCAGGATAACCGTTGGCGCAACCCACGTTCGCCTGCTACGTTGGTATCGCCAACGTTGCTGTATCCAACGAAAGGACGCGTCATGCCCGCCTCCCTCACCGACCGCGCCGAGCTCACCGACCTCGTCAGCCGCCTGGGCCGGTGGCTCGACGACGCCTCCACCGCCGCCCCCGCCGACCTCCTCACCGACGACGCCACCGTCACGACACCCGGCGGCACGGCGACGGGCCGCGACGCGGTCGTCGCGCAGGCGCTGAGGACGCACGCGCACGTCGTCACCCAGCACGTCATCACCGACGTCCTCGCCGACGTCGAGGACGACCGCGCGACGGTGAGCGCGAACCTGCTCGCCACCTTCGCGCGGGAGACCGGGCCGGAGACCCTCGGCGAGCGCTACGCGTTCACCGCGCGCCGGACGGGCGCCGGGTGGCGCCTGCGCTCCATCGAGGTGCTTCCCCTGTGGCGACGAGCGGCCTGACTTGCGCGCTTTCGCACGCCCTGCTAATACTGAACTAGATGGTTCAGTATTCACCTGAGCAGCTCGACCGCACCTTCGCGGCGCTCGCCGACCCGACCCGCCGGGAGATCCTCGTGCAGCTCGGCGGCGGCGCCGCGACCATCACCGAGCTGGCCACACCCCACGACATCTCGCTCACCGGCGTCAAGAAGCACGTGCAGGTGCTCGAGACTGCCGGCCTGGTGACGACCGAGAAGGTCGGCCGCACCCGCGTCTGCCGCGCGGCCCCCGGCCGGCTCGACGACGTCGAGGCCTGGATGCGGGCCTACCGCCAGATGGTCGAGGAGCGCCTCGATCGCCTCGGCGAGCTGCTCGAACGCACGAAGGAGGAGTCCCCATGACCACCGACCAGCGCGCCGCGACGGTCACCACCCCGACCGACCGCACCATCCACATCGAGCGCGAGTTCGACGCTCCGCGTGACCGCGTGTACGCGGTCTACACCGACCCGGAGCTCATCCCCGCGTGGTGGGGCCCGCGCGGCACAACCGTCACGGTCGAGGCGATGGACGTCCGCGTCGGCGGCCGCTGGCGCTTCGCCGTCGTCGCCGGCGACGGCAGCGCCACCGGGTTCCAGGGCGCCTACCGGGAGATCGTCCCCGGGGAGCGCATCGTCCAGACCTTCGAGTGGGACGGCATGCCGGGGTACGTCTCGGTCGAGACGGCGACGTTCATCGATCTCGGCGATCGCACCCGGGTCGTCACCGAATCGCTGTTCTTCACCACCGAGGAGCGCGACGGGATGCTCCAGTCCGGGATGGAAGGCGGGTTGCAGGAGACCTACGAGCGGCTCGACGAGGTGCTCGCGCGCGGAGCGTGAGATCCTGCGGCCATGGCCACGTGGGATGACGTCCGGCGTCTGGCGCTCGCGCTCCCCGAGACCGAGGAGGGCACCGCGTACGGGCAGCCAGCCTGGAAGGTGCGCGGCAAGCTGTTCGTGTGGGACCGGCCGCTGCGGGCGCGCGACCGCGAGGACCTCGGCGACGACGCGCCGGACGGGCCGATCCTCGGCGCCCGCGTCGAGCACCTCGGCGCGAAGGAGGCGCTGCTCGCCGACGACCCCGGCGTGTTCTTCACCACCCCGCACTTCGACGGCCACGCGTCGGTGCTCGTCCGCCTCGACGTGATCGGGGTGGACGAGCTCGCCGAACTCATCGAGGAGGCGTGGCTCGCGCGCGCCCCGACGCGGCTCGCACAGCAGCATCTCGGGCGATGAGCGGCGAACGCGACCTCGACGTGCTCGTCCGGTCCATGGACCCGGTGGCCCGGCCGGACGTCTACGCCGTGGCGACGGTCGACGGCTACGCGGCGCTCGCCGGCGTCGCCCCGGACGCGACGGTGCACGAGGACGAGGGCCTCACCGTGGTCGTCCCCCTGGCGACCGCGCGCGCCCTGCAGCTCGATATCGCGTTCGAAGCCGCCTGGATCACCCTGCGCGTCCACTCGGCGCTCGACGCCGTCGGCTTGACCGCCGCGTTCAGCGCTGCGCTCGCCGAGGCGGGGATCAGCTGCAACGTCCTGGCGGGCCGGTTCCACGACCACCTGCTCGTCCCGGCCGACCGCCGCGACGACGCGCTGGCGGCACTTCGCGCGCTCGCCGGCGGGGAGTAGGGTCCGCGGCGCCGATGCCGCCCACCCTCCGCGACGCCACCGCCGCCGACGCCGCCGCCTGCGCGGCCATCTACGCGCCGTACGTCACGGACACCGCGATCACGTTCGAGACCGAGCCGCCCGGCGCTGACGCGTTCACCGAGCGCATCGCCGCGGCGTACGAGTACCTCGTCCTCGAGGACGGCGACGGACTCCTCGGCTACGCCTACGCGACGCCGTTCCACGCCCGCGCCGCGTACCGGTGGGCGTGTGAGGTCTCCATCTACGTGGAACGCGGGCGCAAGCGCACGGGCGCCGGCCGCGCGCTGTACACGGAGCTGCTCGACCGCGTGACCCGTCGGGGATTCGCGTCGGCGATCGCGCTCATCACGGTGCCGAACGATCCGAGTATCGGCCTGCATCGCGCGTTCGGCTTCGAAGACGCCGGGCTGCTGCGGCGGGTCGGCTACAAGCTCGGCGCCTGGCACGACGTCGCGTACCTGCAGCGCGCGCTCGCCGACCCCGGCGACCCGCCGGCCGAGCCGCGCTGACCGGCGACGTTCAGGCTTGCGCCTCAGCCGCGCGGCGGGCCCGCAGGGGCGCCAGCGCTCGCTGGGGGAGATGCAGGACGAACACCGCGCTCAGCACGAGCGCACCTCCCGCGGCCTGCCACGGCCCGAGCGCCTCGCCGAAGATGACGACGGCGAGCGCGACGGTGATGACCGGTTCGACCGTCGAGACGATCGACGCCGTCGTCGGGCCGACCCGCCGCAGCCCGCAGAAGAACAACATCACCGCGGCGACCGTCGAGATGAGCGCCAGGCACGCGAGCCAGCCCCAGCCGGCCGCGGTCACGGCACCGGGGTGCAGGTCGCCGAGCAGCGCAGTGGCCGGGACGACGGTCAGCGCGGCGCCTGTGGCCACGAGGGCGGAGAGCAGCGCAGGCGGCAGCTCGCCGACGATCGCGTCACTGACGAGGATGTACGTGGAGTACGTCACCGCGGCGGCGAGCGCCAAGCCGACGCCCAGGGGTTCGAGCGCACCGGTGCCGGCGGTCGCGACGACGAGCGCAAGCCCGCCGGCCGCGAGCGCGAGGGCGGCGACGCGCCTGCCGTCGAGCCGCTCGCGCCCGAGCGCGACGGCGGCGATCGCGACCATCGCGGGGAACGTGTAGAGCACGAGCGTGAGCAGCGACGCATCGATGCGCTCGAGCGCGGCGAAGTAGGCGCCCGCCTGGATCGCGTATCCGGCGGCGCCGAGGGCGAGCGCGACGCCGAGCACCCGGGGTGTGAGGGCGCGGAGATCGCGGGTCGCCGTGCCGCTCGCGACGACGATGAGCCAGAAGAGCGCCGCGGCGATGACGAAGCGCGCCGACAGCAGCGTGCCCACGGTCACGCCCTCGTCGTAGGCGAGCTTGCCGAAGACCGCCATCGCCCCGAAGCCCGCGGCGGAGGCGACGATCATGAGGGTGCCGGAGGAGCGCACGATCCTCATCATCGGCGGTGTGATCGTGCAGCACCAGTTCGGACTTCTTGGCTGAACTCGGTAGCGTTGCTTGATGATGCTCGACCTGCGCCGCCTCCGGCTCCTGCGCGAGCTGCACGAACGCGGAACGATCGCCGCCGTCGGCGAGGCGCTGCAGTTCACGCCGTCGGCGGTGTCCCAGCAGCTCGCCGTCCTCGAGCGCGAGGCGGGCGTGCCGCTCCTCGAGCGCGTCGGGCGCGGGGTGCGGCTCACCGACGCGGGACTCGTCCTCGTCGAGCACGCCGACGCGCTGCTCGACCGCGCGGCTGCGGCGGAGGCCGACCTCGCCGCGGCGTCGGGCGAGGTCGCCGGCCGCGGGCGGATCGCGACCTTCCAGTCGGCCGCGCTGCGGATCGTCCTGCCGACCATGGAATCCCTGGCCCGCACGGCGCCGCGGCTGCGCTGCGAGCTCGTCGAGGACGAGCCCGAGCACTCCCTGCCCGCACTCGCGCTCGGCGACTACGACCTCGTGCTCGGCGACGAGTGGCAGCACCATCCGCGCGCATTGCCCCGTGGGGTCGAGCGCCACGACCTGCTGCGCGACCCCGTGCGCATCGTGCTGCCCGTCCGCCACGCGCTCGCCCGCCGCTACGACGACGCGGTGCCGCTCGCCGAACTCGCCGACGCGTACTGGGCGGCCGGCCACGAGGAGATGGGCTGGGACGAGATGACGCGGCGCACGTGCCGGGAGCACGGCGGATTCGATCCGGACATCCGGCATCGGACGAACGACGCGATCTTGACGCTCGCACTGGTGGCGCGCGGGCTGACGGTCGCGCTGCTGCCAGGGCTCGTCCTGCCCGAGCGCCACCCCGGCGTCACCGTGCGTGCGATCGCCGGAGCGACCGTCGAACGCGAGATCTTCGCCGCAACCCGATCCGTGGACGCCGCACGGCCGTCGACGGCGGCGCTGCTGGCCGCGGTCCGCGAGCACGCGACGTCGGCGTCGAGCGGGCTCGCGCGTTAGGACACCGCCTCCGGCCGCTCCGCGACGATGTCGCTTCCCGGCCGCGCCTCGTCGTCCTTGCGCTTGACGAGCAGCCAGCCGCGCGGCGTGCGCTGCAGCGCGAAGCCGCCGCGCAGCTTCTCGCCGTGCAGGACGAACACCGCGTGGCCGCGGTCGATCGCCTCGGGCCACGGCACCCTGCCGCCCTGCTCGTAGACGCCGCGGTCCCAGATCAGCCGCGTCGGACCGGGCACGTCGCTGCCGATGGCGTGGTCGGGCTGCGCGATCGCGAGCCGCTTCGCCGCGGGGTCGAGCGACGGGCCCTTCGGCACGGCCCAGGACTTCATCACGCCGTCGACCTCCAACCGGAGATCGAAGTGGCGGCTCGTCGCGTCGTGGATCGAGATGACGAAGCTGCCGTGCGGCACGCCGCGCACGGCGAACTGCTCGTGCCCCTCGACCTTCGCCGGCTGCGCATCGCCGCCGACGAACGCCACGAGCGCCTGCACCGCCTCGGCGTCCCCCTCGGCGTGGAGGCGACTGCGCCCGTCGTCGTCGACCCGGACCCAGCCGAGCACGCCGAGCTCACGGGCGCGCGCGACGACCGCGTCGCGATCGACCGTCCCGGGGACCTCGATCCGGAGCGCCTGCACCCCGGTAGCGTCGCAGGTGCACGGCGCGCACGGATGCCGTAACTCCCGCGCCGGCAGCCCGTTGACCGGCCATGCGCCCCCACCTCGCCCTCATCCCCCTCGCCGTCGCCGCCGTCGCGCTACCCGCGAGCTCCGCATCCGCCGCCGTGACCGCCGTGCAGTCCTCCTCGTTACTCACCACCGCGGACTTCAACGGCGACGGCCGCGTCGACCTCGCCGCGAGCGGCACCACCAACGAGGTCCGCATCCGCCTCGGCGACGGCACCGGCGGGTTCCGCGCCGCGCGGACGGTCCTCGTGCGCGGCGGCGCCGGGCAGGTCATCGCCGCGGACGTCAACCGCGACCGCCGGCTCGACCTCGCCGTCACCACCGGCGCCAAGCGCGTCGCGGTGTTCCTCGGCGACGGCAAGGGTGGGTTCCGCGCCGCTCCAGGCGGCCAGGTCAAGCTCCGGCACGACCCCTGGAGCGTGAGCGCCGGCCGCTTCGACCGCGACCGCAACGTCGATCTCGCGTTCACCGGCGTCGGAGCCTCCCTCATGGTGCTGCGCGGCGACGGCACGGGCCGGTTCCGCGCCGCCGCGGGCAACCGGTCCAATAGCTGCCCCTACTGCTACGACGCGGCCGCCGCGGACATGAACAGTGACGGCTACACGGACCTCATCACCCCGTTCGGCCACGGCGGCGGCGGGATCGTGACGAACGTCGGCGGCGCCCGCGACGGGCGGATGCCGCGCTCGTCCGGGCCGAAGGGCGCGACCGGCCGGTACCCGTTCGGCGTCACGCTCGCTGACTTCGACCGAGACGGCCGGCTCGACGCCGGCGTGCTCGTGCCCTCCCTCTCCCGGGCGCGCATCCTGCTCGGAGACGGCCGTGGCGGCTTCCCCCGCACGACGCTCACCCCGAAGCTCGGCAAGCAGCTCCGCAACCTGATCGCCGGGGACGTCAACGGCGACGGGCGCGCCGACCTCGTCACGAAGAGCGGCAACACCGTCGACCTCGACGTCCTGCTCGGCGACGGCCGGGGCGGCTTCACCCGGCTCCGAGCGGCCCAGGAGGGCGGCGCCGTCAGCGCGGACATGCTGCTCGCGCCCGCTGATGTGAACGGCGACCGGCGGACCGACATCGTCGAGCTGGACCTCGAAGGCCACCTGGGCGTCCGGCTCGGCATGGCCGACGGGGCCCTGGGGCCCGTGCGCGGCATCGCGCGCTGAACGCTAAGAACGCAGAAGGGGCGCCCGCGGGCACGTCTGTTGCCCGCGTGTTCCCCGCTTCCGGGGGCCGCCGTGGCCCCATCGGTCCACCATCAACCGGTGTATCGAAGGCGGGCGTCCCTCTCCGCCGAACTGGCTCAGAACGCCCCATGCCTTCCGCTTCTGTCCATGCGGCGGCCCTGCCGCACCACATCCGCCTCGCACTCGGGGCCACCGCGGCTCTCGCGGTCGCGCTCATAGGCGTCACGATCGGAGGCCAGCTCACCGGCGCGGAACTCGAGGACGCCACGACGCACCTTGGGAGCGTCGTGGCGCTGCTCGCGGCCGTGTGCGTGCTCTTGCACGCCCGCACACGAACCGCTCAGCGAGCCACCAGCCTGACGCTCGGCGCCGCGCTCGTCGCCTTCGCCGTAGGCGAGGCGCTCGAGGCCAGCGTCTGGCCGAACGGCGCGTCGCCGGGCGACGTCGTCACCGCGTTCGCGTGGGTGCTTGTGGCCGCGTCACTCGTCCTGCTCGCCCGGTCGTGGTCGATTCGCCCGCCCGCGAGCTTCTGGCTCGACACCGCAGCGCTCGCGCTGGCGATCGCGAGCGTCGACGCCGCGTACTTCGTTCCCGTCACCGTCGATGCGGCAGGGATCAGCACCGCGAGCGCGGTCGTGCAGATCGCGACACCCGTCCTGGGGCTCGCCGCGGTTTTCTTCGCCGCGGTCCTGCTGCGGCTCAGCGGCCTCCCCGCGCCCCCGTACCTCCTGCTCCTCGGGGGCGGGGCCACCGCGATCTGGTTCGTCGATGCGGCCCAGTTCTGGTCGCTGACCAACGGGTTCGAGGCGGAGGCCTCAACCCTTCATGGGGTGGTCGAGCCGTGCGGGTACGTCGCGTTCGCCCTTGCGCCGTGGATCGCAGACCGGCACGACCGCCATCTGCGGATGACCAGCTGGGCAGTGGCCGCCATCCCTGTCGGCACGCTCGTGACGGCAGTGACGATCCTGGCCGTGGGCACGTGGCATCCGATCAACGGCGTCGCCATCGTCCTCGCGGTCGCCGCCACGCTGGTCGTCGTGATGCGCACGGTGATGACCTTCGGAGAGCTGCGCGCGCTTCCTGAGGTCCGACGCGAGGCGCGCACCGACGAGCTGACCGGACTCGCCAACCGCCGCTGGTTCCTGCAGCGGGCCACGCGCCTCCTCGCCGACCGGACGTGCACAGGCGCAGCCGTCCTGCTCATCGACCTCAACCGCTTCAAGGAGCTCAACGACGCTCTCGGGCACAGCGCGGGCGATCACCTCCTGGCGCAGCTCGGACCGCGGCTCGCCAGCGCGATGAGGCCGCGCGACCTCGTCGCCCGTCTGGGCGGCGACGAGTTCGCCGTGCTGTGCCGCGACGCAGACGTGGCCGCGGCACAGGAGGCCGCCGAGCGCGTGCAGCGCGCCCTGGACGCGCCGTTTCTCATCGACGAGCTCAAGCTGCATGTCGACGCCAGCGTGGGCGTCGCGGTGTACCCCGAGCACGCGTCAGGGGCCGAAGACCTCATCCAACGCGCGGACGTCGCCATGTACGAGGCCAAGAGCCACCATCAGCCGGTGGCGTTCTACGACCCCGCGCGCGATGCGCACACGCGGGAGCGTCTCCAGCTCGTCGAGGATCTGCGCCGCGCGCTCAACGACCTGGACGGCGGCGGGCTGACCTTGCACTACCAGCCGCAGGTCACGCTGAGCACCGGCCGCATCGACGGCGTCGAGGCCCTCATCCGCTGGGACCACCCCGAGCACGGCGTCCTGCGTCCAGACGCCTTCCTGAGCGTGGCGGCAGGCGGAGGGATGATGCGGCGCGTGACGAGCTTCGTCCTGCGCACGGCAATCGCCCAGCTCGCAACGTGGGAACGTGACGGCCTGGATATCGCGATGGCCGTCAACCTGTCGGCCTCCGACGCGGCCGACGCCCACCTGGCCACCGAGGTGGAGCTCCTGCTCGACGCCCACGGCGTCTCGCCCGACCGCCTCAACGTTGAACTCACCGAGACGGACGTGATGGTCCACCCCGAACGGACGCTGGCGACGCTTCAGCGCATCCGGGATCTCGGCTGCACCGTGTCGCTCGATGACTTCGGCACGGGGCACTCGTCGCTCTCGCTGCTGAAGATGCTTCCGGTCGACGAGCTGAAGATCGACCGGACGTTCGTCAGCGGCCTGCTCGAGCGCGGCGACGACGCGGCGATCGTCCGCGCCGCCCTGTCCCTGAGCCGGGACTTCGGGCTGCGCGTCGTCGCCGAGGGCGTCGAGACCGACGACGTGCTGACCGAGCTTCGCGCACTCGGCGTCTCGAGCGCCCAGGGCTACCTGTTCAGCCCGGCCGTTCCCGCCGCGGACCTCGAGAAGCGGGTCCGCATGGCGCGGCCGCTCCCCGACTCGCCCCCAACGCAGAAGGGGCGCCCGCAGGCGCCCCTTCGCTCACACCAGGTGTCGCCGCAAGCTACGCGGTGACGGCGACCTGCTCGTCGCTGTACGTCTCGCCGGCCTCGGCCTTGGCGACCAGCGACGCCGGCGGCTCGAAGCGCTCGCCGTACTTCTCGGCCAGCGCGCGCGCGCGGGCGACGAACGCCGCCGGGCCGACGACGTCGGCGTCGTCCTGGTGCGGGTAGCCGTTGATGTACTGCATCACGCCGCCCGTCCAGGCCGGGAAGCCGATCCCGAAGATCGAGCCGATGTTCGCGTCGGAGATCGTCTCGAGGACGCCCTCGTCGAAGCACTTCACGGTCTCGATGGCCTCAGCGAAGAGCATGCGCTCCTTGAGGTCCTCGAACGGGATGTCGGTGTTCGTGCCGCCCCACTGCTCCTTGAGGCCCGACCACAGGCCGACGCGCTTGCCGTCCTCGTAGTCGTAGAAGCCGGCGCCCGCCAGGCGGCCGCCGCGCTCGAGCTCGAGCATCTTGTCGATGACGACGAACGCCGGGTGGTCGACCGGGGCCTGGATGCCCTCGGCCTCCAGCGCCGCCTGCGTCTCCTTGCGGATCTTCGCCATGAGGTTGAGGTTCAGCTCGTCGGAGAGCTGGAGCGCCGGGGCCGGGTAGCCGGCCTGCGACGTCGCCTGCTCGATCGACGGCGCCGGGACGCCCTCGGTCAGCATCGCGATGGCCTCGTTGATGAACGTGCCGATAACGCGCGAGGTGAAGAAGCCACGCGAGTCGTTGACGACGATCGGGGTCTTCTTGATCTGCTTGCTGAAGTCCAGCGAGCGGTACAGGACCTCGTCCGACGTCTTCTCGCCCTTGATGATCTCCAGCAGCGGCATCTTGTCCACGGGGGAGAAGAAGTGCAGGCCGATGAAGTCGGCGGGGCGGGACACGCCCTCGGCCAGGCCGGTGATCGGCAGGGTCGAGGTGTTCGAGCCCAGGACGGCGTCGGGCTTGAGGTACGGCTCGATCTCGGCGAAGACCTGCGCCTTGACCTTCGGGTCCTCGAAGACGGCCTCGATGACCAGGTCGCAGTCCTGCGCGTCCTTGGGGTCGGCCGTCGGGAGGATGCGGCCGAGCAGCGCGTCGGCCTTCTCCTGCGTCATGCGGCCGCGCGAGACGGCCTTGTCGACGAGGTTCTTCGAGTAGCCCTTGCCGCGCTCGGCGTTCTCCTGCGAGATGTCCTTGAGCACGACCTCGATGCCGGCCTTCGCGCAGACGAACGCGATGGCCGCGCCCATCATGCCCGCGCCGAGCACGATCGCCTTCTCGGACTTCCACGCCGGGATGTCCTCGGGGCGGTTGCGGTCGCCGTTGACGGCCTGCAGGTCGAAGAAGAACGCCTGCGTCATGTTCTTCGCGACCTGGCCGGTGACGAGGTCGACGAAGTAGCGGCCCTCGATGGCGCTCGCCGTCTCGAAGTCGACCTGGGCGCCCTCGACGGCCGCGGCCATGATGTGGTGCGGCGCCGGGTAGTTCGCGCCCTTGATCTGCTTGCGCAGGTTGGCCGGGAACGCCGGGAGGTTCATCGCGAGCTTCGGGTTGCTCGGCAGGCCGCCGGGCATCTTGTAGCCCTTGACGTCCCACGGCTGCTGGGACTCCGGGTTCTCCGCGATGAACTTCTTCGCGGCGGGGATGAGGTCGTCCGGCGAGTCGACGAGCTCCTCGACGAGGCCGATCTCCTTCGCCTTCTCCGGCCGCATGCGCTTGCCCTCCATGAGGACCTGCATGAGCGCGTTGACGATGCCGAGCTTGCGGACGCTGCGGACCACGCCGCCGCCGCCCGGGAGCAGACCAAGCGAGACCTCGGGGAGGCCGAGCTGGATCTTCGGGTCGTTGACGACGATGATGCGGTGCGTCGAGAGGCAGATCTCGAGACCGCCGCCGAGCGCCGCGCCGTTGACGCAGGAGACGACCGGCACGCCGAGCGTCTCGATCTTGCGCAGGGCGCCCTTGATGAGGTCGAGGCCCTCGGTGATCTGCGGCGCGTTCTCCGGCTTGGCCTGGATGAGGTCGTTCAGGTCGCCGCCGGCGAAGAAGGTCTTCTTCGCGGAGGTGAAGATGACGCCCTTCAGGCCCTCCTCGGCGGCGAGCTTGTCCGCGACGCCGACGATCGAGCGCGTGAACGCCTCGTTCATCGTGTTCGCCGACTGGTTGGGATCGTCAAGCGTCAGCGTGACGATGCCCTCCGCGTCCTTGTCGTAGCGGATGGTCGTGATGTCACTCATGTGCTGGTGTCTCCCTTAGATCCGCTCGAGGACGGTCGCGATGCCCATGCCGCCGCCGACGCAGAGCGTGCAGAGGCCGTACTTGCCGCCGGTGCGCTCCAGCTCGTCGATGATCGTGCCGAGGATCATGCCGCCGGTCGCGCCGAGCGGGTGGCCCATGGCGATGGCGCCGCCGTTGACGTTGACCTTCTCGATGTCGAGGTCCATGTCGCGGACGAAGCGCAGGACGACCGACGCGAACGCCTCGTTGATCTCGACGAGGTCGAGCTGGTCGGCGGTCAGGCCGGCCTTCGCCAGCGCCTTCTTCGCCGCCGGCGCGGGGCCGGTGAGCATGATCGTCGGGTCGGCGCCCGAGACGGCGGTCGCGAGGATGCGGGCGCGCGGCTTCAGGCCGTTGGCCTCGCCGGCCTTCTCGTTGCCGATGACGACGAGCGAGGCGCCGTCGACGATGCCCGAGCTGTTGCCCGGCGTGTGGACGTGGTTGATCTTCTCGACCCAGTGGTACTTCTGCAGCGCGACGGCGTCGAAGCCGCCCATCTCGCCCATCGCGGCGAAGCTCGGCTTGAGGTTCGCGAGCGTCTCGACGGTCGTGCCGGGGCGGATGAACTCGTCGTGGTCGAGGACGACCTGCTCGTTGATGTCCTTGACCGGGATGACGCTGTTGGCGAACTTGCCGGCGGCCTGCGCGGCGGCGGCGCGCTCCTGCGAACGGGCGGCGTAGCTGTCGACGTCCTCGCGGCTGAAGCCCTCGATCGTGGCGATGAGGTCGGCGCTGATGCCCTGCGGCACGAACGACGTGTCGTAGTTCGTCTCGGGGTCCATCGCCCACGCGCCACCGTCGGAGCCCATCGGGATGCGGCTCATCGACTCGACGCCGCCGGCGAAGACGATGTCCTCCCAGCCGGAGGCGACCTTCTGCGCGGCGATGTTGACGGCCTCGAGGCCCGACGCGCAGAAACGGTTGAGCTGGACGCCCGCGACGGTGTCCGGCAGGCCGGCCTTGATGGCGGCCGTCTTGGCGATGTCCGCGCCCTGATCGCCGACCGGCGAGACGCAGCCGAGGACGACGTCGTCGACGGTGTTCGGATCAAGGCTCTCGTTGCGGATGAGCGCCTCGTGCATGAGGCCGACGACGAGGTCGACGGGCTTGGTGCCGTGCAGCGACCCGTTGTGCTTGCCCTTGCCGCGGGGCGTGCGGATCGCGTCGAAGACGAGCGCGTCAGTGCTTCCCATGGATCGACTCCTGATGAGGTGGATGCCCGCCTGCCGAGACCCGCGGGCGGTAAAGGGGACGCTGCCGCCGTCGGAGCGCCGTGGGTTAATCGTAGTTGGCCAGCCAGCCAAGCGTCGTGCGGTTCCCACATCGTTCACGTTTGCGCGTGTGCGCGGGAGACACTGCGCGGAGGTGGTGCGACGCTGCGCACCTGGTGCGCAGGTGGGTCGGCAGGGTCGGGGGTGTGTCCGAGAACGGTCGAAATCGGACGCCGTTGGGCCTCACCCCCCAGCTGGCGGCCCTCTGCGCGCGCCAGCAAGGCGTCGCCGGCGGCGGACAGATCGTCGATCTCGGGCTCGGGCGCCAGGGCATCCGCAAGCGCGTCCGGGCGCAGACCCTGTTCGAGATCTACGACGATGTCTACGCCCTCAGTCCGGTCGTCTCCGCGCACGGATACCGCGCGGCCGCCTGCCTCGCGGTGCCGCACGGCCGGACGATGCTCGCGGGCTGGTCCGCCGCCGAGGCTTACCGCATGGCGCCCCGACCTGACGACCAGCACCACGTCGTCACCACCCGCCGCGTCCGCGACCGCCGCGGTCTGGTCATCCACCACACCCGCGCCGAGATCCGTCACCGCAGGATCCGCGGCGTGCCGGTCACCGAACCGCTCCGGGTGCTCGTCGACCTGGCCGTGGATCTCAGCGGCCGGCCGCTCCAGCAGCTCGTCGGCGAGGCGCTGTACCTCCGCGTCGTCCGCGATCGCGACATCGAAACCGTGGCCGAGCGGTACCCCGGTCATCCGGGCCTCGCGAACCTCGGCGCGATCTCACCGAAGGAAGCACGTGAACGCCGAACGGTGCTCCCGCTGGCGAACCGCATGCTGCTCGCGCTCGATGACCTGCCGATCCTGCCCCCGATCTGCGAGTACCGCGTCGAGGGACACAGCGGGAAGCGCTATCGCGCGGACTTCGCGTGGCCCGATCGCGGCATCATCCTCGAGGCCGACGGGCGGACCTCGCATGAGCGGCGCGAGCAGATGGAGTACGACCGGTTCCGGGACGCTGACCTCCTGCTGGCTGGGTGGCAAACCGTCCGCTTTACGACCCGGCAGTTCGCTCGCGAGCGTCGCCGGTTCGACGAGACCATGGTCCTGCTCGTGGGGGTGTAGCCGAAAACGGTCCGATCTCGACCGTTTCCGGCGTCACCCCTCCACCCGCCGCGGCGCCCGCGGCAGATGGACCGTGAACGCCGTCCGCCCCGGCCGGGACTCGAGGTCCATCGTGCCCTGGTGGCGGTCCACCACGATCCGGCGCGCGGTGTCGAGCCCCAGGCCGGTGCCCTCCCCCACCGCCTTCGTCGTGAAGAAGGGGTCGAAGACCTGGCGCTGGAGCTCCTCCGGGATCCCCGGGCCGTCGTCTTCGATGACCACCTCCACGCCGTCGCTGTTCCACGCGCGCGTGCTGATGGTGATCGTCCCGGACTCGCCGAGCGCGGAGATCGCGTTGTCGAGCAGGTTCGTCCACACCTGGTTGAGCTCGCTGCCGTACACGCACACGGTCGGCAGGTGATCGCCGTAGGCCCGGACGACCTCGATCGACGTGTGCTTGAGCTTGTGGGCGAGGATCGTGAGCGTCGCCTCCAGGCCTTCGTGCACGTCGACCTCGACGAGGTCGCCCTGGTCCATGTACGCGTAGGTCTTCATCGCGCTCACGAGACCGGACATCCGGTCGGTCGATTCGCGCAGCTCGTCGGCGAGCGAGCGCGCGGTCAACGACGCCGCCACCCAGCGCACCGCCGCCTCGGTGGCGGCGCCCGCCGCGGCGACAAGCTGCTCGAGCCAGTCCTCGTCCACGCCCGCGCGCGCGAGGGGCTCGGCGTACTTCCACGCCTCACGGACGCCCTGGTCCTCCAACAGCTCGAGCAACCGGTCCTCGCGGTCGGCGACGGCGAGCGGGTTCTTGTCCTCGATCGTGCAGGCCGCGTAGCTCGTCACCGCGCGGTCCTGCAGCTCGACGAACTTCTGCGCGTCCTCACGCTCGACCCCGGCCTCGACGAACGTCCGCAGCGCGCTCGTCACCGCGTTCAGGGACTCGGCGAGCTGGTCGGCGCTGCGCTTGGCCGCCGACGCCGGGTTGTTCAGCTCGTGCGCGAGGCCCGCCGCCATCGTGCCCAGCGACGCGAGCTTCTCGCGGCGCATCTCGTTGCCCTCGACCCGGGAGATCACCGGGCGGAACTGGCGCATGATCCGCAGGAACACCGGGCGCTGCTCGAAGACGAGCCGGCGGAAGTCCTCTGGACCGACCGTCCCGATCCGCGTGCGCTCCACCGCCCGGAACCACATCGGCGGCGGCTGCTCGGTCAGCACCGAGATCGCGCCCATCCAGGTTGGGGCGACCTGCTGACCTTCGACCTCGGACGTTCCGTCCTCGCGCTCGCGGATCCCGTCGAGGCGCCCCTCGAGCAGCAGGACGAACCGCATCCCTTCGCGGATGACCTCGTCACCCGGCTCGTACCAGCGCTCCTCGGCGACCGCGGCCCACGCCGCCCGCTCGGCGTCCGTGACCTCGTCGAAGAGATCGATCGACGCGAGCTCCTCGGCGGTGATCATGCGTCAGCGAGGTACTCGTGGATGAACTGGACCGCCATCGAGCCCTCGCCGACGGCGCTGGCGACGCGCTTGATGGAGCGGTGCCGCACGTCGCCGGCGACGAAGACCCCGGGCAGCGAGGACTCGAGCAGGAATGGATCGCGACGGTGCGCGAGGGGCCACCGCACGGCGCCGTCCAGCGCCGCGACATCCGAGCCCGCGAGGATGAACCCGTGGTCGTCGCGGACGACCGCCTCGCCAAGCCAGTCCGTCCGGGGCGCCGCGCCGATGAAGATGAACATCGCGCTGAGGTCGATCTCGCCGGCGTCCTCACCCGACGACGTCGCGAGCGAGAGGCGCTCCAGCTGCCCGTCACCCGACGCGGCGGCGACCACGGTCGACGTACGCACCTCGATGTTGTCGATCGCCGCGATCTGCTCGATGAGGTAGTGCGACATCGACTTCGCCAGCGAGTCGGCGCGCACGAGCATCGTCACCTTCTTCGCGCGTCGCGCGAGGAACACCGCGGCCTGACCTGCGGAGTTCGCGCCGCCCACCACGACGACCTCCTGGTTGGAGCACGAGTCGGCTTCGGCGAGCGCCGCGCCGTAGTACACGCCCGCGCCCGCGAACTGCGCGACGCCGGGCGCGTCGAGCATCCGGTAGGAGACGCCCGAGGCGACGAGGACCGTGTGACCGGCCAGCTCGTCGCCGCCCGCCAGACGCACGACACGCTGCGGCTCGCGCGCATCGAGCCCGACGACCTCCTGCACCGTGAGCACCTCCGCGCCGAAGCGGCGCGCCTGATCGAGCGCGCGCCGCGCCAGTTCAGACCCCGACAGCCCATTGGGGAAGCCGAGGTAGTTCTCAATGCGCGAGGACTGCCCCGCCTGGCCACCCGGCGCCTCGCGCTCGACGAGCACCGTGCGCAACCCCTCGGAGGCGCCGTACACCGCCGCCGCCAGGCCGGCTGGACCGCCGCCGACGATCACGAGGTCGTAGAAGTCGAGCTCGGCGCGGCGGGCGATCCCGAGCCGGTCGGCGAGCTCGAGGTTCGTCGGCTGCGCCAGCGCGGTGCCGTCACGCAGGACGACGATCGGCAGGCGCGACTCGTCCTCCCCGGCGATCTGCAGAAGCTGGCGAGCTTCACCGTCACGGTCGACGTCCAGCCAGAGGTACGGCACGCGGTTGCGCGCGAGGAAGTCGCGGGCCTCGTGACTCGCGGGGTTGAAGCGGTGCCCGATGACGCGCGCGGCGACATCCGTGAGCGCGGCGTCGGCCTGCCAGTCGCCGAGGAGGTCGTCGAGCGTCGGGTAGAGGCGCTCCTCCGGCGGGTCCCACGGCTTCAGCAGGTAGTAGTCGGTCTGCGCGGCGTTGATCGCGGCGATCGCCGCCTCGGTGTCTGCATAGGCGGTCAGCAGCGCCCGCTTGGCCTGCGGGTACAGCTCGCGCGCAGCGGTCAGCAGCGACACGCCGTCGCCGTCGGGCATCCGCTGATCGGAGAGGACGAGCGCGACGGTCTCGCCGCGGCGGCGCAGCTCCTCGAGCACGCCCTTCGCCTCGTTGCCCGAAGTCGCGCGGACGATGCGGTACTCGCCGCCGTACCGGGCGCGAAGGTCGCGCGCGACGGCCGAGAGCACCGCCGGTTCGTCGTCCACCGCGAGGATCACTGGGCGGCGGGCGGCAGGTTCGGGCGAGCTCACGTCCTGGAGACTAGGCAGGACGTCAACCCCACCTTTCGACACACGCGGTAGGAAATCCGGCATAGTCCGCCGCCATGCCTCGCACGAAGCCTCCGACCATCAACGGCCAGACGGCCTTCATCACCGGCGCCGGCTCCGGCATCGGCCGCGCGTTCGCGCAGCGGCTGGCCCGCCACGGCTGCCCCGTCGCCATCGCCGACTGGAACGAGGAGGGGCTCGAGGAGACGGCCGCGGCGATCGACGGACCGGTGCTCGCCCGCAAGCTCGACGTCCGCGACCGCCAGGCGCAGATGGTCTTCGCCGCTGAGGTCGCCGAGTGGGCGCCGCAGCCGATCGGCGTCGTCTTCAACAACGCGGGCGTCACCGCCACGCAGACGATCGCCGAGGCCGCCGTCGAGGACGACGAGTGGGTGCTCGGGGTCAATCTCGACGGCGTCATCAACGGCATCCGCGCGTACCTGCCGATCCTGCTGAAGCAGAACTCCGGCGTCATCGTGAACACGTCGAGCGTGTTCGGCCTCATGGGCTTCCCGGGGCAGAGCGCGTACTGCGCGTCGAAGTTCGCCGTGCGCGGCTACACCGAGTCGCTGCGCCACGAGCTGCGCGGGACGGGCGTGCGCGCGATCGCCGTCCACCCGGGCGGCATCAAGACGAACATCCTCGCCAACGCGCGCTTCCACTCCGACCCGTCGGGCCAGGGCCAGAGCCACGAGGAGGCCGCGGCGCAGTTCCAGAAGATGGCGCAGACCACGCCGGAGAAGGCCGCGAAGATCATCCATGAGGGCATCGAGGGCGGGAAGGCGCGCATCCGCATCGGCGCGGACGCCGTCGCGATCGACCTGCTCACGCGCGCGGCGCCCAGCCGGTACTACGACATCATCGACCGGCTCCTGCCGCTCGCCAACCGCGCCCGATAGCCGAAAAACCGGTCTTCCCCGGCCCACCGGGGGTTCTTGCCCGGTCTGGACGTTCGGTCTCCCCCACCACCGAAGACTCAAGCTTCCGGACCGGTGCGCCGAACTGGGGTGTGTGCGTGTCAGAGATGCATCGGGCGCCATGGGGTGGAGCGCGCGAGCCGGGCGGCTGACGGTCGGGCTGCTCGCCATCCTCGTCGTGGCCGTGACGGTCGCGGTCTCCGAACGCGCCCGCGACACGTCGGACCAGCAGCGCAAGGCCCAGGCCGAGCTGCGTCACGCCCAGGCCCTCGGCGAGCAGCTGCGCGCCGCCCAGGCCGAGGCGGTCCGCACCGGCCGGCCGGACGCGCCACAGAACCGTGAGGCGTTCGGCATCGCCACGGCGATGCAGCAGTCGATCGACCGGCTCGACGCGCTGGGCATCGACGGCAACGTCCTGCGCCGGCTGCGCGCGAACCTCGGGCAGCTGGTGCGCAACGGGACGAAGGCGCTGCAGCTCGGGCTTATCGGCAAGCGCGATGAGGCGTACGCCGTCCAGCGCGCCGAGATCGCCCCCCGCCTCGACACGATGAACGCGCTGACGCGCAGCGAGGCGCAGAAGCAGGACCGCCTGGCCGAGCACTCGGCGTCGATCGGCCGCTGGCTGTTCGTCGGATCGCTCGTCGCCGGCCTGCAGCTGCTCGGGTTGCTGGCCTGGCGCTTCGAGCACCTCGCCCGCAAGTCGAAGGTCGCCGCCGCGACGCGCAAGGTCGAGCGCGAGAGCGAAGAGCGCCTGCGTGCGCTGGCCGAGCACGCCACCGACGTCGTCGTCGTGCTCGACAAGGACCTCAAGGTCAGCTGGCAGGCCGCATCGATGGAGCGCGTCTTCGGCCGGACGCCGGAAAGCCTGCACGACCAGCCGCTGCGCGAGGCGCTGCACCCGCGCGACCGCGACGCCGCCGAGCGCCGCCTGCATGCCTTGCTCGGCCGCCCGGCGGGCACCACCGCCACGCTGAACGTGAGCGTCCGCGACGGCGACGGCCGCTACCGCCCGGTGGAGATCGTCGCCGCCAACCGCGTCACCGACCAGGCGGTCGGCGGCCTGCTGCTCAGCATGCGCGACGTCACCGAGCGCCACGCGCTCGAGGCCGAGCTGCGCCACCAGGCCTACCACGACGCGCTGACCGGCCTGGCGAACCGCACGCTGTTCGAGCAGCACCTCGCCGCCGAGCTGAAGGAGGCCGCGGAGACCGGCGAGACGCTCGCGATCATCTTCGTCGACCTCGACGACTTCAAGACGATCAACGACAGCCTCGGCCACCACTCCGGCGACGAGCTGCTGCGGGTCGTCGCCAGCCGCATCCGCCAGCAGATCAGCGACGACGACGTCATCGCCCGGCTCGGCGGCGACGAGTTCGCGATCCTCCTGCACGAGCACGACGAGGACTCGCGCGCGCCGCAGATCATCGCCGACAAGATCCTGCGCGCCGTCTGCGCGCCGATGACCATCGGCGAGCGCGAGCTGCGCGTGTCGGGCAGCGCCGGTGTCGCGATCAGCGAGCACGGCCGCTACACGTCGGCCGACGAGATGCTGCGCAACGCCGACGTCGCGATGTACGCGTCGAAGAACGGCGGCAAGAACCGCGTGGCGACGTTCACCGACGACATGCACGCCGACGCGATGCGCCGCCTCGAGCTCACCGCGGATCTGCGCCGCGCGCTCGAGGAGGGCGGGCTGCTGCTCGAGTACCAGCCGATCGTCGACATCGCCGACGACCGCGTCGTCGGGGCGGAGGCGCTCGCGCGCTGGCCGCACCCGGTCCACGGCCGCATCCCGCCGCCCGAGTTCATCGAGCTGGCCGAGGACAGCGGGCTGATCCTGCCGCTCGGCGAGTGGGTCCTGGAGACCGCGTGCGCGCAGATGAAGACCTGGATGGACGAGGGCCTGGCCAACTCGCGCCAGCACGTCAGCGTCAACGTCTCGGCGCTCCAGATGGCCGACCCGGGCATGCACGACATGGTCCGCGACACGCTCGTGCGCACGGGCCTGGACCCGCGTCAGCTGCAGCTGGAGATCACCGAGAGCGTGCTCGTCGAGCGGCCGGATGCGATGGCCGAGGAGCTCACCGCGCTCATCGCGCTCGGCGTGAAGATCGCCATCGACGACTTCGGCACCGGGCACTCCGTGCTCGCCTACCTGCGCCAGCTGCCGGTCGACACCCTGAAGGTCGACAAGGCGTTCATCGACGCGATCGACATGGACGACGGGCAGGCCCAGCTCGCCCAGGGCATCATCAACCTCGCGCACGCGCTCGACATCACCGTCGTCGCGGAGGGCATCGAGACCCGCGGCCAAGCCGTGGTCCTGCAGTCGATGGGGCCGGTGCTCGGCCAGGGCTTCCTGTACTCGCGCCCCGCGTCGGTCGCCGACGCCGGCCAGCTGCTCAGCGCCGGGGTCCACGGCGGCGACGAGCTGCGCCCCGCCGCCTGACCCCCGCCCTAGACTCCGCCGCATGGGGAGCGGACCTTCGGTGGCCATCGTCGGCGCCGGCTTCGGCGGCATCGCCGCCGCGATCGCGCTGCTGCGCGACGGCGTCACGGACCTGACGATCTTCGAGAAGGCCGACGACCTCGGCGGTGTCTGGCGGGAGAACACGTACCCGGGCGCCGCCTGCGACGTGCCCTCCCACGTGTACTCGTTCTCGTTTCATCAGCGCCGTTCGTGGACGCGCCCCTGCTCGCCGCAGGAGGAGATCCACGACTACCTCGCCGAGACCGCCGCGCAGTTCGGCGTGACGCCCCGGATCCGGTTCTCCACCGAGGTCACCCGCGCGACCTGGGATGAGGGCGCGCTGCGCTGGACCCTCGCCCTGGACGACGGCACCACGACCGAGGCCGACGTGCTCGTGCCCGCGTGCGGCCAGCTCAGCATCCCGGTGACGCCGGAGATCCCCGGCGCCGACACCTTCGCCGGCCACGCGTTCCACAGCGCGCGGTGGGACCACGACCACGACCTGCGCGGGCGACGCGTCGCCGTCATCGGCACGGGCGCGAGTGCGGTGCAGTTCGTTCCACCCGTCGCCGAGCAGGCCGGCCACCTCGACGTCTTCCAGCGCACGCCGAACTACATGCTGCCCCGCCGCAACCGGCCGTACCTGCCACCGATGCGGTGGGCGATCGCGCACGTCCCCGGCCTCCAGCCGTTCCGCCGCGCGCAGATGCTGGCGATGATGGAGCTCATGGTGAAGGGCTTGAAGGGCAACCGTGCCATCGAAGGCCTCATGCGCACGATGTCCTGGGCGATGCTGCACCGCCACGTCCGCGACCGCGAGCTGCGGCGCCGCCTGACACCGTCGTTTGCCTACGGCTGCAAGCGGATCCTCTTCTCGTCGTTCTACTACCCGGCGCTGGCGCGGCCGAATGTCGACCTCGTCGACACGGCGATCCAGGAGATCACGCCGACCGGGATCATCACCGCCGATGGCGTCGAGCACCCCGCCGACACGATCATCTGGGGCACGGGCTTCGACACGCAGGCGTTCGTCGCGCCGATGGAGATCGTCGGCGCGGACGGACGCCGCCTCGCGGACACGTGGGCCGACGGCGCGCACGCGTTCTACGGGCTCACCGTCCCGCACTTCCCCAACCTGTTCCTGCTGTACGGGCCGAACACGAACCTCGGCGTCGGCTCGATCGTCGTGATGCTCGAGGCGCAGGCCGGCTACGTCGCCGACGCGGTGCGCAAGCTGCGGACCGCCGGCGGGCGCGCGGCGTGGGACGTGCGCGAGGACGTCGAGCGGGCCTACGACACGCAGACCCAGGCGCACCTGAAGGACTCCGTCTGGACGCGGTGCCAGAGCTGGTACCGCAACGCGGCCGGGCGGGTGGTCAACAACTGGCCCGGCTACATGTTCGAGTACCGGCGCGCGACGGCTGCGCTGGACCCGGAGCACTACACGCTGCTCCGCGCGGACGCGGAGCAGCGTGAGACGCGAGTCGCGGCCTAGACGGCCGAGACGTTGACCGCCTTCGGGCCCTTGTCGCCCGACTCGGCCTCGTACGTCACGCGCGCGCCCTCGGCGAGCGAGCGGTAGCCGTCCGAGTTGATGCCGGTGTGGTGGACGAACAGGTCCTTGCCGCCCTCATCGGGAGTGATGAAGCCGAAGCCCTTCTCGTCGCTGAACCACTTCACGGTTCCGGTTGCCATTGTGGATCCTCCACGGTCGAGTGCACTGCGAACGCGGAGGGTTGCCTCAAGGGCAACGACTGCGGGCGCCTCACACTGCTTTGCCCGGACGCTCCCGCCCGGGTGTTCGTACGAGCGGGAGCGTAGCAAGCAGATCCCCGTAACTGGGGGTTTTTCGACGCTCAGCGTTCTCCCAGGTTTCCGTTGCTTGACCTTTACCCGGCGACGGCACCATGTCGACCATGTCCACTGCACCCCCCGACCCCGAACGGGCCCGCGCCGAGGGCGCCCGGCGCCTCGCCGAGATGAAGGCGCGTCTGCGGCGGATCCGCAACCGCGCGCTGGCCGCCGGCGGGGCGAGCTTCGTCCTCGCGCTCGCGGCGGTTCTGTACCAGCAGCACGAGGACGCCGGGCGCACCGCGCAGGCGGCCTCCGGCCAGGTCGAAGCGGGGACCGACGAGTCGTCCTGGATCGACCAGGCGACGCAGGTCCTCAGCGACGACGACCACGAGTCCGACGGCCAGGCCTCCGACGACGACAGCGGCGGGTCGTCGATCTCGGCCCCGACCACCTCGGTGTCCTGATGTCGATCCTCGCCGACACCACCGCCTTCTGGGTGACGAGCCGCGCCGCGGGCATCGCCGCGATGGTGTGCTCCAGCGCCGCCGTCACCGCCGGCCTGCTCATCGGGTTGAAGGCCGTCAAGACACGCACCGCGGAGCTGCGCGCGATCCACGAGGGTCTCGCGCTGGCGACGCTCGCGGCGATCGCGCTGCACGCGTTCGTGCTCCTGCTCGACCCGTGGCTGCATCCGAGCCTGGGCGACATCCTCGTCCCGTTCGCCGGGGACTACGCCCCGTTCTGGACGGGCCTGGGGATCATCGCCGCGTGGACGCTGCTCGCGCTTGGCGCGTCCTACTACGTCAAGGACCGCATCGGCGCGGCGCGGTGGCGCCGGCTGCACCGGTTCACCGCGCTGGCCTGGGTGCTGAGCGTCGGCCACGCCCTCGGGGCGGGCACCGATGCGGGCGCGCCGTGGTTCCTCGCGTCGATGGCGATCGTCGTCCTCCCCGCCCTGACGCTGCTCATCGTGCGGCTGTCGGGCAGCGAGAAGGCGAAGGCGCCGGCCGCTCCCGCGGCGCCGGCGCCCCGCAGCGAGCCGGTCAGACCTGCGCGGCCTCGGGCGCAGTCGCTGCTGCGTCCTCCGGCGGCGTGACCGCCAGCGACGACGCGCCGAGCAACGGATCCTCGGGGCGGTCCGCACCGGTCTTCGGATCGGCGAGGCGGACCGCCTCGGCGATGTCCTTGCGCCCGAACCGCATCATCTGCCACTCGGTCAGCGGCTGCGCGATCCCGCGAATCGCCATGAGCGGGCCGACGAACCGCGGCGCCCACACGCGCGCAGACCGGCGCTCGACGCCCTTCTCGATCGCGTCGATCGCCTGCGACAGCGGCGCCGGCTTGGCGACGAACCCCGGCATGAGGCCGCGCATCCGCTGCGCCGACGGCTGCGCGAACGAGCCGCGGACGATGTCCGTGTCGATGAAGCCGAAGTACGCGCAGCCGATCTTCGCCCCGGTCGGCGAGGTCTCGATCCGCAGCGCGTCGGTGAACGCCTCCACGCCCGCCTTCGACGCGGTGTAGGCCGACATCAGCGGCGCGTGGCTGATCGCCGACAGCGACGCGATGTTCAGCAGATAGCCCTTGCGTTCGATGATGTGGGGCAGGACCGCGCGGTCGGTGCGCCACACGCCGAGGAGGTTGACCTCGATCGTGCGCTCGATCGCGTCGGGGTCGCCGGTGAGCACGGTGCCCGACCGCTGGATGCCCGCGTTGGCGATCGCCACGTCGATGCCGCCGAAGCGCTCGACGACCGCCGCGACCGCGCGGTCGAGCGCAGCGACGTCCGTCGTGTCCGCCTCGACGGCGAACGCGCGGTCGCCGAGCTCGGCGGCGAGCGCCTCGAGCCGCTCGGGCTCGAGGCCGACCAGCGCGACGTTCGCGCCCTTGGCGTGCAGGCGCCGGGCGCTCTCGGCGCCGATGCCACGGGCCGCGCCCGTGATGAACACGGTGCGCCCGTTGACGTCGTAGGAACCCATGGTGGTGTCTCCTCGGTGGGTCAGCCGGCGACCGGCGTGGCGGCCGGGACGGCGGCGGGGATCAGCTCGTAGTTCGGCGTGTCGAACTCGCGGACGAGGCGACGGAACGTGTAGGTGTGCCCGGGCCAGATCGCGCGGTTGACGCCGTGCTCGTCCTGGTAGTAGGACGCGCAGCCGCCCGACTGCCAGACCGTGCCGGCGAGGCGCTGCTGGAGCTCGTCGTTGTAGGCGGTGATCGCCGCCGGCGTGACGTCGACGGCCACCGCACCCCGCGTATCCATCTGGTTCAGCGCGTCGAGCACGTACGTGATCTGCGACTCGATCATGTAGATGATCGAGTTGTGCCCCAGCCCGGTGTTCGGGCCGACGAGCAGGAACAGGTTGGGGAACCCGTCGATCGTCGCGCCCTTGTGTGCGTGCGTTCCCTCGCGGGTCCACTTCTCCGCGAGGTCGACGCCGTCGCGCCCGGTGAACGCGATCTCCGAGTACGGCTCGGTGACCTTGAAGCCGGTGCCGTAGATGATCGTGTCGTACGCGCGCTCGGTGCCGTCGGCGGTGCGGATGCCCGCCGGGGTGATCGCGTCGATGCCGGTGGTGATGACGTCGACGTGGTCCTTGGCCAGGGCGCGCAGGTAGTTGTTGGAGAGCAGGACGCGCTTGCAGCCCATCCGGTAGTCGGGAATGACCTTCTCCAGCAGCTCCGGGTCCTGGATCTTGCGCGCCGCGTAGCTCCGAGCCAGGCGCTCGCCGAACACCGCGAACCGCGGGTGGTCGAAGGCGATGACCCGGGCCTCCAGGCGCGCGTAGATCCACGCGCGGTAGGCGCTGAGCAGCCCGGGGACGTGGCGGAAGAGTGCGCGCACGCGCGGGCGCACGGGACGGTCGGGCTTGGGCAGGACCCACGGCGCGGTGCGCTGGTAGACGTCGACGGCGGCGGCGTCCTTGGCCACCTCGGGGATGAACTGGATCGCGCTGGCACCGGTGCCGATGACCGCGACGCGCTTGCCGCGCAGGTCGTGATCGTGGTCCCAGTGCATCGAGTGAAACGCCGTCCCGGCGAAGTCGTCGCGGCCGGCGACTTTCGGGTACGACGGGCGGTTGAGCGGTCCCAGGCCGCCGATGACCACGCGTGCGGTGACGGTCGTCTCCCCGCCGTTGACCTCCAGGCGCCAGAGGCGGGCGTCCTCGTCCCACGTCGCGGCGGTCAGCCGGCTGTTGAAGCGGATCTTCTCCCGCATGCCGAACTGGTCGGCGGTGCGCTCGATGTAGTCGCGGATCTCGGCCTGCGGCGAGAACGTGCGCGACCAGTCGGGGTTCTGCGCGAACGAGAACGAGTACAGGTGGCTCGGCACGTCACACGCGCAGCCGGGGTAGTCGTTGTCGCGCCAGGTGCCGCCGACGCTGTCGCCCTGCTCGAGGACGAGGAGGTCGGTGCGGCCCTCCTGCTGGAGGCGGATCGCCATGCCGAGGCCGGCGAAGCCGCTGCCCACGACGACGATGTCGTGGTCCGGGGTGAGGGTGGAGTACACGGTCGGGTCCTTGCGGGGAAGTTGCACTGCCGTAACTTGCGGTTGCGTAAGTTACGTCGGTGTAACTAGAATGTCAAGGCATGGCACGGATGACCGCCGAGCAGCGCCGCGAGCAGCTCCTCGACACCACACTGGAACTCATCTCCCGCGAGGGGTTCACGGGCGTGTCGATCGATGCGGTCGCGAAGGCCGCCGGCATCACCCGCCCGATCGTCTACGGCCACTTCCACGACCTGCCCGGATTGCTCAACGCCCTGCTGGATCGCGAGCACGCGCGGGCGCTGGAGCAGCTCGCCGCGGTGCTGCCCAAGGCGTCGGACGAGCGGCCGCTGCTCGAGGTCATCGCCGACGGGCTGCGCGGCTACCTCGAGGCGGTGGCCGGCGCGCCGCTGACGTGGCGGCTCACGCTCGTCCCCGTCGAGGGCACGCCGGGGTCGCTCCACGAGCGCCTGGCGCGTGACCGCGCCGACGTCCGCGCGCAGCTTGCCGCCGCGCTGACCGCGGGACTGCGGCGTGAGGGGGTCGATCCGGAGCTCGTCGACATCGACCTCGTCGTCCACGTCGCCCAGGGTGTCTCCGAGCACGCCGCTCGGCTCGTCCTCACCGACCCCGACGACTACCCGGTCGACCGGATCATGGCGCTCGCCGATCAGGCCGCCAAGGTGCTCGCCGCGACAGTACGCACCGCTGCGTAGCGGGCGTTTGGCGATCTCCCCTCGCTGGGGGACCATCACGCGATGGTCACCCGTCTGGTGCTTCGCGCCGTCCTGCTGTCGCTGCTGACCGCGAGCGCCCTGGCCGTCCCGGCGCAGGCCGACACGCCGCCGGCGCCGACGTGCTTCTACGAGGTCGCGGGCTGCGATCCCGTCTACGGCACGGTCTCCAGCTCGACGCTGCGGACGGTCGCCGTCGACGAGACGGTGACGATCGGCGCGCCGCAGAACCCCAACCCGCCGTTCGGGGTGGCCTTCCCGGAGGGCTGCGTGCCCGACGCCTTCCACATCTGCCTGTACTCGAACGTCGCGTGGAAGTTCACGATCCCCGCGGGACACCTCTCCGCGCCCGTCCAGATCACCGACGGCTGCACCGCCGAGAAGACGTTCTGCACGTTCGTCTACCGACCGCGCGGCATCGGGATCGACGGCGACTTCTGGCAGACGATCGTCGCGGCCAACCAGATCGGCAGCACGACCATCCAGGCCAAGCAGGGCTACGGGTTCTACGCGCGGCCGAAGTGGCGGTGGGTGCAGTTCAACTCCAGCGGCGCCACGAACTGGCCCGCCGGCATCGCGTACGCCGTCCGCTCCGGCACGACGCCGACCTGGGGCTCGTGCGTCGAGGCGTCGACGATCTTCTCGACGACCGCGACCACCGCCGACTGCATCAAGGCGACGGGCACGCTCACGCCGGGCAAGGATCCGCAGTGGCGGATGCCGCTGCCGGCCAACTCGTCGTGGAAGATCCTGTTCAGCCCGTTCCAGCGCGGAGAGGCGGGGCCCGCCGCGATCCCGCCCGCCCAGGAGAACTGGGTCGCGCAGACGGTCAACGTCGCCGAGAGCGACATCACCCGGACCGTCACGCCGCGGGCGCGAGGGACGCTCACCGCGACCCTGGACGTCGGCGGCCCCTCGATCCTGCTCGGCCAGTCCCGCACGGTGACCCTGAAGGCGACGGCCACCGGCGGCGCGGTGCAGTCCGCCGGGTTCCAGGCCGGGACGTTCGCGCGCCCGGCCGGGACCTCGGTCGGCATCTCCTACGTCAGCGACGACGCGGGCATCAGCGGCAAGACCCTGCTGCCGGGCGAGTCGGTCACCGCCACCGGGAAGATCACCGGCGACGCGCTGACCCCGCCGCTCTCGACGCTTCGCGGCCAGGCTGTCTGGCGCAGCCCGACCTCGGGGTCGACGGATCAGAAGGCGACCGCGACCGCCGACGTGACCGTCTACAAGGACACGGTCCCACCGCCGCCCACGACCGGCGGCGACAGCACGGTGCCCAAGCCGCCGAACCCCGGGTCGGCGACGACCGGGGCGGTGACGGGCACCGTGGCCGACGGGCCGAAGACCACGTACCGCGTCCTCTGGTACGCGGCCCCGGCGTGCGACACCGAGGACGCCGGCGCGCGGTTCGCCGGGCTGAAGGACGTCACGACCGACGACGCGGGCAACGGCGACGCGTCCGCCGCGTTCACGAGCGCGGTGGCCGCCGGCGAGGCGGTGTTCGGCTACTCCACGCTGGGCGGCAAGCGCTCGAAGCGCTCCGTCTGCGTGATCGCCTCCGGCGACCCACCGCTCTCGGGAGGCGGCGGGCCGATCATCCTCACCGCGCCGCCGCCGAAGACGACGACCGCGCCGAAGGTCACGCTCACGCTCGTCGGGGCCTCGTTCAAGCACGGCCGGAAGGCGACGCTGAAGGTCAAGGTCCCCGCCCCGGGCAAGGTCGAGCTGCGCCGCGGGACGAAGCGCTTCGCCAAGCCGGTCGCCGTGAAGCAGGGCGTCGCGGCCTTCAAGGTGCGGTTCGCGAGGAAGGGCAAGCTCAAGCTCACCGCGGTGTTCACCCCCGCCGGCGGCGGCGCGAAGGTCACCCAGCCGCTGACGATCACCGTCACGTGACTGGGGTGTGACCCCAAGCGCGCGCCAGACGCACGTTCGGGGACACACCCCCTCGGCGGGGAGCGGCGGATACCGTCGGCGCCATGACGCTGCACTACGTCCGCGCAGGAGAGGGCGAGCCGCTGCTGCTCATCCACGGCATCGGCCACAGCCACCGCGCATGGATCCCCGTGACCGACGCGCTCGTGGCCGACGGCTTCGACGTGGTCGCCATCGACGCGCCCGGGTTCGGCGCCTCGGCCCCGCTGCCGGCGGGCATCCGGCCAACCGTCGCCGCCCTCGCCGACGCGATCACGGACTTCGTCGAGCACGAGCTCGGCTGGGAGCGGCCGCACGTCGGCGGCAACTCGATGGGCGGGGCGCTCGCGCTGGAGCTCGCCGCCCGCGGCAAGGCGCGCAGCGCCACCGCGCTGTCGCCCGCCGGCTTCTGGAACCGGCGCGAGCTGCGCTTCTGCCAGCTCAGCCTGACGAGCTCGTACACGCTCGTCCGCCACGCCGGCGCTGCGCTCGCGCCGCTCGCCGGCACCGGCGTGGGCCGTGCGGCGCTCGCCGGCCAGCTCATGCACACGCCGTGGAAGATGCCGGCCGAGGAGGCCCGCGCAACGCTCGACGGCCTCGGCGGCAGCGACGCGTTCCCCGCGACGCTGGCGGCGTTCGACGCGCTCGTCCCGCCACCGGCCGACGCCCTCGAGGGTGTGCCGGTGACGATCGCGTGGGCGCAGCACGACCACCTGCTCATCCCGCGCCAGGCCAACCGCGCGCGCCGCCTGTACCCGCGCGCGCGGCACGTGACGCTGCGCGGCGTCGGCCACGTGCCGACGTGGGACAACCCCGCGCTCGTGGCCCGGACGCTCGCCGTCGGCGCGCGCTCACCCGCTGGCGCGGCGGCCTAGCCCCTGCGCGAAACGCTGTCGCCGCGACACACGCCATTCCGCCCGGCGGCGTCCAGCATCGAAGGAGATGTCCGAGCATCTCCTCGACGCCTTCGACGCCACGGTCGCCGCCGGCCCTGACCGGCTGTTCGTCCGCGACCTCGAGGACACGGTCCGCATCACGCGCGCGCAGCTGCGCGACCGCGCCACCGCACTCGCCGGCGGGCTGCACGCGCGCGGCATCCGCGCCGGGGACGCCGTCGGCTTGCTGCTCCCCAACCGCCCCGAGTTCTACGTCGCCGATCTCGCGATCCTCCTCCTCGGCGCGGTGCCGGTGAGCATCTACGCGACGTCGTCGCCGGAGCAGATCGCACACGTCCTGTGCGACGCCGACATCCGCCTGCTCATCGCCGACCCGGTGCTGCTGCGCGGGGACGTCGCCGCGGATGTGATCTTCGTCGACGCCCTCGACGAGGCCTCGCTGCCCGGGTTCGATGCGACGCGGCCCCGCGACCCCGACGAGCTGCTGACGATCATCTACACGTCGGGAACGACGGGTCCGCCGAAGGGCGTCGAGCTCACGCATCGCGCCGTGCTCGCCGGGATGCGCAACCTCGGCGCGATGCTCGGCCTCGAGGACGGCCCCGGGCGGGTCATCTCGTGGCTGCCCGCGGCGCACATCGCCGAGCGTGGCGCGCACTACTACCTGCCGGTCATCGGCGGGAGCGAGGTCACGACCCTCGCCGACCCGAAGCGCATCGGCGACGCGCTCGCGGCCGTGCGCCCGACGTGGTTCTTCGCGGTCCCACGGGTGTGGGAGAAGCTCAAGGCCGGCGTCGAGGCGAAGGTCGCCGCCGCCGGCCCGGAGGCCGCCGAGCGCTTCGCTGCGGCCCTGACCACCGCCACCGAGGAGCTCGAGCTGCGCCAGGCCGGACGGCCCGTCCCCGAGGAGCTCGCGCGCCGCGTCGACGCGCTCGACGCCGCCGCGTTCGCCCCGCTGCGCACCGCGCTGGGGCTCGACGAAGCGCGTGCGCTGAACACCGGCTCGGCCCCGACCCCGCCCGACGTGACGACGTTCTTCCACGCCATCGGGCTGCCCGTCTCCGAGCTGTGGGGCATGACCGAGTGCGCCGCCTGCGGCACGGCCGTGCCGCCGGACCGCCCGCGTGTGGGCAGCGTCGGCCTGCCGCTGCCCGGCAACGAGATCCGGCTCGCCGACGACGGCGAGGTGCTGCTGCGCGGCCCGTCGCTGATGGCCGGCTACCACGGACGCCCGGACGCGACCGCCGAGACCGTCGACGCCGACGGGTGGCTGCACACCGGCGACGTCGGGCGGATCGACGGGGACGGCTACCTGTGGATCGTCGACCGCAAGAAGGAGCTCATCATCAACGCGGCCGGCAAGAACATGTCGCCGTCGGCGATCGAGTCGGTGATGAAGAGCGCCCACCCGCTGATCGGCCAGGTCGCCGTCATCGGCGACGCGCGGCCGTTCAACACCGCGCTCGTCGTGCTCGACCCCGACGCGTGCGCCGCCTGGGGTCCGGCCCACGGCAAGCCCGGCGACGTCGCCGCGCTCAGCTGCGACCCGGAGGTCCGCGCGCAGATCGCCGCGGGCATCGAGGCCGCGAACGCGCGGCTCTCGCGGGTCGAGCAGGTCAAGCGCCACCACGTCGTCGAGGGCGACTGGGTCCCGGGCGGCGACGAGCTGACCCCCACGATGAAGCTGCGCCGCGCCCCCATCGCGGCCAAGTACGCCGACCAGATCGAGGAGCTGTACACGTGAGCACCCCCACCGTCGCGATCATCGGGGCGGGCATGAGCGGCCTGGCCGCGGCCGTCGAGCTCGAGCGCGCCGGCGTGACCGACTACGTCATCTTCGACAAGGCGCCCGAGGTCGGCGGCGTCTGGCGGGCGAACACGTACCCGGGCGCCGCGTGCGACGTCCCGTCGTACCTCTACTCGTTCAGCTTCGCCCAGCGCCGGGACTGGACCCGGCCATGCTCGCCGCAGGACGAGATCCAGCGGTACATGGCCGGCGTCGCCGACCGCTTCGGCCTCACCCCGAAGCTGCGGCTCTCCACCGAGATCACGAAGGCGACCTGGGACGAGCAGCGCCTGCGCTGGGTCCTCGACATCGCCGGCGGCGAGACGTTCGAGGCCGACATCCTCGTTCCCGCCTGCGGGCAGCTCAGCGTCCCCGTCACGCCGAACCTCCCCGGCCGCGAGACCTTCACCGGCACGCAGTTCCACAGCGCCGAGTGGAACCACGAGCACAACCTGCGGGGCGAGCGGGTCTCCGTCATCGGGACGGGCGCGAGCGCCGTGCAGTTCATCCCGCCGGTCGCCGAGCAGGCCGCGCACGTCGACGTGTTCCAGCGCACCCCGGCGTGGATGCTGCCGCGGCGCAACAACGCGTACGCCGGCTGGGCGCGCGCCGCGATCCGCGGGGTGCCGGGCCTCCAGCGGCTGCGCCGCATGTCGATGCTCGCCACGATGGAGACGTTCATCTTCGCCCTGCGCGGGGCCAAGCCCGTCAAGCGCGCGTTCCAGGCGTGGAGCAGCGCGTACCTGCGCATGAAGGTCCGCGACCCCGAGCTGCGGGCCAAGCTCACGCCCGACTACGCGTTCGGCTGCAAGCGGATCCTGTTCTCCTCGGCGTACTACGAGGCGCTGCAGCGCCCGAACGTCGACCTCCTCACCGACGCGGTCACGGAGATCACCCCGACCGGGGTGCGCACGGCCGACGGCGCGGAGCACCCGGCGGACACGATCATCTGGGGCACCGGCTTCGCCGCGCATGCGTTCGTCGCGCCGATGGAGGTCGCCGGCCGGGGCGGCCGCCTGCTCGCCGACGCGTGGGACGGCGGCGCCCGCGCGCACCTGGGCATGACCGTCCCCGGCTTCCCGAACATGGTCCTCATGTACGGGCCGAACACGAACCTCGGCGTCGGCTCGATCCTCGTGATGATCGAGGCGCAGGCCCGGTACCTCGCGCAGTACGCGCGACGGCTGGACGGCCGCGCCCTCGACGTCCGCGCCGACGTGGCCGGCGCGTCCGACGAGGCGATGCAGGCCGAGCTGCGCGAGTCCGTCTGGACGCAGTGCGAGACCTGGTACAAGGACGACGACGGCCGGGTGGTCAACAACTGGCCCGGGTACATGCGCGCGTACCTGCGCGCGACGAAGTCCCTGGAGCCCGCCGAGTACGAGACGCTCACCCCGGCGCCCGCCGAGCCGGAGGTCGTGACGGCCTGAGGCTCTACGCTCAGGGCGTGGACGAGGCCCTGACCCCGGAGGTCCTCGACGCGCTCCGGGCCACGGCCGGCCGCGTCGACGAGCAGATCGACGCGATCGCCGAGGAGATCGCCGACGTCCTGCACCGCGAGGAGCCGGACCTGCGCGACGACCCGCAGACGCGGGTGGTCACGTCGCGCGCCAGCCGGGAGATCATCCGCTCCTTCCTGCGCGCAGTGCGCACCGGCCACCCGATCGGCACGGTCCCGACCACGGCCGAGACGATCGACGCGGCGCGTGACCGCGCCCGGGCCGGCCAGGCGTTCCTGCCGCTGCTTCGGCTCTGCCATCTCGGCCACGGCGCCTTCCTGACGACGTGGGAGCGCGAGCTCACCGGGCTCGACCTGCCGAAGGAGACGCTGCTGGCGGCGACCGTCGCCTCGCAGCAGCTGAGCTTCGCCTGGATGGACAACATGGGCGGGCAGCTCGCGCAGGCCTACGAGGAGGAGCGCAAGCTGCTCACCCGCACGGGCGAGGCCCAGCGGGCCGAGACGATCCGCGCGATCCTCGAGGGCGGCGGCCACGACATCGACGCGCTCGGCCGCCTGCTGGCCTACGACCTGCGCCGCCATCACGTGGGGGTCCTGCTGTGGACCACCGGGTCGGGCGACCACGAGGAGCTCGCCGCGCCGCTGGAGCGTGCCGCCGCGGACGTCGCCAAGGCGCTCGGCGGCGGCCGCGCGCTGCTCATGTGGGACGCCCGCGCGGTGCTCGCCGCGTGGGTCGCGGTCCCCGATCCCGAGGCGGCCAGCGCAGCGATCGCGCAGCTGTCGACGAAGCCGCGGGCCGACCGGGTCTCCGTCGCGCTCGGAGAGCCGTCATTCGGCGTCTCGGGCTTCCGCTCGACGCACCGCGACGCGCAGGACGCGTTCCGCGTCGCGCTCACGGCGGGCCGCCGGATGGGCTCGATCGTCACGTACCGCAAGGTCGAGCTCGCCGCCCTGCTGTCCGACGACCTCACGCGGGTGCGCCGGTTCGTCCAGGGCCACCTCGGCCCGCTGGCCGTCGACGACGACGAGCACGGGCGGCTGCGCGCGACGCTGCGCGTGTATCTCGAGGAGCACGGCTCGCGGGTGGCGGTCGCCCGGCGGCTGGGCATTCACGCGAACACCGTCGGCAACCGGGTCCGCGCGTGCGAGGAGCTGCTCGGCGGCGAGCTCGGGGCGCAGGGCGTCGAGCTGCATGTCGCGTTGGCGCTCGCGCAGACGCTCGGCGCCCCGGTGCTCGCTGTGCCGTGAGCCCACGCGGCGCACCGGACGTTGGTGCGCGGGCATCGGGGGTTCCCCAGACGCGGGCGTACCGTCGATCCATGGGTTCGCACGACGTCGACTGGGTGGTCATCGGCTCGGGCTTCGGAGGGAGCGTCTCGGCGCTGCGCCTCGCGGAGAAGGGCTACAGCGTCACGGTCCTGGAGCAGGGCCCGCGCATCGAGGACGAGGACATCCCGCGCTCCACGTTCGACCTGCGCCGCTGGCTGTACGCGCCCGTGCTCGGGCTGCGCGGCCTGTTCCGCATGACGCCGTTCAAGGACATCTTCGTCATGTCCGGAACGGGCGTCGGCGGCGGCTCGCTCGTCTACGCGATGACCCTGTACACGCCGCCGCCGGCGTTCTTCAGCGACCCCCAGTGGGGTTCGATCCGCGACTGGCACGCCGAGCTCGAGCCGCACTACGAGACGGCGCAGCGGATGCTCGGCGTCACCGACGTGACCGAGGACGACGAGGCCGACCAGCTCCTGCGCGAGTACGGCCGCGAGCTCGGCGTCGACGACACGTACCGCAAGGCGCGCGTCGGCACGTACCTCGACACGCCCGGCCAGACGGTGGCCGACCCGTACTTCGGGGGCGAGGGCCCCGCACGCACCGGGTGCACCGCGTGCGGGCGCTGCATGATGGGCTGCCCGGTCGGCGCGAAGAACAGCCTGCCGAAGAACTACCTCTGGTTCGCCGAGCGGCGCGGCGCGACGATCACGCCGGACCGCCAGGTCGTGACGATCAAGCCGATCGGCGCGCGCGGTGAGGACGGCTGGGAGATCGTCCACGAGCGCACGGGCGCGTGGCTGCGCAAGGACCGCCAGGTGCTGCGCGCGAAGGGCATCGTCGTCTCGGGCGGCACGCTCGGCACGAACCAGCTGCTCGCCCAGGCCAGGGCCGACGGCCACCTGCCGAACATCTCGCCGCGGCTCGGCGAGCTCGTGCGCACGAACAGCGAGGCCGTGCTCGGCGTCACCATCCCCGCGGGCGCCGACGCGGAGCGGATCTCCAAGCGCGTGGCGATCACGTCGTCGATCTACCCCGACCCGCACACGCACATCGAGACCGTGGTCTACGGCGCGGGTGGCGGCGCGATGCGCGGCCTCTTCACGCTGCTGACCGGCGACGGCTCGAAGCTCACGCGCCCGCTGCGGCTCCTGGCGCGGATCGCGACACACCCCGGCCAGTTCGCCAAGCTCACCTTCTCGCGCGGGTGGTCGCAGCGCACGATCATCGTGCTCGTCATGCAGTCGCTCGACAACGCGATCCGGCTCACCGCGAAGGCGGGGCGCAACGGCAAGGTCCGCCTGCAGACCGAGCAGGACCCCGAGCGGCCGAACCCCACGTTCATCCCGATCGCCAACCAGTTCACCGAGTGGCTGGCCAAGCGCACGGGCGGGATCGCGTCGTCATCGATCTTCGAGGCCGTCCTGAGCATCCCGTCGACCGCCCACTTCCTCGGCGGCGCCGTCATCGGCGAGACGGCGGACGACGGCGTCATCGACGCCGACCACCGCGTCCACGGGTACGAGAACCTCATCGTGTGCGACGGCGCCGCGGTGCCGGCCAACGTCGGCGTCAACCCGTCGCTGACGATCACCGCGATGAGCGAGCGTGCGATGGCGCAGGTGCCGGCGAAGGACGGCGCGGTCGTGCACCCGCCGATCGGCGCGACCCCGATTCCCGGGCAGACCGCGACCGCCGCGCCCGAGCCCGTGCGGCCGATGCCGGCGCAGGTCGAGGTCGTCACCGCCTGATCCGGGCCGTACGCTTCCCGGCCATGGGAACGCACGACACCGACTGGGTGGTCATCGGCTCCGGTTTCGGCGGGAGCGTCTCGGCGCTGCGCCTCGCCGAGAAGGGCTACCGGGTCACGGTCCTCGAGCAGGGCCGCCGCTTCGAGCCGGACGACATGCCCGACTCGAACTGGGACGTGCGCAACTACTTCTTCGCGCCCAAGCTCGGGCTGCGCGGCCTGTTCCACCTGCGGATGTTCAAGGACGTCTTCATCTCCTGCGGGGCGGGTGTCGGCGGCGGGTCGCTGGCGTACGCGATGACGCTCTACACGCCGCCGCCTGCGTTCTTCCTCGACAGGCAGTGGGCGGACCTGCGGAACTGGCACGCCGAGCTCGAGCCGCACTACGAGACGGCGCAGCGGATGCTCGGCGTCACGGACGTGACGTACGACGATCCGGCCGACCAGTGGCTGCGCGAGTACGGGCGTGAACTCGGCGTCGACGACACGTACCGCAAGGCGCGCGTCGGGACGTACCTCGACACGCCCGGCCAGACCGTCGCCGACCCGTACTTCGGCGGCGAGGGGCCCGAGCGCACCGGCTGCATCTCGTGCGGGCGCTGCATGCTCGGCTGCAACGTCGGCGCGAAGAACACGCTGACGCAGAACTACCTGTGGTTCGCCGAGAAGCTCGGCGCGCAGGTGCGGCCCGAGCGCGAGGTCGCGACGATCCGGCCGATCGGCGCACGCGGTGAAGACGGCTGGGAGGTCATCCACGAGCGCACCGGCGCCTGGCGGCGCAAGGACCGCCAGATCATCCGCTGCAAGGGCGTCGTCGTGGCCGGCGGCACGCTCGGCACGAACCAGCTGCTCGCCCAGGCGCGGGCCGACGGCAATCTGCCGCACCTCTCCCCGCGCCTCGGCGAGCTCGTGCGGACCAACAGCGAGTCGATCCTCGCCGTCACCGTTCCGCCGGGCCAGGACGCCGGTCTGGTCGACCGGGTCGCGATCACCTCGTCGATCTACCCCGACCCGCACACCCACATCGAGACGGTCATCTACGGCAAGGGCGCAGGCGCGATGCGCGGCCTGTTCGGGCTGCTCGTCGGCGACGGGACGAAGGTCACCCGCCCGCTGAAGCTCCTCGGCCAGATCGTGCGCCACCCCGGCCGGTTCCTCAAGCACACGTTCCAGCCGGGCTGGTCCGAGCGCACGATCATCGTGCTCGTCATGCAATCGCTCGACAACGCGATCCGGCTGACCGCGCGCGTGGGCCGCGGCGGGAAGGTCAAGCTGCAGACCGCCCAGCACGCCGACCAGCCGAACCCGACGTACATCGCCGACGCCAACCGCTTCACCGAGTGGCTGGCCGAGCGCACCGGCGGGATCGCGCAGTCCTCGGTGTTCGAGTCGCTCATGAACGTGCCGTCGACGGCGCACTTCCTCGGGGGCGCGGTCATTGGCGCGACGGCGGACGACGGCGTGATCGACGCCGACCACCGCGTGCACGGCTACGAGAACCTCCTGGTCTGCGACGGCTCGGCCGTCCCGGCGAACGTCGGGGTCAACCCGTCGCTGACGATCACCGCGCTGACCGAGCGCGCGATGGCGCAGATTCCGGTGAAGGAGGGCGCGACCGCGCGGGCGCCGATCGGCGCTGCCCCGATCGCGGGGAAGACCGCGAGCGGCGAGCCCGAGCCGGTCGCGCCGCTGCCGATCGTGGCCGGCTGACCCGGGGTGACGCCGAAAACGGTCCGATCTCGACCGGTTTCGGCGACACCCCCGCGTGGAGGCGGCTCAGCGCCGCTTCTTCGGCGTGCAGGTCCGGTAGGCACGCGAGGCCTTCACCGTCCTGCCGTCCGCCGCGGCGACCTCGATGGCCACGGTGAACCGGCCCTTCGGCAGCCCGCGCAGGTCGACGTCGATCTTCAGGCCCTTGCCCGCCTTCTTCGGCGTCAGGGTGCGGTTGATCGTCTTCTTCCCCGCTTTCAGCGTGACCTTCGCCCGGGTGAACGTCACGCCGGCGGGCTGCACGAGGTTGATGGTGAGCGTGCGGCGGCTCGCGCACGACGTGGCGGCGGGAAGCTTGATCGCCTGGGCGGCGGGGATCGCGGGGAGCGGCGCCGCCGCGGGCGTGGCGGCGGCGGGAACGACCGGCGTCTGCGGAGCCGGTGCGGGCGCGGAGACCTCCGGCGCCGGGTCCGGGGTGACGATGGGCGGCGGGACGAACACCGTGCCGGTGCCGTTCTCGCACTCGCTCAACACGTCGAGCCCCGCATCATGCTCGGTGGTGTCCGTGCCCTCGCCGCAGTAGAGCGTGTCCTTCTCGCCGTCGGCCGGGCCGCGCAACGTGTCGTCGCCCTTCAGCGCGAGGATCGTGTCGGGCCCCGGGCCGCCCTCGAGGACGTCCGCCCCGTCGCTGCCGGAGACGGTGTCCGCGCCGGGACCGCCCCGCGCGAGGCCTGCAGCCGTCGAGAACTTGCGCACAGCGTCGTTCCCGCCGCGACCGTCGAGCGTGTCGTTGCCGCCGAACCCACCGTTGATCGCGTTGGGACCATCGTCCCCGGAGAGCGTGTCGCTCTGCGAGGAGCCGGAGATGTCCTCGACGTTGGTGACGGTCTTCAGGCCGCCGCCACCGGTGTTCTGCTTCGCCGTCACCGCGAGATCGAACACGACGGGCGTCGCGGTGACGTAGGCGAAGCGCAGCTCGTCCTTGTCGGGTCCGCCGTCGACGATGTCGTCCCCGGTGGCCGGGACGAGCCCGTCGTTGCCGGGCCCGCCGAGGAGCGTGTCGTTGCCCGCCGAGCCCGTGCCGACATCGCCGGTCAACGTGTCGTTGCCCTCCTCGCCGCTGAGGGTGTCGCCGCCCGCGTTGCCGGTCAGGTCGTCGGCGTCGGGCCCGCCTTCCAGCGTGTCTGCGCCGCTACCTCCGGCGAGGGAGTCGTTTCCACCGCGGCCGCGCATGAGGTCCGCACCCGCACCCTCGGACGACAGGCTGTTGGCGTTGCCGTCGCCCAGCAGCGTGTCGGGGAACGAGGTGCCCACGACGTTCTGCACCCCGCTCACGGTGTCGGAACCCGACCCGCCCGTCGCCGTGCCCGCGTCGAGGTCGACGACAACCCCCGCGGGCGTCCCGCGGTAGTCGAGCGTCGCGGCCTGGAAGCGGTCGGGCTGCACGCCGGGGCCGGTGATCACGTCGCTGTCGGGGCCGGGAAACACGCTCGTGTACCGCGACACCGTGATGGTGTCAGCGCCAGGTCCCCCGAAGACCCGCGTGCTGCGCGCAAAGCTGCCCGGCGCCGCGGCGCCGGTCGCGTCGCCACCGGTCGTCTTCAGGGTGTCATCGCCCGCCGAGCCGTCGGCGTTGCAGATCGAGTCGGTGCATCCGAGACCGGTGACGAGCATCCCGCCGGACCCCGTCAGGGTCACGTCGACGTCGTCGGTCGCCTCGTCGGCGTTGAGGTTGACCCCCGCCGCGCCGACGGTGATGCGATCGGGATCCGGCGAGCCCCCCACGCGCACGTAGATCGTCCGGCCCGGGCTGACGAACGTCACCTTGACCTCGCCCGTCCCGCCGCTGCCGGGGGCCATCACCCCGTTCTTGAGCGCGATGGAGAAATCGTCACGGGTGCTCGTGGACGCCGGCGGGGTCCCGACGATCCGGACCTCCTTCGTATTCGTCACCGTCGCCGCGCCGCAGGCGCCGTCGGGGGCGTACCCGACGGTGATCTGCGCGTTACCGGCGCCGAAACGCTGTACGCCCGGCACCTCACTCGTGGCGTACGTGGACGGCCACTCGTACGTCGCGATCTGCGTGCCCGCGTCATACGTGCACACGCCCGGTGCCGCCGACGCCGCGTCGGGCACGACGCCCACAAGGCCGAGCGCGAGAAGGACGATCCGCAGACGCACGGTCGCCGATCCTCCCAGAACCGGTGTAAAAGTCCAAACCGGTGATACGCACCCCTGCCACCGGGCGACACCGAACCGTCCCTGCCACACTGTTCCGGCTAACCCAGCGCCTGGAACCAGACCCGCCCGGCAGCACCCATCACCGCCCGGCGGCCACGCACTGAAAGGACCACGAATGCCCAACGCCGTGATCGTCGACGCCGTCCGCACCCCGGTCGGCCGCGCGTTCAAGGGCTCGCTCGCCTCGCTCCGCCCGGACGAGACGCTCGCCTACACCATCGACCAGCTCCTCGAGCGCAACCCGGGCGTCGACCCGAAGCTCGTCGAAGAGGTCGTCACGGGCTGCGGCCTCCCCCAGGGCCTGCAGGCCAACAACATCAGCCGCATCGCCGTCCTGCTCAGCGAGAAGCTCGGCCAGGAGACCAACGGCATCACCGTCTCGCGCTACTGCGCGTCGGGCCTCGACGCCGTCCGCAACGCGGCGAACGCCGTCATGGCGGGCCAGGGCGACGTGTACATCGCCGGCGGCGTCGAGTTCGTCTCGCGCTACAACGCCGCGCAGGAGGCCGCCCACCCCGAGGACCAGAACGAGAAGCTCCAGGGCAAGGAGCCGGGCCAGCCCGACGCGTACATCGCGATGGGCCTGACCGCCGAGAACGTGGCCGAGAAGTACGGCGTCTCGCGCGAGGACCAGGACAAGTTCGCCCAGCAGTCCCAGGAGCGCGCCGTCGCCGCCCAGGAGAGCGGGTTCTTCGACCGCGAGATCATCCCGCTGACGCTCGCCGACGGCACGGTCGTCTCCAAGGACGACGGCCCGCGCGCCTCCTCGACGTACGAGAAGCTCAGCCAGCTGCAGCCCGCCTTCCGTGAGGGCGGCACCGTGACGGCCGGCAACTCGTGCCCGCTCAACGACGGCGCGGCCGCCGCGCTGATCATGAGCGAGGAGAAGGCCGCCGAACTCGGCCTCAAGCCGCGCGCGAAGTTCATCACCGCCGCCACCTGGGGCAACGAGCCCGAGTACATGGGCGTCGCCCCGATCGGCGCGATCAAGAAGGCGCTCGAGCGCGCCGGCATGAGCATCGGCGACATCGACGTCTACGAGCTCAACGAGGCGTTCGCCGCGCAGGTCATCCCGATCGCCGACGAGGTCGGCTTCGACTACGCCAAGCTCAACCCGCACGGCGGCGCGATCGCCCTCGGCCACCCGTTCGGCCAGACCGGCGTGCGCATCCTGACGACGCTGCTCAACGACCTCGAGACGATGGACGGCGAGTTCGGGCTGGAGACGATGTGCGTCGCTCAGGGTCAGGGCGAGGCCGCGATCATCCAGCGGCTTCGGTGACGTCGCCCGGAGATCGCCGCTTGCGGTGATCGGAGGGCGAAACCACTGTCATCGTGCGGGTTGGGGTCGGTGACCGCCCCCAGCCCGCACGGTCGCGGGAACTCGTCGGCTGATCTGCCGTCCTCGCTTCTGGCCCGCTCCGGAATGCGGCTGGGAACGGCCACCCACCCCACCCGCCTCTGGGCCCCGGCGTCCGCACGGCGACCGCGCCGGGTGTCACGGGGGTGGTCAGGGTGCTGTCTGTCGCCGCCTTCAGGAGCAGGCCAGAGAGAAAGGCGGAGAACGCCGACGAGTTCCTGCGAACCGGCGGGCGACGGGCAGCACCCTGACCGCCCCCGCGCCGACCACAAGAGCGCTCAGTCGTCAGCAGGCGGAGGCCGGAACACGATCTTCTTGGTGTCCGAGATCGTCGCCCCACCCAGCCGCAGCGCCGTCTGGATCCCCTCGGAGCCGAGATCCCCGGCATCCAGCGCCTTGCGCAGCTCGTTGAGCACCGGCCGGTCCTCGTCGGAGATCGCGTCCCGCGGGGCCTCGAGCAGGATGATGTGCCGCGGGCGGCGCAGGTTCGCCGCGGCGCGCACGAGCGGCTCGCGCTCCTCGGCGCCGACCGTGTCGAGCACGACGACCGTGGACTCGCCGGCCTGCAGGCGCTTCGTGATCGCCGCGTCGAGCAGCTGCGCGGCCTTCGCCTCGAGCTCCTCGCCGCTGACCTTGCCCGCGAGCAGGCGCCGCACCTTGGCGAGCGAGAGCATCGCGTTCTTCTCTTCGAGGACCCGGTTGGCGAACTGCTCGGCCTGCTCGGTCGAGCCGCTGGCGATGAGCAGCAGGCTGCCGGGGGTGTAGCGCAGACGGAAGGCGGGCTGCAGCACGCGGCAGCGGACGGAGATGTCGCGCGGCCGGGCAGAGGGCGCGGCGCCGTCGCGACGCGGGCGATCGGAGGACCAGCCTCCCCGCTCGTCGTCCGCGATCTTGACGCTCCGCGTCTGGGGGGAGGGGGTGTCGGCCATGCCTCCAGTGTGCCGCACCACGCGGCCGTGCACTAGAGTGGACGACTGTCCACTATGGATTCCAGTCTCGACGACCTCACCCGTCGTGTCGGCCGGGCCGTGCGCGAGCAGCGCGCCGCCCGCGGCGCGTCCCTCGGCGACCTCAGCCGCGCCAGTGGCCTCTCGAAGACGATCCTCGCCCGGATCGAGCGCGGCGAGGGCAATCCCTCGATGGAGACGCTCTGGCGCCTGTCCCGCGCGCTCGACCTCCCGCTGAGCACGTTGCTGGCCCCGCCCGACGAGCCGCGCGTGCGGGTGCTGCGCGCGGGTGAGGGCGAGGAGATGGTCGCGGAGTCCGGGCTCGTCGGGCGATTGCTGCACGGCGAGCCGCACGCGCATCGCTCGGAGATGTTCGCGCTCGCGCTGCCGGCGGCGACTGATCATCTCGTGCCCGGCCACCTTCCGGGCACGCGCGAGCTCGTCGTCTGCACGCGGGGGCGGATGACGACCGGGCCCGCCGGCGAGGAGGTCGAGCTGCGGGCCGGCGACGCGGCGTGGTTCGCCGCCGGCGGCGAGCATCGCTACGCGTCCACGCGCGGCGCCGCCGCCCTGAACTGGATCGTCTACGCGAACTGATGCGCGGCGCGCGGTCACAGCCCTACGTCGCGGGCGTCGTCACCGCGCTCGTCGGGTTCTCCAGCACGTTCGCGCTCGTGCTCACCGGGCTGCGCTCGGTGGGCGCAAGCTCCGAGCAGGCGTCGTCGGGGTTGCTCGCCGTGTGCGTGATCATGGGCGTGCTGGCGATCGTGTTCGCGTTCGGCACGCGGATGCCGGTGAGCATCGCGTGGTCGACACCAGGCGCCGCGCTGCTCCTGTCGACGGGCGCACCGGACGGTGGATACGCCGCGGCGGTCGGAGCGTTCCTCGTCTGCGGCCTGCTGCTGCTCGCCGCGGGCCTGTCGACGACGCTCGGCCGGTGGATCGAGGCGATCCCCCGGCCGCTGGCCAGCGCGATGCTCGCGGGTGTCCTGCTGCCGATCTGCATCGCACCGGCGAAGGCGGTCGCCGAGATCCCGGGACAGGCGGTGCCGGTGGTGGCGGCCTGGCTCGTGCTGCTCGTCGTCGCACGCCGCTGGGCGGTGCCGGGCGCGATCGCGGTGACCGCCATCGTGATCCTCGTCGCCGACGACCCGACCGCACCTGCGGAAGGGCTGCTCCCCGCGCTGACCTGGACGACGCCGAGCTTCGACGCGGGCGCGATCGTCGGCCTCGCGCTGCCGCTGTTCCTCGTGACCATGGCCTCGCAGAACATCACGGGGATGACCGTGCTCGCGAGCTTCGGCTACCGCCCGCGGCTCGGGCCCGTGCTGGTGGGGACCGGGGGCGGCACGGCGATCGGCGCGCCATTCGGCGTGTTCAGCGTCAACCTCGCCGCGATCAGCGCCGCGCTCGTCGCCGGCCCGGACGGCGGCGACGACCCCGACCGCCGATGGATCGGCGCCGCCGTCTCGGGCGTGGCCTACTTCGCGCTGGGCCTCTCCGCCGGCGCCGCAGCCGCGCTGCTCGCCGCCGCGCCGCCACTGCTCATCCAGGCCGCCGCGGGATTGGCGCTGCTCGGCGCTCTGGCGGCCGCGATGCGCGGCGCGATGGCGGCCGACAGCCACCGCGAGGCCGCGATCGTGACGCTCGTCGTGAGCGCGTCAGCGATCACGATCGCCGGGATCAGCGCGCCGTTCTGGGGCCTGCTCGCAGGCCTCGCGGTGCTGGGCGCCGAGCGCCTCCGCGCAGCGGTCGCCCGCCCTTCAGCGGCGTGACTCGGGCCATCCGGGTCATCGGCGTGTGTGACGTCGGTCCGGCCCGGGTACGGGGCGGCGATCCACACGAAGGGAGGCTTCGTGCCTACATCGCTTCGCCCGCGAACGCTCGCGTGCGCGCTCACCCTCACGGCCGGTCTGACGTTCACCGGCCCCGCCGTCGCATCACCCCCGGGCGGACTGCCCGATCGCCTCGCCCGCGAGGTCACGGTCACCGGCATCACGCAGCACCTCCAGGCGCTGCAGACGATCGCCACCGCGAACAACGGCACCCGGGCATCCGGCACCCCCGGGTTCACCGCATCTGCCGACTACGTCGCCCGGCGCCTGCGCGCGGCCGGCCTGCGCGTCACGCGCCAGCCGTTTGACTTCGCGTTCTTCCGGGAGACCGGCCCGTCGTCGTTCGCCCGCACCGCGCCGGCCCCCACGACGTACACGGTCGACACCGACTACAGCGTCATGGAGTACTCCGGCAGCGGCACCGTGACCGGGAACGTCGTCGGCGTCGACCTCTCGATCGCCGACCCCGCCGCGTCGACCTCGGGCTGCGAACCCGAGGACTTCGCCGGCTTCCCGGCCGGCGCGGTCGCGCTGCTGCAGCGCGGCACGTGCCCGTTCGGCCAGAAGGTGACGAACGCGCAGACCGCCGGTGCCGTCGGCGCGATCGTCTTCAACCAGGGCGACGGCGGCCCCGACCGCACCGACCTCTTCCAGGGAACGCTCGGCGATCCCGTGCGGATCCCGGCCGTGTCCGTGAGCTTCGCGCTCGGGCAGGAGCTCGCGCAGGCGGGCACCGCCGTGCGCATCTCGACGCAGACCGAATCGGAGACCCGCACGACGGAGAACGTGATCGGCGACCTGCCGGCGAAGAACGCCAAGCGCGCAGGCAAGACCGTCGTCGTCGGGGCGCACCTGGACTCCGTGATCGACGGGCCGGGCATCAACGACAACGGCACGGGCACCGCCACGATCCTCGAGATCGCCGAGGAGCTCGCGCACGGGCCGCGGCCGTCGAATCCGGTGCGCTTCGGATTCTGGGGCGCCGAGGAGGCCGGCCTGCTCGGCTCGACGCACTACGTCGAGCGGCTCAGCGACGCCGAGATCGCCCAGATCGGGCTGAACCTGAACTTCGACATGCTCGGCTCGCCGAACTTCGCGCGCCTGGTCTACGACGGCGACGGGTCGGACACCGGCACGGCCGGCCCGTCGACCTCCGGCGAGATCGAGCAGACGTTCCTCGACTACTACGCCAAGCGCGGTCTAGCCACCAAGCCGACCGCGTTCGACGGCCGCTCGGACTACGGACCGTTCATCGATGTCGGCATCCCCGCGGGCGGGCTGTTCAGCGGCGCTGAGGAGATCAAGACGCCGGAGGAGGCCGACCTGTTCGGCGGGACCGCGGGGATCGCGTTCGACGCCTGCTACCACCAGGCGTGCGACACGATCGACAACGTGAACCGCACCGGCCTGGACCAGCTCTCCGACGGGGCGGCCTACGCCACCGGCGTATTCGCCTACGACCGCGCGCCGCGCGGGCGGGACAAGGGCGCCCAGCCCAAGGGGCACAGCCCGCAGTTCCGCGGGCCCAAGCGTCAGCGCTGACGCGCCGCCGGGCGGCGGGGTCCTACGATCCCGCCGCCTGGTTGTCCCACTGCTTGAGGACCGGAAGCGGATCGATCGGCTCCCCGCCGAGGTACCAGCCGGGTGCCGTCCACATCTCGAAGTGCAGGTGGCAGGCGCTGGCGCGGCCGGTCTGCCCGACGACGCCGAGCTGCTCGCCGGCCTTCACCGGCTGGCCCTTCTTCCACGTCGACGGCTCGCGCATGTGCATGTACGCCTGGCTCGTGCCGTCGTCGGCCTGAACGACGACGTAGTTGCCCGCCGCGCTCTGGAACGCGACATGCTGGATCTCGCCCGACAGCGCGCTGACGATCGGCACGCCGCAGTTGGCGAGGATGTCCTGGCCCTGGTGGCCGCGGCCGCCGCCGAAGCCGTTGACCTCGGTCCCGAAGTCGTGCTTGCCGCGGACCGGGAAGATCCCCTCGGCGCCCGAGCCGACAGACGCCGGCGTCACACGTGAGGCGGGCAGAATCTGCAGCGCCGGCCCGGGCGCAGACGCGCCGGCGCGACGGCTGATGACCCGCACGCGGCCGCTCTTGGCCCCCGAGGGGACCTTGACAAGGACGCGATGCGGAGAGGACGTGGTCGGCGTCGCGCGCCGGTCGTCCCGGGAACCCTTGCCGCCGAGGAACACGACCGCCCGCGCATCGCGGAGGTTCTCGCCGCTGAGGCGCAGCACCTCGCCGCGCGGGCACTGCACCACGTCGCCGGCGGTTCCCGCAGGGCAACGCAGCGACGTCACCTCCGGCGTGGCGTCGGGGCTCGCGCCGCCGATCATCGCGGCCGGCGCGGGGGACGCGCCGAAGGCGAGCAGGGCAAGCGGCGCGACCGCGGCGATCGCGCGGCGCGTGCGGGAACGGGTATCCCGGCGGGTTCGGGTCAGCGTGGTCATCGACACCTCTCTGCAGCTGGTGCCTACGGGGTGAGCTGACGGGCTCGCGCACGAGGCAGTGCGCTACCACTCACCCTGGAGTGGATTCGCCCCAACGACCTGGTTCCCCCGCTCCGACGCGCCAAGAGCGCGCCGGATTCGGCGTTCTGACAACCAGAACGGTAGCGAGAACGCCCGACGAAGGGCGATCAGCCGCGTCCGGCGCGTTGACGCGACCCCGATCGCGGGCATAGATTCACGCCATTCCAGGGGGGAGCGCACCGTGATCCGGGCGACGATCGCGGCCGTGCTGCTGAGCGCCGCGCTGACGGCGGCGCCGGCACACGCCGAGCTGCAGCCGACGTACGACTTCATCGACGCGATCCTGCGCGGCCAGGCCCGGCCGGCGAGCGCGCCGCCGGGTGCCAACGACTGGTCGTGCCGGCCACGCGCGGCGCACCCACGCCCCGTGGTCCTCGTCCACGGGACGGGCGCGAACATGGCCCTGAGCTGGCGGGCGCTGAGCCCGGAGCTGAAGAACCGCGGGTACTGCGTCTTCGCCCTGAACTACGGCGGCAACGCGCTCGGGCCCGTCGAACGGTCCGCGCGCGAACTGGCGGCGTTCGTCGACCGCGTCCTGGCCGCCACCGGAGCCGAGCGCGTCGACGTCGTCGGCCACTCCCAGGGCGGGATGATGCCGCGGCAGTACATACGGTTCGAGGGCGGCGGCGCGAAGGTCGGCACGCTCGTGGGGCTCGCGCCGTCCAACCACGGCTCTGGCGGTGAGGACGAGGCCGACACGCCGCCGAAACTCCCGGCGTGGGCGCGGTCGTGGCTGCGCCGCCTGACCGGCGGCCTGTGCCCGGCGTGCGCCGACCAGTCCGCAGGGTCCCCATTCCTCACCCGCCTCAACGAGGGGTCGGAGACCGTGCCGGGCGTGTCGTACGTCGTCATCCAGACGCGCTACGACCAGATCGTCACCCCGTGGACGTCAGCCCTGCTCACCGGCCCCGGCGCCACGAACATCGTGCTGCAGGACGGCTGCGCGCAGGACCGCGTCGATCACGCGGCGATCGCGTACGACCGTCGCGCCGTCGGCTTCACGCTGCACGCGCTCGATCCCGCCGAGCCCACGCCGGTGCCGTGCACCCGCGCACGGCCCTGGATCGGCGGCTAGCAGCCCAGCTCGATCTCGGCGGCGATCGCGCGGCCGAGCGTCGTGAGCGTCTCGACCTCGTGCGTCGTCCACATCCGCGGCCGCCGGTCGACCACGCAGAGCGCGCCGTGCACCGCGCCGTCTCCGCGAGCGATCGGCACGCCCACGAACGCGACGACGTGGTCGCGATCGGCCGCGCTGAAGCCCGTCGCCGCGAAGCCGTCGTGAACGACGACCGGCCGGCCCGTGTCGACGACGCGGCGCGAGTGCATCCGGAGCTTCGGCTCGGGGCGGGCGCTGCCGCACACCCCCCGGCCCTCCTCGTCGCGGAGCCAGACGTAGGTGATGCGCGCGTCCGTGACGGTGCCGGCCAGCTCGACGAGCCGGCCGACGGCACTTCGCCGGTCACCGAAGTCGGCACAGGGGTTCGATGGAGCGGGGAAGGAGAGGTCGTGAGCGTTCATACGGTGATCAACGACCGCCGCACGCCCTGGCGAGAGTGTGTTTGGACACTCGTCCAGCTTTGCGGCTCCCCAGTGTCCGGGCGACGCCACGGCAGGCGCGCGGCATCCATGCCGCACGCATACCGGCGTCCGCCGCGATCACCCCTGCGGGCGGCCCGCGAGATCCGCGCGCAGCACGGCGATCTCGACGACGGCCGTCCCGACGTACGCGGTGCGCACGGCGTCGAGCTCGGCGCGGAGATCCTCGGCGTAGGCACCCGTCCGATCCAGCCCGTGGAGCGCCGCGAGCGCGCGCTCGGACTCCAGCAGGACGAGCTCCTCGCGCAGGTCGGCGGCGGGCGGCGGGGTGATCCAGTTGAAGGCCGGCGCCGGCAGCGCGTCGACCAGGGGAAGCGGGGCGGGCGCCGGCGGGTCAGGTGGCGCGGCGGAACGCGCGGGCCGGGCTGGACGGCGGCGGCGCAGCGCGGGGAACGGGAGGTGCGGGCGGATGGACGGCATGACGGGCTCCTTTCGGGTGTGCGGCGTTCCTTGACACCGCACACCGTGATTCATCCCGGTACATGTGTCATTGGGGGTGGCCCGAAACCTGACCCAGAGGTTTCGGCCTCCGGCCTCCTACGACTGAGCGCTGGTCTTGCGGGCGGGGTCGAGGGTGCTGCCCCTCGCCCGCCGGTTCGCAGGAACTCGTCGGCTGATCTGCCGTCCTCGCTTCTGGCCCGCTCCGGAATGCGGCTGGGGACGGCCACCCACCCCACCCGCCTCTGAGCCCGAGCCTTCCGCACTTCGACCGCGCCCGGTCTCACGGGCGGGGGGGGGGGGGGGG
>CAMCUD010000021.1 GCA_945878865.1 Bifidobacterium breve | reverse complement strand
CACCTCACGCGCTTCGATCCCACTTCCGAGCTGTGCCGCCTGAACGCCGACCCGCGCCCGGAGGTCCCGGCCTCCGACGTGCTGCGCGCCGGCGTGCGCGCCGCGCTGTGGGCCGCCGAGCGCAGCGACGGCCTCGTCGACCCCACGCTGCTCGGCGCGCTGGAGCGCGCCGGCTACACCGCCTCCATGGCGGGTGCGGGCCGATCCCCGCGGGCGCTCCCTCCCGCGCCCGCGGGGACGCGCCGCGCCCTGGCCGATCCTTCGGGCGCCTGGCAGGACGTCACCGTCGACGACGACGCGCGCACGATCCGCCGCCCGCCCGGCGTCCGGCTCGATCTCGGCGGAACCGGCAAGGGCCACGCCGCCGACCTCGTCGCGGCGATGCTCGCCGGCGCGCCTCGCTGGATCGTCGACTGCGGCGGCGACCTGCGCACCGGCGGACTGCACGGCACGCAGGACGTCATCGTCGCCCAGCCGGGCACGGACGTCGCCCTGGCGACGCTGCGACTGACCGAGGGCGCCGCCGCCACCTCCGGCATCCAGGCACGCCGCTGGACCGGCGACGACGGCCGGACCGCGCATCACCTGCTCGACCCGTCCACCGGCGAGCCGGCGTGGACCGGCCTGGCCCAGGTCACGGCGCTCGCCCCGACCGTCCTGGCCGCCGAGACCCTCGCCAAGACCGCGCTGCTGCGCGGCGCTGACGGCGCCCGCGAGCTGCTCGCGCTGCACGGCGGGATCGTCGTGCACGCGGACGGCGGCGTCGAGCACATCGGGCGGGTTCCGCTCGCACCCACTCCCGAGGAGGTCCTGCGATGACCGGTCCCGCACCCCTGGACTACGGCTGGTGGCTGACGTCGCGCGCCGCCGGCATCGCCGCGCTGCTGTGCGTCACGGTCTCGGTGATCCTCGGTCTGGCGATGGCCGGGAAGGTCTCTCGGCGGCCCGGCATGCAGAAGGCGCTCATGGGGGTCCACGAGCACCTCGCGCTGGCGGGCCTGCTGGCCATCGCCGTCCACGGCATCACCCTGCTGGGCGACCCGTGGCTGCATCCCGGCCCGACCGGCATCGCCATCCCGTTCACGATGGAGTACCGGCCGGTCTGGACGGGCCTGGGCATCATCGCCGGCTGGCTCGCGGCGCTGCTGGGTCTCTCCTTCTATGCGCGCAAGCGGATCGGCGCCAAGCGCTGGCGCACGCTGCACCGCGCGACGCTGCTCGTCTGGATCCTCGGCGTGATCCACACGCTCGGCGCCGGCACCGACGGGCAGAGCGTCTGGATGCTCGGCTTCATGGCCGCAAGCACCCTGGTGATCGTGCCGCTGCTCGTCCTGCGGATCCGCGGGCCGCGGCCGGTCAGCTCGCCGGCGGCGCGGGCACCGCGCCCGGGATCGCCCGCACGGCGCCCAGCGTCGTGACGTACGCGGTCGTCGGCGAGAACGCGCCGGCCGGCGGCTGCACGGCCACCGCCGTCGGCGCGCGCAACCCGCGGGCGAGCGCGCAGATCGCGCCGTCCGGGGTGATCCGCCAGACCTCCCCGGCGAGATAGGCGGTCGCGTAGAGGTTGCCGGCCCCGTCGATCGCCAGGCCGTCGAGCACGGCGAGCCGGCGGTCGGCCGGCGCGCGAGCGACGGTCCGGGTGGCGCCGGTCGCGATGTCGATGGCGACGATGCGCCCCTCGAACGAGAGGTTGGCGTACAGCGTCGCGCCGTCGGCGGAGACGGCCAGCCCGTTCGGGGTGCCCCCGCGCCGCCAGCGCCGCTGCACCCTCCCGTCCGGCCACACACGGTCGATGGCCCCGGCGACGGGGTCGGAGGTGAAGATCGAGCCGTCCGCGGCGCGCGCGAGGCCGTTGGCGCCGATCAGTCCGTCGGCGACGACGCTCGCCGCCCCGGCGCCGGCGGCCGGATCGACCCGCAGGACGCTCGCGCCGCGCGGCAGGAACGCGCTGACGGCGTTGCCCGAGGTGACGACGACATCGCCGCCGGGAAGCGCGGCGATCCCGCCGGGCGCCGTCACGCGCGCGACGGTGCGCGGTGCCGCCCCCGGCGCGTCGACCGCGCGCAGGCGGTTGTTCGACAGGTCGCCGTAGAGCAGGCGGCCGGCGCCATCGAAGGCGGCGGACTCGAGCGCGCCGCCGTCACGCACGACGAGCGAGGGCGCACCGGCGCCCGGGCACGCAGCCGGCGCGGCCGCAGCCAGCCCCGAGGGCAGCAGCGTGAACGCGCACGCCGCGGCAAGTGCGGTGCGGAGACCCCTCCCCATGCCCGCAACCATACTTCCCGGTACGGGATAGGGGAAGAAAGGTGGACCGTGCACCCCATGTCGAAACCACAGTCCCGGGCGCTGGCGCCGACAGTGACTCCGGTGCAGGAAACCCCGCTGCGCCTGCCGGTGACCGCTTAAGGCTGCTTCCTTCCGGACCTGACCTGGTTCACGGGCCGACACCGCGCGGGACCCTGCAGCCATCAACGCCGTGTCGACGGGCTGACCCCGAGGCCGGGCCCCTCGATGGGGGATTCAGCCTCGCTAGAGCGGATTGCGAATACAGGGCACCGCTACCTCCCCGCCTAGCACGGTCCACGGGGGAGCTTACTCGTCCACCGCGGGCGGCAGACTCGCGGCGTGTCGCGGAGCTGCCTCGCCGCCTGGACCGTGTTCGGCCTGACCGTCGTCCAGCTCGTCGTCGGCACCGTCGCGGGCGGCGCGCAGTTCGACGGCAAGGCGTTCGGCGCGCGCCTCGCGCTCTACCCGCTGATGATGCTCGCGGTACCGGCGGTGTGGTGGCTCGTGCGTCGCAGGCGCGGCGGCACGGCCCCGCTGCCGTGGGACGGTGTCGCGCTCATCATGGCCCCGTTCCTCGTGGACGTCACGGGCAACACGCTCGATCTCTACGACACCGTCGCGTGGTGGGACGACGCCAACCATCTCGTCAACTGGGCCCTGCTCAGCGGCGGGATCGGCCTCCTGCTCACCCGCAGCGCGATCGCGCCGCGCTGGGCGCTGGCTCTGACGATCGCGGGCATCGGCGCGATCCTCGCGATCGTCTGGGAGGTCGGCGAGTACTACGCGTTCATCCGCAACGGCACTGAGCTCGACACCGCGTATGAGGACACGCTCGGCGACGAGGTCCTCGGCACGACCGGCGCGGCGATCGCGGCCCTGCTCGTCGCTCGCCTGCGTTACCGGGAGGCGTGACCGGAGAGCGCGGCCTCGACGGCCATGCGCTCGCGCAGCGCGACGCCGAAGGCGGAGACCACCCGCGGATCGAACTGCGTTCCCGCGCCGGCGCGCAGCTCGCGCAGCGCCTCAAGCGGCGCCCGCGCCTCGTGATGCGCGGCCCGGTGGACCATCGCGTGGTAGGCGTCGCACACCGCGACGATGCGCCCGCCGAGCGGGATCTCCTCGCCGCGTAGGCCGTCGGGATACCCGCCGCCGTCGAAGCGCTCGTGGCTGGCGCGCACGAGCGGCGCGAGGTCCGACAGCGCGGGCGCCACCCGCAGGATCCGCTCGCCGATGATCGCGTGCTGGCGCACGAGGTGCATCTCGTCGTCGTCGAGCCGGCCGGGCTTGTGGAGGATCTCCTCGGGCACCGCGATCTTGCCGATGTCCCGCAACTCGGCCGCACGGGCGATCCGACGTGACTCGTCCCGTTCCAGCCCGAGCCGCCGCGCCACTTCTGCGGCGATCGGCCCGACGTCGCGCAGCGGGTCGGCGACGGCGGGGCGACGGCGCGCGACCGCGCCGGGTGGCAGCGACGTGACCGGCCGGTCGGCGGTCTCCTTGTCCGCGTACATCCGCGTGTCGGCGAGCTGTAGCGCGGTGGTCGGAGTGCGGGCCTCCTCGGGGCAGTGCACGAGCCCGCACGACGCGGTGATGAGGAACCCGTCGCCGCGCTCGGTCAGCGCCGCCCGGGCCCGGGCGAGCACGGGCCGGACGTCCGCGGCGTCACCGTCGACGACCGCGCAGAACTCGTCGCCGCCCATGCGGAACGCGCGGCCGGGGCTCACGGCCTCCGCCAGCCTTCCGGCGAGCCGCTCGAGCAGCGCGTCGCCGCCGAGGTGCCCGAAGCGGTCGTTGTAGGCCTTGAACCCGTCGAGGTCAAAGAGCGCGAGCGTGAACGGCGTGACGTCCTGCGGGTCGTCCAGTCGCAGCTCGAGGTCGTCGAGCAGACGGCGGCGGTTGCCGAGCTTCGTCAGCGGGTCGGTCCTCGCCTCTGAACGCGTGCGCTCGAGCACCTCCAAGGCGACCGTCATCCGGGCGAGGGTGAGCGCCAGCGCGGTGCCGGTGATGATCGTCGCGGCCAGCCCGAGCTCGCCGAGCGCGGCGACCAGGAGGACCACGAGCGCCACCGCGCCGCACCCCAGCGGGATCGGCAGGCGCCGCGGCCCCTGCGCGAGCCCTTCGGCCGGCCGCAAAGGCAGCAGCGCCGCCATGCCGAGCAGTGCCGCGCCGGAGACGAGCAGCGGGTCGGCGATCGAGCCGCGCCGCCACTCGTCGTCGTTGATGAGCTGGACGAGCACGGCGTCACCGACGACGTTGAGCGCGATGCCGAGGGCGATGAGCCCCCACGCCCAGCCCGGCCGCCAGCCCGTCAGCCCGAGGACGACGAAGACGAACCACAAGCCTCCCAGGGCGGCGAGCAGCGGCGCGGCCGCGGGCCCTCCCCCCGTCCCGACGTCGGCGACGGCGGGGAGCAGCCAGACCGCAACGACCGCGGCGGCGGTCAACCCCGCGATCGCGCCGTCCAGCGCGAGCACGGCGTCAAACCGCTGAATCCTCTCGCGCGCGAGCAGCACGAGCGTCCCGTACGCGCACGCGAACGCGCCGGCCAGGAGCAGCTGCGTGGCGGGCGGGTAGTACGCCGTCGGGTCGGACTCGCCGACGCGGTACACGAGCTCGGCCCCCGCCCAGAGGAGCAGGCCGGCCGTAGCCAGCCACCACGCGAGGGCCGACGGTCCGGCCCGTGCCCGCAGCGCCGTGGCGGCCGCCGCGAGGACCAGCACGCTGATGAAGAGCACGTCGAAGAGCACGCCCACGGCGCCGCCAGCGGGCCCGAGGAGCGCGCTCAGCACGAGCAGCGTGAGGGCGAGCGGCACACCGACGCGGTACGCCCGGGCGAAGCGGCGGACAGCCGGAGCAGCGGCCAGGCGGAGGTCTGCCGTGGCCGGGTCCATCGCAGGTGCAGGCGAGGAGCTCATGGACGTCGATGCCTGAGGGGCGGGACGGGCTGTTCCCCAGCGTGACGGGCGCCAATCGCCTCCTGGACGAACGATTGAGCCCGCGCCGTGGGGCACAATGGGGGCGTGGACCCCCACGCTGAGCTCGGCGTCTCGCCCGACGCGTCCGACGAGGAGCTGACGCGGGCATATCGCGAGCTCGCCAAGCAGCACCATCCCGACCACGCGGGGGCGGACGCCGCGGCGCGGATGCAGCGCCTCAACGAGGCCTACGACGCCGCGAAGGCCGTGCGCCGGCGGCGCGGCCCGCGCGCGCCGCGACCGATCCGCCGCGCCCCGGGCTGGTGGCTCGGCGACGACGTCCGCGCAGCGCTCGGGGCCGAACTGGTGGGCGCCCTGGACGAGGGCGAGCGGGTGCTCGCCGTGGCCTGGGCGGCGACGGGCGGGAGCCACGAGGTGCGACTCGCGGTCACGCAGAAGCGCCTGCTCTGGCTGCGCGACGACGCGATCGGCGACCGCGTGCAGGCGCTGCGGCTCGCCGAGATCGACGACGTCGTGGCGCGCGTGGGCCGGGTGCGCCGGCGCGGCGAGCTGCGGATCCGCGCCCGCACCCGCAGGCGCCGCCTGACGTTCGGCGAGATCGAACCGCAGACGCTGCGCGAGCTCGCCGAGGCGCTCGGGCACGTGCTGCCGCCCGGCGCGGTCCGCGCGCCCGCCCCTTGACAAGACCAAAGAGTGAGTGCACACTCACCCCCATGCCGAGGACGCTCTCGAACGCCGAGACCCGCCGCGAGGAGGTGCTGACGGCCGCGATGCAGGTCGCCGCCGACCAGGGCCTGCACGCGCCGACGTCGGCGATCGCCAAGGCGGCCGGCATCTCCCACGCCTACCTCTTCCGGCTCTTCCCCACGAAGCTCGACCTCGTCACCGCGCTGCTCGGCCGCGTGCACGACGAGATCCTCGCGACCTTCACCGCCGCGGCCGCGCAGGCCCGCATCGCCGGCGGCGACCCGCTCGAGGCGATGGGCGCTGCCTACGTGGAGCTCATCCAGCGCGACCGCGAGCTCCTCAAGGTCCAGCTCCAGGGCCACGCCGCCGCCGTCTCGGACCCCGCGCTCCAGGCGGTCATGCGCCAGGGGTTCGGCCGCATCGTCGACACGGTGCGCGAGCAGACCGGTGCGGACCAGACGCAGGTGACCGCGTTCTTCGCCACCGGCATGCTGCTGAACGTGCTCGGCGCGATGGACGCCTTCGAGCTCGCCGAGCCGTGGGCGCAGCTGCTCTGCCAGGCCCCCGAGCTTCTCGACTGACCCTCCTTTTTTTCGCCACGAAGTGACTAAGCACTCACACACTCACCCGCCCCAGGAGGCCCCCATGCCAGCTTCCCGCCCCCGCGCCGGATGGACGCTCGCGATCGTCTCGATCGCCCTGTTCATGACGTCGCTCGACAACCTCGTGGTCGGCGTCGCCCTGCCGTCGATCCGGACGGAGCTCGGCGGTTCACTCGAATCCCTGGAGTGGACCGTGAACGCGTACACGCTCGCGTTCGCCGTGTTCCTCATCTCCGGCGCCGCACTCGGCGACCGGTTCGGCCGCAAACGCGTCTTCGCACTCGGCCTCACGCTGTTCACCGCCTCGAGCGCCGCCGCCGCGCTGGCGCCGTCGATCGACGCGCTCATTGCCGCGCGCGCCCTGCAGGGACTCGGCGCCGCGATGGTCACGCCGCTCACGCTCACCCTCCTCTCCGAGGCCGTGCCCGAGGAGAAGCGCGGCCTCGCGTTGGGTATCTGGGCGGGCACCAGCGGCCTGGGCGTCGCGCTCGGCCCGTTCGTCGGCGGCCTCGTCGTCGAGGGCATCGCCTGGCAGTGGATCTTCTGGCTGAACGTCCCGATCGGCATCGTCCTGATCCCGCTCGCGCTGCGGCGGCTCACCGAGTCGTTCGGCCCGGCGAGCACGCTCGACGTGCGCGGCGTCGCCCTGGCGGGCGTCGGCCTCTTCGGCCTCGTGTTCGGCATCGTCCGCGCGCAGGCGCTCGGGTGGACGAGCACCACCGTCGTCACCTCGATCACCGTGGGTGTGCTGCTGCTCGCGTCGTTCCTGCTGTGGGAGCGCCGGGCGCCCGCGCCGATGCTGCCCCTGCGGTTCTTCAAGGCCCGCGGGTTCAGCGCGACGAACGGCGTCGCGTTCGCGATGTTCTTCGGAACCTTCGGCTCGATCTTCCTGCTCTCGCAGTACTTCCAGACCGCGCAGGGCTACTCGCCCTTCGAGGCCGGGCTGCGGACGCTGCCGTGGACCGGGATGCCCATGCTCGTCGCCCCGATCGCTGGCATCCTCAGCGACCGCATCGGCTCACGGCCGCTCATGGCCGGCGGGCTCGCGCTGCAGGCCGGCGCGCTGGCGTGGCTGTCGACGCTGCTCGATCCCGCCACGCCGTACAGCGAGGTCATCGTGCCGTTCGTCATGGCGGGCACGGGCATGGCGCTCGTCTTCGCGCCGTCGGCGAACGCGATCCTCGCGGCCGTCCGCCCGCAGGAGGCCGGCCAGGCGTCCGGGGCCACGAACGCGATCCGCGAGGTCGGCGGCGTGCTCGGCGTGGCGGTCCTCGCCAGCGTCTTCGCCGCCCATGGCTCCTACCTGTCGCCGGAGGCCTACAGCGACGGCGTCGCGGCGGCGCTCCCGGTGGGCGCGGCGGCGCTGGCCGCCGGCGCGATCGTCGCGCTGTTCGTTCCGCGCCGCGCGGCCGCGCCGGCGGAGACAGCGGTCGTGCCCGAGGGTGCCGCGGCCTGAGGGCGTTTGCGCCGCGCTGCGGCGAGGAGGACACTGGGACCCGTGGAACCGCTCACCGTCCACGGGTCCCCTGCCGCCGCGCCGCCGCGGGCGTCGCGCTGGGAGACGCTCGGGGCCTGGCTACACATCTGGACGCCGCCGCGCGACGTCGTCGTCCCCGCCCCGCCCTCCCCCAGGCGGCTCGCGCTCTACGCGCTGGGGGGGCTCGTGCTGCTCGCCGGAGCGCTGGCGATCGCGGTGCCGCGCATCGACGGCGCGAAGGACGACCGCGCAGCCCGCGAGCGCGCAGCCGACATCGCGCGGACGCAGGCGCGGATCACCCAGGCCCGGCGGCTGCAGCGCGCCGGGTTCGCGAGCGCCGCCGCGACGGCGGTTCCCGCCCAGCTGCGCGAGGCGCGTGCGGCGATCCTCGCCGACGCACGTGCTCGCCACCGCACCGGCGAGCTCGCCGAGCCGATCGGCGGGGTGACGTGCGCGCCGGCGGCCGGCAGCGCCCGGCCGGGCCTGCTGCGCTACAGCTGCGTCGCGGCGACGCAGAGGCTGCAGGATCTCGCCGCCGGGCCGCAGCGCAACCTCGGCTACCCGTTCTCCCTCGTGCTCGATCCGGCGAGCGGCCGCTTCGCCTGGTGCCGGACGCTGCCGGTCCCCGCGGAGGGATCGGCGGCCCACAGCGGCGTCAGGGTGCCGCAGCCGGCGGCGTGCCGCGGCGACGCCGATCCGGTGCCGTAGCGCTCAGTAGGAGAGGATCGAGCGGCGACGGCGCGCAGGCCGGCGCGTCGAGGCCTTCTTCGCCGGGGCCGGTTTCTGCCAGAACCCCGTCGGACGGTCGGCGCCCGCCGATGCGCCGCCTCCGCCGGTGCGCAGGCGGACCCAGCGGACCGCGTCTGCGGGGGCGCGGTGCTCGGCGGTCTTCGCCGGCACAGCCTCGTAGCGTTCGACCGCCCCGGGGGCGCGGCGAACGAGCCCGGCCCGCAGCAGCAGGCGGACGTCTTCGGCGGGCACCGAGTGGCAGGTGCCGCGCCACATCAGTGGGTGGGTGGAAACGGTGGGCATCGTGTCCCGATTCGTCGCCCGGGAGAGCCCGTCTTTGAGCCCGAACGGACGTCTCACCGATGCCGTATCACCCGGTACCGACTAGACACTCCAGGTTGTGGCTCAACGGGCGACTCAGCGGCGGACGCCGTCGACCTCGGCCAGGCCCACCCGGTCGACACGGCGGTGGAACCGCTCACCCAGCGTGCCGCCGAGCACCGCCGCGACGAGGGAGACGGCGAGGCCGCCGAGCAGCGCGATCGTGCCGCCGGTCGTCAGCGTGCCCTCATCGACCGGGACGCGCGGAAGGTTCAGCTGGTCGAGGACGTTGTACTCCGAGCCGCCGATCAGCGCGAGGAGCGCGATCACGATGCCCGCGACGAGGCCCCACGCCCAGACCATCGCGCCCTGGCGCGCGCCGTCGAAGCGGGCCATGCGTCCAGCGACGTAGCCGCCGAAGTAGTAGCCGACGCCCAGCACGACGACCAGGCCGATGCCGCCGACCCAGCCGATGGTGTCGGCGTTGGCGACGTCGTCGCCGGCCTCGTTGAGCGCGAGCGCGGCGCCGGTCGCGCCGAGGATGCCACCGAGCAGGGCGACGATGCCCGCGGCGGCGAGCCAGCCGAGCAGCGTGCTGCCCCAGGCGACGCCGCCGAAGACCTCACGCTCGCGGCGACGGATGTCGCGTACGGAGGTCGTAGCGGCCGGGGTGCTGATGGCGCGCTCCTCCTCGCGGACGGCGACAGCGCCCTCGTCGGGCGTGTCGGGCGGGGGGTTTGGGTGTCGAGTGAAACGCGCCATCGCCTCCCACATGCCCAGCCCGCGCGCCGCAGAATCGGCGGCGCGCGGACCTGGCGCGTTCAGCCGCGCCTGGCGCGCTTCGGCTTCTCCTTGAGCGTGAGGCGCAGGGTGGTCTCGCTCGTGTTGCTCGCCGCGTCGCGCGCGCTGATCCGCAGGTACAGCCGGCCAGCGCGCTTGGCGGCGAACGCGCGGCGCAGGTCGGCGCTCGCCTTGCGGCCGAGCTGGAGCGTGACGGTCTGCCGGCCGGCACGGCGGAGCTTCGCCTTCGTGATGTCGACGCTGGTGATCGGAGCCACTCGCTTCTTGCGCCTGACCTCCGTGCGCAGGTCGCCGAAGAGACCGAGCGCCGCCGGCTCGGACAGCGTGAGCGTGAGCTTGACGGTCTTCGCGCCGCGGGCGACCTTGACGGTCTTCGACCCGGGCGCCGTGACCCTCGGACCGGTGCGGTCGGGCGCCGCCGGCTTGGGGCCCGGGCCGCTGCTCGCGGGCGCGTCTTCACCGTACGTCGCTGAGGAGATGCCGCCCTCGCCGTCACGCCAGAGCGCGATGGCGCGGTTCGTGCCGCTCGCCGCGATGCTCACCGGCGTGAGGGTTCCAGCCGTCCCGTAGCCGATGAGCGTCGTCGCGCCCCCGAGGGTGGCGACGCGGACCTCCCCGGTCGGCGAGTCGGCATAGGCGACCATCGTCGTGCCGGCGGCGTCGGTGGCGATCGACGGCGCGGGTGGGATGTTCCCGGGCGCCGCGCCGACGGCCTGCACTGCGCCGAAGCCGCCGCCGGGCGCCTGGACCGCCGCCCACACGCTCCCGCTCCCCGCGTAGGTGAGCGCGGTGCCGCCCTGCGGGGTGGGCTCGAGCTGCAGGCTGTAGCCGCCCGGGCCGACGTCGACGGGCGCCTCGAACGCCGCCTGCCCCGGCCGCCGGAACGCGGCCTTGGCGCCCTGCGGGTTGGCCCAGGCCGCGACGGCCGTGCCGTCCGAGGCGACCGCGATCTCCGCGCCGAGGTCCGTGCCGTTGGGGTCGGACAGGGTCTGCGGGGTGTCGAACCCGGCGGCGCCCGGCGCCTTCAGCGCGGCCTTCACGCGGTAGCCGCCCGCGTTGCGGGTGTACGCGACCGCGACCGTCCCGTCCGCCCCGGCCGCCGCGTCGACGGTGGAGATCGGGCTCGCGCCGGTGTCGAAGACCTGCGGCGCGCCGAACCCGCCGCCCGGAGGCGCCTGGGCGACGCTCGCCTGGTAGGTGCCGCCGTCGCGGCTGCGCCAGATGACGGTGGTCGTGCCGTCCGGGCTCACGGCGACGTCGACGTCGCCGACGCGTCCGCCGGCCAGCTGCACGGGTTCGCCGAACCCGCCTGCGGGCGGCGCGACCGCGACGAACGCCCGCGTGCTGTCCGACCAGGCCGCGGCGGTGGTGCCGTTGGCGCCGATGGCGCCGCGGGCAGTGCCGTTCGACGCGGTCGTGATCGGCGCCGCGGTCAGCCCGCCGGCGATCGAGCCGGTGAGCGCGACGGGATTCGTCCCGTCCGAGCCGAATCCGCGCGGCGCGCCGTCGGGAGCGAACAGCGCCTGCGGGGTTCCCGGGTTCTGCGCCGGTGCGACGACGCGTTTGGGCGAGGACCAGTGTGGCGCCGCCAGGGCTGAACCGGCGGGCAGCAGGGTCAGGGTGGCGGCGATGAAGGCGATGCGCAGGGTGGTCATGGTGAGCTCCTGGATGGGATGGACGTCAGATGGGATGGACGTCATGCTCCTCGCGCGCGGGCGCGCGGGCATCGGGGGGTCACCCGAGGATTGGCCCCGGGGTTCATGGGGTGCTCCGCAGGGCGGCGGCCCGGACCCAGCCGCGCTCGCGGGTGTCGGTGGTCACGGCGCGCCAGGCGCCCGAGGCCGCCCGCACGGTGACGGGCTGCCCCACACGGAGGCTCCCGATCGCCGCGCCGCCCGGAGCGGCGTACAGGAGCGCATCGCCATCGACGACCACGTGCGTCGGCGCGGACGAGGGCCGCTGGTCGGGCGCGACGATCGAGCCGCCGCGCGGGCGCTTGCAGAGCATCGTCACGGTCACGCGTGCGGGGGCGGGAAGCGTGGCCGGCGCGAAGACGATCCGCGCGGCACGGCGTCGCCCGACGACCGTGCCGGGTGCGTAGCTCACGCTGAGCCGCGCGCCTTCGGGTCGCAGGAGGTCGGCGACCCGCGTGCCCGCCGGACAGGTGAGGGTCAGCGCCCGGCGGGTGACCGCGCCGGCTCGCAGCTCGACCTCCTGGCGCACGACGGCGGTGCCCGCGGGGATCAGCTGACCCTGGGCGAGCCGGCCCGTCGGCACGGCCTTGCTCGTCACGGCCACCGGCGACGGGTCACCGGGGCCGTAGACCTGCGTGCCGAGGCCGACGACGCCCACCGCCGCGATGCCGGCCAGCGCCGCCGCCTTCTTCCCGGCGACGATCGTCCCGCCGATCTTCACGGTGCCGGCGCCGAGGAACAGCAGCGGGCCGGGCAGCATGATCGCGGCCGCCTGGCGCGTGCGCTTGAGGTCCCGGCGAAACGCGCGGCATGCACCGCAGTGCGCGACATGGCGCAGCGAGGCGGCAGACGCGCGGCGGCGCTCGTCGTGGGCGCGCAGCAGGTCGGCGCGGACACCCTCGCAGTCAGCCGTGCGGGCGTCGCGCTCCTGCACGAGACTCGTCCGCGCCCGGTGCACGAGGCTGCGGCTGGCCTGCGGCGTGGTCCCCAGCTCGGCGGCGATCTGCTCGTGGCTGAGGCCGTCGACCTCGCGCCGCACCAGCGCGTGACGCTGGACCTCGGGGAGGGCGGCGAGGTCGCCAAGCGTCTCGCGCAGGCTCGTGCGCCGCGCGGTCGCCTCTTCGGGCTCGAGCGCGACGGGGCCGGTGAGCTCGAGCCCGTGCTCGTCGTCGTCCAGCGCGAAGCTGTCGGTCCGCGTACGGCTGAGCTCGTCCAGCGCGCAGTTGCGGGTCAGGCGGTACAGCCAGGGCTTGAGGTCGATCTGCCGGTCGTCGCGCAGCAGCGCACGGCTCGCGCGCAGCATCGCCTCCTGCACCACGTCCTCTGCGACCGCGGGGTTCGCCTTGAGCATCTGCCGGGCGAACCGCTCGAGGCGCACGTGGTACCGCGCGTGGATCGTGTCGAAGGCGTGGCGATCGCCCCGACGGTAGGCGGCGACAAGCTGGGTGTCAGACGGTGATGGGCTCATCGGCAGAAGGCGCGGACGGGGATCCATCCGCGCAGGTCGGTGGGCGTGGTGACCCGAACCCAGCGGCGGTTCGCCGAGCGGCGGGCGATCCGCACGCGGTCGCCGCGGAACAGGTAGCCGACGGTGAAGCCGCCCGGGCTGTCGAGCACTGCCGTGCGCGACGCGCAGATGCGCGCCTTCCGTGCAGCGTCGGCCGGGGCGGTCGCCGCCATCGTCATGGAGATCGCGAGCAGGACGGCGAGGGCAGCGCGCCGCAGGTCAGCGGCAGAGGCCATAGATCGTCCCGGAGATCGTCTGCCCGTCGCGCAGCTCCCGGCGGTTGTAGTCCACGATGACCGCCCAGCTGCGCTTGCCCTGGTAGTCGAAGCTCGACCGGCGCACGAACGGGTTCGGCCCGACGATCTGCGCGGTGACCTTCCCATCGGTCGCGAACGTGAACAGCTTGCGGCCGGCCGGGCAGCTCATCGTGAAGCTCGGGTGCAGAAAGTCGCTGCCCTGCGTGACGGTCACCTTGTAGCCGACGGCCAGGTAGCCCTTCGGCAGCGGCTCGCCGGGCTTGTCGCCCTTGAGTCCCGGGAAGTCGACGGGGTTCGTCTCCCCCGCCTTGATCTGAAACGGCTTGGACAGCGTGACCGCGGACGTGCCCGGGTCGAGGGCGACGTCGACCGCGTAGGCGCCGCCGGCGGCGAGGAGCGCGGTGGCCGTGGCGGCGGCGATGACGGTGCGGATCGGTGAGCGGAGCATGATGGTCCTCTGCGGGTGCGGCGGGTGGGACACCACTGCAACCGAGGATCGCGGCGGACGTTGCGGAGTTGCGGGTATCCTCCCTCGCCGGCCGCGCTGCGGCCCGAGGGCGCGTAGCTCAGTGGGAGAGCGCTCGCTTCACACGCGAGAGGTCGCTGGTTCGAAACCAGCCGCGCCCATGGCCGCTCAAGGCGGGTCCCGCACCCGCCGACCACCGGTCCATGCCCCTCTCCGCCTTTGCTGCAGCGGTGCTTCTCGCCGCGACGCCCGCCTGCGTCCCGCACGTCAAGGACGGGCACCGCGTCCGGGCGTCCGGGGCGAAGGCCTTCGTCAAGGAGCAGCGAGGCGGTGGTCGCGAGCTCGTCGTCCGTGGCGTCGAGCCGAAGGCCACGCTGCAGGCGCTCGAAGACGAGACCGGCTGCGAGATTGACCTGCAGGAGTTCGCGCAGCGGTTCCGCAGCTCGCCCTACGAGCTGCACGCTCGCGTGCGCCGCCACGCGATTCGCGTGGAGTCCTTCTCGTACGACGCCGAGACGAAGACGCTTCGGGCGAAGGGCCGCCACGAGCGCGGGCCCAAGCGCAAGCGGCGCAGCACCCCGCGGCAGTCGATGAACGTGACCCAGCTCGTGTTCGCCTCGGTCTTCATCCCCTTCGACTCGAGCTTCTAGCCCGAACCGCCCGGCAGCGGAGACCGACGAAACACCCGCTGAGCGGGCGACACGTCGGCCACTGTCCCTCCCGCAGCGCCGCCCGCGCGTCAAGCGTCGCCAACTCCGCCTGCCCTTCGGTCTCCTCGATCCACGCGACATTCTGTCGACAGCCTGTCGGGGAAGGGCCGACCAGCGTCCGGCACCGGATTAGACTCGGGTCCGATGGCTCCTGTCCGCAGCCGCGCGGCGACGCTCGCCCGCCGCGCCGAGATCGAGACCTCCGCGCTCGAGATCGTCCAGCGAGAGCTCGCTCAGGGCCGCTCGTTCACAGAGATCTCGTTCGTGAGCATCGCCCGGGAGATGGGGGTCCCGCGGAGCACGCTGTACATGCACTTCCGCGACAAGACCGAGCTGCTCATGCGCCTCGGCGACCTCGCGCTCGACGAGATCTACACCTCGGCCGCAGCCTGGTTCGTCTTCGACCACAGCAGCGGGCCCGAGGCTGCCACGAAGGCCGGTATGGAGACGCTGGCGAAGTTCCGCGAGCATCGGGACATCGCGCTGGCCGTCATCGAGGTCACGACGTACGACCCCGCGCTCGCCGACCACTGGTACACGCACGTCATGGAGTTCGTCGACCGGGCGGCGGCGGCGCTGCAGCCCCTGCAGGACGAAGGGCGGATCGCCGCGGGGGTCGACCTGAAGACCTTGGCGTTCGCGCTCGTCTCGATGGTCGAGCGGACCGCGACGGTGCACATCCGCCACGGCGACCCCGCCGACGACGAGCGCATCGCCTCGTCCGTGGGCCGGGCGGTGTGGCTGGCGATCTACGGCGACGCATGAGCGCGACGCCGACCTACGAGATGCACCCCGTTGCGTGGGTGCGCGGCGGCCGCGCCGAGCCGCGCGACGACGCGTGGGATGCGGAGCAAGCCTGGGTTGTCCTCGACGAGACGATGGACGCGGAGACGCTGCGCGGGCTCGACGCGTTCTCCCACGTCGAGATCGTCTTCGTGTTCGACCGCGTTGACCCCGAGCGCGTCGAGACCGTCGCCCGGCGCCCCCGAAACAACCCGGCGTGGCCGCGGGTCGGCGTGTTCGCGCAGCGCGGCAAGTCGCGTCCCAACCGGATCGGCGTGACGCGCTGCGGCCTGGAAGAGATCGACCTCACGAACCGCCGCATCCGCGTGCGCGGGCTCGACGCCGTGGACGGGACGCCCGTGCTGGACATCAAGCCGCACATGCCGGCGTTTGACGCGCGCGGCGAAGTGCGCCAACCCGATTGGGCCGCCGAGCTCATGGCGGGCTACTGGACATGACCGAAGCGCCCGACGAGGAGCTGGCGGCCCGGATCGCCGCGCTCGAGCGCCGCGTCGCCGAGCTCGAAGCCGCCCAGGCGCTGTTGCTGGAGAGCGCCACGGCCAACCTCGAGTTCATGCAGGCGACGAACCGCCGCCTCGACGAGCTCGAGGCGCGAACGTCCTAGCGTCGCGTCACCGCTTCTTCGTCCGCACCTTCACGAGGCTGATCTTCAGCGGGACCGTCGTGCGCGACTGGTTGGCGAACGTGCTGCCGGACTTCACGACGACGCTCGCGGTGAACGACCGCACGCCCGCGCGGCGCAGGCTCCGCAGATAGTCGCGGGTCGCCTTTGGGAAGACGAGGCGCATCTTCCCGCGCTGGCCGACCCGCAGCCGGGTCTCGGCGCGCGCGAGGACGAACCGCTTGCCCAGCGCCACGCGGCGGCCCGCCTTCGCCGCGGCGACGGCGTCGGTCAGCGACCTCGGCTGCGCGCCGCCCTGCTTCCCGCCATCTTCGCCGTTGATCTTCTCCCAGATGCCGGGGTGCTTCTTCCGGAACTCGACCTCGAGCTTTGAGAAGTACTCGTCGAACGGCATGTCGAGGAACTGGTCGAGCTTGCGGCGCTTGAGCAGCGTGAGGCTGCCCTTGATCGTGGCGTTGAGCGCGCCGACGAGCTCCGCGCAGGCTTTGGCGTCCTTCTCCGGCAGCTCAGCCGGGCACGCCCGCGCCGCGCTGACCGTGACCTCGGGGACGGTGTACGGCTTGCCGATCACCGCCATCTCGTCGTAGGCCTGATCGATGTAGTCCGAGACGAAGAAGAAGAGCTTGACCCCCCACGGGTTGACCTCGTCGCCCAACAGCGGGTCGACCGCGGCCCGCAGGCCGGAGACGACGACCGCGTAGGAGGCGGCGACCTCGGCCTTGAACGCCCGGGCGTCCATGTTCCAGGCCAGCTCGATGCGCTTGCGATAGAGCGCCTTGTCGGGCAGGTCGCCGGTGAGGTACTGCTCGATCAGGCACTCCGTCTCCGGCTTGAGGAACGACGGGGCGCGCGCAGCGACCGCGGTGGCCCGCGGCGTCGAGGCCCCGCCGGCGCCGCACTCGACGTCCACGCTGATGCTGCTCGGGAAGCCCGACAGGTCGATCGTCCCCTGCTTGGCCGGCTTCGAGCCCCCGAAGCCGTTGCAGTTCTCCCAGTACGACACGCAGACCTGCACCGGCGTGGGCGGCGGCAGCCAGCCGCACGTCGCCGCCGACCACAGGCCGATGCACACCAGCGGCGTCGGACTGTTCTTCAACGGGTCGTCGCTCGAACCCGAAGACCCAGACGACGAGGACCCGACCGGCACCACGGGCGCGGGCTCGGGATCCTTCGGATCGCCCGGCCCCGGCGTGCCGCCGTTGCCGTACTCGATGATCTTGCTCTGGTCGGCGTCGGCGACGAACATCCGCTGCACCGCGTCGATGTCGATCCCGGCGATCCGCCCGTACTTCGCGGCACCCGTCCCCCGCTCGCCGAAGCGCCCGAGGTAGCTCGTGCCGGTCCCGTCCCACACCCACATCCGCTGCGCGGCGTTGTGGTCGGCGAAGTACACGCTCGTGCGAGCAGACCCCGAGAACACCGGGTCGAGCGGCATCACGGCGAGCGCGCGCGGATCCCACGTCGGCGATGAGCCCTGCGCCCGCGTCAGGTAGGCGCCCGTGTCGCGGGCGAAGGAGAAGAGCGCCTGTTTGCCGGCGTCCATCACCCAGACGCGGCCGCCCGCGTTGCCATCGTCGTCGACGTCGACGGGCGTCTTGTACGACGTGGACTCCGGCGAGTTCGGCCCCGCGCCGTCCACCGCCGAGTACGCGCCGATCTGGCGGATGAAGCCGCCGGCGTCGTTCCACATGCCGACGCCGCTGACCTTCCCGGGCTCACCGGTGTCGTTGGGGAACGCGACGACGACGTTGCCGAGCTGGCTCACGCTCACCGCGCGCGGCTTGCCCCAGGTGGCGGGCACCCCGCCGAGGGGGAGCGCCCCGAGCGGGGCGAGGTCGGAGGCGCGGAACCGGAGCAGCCCGAGATCCCGGTCGACGACATAGACGACGCCCGTCGCCCCCACGCCGACAACCGCGACGGACGTGAAGTTCGTGCCACCTCCCGCGGCCTTGAGGAATGCCCGATCCGGCCCGAACTTCTGCAGCCGGCTCGCCTCGACGGTGTAGACGTTGCCCACGCTGTCGGTGGCGACGTCGCGCAGGTCGGTGAACTTCCCCTCAGCCGTGCCGGGACCGCCCCACTCCTGGATGAAGCCGTACGCCCCGAGTGCGGGAGGCGCGACCGCGACCGCCGCGATCCCGGCGACGATCAGGCTCAGCAGAATCCGCAGCAGCGCCGGCACGGGCGCGATCTTCTCAGTTTCGGCACGCTGGCTCAACGGTCCCCGGTACGCAGTGCGACGTACCGGGGACCGCGAGTGCCCTCATCCCCCCGCGGAGCTCAGAAGAGCTTCGGCAGCTTGAACTGCGGACCGCGGACCGCGGCGTCGAGCACGTTGGGCATGCCCTTGTCGAAGCGGCGCTTGTCCTCCTCGCGCAGCTTGACGATGGGCGCCGGCGCCTTGATCTCCGTCTTGAAGAAGATGTCGTCCGGGTTGCCGCCAGCCGCGGCGACCACCGCGCGCGCCGTCTGGCGACCGCCCTGGTTGGCGGCCTCCATGCTCACGACGTTCGCCGTCACCCGGATCCAGTCCCCCGAGAGGAACAGGTTCGGGATCGCGGTCGGGCCCTTCGGCCGTTTCTTCCACGTGCCGACGGTCTGCACCGTGAGCGGCTCATCGTTGCCGGTGACCTTGCCGTCCGGCCCGAACTGGATCGCCGGGTCGAGGAGCCAGCTGTGGACGTTGTCGTCGCGGAACGCCGGGTCGTGCTTGCCCGCGCGCTGCTTCAACGCCGCCCACACCTCACGGAAGATCTCCTCCTTGGTGCAGTCCTTCGCGGCCTTCTTCGTCGTGATCGAGCCCGGACGATCCCACGTCGAGATGTCGATCGAGATGATGTCGCCGACTGTTCCATCGCCGAATTCGCCGGGGATGTCACGCCGCCACAGCTGCTTCTGCAGCACGGCGCTGATCGTCCACTGGTGGTCGAAGAACCCGACCAGCGCGGCGCTCGCCCGGACGGGGCGCTTCATGTAGATCTGCATCCCGTTCATCCAGTCGATCTTCAGATCGCGGATGAGCTCGAGTGACGGATCGGCAGCCAGGACGTCCTGCTGCAGCAGCAGCGGCCGCGCCTTGTCGATCGGGATGGCCGAGACGTACCAGTCGGCGTCGACCTCACGGGTCTGCCCCGTGGTGTCCGTGACACTCGCGCTGGTGACGCGGCCGCCACCCATGTTGATCTTCGACAGGCGCTGGCCGGTGTGGAACCGGACGCCCAGCGACTGCAGGTGGGCCACCCACGGGTTGATCCAGACCTCGCTGGTCGGACCGTCGAGGAACCGCAGCGCGTAGGCGGTCAGCGGCCCGGCGTCGACGCCCATGAGGTTCCACGCGAACGCGTCCATGATGTTGCCGCCCGACGAGACCGAGCAGACCTCGGGCTTGACGGCGACGAGCCCCATCGTGGTGCCCTTGACGAGGTTGTTCTGGAACCAGGTCGAGCGGCCGTCGGCCCGCATGAACTTCCACCACGACAGCTCGTCCCACGGCCCCTTGCGGCGCTCGTCGCACGCAGTGAGGAACGCGCCGACCCGCGCGGCGAACCACGCGAGCTCCATGCCGCGGTTGAGCGTCGTCGGCTTGGCCAGGCCACCGAAGATGGTCTGCATCGCCTTGACGACGTCCGCCGGGCTGGCGAGCTTGTTCGGGTCGGGCAGCCGCTTGTAGTCGCGCAGGCGGATGAGCTGCTGGACCGTCTGGTAGTGGCTCTCGGAGAACGTCAGGCCCCAGCCGTCCTCGTCGCTGGCGAGGTCCTCGAGATCGCGCAGCGCGTGCAGCACGCCCCTGTTCGCCGGGCGCCCGGGGGCGGGCGTCCGGATCATCGAGTTCGTGACGTGCTGGTAGAAGCCCGGGAAGAACCGGAACCCGTGCTCGGCCGGCAGGTCCTTGCGCCCGCCCGAGCCCGTGCCGGGAATGCCCCAGCTGCGGGCCTTGCCGCCGAACACGGTGTTGGCCTCGTACACGTCGACGGAGAAGCCGAGCTCGGCGAGCTCATGCGCGACCACGAGCCCGGACATGCCGGCGCCGAACACGGCCACCCGCTTGCCCGGGACGTCCGCCCGCGCCATCCCGGCGCGGGCCAGCGGGAACGTGGCGGCCGCGCCCATCGCGGCCGCGCCGCCGACGAACCGCCGCCGGCTGATGGAGGTCTTCATCGGTGGTCTCCCCTACTTCCTGTTCCGCTGCTGCTGGAACGCGTTCCAGCGGCCGATCATCGTCCGGACGTGCTCGTACATGCCGATGGACCCGGGCTCGGTGTAGTACTGCGCCTCGAGGGTCGCGGCGACGATGCCGCCGTCGGCGATGCCCGGGGTGAGCAACTTCATCGTGAACTCCGTGCCCTCGAAGCCAGGCAGCAGCGCGGCGCACCTGACGTGCACCTTGCCCGGCATCGCGAAGGTCTGGCCGGTGAAGTAGTTGTTGCCGGAGTAGAAGTCGGTCTGCTCCATGTACGTCGACGCGCAGCCCTTCGGCTTCTGGCCGGGCTGGATGTCGGCGGCGGTGCCGATGTAGGTGCCGTTGCGCGTGACGACGCCGCCGATGACCTTCGCGCCGCCGTTGGGTTCATGCACGACGCCCCACTCCCACCCGCCGGTGGAGTTGTCGAACATGTTGAACGGGCCCCAGTTGTGGTCGGTGTACCCGCGCCAGCCGCTGACGTCGATGCGCTTGCCGCCGGGTGGCTTGATCCAGCCGCGCGCGGTGCTCGTCACGACGGCGGAGGTCCAGCCCATCCAGCGGCGCTCGCCGAGCGGGATCGTGCCGGTGACGCCGGGCAGCCATCCGTCGAACCAGATGTCGGCCTGGAAGCCGGTCGTGACCTTCAGGTGCCAGGTGTTGGCGACCGGGTCGTAGTCGAGTCGCGCGCCCGGGGTGCGCACGCCGGGAAGCCCGTCGTTGGCGGGCTTGATCGCGCGGCTCATGCTCACGGGGATCGGCGCGCGCTGATCGACGGCGACGACGTGCTTCTGCCGGCCGTACTGGAGCATTCCGAAGTGCCAGGTGCTCGGCTTGTTGACGAGGCCGCCGACGTACTGGAGCTTCGTCTTGGGGTCGATGACGTGCCAGTACCACCACTCGGTGGTCCCGCCGTGCATGCGGTTGTCCTGCGGGACGGCCGGCCAGCCCTCGCGCGGCGTGGGGTCGGACACACGCGGCGGTGTGGAACTGGGGATGGCCGCGTGCGCGGCCCCGGCTAGTACAGCTGCGGACACCAGGGCGAGCGCCCAGGCAGCACCGACTCGTCGCACCACATTCTCCTCCCAGAGACTTCGGACGATTGCTGTCGCATTGTCGACAGGGTGTCGGCATACTGCCTACACCGTGTCCGAAATGCAACCTCGCAGGTTCTCGCGCCGCGCTGCGCCGCCACGACCGCCCAGGGCGGCGGTACCATCGCGCGGCATGCCGCCTCTCCGCTCACGCGCCGCCGTCCGAGCGCGGCGCGAGGAGATCGAGACCCGTGCGCTGGAGGTCGTCCGCCGGCACCTCGCCGAGGGGCACCCCTACAGCGAGATCTCGTTCAAGGCGATCGCCGACGAGCTCGGCGTGCCGCGCACGACGCTCTACATGCAGTTCCGCGACAAGACGGAGCTGCTCATGCGCCTCAGCGAGGTCGCACTCGCCGAGGTCTACGACGCGGCGGCGTCATGGTTCGTCTTCGACCACCGCACCGGGCCGGAGGGTGCGAAGGAGGCGGGGATGGAGACACTGGCGACGTTTCGCGAGCACCGTGACGTGACGCTCGCCGTGATCGAGGTCACGACCTATGACCCCGTGCTGGCCGACCACTGGTACGCGAACGTCAACGAGTTCGCCACCCGCGCGGCGCAGGCGCTCGAGCCGCTACAGGCGGCGGGCCGCATCGCGCCCGACGTCGACCTGCAGACGCTGGCCTTCACGCTGGTGTGCATGGTCGAGCGGGCGGCGATGATCCACATCCGCCACGGCGACCCGGCGGACGACGAGAAGGTCGCCGCCGCCGTGGGCCGGGCGGTGTGGCTGTCGATCTACGGGGATGCCGAGCCGCGGGACCGGCAGGATTAGCGGAGCGTGATGCGCACCGCGCTCCGCGTGGTCTGCCCGCCATCGGCCGCGACCACCTGGAGCGTGTAGGCGCCCTTCTTCGCGGCCTTGCCGTTGAGCTTGCGATTCCACGAGATCGTGTTGATGCCGGTCTTCGCCTTCGCGGTGGCGACCTCGACCGTCTTGCCCCGCGAGCGGACCACCCGCAGCGAGACCGCGGCGGGCGTCGTCACCGCGTAGCTGACCGTGACCTTCCGGGCGGTGGTCTTCGCCTGATAGGCGACGAGGACGAGGGTCGTCGTCGCGGCGCTCGCGCCGGAGACACCGGCCGGGCCGGCAGGGCCCGGGATGCCGGTCTCGCCAGCGGGGCCGGCAGCGCCCGTCGCGCCCGCTGCGCCCGTCGCGCCCGTCGGGCCGGTCGGGCCCGTCGGGCCGACCGGCGCCTGGACGCCCATCCCCGACAGCGTCACGTGCTGCGTCCCGTCCGGCGCGCTGTCGGTGAACACGAGCTCGGCCGACCGCCCCCCGACCCACTGGGGCGTGAAGCGCACCACGACCACGCAACTCGCGCCGGGCTGCAGCGTCGTTGCCGAGCAGCCGTCAGCGGTGATCTCCCACTCCTTCCAGGCGCCGACCCCGGTGGAGATCGCCGCCGAGGTCATCGCCAGCGGCCGGATGCCGGTGTTCGTCACGAAGACGGGGATGCCCGCGCTGCGCGCGCCCACGTACTGGTCGCCGGCGTCGCCGCCGATGGTCGAGACCGCGGGTGCCGCCACGGCCACGCCGCGGGGCGCCGACGCGCCGGTGATGAAGTCCTCCACGGCGCCGCTGCCGTCGAGGTTCGCGCGACCGATCGCGCCCGGGCTCATCCGTCCCCAGTACACGTGCGCGGCGTCGAGGGCGAGCCCGGTCGGGTAGATGTTGCTGAGCGGATTGAGCGAGACGATCTGCAGCGGCCCGCTGCCGTCGAGGTTCGCGCGATACACCCAGTCGGGACCGACGTCATCGGTGTAGAAGACGTGCGTTGCGTTGACGGCCACGCCGAACGGGAAACCCTGCGCGATGAAGGGGGCGGCTCCCGTGCCGTCGAGGTTGGCCCGGTACACGCCGCCCGAGCCGAACACCGTCCAGAAGATGTGGCGTCCATTCACCGCGATCCCGGGTGCCTCGTCGTGCCTGTACCCCGTGATGAAGCTCTGGTTCGCGTCAGAGCCGTCAAGGTCCGCCCGGCCGATGGAGTAGCTCCAGTGGTTCGTCCAGTAGACGTGGCCGGCGTCGACGGCAACGCCTGACGGGCCGCTCGCCCCGGTGATGAAGCTCTGGTTCACGCCAGAGCCGTCGAAGTTCGCCCGGCCGATCGTGTTCGTCCCCGCGTTCGCCCAGTAGAGGTGCTCGGCGTCGACGGCGACCCCCTGAGGGCTGTTCGCCCCGGTGATGAAGCTCTGGTTCACGCCCGAGCCGTCGAGGTTCGCCCGGCCGATCGTGTTCGTTCCCGTGTTCGTCCAGTACACGTAGGACGCCGGCGCGGCGAGTGCGGGCGTCCCGGTGAGTGCCGCCGAGGCGGTCAGCAGGCCGAGCAGGAAGAGGGGCCGTCGCATGACACCTCACAGGCTGCTCCTCAGGGCGCGCGCCGTCATCCGGCGCGCGCCACACCGTTCCTCGGTAGTTCGCCCGCCCGAGCTGCGGGCGATCAGCGGCGACGGATCTTCGCGCCCAGCGGCCGCGGCGTCGAACGGTTGCCCGCGGCGTCGGTCGCCACGGCGGTGAACCGCACGCTTCCGGTCTTCAACACCTGCTTGGGGATCGTCACGGTGTTCGTGCCGCGCCGGCCCTTCGCCGTCGTCGTCGCGAGCTTGACGTAGCGCGTCTTGCCCCGGACGCGGACCTTGCGCTCGGCGGTGATGCGCACCGTCGCGGCCTCGGAGAGGGTGAAGCGCAGTTTCGCGCCGCGGCGCACGCTCGCCCGGCCGACGAGCTTCAGGCCCGTGAGCGCCGGGGCGGCGACGTCCTTCGCGATCGTGCTGCCGCCGCCCGTGCCGGTGTCCGGCCCGCCGCCCCCATTGCCGCCGCCCGGGGTCGGGCCCGCGGACGTGCCCAGGCCGGCGATCGCGACGCTCGCCGCGTCGTTGGCCGCCACCTGGTCGGGCAGCGCGCCGCCGCGCCGCGCGGTGATCGTCATCGCGTCGCCGGTCGCACGGACCGTTGCGATGATCGTCGCCCCCGCGTTGCGGCCGAGCGTCCCGGGCGTGCAGGTCACCGTCGCGCCGGTGACGCAGGTCCCCGCAGTGGTCGTGGCGGCCGTCGCGACTGCCCCGGCGGGCAGCTCCAGGGTGAGCGTCTCGGCCGCCTCGTCGGCGCCGGCGTTCGTCAGCGTCGCGATGACGGTGACGTCCTCGCCCGCGGCCGCCGCCGTCTTCGACGCCTGCACCGTGACCGCGCGGTCGGCCCCGAGCTCCACGGCACCGAGGTCGCACGAGCCGCCGGCCTTCAGCGCGTTGCCACGCTGGTCGGCCGAGCGCGCGCCGCAGGTCGTCGCGGCGTTCAGCGCGGGCGAGTCGGCGGCGGGCCGGCGGGTGTCCGTGCCCCCGCCGTTGTCGACGAGCGCGCCGAGCTTGGGGTTCGTGTTGCGCAGGCTGCCCGCTCCGAGGCAGTCGGTGTTGTCGGCGAGGTTGCGCGCGGACTCCGTGACCGTGCCCGACGCGTAACAGTTCGGGCCCTGGCTGGCCTGGCCGTTGGCGAGGATCGAGCCGCCGATCGTCAGCGTCGTCCCGTTGGAGGCGTAGACGTTGCCGCCCTGGCGAAAGCCGCTCGACCCGCCGAAGGTCGTCGCGGAGTTCCCGACGACACTGACGTGATCGAGGGTCACATTCGCTCCCACGGCGACACCGCCACCGGAGGCGAACTGGCCCGCGCCGACGTTCTGCGCGACGTTGCCCGAGATCGTCGACCGACGGATCGTCGTCGGCGCGCCGGCGTAGACGCCGCCGCCGGTCCCCGAGCCGCCGGAAGAGCCGCCGACCCGGCCGATCGCCAGGTTGTCGGAGATCGTCGAGTCGAGGATGGTCAGGCTGCCCCCCGAGGACGCCACACCGCCGCCGTTGGCGTGGGTCTCCGACGCGGCGGTGTTGTTGCGCACCGTGACGCGCTCGAGCGTGACGTCGCCGGCGCTGACGAGGATGCCGCCGCCGCGCAGCACGCTCGTGCCTGTCGGCGTCCCGCCCGTGACGGTGACGCCGCGCAGCGTGAGGTTGCCCGTTGCCTGCAGGACGCGGCGGTTCGCCCCCGCCTGCACGATGGTGGTGCGCGCACCGGCGCCGTCCACCGTGACTGTGGAGTCGGCCACGAGCTCGCCGAGGGCGGCATCCAGCGCGTACGTGCCGCTCGGCACCGTGACGGTGTCCGCCCCGGCCAGCCCCGCCGCCTCCTGCAGCGCGGCGCGGAGGGTGCACGCGCCGCCGCCCGTCGCGCACAGCCCATTGCCCGGATCGGTGTCCTGGCCGTCGCCGGTGGTGGCGACCGTGAAGGTCGCGGCGGCGGCAGGGGAGGCGGGCAGCACGAAGCAGACGAGCAGGAGTGCAAGACGAAGCGCGCGGGTCATGCCCACCACCGTCGCACCGGGAAGAAGACCGTTCCCTCGGGTTAACCCGAGAACGGCGTCGGGCGCGCCCGCCAATCAGGCCGGTGAGAGCTGCACGAGACCGTCCTCGCGCGTGATCACCGGGACGTACCCCAGCTCCTCGCGGGCCCGCGAGGTGTCCAGTGTGCACTCCTGACTCATCGCCCAGAGCGCGAAGCGCGTGAGCGGCGGCGCTCCAGGGCGGCGAAGCAGCCGCCACGCGGCCTCGCCGCCGATCGCCGCGGCCGTCGCGACCGGCTGCGGGATGCTGCGATCGGGCGGTTCGAGCCCCTGCGTGCGCAGCAGGGCGGTGACGAACGCGCGGAACTCCACCGGCGGCCCGTCGGTCACGAAGTACGCGCGCCCGGCGGCGCCGCGCCGCGCGCCGAGGAGCAGCCCCTCGACGACGTTGTCCACGTGGGTGGTGTCCGTCAGGTGGCGCCCACCGGCGACCCACGCGAACTGTCCCGCGCGCACCGCGTCGGCGAACTGGGGCAGCACGGTCGTGTCCCCCGGCCCCCAGACGAAGCGCGGGCGGATCGACACCGTCACGAACACGTCCGGCACGGCTGAGCGGACGACGATCGCCTCGGCCTGGGCCTTCGTCCGGCTGTAGAGGACGGGCGAGTCTGGCCGCAGCGGCGCCGTCTCGTCGACCCCGCGCAGCGGCGTGCCCGCCATGAGCGCGGCTTCCGTCCCGACGTGCACGAAGCGCGGGGCGCCGGCCGCCCGCGCGGCGTCGACGGCGTTGCGCGTCCCCTCGACGTTGACGCGGTGGAATGCGTCGGGATCGCCGAAGTCCTCGACCTTCGCGGCGGCGTGGAAGACGACGTCGGAGCCCTCCGCGCCTGAGCGCAGAGCGCTGCGGTCCTCGAGGTCGCCGCGGACGGCCACCGCGCCCGACCCCGTGACGGTCTCGACGGCGTGCGCGGACCTCGCGAGCGCGCGGACCTCGACCCCGTCGGCGACGAGCCGCCGGATCAGGGCGCCGCCGACGAAGCCCGAGCCGCCGGTGACGAAGGCGCGCCGGATGACCGCATCGCTCACGCAGGGCAGCGTATCCCGCGCCTTTATCTCTCGCTATCCCCGCGCTTAGCGAGAACTTGGAGAAGCGTTAGGCCAGGCCCAGCGAGCCGCCCCACAGTGGTCGTCATGCATCCGAAGACCGCACTGGCGACCGTCGCCGTGGCCGCTGCTGCGGCCGCGGGCGGCGCAGTGGCGTTCGACGCCCTGTCGCCCTCCACCACCCCCAGCAAGAGCAGCGCCGCCTCGTCGGCGCAGACGGGCATCGCCAAGAGCGTGTCCGACAACACGACCGCGCGGACCGTCTACGACGGCGCGAAGAACTCGGTCGCCTACATCGCCGTCGCCACCCAGCAGGGGCAGGGCGCCGGCTCGGGCTTCGTCGTCTCCGACGACGGGCTCATCGTGACCAACGAGCACGTCGTCGACGGCGCGACGCAGATCGGCGTCAAGCTCGGCACCGACGGCAAGCTCCAGTCCGCCCAGGTCATCGCGACGGACCCGTCGCACGACCTCGCGCTCATCAAGGTCGACCAGACCGGCCTGACGCCGCTGAAGCTCGCCGACGGCGCAAACGTCGGCGACAACGTCTTCGCGGTCGGCAGCCCCTTCGGCCTCGACCAGACGCTGACGACCGGCATCGTCTCGGCGCTCAACCGGGACATCCAGGCGCCGGACGGCTCGACGATCACGGGCGCGATCCAGACGGACGCCGCGATCAACCCGGGCAACTCGGGCGGCCCGCTCCTCGACGAGGACGGCCAGGTCATCGGCGTGAACTCGCAGATCGCCTCGCAGTCCGGCGGCAGCACCGGCGTCGGGTTCGCGATCTCGGCCGACACCGTCAAGCAGTTCCTCGACGCGGCGAAGAACGGGCAGGGCTCGGCGCAGCAGGAGCAGCAGCAGCCCGAGCAGCAGCAGGTCGACCCCTACGGCCAGCAGCAAGCTGACCCGTACGGCCAGGAGCAGCAGCAGGTCGACCCGTACGGCGGCCAGGCCGACCCGTACGGCGGCTCGCCCTACGAGGAGCCCCAGCAGCAGGACGCCATCCCCTTCGGGGCGGGCGCGTGATGCGGCGCCGGCGCGCAGCCCCGCGCCGGCGCGCCTGGTTCGGGCCGCGGGAGCTCCCCGCGTGCCCGGCCGGGGTCCAGTCGGTGCACTGGTGCCTGCCCGAGCGCCTGTCGTACCCCCGGCGGCGGCGACCCGTGCGCCGGCGCTCCTAGATCTTTGGGGTGCAGGTTTCGGGGTGGTCCTGATGGCAGGGCCGAGGGCCGACGCGAAGGTGCGGCCCATGACCACCTCCCGCCGCATCTCCACCATCGTGCTCGCCGCCTGCGCCCTCGGCGCGACGGGGGCCGCGACCGCTCAAGCGAGCACCGCGACCATGGAAGGGGGTGTGCTCGTCGTCAGGGCCGCCCCCGGCGAGGCCAACAACGTCATCATCGGCCCGCACGACGACAAGCCCGGCATGCTCGCCGTCATGGACATCGGCAAGGTCCTGACCGACGGCAGCTGCACGTACGACAGCGAGTACCACGCCTGGGTGACCGGCCCGATGCCGTCCGCGATCCGCGTCGAGACCGCCGACGGCAACGACGCGGTGAACATCGACGGCGACATCCCGGCGAACGTCGCGGTGACCGCCGACGGCGGCTCCGGCGACGACTGGCTGAAGGGCGACCTGTACGGCAACCGTCCCGAGACGCTCCTCGGCGGCCCCGGCAACGACAAGCTCTACGGCGGCGGGGGCGACGACGTCCTGCGCGCCGGCGACGGCGACGATGAGCTCGAGGGCGTCGGCGGCAACGACCAGCTCTACGGCGAGGGCGGCAACGACAAGCTCCGCGGCGACGACCACCGCTCCACCGGCGCGGACGTCATCGACGGCGGCGCAGGCTACGACCAGACCGACGGCGACTGGATGGTCGAGTCGGGCAGCTACCAGCCGCCGATCGGCGTGAGCCTCGACGGCGCCGCCAACGACGGCCGCCCAGGCGAGGGCGACAACGTCACGGGCCTCGAGAAGATCTACCTCAACGCGCCCGCCACACTCGTCGGCGGTGACGGCGCCGAGGAGTTCACGGTGTTCAACACCGACAACGGGCCGACCAAGCTCGTCGGCAACGGCGGCGACGACAAGCTCAGCGCGTTCGACTACGACGACACCGTCGAGGGCGGCGCGGGCAACGACCAGCTCGTCGGCGGGTACGGCAACGACACCGTCACCGGCGGGCCCGGCCGCGACGTCATCAACGGCGACGTCGCCAGCAGCGCGTGCAACTGGATCCAGTGCCGCATGCCCTACGGCAACGACACGATCTACGCGCAGGACGGCGAGGTCGACCAGATCGACTGCGGCATCGGGACCGACACCGCGTACGTCGACGCGGCCGACGTGGTCTCGGCGACCTGCGAGAACGTGGTGAAGAACGGCGCCGCCCAGCCCACGGGCAGCGGTGGCCCGACCGGCGCGAACGCCGGGGTCAGCGGGCTGCCCGCCGCGCTGAAGGCCACGAAGCTCGGCAAGGCGCTGAAGTCCGGGTTCACCGTGAGCGTGACCACGCCTGGCAAGGGCAAGGTGACGGTCGTCGCGACGATGAAGGGCAAGACCGTCGCCAAGGGCAGCACGACCACGAACGCCGCGAAGAAGGTCGCCGTGAAGGTGCGCTTCACCAAGGCCGGCAAGCGCGTGCTGCGCAGGGCCAAGAGCGCGAGCCTCACGCTTCGCGCCAGCTTCACGCCCGCCAAGGGCAAGGCCCTCAGCTCGTCGCAGCAGGTGACGCTGAAGCGCTGAGCTCAGTCGTCGATGGACTCCCAGTGGATCGCCTCCGGGCGATCCACGAGGTCCTCGGCGTACTCGTCCCAGTGCTCGCGGCGGTCGGCGGCCTCCTCGGAGGTCATCGGCACCGCCGCGCAGTCGTGCTCGCTGCACACCCCCACGCCGCCCGTGATGAGCGACACCCCGACGAGCTTGTCGCCATCCGCCGACAGGCAGAGCATCGGGTGGTAATGGCAGTCCTCGTAGAAGTCGCCGCGCTGGATGCGCTTCGTGGTGACGTCGGCGGGCACGTACATCGCTCCCGAGTAGTCGGTCCGGCCACACCCGAACTGAACGTTGTGCAGGGAAAATCCCACGCATGTCGACGCGCGGGCCAGGTAGCGTCGCGCGCGTGACCTACGAGCAGATCGCCTACGAGGTCGAGGACGGGATCGCCACGATCACCCTCGACCGCCCCGAGCAGATGAACGCCTACACGATGCGCATGCACGAGGAGCTCATCGACGCGCTCGACCGCGCGGACGCCGACGACGACGTGCGCGTGATCATCTTCACCGGCCGCGGCCGCGCGTACTGCGCCGGCGCGGACCTCTCCGAGGGCGGCGCTGCGTTCTCGGCGGGCGACGACCTCGCGATGGCCGATTACGAGGACGGCGGCGGGCTGCTGACCCGCCGGATCTTCGCGAGCCCGAAGCCGGTGATCGGCGCCATCAACGGGTCCGCCGTCGGCGTCGGGCTGACGATGACGCTCGCCATGGACGTGCGGTTCGTCGCCGAGGGCGCGAAGCTCGGCTTCGTCTTCGTCCGGCGCGGCATCGTGCCCGAGGCCTGCTCGAGCTGGTTCCTGCCGCGGATCGTCGGCGTCTCGCAGGCCGCCGAGTGGATGCTGACCGGGCGCGTGTTCGGGCCCGACGAGGCGCTCGCCGGCGGCCTTGTGCGCAGCGTGCACCCGAAGGAGGAGGTCGTCGACGCCGCGCGGGCGCTCGCGCGGGAGATGGCTGACGGCACCGCGCCCGTGTCCGTCGCCATGACGCGGGCGATGCTCTGGCGGATGCTCGGCGAGCCCGACCCCGCGGCCGCGCACGTCATCGACTCGCGCGGGATCTTCACCCGCGGCCGGATGCCCGACGTCCAGGAGGGCGTCATGGCGTTTCTGGAGAAGCGCGAGCCGGCGTTCCCCGACAAGGTCAGCAGCGACCTGCCCGACTGGTTCGTCCGCTGGCTCGAGGCCGGCAGCGTCAGCGCGTTCCTCGAGGGTGAGCGCGGCTGACGCGCTGCGTGCCGGTCGCGGCGTTGTCGGCGACCCGGCTGTCAGGCTGATCGGCCGCCACCACCGCGGTGTCCGACAGGCGGCCGGCGCGGATCAGCTGGACCCGCAGGGTGACGCGCGCGGCCCGGCCCGCCGCGAGCGTCCCGAGCGGGCAGCGCACGACCGTCCGACCCATGCAGCGGCCCGCCGGCCCGCGGGCCGACCGCAGCCGCAGGCCCTCGCCGAGGCGGTCGACGAACCCGGCGTTCGTCGCCGTCGCCGGGCCGCGGTTGAGGATGGTGAAGCGCAGCGTCAGGGTGGCGCCGCGGCGCACCCGGGCCCGTGGACGCGACCGGATGACCGCGAGATCGGTGAGGACGGGGGCAGCCGCCGCGCCGGCGGGCGGCGGCGAGGAGGCAGCGGGCGCCGACACCGGCTGGGTGACGGTCTGCGTCTGCACCACGGTCGTCGTGGCGGGCGGCGCGGGCACGGGCGGCGTCGTGAAGGTCCGATCCTCCCCGACCGTCGTCATCGAGCCACTCGCGACGAGGCGGTAGTGGTACGTCGTGCCGGGCAGCAGGCCGGTCAGCGGCTCGGCGACCTGCGCCGTCGCGCTCGTGCGCCGCTCGGGCGTCGTGCTCCCGTAGGCGATCGTCGTGCCGTAGTTGAAGAGGTACGCGGTGTCGGCGCCCTCGGGCTCCACGAGGCCGTGCAGCGTCGCGCTCTGCGTCGTCACGTCGCTCGCGGGGCCGGTCGCCCCGGCGCGGCAGCGCGGTGAGGCCAGGGTCGCTTGCGCGCTCGAGCCCGCCAGCACCCAGGAGACGCCGGTGAACGCGTTCGCGTTGAACACCGCGCGCAGGACCCGCAGGTAGGAGCCCTCGTTGAAGACCGACGGTTGCCCCTGGAAGCCGAGCCCGGGCACGATCTGGTTGTCGTCTCCGAACGCAACGGTCGTCTGCCCACCGGTGTTGACGTAGCCGAAGTAGACCTGCCAGACGCCGTCGGCGGTGCCGCTCGGCGTGATGCAGTCCACGACCGGCAGGGGTGCCGCACCCGCGGTTCCGGGCAGCAGCGGGGTCGCAGCGAGGGCGCAGAGGCACGCTCCGATGGTGGTGAGACGGAGCACGGGCGGCGGCGAACGGTACCCGCCACGGCTCGCCCGAACAACGCGAGACATGACGTCTTAGGGGTGGCCCGGGAAGATCTTGGGGGTGCGGTCTCGGGCTGCACCCGATGGCGCGCGGGCACTCGCGCGGAAGGGTGGAGCCATGACGACCTCCACCTTCACCCATATCCGCCTCATCCGGCGCGCCGGCCTGCTCACGGCCCTGCTCGCCCTCTGCCTCGGCGCCGTCGGCGCCGCCTCGGCTCAAGCCGGCACCCTCAGCAGCGAAGGGGGTGTCTTGGTCTTCAGGGCCAACCCCGGCGAGAAGAACTTCATCGCCTTCGACGTCGACGCCACCGGCAACCTGCGCTTCGACGACACCTACGCCCCGGAGTCCGGCGGCCTCTGCACCGCGGAGATCGAAGGGTTCACCGCGGTGACCTGCCCGATGCCCGCCGCGATCCGCGTCGAGACCGGCGACGGCAACGACATCGTCAACGCCGCGGAGAAGCTCTCCGCGTCGGTCGCGATCACCGTCGACGGCGGCGCGGGTGACGACACGCTGCGCGGCTCGGCCTTCGGCGAGCGCGCCGAGACGCTGCTCGGCGGCCCGGGCAACGACAAGATGGTCGGCGGCCCCGGCGACGACGTCCTGCGCGGCGGCGACGGCAACGACGAGCTCGAGGGCCAGGCCGGCAACGACCAGCTCTTCGGCGAGGGCGGCGACGACAAGCTCAAGGGCGACGGCTTCCGCGACCAGTTCTCCGACGTCATCGACGGCGGCGCGGGCTACGACCAGACCGACGGCGACTGGATGGTCGAGTCCGGTCAGCGCCAGCCGCCGATCAGCGTCTCGCAGGACGGCGCAGCGAACGACGGGCGCCCCGGCGAGAACGACAACGTCACGGGCCTGGAGAAGATCTACCTCAACGCCGCGGCCACCCTCGTGGGCGGCAACGACGCCGAGGAGTTCACGATCTTCAACACCGACACGTCGGGGTCCAAGCTCGTCGGCAACGGCGGCGACGACAAGCTCAACGCGTTCGACCTCGATGACGAGGTCGACGGCGGCCCGGGCAACGATCAGGTCGCCGGCGGGTACGGCAACGACATCGTCACCGGCGGGCCCGGCCGCGACACGATCAACGGCGACACGACCGGCTCGACGTGCCACTGGATCCAGTGCCGCATGCCGTACGGCAACGACACGATCTACGCCCAGGACGGCGAGGTCGACCAGATCGACTGCGGCGTCGGGACGGACACCGCGTACGTCGACGCCAACGACGTCGTGTCCGGGTGCGAGAACGTCGTGAAGGGCGCCGGGCCGAACGTCGCTCCGCAGAACGCCGACGTGACGACCATCGCCCTGAAGGCCCGCGCGATCAAGCTCGGCAAGGCGCTGAAGCGCGGCTTCGTCGTCGACGTCCAGGCGCCCGGCAAGGGCAGGGTCGCCGTCGTCGCGACGCGGGCCGGCAAGGTCGTCGCCAAGGGCGCGGCCAAGGCGTCGGGCGCGAAGAAGGTCGCGGTGAAGGTGCGCTTCACCAAGACCGGCAAGCGGAAGCTGCGCCGGGCGCGCAGCGCGAAGCTCGCCCTGGCGGTCACGTTCACCCCGGCCCAGGGCGCGAAGATCACGGGCGCGCAGGCAGTCACGCTGAAGCGCTGACCTCCCTGAAATCGGGGATTTTGGAAGGATGCGGCGCCGCGCGTAAGTTCGCGCGGCGTCGCCCGTTCTCCTGGCAGCACTGCCTTCCTCGACCCGGAGTTCCGTTCCATGCTGCGTCATGCCCGTCGTCTCGTCCTGTCCGTCGTGCTGCTTCTCGGCGGCGCCACCCTCCTCGCTGGTCCAGCGCAGGCGATCACCCCGCCGTGGGTGAGCCTCCCAGGACTGAGCGCGCCGGTGCCCGACCATGTCCGCGAGTACACGACCGGGCAGATTCCGACGACGGTCTACGCGGCGACCGAGGGTGACGGCGTCTTCCGGTCGACGACCGGCGGCGTGAGCTGGTCGGCGTTCAACGCCGGCCTCGAGGGCGTCCCCGGCGCGAAGGATGTCCGCGCCGTGTACGCCGACGGCAGCCGGATGCTCGCCGGCACGAGCGCCGGCCTGTTCGCCTCGACCGGCGGCGGCGCGTGGCAGCCCGTCGCCCAGGGCCCGGAGGACGATCCGAAGAACCCGAAGAAGCTCAACACCGCCGTGCAGGCGATCCTCGGCCTCACGGGCGGCCCGCTGCTGGTGGGCGGCTTCTCCAGCGGCGTGTACCGCAGCAACGACGGCGGCAACACCTGGATCCCGCCGCAGCCGGGCAACGGCATCCCGCCGGCGACGACGGTGTGGAGCCTGACGTCGTTCGTCCCCGGCACGGTGCTCGCGGCGACGAGCAGCGGCGTCTTCCGTTCGCTCGACGGCGGCGCGTCCTGGACGTTCGCCGGCGACGGCATCCCCGCCACGACCCTGCGCATCTACAAGGACACGCAGAACCCGCTCATCTACTACGCGGGCACCACCGACGGCGTGTACCGCACGGTCAACGCCGGCCTCACGTGGTCGTCGATCAACGGCACGGGCTCGAAGGCCATGAACGGCGGAACGGTCCGCGGCATGGTCATCCGCAACGTCGCGAGCCGCACGCGGATCTACGCCGCCACGGACGCGGGCCTGTGGGTCGGCCGGGCGCGCAACGACAACGTCCTGAACCCCGGGCCGGTCGACTGGCGCCACGTCGAGGACACCGGGCTCGGCGGCCACAACATCTTCTGGACGATCGCGAAGGTCCCCACGCTTCCGCTGACGTACATCGCCGGCAGTGACGGCGGCGGCGGATACGCGCTCACGCTCGTGCCGCCGTCCAACGACGGCACGGCAGCGAACAAGCCGTACATCACCGGCACGAAGACCGTCGGCCAGACTCTCACCGGCCACGAGGGCAACTGGAACGGCACGAAGCAGATCGACTACACGTTCCAGTGGCAGCGCTGCACCACGTCGTCCACCGGGTCCTGCACCGACATCGACGGCGCGGACCAGCCGACGTACACCCTCAGCAAGGACGACAAGAACAAGTGGGTCCGCATCGTCGTCACCGCGGAGAACGACGTCGACACGTTCGTCTCGGTCGACGCGGGCAGCGACACGTACGGCTCGATCGGCGGTGACCCCACGGTCCTGCCGGGCTACAGCCAGATGTGGAATCCGACGCTGACGAGCGCGCTGAAGTACTCCGGCGACACCCTGACGCCGAGCGGCCTGTTCTTCAACCCGAGCGCGGATTCGTACACCGCGAAGTGGTTCCGCTGCACGAACACCAACACGAGCTCGTGCGTCTTCGTCCGGACGACGGCAGGTGTGAACGGCGGCACGTACACGCTGACCGACGCCGACGTCACCCAGCGCATCATGGTGAAGGTCACCGGCAAGAACTCCGAGGGCAGTGCGACGACGGACTTCAGCAACCCGTCGAATGAGATTCTCCCCAAGCAGGCGACGAATCTCGTCGCGCCGTTCCTCGTCGGCAAGGCCGAGGTCGGCGAGTCGCTCTCGGCCAACGTCGGCAAGTGGGAGTACCCGGGCACCACGTACGCGCGCCAGTGGATCCGCTGCGAGGCCGACGGCTCGTCCTGCGAGACGCTGTCCGGCCAGAAGGGCGCGACGTACAAGCTGACCTCCGCCGACCTGGGCAAGCGGCTGAAGGCGGAGATCAAGGCCGATTCCAACGGCGACAACCAGCTCCCGCTCGCCGTGTACGTCATGACCCCGCTGAGCGGCGTCGTCGTCAACCCGCCCTCGGACGCCCCGGCGCCTCCCCCGGCCGGTGGTGGCGCGGGCGGCGGCGGGCAGAACGTCGTCCCGGCGAAGGACACGACCGCCCCGTCGCTGGCCAAGGCGACGCTGGCGTCCGCCTCGATCACGCGCGGCGGCGCGCTGACCGTGGCGTTCCAGCCGACCGAGGGTGGGAAGGTCCGCGTGCAGATCCAGTCCCTCAAGCGCGGCCGCAAGAAGGGCAAGAGCTGCTCGACGAAGGCCAAGAAGGGCAAGCGCTGCGTCATCGCCACGACGGTGCTGACGAAGACCGTCGCCGCGGGCGCCGGGGCGGGCAGCGTGAAGATCGCGCTGAAGGTCGGCGGCAAGAAGCTGCGCGCCGGTCGCTATCAGGCGGTCGTCACGCCGATTGACGCGGCGGGCAACGTCGGCAAGGCGAAGGTGCTGGCCTTCCGGATCACGCGCTGACCCGCCGGGGGTGACGCCGAAACCGGTCGAGATCGGACCGGTTTCGGCCACACCCCGGTCGACACGGTGGCGCATCGTGCCCCGCCGGCACCGACCGCCCGGCGATACCGCCGCGGTGCAGGCCAAACCTAGGATCGGCCGGTGAGCATCACGGTCGCCCTCGAGCACCGCACGGTGTACCGCTACGACGGCCCCGCCGAGCTCGGGCCGCAGACCATCCGGCTGCGGCCCGCGCCGCACTGCCGCACGCCGATCCTCGCCTACTCGCTGAAGATCGAACCGGCCGAGCACTTCGTCAACTGGCAGCAGGACCCGTTCGGCAACCACCTCGCGCGCATCGTCCTCCCCGAGCCGACGGCGGAGTTCAGCGTCACGGTCGACCTGCTCGCCGACATGACGGTGATCAACCCGTTCGACTTCTTCGTCGAGGAGGACGCGAAGGCCTGGCCGTTCGCCTACGAGCCGGCGCTCGCCCACGACCTCGCGCCCTACCTCGCCGCCGACCCGGCCACCCCCGCGTTCGCCCGCTGGCTCGACACGCTGCCCGACGAGCGGCAGCAGACCATCGACCTGCTCATCGAGATCAACCGGCGCGTCCGCGCGAGCGTCGACTACTCGGTGCGGATGGAGCCCGGCGTCCTCACCCCGGACGAGACGCTGACGCGAGGCGTCGGCTCCTGCCGGGACAGCGCGTGGCTGCTGGTGCAGGCGCTGCGCCAGCTCGGCATCGCGGCGCGATTCGCCTCCGGGTACCTCGTCCAGCTCGCCGAGGACGAGGCGGCGGTCGTCAACGACCGCCCCAGTGTCCAGCAGGACTTCACCGACCTGCACGCCTGGGCCGAGGCGTACGTGCCGGGCGCCGGGTGGATCGGGCTCGACGCGACCTCGGGGCTGCTCACCGGCGAGGGGCACATCCCGCTGTCGTGCACGCCGACGCCCGCCGCGTCGGCGCCGATCGCCGGAGCCGTCAGCCGCGGGGCCGTCGACTTCGAGTTCTCGAACACCGTGACCCGCCACGAGGAACGCCCGCGCGTCACGCTGCCGTACACCCCCGAGCAGTGGGAGCGAATCGACGCGCTCGGCCGTGCAGTGGACGAGGCGCTCGACGAAGGCGACGTGCGCCTGACGATGGGCGGCGAGCCGACGTTCGTCGCGCGCACCGGGACGGATGCCGACGAGTGGAACACCGCCGCGCTCGGCCCGGCGAAGCACGCGCTGGCGGTGGACCTGGCGCTGCGGCTGGCCGACGACGTCGCCCCGGGCGCGCTCATCCAGCACGGCCAGGGCAAGTGGTACCCCGGTGAGCCGCTGCCCCGGTGGGACATCCGCGTGCGCTGGCGCACCGATGGCGTGCCGCTGTGGCGCGACCGGACGCTGCTCGCCCACCCGGTCGGGGAGCCCGGCGACGCGACGGCCGACGACGCACGCGCCGTGATGGAGACGATCGCCGGCGTGCTCGATCTGCCTGACGCCCCGGTCCCCGCGTACGAGGATCCGCTGGCGCGGCTGTGGGACGAGGCGCGCCTGCCGGGCGGCGAGCCGCCCCCACTCGACGACCCGGACGAACTCGGCGACGGAGACGCGCGGGCGCAGCTCGTCCGCGAGCTCGACGAGGACCGCGGTGCGCCGGTCGGCTGGGCGCTGCCCCTGCAGCGCGGCGTCGGCGACGCGCACTGGCGCACCGGGCGCTGGCACCTGCGCCGCGGCCGGCTGTTCCTCATCCCCGGCGACTCGCCCGTCGGCCTGCGCCTGCCGCTCGACGCGCTGACCTGGACCCCGCCGGTCCCCGACCCGGAGCCGTCGCGATTCGCGGCGGTCGGCGCGCCCGAGGGCGAACCCGCCCGCGCGCCCGTCGAGGAGGTCGACCCGCCCCCGATCACCGCGCTCTGCGTGGAGGTTCGCGACGGACGCGTCCACGTGTTCCTCCCGCCGATCGACGAGCTCGCCCACGCCGCGGAGCTGCTGCGGATCGTCGAAGACGCCGCCCGCGCCGCCGGGACCCCGGTGGTCGTCGAGGGCTACGCCCCGCCGGGAGGCGGCGCGTCGAAGAGCTTCAGCGTCACGCCGGACCCGGGCGTCATCGAGGTCAACATCCACCCGTCCTCGAGCTGGGAGGAGCTCGTCGCCCAGACCGAGACGCTCTACGCGCACGCCCGGGCCGTGGGCCTCGCCGCGGAGAAGTTCGCCCTCGACGGCGTCCACACCGGCACCGGCGGCGGCGCCCACCTGACACTCGGGGGAACGACGCCGCCGGACAGCCCGTTCCTGCGCCGCCCCGACCTGCTGCGCAGCATGGTCACGTACTGGCAGCACCACCCGTCGCTGTCCTACCTGTTCAGCGGCCGGTTCGTGGGCCCGACGAGCCAGGCGCCGCGGGTCGACGAGGCGCGCCACGAGAACCTCTACGAGCTGGAGATCGCCTTCAACGAGATGGCCCGCCTGGCCGAGGAGGAGGACGGCTTCACCCCGGCCTGGCAGGTCGACCGCCTTTTGCGCAACCTGCTCACCGACCTCACGGGCAACACGCACCGAGCCGAGTTCTGCATCGACAAGCTCTTCAACCCCGGGTCCGAGACCGGTCGGCTCGGGATCGTGGAGCTGCGCGGCTTCGAGATGCCGCCGCACCCGCAGATGGCGCTCGTCCAGGCGCTGCTCGTGCGCGCGCTGGTCGCCCGGTTCTGGCACGAGCCGTACACCGGCCCGCTCGTGCGCTGGGGCACCGAGCTGCACGACCGCTTCCTCCTGCCGTGGTGGTGCGAGCAGGACATCCGCGCGGTGGTCGCGGAGATCAACCACGGCGACGTGGGGTTCGACCCGAACTGGCTCGACCCGTTCCTGGAGTTCCGGTTCCCGCACCTGGGGACCGCGCACGTGGACGGCGTGACGCTCGAGCTGCGGATGGCGATCGAGCCATGGCACGTGCTCGGCGAGGAGTCCGGCGCCGGCACCGCGCGGTACGTCGACTCGTCGCTCGAGCGCCTGCAGGTGCGGGTGACCGGGGCGATCGACGGGCGGCACGTCATCACCTGCAACGGCGAGCGGATCCCGCTGCAGCCCACTGGCACGCCGGGGGAGCTCGTCGCCGGCGTGCGCTACCGCGCGTGGCAGCCGTGGTCGGCGCTGCATCCCACGATCGGCATCCACAGCCCGCTGGTGTTCGACGTCCTCGACGCGTGGGGCTCGCGGTCGCTGGGCGGGTGCACGTACCACGTCGTCCATCCCGGCGGGCGGGCCTACGAGACGTTCCCGGTCAACGCCAGCGAGGCGCAATCGCGCCGCTCCAACCGCTTCGAAGCCGCCGGGCACACCCCCGGCCCGGTGGACGTGCCGCCGCCCGTCGTCCCCGGTGAATACCCTCGCACGCTCGATCTGCGCCGCCCGTCGCAGCGCTGAGCCTCCGGTGGACCCGTGATCACGACGACCTCATCCGCCTACGCGCAGCCGCCCGGCCGCCACGACGAGATGCTCGACGCCGCCGGGCTGCCGCGCGCGCACTGGGCCGAGCTGGCGGGCGCGCTGAGCGAGCTGGGCACGGAGGAGCTGCTGCGCCGCCGTGAGGAGAGCAGCCGCCTGCTCGATCAGGACGGCGTCGTCTACCACGCGTACGGCGCGAACGGCACGTCCGCCGCCGCGCCCGCCAGCCGCTCGTGGCAGTTCGATCCGGTCCCGACCCTCGTCTCCAGCCGCGAATGGCAGGGCATCGAGTCGGCCGTCATCGAGCGCGCCGAGCTGCTGAACCTCGTCCTCGACGACCTCTACGGCGAGCGCGACCTGCTGCGGCGCGGGCTGCTGCCGCCCGAGGTCGTCTTCGGCCACGCCGGGTTCCTGCGGCCCTGCCACGGGGTGCGCCTCGGCGGCGACACGCAGCTCTTCCTCTACGCCGCGGACCTGGGCCGCGACGGCGACGGCACGTGGCGCGTCGTCGCCGACCGGACGCAGGCGCCCTCGGGGTTCGGCTACGCGCTGGAGAACCGCACGGTCGTCTCGCGCGTGCTGCCCAGCCTCTACCGGGGCGCGAACGTGCACCGGCTCGCGCCCTTCTTCCGCGCGCTGCGCGGCGCGCTGCAGGCGATGGCGCCGCCCGGCATCGAGGACCCGCGCATCGTCGTCCTCACGCCCGGCCCGTGGAACGAGACGGCGTTCGAGCACGCCGTCCTGTCCTCGACGCTCGGCTATCCGCTCGTCGAGGGCGCCGATCTGGTCGTGCGCCCGGACGGGGTGTACATGGGCGCGCTGGGCGCACTCGAGCCCGTCCACGTCATCCTGCGCCGCGTTGATGGCTGGTACTGCGACCCGCTCGAGCTCAAGCCCGACTCGCAGCTCGGCGTCGCGGGGTTGGTGGAGGCCACCCGCCGCGGCACCGTCTCGGTGGTCAACCCGCTGGGCGCGAGCGTCCTGGAGAACCCGGCGCTCATGCACTTCCTGCCGGCGATCGGCGAGCACCTGCTCGGCCGCGCGCCGCGGATGGCCAGCGCGGAGAGCTGGTGGTGCGGCGACGACGCGCAGCGCCGCGTCGTCCTCGACCGCCTCGAAGAGCTCGTCCTGCGGCCCGTCTCGCGCGGCGCCGGGCCGGCGTCGATCCTCGGCTGGGAGTGCAGCACCGCCGAGCTCGAAGCGCTGCGCGACCGGATCGTCGCGCACCCCGCGATGTGGGTCGGCCAGGAGCCGCTCGCGCTGTCGACGACGCCGACCCTCGGCGACGACGGGCTGGAGGCGCGCCGCGCGGTGCTGCGGACGTTCGCCGTCGCGCGCCGCGACTCGTACACCGTCATGCCCGGTGGCCTGACGCGGGTCGCGGGCGCCGACGACGGCGCGCGGATCTCCAACCAGGCCGGCGCGATCAGCAAGGACACGTGGGTCCTGGCCTCCGAGCCGGAAGGCGCGACCGGCTTCTGGCTGGAGGGTGGGCCGGCGCACGAGCAGATCGACCCGATGACGTCGCTGCCCGCCCGCGCCGCGGAGAACCTGTGGTGGCTCGGGCGCTACGCCGAGCGGGCGGAGGCGACGGTCCGCCTGCTGCGCACGGTCCACGACCGGCGCAACGAACTGCAGGGCGGCGGCACCGAGGCGGGCGATGCCGCGCTCGCCACGCTGCTCATGGCGCTCACGGACGTCACGGCGACCGGCCCGGGCTTCGCCGACCCCTCCCTGCGCAGCGCCCCCGGCGGGGAGCTGCTCGCACTCCTCGTCGACGAGTCGCGGCCGGGGACCGTCGCGCACGCCGTCCGGGCGCTGCTGCAGGCCGCCTACGCGGTCCGCGACCAGCTCTCGGGCGACACGTGGCTCGTCATCGGCGCGCTGGACCGCCAGCTGCTGCGCCTGCGCCGCCACGAGGACGCGACGTCACCCGCCGTCCAGGCGACGATGCAGCGGCTGATCCAGGGGCTGCTCGCGCTCGGCGGTCTCGGTGAGGAGAGCATGGTCCACGACCTCGGTTGGAGGTTCCTGGACGCCGGCCGGCGGCTCGAGCGCGCGCTGCAGCTCGTCGCGCTCGTCCGCACGACGCTCACGCCACAGCACGACGTCGGCGCCGGCAGCCTCGTCCTGGAATCCACGCTCACCGCGGCGGAGAGCATCATCACCTACCGCCGCCGCTACCGCTCGCGCGCGCAGCTCGAGACGGCCCTCGAGCTGCTCCTGCACGACGAGCGCAATCCGCGGTCGGTCGCCTACCAGCTCGAGCGCCTGACCGACGACCTCGACGCGCTTCCTGCCGAGGGCGAGCGCCGCCTGCGCGACGACCAGCGCCACGTGCTGCGGGCGCGCACCGCACTGCGCCTCGCCGAGCCCGCCGGCCTGCTCGGCGACGACGGGCCGCACCTCGCGCTCGCCGCGGTCCTCGACGAGATCTCCGGCGAGCTGCTGCAAGGCAGCGACGCGCTCGAGCGCGCGCACTTCGTCCACCGCCTGCCCCAGCACGCGCTCGGGTGGGCCGGGCCGACCGAGGGCGCGTAGGCATGGCTTCCACGTACCGCATCACCCACCGCACGGAGTACCGGTACTCCTCGCGCGTCACGCCAAGCCTGAGCCTGATGCACCTGCTCCCGCGCGACGCGCCCGGCCAGCGTTGCGTGTCGTCGTCGATCACCGTGGATCCCGCGCCCGAGGACCACCGCGAGCACATCGACTTCTTCGGCAATCGCGTCGCGTACGTCGCCGTGGGCGCGCCGCACCGCCGGCTGACGGTGACGGCGACGAGCGTCGTCGAGATCGCCAACAGCCGGGGCCCGGCGTCCCTGTCGCTGTTCGGCCAGCAGGCCTGGGAGGAGGTGCGCGCCAGCCGCGACCCCGACGTCGTCCAGTTCACCCTGGATTCCCCGCGGGTCGAGGCCGCCGCGCCGTTCGCCGAGTACGCCGCGCCCTCGTTCACCCCGGGCCGCCAGCTCATCGAGGCGGTCACCGAGCTGTCCACGCGCATCCACGAGGACTTCGAGTTCGCCCCCGGGGAGACGGACGTCGACACGCCGCTGAAGGACGTGCTCGCCCGGCGCCAGGGCGTCTGCCAGGACTTCGCCCATCTCGGTATCGCGTGCCTGCGCTCGCTCGGCCTGCCCGCACGCTACGTCAGCGGGTACCTGGAGACCGACCCGCCGCCCGGTCGGCCCAAGCTCACCGGCGCCGACGTGTCCCACGCCTGGTTCAGCGTGCTGTTCCCGGGGGCGGGGTGGCTCGATCTCGACCCCACGAACGGGCAGATCGTCGGCGAGCGCCACATCGTCACCGCGTACGGGCGCGACTACGGCGACGTGGCACCGCTCACCGGCGTGATCTACACGCGGGGGCGCACGACGTCGATGAAGGTCGAAGTCGACGTCGTGGGCGAGCCCGCGGCTACCTGACGAAGTCGATCGTCAGCGGGTAGTTCATCGGCGGCTCGCCATTGGCCGCTTTGACGCTGGCCACGATGACGAGCACGAGCCACGCGATCGCCGCGACGAGCAGGACGGGCAGCAGCAGGAACCCGACGATGACAAACATCAGGACGACCGTCGCGACACCGAGCACGATGAACCAGATCAGCCAGCTCAGCTGGAAGTTCAGCGAGGCGACGGCGTGCGCGCGCACGAACGGGCTCTCGTCCTTCTTGATGAGGTAGACGATCAGCGGGCCGATCACCGGCAGCCCGATGAACGACGCGGCGAGCGCGGAGACATGCGCGATGCACGCCCACGACTTCTCGTCCGAGGGGCTCATCGGCTGGCGCATCGCGACGGGCGCCATGCCGCCGGCCGGCCGCTGGTTGGCCGTCCACTGCGCACCGTCCCACCAGCGCTCGGCGCCTTGGGCCTGAGGGTCGGGATACCACCCCGGGGGCGGGGCCTGCGGCGGCGGCTGCGCGGCCATGGCGGGGCTAGTGGGGCTGCCGCGCCTCGGCGGCCGCGCCGGCGAAGTCCGCCGAGAGATCGAAGAGGCGATGCGACAGCTCCCGCAGCCGGGCCACGCGCTCACGCTCGGCGGGCGTCTGGTAGCCGTCGTCGAGGTCGCGCTCGGCGGCGTAGCGCACGGCCGCCTCGCCGAGCAGGGCCACCTGGTCCTGGCGCAGGTCGATCGGCGCGCCGTGGCCGTCGTCGACGATGCCGTCGATCTGATCGATGAGCGCGGTCAGCGCCCGCATCGCGAGGATCTGGTCGGCCGACTCCACCGCCGGTGCGAGGTAGTCGCGCTGGCGGATCCAGCTCAGCGCCTCGGAGAGCGCGCGGCCGTCGGCGGCGCTGAGCAGCACCGTGGCCACAACCTCCTGTCCCCCGCCTGCCGCGGGGGCGATCCGGAACGTGCGCGAAGTCAGCGACGCAACCGTCATGGCCATGCTCAGGATATCGGCACCGGAAGGCGGAACCTTTCGCCCAGCGGCAACGCGCCTGTTTCCGGGAGCGAGTCACGCGCCAGCTTCCGCGCGGCAGGCGTCACATTCCGCCGGACCGCGCCGAGAACCGGGGACGATGGTCGACTTCCGCTACGGCAGCACGCCTGAGCAGTTCGAGTTCGAGGCCACCACGCACGAGCGCGTCGCCCGCAGCCATCGGGCGCGTGCCGAGTACCTCAGCCTGCGCGGCGACGAGCTTCAGGCCGCGCAGGCGCGCGAGGAAGCCGAGCGGGAGCTGCGGCACGCGCAGGCGCAACGCGCGCGGGCCGACATGCTGCGCCGCCGTTAGACCGCGCGGCGAAGCGCCATCGCCTGCGTCACCCGCTGGACACCCAGGTCGTACGCCGCCTCGCGCAGCGTTCTCGGCCCGCCGTCCTGATGCTCCACGGCGGCGTGCAGCTCGTCCCACGCGCGGCGCATCGTGCGGCCGAGCCGCTCGTCGACCTCGCCGGCGTCCCAGTGCAGGTGCTGGAGGTTCTGCACCCACTCGAAGTACGAGACGATCACGCCGCCGGCGTTGGCCAGCAGATCCGGGACGATGCGCACCCCGCGCTCGAGCAGCTCCTGCTCGGCCGACAGGGTCACCGGCGCGTTGGCGCCCTCGAGGATCACCTGGCAGTCGACGTCGGCGACGTTGCCGGGATGGATGGCGCCACCCAGCGCCGCCGGGATGAGCACGTCGCAGGGCACCGTCAGGAGCTCGTCGCGTGCGATCCGGTCCCCGGGCAGCGCCTCGGCGGGCTCCTGCCGGGCGACGGCCTCCTCGAGTGCGATGAGGTCGAATGCGCCGCCGGGCGCCAGGACCGCGGTGTCCGCATCGCTGACCGCCACCACCTTGCAGCCCAGGCGCGTGAACGCCACCGCGGCGGCCGCGCCGACCTTGCCGAACCCCTGGATGGCGATGCGCGCGCCCTCCACGTCAACCCCGAGCTCGTCTGCGGCGTAGGAGAACAGCTGGGCCAGGCCGCGGCCGACGGCGTCGCGCCGCCCGTACGTGCCGCCGAGGACGAGCGGCTTGCCGGTCACCACCGCGGGCGTCGGCCCGACGATGTGGGACCACTCATCCATCATGTGCGCCATCGTCGTCTCGTCGGTGCCGATGTCCGGCGCCGGGATGTCGCGCTCGGGACCGATCACGTCGGCCAGCCGCCGCGTCAGCACGCGCGCCAGCCGGCCGCGCTCGCGCGCGTCGAGCTCGCCGGCCGGGCAGCGGACGGCGCCCTTCGCCCCGCCGAACGGGATGTTCACGAGCGCGCACTTGTACGTCATGAGCGAGGCGAGCCCCTGGACGACATCGAGATCGACGTCGGGGTGGAAGCGGATCCCGCCCTTGAACGGTCCGCGCGCCGCGTTGTGCTGGACGCGGTAGCCGGTGTAGACGCTCGTCGAGCCGTCCGTGCGCTCGACGGGCAGCTGCACCTGGACCTCGCGCTCGGAGGAGCGCAGGAGGTCGAGCGTCGCCTCGGCGAGCTTCAACCGCTCCCCGGCGGCCTCGAGATGGAACGCGACGACGGCGTGCGGTGAGGAGGACTCGGTGATCGGCCGACCGTACCGAACGCTCCTGAGGAAAGGGCCGCCTGGCGACCGTTTCCTCAGGCGGATCGGCGCCCACTTGCACGGAGACGACCAGGAACCGTGGCACCGATTGCGTACCGTGGAGGTGCGCATGACGACCAGCACCGCCACGCGCCGCGACTGGTTCGACGACCCCGAGCCCACGCCGCCGCCTCGCAGCTCCGAGCGCCGGCCCGCCCCACCTCGCCGCAGGTGGCGGGGTCCTCTCCTCGTCGCCGGCCTCGCCATCTTCGCCGTGCTGCTGCTCCTGCTCGTGGTCGGCAGCCGCTACAGCGACCGCGTGCTGCCCGGGACGAAGGTCGCCGGCGTCGACCTCGGCGGCGCCGACGCCGCGGAGGCCGAGCGGCGGCTGAAGCCGGTGCTCGCCGACCCGGCGCCGGTGAAGCTCGCCGCCGGGCGCACCGTGATCAGCGTCGATCCGCAGGACGCCGGCTACCGCGTCGACCTCGACGCGACCGTGCGGCGGGCCATGGACGCCGGGCGCGACGGGCCGCTGGGCACCGTCCGCGGGGTCCTGGGCGGGATCACCGGGGGGCGTGAGGTGCCGCCCGTCACCCGCGTCGACCAAGCAAAGCTCCTGGCCGCCGTGCGCGATGTCGCCGAGCAGGTCGACACACCCGTCTCGGCGGGGTCGATCGCCGTCGATCCGACGTCGCTCGAGGTCACGGCCACCACCCCCAGCGACGGCCGCCGCGTCCGGCGCACGGAGCTCGCGCAGCGCCTGGAGCAGGCCTTCGCGAGCCGCCGCAGCGCCAGCGTGGCCCTCCCCATCACCGTTCGCCCGGCCGTCTCGAAGAAGCGCGTGGAGAACATCGCGTCGCGCGCCCGCGACACGCTGCGCCGCCCGATGGTCATCGACGCGCCCGGCGGCGACCTCACCGTCACGCCCGAGCAGCTCGCCCCCCTGCTGACGCTGAAGTCGCTCGACGGCGGACGCGACGCGCGACTGGCCACCAACCAGGCGGCGCTCGACGCGCTCGTGGCCGAGCTCGCCGCCAAGCGCGAGCGCCCGCCCAAGGGCGTGAAGTTCTCCGCGACCGGCAGCGACGTCGTCGTCGACGGGAAGGCCGAGGTCAGCTGGCGCCCCCGCGCGGCGAACGTGACCGTGAAGTCGGAAGGCCGGGCCGGCCGATCGGTGGACCGCAAGAAGGCTGCGGCGCGCATCGACCGGGCGATCCGCGCGGGCCGCCACGACGCCAAGCTCCCCGTCAAGACCGTGGCCCCGCCGGTCACCGCCGCACAGGCACGCGGCGTCGACCAGCTCATCGGCACATTCACGACGTACTACGTCCCGGGCCAGCCCCGGGTCACGAACATCCAGCACATCGCCGCGGCGGTCGACGGCACCGTGATCCCCGCCGGCGGCCAGTTCTCGCTCAACGACATCGCCGGGGAGCGCACCGAGGAGAAGGGCTACGTCAAAGCGCCGTTCATCGCCGAGGGCAACAAGCTCGAGGACTCGGTCGGCGGCGGCGTCTCGCAGTTCTCCACGACGATGTACAACGCCGCGTACTTCGCCGGCCTGCAGCTCGACCAGCACACCGCGCACAGCTTCTACATCGATCGCTACCCCGCCGGCCGCGAGTCGACGTTGAACTGGGGCAGCATCGACCTGCGGTGGACAAACGACACGAAGACGCCGATCCTCATCCGCACGAGCAGCGACGACGACTCGGTGACCGTCCGCCTCTACGGCGACAACGGCGGCCGGAAGGTTCAGGCGATTCCCGGCTCGCGCCAGCCAACCGACGACGGCGGGTTCTCCATCACCATCACGCGCGTCATCAAGATGCCGGGCGGCGAGACCCGCCGTGAACCCGTGACGACCACCTATGGCGTGCCCGCCGAGGGCGAGTAGACGGATCGCTGACTGCAGCGCCGCCCGTGATCGCCGACTATTTCGGCTGATGTCGCTCTCGCGCCGCATCGCCGTGTCGCTCACGGCGGTCTTCCTCACGCTGCTCGCGCTGCCCGCGACCGGCGCCGCCGCGCCGGCGCGCTACACGCTCGCAATCGGGGACTCCGTGCCCTACGGCGTGGTCAACGGGGCCCCCGGCTCAGGCGCGCGGTTCACGAGCTTCATCGATCTGCTCACCGCCCGCGTGCAGGTCATCCGCCCCGGCAACACGGCGATCAACTACAGCTGCCCGGGGGCGACGACCGCCGACATCGCCGGCCCGGCCGCCTCGGCGTGCCAGGGCACCGCGCAGTACGCGCCGCACAGCGGCAGCCAGCTCGCGGCGGCGCTCGCGTTCCTCGCCGCCCACCCCGGCGATGTCAGCCCGATCGTGGTGACGGCCGGCGGCAACGACCTCCTCAACGGCGACGACCTCGACGCGATGCAGGCCCGCCTGAGCACGATCGTCAGCCAGCTGCGTGCCGCCGCGCCGGCCGCCGACCTCGTGGTCACCGGCTACGGCGACCCGCTCGCGCTCGGCCGCGCCGACCAGGTCGCCCGGTTCGACGCGCACGCCGCGTTCGAGCAGCGCTTGCGGGCCGCGGCCACCGGCGCGGGCGCGGCGTTCGCCGACCCGCACCCGATCTTCAACAACCCGCCCGCCGCGCAGGACACCGCGATCTGCGTGTACACCCGCATGTGCGACGGCGCCGATCCGCATCCCACCGACGTCGGGCATCGCGTCTACGCGCAGCTGGTCTGGAACGCCCTCGGGTACGAGAACCTCGTCCCCGCCGTCGCGACCCCGCCGGCCCCGACGCCGGACATCGCGACCTTCGGCACCCCGGCGACAGGCGGGACGAAGGTGCCCGTGCCCACCGGGGAGGTGAAGGCCGCGCAGGCGAGCGTGCCCGCCCGCTTCGGCGCCCCGCGCCTGCTCTCCGGGCGGCGCGCGCTCCACGTGCAGGCACGGTGCGCCTCGGATCGGCCGCGGACCTGCCGCATCCTCGTCGTCGTGCGCCAGCGCGGGCACGAGCTCGGCCGCGCCCGGGTGCGGCTGGCGCCCGGCCGGGCCGCCACGGTGAAGGTCGCACTGCGGCACCGTGCGGCGCGCGGCGCGAAGGTGCAGGTCGCCGCCTACGTCGGTGACGCGCCGAAGCCGGCTGTCCGGCTCACCGCCGGTTGAGGCCGCGCAGCAGCCGGGCCGCGACGCCGCGCAGCGTGACGACGCCGACGGCATGGCTCGGGTTGTCCGTCGTGGTGATCGCGAGCGTCACGCGCCGATCGCCCTTGACGAGCAGCGCCGCCTGGTGGTCGACCGCGCCCGAGCCCGAGCCCCATCCGCCCTTGAAGTACAGGCGCCAGCCGCGCGGCGCGACCCGCGCGACCCCCCAGCGCTGGGACGGCACGATCGTGCGGAGCAACCGCATGCCGTAGGCGCGGTGTCGGGGCGGCAGCAGCCGCTCGACCCGCTGGAAGAGCACCGCCTGGTCGCGTGCGGTGGTCTGGCACCCGCCCCAGTACGCGCCCACGCGGAACCCGCGCATCCCGGCGCGCCGGGCGATGCGCTGCAGCCCCTCGTTGCCGACGACGTCGTAGATGCGGGTGGCCGCGTCGTTGTCCGATCGCCGGATCATCGGCGCCAGGAGGCGCTTCTGCTCGCGCCCGAGCGGGCGGAAGCGCACGTCCTCGCGCCGCAGATAGGCGAGCAGGAGCATCGTCTTGGCGAGGCTCGCCGTGCGCACCCGGCGGCGGGGATGCAGGCCCCACGCCCGCGCGCCGTCTCGCACGGAGAACGAGACCGCGCCCGGCCGGGTCTTCACGTACGCGCGCGCCGCGGCGACGTCGGGCTGCCAGCGCGCGGCCTGCGCAGGAGGGGCAGCGACAACGAGCGCCGCCGTGGCGACGACGAGGATCCGCCGCACTACGCCGACGGACCGGCCTGCAGGTGGTCGAAGCCGTCCACCACGACGACGGCATGCGTCGTCTCGGCGGTCGCCAGCTGGCGCCCGTTCTCATCGCTGAGCTCGGCGCGCACGTGGCCCAGCCGCGTGCCCTTGCGCAGCACCTGGGCGTCGGCGCGCATCCGGACGCCGGGCAGCCCGGCGCGCAGGAACTGGTAGGCGACGGCGACATGCGGAGACGTGGCGCCCGCGGGCAGCGTGCTGTGCAGAGCGAAGCCAGTCGCCGCGTCGAGGATCGTCGCGAGGAACCCGCCGTGCACGATCCCGCCGAGGTTGAGGTGGTGGCGCTGAGGCACGGCCTCCATGACGACCCGGCCGGCCTCGACCTCCGTCACCGCGATCCCCATCGCCTCCATGAGCGGGTCGGGCGGAAGCCGGCCGTCGCGCACGGCCTCGACATAGCCCAGCCCGTCGAGGCCGAGCAGATGCGGCAGGACATCACCGGGCTCGTGAAACTCGACGGTCGCGTGGTGCGGCTCGGGGGCGGGGGCGTCGCTCATGCGGTTCATGGTTGCAGCCCTGCGCGGACGGGCGTACCGTCGGTGGCGGCTGGGGAGCCGTGGGTGGGGCGGGTTCAACCGTCCAGAAAGGAGATCGCCATGACGCACCGTCAGGGCGCCGATCTCATCGACCGGCTCGTCGACGCGTGGAACGCGCATGACGCTGACGGCGTCGCCGCCTGCTACGCGCCGGACGCCGTCTCCCGCGACATCACGCTGACCGAGGCGCTGCACGGCCGCACCGCGATCCGCAACGCCGCCGACGCCTACCTCGGTGCCTTTCCCGACCTGCGTCTGCGCGCCACCAGGGTGGCGTGCGACGGCGACCTCATCTGCGAGGAGTGGCGGGCCTCCGGCACGCACCTCGGGGATCTCGTCGGGCTGGCGGCGACGGGCTATCCGGCGACGATGGCCGGCTGCAACATCATCCGCCTGGACGCCAACGGCGAGATCGCCTCGGAAACCACCTACACCGACGCCGCCGGCCTGTACCGGCAGCTCCATGCCCTCCCCCAGCTCGCCGAGGCGGCGGGCTGACCGAGCGAAAGGAAGGACCCACGATGTTCGCCAGCATCCGTACCTACCGGGTCGAGCAGCGGGCCGTCGACACGCTCATCCACCGCGTGGACCGCGACTTCGCCGAAGCGCTCGCCCAGGAGCCGGGATTCATCTCCTACCAGTGCCTGGACATGGGTAACGGCCGGATCGCCTCGATGACGATCTTCGAGACCATGGAGCAGTCCGAGCGCTCGAATGAGCTCGCCCACGCGTGGATCACGCAGGAGATGGACGACGTCGACATCCACCGCATGGGCGTGATGAGCGGGTCGGTCGAGGTGTCCAGGGCGAAGGCCGAGCTGCTCGAACCCGCCCACCACTGATCCCGGACGGCCCACGGGAGCGCGCAGCCACCCTGGGGTGCGGCCACGCGCTCCGTGGACAACCGGGCCGGGCTTCCGGCCCGATGCCGGCGGTGGCGCCTGTCCTCGCCACCGCCGACGTCACGGCCGCGGCGACGCTAGGCGGCGTCTCAGCGCGCCACCAACGCCCACGCCGCGAGGTGCGACGATCCGTCGCACTTCGCCCGCGTGCGGTCCCTCTCTGTCGGTGGCGACAAGCTCGCGTGCCGGGCTTTGTATCGGACGTACCTTGCCCGCCATGGAGGCTTCGTTCCAGCCCGCCGACGCCATCCCGATCAGCTCCGGCCGGGCCGATTACCGCGCGACGGACGCGCGCATCCTGCGGGTCGCCGCCCGTGTCCTGTCCGACGATCCGCACGCGTCCGTTGCCGCGATCGCCGAGCGCGCCGGGGTATCCCGCGCCACGATGTACCGCCACTACTCGTCGATCGGGGCGCTGCTCCACGCGCTGCGGACGCATGTGCTGGCGGCTGAGCTGCCGGCGCGCACCCGCCTACTCGCGGCCCTGTCCGCGCCCGAGCCGTCGGCCGCTGACATCGCCGGGGCGTTCAGCGCGTACGTCCGCGAGGCGTTCGCGGCCTTCGATGCCGACCCGGACGGCGTCCCCGGCGTCGTCGTGTGGGATCCGGCGCTGCGCCGCGAGCTCGCCGACGGCCTCGGCCCCGCCGGACGCGCCGCCATCGCACGGCTCCAGCGCCTCGGGGTCGCGTCGCGCGACTTCGACGTCGACACCCTGCTGCGGATGCTCGGCGCGATCCTCCTCGACGGGGCCCGGCAGGTCACCGTCGGCGAGGCGCGGGCGCGCGATGCCGCGGCGCTCGTGCAGCACACGGTGCTCATCGGCCTGCGCGCCCGGGCACGGCGCGATGGAGCCGTCACCTCCGCCTGATTGAGAAACGCTGCGCATTCTGCATAGGGCGCGCCGTCGGGGTGGTGGACACCTGGGCAGCGCGTCCTGTATACGTCCCTCCCACGGGGTCCTGTCCGCCCCGCATGAAGGAGGGGGAACATGCAGATGTCCAGTCCGCGTGCCGGTGCGCCGGTCGCTGATGCGTTGCCTGATCTGCGAGGTCTGGCACGCGAATTCTTCGCCCGGCATCCTGGGGTGTCGGCCGAATCCGAGGGGCTCATCGTCGAACGTCTCGAGGCCCGGCTGCCCGAGGTGACCGACCGCGTCGTGCTCGAGATCCGCGCGCGGATCGCGGCGTACGCGAATATCGACGAGGCGGAGATCCGGTCCGCGGTGTTCCGGCTCGTCGGCGCCGTGCTCCTGCACGCCAAGACGGCGGAGGCGCCGGGCCGCGAGCTGCTCGAGCCGTTCGAGGAGCACGCGCGCCTGCGGACGTTCGACGGTTTGCCGCTCGACGCGCTGCTGGAGGCCGTCCACCTGACGTCGCGGAACATCATCGCCGCGGTCGACGAGGAGATGCTCCGCGCCGGCGTGCCCACCGAGGGCCTGGTGGAGATGCGGGACCTCGCGTGGGACTGGGTCAACGGCATCACGAGCACGATCGCCCGCATGCACGGGCAGCTGGAGGAGCAGCGCGTGCGCCGCGAGCGCGCGCGGCGCACGGAGTTCATCCGCACCCTCCTGCTCGGCACCTACCAGCCCGACCGTCTGCGCGCCAACGCGGCGCGTTTCGGCCTGGCCCTCGACCGCCCGTACATCCCGGTGTGCAGCCGGCCGAGCAGCCGGCGCGACGCACTGGAGATCGCCTCGGCGATCCTGCGCACCGGCGGAGACGGCGAGCTCTCACCGATCGTCGAGACCCTCGACGGAGACCTCGTCGGCCTGACGCCGGCCCGGCCCGACGTCTCGGGCCACCTCGTCGCGATCGGCGAACCGCTCGTCCTCGCCCACGTGCACGAGGCGTTCGCCGACGCGTGCGCGGCGCTCGACGCGGCGCACGCGTTCGAGATGACGGGCACGCTCGCGCTCGAGGACCTCGGGCCACGGCCGCTGGTCGTCGCCGCTGAGCGCGCGGCCTGCCGGCTGGATCAGCGGCTGCTCGCCGCCTTCCCCGACGGGCCCGAGCCGACCGAGATCGAGCGGACCGTCCACGAGTACCTCGCCAACGACCAGGACGCCGAGACCACCGCGAAAGGGCTGTGCGTCCACGTCAACACCATCCGCTACCGGCTCGGCCGCTTCCGCGAGCTCACCGGCCTGGATCTGCGGCGCACCGAGGACCTCGTCGCGGTGTGGTGGCTGCTCAACCGCCGGGCGGCGGGGCGGCGCGAGGACGCCGTCGTCCCGAGCGGGCTGCGACCGGCCACCGCGAGATTGTCGGGTTAACCCAAGGTTGCCGCGGGTCGGAAGCGAGCATCATGTCTCGTGATGACCCGCAGCATCCTCATCGTCGATGACCACGAGCGCTTCCGCAGCGTCGCGCGCCGGGCGCTCGAGGTCGACGGGTGGGCGGTCGTCGGCGAAGCGGCCGACGGCCTCTCCGGCCTCGCCGAAGCGGAGCGGCTCGCGCCGGACGTCGTGCTGCTCGACGTCATGCTCCCCGACGTCAGCGGGCTGGAGATCGCACGGCGCCTGCGCGACGAGGTCCCGGGCAGCGACGTCGTGCTCGTCTCGACGCACGAGGAGGAGGACTACGCCGGCCTGGCCGTCGAACACGGCGCGTGCGGTTTCCTCCCCAAGGCCGACCTGTCCGGCGACGCGCTGGACGCCCTGCTCACCAAGTAGCTTTCCGGTCCAATGGCGATCGGCGTGCGCACGGAACAGGCAGTCGCCCGCGCGGTCGCCGGCGCCGCCGACAGCGGCGAGGCGCAGCACCAGGCGCTCGAGGCGCTCTGCCGAAGCCTTGGCTGGTCGCTCGCGGCCACCTGGGAGCCCGACCGCTCCGACGTGCTGCGCTGCACCGACGTGTGGGTCGAGGCCGACCCGGCGCTCGATGCGTTCGCCGAGGCCACCCGCGCGTACTCGTTCCGCCGCGACGAGGGCCTTCCCGGGCGGGTCTGGACGGCACGCGCTCCGGCGTGGATCACCGACGCGACCGCCGACCCCGAGCTTCCACGCCGCGCCCTCGCCGGCGAGGCCGGGCTGCGCACCGCGATCGGCGTGCCCATCGAGAGCGGACGGGGCGTCTGCGGGGTGCTGGAGTGCTTCGGCCGTGAACAGGTCGAGCCCGACGCCGACCTGCTCGCCTCCATGGAGGTCGTCGGCGGACTGCTCGGCCAGGTCGCCGAGCGCCGGCGCGCCGAGGCCGACATGCACCTGTCCGAGCAGCGCTACCGCGCGACGCTGCAGGCCGCCCTGGACCCGGTGGTGACGATGGACCACGAGGGCCGGGTCATCGAGTTCAATCCGGCCGCCGAGCGCGTCTTCGGCTGGACGAGCAGCGACGCCGTCGGCCGCGAGATGGCCGAGCTCATCGTGCCCGAGGAGCTGCGCGAACCGCACCGCGCGGGCCTGCGCCGCTACTTGGAGACGTCCCGGCCGCACGTGCTCGACCAGCGCCTCGAAGTCGAGGCGGTGCGCGCCGACGGCTCGCGCCTGCCTGTCGAGTTGACGATCACGCGCATCGACGTCCCCGGGCCGCCGGTGTTCACCGGCCACCTGCGCGACATCACGGACCGCCTGACCAACGAGGCGGAGCTGCGGGCGTCCCGGGCGCGCATCGTGGAGGCCGCCGACGCGGCGCGCCGGAAGATCGAGCGCGACCTGCACGACGGCGCGCAGCAGCAGCTGGTCGGCCTCGCGGTGAACCTGCGCGGGGCGAAGTCGCGGTTGGCCAAGGGCGACGTCGAGACGACGGGCGAGCTGCTCGACGAGGCGGTGGAGGATCTCGGCGAGGCCATCTCCCAGCTCCGCGAGCTTGCGCGCGGCATCCACCCCGCGGTGCTCACCGAGGGCGGCCTGACGCCGGCGCTGCGCGGTCTGGTGCGCCGCAGCCCGATCGCGGTGGAGATCGCGAGCGTCCCGGAAGACCGCTTCGACCCCGCGGTCGAATCGGCGGTGTACTTCATCCTGTCCGAGGGCCTGACGAACGCCGTCCGGCACGCCGAGCCTCGCGAGATCACGATCGAGGTCACGCACGAGGAGGGTGTCCTCGTCGCCGAGGTCCGCGACGACGGCCGCGGCGGCGCCGACATCGCCGGCGGCGGCCTGCGCGGCCTCGCCGACCGGCTCGCCGCCCTCGACGGGACCCTGACGGTCGTCAGCCCGGCAGGCGCCGGGACGGTGCTGCGCGCGGAGGTCCCATGCGGGTCGTGATCGGCGAGGACAGCGTCCTGCTGCGCGAGGGCGCGGCGAGGATCCTCGAGGGTGAGGGCATCGAGGTCGTCGGCCAGGCCGGCGACGGCGAGGAGCTCGTCCGCAAGGTCCGCGGCCACAAGCCGGACGTCGCGATCATCGACATCCGCATGCCCCCGGACCACGGCGACGAGGGCCTGCGCGCCGCCGAGGCGATCCGCGCCGAGCTGCCGGACACCGGCATCCTCGTGCTCTCGCAGTACGTCGAAGAGCACTACGTGACCCGCCTGCTCGAAGGCGGCACCGAGGGTGTCGGCTACCTGCTGAAGGACCGCATCGCCGAGGTCGACCGCTTCGTCGACGCGGTGCGCCGCGTGGCCGAGGGCGGCTCGGTCCTCGACCCGGAGGTCGTCGCGCAGATGCTCGGCCGCCGCCGCGCCGACGACCCGCTGGAGACGCTCACCCCGCGCGAGCGCGAGGTGCTCGAGGCGATGGCCGAGGGGCTCGGCAACAAGCAGATCGCCGACCGGCTCGTCGTGAGCGTCGGCGCGGTCGAGCGCCACGTGACGGCGATCTTTGAGAAGCTCGGCCTCAGCGCAGGGGACGGCGGGCACCGCCGGGTGCTGGCGGTGCTGACGTACCTCGGGGCGTAGCGGTTCGGCTCAGACGGGCGGGCGCAGCGGAGACCCGGCGAGGTCCTCGCAGACGACGCACACGGGCCACGGCGGGTTCCACGGCCAGCCGGTGACGTCCTTGCCGCACAGCGCGCGGTCGGGATCGTCCTCGGTGACGATGTGGCAGATCTCCTCGCCGGGGTGCGTCGGTCCGTTGGTCGAGCGGCGCTCGATGACGGGGGACAAGCTCATAGCCACGCAAGGGTTGCAGGTCTGCGCGAAGGGCGTCGAGCGGTTGAACCCGGGCGCGGCGCCCGCTACCGTCATCTGCGGATGACGCATCGCCTCCACATCTCCTCGCACGCCGCCGCGGTCGCCTGACCGCGCCGGGCCGCTGTGGCCCGGCGCCCCGCGACCCTGACCGTGACGACGATGTGGAGTTCCTCCAGTGACACCTTCCGATGGCCCGCGCCGTGCGCGGGTTCTGGCGCAGTACCCCGACCGGTGGCTCGTGCAGCCGACCGGCGACGGGGGCTCCGGCCCCCTGCTCGTGCCCGCTCGCGGGCGCCTGCGTGACGAACGGACCGGCCCGCCGGTCACCGGCGACTGGGTCGACCTCGACGAGGCCGGCGCGATCGCGCACATCCACGACCGGGCGGGCACGATCGTGCGTCGTGCCGCCGGCAGCGCGACGACCGGCCAGGTCCTCGCCGCGAACGTCGACCTCGCGCTCGTCGTCGAGCCGTTGCCCGACCCGAACGTGCGGCGCGCCGAGCGGCTCGTCGCGCTCGCGGCAGCGGGCGGAGTGGCGGGCGCGCTCGTCCTGACGAAGGCCGACCGCGCCGACGACGGGGACGAGCGTGCGGTGACCCTGGCCCGCCACCTCGGTGTCCCCGACGGCGTCGCCGTCAGCGCCCCGAGCGGGGAGGGCGTGGCGATCCTGCGCACGCTGCTCGTTCCGGGGGAGACCGCCGTGCTCCTCGGGCCGAGCGGCGCCGGGAAGTCCACGCTCGCCAACGCCCTGCTCGGCACCGACCGGCAGGCCACCAGCGACGTCCGCGCCGCCGACGACCGCGGTCGGCACACGACGGTGACGCGCGAGCTGTTGACCCTCCCCCACGGTGCCCTGCTCATCGACACGCCCGGGATCCGGGAGATCGGCGTGTGGGACGACGGGACGGCCGGGTTCACCGACATCGACGAGCTTGCCGCAGGCTGCCGGTTCGCCGACTGCGCGCACGACGGCGAGCCCGGCTGCGCCGTGGCGGCCGGCGTCGATCCCGGCCGCCTGGCCGACTGGCACAAGCTCCGCCGCGAGCAGGCGTGGGTCGACGACCGGCGGGCGGCGTCGCGCGAGCGCGAACGCCGCGGGCGCTCCTACAGCCGGCTCCAGCGCGAGGCCCGCAAGATCAAGGGCGGCGGCGCGTAACACCACGGCGGGGAGGCGGTTGTCCCGACATGCACGCGACCACCGCCTCCCCCGCCGGCTTCTACGCCGGGACCCTCACCACCGCCTCCCCCGACGGCGTGATGTCCGACGCCCGCGTCGTGGTGACGATCTCGCCATCGAACGTGGCCCGTCTCGAGGGCTGCGTGCGCACGTACGGCGAGGCGTCGGGCGTCCGGGACGTCCGGCTGCGGGAGGACGGCGTGCCCGTCGGGCCCGACGGGCGCTTCACCGTCCGCGCGCACGGCGTGACGGTGCGCGCCCGCGCCAGCGCGGACGCCCTGACGGGCACGGTGTGCGCGCAGATCGACGGCGCCCGCCTGGACCGGACGGCGTTCGCGTTCGCGCGCCGGCCCTTCTGAGACGACAACGGCCCCGCCGAAGCGGGGCCGTTGCCTGCACTCGAAACGACGGACTGAGGTCTACGCGGGAGCGGGTGCCTCCTTCTTCTCGGGCATCGGGGACAGCAGCTCGACGGGCTCGACTCCGGCATCGCCCAAGTGGAGATCCAGCGGGTCGTCCTTGTCGCGCTCGCGAGGGGGCGGCTTCAGGAGGTAGAAGCCCAGACAGACGATCGCCATGAACGCGTAGCCCAGCGCGATCTTCGTGTCGGCGAAGATCTCGACCTTCGCGCCGTGGATCAGGCCGATCGCCGACAGCGCCGCGCCGATCCCCGACCACGCGGCGGCCGCGAGGAAGTTGCGATCGATCATGTACACCGCGATCGCGCCGAGGATCATGCCCGCGAGCACCGCGCCGGCGCCCAGGGCACTGAGCCCGCCGTAGATCGCGCCGGCCGCGGAGAGGTTCTCCAGGCCGACCTTGTCCACCGTCGTGCCCGCCGCCGACAGCGTCGAGTCGATGAGCCCGGCGCCCCACGAGGCGACGTTCGGCACGATCGCGAGGATGATCGCCGGGTAGTACGCCCGCGGCACCGACGTGAACGCCTGGGCGCCGATGACGAGGCCGATGAACAGCAGGACCGGCACGATCGCGGGGATCGGCAGGAGCGCGGACAGCAGCGGGAACAGCGACAGCGTGCAGAGCAGGAAGATCACGACGCCGGTCGCCAGCGAGTAGCTGACGCGTCCGCCGGCGGCCTTCCAGCCCGGGTGGCCGATGTAGACGGCGGGCGGGAACGGGCTGCCGAGCGCCGAGCCGATGACGGCGCCGGTGCCGTCGGCGAGGAGCACCGCCCGCAGGTTGTAGTCGTCGCCCGCGGCCTTCGCCGATTCGACGTTGCTCATCGCCTCGGTGAAGTTGTAGATGCCGAGTGGGATCGCGGTGGCGAGCAGCGGCGAGATGCCGTCCAGACCGTCGAGCAGACGGTCGATCTGGAGGTTGGGCAGGCCGACCGCGATGTCCTTCGCCGCGTCGCTCACGGCGGCGGTCTCCATGAAGCCGCCGATCCAGCCGATCGCCGTGCCGACGAGCAGCGCCGCGAGTCCGATCGGGAAGTTGCCGGGGAGCTTCACCCCGGAGACGAAGCCGATGATGATGATCGCGAGCACGGGCAGCGCGATCCACGCCGCCTCCCACATCTGCGCGGCGGGCCGCATCGAGATGAACGTGATCGAGATGCCGGCGAGGGTGCCGAGCATCGCCGCCGTCGGCGTGTACTTGCGGATGAACGGCCCGACGAACGCCCCGATGAGGACGATCACGCCGATGATGAACGCCCATGCGACGCCCGCCGCCCAGGCCTTGCCCGGGTCCTTCGTGGCCAGGAACGTCGGCAGCATGATCACGAGCGCGACGATGAACATGTGCGGGACGGACGGCCCGTACGGCAGCGCGGTGACGTCCGACCGCCCGGTCTTCGCCGCCAGCTGGCGGGCGAGGTAGAAGTAGAAGCAGTTGCCGAACAGCAGCCCGAGGCCGAGCGCGGGCAGGATCGTCCCGGTCACATCACCCGCGGGGATCTTCACGACGAAGATGCACAGGCCCGTGAGGACGATGACGTTGACGAGCATGTTGATGAACAGCCCGAAGAAGGCGTTCAGGTCGCCCCTCGTCCACAGCGGAAGCGACGGAGGGGATGCAGCGTTGGCAGACACGGATCAGGCTCCCTGACTCGCGGTGGACGGAACGGGAAGCGCCGCGAGCAGCGCCTCCGAGTCGGCGACCCAGCCGAAGATCCCGCCCTGTGCGGAGATCATCTTCAGGGCCATCTCGTGGAACTCCGGGAAGTACGACCCCGTGCAGTCCGAGAGCACGAGGCACTCGAAGCCGCGGTCGTTGGCCTCCCGGGTCGTCGTGTGGACGCACACCTCGGTGGTGACGCCCGTCACGATCAGGTGGGTGATGCCGGTGTTCTTGAGCAGGAGCTCGAGGTCGGTGGCGTAGAACGCGCCCTTGCCGGGCTTGTCGAGCACCGCCTCCCCGTCGATCGGGGCGAGGTCGTCGATGATGTCGTGGCCGTACTCCCCGCGGACGAGGATGCGGCCCTTCGGCCCGGGGCTGCCGATCGTCTTCTCGCCCTTGCCGCGATCGCGTTTGGAGGGCGGCAGGTCGGTGAGGTCGGGACGGTGGCCCTCACGCGTGTGGATGACGGTCATCCCGGTCTCACGCGCGGCGGCGAGGACCTTCTTCAGCGGCTCGACGGTCTTGGCGAGCAGGCTGACGTCGTTGCCGAGCATCTCGCCGAACCCGCCGGGTTCGAGGAAGTCCCGCTGCATGTCGATGATCACGAGCGCGGTCGTCGCCGGGTCGAACTCGTACGCGTACGGCGCGGCGTCGACGCTCGCGGTGAGTGGTGGTGTCATGTGGCTCCGCTGGTCCGGCCCCGTGCGGTGTATGCAATGTCGTCGACGGCCGGGTGGACGACGGTCGGCACGCTACGTCCGCCTCCCCCGCATGGCTTTGGACCAACGGTCCGAAGTGACTTCGACTGACCGCCGAATTCCCCGTCGTTGCGGCGGCTTCGCGGGGGTGGTCCGCCAGCGGGGGTCCCCACTTCCGACCATGTGGCGAATCGGCATGGACACAGCGGTGTATGCAGCATGGGGGCGTAGGATCGACGGCGTGAGCGTCGGAGATCAGCCCACCGTCTCGCGCGCAGAGCGGGTGTACCTGGAGATTCGCGACCGCCTGCTGCGTGGAGAGTTCCCCGTGGGCCAGCGGCTCGTCGAGCTCCAGCTCGCCGAGGAGCACGGGACGAGCCGCACGCCGATCCGCGAGGCGCTGCGCCGTCTGGAGGGCGACGGCCATCTCGAGCGCGACCCGTCCGGCGGCCTGCGCCCGGCCGTTCCGAGCGTGCGGCAGATGCGCGAGCTCTACGACGTGCGCGTCGCGATCGAGGAGCTCGTCGTCGCCCGCGCCGCCCAGTCGGGCGACCAGGATGCGCTCACCGCGCTGCACGAGGACTGGAGCCGCCTGGCAGAGGACTGGCGTGAGGGCCGCGCCGACCTGCGCGGGCCGGACTTCGTCCACGCCGACGAGGACTTCCACCAGCGGGTCGCCGCCGCGAGCGGCCACGAGACCGCCGAGCGCCTGCTGCGCGACCTCAACGACCGCATCCGGATCCTGCGCATCCACGACTTCACGAGCGACGAGCGGATCGCCGCGACGCTCACCGAGCACGCCGAGATCCTCGACGCGATCCGCGCCGGCGAGGGGCAGGCGGCGGTCGCCTTCATGCGCGCGCACGTGCTGCGTAGCGCGCTCGTCGTGCGTGACCGCGTCGGCGTCGCGCTTGCGCGGATGTTCGAGGCCGGCGAGCCGCCTCTCTGATCGCGCGATTCGCGGCGCCCCTGCATGGGCATGAGGCGGCCATGATCATCGCCGCCGTCATCGTCATCTGCATCGTCCTCCTGGTGCTCGCGTTCGTCGCGCCGCGGCTGTCCCGCCATCCCGAGCGCGCCACCCAGCGCACCTTCGGGGCCGGCGGCCGGATGGCGCATCTCGCCCCCGGCCCCCTCGGTCGCTGGTTCTCCAAGCCGTTTCACACGAGCCAGAAGGCCGCGGGACGCAGCGCGAGCGCCGGTCGCCGCGGGCGCGGCAAGCTGCCGCTCTGAGACGCCGTCAGGAGGGGAGCTCGGGCCGCGGTTCCTCCTGGCGGCCCGTCTCCGGCACCTTCGCCATCGCCTCGACGCGGTCGCGCCCGCGCTCCTTGGCGACGTAGAGCAGCCGGTCGGCGGCGCGCACCAGCCCGGCCGGTGTGGTCGCGTCGTCCGGTAGCACGGCGACGCCGATGCTCACCGTCAGCGGCGGCAGGCCCGGCAGCGCCATCTCGTGGACCGCTGAGCGGATCGTCTGGGCCAGCGCGACGGCGCCCTCCGGGCCGGTGTCGGGGGCGAGCACGATGAACTCCTCGCCCCCCGTGCGCGCCGCGATGTCGCTGGCGCGGATGACGTCGCGCAGCAGCGCCCCCATGGCGGCGAGCACCTCGTCGCCCTGCTCGTGGCCGTAGGTGTCGTTGACCTGCTTGAAGTGGTCGAGGTCCAGCGCGAGCGCGGCCAGCGGCGTCTGCGTGCGCCCCGCCTGCGCGGCCATGCGGCGCAGCGCCTCGTCGAAGGCGCGGCGGTTGGGCAGGCCCGTGAGCCCGTCGGTCGCCGCGCGGCTCTCGGCGAGCGCGAGGTTGCGCAGGTTCGCCAGCACCGGCGCGGCCTGGGCGACGGACTCCTCGACCACGCGCGCCTGCCGCGGCGACAGGGTGTCGGGGTGGCGGACGAGCACGGAGCCGATGACCTCGCCGCCCACGACGAGCGGCGAGCAGTCGGACTGCCCGGGCAGCCCGCCGCAGATGTCGCAGGTCAGGACCGAGGGCGCGACGTCGTCGCCCTCGTGGCGCTCGGTGGCCAGGCGGACGGCCAGGCAGTCGCGTGGCTCGGCCTCGACCAGGCGCTGGGCGACGGGTGAGCCGTCGGGGATCTGGGTGCCGGGCTGCAGCCGGTTCGCGCTGTTGTTACGCACCAGGACGACCGCCTCGCTGGCGGGCACCGTCAGCTCGAGATGGCGCCGGAGCACGTCGTGGGCCTCGGCGTCACCGCGGGCGACCTGCAGGCCGACGCCGAGGTCGCGCTGTCGGGCGAGGTCCGCTGCGTCCGACGCGCGGCGGCGGGCCTGCAGCCGCCGCTGCCGGCGCAGGATGAGCGCCCCGACGGTGGCAAACAGGATCGCCATCCCCAGGACGACGAAGACGGACAGCCACGCCAGTCGCCGCTCGCGCGAGACGCGGCGCGCTTCGACGAGCCGCTGGTAGTCCGCGTTGGCCGCGCGGAACTGGGCCATCTGCGCCTCCCGCTGTCGTGCCGGCCCGGGATCGAGATAGACGTCGATCTTCTGCCGGGCACGCTCGGCCAGACGCTGCCAGCGCTGGGCGATCGTCTCCTGCTCCTGGAGGCTGGCGAGCACCAGCTCGTCATCGCCCGCGCCCTGCTGCGCCGTGGTCAGCGCCTGCTGGAACTGCTGGCGCCCGCGCGTGTACGGCTCGAGCAGGTCGCGCTCGCCGCTGAGCTTGAAACCGCGCAGGCCGGTCTCCTGGTCGAGCATCGCGATGAGCATCCGCTGGGCCTGCGCGCTCTGCTGCGTGGCCTGCTGCGCCGCGCGCTGCTGCACGACCGCGGTGATCCCCACGGCGATCGCCAGCGCGCCCATCGCCGTGGCGACGAGCACGAGCAGCCAGCCGGCCCCGGTGAAGCGCCCGTCGGGGATGTCGAGATCGCTCATCGTCCGGGTGATCGGACCCGGAGCCCCGCGATTGAACGCCGCCGAGCTACGCGCGGACGTCGTGGCGGCGGAACAGCGGCACGGAGATCGCGCAGAGCAGCACCGCGCCGGCCACCAGCGCCGCGACGTCTCCAGCGTCGAGCCCGTCCTGGATCGCCGCCCCGTAGAACCGGAACGGCGTGATCTTCGTCAGCCAGTCGATGTCCGTGGCGATCTTCCCCGCGGTGTCGGCAAGGTAGGCGAGGACGAGCGCGCCGCCCGCGACGCCCGTCACCACGCTGCTCTGCCTGGCGACCGCCGAGACCACGAGCGCGATGCCGCCGAACAGCAGGGCCAGCGGCAGGAGGTTGACCGCGCCCGCGAGCATGTCGCCGAAGTCCAGGCCCACCCCGAACGCCGCGGCCGACGCCCACGTGATCACCGTGAAGAGCAGCGCGATCTCGAGCAGCCCGATCGTGAACGCGACGAACGTCGAGACCGGCACCTGCCACCGCGGCACGGGCTGGCTGAGCACCACGTCGAGCGAGCGGTTCTGCTCGGCGCCCGCCATCGCGCGGGCCGCGGCGAGGATCGGGTAGAAGCCGATCGCCAGCGGCAGCATGAAGCTCATGAGCTCACCCTGCAGGAACCCCTCGGTGGTGGTGTAGCTGTCCGGGCTGATGCCGAACGCGTCGAGCAGCGACTGCGGGTAGGCCTCGATCGCCTTGGCGAACGTCGCGGTGTCGATGCTGCTGAAGACCGCGACCATCATGAGGCCGAGCAGGCCGAACGACACGCCCCACACGAGGGTGCTGCGCAGGCGGCGGGCGTGCTGGTGGCGGACGAGCTCGATCATGTGCGGCCGTAGTAGGAGAGGAAGACCTCTTCGAGGCTGGCGCGGCCGATCTCGAGGTCGACGACGTCGAGATCGGCGACCAGCCGCACGAGCGGCGCGACGTCGCCGGCAAGCCGCAGCGTCACGCTGGCCCCGTCGGCGCGCACGTCCTGGGCGCCCGGCAGCGCGGCGAACGGCGCCGGGTCGGCGGGCGTGCCGAGGACGACGCGGACGTGCCGCAGCGCGCCGCGGATGAGGTCGCCGATGTTCTCCACCGCGATGAGCCGGCCCTCGCGGATGATGCCCACACGCTCGCAGACGCGATGGACCTCGTCGAGGTTGTGCGACGACAGGAACACGGTGGCGCCGCGCTGCCGCGCCTCGCCGACGAGGTCGAGGAACGTCTCCTGCATGAGCGGATCCAGCCCGCCGGTCGGCTCGTCGAGGAGCAGGAGCTCCGGCCGGTGGAACATCGCCTGGACAAGCCCGACCTTCTGGTGGTTGCCGCGGGAGAGGTGGCGCAGCGGGCGGTCCATGTCCGCTTGGAGGCGCTCGGCCAGCTCGCGGGCATGGTCGAGGTCGTCGTGCCCGCGCAGCCGCGCGACGTGGCGGATGACCTCCCACCCGGTCATCTGCTCGTCGTAGACGAAGTCGCCGGGGAGGTTGCCGACCTGTCGCGCGACCGCGACCGCCTCGCGCCAGCAGTCGTGGCCGAAGATCTTCGCCTGCCCGCCGGTGGGGCGCAGGAAGCCCATGAGCGTGCGGATCGTCGTGCTCTTGCCCGCGCCGTTGGGGCCGAGGAACCCGAAGGCCTCCCCGGGGGTGACGCGCAGGTCGATGTCCTCGATCCCGCGGTGCTTGCCGTAGGCCTTCGTGAGGCGCTCGCAGACGATGGCGTCGGCGGCCATGCCGAGACCCTAGTCGTCGTGGCGGGGGCGCCGCCGCGACGCCTTGCGCTCGCCGCGCACCTTCTTGGCCTGCAGTCGACGCTGCTTGGAGGCCTTCGTTGGCTTCGTCGGGCGTCGGGCGCGCGGCACGTGCAGCGCGGCCGCGAGCCGTTCGCGCAGGCGCTCGAGCGCGATGTCGCGGTTGCGCAGCTGGCTGCGCGCGTCCTGCGACACGGCGGTCACGCGCGGCCCGAGCTTGGCGATGATCCGGTCCTTCTGCGCGTCGCTCAGCGTCTGGGACGCGCGCACGTCGAAGACCGCCTCCACCCGCGAGGCGGTGACGTTGGCGTGCTGGCCGCCCGGACCCGAGGAGCGGCTCGTGCGCAGCTCGATCTCGTCCAGGGGCAGCGCGACGTTCGACGTGAGGCGCAGCGTGCCGTCCACCCCACCATCATGGCGGGCTCAACCCGGGGACCGTTCCCGCCGATCCAGAGAACGATGCAGCTTCGCCATGAACGCGTCGAGCTTGAGACGGCGCGCCACCGCATCGTCGGGACGCTCACCCTCGCCCGCGAGGGCTACCGCAGCCGGATCACCGACATGCTCAACGCCACCGAGCGGGACTTCGTGGCGCTCACCGACGTCGAGATCACCCCGCTGGACGGCAGCGGCCCGACGCGGACGCACCGCTTCGCCTCGATCCACCGCGCGCACATCGTCTACGCGGTGCCGCTCGAGCAGGACGCGGCGGCGGCGGAAGCGGACCACGCGGCGCGGCTGGCGTAACGTCGCCGCCCCCACGCGCCGAACGTCCGATCACCGTCGCTATGACGACGGTGATCAGACGTTCACCGGAGGGCAGGCCGGCGCGTGAGCAGGACCAGCCCCATCGCGACGGACGGGATGAGCGCCACGATCCACGTCGCGGCGCTTGGCGTGACACGCTCGGCCAAGACGGCGCCGCCCTCGCCTGTGACAACGCACCGCACCCCCGGCGGGACGGCGCGCCAGCTTCCGTTCAGGCGCCGCGCCCCGTCAAACGATGAGGACCACGCCCCGTCCACGCACTCGTCGCCGAGCAGCAGCGCGCCATCCAACACCACGAAGCCGCCGAGCCAGAACCCGACCACGAGCGCGGCGGCGACGATCATCGTGACCTGGAGACGCCGCACGATCCCCTCCTTCCCGCCGAACGTCTGATCACCGTCACTCCAGCGACGGTGATCAGACGTTCGCGGTTCTCGTGCGACGGATGAGCCGCTCGAGCACCCCACCGGCCGCAAGGACCGCGAGCGTGATCGCCAGCGCCGCGATCCGCGATGTCCACGTGGTGATGCAGACAACACGGCGCACGATCTGCACGCGGACAGTCTGACGCAGGCCTGCCAGATCGCTCAAGCGACGCAGAGCGCCTACGCGACCCGCAGCACCGGCTGCGACGCGTCCCCGAGCAGCCGCTCGAGGTCCTCGCCGTCCAGCGGGCGGCTGAGTAGGTAGCCCTGCGCGAGGTCGCAGTCGAGCATGCAGAGCTGGTCGAGCTGCTCGGCCGTCTCGACACCCTCCGCCACCACCGTGAGGTCGAGCGTCGAGGCGAGCTGCACGATCGCCGCGACGATCGCCGAGTCCTCGTCCTCCTCGCCCAGCCCGTCGACGAAGGAGCGGTCGACCTTCAGCGTGTCGAGGGGGAAGCGCTTGAGGTAGCTCAGCGACGAGTAGCCGGTGCCGAAGTCGTCGAGCAGCAGCCGGGCGCCCGCCGCCCGCAGGCGCGCGAGGATCACCTCGGGGTCGACGTCGGACTCCATGAGCACGCTCTCGGTGATCTCCAGGCCCAGCGTGCCCGGCGCGAGCTGCGCCTCCGCGACGATCGCCGCGACGCGGTCGGGCAGCGACGGGTCGGCGATCTGCCGGCCGGAGACGTTGACCGACAGCGTGAAGCCGGGCCAGCGCTCCTGCCACCGCGCGACCTGGGTGCACGCTTCGCGCAGCACCCACTCGCCGATGGCGACGATGTCGCCCGTGCGCTCGGCAGCCGGGATGAACTCCATCGGCGAGACGGCGCCCCACTCGGGGTGGTCCCAGCGCAGCAGCGCCTCGGCGCCGGAGACCGTGCCCGTCCCGAGATGCACGATCGGCTGGTACACGACGCGGAACTGCTGGAGCTCCAGCGCGCGGTGCACGTCGAGCTCGAGCTGCATCCGCTCGCCGACGCGGGCCCGCAGCTCCTCGTCGAAGAGCTCGAACCGCCCGCGGCCTCGGCGCTTGGCGCGCTGCATCGCGGCGTCGGCGTCGCGCAGGAGGTCGTCGGCGCCGGCGGCGCCCGCCTCGGCCACCGCAACCCCGATGCTGCCCGTGGTGTAGACCTCGCCGGCGTCCAGGACGAACGGCTCGCGCCACAGCTCGCTGAGCGTCGCCGCGATGGCCACGGCGTCGCGCTCGCCGCCGAGCGTCTCGCAGAGGACGACAAACTCGTCGCCGCCGAGGCGCGCGACGGTGTCGGCGGCACGCACCTCGGTGCGCAAGCGCTGGGCGATCGTCGCGAGCAGGTCGTCGCCGGCGGACCGGCCGAGGCCGTCGTTGATCGTCTTGAAGCCGTCGACGCCGACCATGAAGACCGCGACGTGATCCCCGCTGCGCCGGGCACGGGCCACCGCGCCGCGCAGGCGGTCCATGAACAGCGCACGGTTCGGCAGCCCCGTGAGCTGGTCGGTCAGGGCGCGCTCGCGATCCGCGCGCTCGACCTGGAGGCGCTCCACTGCGGAGCCGACGACGTTCGCGACCGACTCGGCGAACGCGATCTCCGCCGGATCGAAGCGGCGTGCGTCGCGGGTGTAGCCGGCGAGCAGCCCGAAGGTCCGGCCGCGCACCTGGACGGGGATCGCCAGGCCGCTGCGCAGCCCGAACGTCCGGAACGCCTCCTCGTCCTCGGTCTGGCGGCGGTCGGCGCCGGGAAGCGTGGCGACGGTCCCGACACGCAGCGCGAACCCGAGATGGCCGTCGTGGTCCTCCGGGGCGTGCACCTCACACAGCGACCGCAGCTCGGGGGTGGCGCTGACCTCCGCGACGACGCGCAGGTCGCGGGTGTCGCGGTCGTACTCGAGGACGAGCCCGCAGCCGAGCTCCAAGACGGACGCCAGCGTCCGGGCCGCCTCGGTCATGAACGCCGCGGGCTCGGCGAGCTGCAGCGCGCGGCGCCCGAGCTCGGCGATCGCCCCGGCGCGGGCGCTCGCGCGTTCCCGCTCGGCCTCGGCCATGCGGTACGCGGTGATGTCGCGGCTGATACCCGACACGCCGACGATCTGCTCGCGCTCGACCAGCGGGACGAGATCCACGGCGACGTCGATGTCGACGCCGTCGGCGCGGCGCATGACCGTCTCGAGCTCCAGGCGCGGCACGCCGGCCAGCACGCGGCGCACCGCCTCCTGCGCGGCCTCCCGGTGCTCGTCCGGCACGGTGGCCAGCAGCGGCTGCCCGATCGACTCTTCGGTGGTGAAGCCGAGGACCTCCTCGATCGCGCCGTTGACGAACGTCATGCGCAGCTGCTCGTCGCAGCTCCAGATGATCTCGTGGGCGGTCTCGACCAGCCGCCGGTAGCGCGCCTCGCTGGCCTCGAGCCGGCGGTCGGCGTGAATGCGGTCGGTGATGTCCTGAACCCAGACGGCGGCGCCGATGTAGCGGCCCTGCTCGTCGTGCAGCTCAGCGCCGCCGAGGCACAGGTGCTGCGAGGTGCGCCCGTCCCGCGCACGCTCGACGACCACGTCGTCCTCCCGGCCCCGCGACATCGTGAGGTCCACGCGGCCGAGCAGGCGTCGCAGCTCCGGGTCGGTGATCTCGTCGAGGCGCTGATCGATCAGCGCATCGCGCCGGGCGCCAAGTATCCGCAGCGCGTGATCGCTCACCCACGCGACACGGTCGCGCTCGTCGAGCACGAGCATGCCTTCCATCGTCAGTGACGAGAGCGCGGCGGCGCGCGCGTCGTTCATGGCCACGCGACGGCGGCGGCGCGCGACGGCGACGCCGCAGGCAGCGACGACGAGCAGGATGGTGAGAGCGGCAGCGATGAGCATGGGCGGGTGGAACGCCTGACATCCGTATCGGCGGTCGTGGCATGCTGGCGCATCCCCAGTACCGGCTCGGACTCTCGTCCAGTACCGGCGCGCTCAGGCGGTCGACACGCTCAGGTTGCGCACCGTGTGGCGGTTCGTCAGCCCGCCGGTCGCCGCGCTGAAGCCGAGCAGGACGCGGCTCGGGAGCGTGACCGCCCTGGACAGGACGGCGACGCCGTCCAGCGAGACCGTCACGACGCCGGCGCTGATCGCGACGCGCACCCGCCGCGTGGTGTTCTGCAGCGGCGTCAGCAGCGACGAGGTCTGCAGCCAGCTCAGCGTCTGCCACGCCCCGGCCTGCGCGCCATCGGAGAGACCGATGAAGTTCCCCGTCGTCTGCGTCCCGTTCGGATAGGCGCCCAGCGCGACACCCCAGCCAGGGACCCCGCCAAAGCCGAAGCTGCCGCCCCCGCCGCCCAGCGACAACGGCACCGCCCCACGCGACGGATCACCCAGGATCATCGCCATCCCGTCCGCGCCCGTGCCGTCGGCGACGGTCGCGTCGAACGACACGACGAGGCCGTCGGTCGCCACCGTCTGCGGCCAGAACGCGCTGCCCTTGACGTCCTCCGCGGCGGGCGTCAGCTGCAACGACCCTCCGGTCACCGACGCGCTGCCATTGAGCGTCCAGCCGCCGGCTGACGGGTCAGGGACGGCGCTGCCCCCGGGCGGCGTGTACGTCGAGGCGAAGGCGACCGTGTTCTCGCCCGCCTTCAGCGTAAACGCGGGAACGCCGCCCGACACGGTGAGCGGTTGCGCGGGCCCGCCGTTGACCGACGCCGTCGTCGCCCAGCCCGTCCCGGTCGGTGCGGTCTGCGCCACCGCGCAGGACACGCCTTCGGTCGCACCGGTGAGCGCGGGGGTCGTGCTGCCGCCCGCGGGGACGCTGGTGGTGAACGCGCTCGGGCACGACCCGCTGACGGCCGCCGCGGTCGTCGCCTCCGAGGAGCCGGCGGGCGCCACGACCGTGCTGCGCACGCGCAGCGTCGCCGCGGCGGGTGGCGTCGGCGTGGTCCCCGCACCGCTGACGGCGAGGTTACGCACCGTGTGGCGGTTCGTCAGCCCACCGGTCGCCGCGCTGAAGCCGAGCAGGACACGGCTCGGGAGCGTGACCGCCCTGGACAGGACGGTGACGCCGTCCAGCGAGACCGTCACGACGCCGGCGCTGATCGCGACGCGCACCCGCCGTGTCGTGTTCTGCAGCGGCGTCAGCAGCGACGAGGTCTGCAGCCAGCTCAGCGTCTGCCACGCCCCGGCCTGCGCGCCATCGGAGAGACCGATGAAGTTCCCCGTCGTCTGCGTCCCGTTCGGATAGGCGCCCAGCGCGACACCCCAGCCGGGGACCCCGCCAAAGCCGAAGCTGCCGCCCCCGCCGCCCAGCGACAACGGCACCGCCCCGCGCGACGGGTCACCCAGGATCATCGCCATCCCGTCCGCGCCCGTGCCGTCGGCGACGGTCGCGTCGAACGACACGACGAGGCCGTCGGTCGCCACCGTCTGCGGCCAGAACGCGCTGCCCTTGACGTCCTGCGTCGGCGGCGTGAGCTGGAGCGCGCCGCCCGCGACCGACGCGCTGCCGTTCAGCGTCCAGCCGCCCGCCGACGGATCGGGCACCGACGGGCCCGCCAGGGGTGGCTGCCAGCGGTTCGTCAGCACGACGGTGTTGGGCCCCTCCTTGAGCGCGAACGATGGGACCTTCAGCACGCCGCCGGTCACGGTGAGCGCCTGCGGCTCGCCGCCGTTGACCGCCACCGTGGTCGACCACCCGTCACCCGCGGGCGCGTCCTGCTGGAGCGCGCAGGTCGCGCCGGCGGCGGCGCTGCCCAGCGACGGCGCCGCCGAGGCGCCCGACGCGATCGTCAGCGGCCCGACCGTCGCCGGGCACGTGCCGGCGATCCGCACCGACGTCCCCTCCTGCGCCGAGCCCGGCGGCGCGACGACGGTGTTCGTGATCCGCAGCGAAGGCGGCTCGGCCGGCGTCGTCCCGCCGCCCGTTCCGTCAGGCGGCGGCAGCGCCGGGCCCGGCGCTCCGCCGATCGTCACGTTCGACACCGCGTGGCGATCAGTCCGGCCACCCGTCGCGCCGGAGAACCCGACGAGCACCCGATCGGGAAGCGCCACCGGAGCGGTGACCCGCTGCACCCCGTTGATCGACACCCGCATCGCGCCGTCGACGATCTGCACCCGCACACGGTTCGGCGTCGTCGAGCGCAGCGCCGGCACGTTCTGCGTCGTCGCCAGCCAGCGCAGCAGCGACGAGCCCGCGGCCGCGCCGTCGGTGATCCCGGCGAACGGCCCGTTCACGCCGTTGTTCGCCCACGTCGCCAGCGCCGCGCCCCAGCCGGGGATCCCGGCGAAGCCGAGCCCGCCGCCGCTGGCGCCCAGGGACGTCGCGGTCGCGCCGCGCGCGGGATCGGCGAGGACGAGCGCCATGCCGTCCGCGCCGGTCCCGCCGGTGATGAGCGCGTCGAACGTCGCGTCGAGCCGGCGGGCGTCGACGGGCACGGGCCAGAATGACGTGCCGCGCCGGTCGCGCGCGACGGTCTGCAGGTCGAGCGTCGCGCCGGAGACCTTCGCCTCCCCCGCGCGCTTCCACCGCGCGTCCGTGATCCCGGGGATCGCGCCCGCGGCGGTGAGGTCGGCCGAGACGATGCTGCCGTCGTCGGCGGCCACCCGCCACCGGGCCTGGACCTCCCCGAGCTCGGTCGGCGTGAAGGTGACCGTGCGGGAGAGCTGGCCGCCGGCGGGGATGACCGTGCCGGTCGCCAGCGGGCTGTCGAGCGCGAACTGGCCGCCGGGCAGCGTCGAGCCGGTGATCGTGACCGGCGTCGTGCCGGAGTTGCGCAGCGTGATTGTCTTCGTCGCGCTGTCGCCCGGGGCCACCGTGCCGAACGCCGTCGTCGCCGCGCTCGCGACCAGGGCGCCCGTCGCGGCGCCCGCATCGGTGTACGTCGCCTTCAGCGACAGCGCGCCCGCCGGGATCGTGAGGTCGTGCAGGCGCTCGCCGCCGTCCGACCAGCCCGCGAACTCCCAGACCCGCCCGTCCTTGACGAACCGCTGCGCCGCCGAGACGGAGGTCTTGAAGCCCACGGCCGCGTCCTGGGCGACCGGCGTCGTCCGCGACCGGCCCGCATACGTCACGGGGGCGCCGCTCGGCGTGCTGGTGATCTGCAGCGAGATCGTTTCGGGTCGCAGCTCCAGCGTGGTGCTCGCGCTGAGGCCCGTCGGATCGGTCGCCGTCAGCACGACCTCGTACCAGCTGTCGGCGTCGTGGTCGGAGACCGCGCGGAACTTCGGGCTCGCGGTACCCGCGACCTCGAGGATCGGGTGGGTGTGCGCGGAGTGATGCAGCGTCACCCGCCAGGTCAGCGCGTCGGCGGACAAAGCGCCCGTCTCCGGATCCGTGGCGCCGCCGGCGAGGTCGACGACCTCCCCCGCGCGGAACGTCGCACCCGCCGCGGGCGCCGAGATCCTCGGCGTCGGCGGGTCATTGCCGACCGTGATGCGCACGGTGTCGGTGGCGGCCTGCCCGCGGCCGTCGTCGACGGTGAGCGTCGCGGTGTACGTGCCCGGCGCGCTGTAGACGTGCTGCGGGGCCGGGTCGGTGCTCGGATCCGATCCGTCGCCGAAGGTCCAGCGGTACGCGAGCGCGTCTCCGTCGGGGTCGCTCGAGCCCGACGAGGAGAGGCGCACGGTGAGCGGCGCCCCACCGCTGGACGGGGTCGCAGCGGCCTTCGCCGTCGGCGCGCGGTTGCCGGTGCCGTACGAGATCGCCTTGATCGATCCGCTGCCGTCGGCGCCTGTCCCGAAGGACACGTACGCGAGATCTCCGGCCGGCGTGAGCAGCAGCTGGACGCCGGACCAGTCGGTCGCAAAGGAGGCGACGGCCGTCACGCGGTCGGAGCCGTCGAGCGTCAGGCGCTTGATCCACTGCTGCGCGTAGTCGGCGACGAACACGCTGCCGCTGTATCCCGCGGGATACGTGCCTCCGGGATAGACAGGCCCGCCCACCACCGCGGCGTCCTGGCCCGCGCGATCGTACGTCCAGTTCGGCTGGCGGTCGGCCAGCGCCGTGCCCTCCTTCGCGTACTCGGCGGTGCACTGCGCGTAGGCGTCATAGCCGCTGGTGCGGGCGGTGCCCTCGTAACAGGGCCAGCCGTAGTTCCCCCCGGCCGTCCGGACGAGGTCGACCTCCTCGTGCTCGCTCCAGCCGACGTCGCCGACGACAAGCCCCGCGTCGCCGGGCAGCAGCTCGAAGCGGAACGGGTTGCGAAAGCCCTTGGCGAAGACCTTCGTGCACACCTTCGACAGGTCGGATTCGCCCGGGCAGAACGGGTGGCCGGCGAGCCCGCGGCCGGTTCGGTCGATGTGCACGATCTTGCCGGCCAGGCTCTGCTCGTCGTACGTCCGCAGCGCGAGCGGGTCGACCTTCGAGTAGCTCGCCGCGTCCCCCGAGCCGACGAAGAGCGTCCCGTCGGCGGCCGACCTCACGCTGCCGATGGAGTGCGAGTCGCCCTCCGACGGGATGCAGTCCACGGCGTTCGACGGCGCCGGGCACAGCGACCCGGTGAACGTGCCGAGGATCGGCGTGCCGTCGACGAGGTCCCCCGCGGCGGTCAGCCGGTACCGGCGCAGCTGGGAGGTCATCTCGCCGAACCGGTCCGGATCGGCCGGGTTCATCTCGTACGTAAACAGCAGGTAGACGTAGGGGTTCGTCGCGAACTGGCCGTCGACGGCGATGCCGAGCAGCCCGCGGTCCCAGTAGCTGTGGACCACGGAGCGCAGGTCGAGGATCGTGCGCGCGGTCGTCTGTCCGGGATCGGCGAGCTTGACCAGCCCGGCCTTCTCGGTGATGAGGAGCCGGCCGTCCGGCGTCCACGCCGCGGCGGTCGGCATCGACAACCCGGTGACGACGCTGCGCTCGGAGAAGCCCGACGGCAGCGTCGCCGCGCGCGCAGGCGCGCACGCGACCAGGGTCGCGAGGGCGACGATGACAGGCAGCAGCGGGACGCGCAGGCGGAGCAGAGGACCTCCCAGGGACCGAGACGGTATATCGCAGGCGCCGGTGTGCTTCCACGTCTGCTGAGCATTGGTGCGCGCGAATCCGGTTCATCCGGCGGATAGGGTCGCCTCCATGTCCTCGACCCATCCGTCCGAGCTCTTCTCCGTCCACGGCCGCACCGCCCTTGTCACGGGCGGTTCCCGCGGCGTGGGCCTGATGATCGCCCGCGGCCTCGTGCGCGCGGGCGCCGAGGTGATCATCTCCTCGCGCAAGGCCGACGCGTGCGAGGAGGCCGTCGCCGAGCTCAAGCAGTTCGGCGCGGCCAGTGCGATCCCGGCCGACCTGTCGACCGAGGAGGGCTGTCTGGCGCTCGCCGCGGCCGTGAGCGGGAAGGTCGACAAGCTCGATCTGCTCGTCAACAACGCGGGCGCGACCTGGGGCGCGCCGCTCGGCGAGTTCCCCGACCACGCGTGGGACCGGGTGATGGACACCAACGTCCGCGGCATCTTCAACCTCACCCAGGCCCTGCTCGAGCCGCTGCGGGCCGCCGACGGCGCGCGCGTGATCAACATCGGCTCGATCGACGGGCTGCGCACGCCGCTGACGGAGAACTACAGCTACAGCGCGAGCAAGGCCGCCGTCCACATGCTCACCCGTCATCTCGCCAAGCGCCTGGCGGGCGAAGGGATCACGGTCAACGCGATCGCGCCGGGCCCGTTCGAGAGCAAGATGACGGCGTTCATGCTCCAGAGCGAGGAGAGCCGCGCGATGGTCGCGTCGACCGTGCCGCTCGGACGCATCGGCGAGGAGGACGACATCGTCGGCGCCACGCTGTTCCTCGCCTCGAAGGCCGGCGCCTACCTGACGGGGGCGATCATCCCGGTCGACGGCGGGATCACCGGCTGCAGCTGAGTCTGTCGCGCACTTGACAGACGCCCGAGCTGGACAGGAGGACACTCCTTGCATGACCAGCTCGCGCATCCGCACCACCACGCTCGGCCTCGCCGCGACGCTCGCGGCTGCACTGGCCGCCGCCGGACCGGCGCACGCCGCCCCAGCCGTGGCCGGCGAGTTCGCCCTCCCCGGCAACGGCACGCCGAAGTACCTCACGCAGGGCCCGGACGGGAACATCTGGGTCCCGATCCAGGGCGCGTCCAACGGCGACGACATCGCGAAGATCACGCCGGACGGGACCGTCACCGGCTACAACGTCGCCAATCTCCAGGACGCCTCGGGCATCGCCAGTGACGGCACGTACCTGTGGGTCACGCGAACGGCCGCCGTCTCGCGGTTCCTGCCGGCGAACCCCGCGGGCGCTGAGAACTTCGCCGCCACCGGGGTCGACTCGAAAGCGATCACGCTCGGCAGCGACGGCAACCTGTGGACCGGCGGCACCGACAAGGTCGTGAAGATCAAGCCGTCCGACGGCACGTCGACGCAGGTCCCGGTCGCCGGCATGGGCATCCCGGAGGGCATCGCCTCCGGCGGTGACGGCGCGCTGTACCTCGCGAGCTTCGGCACCCAGCGGGTCACGCGGGTGACGACCGCTGGCGCGTCGTCGTTCGTCGGCGTCGACACCGACAACACCAACGGCGCGCGGCAGGTCGCCGCCGGGCCGGGCAACCAGATCGCGTTCACCGCACCGGCCGCCAAGCCGCGCGACATGGGCTTCATCACCGGCGGCGCCGCGCTCGGCCCGACCTCGGTCACCGGCGGCGCGGTGATGACCGGCAAGGACCCGGAGGGCATCGTCTACGCCAACGACGCCGCGTACTGGATCGCCCGGTTCGCCGGCAACGACGTCGCGCGGGTGACGGCCGACGGCGCGTTCACCACGCTCCCGCTCTCAGCGAACTCCGGCCCGCGCCGGATCGCCAAGGGCGCAAACGACACGCTGTGGGTCGGCCTGGAGACGGCGAAGAAGGTCGCGCGGATCACGGGGGTCTCGGCGCCCGCCCCGCAGACCACGCCGCCCCCGACGACGACCACGCCGCCCACGACGGTGCCGCCGACGACCGAAGTGCAGACCGCCATCACGAAGCTGTCGGCGAGCGCGTCGGTCCGCCGCACGTCGCTGCTGCCGAAGCTCGTGAGGTCCGGCGGCCAGTTCCGCTTCACCGTGACGAAGCCGGCGACCGTGCGGTTCACGTTCGCCAAGGCCGCGACGGGCCGCAAGGTCGGCACGTCCTGCGTGAAGCTGACGCGCAAGAACGCCACGAAGAAGCGCTGCCGGTACTTCACCCCGGTCCGGGGCGGCTTCTCCGTGAAGGTGACGACCGCCGGTGAGCACAGCGTGCGCTTCGGCGGCCGGATCTCGGCCAAGCGCTCCCTTGCGCCCGGCGTCTACCGCGTCACGGCCCGGGCAACGGGCACGGACGGCGCCGTCGCCAAGGCGATGACGGCGACGTTCACCCTCAAGACCTCCTGACGGTCGGTCAGGATCAGCGCGGGGCGGCCCGGCCGCCCCGCGCGTTCATGCGTTCAGCGCGGGCCTGACGCAAGCGCCGAGTTGGCCGCCGCGACCAGCAGCGCCTTCTCGCTCTTGCCCTTCTGCGCGACCCGCGCCTGGATCTCGAAGAGCACCCCGCCGCGGCTGAACTCGATCGAGCCCGGCGAGCAGGAGCCGCCGCAGGACAGTGCCCGGTACCAGCCGGTGCGTCCGCCGGCGAGCTTGACCTTGATCCGGTTGCTGTGGCGCGCACCCTGCTGCGCCGACAGCCAGGCCAGGGTGCAGGCGTTCGCGCCGTTGCAGTCCGGATCGCCGGCGAGATCGACGGACCAGCGCTTCGTGCCCGCCACGACGTTCGTGGCGTACAGCGCGCCGTCATAGTCGAGCGCCAGGGTCTGCGGCAGCAGAACCGCGACGGGGGTCTCCTGAACGAGGGCGGTGAGCTTGTCGCCCATGGTCGCGGGGACGTCGTAGCGCTTGGCCAACGCCGAGGCCGGCGCGAGGCACATGGCCGCGCAGACCGCGGCGAGCGGGAGCAGAAGCCGATGCATGCCCCGGAGTATCTCGCGTGCGTGGGGATCGAGCGCCGCGCGGCCGGCGATGCCGCGCGGTGTTCGACCTCCCCCTCAGGAACGCATCCGCGCCCGGCTGGCAGGTGCCGGACCGCACAAGTTGTAGCGCTGATTCCGACACGGGGCAATGTCACTTCAGTGACCGCCGTCACATGCCGACATGGACAGAGAAGGCATGAAATTGCCTTCTTCTTTACACGCAACGCCATTCGTGTCATCCTGGCCGACGCCAACCGGCTGTGATGCCCACGTCTTAGGAGTCTCTGTCCCCTGATGTCCGCACACGCGCACGCTCACGCGCATCACCACCACGAATCCGACACGGAGGCCATCGCGCCGACGTGGAAGGACTCCAAGCGCTATGCCTGGCTGCTCGGAATCGTCGTCCCGGCGCTGCCCATCGCGGCCTACGGCCTCGTCGAGGCCACCGGGCTCGGGGTGTTCTGGTGGTTCGGCCCGATGTTCATCTTCATCTTCATGCCGCTGCTCGACACCATCTTTGGCACCGATCCCAACAACCCGCCGGACGCCGTCATCAAGTGGCTGGAAGAGGACCGGTACTACCGCTGGTGCACGTACCTCTTCATCCCGATGCAGTACGTCTCCCTCGTCTTCGCCTGCTGGGTGTGGGGCACGCAGGACATCGGGATCGTGCAGTCCGTCGGCCTCGCGTTCACCGTCGGCTCGGTCAACGGCATCGCCATCGCCAACGCCCACGAGCTCGGCCACAAGCGCGAGGCGATCGAGAAGTGGCTGGCGAAGATCGCGCTGGCGCCCACCTGGTACGGGCACTTCGTCATCGAGCACAACCGCGGCCATCACGTCCGTGTCTCCACCCCGGAGGATCCCGCGAGCTCGCGCCTGGGCGAGAACTTCTACGAGTTCCTGCCGCGCACGATCATCGGGAGCTTCCGCTCGGGCTGGAAGCTCGAGAAGCTGCGCTTCGACCGCATGGGCACGAGCCCGTGGACGCTGAAGAACGACCTCGTCAACGCGTGGTGCATCAGCCTCGTCCTGTGGGCCGCCCTGATCATCGCGTTCGGCCCGGCGATCCTGCCGTACCTGCTCATCCAGGCGATCTTCGGCTTCAGCATGCTCGAGGTCGTCAACTACCTCGAGCACTACGGCCTGCTGCGCCAGAAGCGCGAGGACGGCCGCTACGAGCGCTGCGCGCCGGAGCACAGCTGGAACTCGAACATCGTCGCCAGCAACGTGTTCCTCTACCACCTGCAGCGCCACTCCGACCACCACGCGCATCCGCTGCGCCGCTACCAGGCGCTGCGCAACTGGGAAGGCGCGCCCGAGCTGCCCGCCGGCTACGCGACGATGATCCTCGCCGCGTACGTGCCGCCCGTGTGGAAGCGCGTCATGGACCACCGCGTCGTCGAGCACTACGGTGGCGACGTGACCAAGGCGAACATCCACCCGCGCGCCCGCAAGCGCATGCTCAAGAAGTACGGGACCGCGGCCGCATGAGCGTCTACCGCTGCCCGGAGTGCGGCTTCGTCTACGACGAGGCCGCGGGCGTGCCGCGCGAGGGCTTCCCGCCCGGCACGCCGTTTGCGGAGGTCCCGGACGACTGGACGTGCCCGGACTGCGGCGTGCGCGACAAGCTCGACTTCGTGGACGCCTCGCCTGGCGGCTCGGCGTACCACTCGGAGAACTCGCCAGAGGCTCCTTCTCCGGACACCCCTGAGCGCCCGTCGTGAATCCGCCCGGCATCATGGAGCGGGTGGCGCCACCCCGCCGACTCCCCTACGCCGAGGCCGCGCGTGAGCTGCTGCGCGACTCGCTCCTGGACGCCGCCGTCGACCTGCTCGAGGACCGCACCTGGAGCCAGGTGACGATGGCGGGCGTCGCCAAGGGCGCGGGGGTCAGCCGCCAGACGCTCTACAACGAGTTCGGTTCGCGCCAGGAGTTCGCCCAGGCGTTCGTGCTGCGCGAGGTCGACCGGTTCCTCGCCGCCGTCGAGGAGGCCGTCGAGGCGAACCTCGACGACCCGACGAAGGCCGTCTCCACGGCGTTCGGCGTCTTCCTGCTGGCGGCCGCCCGGAATCCGCTCCTGCGCTCCGTGCTCGCCGGCGACGGCACCGACGAGCTCCTGCCGCTCATCACCACGCATGGCGGGCCGGTCATCGACACGGCGACCGAGCGGCTCGGCCGCGTCTTCGCCGAGGGGTGGCCCGGCGTGGCCGAGCGCAAGGCGACGCTGCTGGCCGAGAGCGTGGTCCGGCTGGCGATCAGCTTCGCCACGCTCCCGGAGGGCCCGGCGCACATGACGCCCGACGCGGTCGCCGAACTGCTCGGCCCGTTCATCCGCGACGCGCTCGCGGAAGCGCAGGGCTAGCGCAGGAGCTTCAGCGGCTCGAGGCCGCGATCGGTCAGGCGCGTCGCGACGAACCGGCCGCGGCGCCGCGCCGGCGCCGGTGCGCACGTCGCGCCCCGGCGCTCGGCTTCGAGCCCGTGCGCCACGGGGCGGCACGCCGGGCAGGCCACGTGCTCGTCACCCGCAGCCACGAAACCTCCGCCGCAGCAGCAGGCGCACTCCGGATCGGGGGGAGGATCACGGAAGGTGAGCACGATGGGCCGAGCCTACGCCCGTGCCCCGTCGGATGCGCCGGTTCGCCCGACCGGTAGGATCTCCCGCTCGAAGCGGCGTGCAGGGGGCTCGCCGCCGATGTCTCGAGGGGGAACTCGCATGACGCTGACGGTCATGAACCGCTGGGCGGCCGGTGCCGCCACGATCGCTGCGGCCTTCGCGGTCGCCGCGCCCGCGACGAACGGCGCCGCGTCGAAGTCGGTCAACGCCACGGTGAAGGTCAAGGGCGTGCCGAGCTTCACCGGCACGGTGAGCGGCCGTCCGTACGGCAACGGCACGGTGCGCGGCAGCCTGTCGCTGCCGAACCTCAACGCCACGCTGAAGTACTCCGGCGGCACCGTGCGGATTCGCGGGAAGGTCACGAGCGCTTCGCCGGTCCGCGGGACGTGGAAGGCCGCCGGCGGCACCGGCAAGTTCCGCAACGTGAGCGGCGGCGGCTCGTTCAGCGGATCGCTGAAGGGGACGAAGGCGACGCTGCGCTTCCGCGGAAGCGTCCGCGACTAGGCGTCGGCACAGGCCTGGCTCGCCAGCTTCAGCGTGTCGCGCGCGAGGCGGTCGTTCGGGAAGTCCAGCTCGAGCGGCCGCTCCTCGCCGTCCCAGCGGATGGTGGCGCGGCGCATGGTCGAGTCGTACGTCGAGCCCGTCGAGGCGAAGAACGACGAGACCTTGATGCGCCGGCTCGTGAGCTCGACCTGATCGAGCGGCCACGCGGCGAGCACGCCCGTCGGCTCCACCGGCGGCAGGCGCTTGACGTAGCGCCCGGAGCACACGACGAGCCGGGTGGGCGTGAGCGCCAGGATGTTCCACGCGGGTGCGCGGTCGGCCGGATGGTCGCCGCGCGCGGTCCAGCGCTTCAGCGCCTTGATGACCCGCAGGCCGTCGTCGCCGAATCGCCCTGCGCGCGCACACCACTGCGCCGTGACGACGTGGTCGTCGATGAGCGCGACGACCTCCCCGCGCAGAAGCTCCAGCTGGCGTTCGTGCTCGAGCATCGCGCCCAGCATGCCGGGGTAGGCTGACGTCATGTGCCGGAACATCCGAACGCTCCACAACTTCGAGCCGCCGGCGACCGACGACGAGGTCCACGCCGCCGCGCTGCAGTACGTCCGCAAGATCAGCGGGTCGACGAAGCCGTCGCAGGCCAACGCCGAGGCGTTTGAGCGCGCGGTCGAGGCGGTCACGGCGGCGTCCCGTGAGCTGCTCGACGCACTCGTGACGCAGGCGCCGCCGAAGAACCGCGAGGTCGAAGCCGAGAAGGCCCGGGCGCGCGCGGCGAAGCGCTACGCCGCCTAGGATTCCGCCGCCTCGGCCACCGCCATGAGCGCGGCGGCCTCGGCGACCTGCTCCTGTCGGGGCGCCAGCCAGTCGGCCTCGTAGCCGAAGACCTCACGCACCGTCCGCGCGCGGAACCCGGTGTCGATGAGCTCGAGTTGGTCGGGGCCGACAAGGCCGGGATGCGGCACGCCGCAGGTCCCCGCGAGCGCGAGCATCTCGCCGCGCAGGATGCGGATGTAGTTGGCCGCCCGCTCGGCCTTCCCGACGGGCTCCAGGCCGCGAGTCAGCCAGCGGTTCTGCGTGGCGACGCCGGTCGGGCAGCGGTCGGTGTGGCAGCGCTGCGACTGGATGCACCCGATCGACATCATCGCCTCGCGCCCGACGTTGATCATGTCGCAGCCCAGCGCGAGGGCGAACAGCCCGGCGTCGGGGAGCCCCAGCCGGCCCGAGCCGATGAAGACGATGTCGTCGGCCAGCCCTTCGGCGGCGAAGCGGGCGAACACGCGGCTGAAGCCGATCTTGAACGGCAGCGCGACGTGGTCGCTGAACGCCAGCGGCGCCGCCCCCGTCCCGCCTTCCCCGCCGTCGACGAGCACGTAATCCGGGCCGGTGTTCGTGCGGGCCATGTGCATCGCGAGCTCGTCCCAGAACGCCCCGACGCCGACCGCCGACTTGATGCCGACCGGCAGTCCGGTCGCCTCGGCGAGCCGCTCGACAAAGTCGCACAGCTCAGGCACCGAGCCGAACGCGCTGTGGTGGGTCGGGCTGACGCAGTCCTTCCCCGGCTCGACCCCGCGGATCGCCGCGATCTCCGGCGTGACCTTCCGGCCGGGCAGCATGCCGCCGAGCCCCGGCTTGGCGCCCTGGCTCAGCTTGATCTCCAGCGCGCGAACGGGTGCGCCGGCGATGGTCTCCTGCAGACGGTTGAGGTCGAAGCGGCCGCGCTCGTCGCGGCATCCGAAGTATCCGGTGCCGATCTGGAAGATGAGCTCGCCGCCGTGACGGTGGGCCGGCGCCAGGCCGCCCTCCCCCGTGTTCTGCAGACACGGCGCGGCGGCGGCGCCGAGGTTCAGTGCGCTGATCGCGTTCGCCGAGAGCGCGCCGAAACTCATCCCGCTGACGTTGACGATCGACGCCGGGCGGAACGCGTGGCGCCGGCCGTGCGCCGCACCGAGCACCTTCAGACTCGGCACGAGATGCTCGGGCGGGCTGCCCGGCCGCCCGGGCTCCGGCGCGGGCCACGGCGGGGTGGCGTGCTTGATGATGAGGTAGTCGTCGACGTCCTCCATGTCGTTGTCGCTGCCGAAGCCGAACGTGTTGCGCTTGGCCTTCGACGACATGTAGACCCACGCGCGCTGGTCGCGGGAGAACGGGCGCTCCTCGTCGTTGCTCGTGACGATGTACTGACGCAGTTCCGGCCCGACCGCCTCGAGCAGGTAGCGGAAGTGCCCGACGATCGGGAAGTTGTGCAGGATCGCGTGGCGGCGCTGGACGACGTCCCACGCGGCGAGGCCGCCGACCGCGGCGGCGGCGCCAGCGGCAGCGGTGCGGAGGGTGGAGCGCCGGGGCATGCCGCGAGGCTACCGGCGGCGCGGTGCGGTTGACTTCCGTGATCCCCACGGGGATCAGTCGTCGGCAAGTACGCGGGCGCCTAGGACCCGCCGATGATGTTGAGCCGGGCTGTGGACGCGAGCGCCGGACGCGCGAGCATACGACCGGTTCGGGGATCGAGGACGACCGCGTCGGTGTTGGTCCGGGCGTAGATCAGCGCGCCGCGGTCGTCGGCCTGCACGTCGCCGGTCACGCGGCCCGTAGGTGCGGTCCAGAGGAGTCGCAGCGCCGGCCCGCCGAACGCGCGGAGAGTCGATGTCGCGCCGAAGGTGAGCACCCGCGGGCCCACACGGCGCACCGCTGACGCGTCGTGGTCGAGCGAACGAGCGCGCCAGCGTTCCGTGTCGACCACGACCGCGCCCGCCGGCCGGCTCGCATCCGCTCCGGCGACGACCAGTCTCCCCCGCCGGGCCCAGGCGAGCTGGCGGGTGGCGGCCCCGGGCAACCCGGGCACACGGTGCACGTCAACGTCCATGGTCGCCAGGCGGATGCGCGTGATGCTGCCAGTCCCCGGCGCGGACACGTAGGCGTACTCGCCGTCGCCGGCCATCGCCCTCGTCTGACAGCGTCGCCCGGCGAACCGCACCCGGGGCAGCGTCAGCCGGCCCATCGTGGAGTCCTTGCGAGCGACCGCCACCACGGCCGGAGCGCCAGGACGCGCGACGAGAAACACGGCGCGGCCCTGGGCGGCCTGGCCGGACTGGTAGGTGCACTGGAGCTTCCCGAACGAGGTGGTGGCCACGATGCGGCCGCTGACCGTGTTGATGAGCACGAGGCGCCCGTCCTGCAGGAGCGCGGCGATGCGGCGCGAGGCGTACCACTCGACAGCCTCCGCCGCGATGCCCGTCGCAACGGCCCGCGACACGGTCCGCCGCCGGACGTTGACGATCTGCACCCCGACTCGGCCCTGAGAGGGGTCGGGGTTGCTTGTGGAAACGCCGATCGCCAGACGCTGGCCACCGCGCGCCACACTAGGCAGGCCGTGCGGCTCCGGGATCTCGAGGATGGGGGTCCCGGTCGGCCGGAGCGTCAGCCGGTCAACCGTCGTGAGCGCGATGGGCTGGCCGTGTGCCGGGTCGCCGGCCAAGGCCAGCGGATCGGCGGCGTGCGCGGGAGTCACAGCCGCGCCAAGAGCCATGAGCACGCCGAACGATAGTCGACTTCGCATGACCGTTCTAACTGGTTCGTTCGACCGAAGTTGCGCAGCGCTATCGCCGCCGGGCCAGCTCCGCGGCGACCCGCAGATCGTCGAGCGTGCGGTCGGCCATCGCGCCGAGGAGCGCCGTGGCGTCGAGGACCGCGTGCGGGCCGGCGGCATCGGCCACCGGGCGCACGGAGCCGGTGAGCATCTCGACGAGCACCTCCGCGGGGCTCTCACCCGGGTAGGCGTCCTCGGGGAGCGCGTCCAGCAGGCTGCCGAGCAGATCGGTGAGCATGAAGCCGGTGCGCAGGACGGTCTCGACGAACTCGCGGACCTGGTCGCGGTCGTCGTCGTAGGGATCGGTGTGCATGCTCCTTCTAGGCCGCGGCCGGCCGAAACTCGCCCCCTCGCGACCGTGGTCTTTTTTCGTCGGTATGCGACGAAAAATGACCACGCGCCTTCAAGGTCCGCGGCCGGACGACCGACGTTTCGGGCGTGAAGCGCGTCCTGGCCCTCACCGTTCTCGCCGTCGTCGCCCCCGCGCTGCCGGCGCGGGCCGCGACGCTGCCCCGCGCCGAGCTGCGAGCCGCGCTCGAGGAGGCACGCGACGAGCAGGGGATCCCTGCCGTCTCCGCGGCCGTCGTGCAGAACGGCCGGGTGACGTGGACGGCAGCGATCGGCCGCGCCGTCGATCCCGACGGCGTCGACGCACGAACCGGCCGGCGCACCGCGCGCCGTACCCGCCGCGCCACCACCGCGACCCGCTTCTCGCTGGCGTCCGCCTCGAAGACGTACACCGCCGCGCTCGTCCTCAAGCTCGTCGACGCGGGCGCCGTCGGCCTC
>CAMCUD010000020.1 GCA_945878865.1 Bifidobacterium breve | reverse complement strand
GCTCGCGGCGGCCGGTCCCGACGCGGCGGTGACCGACGTCGGGTCGGTCAAGCACCCGGTCGTCGAGGCCTTCGGGGGAGACGAGCGCTTCATCGGCGGACACCCACTCGCGGGCGCGGAGGTCGCCGGGGTGGAGCACGCGCGCGCTGACCTCTTCGACGACGCGACCTGGTACCTCACGCCGACGCGCGCCTCGCAGGGCGTCCTCTTCGAACGGCTGCATCGCCTACTCACCGCGATCGGCGCCCGCCCGCAGGCCATCGACGCCGATGTCCACGATCGCGTCCTGGCCGCGGTCAGCCATCTCCCGCACGTCCTGGCGAACCTCATGGTCGCGCAGACCGCCCGCGCGCTCGGGGGCGAGGAGACGATCCCGTCGACCGGCCCGAGCTTCCGCGACGCGACGCGCGTCGCCGGCGCCAATCCGCCGATGTGGGCGGACATCTACCACGCCAATCGTGACGCCCTGCGCGCACAGATCGACGACGCGGTCGCCCGGCTGTCCCGGGTCCGTGACATCCTGGATGATCCCGCCGAGCTCGAGGCCTGGCAGGGCGCGGTCGCCGATGAGCGCCGCCGCCTGCTGGAGGCCGGGCTCGTCGGCGGCGCCACCCACGAGCTGCGGGTCGCGGTTCCCAACACCCCGGGGGTCGTGGCCGAGGTCGCCCTGACCCTGGGACGCGCCGGCATCAACATCTCCGACATGGCCCTCTCCCCGAGCCCCGACAATCGCAACGGCGTCATCGCCCTGTGGTGCGCCGCCGAGCACGCCGACAAGGCGGCCGAGCTCGTGCGCGGGCTCGGCTACCCCGTGACCACATGACCGACGTGACGTTCTCCCCGGCCGGCCGCCTGCGCGGCTCGGTCGTCGCCCCGCCTGACAAGTCGATCAGTCATCGCGCCGCGATCTTCGGGGCGATGGCCTCCGACCCGGTGAGCATCACGGGCTACCTGCACGCCGAGGACACGCACTCGACGCTCAACGCCGTCCGGGCACTCGGCGCGCTCGTCGAGGAGCGCGACGACGAGGTGGTCGTCCGCGGCGTCGGGCTGCGCGACCCGCGCGAGCCCGACGGCGTCATCGACGTCGGCAACGCCGGCACGCTCATGCGCCTGCTGCCGGGCTGGCTCGCCGCCCAGGAGGGCCGGTCCTTCACGCTGGACGGCGACGCGTCGATCCGGCGGCGACCGGTGGACCGCATCGCCGTGCCGCTGCGCGCGATGGGCGCGGAGATCGAGGCCACAGACGAGCGGTTCCCGCCGTTCACCGTGTACGGCCGCCGCCTGCACGGGACGACCTACGAGATGCCGGTCGCGAGCGCCCAGGTGAAGTCCTGCGTGCTGCTCGCCGGGGTCGCGGCGGAGGGTTCGACCACCGTCGTCGAGCCGCAGCCCAGCCGCGACCACACCGAGCGGATGCTCGCGCGGATGGGGGTCCAGGTCCACCGCAACGGCCGGTACGTCACGGTCGCCGCGGCCGACGAGTTCGAAGCCGAGTCGCTCGTCGTGCCCGGCGATGCGTCGAGCGCGGCGTTCTGGCTGGCGGCCGGCGTGCTGGTGCCCGGCGCGCGGCTGCTCGTCAAGAACGTGAACGTCAACTGGACGCGCATCGGGTTCGTCCGCATCCTGCTGCGCATGGGCGGGGTGGTCGTCGGCGAGCTCGAGGACCCCACAGGCGACGAGATCCCCGGGCACGAGCCAGTCAGCGATCTCGATGTCGCTGCCGGGCCGCTCGAGGCGACGACCGTCGAGGCCGAGGAGGTGCCGCTGGCGATCGACGAGCTGCCACTGGTGGCGCTGCTCGGCTGCTTCGCCGAGGGCGAGACGGTGGTGCGCGGCGCCGAGGAGCTGAAGGTCAAGGAGAGCGACCGCATCGCGACGGTCGTCGACGGGCTGAACGGCCTGGGCGGCGACCTGGAGGCCACGGACGACGGGTTCATCGTGCGCGGGACGGGCGGCTTGCGCGGCGGCGAGATCGACGCTGCAGGCGATCACCGCATCGCGATGCTCGGCGCGATCGCGGGCCTGGCGTCCCGCGAGGGCGTGACCGTCCGCGGGATGGAAGCGGCCGCCGTGTCGTACCCGACGTTCACCGACGACCTCACGCGGCTGCTGGGCCGATGAAGATCGATCCGCCGCTGGGCCGCGTCGTCGACACCGGCCCGGAGAAGGGGCTGGGCGTCGTCGCCGCGCGGGACATCGCCGCGGGGGAGGTCATCGAGACCGCGCCGACGATCCTGTTCCCCGGCGAGCCCGACGACTTCCCCGCGGCGATCCGCGATCGCGTGTTCGGCTTCGACGGGATGCCCGGATACGAGGAGCTCTCGGCGATCGCGCTGGGCTACGGCAGCCTCTACAACCACGACAACCCGGCGAACATGGGCTACGCCGCCGCGGACGACGCGAGCGCGATCATCTTCACCGCCGCGCGCGACATCGCCGAAGGCGAGGAGCTGACGATCAACTACGACCGCGAGCCGGGCGACCCCGACGAGGTGCGCTCGATCGAGAGCCGGTGGTTCGGGTCCCGCGGGATCGAACCGGTGTAGGACCGCGCGCGCGGCTGGCGATCCTCGTCGCCGGCCTGCTCACCCTGTGGGTCGTCTTCGGCCTCACGGGGGTCGTCTCGCGCGACGACGTCCGGTCCACCGTCGAGGCGGCCGGCCCGCTCGCGCCGCTGGCGTTCGTCCCGATCTCCGGCCTCCTCGCGCTGGTGCTCGTGCCGGGCCCCTTGCTGGCCGCCACGAGCGGCGCGCTCTTCGGCACGTGGGTCGGGTTCCTCGCGACGCTCGGCAGCGCGCTGACGACGTCGGCGCTGGCGCTGCTCATCGGCCGTCATGCCGGGCGCGACGGCGCTCGCGAGTTCGGCGGGCGACGGGTCGTCGCGCTCGAGGCGTGGCTTGAGCACCAGGGCGTGGCGACGATCGTCACCGCCCGGCTCATCCCGGGCCTGTCGGACGCTGCGGTCTCCTACGCGGCGGGCGCGGTGGGGGTGTCGCTCTGGCAGATCCTGATCGGGACGGCGATCGGCGCAGCGCCACGGGCGCTGGCCTACGCGGCGCTCGGCGACTCGATCACCGACCTCACGTCACCGCAGGGCATCGCGGCGGCGGCGCTGCTCGTCGCGACCGCCGTGCTGGGCGGCGAGCTGCTGCGGCGCACGGTTCGGCGGTCGCGCGCCGCGGCGGCCGCGGTCGCCGAGCAGGAACGCTAATTCTCCTCCGGCACCACGCCGAGCTGCGGCACCTGCTCGCGCCGGAATCGCCCGGTGCTGATGCGCTCGGGCTCGTGCTCGGGCGCGCCGAAGTCGCCGTACTGCAGCAGCGCGCGCCAGTCCACGCCCGCGGTGGCGGGCTCGGCGGCCGGCGCGGCGGGCGCGGTCGCCGGGACGTAGAGCCAGCCGGTGACGTTGTGCCACACGTCGACGACGCTGTGCCACAGGCCGATGAAGGCGACGATCGCATACGCCGCGAGCACGGCGTTGACCGCTGCCACACCCGCGCTGACCCACCGTTCGTGGTCGTAGGCGACGAGGAACGTCAGCACCGAGAAGACGACGAACACGTAGGGCAAGACGACGAACAGCAGCCCGGGCGTCGTCCGGGCCCGGACCTTCGGCGTGCGCCGGAAGGCGATCCGCGCGCCGGTGAGCCCCTGGAACAGCGAGCTGAGGACGCCCGCGAGGTTGACGGGCAGCAGCACGAGGTTGAACCCGTAGATCCCGAGCACGTCCGAGCGCCGATAGCCGCAGTAGCGCAGATCGCTGGCCATCATGAGGAAGTACGGCACGGAGATCGCGAAGATGAGCGGGCTCAGCAGCGCGTCGCTGAACTGGTAGCCGAGCAGGAACAGCAGTGCGACCGACGCCCACGCGATCGACGCCATGTAGTTGACACGGAGCAGCAGCTCGCCCATCGACGTCGACTCGCCGCGCACCCGCCGGGCGCGGATCTGGTGGCGCAGTCGCGGGAGGATGAGCAGCCCGCCGTTGGCCCAGCGCTGACGCTGGATGCACAGCGAGCCGAAGTCCGGGGGCGTCGCGCTGTAGCTCAGGCGCTCCGGGTAGTTCAGGAGCCGCCAGCCGTGCACGCCGAGGTCGATGCTCGACTCGGTGTCCTCGATGACCGTGCGATCGGAGATGTAGCGCTTGATCTCGAAGTCACCGACGTGCTCGGTGACCGCGAGCTCGTCGAGCGCGCGCTTGCGCAGGATGGCGTTGGCGCCGACCCAGAACGTCGCGTCGTAGTACGTCATCCCCTGATGGAGGATGTGCTGCAGGTCCGTCGTCGCGCCGGCGATCCGCTCGAGGCGCGTCTCCGGGCCGGGGAACGCGCTGTACGGGGTCTGCGCGACGGCGACGCGCGCGTGCTCGCTCTGCTCGAGCAGGTTGACGATCCGCAGGCAGTACTCCGGCAGGAGCACGCTGTCGGCGTCGAGGGTCAGCACGTAGTCGGGATCGCGCACCACGAGGTCCGCGCCGTGCGCGACGGGGATCAGCGCGCGGCCGGCGTCCGTGCTGACGTCGCGGTAGCTGCCGCCCATCAGCCCGATGTAGCTGTTGAGGTTCATCGCCTTGTTCGCCGCGTGCGACAGCGAGACGTAGCGCTTGCGCTCGAAGCTCGATAGGCGCGCGGAGAAGATCCAGTCCAGCCGGCGGTGCAGGTGCAGCAGGTGCGACGCGGTCAGCGTGGCGCCGTCGTCGGCGGCGGCGCGGAGAGCGCGAGCGACGGTCTCGAGGTCGGCGGCGAGGCGTCGCAGCACCTGGTCGGCGAGGAACCGGTCGCTGTGGTCGGTGATCTCATAGTCGTCGGCGTACGTGTCGAGCCAGGTGACGGCGTGGTCGTACTCGGCGGCGAGCGCCTCGATGTCCGCTCGGCGGGGCAGGTCGCCCTGCTCGCAGCGCGCCTCGAAGCGCTCGAGCGCCGAGGCGAAGCGCGTCGCCGGTTCGGCGAGCACGTCCTGGATCTCCCCGGGCAGGCGCATCGCGGCGCGCAGGATCTCGGCCGGCCCGGCGTACTTCGGGTTGGGCGGATCGTCCACGAGGAGGACGATCTCCAGGTCCGGGTACTCCTGCAGCGCCGCCGACAGCAGCGTCATCCGGATGACGCGTGGGTCCTCCTGGTAGGCGGGGACGAGCACGGTCATCGTCGGCGCGGAGCGCTCGAGGCTCAGCCCGATCGTGCCACGAGGGGCCCGCGTGTGGGAGCGCACGCGGTAGTAGAAGCCGAGGCGGGTGATGAGGTAGGCGAGCGCGCTGCAGGCCAGCAGCGACATGAGCACCAGGTAGGCGATCGTCGCGAGGTCGAGCGCCGGCTTGTCGGGGGCGCCGGTCAGCGAGGTCCGCGAGATCGTGACGGCGAGGAAGGCGAGCCAGCCGACCACGGTGATGACCACCGCGATCTGGCCGACGACGATCCGGCCGTCCTTGAAGGGCGGGGCGATGGTCGGCACGAGCGCGGGGCGGCGAGGGTCAGCGGTGTCGGCGGCGGGGCGCCGGCGAAGGCGAGGCACGGGCAGTCCTGAGGGGAGGAGAACGGTGAGATTCCAGAGGCTGGAGCGAGCATGGTTACACTGCCCGCTCCCGACAGCAAGTTTTCCGGAGCGATGACACACCACCACGAACCCACCGGGCTGCCCGACGCCCCGCACCCGCGACTCTCCGGGCCCCGCGTGATCCTTGCGCTCCTCGTGCTGGTCGCGGTCGGCACGGCGCTCGGCGCGTCTGTCGCGGGCGTCAAGGTGCCGCTGGGTTCCCGTGACGAGAGCGCCGCCCAGGCTGCCGCCAGCGGCCCGACGTGGTTCGCGCCCTACGTGGATACGACCCTCACGCCTGCGCTTGCCTTCCAGCAGCCCGACGTCAACCCCGCGCACGACGCGGTCCTCGGGTTCGTCGTCGCCGCCCCGGACGAGGCGTGCAGGCCGAGCTGGGGTGGATACCACGGCCTCGACGACGCGGCGACGGCGCTCGACCTCGATCGCCGGGTCGCCCAGCTGCGCGGTCGCGGCGGGAGCGCGATCGTGTCGTTCGGCGGCCAGCGCAACGACGAGCTCGCGGTGGCCTGCGAGGACGAGGGCCGGCTCACAGACGCCTATTGGGCCGTGGCGAAGCGCTACGGCACCGACACGCTGGACTTCGACATCGAGGGTGACGCGCTGCGCGACACCGCCGCGAATGCGCGTCGTGCCAAGGCGGTCAGGTCCGTTCAACGCCGGGCGCGCGAAGCGGGCGGGCGGCTCGCCGTGTGGGTCACGCTGCCCGTCACGCCGGAGGGCATGCGCGGCGACGCGCTCGCGGTCGTCCGGTCATTCCTCGCCGCGGGGGTCGATCTCGCCGGCGTCAACGTCATGGCGATGAACCTCGGCAGCTCCGACGCGCCGGTTCGCGACATGCGCGACGGCATCGAGCGGGCGACGAACGCGACACGCGGCCAGGTCGCGGCGGTGTACGCCCAGGCCGGCACAGATCTGGGCGATGCCGAGACGTGGCGCAAGGTCGGCGTCACCGTGATGATCGGGCAGAACGACGTCGAGGGCGAACAGTTGAGCGTCGCGCAGGCGCGCAGGCTGACGCGCTTCTTCCGCACCCGAGGTGTCGGCCGCGTCTCGATGTGGTCGCTCAACCGCGACGCCCAGTGCGGCGTGACGTTCCCGCAGGTTGGCGTGCACTCGAACCTCTGCAGTGGCGTGCGGCAACGCCCGCAGCAGTTCTCGCGAACCTTCGCGCGGCTTGGCGGCAGCGCGCGCAAGGCTGCGCGTGCCGTGACATCGGACGCGGTGCGGCCGTATGCGGCGACGGCGGGCGAGGACGACCCGAAGCGGAGCCCGTACCCGATCTGGCAGCCCGAGCAGGCCTACCCAGCCGACTACAAGGTCGTCTGGCGCCACGCCGTCTACCAGGCGCGGTTCTACACGCAGGGCGACACGCCGGACGCGCCGGCGGCCAACGGTGCGGAGCCGTGGCGGCTCGTCGGGCCCGTGCTGCGGACCGACCGCGCGCCGAAGCTCCCGCGCATGGTCAAGGGGACCTACCCGGCGTGGTCGGCCGACCGGACGTTCCGCCGCGGCGACAAGGTGCTCTACCGCGGGTTGCCGTACGAGGCAAAGTGGTACACCCGCGGCGACGTGCCCGGGGAGCCGCTACCCGGCGGCGTGCCGCAGCCGTGGCAGGCGCGCTTCACGTGGCCGGGGGAGCCGGGGCCGCTGTAACGGCGCGCAGCGCCCGCACGAGCCCGAGGATCAGCGCCAGCGCGGCGAGCATCTCCAGCGTCTCCTCGACGAGGACCCAGCCCCAGGGCTGCATGTGGCGGACCTCGTCCCAGCTGGCCATCTCGATGAAGCCGCTGGCGAACCACGCCACGAAGGTGAAGATGAACGGCCCGCGGGCCTCCGGGTGGACGCGGCTGACCCGGACGGCGGCGTAGATCGTCGCGCCGACCACCGGGAGGTACCAGACGATCCAGTGGACGGCGTCGATGAGCCCGACCATCCGCTCATGGAGCATCGCGAGGTCGTCGATCGCCATCCAGCCGAGAAGCACTGCGAGCGCCAGCGTCGCGGTGCGCCCGGGCGCACCGGCGGCAGTCGCGCGCCGGAGCCCGGCGGCGGCGAGCGACGCGACGGCGAACAGCCCGGCGGAGAACGCGGACGGGACGTTGCGCTCGGCGTCGAGGTCGAACGCTGAGGCCGGCGCGCCGAAGACGTGCGAGCCGGCCAGGTCGAGGCCGACGACGGCCACGAGGGCCAGGACCGCCGCGGGGCCGGCGAGCCCCAGCAGCGTCTCGCCCCACGCGGGGATCGCCACGGCCGGGCGCTCCTGGACAGCCACGGCGCCAGTCTAGGAACGCGTGAACGCGATGTGAAGACCTATGCGCCGCCGACGGAGGGCAGCGGCGCGACGGGCTGGGCGGGCGCCACGCGGATACGTACGTCGACGATCGCGGCGCCCGTCGGGCTGACGATCACCGGGTTGCAGTCCAGCTCGGCGATCTCGGGATGGGCCTCGGCCATCGCGCCGACCCGCACGAGCACCTCCTCCAGTGCGCCGACGTGGACCTCGGGTGCGCCGCGGTAGCCCGTTAGGCGCGGGAACGTCCGTAGCTCGCGGACCATGCTGTGAACGTCGCCTCGCGACACCGGGGTCAGGCGGACCGCGACATCGCGGACGAGCTCGGCCTCGATGCCGCCGGCGCCCACCACGAGCAGCGGGCCGAACTGCGGGTCGCCGACGACGCCGACGAGCATCCGCACGCCCGCGGGCACCATTTCCTGCACCAGCAGCCGCGTGTCCGGCGCGCCGTCGGCCGTCGCGCGGGCGAGGATCCGCGCGCCCGCCGCCATGACTCCGGCCGCCGAGTCGAGACCCAGCGCGAGCAGGGACAGGTCGCTGCGGTCGGGCCGATCGCCGTGGGTCGCCGCCTTCAGGGCCACGGGGAAGCCGAGCTCCTCGGCCGCGCGCGTGGCCTCCTCCGGGGTCGACACGACCTGGCCGGCGGCGATCGGCAGCCCGTAGGCCGCACACAGCCGGTCGGCCTCGGCAGCACGCAGCCACCCGCCGCCATCGGCCAGCGCGCGGGCGATGACGGCCGACGCCGCGTCGGTGTCGGCCTCGACGGCGGCCGGCGGCTCGACCGGGCGCGCACGCCACTGCGCGTACTGCGCGACCTTGCCCAGGGCCTTCGCCGCCGCTTCGGGGAATGTGAACGACGACACCCTGCCCGTCCCCTCCTGGAGCTCCTCCGGCGGCGCCGCCGTGGCCGGGAACGCCGCGATGATCGGCACGTCGTCGCGCGCGTCGGCCGCGCCCTCGGCGATGCCGCGCGCCGCCTCCTCGGCGGTCGTCGCGATCGTGGGGGAGACGATGACGATGAGCGCGTCGACCTCCTCGGCGTCGGCGAGGACCGCGACCGCGTGCCGGAGCTCCTGCGGGCCGGCCGACGCGTACACGTCGACGGGGTTGTCGAGGATCACGCCGGGATCCAGGCGCTCGAGCAGCCGCTCGCGCGTGGCCTGCGACAGCGTCGGGATCTCCAGTCCGCTGTCGGTGCACGCGTCGGCGCAGACCAGGGCGGGGCCGCGCGACGTCGTGAGGATCGCGACGCGCCGGCCGGTGGGCAGGCCGGTGCGCGTCAGGACGCGGGCGACGTCGAGCACCTCGTGCAGGCTGCCTGCGCGGATGACGCCGACCTGGCGGCACAGCGTGTCGACCGTGATGTCCGAGCCCGCGACGAGCGCGCCGGTGGAGGACGCGTCGGCGTCCACCCGCGGTGGGGTGCGTCCGCCCTTCACCGCGAGGATCGGCATCGTCCGGCCGACGCGGCGGGCGATCCGCGCGAACTTGCGCGGATTGCCGAACGACTGCAGGTACAGCAGCGCGACGTCGGTGCGCGGGTCGTCCTCCCAGTACTGCAGGACGTCGTTGCCCGAGACGTCCGCCTTGTTGCCGACGGAGACGAACGTCGAGAGCCCGAGCCCCTCGCGGTGCGTGCGCTCCAGCAGCGCCAGGCCCATGCCCGCGCTCTGCGACAGCACCCCGATCCCTCCCGGAATCGGCGGCTCGGGGGTCACGGCCGCGTGCAGGGCGACCTGCGGGTCGGTGTTGATGAGGCCGAGGGCGTTCGGCCCCACGATCCGGATCCCCGCGGCGCGGCAGCGGTGCATGAGCTCCTCCTGCCGGGCGGCGCCGCGCGCGTCGCCCTCGGCGAAGCCGCCGGAGACGATGAGCAGCCGCGCGATCCCCAGCTCAGCGCACTCGTCGACGACGTCGAGGACGGCGTCGGCGGGCACGGCGACGACGGCGAGTTCGGGTGCCGCGTCGAGGTCGCGCAGCGAGCGTGCGACCGCGACGCCGTCGAGCGTGCCGCCGCGGCGGTTGACGGGGTGCAGCGTGCCGGTGAACCCGCCGTCGACGAGGTTGCGCCACAGCACCGCGCCGACGTGGCCGGGCCGGGACGACGCGCCGACGAGGGCGACCGAGGCCGGCGCGAGCAGCCCGCGCACCGCTTCCACAGCGGCCCTCCGCTCGCGCTCCTCGAACCGGCTTCGCGCCTCCGGCGTCATCTCGCACGGGAAGACGACGATGAGCTCACCCGGCTCGGTCTTCACCGTGACCGTGAACCCGCTGGCGCGGAACACGTCGATCATGTGGTGGTTCTCGGGCAGCACCGACGCGGTGAACGTCGTGATGCCCCAGTGCGTGGCGATCTGCGCGAGGTGGGCGAGCAGGACCGTCGCCAGACCTCGGCCCTGCGCAGCGGGCGCCGTCTCGAACGCGACCTCAGCGGTCTCGGCGTCCACCCGCACGAATTCCGCGTGGCCGAGGAGCACGCCGTCGCCCTGGGCCACGAGGCCGGCGCCGTCACGCGCCCGGATGTCGGCCGCGTACTTCGCCATGCGCTCGAGATTCACGCCCGCGGTGAAGAACCGCAGCCGGCGCTCCTCGGGGTCGAGCGCGTGCAGGAGCGCGGTCAGCGGGCCGACGTCATCCGTCGTGACCTCCCGGATGTGGACGACGCCTCCGTCGCGAAGCGCGACGTCGACGCCGTCGGCCGGGAACGCGGAGGATGCGGGGGCTCCGGCGCCGGTCGCCATGCGATGCACCGTATCGTCCTGCGCCATGGTCATCGCCATCGACGGTCCCGCCGGGGCCGGCAAGTCCACCGTCGCGCGCGCCGTCGCGGCTGCGCTCGGCTTCACGTACCTCGACACGGGCGCCATGTATCGCTGCGTCGCGCTGGCCGAGCTGCGGGGCGCCGAGCACCCCGAGCGCGCGGAGATCTCGCTGGGCGAGCGGGTGCTCCTCGACGGCGGCGACGTCACCGAGGCGATCCGCACCCCGGAGGTCTCCGAGCGCGCGTCGCAGGTCGCCGCACGGCCGGAGGTCCGCCGCGCGATGCAGGAGCGCCAGCGCGCGCTGCTGAGCGACGGCGACTGGGTGGCCGAGGGGCGGGACATCGGCACGGTCGTCTGCCCGGGCGCCGAGCTGAAGGTCTTCCTGACCGCCGACGATCGCGAGCGGGCACGCAGACGCGCCGAGCAGATCGGCGCGGACATCGAGGAGGTGCTCGCCGATCAGCGCGTGCGCGACGCGCGTGACCGCGAGCGCGAGGACAGCCCCCTCGTGGCGGCCGGCGACGCGATCGAGGTCGACACCACCGGGCTGGCGATCGACGCGGTCGTCGGGCGGATCGGCGAGCTGGCGCAGTCCGTGAGGTCCGCATGAAGGTCGCCGTCGTCGGCTATCCCAACGTCGGCAAGTCCTCGCTCGTCAACCGCCTGTCCGGCAGTCGCGAGGCCGTCGTGCACGAGCGCGCGGGCATCACCCGCGACCGCAAGGAGATCCCGGCCGAGTGGAACGGCCGGCGGTTCACGCTCATCGACACCGGCGGCCTGGATTCCGAGGACCCCGATCCGATGGCGGGGTCGATCCGCGAGCAGGCGCAGGCCGCGCTGGACGAGTCCGCGGTCGCGGTGTTCGTCATCGACGCGCAGGCGGGCGTCCGCCCCGGCGACGAGGAGCTCGCCGACCTGCTGCGCCGCTGGAACAAGCCGGTGATCATCGCCGCGAACAAGGTCGACCATGTCGGCGATCTCGCGCTCGCGCACGAGGCGTACGCGCTGGGGCTCGGCGAGCCGCAGGCGGTCAGCGCCGCGCAGGGCCTCGGCACGGGCGACCTGCTCGACCGCGTGGTCGAGCTGCTGCCCGAGGACGAGGAGGAGGTCGAGGAGGACATCGTCCGCCTCGCGCTCATCGGCCGCCCGAACGTCGGCAAGTCCTCGCTGCTGAACCGCATCTCCGGGCAGGATCGCGTCATCGTCAGCGACGTCGCGGGCACCACGCGCGACAGCATTGACCTGCGGCTGGAGATCGACGGCCGCGAGGTGATCATCGTCGACACCGCGGGCATGCGCCGGCAGGCGAAGGTCAACGAGTCCGTCGAGTACTACACGACCCTGCGCTCCACGCGGGCGGCCGAGCGCGCGGACGTCGCGCTCGTCGTCTGCGACGCCCAGGACGGGATCACGTCGCAGGACCTGCGGATCGCCGAGCTCGCGATGCAGTCCGGGTGCGCGACGGCGATGGTCCTGAACAAGTGGGACGTCGCCGACATGGAAGAGGACGCGCTCAAGCACGAGCGGGCGAAGGTCGCCAACAAGATCCGGCTGCGGCCCAAGGTCCTGACCGCCAGCGCGGTGAGCGGCCGCGGCATCGACCGGCTGCTGCGCGAGGCGCTCGGCCTGGCCGACCGCATGCGCCAGCGCGTCCCGACCCCGGAGCTCAACCGCTGGCTGTCGGAGGTCACGAGCGCGCGTCAGCCGCCCGCGAAGCAAGGCAAGCGCCTGAAGGCGTACTACGCCGCACAGGTCGACACGAACCCGCCGCGCTTTCAGATCTCGATCAACCACCGCCAGCGCTTGACGCGCGAGTACGCCTACTACCTCGAGAACCGTCTGCGCGACCGGCTCGGGCTCGAGGGCGTGCCGGTGATCATCGACTTCACCGAGCGCGGGGCGCCACGCCGGGAGGGCGGCCGAGGCGGCCGCGGCGGGCGCAGCACAACGTTCGACGACGACTGATCTCAACACGGGCGGGCTACCATCGCCGACCGCGATGGAGTCGACGCCGTCCCGCCTGCGTATGCCCGGAAACCGCCGGCTGCACCTGCTGCTCGCCGGAGCGGCCGGCGTCCTCGTCGGCGTGATCGCGGCGGTGCTCCTGCTCGGAGGGGGTGACGACGCGCCGCCGCCGGCCGCGGCGACCGCGAAGCTCGTACCCGCCTCGACGCTCGTCTACGTGCACCTGTCGACCGACGGTCAGCGTGACGGGACCGCCCGGGCGCTCGAGGTCGCGCGGGGCTTCCCCGGATGGAACGGGCTGCGCGACCGCACGGTCCGTCAGCTGGTGGCGGCCGGGCGCCAGGGGGCGACGGCGAAGGGCATCGCGCCGTTCCTCGGCGACGAGGCCGCGCTGGCGCTCACCGACCGCGGCACCGAGACCGCCGGCTCGCTCGTGATGCTCCAGGTCACAAACAAGGCCGCGGCGAACCGGTATCTCGAGGAGGGCCAGGGCTCGGTGCGCGAGGGCGAGGCGCGCGGGATCGAGACGCGGACGTTCGGCACGCTCGTTACCGCGATCGTCGGCGACGTCCTGTGCATCGGCCAGCTGCAGAGCGTGCGCGAGGCGATCGAGCTCTCCACGGGCCGCGGCGCGTCGCTCGCCGACGACCCGTCCTACCAGCGCGCGATGCAGGGCATGCCGGCCGACCGCGCGGCGGACGCGTGGGCGACGGCCGACGGCATCCGGCGGCTCCTCGCGCCGCAGGCCGGCGCGCTCGGGCTGGCGGGCGTCCTGCTCGACACCCCGGGTCTGCGCGCGGCGGCGCTGTCGCTCTCGGGCGCCGACGAGGGCCTGGCGCTGCGCGTCAGGCGGCTCGTGGACCCCGACGCGCAGGCCAAGGGCGCAAAGACGTTCACGCCGACCCTGGCGAAGGACATGCCCGACGACGTCTTCGCGTTCGCTGACCTGCGCAACGTCGCGGGCGTGGCGCAGCGCTTCCTGGCGCTCGCCGCGCAGAACTCCGAGGCGCGCGCGCTGCTCCAGGCCGCGCAGCAGGGCGGCGCGCTGAAGTTCCTGCGCGGCGAGGTCGGCGTGGGCCTGTCACCCGCTGCCGGGGCCTCCGTGTTGACGCTCGTCTCGCGGACCGACGACCCCGCCGCGGCGAAGAAGGCGCTGGCGTCGTTGAAGAAACCGCTGGTCGGCGCGGTCGTCGACGACCGGGTGATCGTGTCCACGAGCCTGGCCGGCCTGGAGTCCGCGAAGGACCCGGACCCTCCCCTTTCGGGGACCGACAACTTCCAAAAAGCTGTCGGAGATTCCGGGAAAGAGGTGTCCTCGCTACTCTTCCTCGACTTCACCCAGCTCCTCAGGCTGGGCGAGCAGACGGGACTGCGCGACAACCGGCAATACCTGGCCGTCGCACCCGACCTGGAGAAGATCCGGGCCATCGGGGTCAGCTCGACCACTGAGGAGGGAGCATCGACTTCGGAGATCAACCTCCTGATTCCATGAGCACCTACGCCAGCAACGAATACCTCTTCACCTCGGAGTCGGTCTCCGAGGGTCACCCCGACAAGGTCGCCGACCAGATCTCCGACGGCGTCCTCGACGCCGTGCTGGCGGCGGACTCGAACGTCGAGAAGGCCCGCGTCGCCTGCGAGACGCTCGTCAACACGGGCCTCGTGGTCGTCTCCGGTGAGATCCGGACGGACGCCTACGTCGACATCCAGCAGGTCGCCCGTGAGGCGATCCGCAAGATCGGCTACACCGACGGCAACCTCGGCTTCTCCGCCGACTCGGTCGCCGTGCTCAACGCGATCGACCCGCAGTCCGCCGACATCGCGCAGGGCGTCGACGACGCCACGGAGCACAAGGCCGGCTCGGGCGACGACCTCGATCTCGAGGGTGCGGGCGACCAGGGCATCATCTTCGGCTACGCGACGAACGAGACGCCCGAGCTGATGCCGCTGCCGATCCAGCAGGCGCACCGTCTGGCCGAGCGCCTCGCGTACGTCCGCAAGAACGGCGACCTCGACTACCTGCGCCCGGACGCGAAGACGCAGGTCTCCGTCCGCTACCGCGACGGCAAGCCGGTCTCGATCGACAAGCTGCTCATCTCCACGCAGCACAGCGAGGCCTTCACCGACCAGTCGGCCATCAAGGACGACCTGTGGGAGCACGTGGTCCGCCACGTCCTGCCCGAGGACCTCTACGACGAGAACGAGCTGCGCAAGGAGTTCCTCGTCAACCCGACCGGCCGGTTCGTCATCGGCGGCCCGGTGGGCGACTGCGGCCTGACCGGCCGGAAGATCATCGTCGACACGTACGGTGGCGCGGCGCGCCACGGCGGCGGCGCCTTCTCCGGCAAGGACTCGTCGAAGGTCGACCGCTCCGCCGCGTACGCGACCCGCTGGGTGGCCAAGAACATCGTCGCCGCCGGCCTCGCCGACCGCGCCGAGCTCCAGGTCTCCTACGCCATCGGCGTGGCGCAGCCGATCTCGATCCTCGTCGAGACGTTCGGCACGGCGAAGATCGATCCGGCGCTCATCGAGAAGGCCGTCCGCGAGGTCTTCGACCTCCGCCCGCTGGCCTACCGCCGCGAGCTGAACCTGTTCCGCCCGATCTTCCAGAAGACGGCCGCGTACGGCCACTTCGGTCGCGAGGATCCGGACTTCACCTGGGAGCTGACCAACAAGGTCGACGAGCTCCGGGCCGCCGCGGGGCTGGAGAGCGTCCCGGCGTAGTCACGCTCTTGGCGAGGGGCGTCGCGCCGCGGAGGTTCGCGGTGCGGCGCCCCTTCGTCGTTCCTAGAGACCGCCGGTCGTGCCGCCCGGCGAGGCTTCCGCCCGGTGCTCGGCCATCCGGTGCGCCTTGTCGACCGCCTGACGGACCTGATCGGGGTTGGCGATCCCCTCGAAGGCGAAGCGGTTCTGATCTTCGGAGGCGGTGTCGAACTCGACCTTTCCGATGCGCAGGATGCGGTCGCCGACCGACTGGCTGATCGTGACGTCCTGTACGCGCCCGAGCCGCGTTTCGTGGATGTTCTTCGAGAGGATGCCGCGGCGGATGTGCAGGCGCTCGTCGGTGATCTTGTAGTCGATCGCCGAGCGGATGATCACGCTGGCGAGGATCGTGATCGCGGCGATGACCACGACGGCCGCGACGCCCGCGACCTCGCTGACGGCGAACCACAGGATCGCGCCGACGAGGACGCCGATCACGAAGCCCTTGAGGAAGAAGAGGAGCGCCGCCCGCCAGGACGGGTGGCCTTCGAAGAGGACGGTCTCGCCTTCGTGCAGTTCCATGCGCGCGAGGGTACCGCGCGGGTCGGCGTGCGTCGCGCCGTACGAAAGGCCTCATATGCGAGCAGAACGTACGGCGCGACGCGTTCGCCGCCCGTCCGCCTATCGTCGCCAGCCGTGATCGCGCGCGTGGAGCCGCTGACCACCGCGCGGGCGCTGCGCGGACCCTTCGACTATCTCGCCCCGGAAGGGGCGGAGGTCGGGTCGATCCTGCGCGTGCCGTTCGGGCGCCAGGAGCTCACGGGCGTCGTCGTCGGGCTCGCCGAGACCACCGACGTTCCTCGGGAGAAGCTCGTCGCGCCGAAGCGCGTGCTCGATCAGAGCGTGCCGGCGGAACTCGTCGGGCTTGCTGCCTGGGTCGCCGACGAATACTGCTCGACGACCGCCCGCGGGCTGGCGCTCGTGACGCCGCCCGGCGGCCCGGCGGCCAAGCCGGTCTTCTGGGCCGAGCTCCGGCGCGCTCCCACGGAGGCCGATCGCCTGACCGATCGGCAGCGCGCGCTCCTCGATGACCTGGCGCGGACCGGCGCACGGGCGGCGGGCAACGACCTCGCGTCGCTGCGCCGTCTCGAGCGCAAGGGGCTCGTCAGCATCACCCAGCGCGCGCGGCGTCACAGCGTCAGCCACGACGCCGTCGGCGCGCGGACGAAGGCCCCGCCGCCCTTGACCGGCGAGCAGGAGGCGGTGCTCACCGAGATCGAGGCGGCGATCGCCGATCCCGCGCCCAAGCCGCTGCTGCTCCAGGGCGTCACCGGGTCGGGGAAGACCGAGGTCTACCTGCGCGCGGCCGCCGCGGCGCTGAAGACGGGGCGGACCGCGATCATCCTCGTCCCCGAGATCGCGCTCACGCCGCAGATCGTCACGCGCTTTGCCGACCGGTTCGGCGACACGGTTGCCGTCCTGCACTCCAAGCTGACGGCGGCCGAGCGTCGCGACGAGTGGCACCGCCTGCGGACCGGCGAGGCGCGGGTGTGCGTCGGGCCGCGCAGCGCGGTGTTCGCGCCGCTGGAGGACGTCGGCCTCATCGTCGTCGACGAGGAACACGATCCGTCCTACAAGCACGAAGGGGATCCCCGCTACGACGCGCGGCGGGTCGCCGCCAAACGCGCCCTTGATGCCGGCGCGCTCCTGCTGTGCGGCAGCGCCACGCCGCGCCCCGAGAGCTACCGCGCGCTGCGGCGGTTGCGCCTTACGCGCCGCGTCGACGGCCAGCACCCGCCGCCCGTGCGGACGATCGACATGCGTGGGACGGACGCCGCGCTGCACCCGGACACGGTCGACGCGCTCGCCGCGTCGAAGAAGTCGATCGTGCTGCTCAACCGCAGGGGATGGTCGAACTTCCTGGACTGCCGCACGTGCGGGCACGCGTGGATGTGCCCGAACTGCGACGTCGCGCTCGTCCTGCACCGGGGTGGCGGCTACCTGGCGTGCCACCACTGCGGCCATCGCGAGCGCGTGCCGCAGCACTGCACGGAGTGCGGGTCGATGAGCGTGGCGCGCCACGGCGCCGGCACGGAGCGGCTGGAGCACGACCTCGCGCAGCTCGGGCTGCCGGCATTCCGCCTGGATGCCGACGTCAGGGACCCCGGCGGGGCGCTGCGCGCGTTCGAGCAGGCCGAGCGCGGGGTGCTCGTCGGCACCCAGATGGTCGCCAAGGGCCACGACTTCCCCGACGTCACGCTCGCCGTCGTCGTCGATGCCGACGCCACCCTGAGGTTCCCCGACTTCCGCGCCGAGGAGCGGACGTTCGCGCTCGTCGCACAGCTGGCCGGCCGGGCCGGGCGCGGCGAGGCCGGGGGGAAGGTGCTCGTGCAGACGCTGGCGCCCGACGCGCCCTCGATCGCCGCGGCGGCCCGGCACGACGCCGACGGCTTCCTCGCCGGCGAGCTGGCCCGGCGCGAGGCGCTGCGCTACCCGCCGTTCGCCACCCTCATCAAGTGTGTCTGCAGCGCGGAGGAACCCGCGCCGGCGATGGCGGCGGCGCAGGCGCTCGCCGAGCGGCTGCGGGCGGAGGGGATCCCCGGCGACGTGCTCGGCCCCGCACCGCTGTTCCGCCTGCGCGAGCGCGACCGGGCGCAGCTCATCGTCAAGGCCCGCGACCGGCGGCCGGCGGTGCGCGCGGCGGGCGCGGCGGTCGCGGCAGTGGCCGGCGACAAGGCCCACAAGGGCGTGAACTTCAGCGTGGACGTGGATCCCCAATGACCGATCTCAGCGTCCTCGAGATGCTCGCCGTCATCCTCGCCGGGGCCGGCGCAGGGCTCATCAACACCGTCGTCGGCAGCGGCACGCTCATCACGTTCCCGGTGCTGCTCGCAGTCGGCTATCCGCCGGTGACGGCGAACGTGTCGAACAACATCGGCCTCGTGCCCGGCTCGGTCTCGGGCGTGATCGGCTACCGGCGCGAGCTCGCCGGGAAGTGGAAGCGCGTGGCGCGACTCGCGATCGCGTCGACGACCGGCGGCCTCGTCGGCGCGATCCTGCTGCTCGCGCTGCCCGCGTCGGCGTTCAAGGCGATCGTCCCCGCGTTCATCGTGATCGCCCTCGTCCTCATCATCTTCCAGCCGAAGATCGGGCCCTGGCTGGCCAAGCGCCGCCCACCGGACGCGCACGCGGGGCCCGCGCTGCTGGCCGGCGTGTTCGTGGCCGGAATCTACGGCGGCTACTTCGGCGCCGCCCAGGGGATCATGCTGCTCGCGCTGCTCGGGCTGTCGCTCCCGGACGACCTGCAGACCGTCAACGCGTTCAAGAACGTCCTCGCGGGGCTCGTGAACTTCGTCGCGGCGATCGTCTTCATCTTCGCCGCGCACATCGCGTGGCTCGCCGCCCTGCTCATCGCCGTCGGGGCGGTGGTCGGCGCGCAGATCGGCGCGCGGTACGGCCGGCGGCTCTCGCCGACTGCGCTCCGGGTGATCATCGTGATCGTCGGGATCACCGCCATCGTGCGCCTTCTCGCCACCTAGAATGCCCGGTATGGCCGACGAGCCCGAGATCGACGAGCACGAGGACGACGACGAGCAGCGCCTCGACCCGGAGGCCGTCGCGCGCCGCGAAGCGGCGATGGCGAAGATCGTCCGGATGGGCGATCCGGTCCTGCGCACGGTCGCGCGGCCCGTCGACGAGTTCGACGGTGAGCTGCGGGAGGAGATCTCGTGGATGGGCCAGCTCATGCACGACGCCCTCGGCGTCGGCCTCGCCGCGCCGCAGGTCGGGATCTCGCACCGCCTGTTCGTCTACCGCGTCGAGCCCGACAGCCCGATCGTCGCCGTGATCAACCCGGAGCTGGAGTGGACGGGTGACGACACGGAGCTCGGGGAAGAGGGCTGCCTGAGCATCCCGGGCATCCAGGTCGACGTCGAGCGGCCGGTGCACGTGCGGGTCGGCGGGCTGGACGCCAACGGCGACGTCGTCCACATCGAGGCCGAAGGCCTCGAGGCCCGGGTCATCCAGCACGAGATGGATCACCTCGACGGCGTGCTCATCCTCGATCGCACGAGCAAGGACGAGCGCAAGGCGGCGATGCGCAAACTCCGGGAGATGGAACGCTCCCGCGCGGCGTGAGCACCGTCTACCTCGGGACGTCCGAGTTCGCCGCGGCGGTGCTCGACCGGCTCGCCGGCTCGGCGCGCCACCGGCCCTCACTCGTCGTCACCCGTCCTGACCGGCCGAAGGGGCGGGGCCGCACGCTCCAGTCTCCGCCGGTCGCCGAGACCGCACGGGCGCTCGACATCGAGGTCTTCCAGCCCGAGGACGTCAACGCGCCGGACGCCGTCGCGCGGATCGCCGCCGAGCAGCCCGATGCCGTCGTCGTCTGCGCGTTCGGCGCCCTGCTGAAGGAGCCGTTGCTCCATGACTTCGAGCTCATCAACGTCCACCCGTCGCTGCTGCCGCGCTGGCGCGGCGCCGCGCCCGTGGAGCGCGCGATGATGGCGGGGGACGAGCGCACCGGCGTCGCCATCATGCGCGTGACCGCGGGGCTCGACAGCGGCCCGGTCTACGCGGTGGGGGAGGAGCCGATCGCGCCCGACGACACCTACGGGACGCTTGCGCCGCGGCTCGAGGAGCTCGGCAGCGACCTCCTGCTCGACGTCCTGACGCGCCGGCCCGAGCCGTCGGATCAACCCGAGGACGGCGTGACGTACGCCGAGAAGATCACCGCCGAGGACCGCACGATCGATCCGGACGCCGATCCGGTCGCCGCCGAGCGGGCCGTCCGCGCCCTGAGCCCGCACATCGGCGCGCGCCTGGCGCTCGACGACGGCCAGATGCTCGGCGTGCTCTCCGCGCGGGTCGCGCAGGACGCGCCGCCCGGCACCGGCCTGCGCACGCGCGAGGCCCGGCTGTTCGCCGGAGGACTCGAACTCCTGGAGATCCAGCCGCCCGGCAAGCGCCCGATGGACGCCGCGAGCTGGCTGCGCGGCCACACCGTTCCCGAGGCCTGATGGCGGGCGTCACCCCGGCGCGGCGCGTCGCGTACACCGTCGTGCGGCGCGTCTTCGAGCAGGGCGCCTACGCCGACCGCGCGCTGCACGGCGAGGCGCAGGGGCTCGAGCCCCGCGAGCGCGCGCTGGCCACGCGCCTGGTGTTCGGCACCGTCCAGCGCCGCGGCAGCCTCGACTGGATCATCACCCAGCTCGCGCGGCCGCCCGCCGAGCTTGACCCGCCCGTGACGGCGGCCTTGCGGCTCGGGCTCTACCAGCTGCTCTTCCTCGACGGGATCGCCGAGCACGCCGCGGTCGACACGTCGGTTGAGCTCTGCAAGCAAGCCGCGCCGGGCGGCGGGTTCAAGCTCGTCAACGCGGTGCTGCGACGCGCCCAGCGCGAGACCCCGAAGCTGCCCTCCGACGAGACTCCGGCCGGCGCCGCGGTCCGCCACTCGTACCCGCGCTGGCTGGCCGAGCGGTGGTTCGAGGAACTCGGGCCCGAACGCGCACGAGCCCTCATGGCCGCGGGCAACCGTCCCGCGGAGCTGGCGCTGCGGGTCAACACGCTCGTCGCGCAGCCCGAGGAGGTGGCGGCCGCGCTCGGCGTGCCGACGCACGCCGCGCCGGATCTGCCCGAGGGGCTGGTGGTCGACGGGCCGTTCGATGCGCACGGCCATCCGCTCTGGGCGCAGGGCGCCTACATGCCCCAGTCCCGGGCGGCGATGCATGTCGCGCGCGCCGTCGACCCGCAGCCCGGCGAGCGGGTCCTCGACCTCTGCGCCGCACCCGGCGGGAAGACCACGCATCTGGCGGCCCTCATGGGGGGCGAGGGCCAGGTGGTGGCGGTCGAGCGGCACGCCGGCCGCGCACGCGCCCTGTCGGAGACCGCGCGCCGGATGGGGGCGGCCAACGTCCGCGTGGAGGTCGGCGACGCGCGCACGCGGCCCCGGACGGAGCGCTTCGACCGGGTCCTGCTCGACCCGCCGTGCTCGGGCCTGGGCACGGTGCAGGGCCATCCCGACATCCGCTGGCGGGCCGCGCCGGACCGCACCGCGCGTATGGCCGCCGAGCAGCGCGAGCTGCTGGAGGCCGCCGAGGCGCTGCTCGTGCCGCGCGGCCGGCTCGTCTACTCGACCTGCACGCTGCTGCGCGCCGAGAACGAGGACGTCGCGGGAGCTGCCCGCCTCCCCGTCGTGGCCCAGCGCACGCTGGCCCCGGACACGGACGGGACCGACGGCTTCTTCATCGCGACGCTGGGCGCATGACGCCCCGGCCGACCGATGCGCCAGTATGGGAGGGGTGGAGTCCAGTGCCCTCCCCGATCGTCCCGTCTGCCCCAATTGCCGTGAGCCGTGGCTGCGCCCGGCGAACCTGCCCGGCCGGTTCCGCTGCGTGAACTGCCTGCACCGCTTCGAGCTCGTCTCCGTCTGCCCGACGTGCGGCGAGCACGGCACGATCGTCCGCATGTCGTCTTCGGCCACGATGACGTGCAACACGTGCGGCGGCTCGATGCTCCGCGAGATATGAGTCCCCTGAACCATCGCCACGTCGCTCCGTCGATCCTGTCGGCGGACCTCGCGAACCTCGCCGCCGAGGTCAAGGCGGTCGTCGACGCCGGCGCGACCGTCGTGCACTTCGACGTGATGGACGGCCAGTTCGTGCCGCCGATCACGGTCGGCCCGGTCGTGCTGAGCGCGCTGCGCGACGCCCTGCCCGCGAGCATCTACCTCGACGTGCACCTCATGATCGAGACGCCAGAGCGCCAGATCGAGGACTTCGCCAGCGCAGGCGCCGACGGGATCACGTTCCACGCCGAGGCGACCCCGCACGCCCACCGGGTGCTGCACCAGATCCGTGAGGCGGACTGCCGCGCGGGGCTGGCGGTGTGCCCGGCGACGCCGCCGGCGGTCTTCGAGGAGGTCGCCGACATGGTCGACCTCGCGCTCGTGATGACGGTGAACCCGGGGTGGGGTGGGCAGGCGCTCATCCCGTCGTGCCTGGAGAAGGTCAAGCAGGTGCGCGAGATCCTCGGGCCCGACGCCGCGATCCAGGTCGACGGCGGCGTCGACGCCGAGACCGCGCCGCTGTGCGCGGCGGCCGGGGCCACCTGGTTCGTCGCCGGCTCGGCCGTCTTCGGCGCCGAGGATCCGGGCGCGGCGTACCGCACGATCGCTGCGGCGGCGGGCGTCGGCTCGGCGTAGCACCGGGTTTCGGGGGTTACCCGTACCCGAGGCCGTCGGCGGGCGCGCGACAATGAGGGCGTGCGGTCCACCGTCCTCATCGTCGACGACCACCCGAGCTTCCGGGCGACGGCGCGCATGCTGCTCGAGCTCGAGGGCTACGAGGTGGTCGGCGAGGCCCCGGATGGGGAGACGGCGTTCACGCTCGTCGACGAGCTGCGTCCCGATGTCGTCCTGCTCGACGTCAACCTGCCCGGGCTCGACGGCTTCCAGGTCGCCAGCCGGCTGAGCGCCAAGGATCGCGGGCCCGCGGTCGTCCTCGTCTCCAGCCGGCAGGCCAGCGACTATGGGCCACTCGTCGGCACGAGCGGCGCGCGCGGGTTCATCGCGAAGGCCGACCTCTCGCGGGCCGCCCTGGAGGAGGTGCTCGCCGCGTGACGGGGCTGCGACCCGCCCTGCTCGGCATCGGCCTGCTCGGCGTGCTTCTCGCCGTGTGCGCGGTGGGCGTACAGCTCACGAGCGAGGAGGGCACGACCGCGGATGCCGTGCTCGTCGCGGGCATCATGGCGTCGTACATCGGGACCGGTCTGCTGGCGTGGTCGCGGCGCCCGCACAACCTCGTCGGGCCGCTGCTGTGCGCCACCGGCTTCACGTACATGCTGAACACGCTGTGCGTCAGCGACGTCGCGTGGGTGTTCACGCTCGGATCGGTCACCGGCTCGATCTTCTTCATCGTCTTCGCCCAGCTCGTCCTCACGTTTCCGACGGGGCGCCCGGCGGACCGGCTTGAGCTCCGCGCGATCCAGGCCGGATACGTGCTGGCGCTCGGCGTGCCGCTGCTGTTCGCCCTGGTTTCCCCGGAGCTCGAGGGGATGAGCATCGCCGAGACGCCGGGGAACCTCCTGCTCATCGCCGACATCCCGTGGCTGGCGTCGGCCATCGACGTCGCGGGCAGCCTGTCCGGCGTCGCGATCATCGTCCTCATCGCGGCGCTGATGCTGCGCCGCTGGCGCGCGGCGACCGCGACGGCGCGCCGTCTGCTGACGCCGATCTTGCTGTGCGGCGGCATCCTCATCGTCCTGCTGGCCGCCGTGCTCCTCGCCGACCTCGTCGTCGACGACGGCTCGACGGCGTACCGGGCGCTGAACCTCGCCGCGCTCATCCCGTTCCTGCTGCTGCCGTTCGTGTTTCTCTTCGGGCTGCTGCGGTCGCGCTGGGCTCGTGCCACGGCCGTGGGGGATCTGGTTGAGCGTGTCGCCGGCCGCCAGGCGCTCCGCGCCGCGATCGCCGATGCCCTGAGCGACCCGACGGTCGAGCTCGCCTACTGGCTGGAGGCCGAGCAGCGGTTCGTCGGGGAGGACGGACGCTCGGTCCTGCTGCCGTCCCCCGATGACCCGGAGCGGGCGGCGGCGCCCGTCCGCCACGGCGACGTGCTCGTCGGCGCCATCGTCCACGAGCGGACGCTCGACGAAGAGCGCGAGCTCGTCACGGCCGCGGCAGGCGCGGCCGCGCTGGCGATGGAGAACGGCAGGCTGGAGGCCGAGCTGCGCGCCCGCGTCGCCGACCTCGAAGAGTCCCGCGCCCGGATCGTCACCGCGGGCCTGGCGGAGCGCCGGCGCCTCGAGCGCGATCTCCACGACGGCGCGCAGCAGCGGCTCGTCGCGCTGTCGCTGCAGCTCAGCCTCGCCCGTGCCGCCGCCGCGAAGGATCCCGCGCGCGCCCAGGAGCTGCTCGACGGCGCGCAGGCCGAGCTCGAGCAGGCCCTGGCCGAGTTGCGCGAGCTGGCCCGCGGCATCCACCCGGCGATCCTCACCGACCGCGGCCTGCCCGCGGCGATCGACGCGCTCGCCGCGCGCTCGCCCACGCCGGTCGAGGTCGAGGGTGTGCCCGCCGAGCGGCTGCCGGCGCCCGTCGAAGCCGCGGCGTACTTCGTCGTCTCCGAGGCGCTGGCCAACCTCGCCAAGCACGCCCGGGCGCAAACGGCGCGCGTGCGGGTCGACCGGGTCAACGGCCACGCCGTCGTGCAGGTCGCCGACGACGGCCGGGGCGGCGCCGATCCGGCCGGGCACGGCCTGCAGGGGCTCGCCGACCGCTTGGAGGCGCTCGACGGGCACCTCGAGGTGGTCAGTCCCGAGGGCGAGGGGACCACGATCCGAGCGGAGATCCCATGCGCGTCGTCGTAGCCGACGATTCCGTCCTGCTGCGCGAGGGCATCGTCCGCCTGCTCGAAGAGGCGGGGATGGATGTCGTCGCCCAGGCCGGCGACGGCGAGGACCTCCTGCGCAAGGTCGGCGCCCACAAGCCGGACGTGGCGATCATCGACATCAAGATGCCGCCCACCCATACCGACGAGGGGCTGCGCGCCGCGGCCGAGATCCGCGCGCGCCAACCCGACGTCGGTGTGCTCGTTCTCAGCCAGTACGTCGAGGAGGGCTATGCGCTGGATCTGCTCAGCGGCGACCAGGGCGACGGGGCGGGCACCGGCTACCTGCTGAAGGACCGCGTGGGCGACATCGACCGCTTCGTCGAATCGGTGCGGCGCGTCGGCGAGGGCGGATCGGCGCTCGACCCCGAGGTCGTCGCCCAGCTCCTCGGGCGCCGCCGGCAGGCGGACCCGCTGGAGCCGCTCAGCCCCCGCGAGCGCGAGGTTCTCGCGCTCATGGCCGAAGGCCGCTCGAACCACGGCATCTCCCAGCAGCTCGTCGTCACCGAGCGGGCCGTCGAAAAGCACGTGACGAACATCTTCGGCAAGCTCGATCTTCCCCCCGCGCCCGACGATCACCGCCGGGTCCTCGCCGTGCTCGCCTTCGTGCGATCAGCGTCCTGACCCTCCCCCCACCCAGGAGCCCACATGCCCGACATTGTCACCGCCACCGATCTCACGCGCCGCTACGGCGAAGGGGAAGCCGCCGTCGACGCGCTCGCCGGCGTGACCGTCGCCTTCCCCGCAGGTGGACTCACGGCGATCATGGGCCCATCGGGGTCGGGCAAATCGACGCTCATGCACTGCCTCGCGGGCCTCGACACGCCCACGAGCGGGAGCGTCACCCTCGATGGGGTGGAGCTTTCCGGCCTGGGCGACAAGGAGCTCACCGAGCTGCGGCGCGACCGGGTCGGCTTCGTCTTTCAGGCGTTCAACCTGCTGCCGGTCCTCACCGCCGAGGAGAACATCACGCTGCCGCTGACCCTGGCCGGCCGCAAGCCCGACCAGGCGTGGCTGGATCAGCTCATCGAGACCGTCGGCCTCACGGACCGGCGCACGCATCGCCCCGCGGAGCTGTCCGGCGGCCAGCAGCAGCGCGTCGCGGTCGCGCGGGCGCTCGTCCACAAGCCCGCCGTCGTCTTCGCCGACGAGCCGACGGGCAACCTGGATTCGAACTCATCCGAGGAGATCCAGCGGCTGCTGCGCCAGTCCGTCGACGATCTCGGCCAGACGGTGATCATGGTCACCCACGACGCGCACGCGGCGTCGATCGCCGACCGTCTGCTCGTCCTGGCCGACGGGCGCATCGTCCACGACGCGCCCGCCGGTGACGCGGACGCCGTCTTCGAGGTCATGCGGGGCGTCACGGCATGACCTCACTGACCCTCCGCAACATGGCGTCGCGCAAGTTGCGCACGGCGCTCACGTCGATCGCGATCATCCTGGGCGTCGCGATGATCTCGGGGACGTTCGTCCTCACGGACACGATCAACAAGTCGTTCGACGACATCTTCCAGGCCGGCAACCAGGGCATCGATGTCGCGGTCACCCCGAAGACCGTGGCCGGGCTCGACGGCATCGACGGGCCGCAGCTGTCGATGCCGCAGACGCTGGTCAAGCAGGTCGCGGCCGTCGACGGCGTGGCCGTGGCCGAGGGCAGCGTCAGTGGGCAGGTCTCGATCCGCTCGCCCGAGGGCAAGGCAATCTCCAAGGGACCGCCGAACTTCGCCTCGAGCGTCGCCGACGAGCGTTTCACCGCGTTCCGCTACACCGAGGGTCGCGCACCGTCCACGCCCCGCGAGGTGGCGCTCGACGCCAGCACCTTCGACAAGCAGGGCTTCCGCCTCGGCGGCCCGGTCACGGTCGTCGGCGCCCAGGGCGCCACGCGCTACACGATCACGGGCGTCGTGAGGTTCGGTGATGAGAACTCGCTGGCCGGCGCGTCGTTCGCGCTCATGACGACGCCGGAGGCCCAGCGCGCCACCGGCCAGGCCGGCAGGGTCAACGAGATCGACGTGGCCGGCGACGACGGCGTGTCGCCGGCGGAACTGAAGTCGCGGGTCGCCACCGCGCTGCGCGGCGAGCGCGTCACCGTCCGCACCGGGCAGGAGAACGCCGACAAGCAGTCGGAGGACCTCAAGAAGAACCTGTCGTTCCTGCGGACGGCGCTGCTCGTCTTCGGCGGGATCGCCGTGTTCGTCGGCGCGTTCGTCATCTACAACACGTTCTCGATCACGGTGGCGCAGCGCACCCGGGAGCTGGCGCTCCTGCGGACGCTCGGCGCATCGCGCGGGCAGGTCCTGCGCAGCGTCGCGCTGGAGGCGGCGATCATCGGTCTCGCGGCGTCGATCGTGGGCCTGATCGGCGGGCTGCTCCTCGCCCCGGGGCTGACCCAGCTGTTCAGCGCGTTCGGGTTCGACCTGCCCAGCGGCGGCAGCGTCGTGCAGGCACGGACGATCATCGTGGCGCTGCTCGTCGGCACGCTCGTCACGATCCTGGCGAGCCTCGCGCCCGCACTGCGCGCGACCCGCGTCGCGCCGGTGGCGGCCATGCGCGAGGGACTGTCCGAGGGCGAGGGCCGCCGCCGGCGGCCGTACTTCGCCACGCTCCTGCTCGTCGTCGGCGTCGTGCTGCTGTGCCTGGGCCTCTTCGGCAACGGGTCCGGCGGCCAGGCGGCGACGCTGCTCGGCCTCGGCGCCGCGGTGGTGTTCCTCGCCGTCGCCCTGCTCAGCCCGCGGCTCGTCAAGCCGCTGGCGGCGGGGATCGGCCGTCCGCTGCAGGGCATCTTCGGCCTCAGCGGGCTGCTCGCACGCGAGAACGCGACGCGCAACCCGGCCCGCACGGCCGTCACCGCGGCGGCCCTGATGATCGGCGTCGCGCTCGTCGCGTTCGTGTCGATCTTCGCTGCGGGGCTGACCGGCTCCGTCGACGCCACGGTCGACAAGTCGTTCACCGGCGACCTCACGGTCATGGCCACGGACGGGTTCAGCCCGGTGCCCGAGGGCGCGCAGGCGGCGGTCGCGAAGGTGCCGGGCGTCGGCGACACGACGGCGTTCCGCTTCTCCCGCGGCAAGGTCCGGGGCGTGTCGGGCACGCCGGCGGTCGTCGGCGTCGACCCGTCGGTCGCGCGCACCTACAAGACGACCTGGAAGGAGGGCGACAACGACGTCCTCGCCAACCTCGGCGCCGACGGCGCCGTCGTCGATGCGGGGTCGGGGCTCGGCGACAAGTACAAGGTCGGCGATCGGTTCACCGTCACGACCCCGACCGGCAAGCAGGTGACGTTCACCGTGCGCGGCCTCGTCGACGAGGGCGACTTCGGCGTCCTGGGTGGCGGGATGGTCGTCTCCACCCAGGCAGTCGTCGAGGACTTCGGCGTCCGCCAGCCCGGGATGATCGCCGTGAAGTTCGACGGCTCGCGCCCTGCGCCCGAGGTCCGCAAGGAGGTGGACACGCTGCTCGAGCGCCAGTTCCCCAACGCGGAGGCGCAGACGAAGGAGGAGCTGAAGAAGTCGCAGTCCGACCAGATCAACCAGCTGCTCGGGCTGATCTACGCGCTGCTCGCGCTCAGCGTCATCGTGTCGCTGTTCGGGATCGTCAACACGCTGGCGCTGTCCGTGTTCGAACGGACCCGTGAGCTGGGCATGTTGCGGGCCATCGGCACAACGAGACGACAGGTCCGGCGCATCGTGCGCCTCGAGGCGGTGATCACCTCGCTCATCGGTGCGTCGCTGGGCGTGGTGCTCGGCGTACTCTTCGCCCTGCTCGTGTCCCGTCCCCTCGAGGAGGAGGGCTTCGTGCTGACGTTCCCGATCGTGACGCTGCTGATCCTGCTGGTGCTGTCCGCGCTGGCCGGGATCGTGGCGGCGATCATGCCCGCCCGCCGCGCGTCCAAGCTCGATGTCCTCGAGGCCCTCGCCTACGAGTAGCGAGGACGTCCCGGTCCTGCCGGCCGCGGCGACGACCCAGGACGGGTCGCCGGCCGCGCGCCGGCCGGTCACCGTCCCCCGCACGCTGGCCGTCCTGAGCGAGATCGGGTGGCGGTTCCTCGTCTGCGTGCTTGCGGTCGGGGTGATCGTCTACGCGTTCTGGCAGCTGCGGCTGGTGCTGCTGCCGGTGTTCGTCGCCCTGCTCGCCGCGACGATCCTCGGGCCCGCCGCCGTCTGGCTGCGCCACCGTGGGGTGCCCCGCACGCTCGCCGCGGCGATTGTCTATATCGGCGGGCTGGCGTTCGTCGGCGTCGTCGTGTGGCTGCTGGCGCCCGCGACCATTCACGAGTTCGACGAGCTCGGCCGGCAGGTCAGCGGCGGCCTCGACGAGATCGGCAGCTGGGCGGCCGACGGCCCCCTCGGCCTCAGCCAGAGCGATGTCCAGGACGCCGTGGACGAGATCTCCTCGCGGGTGCAGGAGCGCGCGGACGACATCGCCTCCGGCGCGCTGACCGGCGCGCTGGTGGCGGCGCAGGTCTTCGCCGGCGTCGTCATCACGCTCGTCGTGACGTTCTTCCTCGTACGTGACGGCGACCGGATGTGGGACTGGATCGTCGGCCTCATGCCGACGCACCGGCGGGACACCGTCCATGCCGCGGGACAGGAGGGCTGGCGGGTGCTCAGCGCGTTCGTGCGGGGCATCACCGTGATCGCTACGATCGACGCCGTCGCGATCGGCCTCGCGCTGTGGATCATCGGGGTCCCGCTCGTCATGCCGCTGGCGCTGCTGACGTTCGTGCTGGCGTTCATCCCGATCGTGGGCGCCTTCACCGCGGGGGCGGCGGCCGCGCTGGTGGCGCTCGTGTCGAACGGGTGGGTCGACGCGCTCCTCGTCGTGGCGGCGATCATCGCGATCCAGCAGCTGGAGGGCAACCTGCTCTACCCCGTGATCGTCGGGCGCACCGTCGAGCTGCACCCGGTCGTCATCCTCGTCTGCGTGGGCGCCGGCGGGATCCTCGGCGGCATCATCGGCGCGTTCCTCGCCGTGCCCACGGCGGCGCTCATCGCGACCGTGATCCCGCTCGTGCGCCGCGAGGTCGCGCTGAGCCACATCGAGTCGCCTCCGGAGGGGCCGCCCCTGAGCTGAGGACCGCATCCAGAACGGAGGCGGCCTCCGCTTTTGTATGCTCGAACCATGCTCGCCGCCAGGACCCCCGCCGCCGAACCGAACCGCTGGGCGGTGCTCGCCCTCCTCGGAGTGGCCCAGCTCATGGTCGTGCTCGACGCGACCATCGTGAACATCGCCCTGCCCTCGGCCCAGGCCGATCTCGGGTTCTCGGCCGACAACCGCCAGTGGGTGGTCACCGCCTACGCGCTGGCGTTCGGCAGCCTGCTGCTGATCGGCGGCAAGATCGGCGATCTCTTCGGCCGCAAGTGGACGTTCATCGCCGGCCTCATCGGGTTCTCGGCCGCGTCGTTCCTCGGCGGGCTCGCCCCGTCCTTCGGCGTGCTCGTCGTGGCCCGCACCCTGCAGGGCGTGTTCGGGGCGCTCCTCGCGCCGTCGGCGCTGTCGCTGCTGACGGTGACGTTCGCCAACTCGCCGGAGCGGGCCAAGGCCTTCGGCATCTTCGCGGCGGTCGCCACCGCCGGCGCGTCGGTGGGCCTCCTGCTCGGCGGCATCCTGACGGATGTCCTGACGTGGCGGTGGTGCTTCTACGTCAACCTGCTGATCGCCATCCCCGCGGCGTTCGCCGCGCTGCGGCTGATCGTCAACGAAGCGCACCCGCAGAAGCCGCGCATCGACGTCCTCGGCGCCGCGCTGGCGTGCTCAGGGCTCTTCGCGATCGTCTTCGGGTTCTCGGAGGCCGCGACGGAGTCGTGGTCGTCGCCGACGACGATCATCTCGCTCACCGCGGGCGTCCTGCTGCTCGTCGCCTTCGTCATCTGGGAGCGCCGGGTCGCCGAGCCGTTGCTTCCCCTGCACATCGTGTGGGATCGCGCGCGCGGCGGCGCGTACTCGTCCATCGCGATCGCCGGCGCCAGCGTCTTCGCCGTCTTCCTGTTCCTGACCTACTTCATGCAGCAGAACCTCGGGTACTCGCCGCTGAAGACCGGCGTGGCGTTCCTCCCGATGACCGCGATGATCTTCCTCGTCGCGCCGACGGTGCAGACGAAGGTGCTCCCGCGGGTCGGGGCCCGGCCGATCATCCTCACGGGCATGGCGCTCGGCGCCACCGCCATGCTCGGGTTCTTCGCGCAGCTCACGCCGACGTCGACCTACGCCGCCGACGTTCTTCCCGGGCTCGTCATCATCGGCATCGGCATGCCGTGCATCTTCGCGCCGTCGTTCGCCACCGCGACGCTCGGGGTCGAGCGCTACGAGGCGGGTGTCGCGTCCGCGATGGTCAACACGTGCCAGCAGGTCGGCGGCGCCGTCGGCACCGCGGTCCTCTCGACGATCTTCACGAGCTCGGCTGCGAACTACGCGTCCAGCCACACCCCCGGCCCGGGCCTGGCGTCAGCGGCCGCGGTCCACGGCTACACGACGGCGTTCTACGTCGCGACGGTCATGTTCGCCGTCGGGTTCCTCGTCGCGGCCTTCATCCTGCCGCGGCGGCTCCGTCCTCAGGCGCAGCCGGCGGCGGAGCCAGCCGCCGAGCTGGGTTAGACGAACGCCAGCGTGCGCACGGTCTCGAGGTCGTACGCACCTGCGTCCGTCCCGAGGCCCCCGGCGACCTGTGAGGCCGCCGCGCACCCGAGCCGCGCGGCGTTGGCGGCGTCGAGCTCGAGCGAGAGCCCGCGCAGGAAGCCCGCGCTGAACGCGTCTCCGCAGCCGGTGGTGTCGACGACGTCGATCGGGAATGCCGGGACCTCTGCGACGCCGTCCGCGGTCACGACGACGGCGCCCTCGGCGCCGCGGGTCGCGGCGACGCCCGCCACGCCGCGGGCGAGCAGCGCGCGGCAGCCCGCGATGAGGTCGGTCTCCCCGGTGAAGCCGAGCACCTGCTCGTCGTTGGGCAGCAGCCAGTCGAGGTGGGGGAGGGCCGCCCCGATCCACTCCAGGACTCCTGGGTCGCCCGGCGCGAGGATGTCCGCGGAGGTCACGACGCCGCGCGCGCGGGCGCGCTCGAGCACCTTCGCCGCCTGCTCGCCGCCCATGAACTCGGGACCGCCGAGATGGAGGAACCCGGCCGCGTCGAGCACGTCGTCGGGCACGGAATCGGGCCCGACGAGCGCGTTGGCGCCGACGACGTGGAACGCCGGGCGCTCGCCGTTGGGGCGGATCGGCAGGACGCTCGCCGACGTCTGCTGCTCGCCGCTGCGCACCAGCAGCGACGTGTCGATCCCCTCGCGGCTGAGCAGCGAGAGCAGCATGTCGCCTGCGGCGTCGGTCCCCACCGCGCCGGCGCTGAACACGTCAGCCCCCAGCCGGGCGAGGACGAGCGCCGTCCCGCCCGCGGACCCCGCGGCGGTGATGCGGATCTGCTCGACGAGCTGCCCGCCCTGGCCCTCGGGAATGGCCTCCACCGGCCGGCACAGCACGTCGAGGACGTGGACTCCCAGTGCGATCGCGCGCATCCGCTACTCCTCCTCGGCGGCGCGGGTCGCGCCGTAGCCGGTCGACGTCACGTGGTCGATCACCGCGCGAGCCGCGGCGTCGTCGAGCGTCCGCGGCGCGCCGAGCTGCGCGGCGCGCCAGTACAGGGTGCACGCCCATTCGAGCAGCTCGGTGGCGCGGAGTGCTGTCGCCATGTCCGGTCCCCACGTCAGCGCCCCGTGGTTGGCCATGAGCGCGGCCAGCCGGCCGTCGAGCGCGTCGAGGACGCCGGCGGCGAGCTCGGGTGTCCCGAACGTCGCATAGGGCGCGACCCGCACCGCGCCGCCGAGCCCGAGCATCTCGTAGTGCACGAGCGGGACCTCGTCGAGCACGCATGACAGCGCGGTGGCCATCGGCGCGTGCGTGTGGATGACCGCGCCGCCGTCGTAGCGGGTGTACACACCGAGGTGCAGCGCGATCTCCGATGTGGGGGCCAGGGCGCCGTCGTGCTGGACGCCGTCGAGATCGACGACCGCCACGTCGTCGGCGACGAGCTCGGCGAGCCTGCAGCCCGTCGGGCTGACGGCGACGAGCTCTCCGGCGCGGACGCTGATGTTCCCGTTCGTCCCCGACACGAGGCCGGCGGCGGCGAGGCCTCGTGCGGTGTCGGCGACCTGGTCGCGTTCCTTGCCGAGCAGCATGGCGGTCGAGTGTACGGAAGCGTTCAGGCGGACGGGTCCGCGGCGGCCTGGGGGTCGGGGCGCAGGTGGTAGACCCAGGTGAGCAGCCCGCACAGCAGCGCGGCCGCGACCGCGTACCCGACCTCGGCGCGCAGGACCTCGTCGTCGATCACCGGGGAGAACATCCACGCCACGAACGCGACGCCGACCACCGCCCACGCGATCGACGCCTCACGCGCGTGGCCGCGGGCGAGCGCCGCCTGGTTGAGCGTGCCGCCGGCCAGGTGCAGGCCCATGCCGAGTGCGACGATGCCCAGCCCGACGCGGCTCCAGTCGTAGTCGAGGTTGAAGACGAGGTTCATGAGGAACGGCCCGAGCGCGAACAGGCCGATCGCCACGGCACCGGCGAATGCGGCGATCGCGAGGATCGTGACGCGGATCGCCTTGGAGAACTCGCCACCGTCCTCCGTGGCGTTCAACCCGGCCAGATGGGGCAGCAGCGAGCCCTGGATCGCCTGGAAGAGCTGCAGCGGCGCGCGAGCGATGAGCAGGATGCTGAAGACGATGCCCGCGAGCGCCGCGTCGCCGCTGGTGATGTCGACGGTGATGACCGCGCCGTTGATGAGCGTCTGCTCGGCGAGCATGACCACGAACACCGCGGCGGCGAAGCCGAGCCCGTGGCGCAGCGACAGCCCGCCCTCGGCCTCCTTGACCTCACCCTGCGACGCGGGCGGGTCGTTGCGGCTGAACGCCAGCGGCACGACGATGAGCGAGACGCAGGGGGCGGCGAGCATGCCGAACGCGACCGCGGTCTGCCCCGACGCGAGCCCCACCACGACGGCGAGCGCGAAGATCACGCGCGTCGTGGCCTCGAGGAACACCAGGCCGCCGTAGAGCTCGAAGCGCTGATGGCCCGCCAGCCACCCGCGCGCGAAGTAACTCGCCGCGTAGGCGAGGACGGCGCCGATGAGGATCCAGTACAGCGACGAGGATCCGTCGAGCAGTTCGTCCTCGATCGGCCCCCGGAGCGCCAGCGCGGCGATGAGGAACAGCAGCGCGAACCCCATCTGGATGAGGAACGGCTCGCGCAGCGGATGGTCGCCGTGGCCGAGGGCGCGGCGCTCGGCGATCGTCCGGGACAGCAGCTGCTCGATCGGCCGGTACAGCACCGTGACTGTGACGAACAGCACCGACCACATGAGGCTGATCCGCGAATACTCGTCGGCGGTCAGCCCGAATGAGGCCAGCGAGAAGTACGCGAAGGTGACGACGCCCGTCAGCGCGATGCCGACGGACAGGATGCGCGCGCCGGCGCCGTAGCCCCGTCCGCGCTCCTCCTGCTCCGGCGGGGCCTCGCTCGCGGCGGTCTCAGCCAAGCCGGACGAGCAGCATGGTCCAGGGGAAAGGCGACCGTGCCTCGACGACCTCGCCGTGCGTGCTGAGCAGCTGCACGAACGAGCGCTTGGACCAGTGGTTGAGGTGGCCGGGCGTGTTGCCCAGATCCTTGATGTAGGCGCCGCGGGCCATGTTCAGCATGCGCCACATCGGCTCGCGGGGGACGCTGACGAGCAGGTGCCCGGAGGCGACGCGCGCCATCTCGGCGACCGTGTGCTCGGGGTCGGGCACGTGCTCGAGGACCTCGATCGCCGTCGCGACGTCGAACTCGTTGTCCTCGAAGGGCATGTTCTCGGCCTTGAGGATCTTGTACTCGAGGTTCGGCGCGGTGCGCTGCTCCCAGAAGGACTTCAGCGTGTCGTCGTCGAGGTCGATGCCCACGACGCGCTTGTCGCCGAGCTGCTGCGCCCATTGGTACGTGTGGTGGGCTTCACCGCAGCCGACGTCCAGCAGCGACTGCGGCGCCGCCTTGGCGAAGAGCTCGTCGAGGCAGCGCTCGAAGCCGGCCTGCAGGCGCTTGGCGACCGGGTTGGTCGTGTTGTACTTGTCGTACGTGTTGCCGGTGACCGTGCCCTCGGCGTCGACGGTGACGGTGGTGCTCATAGCTTGAGAGCCTCTCGTTCCTCGGTCTTGCCCGTCGCGCCGCCCGCGCCGGCGCCGGTCGTGGCGGGATGGCCGGTGGTGTTCGTGCCCGGCTCGTAGTGCGACGGTGCGACGCCGAGCTGCAGCTCGACGCGGCGCACGCGCTCGAAGATCCGCTGCGTCATCACGCGCTGGCCCGCGAGCAGGTCGCCCAGGATGCCGATGGCCCCGAGCACGATCGACGCGTTGAACAGCACGGCGCCGAGGATCAGCGACTGCACGTGGCCCGCGCCGTCACCCTCGATGGCGTAGAAGTAGAAGAACCGGATCCAGACGACGAGCGCGACGATCCCGATGACCGACGCGAGGGTCATGAAGACCTTCAGCGGCTCGTACTGGGTGTAGATCCTGAAGATCGAGACGCTGTTGCGCCGCACGTACGCCCACATGGACGGGAAGAGGCGCGACTCGCGCAGCTTCTCGTTGGTCCGGATGGGGACGTGGTCGGTGGCGACGAGGAGCTTGCCGGCCTGGATGATCGTCTCGAGCGTGTAGGTGAACTTCGAGACGACCGCCATCTGGATCGCGGCCTCGCGGTTGTAGGCGCGGAACCCGGAGGTCGTGTCGGGCACCTCGGTGTTCGACGCCTGGCGGACGACCCACGACCCGAGGCGCTGGAGCATCTTCTTCAGCGGCGAGAAGTGCTCGATCTCCATCACCTGGCGGTCGCCGACGACCATGTCGGCGTTGCCTTCGACGATGGGCTTGACGAGCGCGGGGATGTACGAGGCGTCGTACTGGTTGTCCGCGTCGGTGTTGACGATGACGTCGGCGCCGAGCTTCAGGCACGCGTCGAGACCGGCCTGGAAGCCGGCGGCGAGGCCCTTGTTGTTCGTGAGCCGGACGATGTGGTCGACGCCGTTGGCACGGGCGACCTCGACGGTTCGATCTGTCGAACCGTCGTCAATGACGAGCCACTCCACCGTGTCGAAGCCAGGGACCTCCCGGGGAAGGTCCGCCAGCGTGACCGGCAACGTGGTCTCCTCGTCAAAGCAGGGGATCTGGATGATGAGCTTCATGACGAAAGAGGGGCTGTAATCCTACTGGCGCGATGTCGGGCGTGACGCTCACCCCAACTCATCCCGGGTCAGACACCCCTGCCGAGCCGCCCCCGCGCCTCGGTCGCGTGCCCCTGCGCACGCTCGAATGGATCGGGCTCGGGCTGCTCATCGCGATCGCGATCGTGGGCTACTTCGTCTACCCGACGTGGCCGAACTACGACTCGATCTACTCACTGGTCTGGGGCCGCGAGCTGCTCGACGGCGTCAACCTGAGCTTCGAGGCGTATCGCGCGCCGACCGAGCATCCGCTCTCGATCTTCGTCGGCGGGATCCTCTCGCTCTTCGGCGAGGGCGGCGACCGGATGTGGACGGCCCTGTGCCTCGCATCGTTCGTCTGGCTCGTCGCCGGGGTCTACACGCTGGCGAAGGAGATCTTCACCCCGCTGGTCGGGTTGGCCGCGGCGCTCCTGCTCTGCACGCGCTTCGACTTCCCGTTCTACGCGGTGCGCGGCTACATCGAGCCGACGTACCTCGCGCTCATCATCTGGGCCGCGGTCATGGAAGTGCGCCATCCGCGGCGCGGCCTGCCGGTGCTCGGCCTGCTCGTGCTCGCGGGCCTGCTGCGCCCCGAGGCGTGGCTGCTCAGCGGCCTGTACTGGCTGTGGCTGCTGCCCGGCGTGACGTGGCGGGTGCGGATCCTCGGCGGCGTGCTCGTCTGGACGGCGCCGGTGATCTGGGCGATCACGGACTACGCAGTGACGGGCAACCCCCTGTACTCGCTGACCGCCACGAGCGACCTCGCGGCGGAGCTGGGCCGCAACAAGGGCATCGGCGCGGTGCCCGACGCGCTCTACAACTTCCTCATTAAGCTCGCGAAGTTCCCGGTCGTCGTCGGCGCGGCGGCCGGCACGGCGGTCGCGGTGGTGCTGTTCCCGACGCGGCTGAAGATGCCAGCCGCGCTCTTCCTCGCCGGGGTGGGCACGTTCGCGATGGTCGGGCTTGCCGGCCTGTCGGTCATCGACCGCTACCTGCTCGTTCCCTCGCTCGTCCTCATGCTCATGGCGGCCGTGGCGGTCGCGGGGTGGACGATGCTCGAGCACGGCTGGGTGCGGCGTGCGTGGATGGTCGGGGCGGCGCTGCTCGTCGTCTTCGGTGTCGCCTTCACCGCCTCGCGGGTCAACGTCAACAAGCTCGAGAGCGAACTCGTGTTCCGCGGCGACGCGCACGTCGCGCTCGAGCAGGTGCTGGCCAACCCCGACGTGCGGGCCGGGCTGAAGTGCGGGCCGGTCTTCGTCCCCAACCACAAGCTCATCCCCGACGTGCGCTGGGACCTCAACCTCCCCGAGGACCAGGTCATCGCGCGGACCGACCCCGACGCGCCCGAGCCCGAGAAGGGCGTGGCGATCGTCATCCACGGCCGGGCCGCGCTCTTCAACCAGCTGCTCGTCAACGATCTCGACGGTCCGGAGACCAACGTGCCGCCGGAGGGCTTCGAGCGCAAGGCGGTGAGCCAGTACTACGCCGCGTATGTCCGTTGCTGACGCCCCGCGCGGCACCGCGCCCGGGCTCGGCGCCCGCCTGAGCAGCCACTGGTTCGCGATCGCGGTCGCGCTGCTCCTGCTGATCGCGCTCGGCCTGCGGGTCTGGGGGATCGGCCACGGGATGCCGTGGGCGTACAACTCGGACGAGAACGCGCACTTCGTGCCCCGGGCGATCGGGATGTTCGGGCATGACCTCAACCCGCGGTACTTCGTCAACCCGCCGGCGTTCACGTACGTCCTGCATGCCGTCTTCCTCGTGTGGTTCGGCGGGCGTGAGGGCGTGTCGGAGGCGTTCGCGAGCGACCCGACCCCCGTGTGGATCGCGGCGCGCCTCGCGGCAGCGGTGCTCTCGACCGTCGCGGTGGGCCTCATGGTCTGGGCGGGCAACCGACTGTTCGGCCGCGCCGGCGGGCTGCTGGCCGGCGCGCTGCTGACCGTCTCGTTCCTGCCGGTCTTCTACAGCCACCAGGCGCTCAACGACGCGCCGACCCTCGCCCCGATCTGCCTGGCGCTCGCCGGCGCCGCCGGCGTGCTGCGGGGCGGCTCGCGGCGGGATTGGGTGATCGCCGGCGCCGGGCTCGGGCTGGCGTGCGCGACGAAGTACACCGGCGGGATCGTCCTGCTCGCGATCCTCGCCGCGGCGCTCGCGCAGGCAGGCGCGGATCGGCGCGGCGCGCTGCGAGGCCTCGCCCTCGCCGGCGCCGCCGCGCTTGCGGCGTTCCTCGTCGCCAACCCGTACGCGCTGCTGGACGTCAGCGCCTTCGCCGACGGGCTGAGCCACCAGTCCGACGCCTCGGCGGACGAGGCAGGCAAGCTCGGACTGACGCAGACGAACGGCTGGCGCCACTACCTCTGGGCGCTCACCTGGGGCTTCGGGTGGCTGCCGCTGCTGGCGGCGGGCGCAGGCGCGGCGGCGCTGGCGCGGCGCGACCGCTGGGCGCTGGCGATGCTGCTGCCCGCCCCGATCCTCTTCATCGCCTTCATGGGCGCGCAGGAGCGGTTCTTCGGCCGGTGGCTCATGCCGATCCTCCCGTTCCTCTGCCTCCTGGCCGCCGCCGGTGTGCTCTGGGTCGTCGCGCTGCTGGCGCGCCGCCGGCCGGGCCTGCGCTGGGTCGTCGCGGCGGGCGTGGCCGGGATCGTCCTCTTGCAGGGACTCGTGATGTCGGTCCACATCGACCGGGTCCTTTCCCGGGAGGACACCCGCAACGAGGCACGGGCGTGGCTCTCGCGCAACGTCCCCGCGGGACGCAAGATTGTCATCGAGCCGTTCCTGCCCGGCAGCTGGGCGCAGGACCCGGGCCTGCCGTCGACGCGCACGAGCACCGGCGAGCGCTGGCTGAAGTGGCCGACGAGCCGATCGGACGTCGATCCGAAGACCGGCGAGCGGGTCCCCGGCGGCGTGGTCGTCAACGTCGAGGACTACGAGCGGACACTGCGGCCGGAGCTCATCGACGCGTACCGCCGCGGCCGGTTCTGCTGGGTGGTTGTCGGCTCGCACCAGAAGGGGCGCGCGCTCGCCCAGCCCGACAAGGTGCCGGGCGCCATCGCGTACTACCGGCGGCTCGAGCGCGAGGCGCGGCTGGCCGCGCGCTTCCGGCCGTACGACCCCGGCGCGAAGGCGGTGCCGTTCGACTTCGACCGCAGCTACGTCTACTTCCCGCTCGCCTACGAGCGCCCCGGCCCGGAGATCTGGATCTACCGGCTGCGCGGCGCCCCATGCGGACCGCCCGTCGACGTTCGCTAGGCGGCACCTACACTCCCAAGGGCCCATGGCCCTGCAGACCGAGACCGACCGCCGGCACCTCCAGCGTGCCGTGGAGCTTGCGGGCAACGGCAAGGGCCGGGTCCACCCGAATCCCGTCGTCGGCGCGGTGATCGTCCAGGACGGCGAGGTCGTCGGTGAGGGCTGGCACGCCGAATACGGCGGCCCGCACGCCGAGGTCAACGCGATCGCAGCGGCGGGGGACACCGACCTGCGCGGCGCCACGATGTACGTCTCGCTCGAGCCGTGCTGCCACACCGGCAAGACCCCGCCGTGCACCGATGCGATCGCCGCGGCGGGCATCGGGCGCGTTGTCGTCGCCAGCGACGATCCGTCGGAGAAGGCCAGCGGGCGCGGGCTCGGCATCCTGCGCGACGAGGGCGTCGAGATCGAGGTCGCCGATCCCGCCAGCGACATCGCGGTCCGCGCGCGCCACCTCAATCAGGCGTTCCGCAAGCACGCGAAGACCGGCCGGCCCTGGATCCTCTTCAAGTCCGCGACGACGCTCGACGGCAAGGTCGCCACCCGCACGGGCGACTCGCAGTGGATCAGCGGCGAATCCAGCCGCACGCGGGTCCATCAGTGGCGGGCGAGCGTCGACGCGGTCGCCGTCGGCATCGGCACCGCGCTGCACGACGACCCGCGCCTGACCGCGCGCCTGCTCGACGACACGGAGCCGATCGTGCGCCAGCCGCGCCGCGTGGTCTTCGACTCGACGGCCCGCCTGCCTGTGGACAGCAAGCTCGTCGCCGAGGTGGGCGAGGTCCCGCTCACGGTCGTGGTGAGCCGCGCGGCGCCGCGCCGCCGGACGAACAGCCTGAGCGCGGCCGGCGTCGACATCGTCGTCGCGCAGGGCGGCAACGAGCCCGCGCGGGTGTGCTCGGCGCTCGACCAGCTCGGCGCCGACGGCGTCCACTCGATCCTCCTGGAGGGCGGCCCCAAGCTCGCCGGCGCGTTCCTCGACGCCGGGGAGATCGACGAGATCCGCCTGTTCCTCGCCCCGATCATCCTCGGCGGCAAGACCGCGCGCGACCCGATCGAGGGCGTCGGCGCGGAGACGATCAACGACGCGCTGCGGGCGCTGACGCTCGAGTGCGAGCGCGTCGAAGAGGACCTGCTCATCTCAGCCCGCGTGAAGGAGTGGTGAGGTGTTCACCGGCCTCGTGGAAGACCTCGGCCGCGTCGCGGCGCTCGATGCGACCGACGACGGCGTCCGGCTGACGCTCAGCACGTCGCTGACGCCCCAAATCGGCCTCGGTGACAGCGTCGCGGTCAACGGCGTCTGCCTGACCGCCGTGACGATCGACGGCGACGCGTTTACCGCCGACGTCATGCACGAGTCGCTGCGCCGCTCGTCCCTCGGGGAGCTCGCCGCGGGCGACCCGGTCAACCTCGAGCTCGCGCTGCGTGCCGACGCGCGGCTGGGCGGCCACATCATGCAGGGCCACGTCGACGGGCTGGCGCGCGTCACGGGCGTCGAGGACGACGGGTTCGCCCGGGTCGTCACGATCACGCCCGAGGATCCCGGGCTCCTGCGCTACGTCGTCGAGAAGGGGTCGATCGCCGTCGACGGGGTCTCGCTGACCGTCGCGCGCGTCGACGACGAGAGCTTCGCCGTCTCGCTGATCCCCGAGACGCTGTCCCGCACGAATCTGGGAAGCGCCGCGCCAGGCCGCCCGGTGAATCTGGAGGTGGATGTCTTGGCCAAGTACGTCGAAAAGCTGACCGGAGCGGTCCGATGAGCTCACCCACCCGCGAGGACGTGAAGTTCGCGACCATCGAGGAGGCGCTGGAGGACATCGCCGCCGGCAAGATGGTCGTGGTCATCGACGACGAGGACCGCGAGAACGAGGGCGACCTCGTCATGGCGGCCGAGCACGTCACCCCCGAGGCGATCAACTTCATGACCCGCCAGGCCGGCGGCTGGATCTGCCTGGCGCTCACCCCGGAGCGCTGCGACGAGCTCGGCCTCGAGCTGATGGCCGCGAAGAACGAGTCCCAGTACGAGACGCCGTTCACCGTCACGATCGAGGCGGCCGAGGGCGTCACCACCGGCATCAGCGCGGCCGACCAGGCGACGACGATCAGCGTCGCGGCCGATCCCGAGAAGGGCAAGAGCGACATCGTCGTCCCGGGCCACGTGCACCCGCTGAAGGCCAAGGACGGCGGCGTGCTGGAGCGGACGGGCCACACCGAGGCGTCCGTCGACCTCGCGCGCTTGGCCGGCTGCGTCCCGGCGGGCCTCATCTGCGAGATCCAGAACGAGGACGGCTCGATGGCGCGCGTGCCCGACCTCGCGGTCTACGCGGTCAAGCACGGGCTGAAGCTCATCACCATCGCCGACCTCATCGCCTACCGGCGCCGCCACGACAAGCTCGTCGAACGCGTGGTCTCCACGTCGCTGCCGACGTCGTTCGGCGACTTCACCGTCGTGGGCTACCGCTCACTGGTCGACGACAAGCACCACATCGCGATGGTCAAGGGCGACGTCGAGGGCAAGGAGGACATCCTCGTCCGCGTCCACTCGGAGTGCCTGACCGGCGATGTCTTCCACTCGCTGCGCTGCGACTGCGGTGAGCAGCTCGAGTCCGCGCTGGCGATGATCGAGCGGGAGGGCGCTGGCGTGCTCCTCTACCTCGCGCAGGAGGGGCGCGGCATCGGCCTGCTGAACAAGCTCAAGGCCTACAAGCTCCAGGAGGAAGGGCTCGACACGGTCGAGGCGAACCTCAAGCTCGGCCTGCCCGCCGACCTGCGCGACTACGGCATCGGCGCGCAGATCCTCGTCGACCTCGGTCTGAGCTCCATCCGCATCCTCACGAACAACCCGAAGAAGATCCGTGGCCTCGAGGGCTACGGGCTGTCGGTGAGCGCGCAGATCCCGATCGAGCACACGCCGAACCAGCACAACGAGGCGTACCTGCGGGCGAAGGCCGAGAAGATGGGGCACATGCTCCACCACCAGGGGCTGGCGCTCGACGAGGAGATGGTCGCCGAGGAGCGCGCCCGCGACCGTGAGGAGGGCAAGTGAGGTTCGCGATCGTCGCCGCCGAGTTCTACGAGGAGCTCTCTGAGCGCCTCATCGTCTCCGCCAAGGAGGTCTTCGAGGCCGCCGGCGGTGAGGTCGACCTCTTCGCTGTGCCCGGCGCGTTCGAGCTGCCGCTGGCGGCGAAGTACGCGGCCCAGAGCGGGAAGTACGACGGCGTGGCGTGCCTCGGCGCGGTCATCCGCGGCGAGACGACGCACTACGACTACGTGTGCAACGAGAGCGCCCGCGGCATCCAGGACGTGCAGCTGCAGACCGGCGTGCCGTGCGCGTTCGGCGTGCTGACCGTGGAGAACATGGATCAGGCGCTGGCCCGCTCGGGCGGCGGCAAGCGCGATTCGGGCGCGCACGCGGCCCACGCGGTCCTGGCGCTGGTGAAGGTGCGCCAGCAGCTCGGCGTCTGAGCGGCGGAGCGCCCACCCGGCCGCACGCGACGCCGCGGCCGGGTACATTTGCCCGACGGTGACGCACACCGAAGAGATCATCGCGTTGCTCCTCACCTTCGTCGTCCACGTCGTGGGCGCCGCTGCGCTGGTCTGGGCGATGCTCGACGAGCGTGGCTGGAGCGCCCTGAAGGACTGGTGGCCGCGTGACGACTGGCCCGATGAGCCCGATGACGGGCCAGAGGAGGAGCCGGACGGTCCGCGCGGCTTGCCCGCGGAGCTGCCGCTTCCCGGCGCGCAGCCGTCGCCTGTGCGCCTGCGCGAGCCCGGCCGGATCGGCGAGTCCAAGCCGCGTCCGGCGCGTCGTCCCGAGCACGATCCGGCGCGCGAGCCTGCGCACCGCTGACGGCGCGCACAAGCCGCTACACTCCTCCGCCTTATGGCCAAGGTCTGCCACAGCTGCGGTAAGGGTCCCGCCTTCGGGAACAGCCGCTCTCACTCGATGGTCGCGACGAAGCGGCGCTTCAACCCGAACCTCCAGAAGGTCCGGATCCTCGACGGCAAGACGCCGACGCGTGCCTACGTGTGCACGCGCTGCCTCAAGGCCGGCAAGGTCACCAAGGCCGTCTAGGCCTTCCGCCTGCCGCATCGCGCGGCGGGCGTCCAGCGCCCCATGTCCGATCCCAGCCTCATCCGCTTCCGCGCGGTGCTGGCCGGTGCGCTCGCGCACCTGGACGCACGGCGCCAGGAGATCAACGACCTGAACGTCTTCCCGGTCGCCGACGGCGACACGGGGGACAACATGACGCTCACGCTGCGCGCGGTGCTCGACGAGCTCGACCGCCTCGCGACCGGTGAGGACGGCCGTTCGCTCGACGAGATCGGCCGGGACGAGATCGTCCACTCCGTGACCCGCGCGGCGCTGCTCGGCGCGCGGGGCAACAGCGGCGTGATCCTCTCGCAGCTCATCCGGGGTGCGGCTGAGGAGCTCATCAGCCGGCCCGGCGAGCTCGTCGAGCCGGTCCTGATCGCCGCGGCGATGACCCGCGCCGCCGAGCGCGCGTACCTCTCGGTGCGCGAGCCGCAGGAGGGCACGATCCTCACGGTCGCGCGGGAGATGGGCGCCGCGGCGGCCAGCGAGGTCGCGCACATGGCCGCGCCGCGCCTCGACGCCGACGCCGACCCGGTCGCGCAGGCCGCCAAGCTCGCCGACTTCCTCGAGGTCATGCTGCGGGCCGGCGAGGCGTCCGTGCGGCGCGGCCCGGAGCTGCTCCCGGTGCTCAAGGAGGCCGGCGTCGTGGACTCCGGCGGGCACGCGCTCACGGTGATCTTCGCCGGGGTCATCGCGGTGCTTCGCGGCACCGAAGCGCCGGAGGTCGCGCACTTCGCGCCCGCGCGGATCACGCACCCGCACCACGAGTCCTCGACGTTCCGGTACTGCACGAACTTCGCCGTCTTCGGCCGCGACCTCGATCCGGCGGCGTTCACCGACGCCCTCTACGAGGTCGGGGATTCCGTGCTCGTGGTCGGCGACGCGACCACGCTGAAGGTCCACGTCCACACCGACGACCCGGCGCAAGCGACTGCGGTGTTCGACGGCGCCGGTGAGGTGGGCCACGTTGATGTCGCCGACATGCACGTCCAGGTCGCCGAGCGGGCCGGCCGCCTCGCTCCCGGGAAGTCGGTGGTCGTCGCGGTCGTCTCCGGCAACGGCATCCGGGCGCTGTACGAGTCGTTCGGCGTCGAGTGCGTCGACGGCGGGCCCACGCTGAACCCGTCGACGTACGAGCTGCTCGCCGGGATCCACCAGGCGCCCGGCGAGGAAGTCGTCCTCCTGCCCAACTCGGGCAACGTCATCATGGCCGCCACCGAGGCGGCCGGGTTGGCCGACAAGCGCGTCGCCGTCGTGCCGACCCGCTCGCAGCAGGCCGGACTGTCCGTCGTCCTCGGCTACGAGGCGGATCGCGGGGCCGAAGCGAACGCCGCCGCGATGCTCGAGCTCCTCGAGGGCATCCGCACTGGCGGCGTGGCGCCCGCCGGACGAGACGACGCGCAGGGCCGGTTTGCCGCCGGGGAGGCGGTGGGCTACGTCGACGACGAGCTCGTCGCATGGGGGGACCCGCGCGAGACGCTGGCGACGGTGCTCGCGGCACTGGCCGACGGCGCGGAGCTCCTCACGGCCATCGCCGGCGACGGCGCGCCGCTCGACGAGGACGCCTTGCGGTCCCTCGCCGGCGGCGACGTCGAGGTCGACCACCACCACGGCGGCCAGCCCAGCTGGTGGTGGCTGCTCGCCGCGGAGTGACGCCCGGCATCATGCACGCATGACCGACGACGAGCACGCGATCAGCTACCAGGCGCTGCGCCGCGGCACGCCGGTACTCGACGTCCACGGCATCGAGGTCGGGACGGTGAAGAAGGTCCATCACATCCAGCGCGAGCACATGCTCGACGGCATCGACATCGACACCCCGGACGGCCCGCGATTCGTGGACGCGCCGGAGGTCTCCCGGATCACCAACCGCGCGGTGACGCTCACGATCGACCAGACCGACGTGGCTGCACTGCCGCAGCCGCGCAACGTGATGGCCGACCGCGTGAAGATGTCCACGACCGTGCGCCGGGCGCGCCGGTTCGGTGACGCGTTGCGCGACCGGTGGGACCGCAGGTAGCGTCCGCGTAAGACCGGGGCGGCTCCGCCGTCATCTCCCCGGAGCCGACACGGGAGCTGACGATGATCGATGGGTCGAAGGACACGATGGAACGCTGGGCCGCCGCGCGCGGGCTGCGCTTCGAGCGCGAAGGCCTGCTGCCGCCGGTGACGGAGACGCTGCGCGCGGGCCTGGGCGCCGGTGAGCACCGGGCGGGGTTCGTCACACAGGACCAGGGCGGCGTCTTCTCCGCGCGCGGCGGGTTCACGAAGCGGCCGGAGCGCTCGACGTGGAACCTCTGCTCCGGGCGCCTGCCGGGCGGGGTCGACGGCGTCGTCGCCCACCACGTCCATCTGGCGACGCGCTCGGACAGCGAGGGCGGTGAGAGCTGGTACGCGTTCCCTCGCACCATCGTGTTCGCCGTGCTGCCCGACGGGGCGCGCGCGGTGCGCTGGCTCACCGGCAAGCCGGGTGGCTTCGGCACCGTGACGGCCCTGGCCACCGTGTCGCTCGGCCGCAAGAAGTCCGAGCCCGTGGCGCCGGTGCCGACCTGGCGCCAGGAGATCGACGGCATCGGGTGGACCGCCACGCCCGCGGAGGACCCGGCCCGCCTCGAGCTCATCGCCCGCCCGGCGACCGCAGCGCTCGCTGCGGCGCCCGAGGGGACGCGGGTCGAGCTCTACGACGGCGCGCTCGCGGTAGTGACGCGCGGCGTCGTCGACGATCCGGCGGAGCTCGACGCGCTGTGCGCCGTCGCTGCGGCGATCGCGTCTGCGGTTGCGACGATCACCGCCGCCGAGCCCGCGCTCGATCCCGCGGTCGCCGTCGGAGCTCCGCCACGTGACGCTCGCCAGGAATGGCTCGATGCAGGGGTGCGCCACGTCAGCTGGTCATCGCCTCCGGCCAGCGTGGAGGCCGCGCAGGCGGCGTACAGCCAGGTCGCCGATCGCGGGGCGAAGGGGCGGGGAACCCGCTGGAAGGTCCGGCTCATCGCGCTTGTCGCGATCCTCATCGGCATCGCGCTGTGGAGCGCGATCGACGTGGCGCTCGCCCTCGCGCTCCCCGACTACACCGGCGAGCTGTTCGTGGTGCTGGCGATCACGCTCTTCATCTTCGTCCCGCTCGGGATCCGTGCCGCGTGGCGCGCGGGCAGCGAGGTGCACGCCGACGAGGTCTCCTCCCGCGGCCTGCCGTGGGGCCTCGAGGCGTTCGTCCGCGAGTACGCCGCCGCGCACCGCCTCACGGTCGAGGACCCGGCCCGCTTTCGCCATCGCTTCCGGAGCCCGATCGCCGGCGTCCCGATGCGTGTCGTGCACGGGGATCTCGGCGGCGCGCCGGGCTGGCTGGCGCTCTGGGCCGACGACACGATGCCGCAGCGCCGGCATCTCCTCGTCGCGGTCGTCCGGGCGCCTGCGGGTGCGCAGGCGGCCGTCGCCGGCGGGTACGGCGCGCATGTCCGTGACGGTCTGCTGGTGCTCGCCGAGGAGGTCACCGCCGCGGAGCGCTCGGCGGTCCGGCTCGACGCGCTGCGCGCCGCGGCGGTGCAGGCCGCGGGCGCGCTGGCACCCGCCTGACCCGACCGCCGCGCGCGGCATCATGGGGCGGTGCCGGTCCCGACCCATTTCGCCTCCGCGGAGGTGCTGAGCGACGACGAGCTGCGTGCCGCGCCGGTGCGCTGGCCGCGGCCGTCGAAGCTCGCCCAGGAGCTCGACGCGAAAGCCGGCCAGAAAGCGGCAGACGCCCTGGAGACGCTCGGCCTGCTCACGGTCGGGGACCTCATCGCCCACCTGCCGCGCGGCGGCGGGGAGTCGCGGACGGTGGCGGCGCTCCAGCCCGACGAGACCGCCACGGTCGTCGTCGAGGTGAAGTCGATCCGCTCACGTGCGGTCCGCCGGCGCGGGATGCGCCCGCTCGTGGAGGCGACAGTCGCCGACCACACCGGCGTGATGATGGTGACGTTCTTCAACCAGCCGTGGCTCGAGCGCCGGTATCCGCCGGGCACGCGGCTGATCCTGGCCGGCAAGTACGAGGCCCGCAACCGCTTCCGGGTCTCCAGCCACGCCGAGACGACCGCCGCCGCCGGCGGGGAGGAGGGGGTCGCGACGTACCGTGCGACGGAGGGGATCAGCTCACTGCAGCTGCACACCCTCGTGCGCGACCACCGCGAGGCGATCGCCGACGTGCCGGAGCCGCTGCCGGCCCGGCTGCGCCTGGAAGAGGAGCTCCCCGGCATCCAGGCCGCCCTGCGCGCCGCTCATGGCCTCGTCCGGTCAGGCGGCGGGGCGACCGAGCAGGAGCACGGCAGGCGCCGGCTGGCGTTCGACGAGCTGCTGCTCGACCAGATCGTGCAGCTGCGGCTGAAGGCCGAACGCCGCGCCGCCGCCGCGGCCGAGCCGCTCGCTGACCCGCCGTCGATGTCGGAGACGTGGCGGACGGAGCAGCTGCCCTTCGCGCCGACGGGTGACCAGCTACGGGCGATGGACGAGGTCGACGCCGATCTGGCCCGTGATACGCCGATGCAGCGGCTGCTCATGGGCGAGGTCGGGTCGGGAAAGACGGTCGTTGCGCTGCACGCGATGCTGCGCGCCGTCGAGCACGGGCGCCAGGCGGTGCTCATGGCGCCGACCGAGACGCTGGCCGAGCAGCACTTCGCGACGATCCAGTCGCTGATGCCGGGGGGACTCGTGCCCGCGGCGCTGCTGACGGGCTCGACGACCGCGTCACGGCGCAAGGACATCCTCGGCAAGCTCGCGACGGGCGAACTGCCGCTGCTCGTCGGCACGCACGCGGTCATCGAGGACCCGGTCGTGTTCGCCGATCTCGCGGTCGCGGTCGTCGACGAGCAGCACCGCTTCGGTGTGCGCCAGCGGGCCGCGCTGGATGCGAAGGCGAGGGCCGGCCTCGCGCCGCACGTCCTGCACATGACGGCCACGCCGATCCCCCGCACCCGGCGCCTGGCGAGCTTCGGCGCGCTCGACGTCACCGCGCTGAAGGAGCTCCCGAAGGGCCGCCAGCCGATCGAGACGTTCGTCGCCGGCGGCGAGCGTGAGCGCGAGCGGGCCTACGAGCGCATCCGCGAGGAGCTGCGCGCCGGCCGTCAGGCCTTCGTGGTGTGCCCGCTCGTCGAGGACTCCGAGGCGGTGGCGGCGCGTGCGGCGACCGCCGAGTACGAGCGCCTGAAGGCCGGGGAGTTCGCCGACTTTGAGGTCGTGCTCATGCACGGGCAGATGAAGCCGCGGGAGAAGGCTGAGGCGATGGAGCGCTTCGCGGCCGGTGAGGCGGACGTCCTCGTCGCCACGACGGTCATCGAGGTCGGCATCGACGTCCCCAACGCCACGGTGATGCTCGTCGAGGATGCCGAGCGCTACGGCATCAGCCAGCTGCACCAGCTGCGCGGCCGCGTGGGACGTGGCGGGCACGCATCGCTCTGTCTGCTGTTCGGTCCGAAGGACTCGCCCCGCCTCAGCGCGCTGGCGCAGCACAGCGACGGCTTCAAGCTCGCCGAGATCGACCTCGAGCTGCGCGGGGAGGGCGAGCTGACCGGCACGAAGCAGTCGGGGCTCGCCCGCTTCCGCGTCGCGCGGCTGCCCGAGGACGCCGATCTGCTCGAGCGCGCGCACAGCCGGGCCGAGCGGCTGCTCGCGCTCGACCCGCGCCTTGAAGCGCCCGAGCACGCGCTCCTGGCCGACGCGCTCGCGCTGGCCGAGGCCGTCCCGGTCGCGGCATGAGGGTGATCGCCGGCGCGTACGGCGGCCGGCGGCTGCACGCGCCGGCCGGACGCGACACGCGGCCGACGTCCGACCGCGTGCGCGAAGCGCTGTTCAGCATCCTGGGAGATCTGACCGGCGCGCGGGTCCTGGACCTCTACGCCGGATCCGGCGCGCTGGGCATCGAGGCCCTCTCCCGCGGGGCGTCATCCTGCGAGTTCGTCGACCGCGCGCCCGCTGCGCTCGCCGCCGTGCAGCGCAACCTCGACGAGCTCGAAATCACCGCCCCGGTGCACCGCCGGGACGCGCTGAAAGCGCTCAGCGACGCCTCCGAGCGCGGCGCCGCGTACGATCTCGTCGTTCTGGACCCCCCATACCGGCATCCGGCCGGGCTCGGGCGTGCGCTCTCCGAAGCGTTGCCGGCGGTTCTCGCCCCCGGCGCGCGGGTAGTGACCGAAAGCGATCGCCGCAGTCCGCTCGATCTGGACCTGCCGCTGACCGACGAGCGCCGCTACGGCGACACCCTCATTCGCATCCATGACGCCTGACAACCGCATCGCCGTGTGCCCCGGGTCCTACGACCCGATCACCTACGGCCACCTCGACGTGATCGAGCGCACCTCGCAGCTGTTCGACGAGGTCGTCGTCGCCGTCGTGAACCTGCCCCATCGCAAGGGCAAGACGATGTTCTCCACCGAGGAGCGCATCCAGTTCATCGAAGAGGCGACCAAGGACCTCCCGAACGTCCGCGCCGAGCCGTTTCGCACGCTCGTCGTCGACTTCGCGCGGGAGATCGGCGCCCGCGCGATCGTGAAGGGCCTTCGAGCGATCTCCGATTTCGAGTACGAGATGGAGATGCACCAGCTCAACCGGCTGCAGGCGCCCGACATCGACACCCTCTACCTCGCTTCCTCGCCCCAGTACAGTTTCCTCAGCTCCAGCGGTGTCAAGGAGCTGGCGGTGTTCGGCGGAGACATCGGAGACCTCGTGCCATCCGACGTCGCCCGTAGGTTGAAGGAAGAGGTGGCGCGGGAGCGAACCTAGGGAACTGCGTATGGACGTCCTCGTGCTCATCGACAAGCTGGACGACTTGGTGCACAACGCCAAGCCGGTCCCGCTCACGGACCAGGTCCGGGTCGACAAAGAAGAGATTTACGACATCCTCGACCAGATGCGCGCGACGATCCCTGAGGAGATCAAGCAGGCGCGCTGGATCGTCAAGGAGCGGCAGGAGATGCTCGCCGAGGCGAAGCGCGAAGCTGAGCGCATCGTCAAGGAGGCGCGTGAGAAGCAGGTCCAGCTGGTCTCCGACGAGGAGGTCACCAAGCAGGCCGAGCGCGCCGCCGAGGACATCATCGAAGACGCGCGTGCCCGCGAGCGCGAGATCCGGCTCGGCGCGGAGGACTACGCCGACGAGATCCTCAACACGCTCGAGGTCAACCTCTCGAAGTTCATCGCCGCCGTGCAGCGCGGGCGTGACCGCCTGCAGGGCAAGGACGAGCCGGCCGAAGTGGCCTAGCCCCGGTCCTCGGGCGCGTATGTCTCGAGGACCGCGAGTACCGCGGGCAGTGCGACCCGCTCGATGAAGGACGGGTCGGGGTCGACGATCTGCTGCAGCGCGATGCCGTCGAGGAGCGCCACGAACGCGCGTGACCCCTCGTCGGCGCGATCGGAGCCCAGGCGCGTGAGCGCCAGGCGCGCCAGCGCGGCGTAGCCGAGCAGGCAGTCGCGCGCGACCTTGCGCAGCCCGGGGCGGCGTGCAGACTCGAGATAGAGCTCGAACTGCGCGACCTGCTGCTCAGGCTCGACGGCGACGGCCTGGAAGACCGCCCCGAGCACCGCGCCGCGATCGGCGTCCGGGCCCGTCTCCTCGAGCACCGCCATGGCCTGCTGCAGCCGGGCGAGCTCCTCTTCGACGAACCCGCCGAGCGTCGCCTCGAGCAGGGAGTCGACGGTCGGGAAGTAGTACGTGGTGAGCCCGGGGGTGATGCCGGCCTCGGCGGCGACCGCGCGATGCGTGACGCCGGCGATCCCCTTCTCTCCGACGACGCGCAGCGCGGCGTCGATGACGGCCTGGCGTCGCGCGGCGCCGCGCGCATTGCGGCGCGGCTCGGCCTCGACGCCAGTGTCCCCGGGTTGCGTCACGACCTCATCACATCACACAGGTCGGGTCGACCGGCTGCACAAAATCATTGGACAAGTGTCCAAGACCTCGGTAGGAATGCGCTATGTCCGACTCGCTTCGCGTCTCGCGCCGCTCCCTGCTCGCCACCGCAGGCGCAGGTGCGCTCACCGCCGCCGTCCCCGGAGTCGCGTCCGCGGCCGGCCCAGATGAAGCACCCGTCTCGACCCCGTCGGAGACGAAGGAGGTCGACGTCGCGATCATCGGCGCGGGCCTGACCGGCCTGAACGCCGCCCGCGCGCTGAAGAGCGCCGGGAAGTCCGTCCACGTCGTCGAGGCCGACGACCGGCCCGGCGGCCGCGTGTGGACGGTCAACCTCGACGACGGCACCCCGGTGAACTGGGGCGCGACGTTCGTCGGTCCGCAACAGACCGAGATCCTCGCGCTCGCCAAGGACGTCGGCGTCGGGACGTACAAGACCTGGAACAGCGGCAAGAACGTCCAGTTCTTCAACGGCCAGCGCAAGACGTATGCCGGCACGGTGCCGCAGGCCGACGTCGGCTCGCTCCTGGAGGTCAGCCGCGCGATGTCGCGCCTGAACGGGCTCGCGGGCTCCATGGACCCGGCGACGCCGTGGACGCACCCGATGGCGGCCGAGCTCGACAAGATCACCGCGCACACGTGGATCCGCCAGAACGCGACGAAGCTCATGTCGCAGAAGCTGCTGGACCTCGCGGTGCCGGCGCTGTTCAGCGTCGAGCCGTGGGAGGTCTCGGCGCTGCACCTCATCTTCTACGTCCGCTCGGCCGGGACGATCCAGAATCTCCTCAACGTCAACGCGGGCGCGCAGGAGTCACAGTTCGACGGCGGCAGCCAGATCATCTGCGAGCGGGTCGCCGAACAGCTCGGCACGGGCGCCGTCACCTACTCGTCCCCGGCGCGGCGGGTCGTCACGAAGGACGGGCGCACGACCGTCTACGCGGACGGGGTCACCGTCGTGGCCAAGAAGGTGATCGTCGCGGTGCCGCCGCCGATGATCCCCCGGATCTCCTACGAGCCGCTGCTCTCACCGACGAAGGACCAGATCTGCCAGCACTCGCCGATGGGTTCGGTCGGCAAGGCCGTCGCGGTCTACGACACGCCGTGGTGGCGCGCGAAGGGCTTGACCGGCCAGGCCACGAGCGACATCGGCCCCGTGAAGATCACGTTCGACATCTCCCCGGCGAGCGGGAAGCCCGGCGTGATGATGGGCTTCGTGGACGGTCAGGACGCGCGCGACTGGAGCTTCTGGTCCTACGAGGACCGCCGGGCGAAGGTCCTCGCGCAGTTCGCCGAGTGGTTCGGCCCGGAGGCTCTGAGCCCGCGGCAGTACCTCGACTACAACATGGACGCCCAGGAGTGGCACCGCGGCTGCCCGGTCTCCGTGCCGCAGCCCGGCACGATCACCGGGTACAAGGACGCGCTGCGCCGGCCCGAAGGCGACCTGCACTTCGCCTGCACGGAGACCGCGACGATCTGGTCGGGCTACATGGACGGCGCGGTCCGCGCCGGCAAGACGGTGGCCGCCGAAGTGCAGGCCGCGCTCTGATGCGCGTGGGGTGGGGGGTTGCGGCGCTCATCGGCGCGGCGGCGGCGCTCGGCGTCGTCGCCGCGCCGGCGCCGCGCAGACGGACATCACGCCGCCGAAGACCGGCTACTTCCTCGGCGGCTGGACGCGTGCCGACCGTCTCGCCGAGGGCCAGCAGAGCCGGCTGTCGGCCAAGGCGCTCGTCCTCGAGCAGGGTGGCAGGAAGGTGGCGCTCGTCGCCGTCGAGCTCTTCATGGTCCCCGGCGGGCTGCAGCAGCATGTCGCCGAGGCCGTCGCCGACCGGGGCTTCACGACCGCCAACGTCCTCATGGGCGCGACGCACACGCACGCCGGCCCGGGCGGCTTCTCGAACTACGCGACGCTCAACACCGCCGCGCCGAACGCGACGATGCTGCTGACCGACATCGGCTCGCTGAGCCTGCTGCTCGATCCGGTCAAGGCCGACCGCCAGCTCTACACGTTCCTCGTCACCCAGATCGCCGCGGCGATCCGGCAAGCCGACGACGACCTCAAGCCGGCTGTGGCGGGGTGGGGCGAGCAGGAGCTCCTCGGGGTGACGCGCAACCGCAGCCTCGAGGCGCACCTCAACGACCACGGCATCAAGAAGCGGCCCGGGCAGGGCAGCCCGGCCGACGACCCCGACGGGGCGACGCACACGATCGACCCGTCCGTCGACGTGCTGCGCGTCGATCAGATCGTCGACGGCCGGCGTGTCCCCATCGGCGCGTGGTCGCAGTTCGCCAACCACGGGACGGTCGTGAAGTCGGAGATCCGCGCGTACAGCGGCGACCACCACGCCACCGCGACCCGGGTCTTCGAGCGCGAGGTCCGCAAGGAGGGCGGCGTCCCCGACGGCGAGCCGGTGGTCAACGTCTACGGCAACGGCGACGAGGGCGACCAGTCCGCCGGGCTCGACCACACCGGCCCGGCCGGCGCGAACGAGGTCGGCGCGGCTGAGGCGCAGTCGATGCTGGCGGCGTGGCGGCAGGCGGGCGCGGCGATGTCGTCGGAGCTGCCCGTCGACGTGCGCTGGACGCAGACGTGCTTCTGCGGCCAGTGGGTGGAGGGGGGCCGCGTCGCCGACCGCGCGTTCCCCGGGCTGCCGTTCCTCACCGGCTCGGAGGAGGGCCGCGGGCCGCTCTACGACGTCACGAAGCAGTCCTACGAGGGCGTGATGAGCGACCGGACGCTGTACCCCGGGCACTGGCACAAGGTCATCGTGCCGGTCGGGTCGTTCCCCAAGTCGGTGCCGCTCATGGTCGTGCGGGTCGGTGACCGGATGATCGCGTCGCTGCCGGGCGAGCCGACGAAGGAGGCGGGCGCGCGCGTCAAGCGCGACGTCCTGCTGGCCTCATCGGCGGCGGGCGTCAGGAAGGTCGTGATCTCGGGCCTGACCAACGAGTACATCAACTACATCACCACGCCCGAGGAATACGACATGCAGCACTACGAGGGGGGCTCGACGGTCTACGGCCGGCTGGAGCTGAACCTCCTCAAGGAGTCGCTGCGCGACCTCGCGTCCCGGCTGGTCCGCGGCCAGGCGGCCCCGGCGCCGCGTTGGTATGACGCCAAGCGCGGCGTCGTCCCGGACGGCGCGCCGTACCCCGAGGGCGCGGCATCGGGCCAGGTCGTCGCCGACGCCCCCGCCACGGTGCCGCGGCTCGGCCACGCCACGCTCGGATGGAAGGGCGGGGAGGCCGGCGCGGACCGGCCTGTCGGCTCGGCGTTCATCCGCGCCGAGCGCAAGGTCGACGGCGACTGGGTGGAGGTCGACAGCGATCTCGGCCTGGCGATGCTGTGGCGCACCGGCAAGGGCGGGCGCTACGACGTCTCCTGGGAGGTCGCGCGGGACACGCCGGCCGGGACGTACCGCCTGGTCGTCACCGCGACCCGCTACCGGTTGCAGTCCACGCCGTTCGACGTCGTTCCCGCGACGAGCCTGAAGGTCACGCCGGTGCCGGGCCGGACGGCCGTGCGGGTCGGCTATCCGGCCGCGCGAGAGAACGTCGACCTGCTGGCCCGACCCGACACCGTGGACGGCGGGACGGTGACGTTCACCGTGGACGGCGTGGCGACGAAGGTGCCGATCTCCGGCGGGGTGGCCGAGATCGATGCCGGCGGCGCGGAGAGGGTCGCCGTGGCCGCGGGTGGGGCCGTCGATGGTGACGGCAACACGAACGGGGAGCCCGTCACGCTGCGCTGACCCCCGGCGCGCGAAGGCTCACCGCGAGGGACGAGCCCGCCGCTGCCGTCGCTGTACGCGACGGCGGCGGCGCCCTCCGCGGCGTAGCATCAGCCCATGCTCGCCACGGTGGACGTCCGGGACTGCGACATCACGACGCTCGAGGTCGACGCGATCGCCAACGCGGCGAACACGCACCTCCTGCACGGTGGCGGCGTGGCGGGCGCGATCGCGCGCGCGGCGGGGCCGGAGCTCGAGCGGGAGAGCCGCGAACGGGCGCCGATCGACCTGGGCGGGGCGGTCGCCACCACGGCGGGTGAGCTGCCGTGCCGCTGGGTCATCCATGCGGCGACGATGGAGCCGGGCGGCCCGACGAGCGCCGAGGCCATCGCCGACGCCACGGCGTCCGCGTTGCGCGTCGCCGACGAGCTCGGGTGCCGCTCGGTCGCGCTGCCGGCGTTCGGCACCGGCGTCGGCGGGTTCCCGGTCGACCGCGCCGCCGAGCTCATGGTGCACGCCATCCGGGACCACCTCGCCGCCGGCTCGGGGCTCGGTCACGTCACGATCGCCGTCCGCGGCCGGCACGCGCAGCTCGCGTTCGAGCTCATCACCTGACGTTCTCCCCGAATACGGGGGACGTCGTCAGTCACGACGGTCAACGGATGACGAAGCCGCGCAGATCCGGGTCCACGGCAACATCGTTGCCCTCGACCGCCGCGACCTTCGCCCGCGGCGGCCCGTGCCCGCACCACGCCTCCAGCGCCGCGACGGCGGCGCCGTCGCCCTGCAGCCACGCCTCGACGCTGCCGTCAGAACGGTTGCGCACCCACCCGTCGACGCCGAGTCGTTCGGCCTCCTGCCGCGTCGAGTCGCGGAACCACACACCCTGGACCCGCCCGTGCACGACGAGCCGGCGGGCGGTCACGCCGCGTCGTCGTCCGGGATGCCCGCGGCGAGCAGCTCGTCGATCCGCGCGAGATGCCCGCGGACCGTCGTCGCCATGGTCTCCACGATGCCCTGCGCGTTGTCGATCCCGGTGCGGGCGTTCGACAGCTGGGTCTTGATGCGCCGGACCTCGTCCATCCCGCCTTGGGCGCGCTCGACCTCGGCACGCACGGCATCCGGATCCACGCGGTCGGTCTCCGACCGCGCCTGCAGCACGCGGGCGCGGGCCAGCCCGTAGGCCACCTCGAGCGCGAGCGTCGAGCCGTCCTGCGGATCGAAGGTGACGAAGAGCTTGTCGCCGTTGAACTCGCGCAGCGGGTTGGTGCGGGCCGGGAGCTTCTCGTCGCTGGGCACGACGAGCACGGCGTAGTCGGCCGAGCGCGTGCGCAGCGCGCCGTCGAGCTCCTCGAGCGCCTCCTTCTTCGAGAGCCGGCGGTTCTTGGCCTCGAAGACGATCCGGCCTCGGGCGGGCCCGCCGCACGCGTCGATCGCGATGACGGCGTCGCCCTTGCGGCCGCCCTCGCCGCCGAAGTCCCCGACGCCCTCGCAGACGTCGCCGCGGGCGTTGGCGAGCGTGTCGAGCGCGTCGACCAGCGCCTCTTCGTACGTGCGCCCCTTCGCCGTGCCGCGGTCGCGCTCGGCGTCGAGCTCCTCGAGCTTCTCGCGCTCGGCCTTGAGTTGGGCGAGCTCGACGCGCAGCGCCTCCATCTTCTCCGCCATCGTCCGCAGATGGGTGTTCTGCTGGTCGGCGTTCTGCTTCATCACGCCCAGGGACGCCTTCTGGATCGCGACGATCGGGTTGTCCGCGCTGTCGCTCGTCAGCTGCTTGCGCAGGTCGTCGCGCATCTGCGCGGCGACGTCGTCGAGGACCTTGCGGACCTTGTGCTGCACGGCCGCGGTGGAGTCGTCGCCGAAGTGGCGGGCGACGAGCTTGGAGACGTGGCCGTCCTCGGGCCCGAACGTCTCGTCGACCTTCTCGTCGAGCCGATCGGCGATCGCCTTGGCCCGCTGGGTGAACTCGTCCTTGAGCTCACGCGCCGAGCGCTCGAACTCCGCGCGGACGAAGTCGGTGTTCGTCCCGGCCTGCTCGCGGTCGAGGACGCGGGCGCCGATGACGAGCGCGTCGCGGACGAGCTGCGCGGGGTCCTCGCTCTCCTCCGCGAGCTGCACCAGCGTCTCGTCGTCGACGAGCAGCCCGTCGATCATCAGGCGCCCGTTGCGGACGCTGACCATCGAGAAGGGGAGACGTGTGGCAGCTTCCATGACGCAAGGAACCACAGCAGCGGGCCCGGACGGAATACGCTGGCGCCATGTCCCTGCGGCGCGCGCTCACGGAGGCGGGTGGCCTCGAGGCCCCGAAGACCCGTGGCGCGTGGCTGCACGACCTGCTGCTCGACGAGCTGCGCCAGGGCGCGCACGAGCTCCAGCAGGCGCGCTCCGGCCGCGACAGCCCCGTCGTCGTCGCGTTCGCGGCGGGGGAGGGCGCGCTGCTCGCGGCGGTGCCCGTCGACGCCAAGTTGCGCGCCGACCCGGACGTGGTCAGCGAGCGCGAATGGCTGCTGACCGCTGCGGCCGTCGGTGCGCTCGTGGAGGTCGCCGGCCCGCCGGCGCCCGCCACGGTGGCCGACCTCCTGCTGACCTGCGGCGAGCTGGACGGGTTCCTCGTCCTCGGGTACCGCGAGCCTGCGCCCGAGCCGGAGCTGGCGGTCTACGCGTTCGAGGAACAGGCGGCGCGCATCGACCGGCTGCGCACGTCACCCTCGGCACTGCCGATCGGGGCGTTCCGCGGCGCGCAGGAGACACTCGCGCCGCCTGTCGGCGGCGCGCACCCGCTGCGCGTCGCCGAGGCGATCGCGCGCTTCGGCGGCCGCCCGGCCGACCGCGACGACGACGTCGCCTCCGACGACGCGGTCCTCGCGCTGTTCGAGGGCGCCGGCGGGGTGGCCCGCCCGCACGAGGACCCCGACCCGTCGCGCCGCGCGGCCCGGCGGATCCTCCAGCGGCTCGCGGGGATGGGCAAGTGGGGCGGCTACCACACCGAGTTCGCGCATCTGTCACGCGGCTTCGCGGGCAACGAGCGCGAGCTGGCCGAGCGGGTCGGCGAAGCGCTCCTCGCCGCAGACCTGCTGCAGGAGAAGCCGTCCGTCGGACAGCGACACGTCTACCTCAACCCGAAGCGCGCCGCGGACATCTACGCGCTCATCGAGCGAGGCGAACTGCCGCGAAACGTCACGCTGCCCTAAATTGGCCTGCATGCAACTCGGCGTCATCGGTACGAAGCTCCACACGCTGCGGCAGCTGCAGCGGACCGGGATCGTGCGCCCCATGGCGCCCGGCAAGCTCGTTGGGCTGGCCAAGGGGCTGAAGACGTACGGCCCGACGCCCGCCGGCGGCTACGCGGCCGCGGCCAGCGTCGTCCCCGATCAGCCGGCGATCATCGACGAGCTGGGGTCGCTGAGCTTCTCGCAGGTCCACCGCCGGACGAACGCGCTCGCCCACGCGCTGGCCGCCCGCGGCATCCAGGCGGGCGACAACGTCGCGCTGCTGTGCCGCAACCACCGCGGCTTCGTCGAGGCGACGGTCGCGCTGTCCAAGCTGGGCGCGCACTCGCTGTACCTCAACACGATGTTCGCCGGCCCGCAGATCGCCGACGTCTGCGCCCGCGAGCAGCCCACGGCGATCATCTACGACGAGGAGTTCACCGAGCTCTGCAAGGGCGCGGGCGACGACCTCCAGCGCTACGTCGCCTGGACCGACACCGAGGGCGCGCGCGACGAGGAGACCCTCGCCCAGCTCATCGCCACCGGCGACCCGACCGATCCGAAGGCACCTGAGAACCCCGGTCGCATCGTGATCCTGACGAGCGGCACCACAGGCACCCCGAAGGGCGCGGCCCGCCCGCAGCCCAAGTCGCTCGATCCCGCCGCCTCGCTGTTCAGCAAGATCCCGCTGAAGGCGCATGAGCGGACGATGATCGCCGCCCCGCTGTTCCACTCCTGGGGCCTCGCGCACTTCTTCCTGGCGATGTCGCTGCGCTCGACGATCGTGCTGCGCCGCCGCTTCGATCCGGAGGCCACCGTCGCCGCGATCGCCGACCAGAAGTGCACCGCGCTCGTGGTCGTCCCGGTGATGCTCCAGCGCATCCTCGACCTCGGTCCCGAGACGCTCGGGAAGTACGACACCTCCTCGCTGAAGGTCATCGCGGCGTCGGGCTCGGCGCTCCCCGGTCCGCTCGCCATCGAGGCGATGGACCAGTTCGGGGAGGTCCTCTACAACCTCTACGGCTCGACCGAGGTCGCCTGGGCGACGATCGCCACGCCGGAGGACCTGCGCGCAGCGCCGGGCACCGCCGGGCGTCCGCCACACGGCACCGTCGTCCGTCTCTACGACGACCAGGGCCGCGAGGTCCCGCAGGGCCAGGTCGGCCGCATCTTCGTCGGCAACGAGATGCAGTTCGAGGGCTACACCGGCGGCGGCGGCAAGGAGATCATCGACGGGCTCATGAGCTCCGGCGACGTCGGGCACTTCGACGAGGGTGGTCGCCTGTTCATCGACGGCCGCGACGACGAGATGATCGTCTCGGGCGGCGAGAACGTCTTCCCCCGCGAGGTCGAGGACCTGCTGGCCGGCCACGACGACGTCCACGAGGTCGCCGTCCTGGGCGTCGAGGACGACGAGTGGGGCCAGCGGCTGGTCGCCTTCGTGGTCCTGCACCGCGAGGACGCGCTCACCGAGGACCAGATGAAGGACCACATCAAGGTCAACCTCGCGCGCTACAAGGTGCCACGGGAGATCTATGTCGTCGACGAGCTCCCGCGCAACGCGACCGGCAAGATCCTCAAGCGCGAGCTCCGCGACCGGGTGTAGTGCCATCGGGTGACCGCGCCCGATCTGGTCCTGACGAAGCTGCACCCTCCGGCCGTGCCGGCGGAGGTCGTCGGGCGCGATCGCCTGCTCGACCTCCTGAGTGGCGCCGCCGATCGGCTCACGGTCGTCGCGTGTCCGGCCGGGTCCGGGAAGACCACGCTGCTGGCGGATTGGCGCCGACGCGAGGCGTCGGTACGGCCGGTCGCGTGGCTGAGCCTCGACGAGGGCGACCGCGACGCGATCGTGCTCTGGGCGCACGTGATCGCCGCGCTGGACCAGGCGGCTCCCGGCCTCGCCGCTGCCGCAGGCGCCGAGCGGCTCGCCGCTGCACCGCTGGTCGAGACCGCGCTGCCACGGCTCGTCAACGCGCTCGTCGCGGCCTCCCCGATCGCGTTGATCCTCGACGACTTCCACCGGCTCGGGCCCGGGCCGGCGCACGACAGCGTCGCGTGGTTCGTCGAGCACGCACCCGCGTCCGTGCAGATCGTCGTCGCCTCACGGACCGACCCGGGACTCCCCCTCGGCACGCTGCGGGCGCGGCGCCGGCTGCTGGAGGTGCGGACCGACGCGCTCGCGTTCACCGAGCTCGAGGCCGCGACGTTCCTCAACGATGGGCTGGGCCTCGATCTCGAGCCCGAGGACGTCGCGCTGCTCGTCGCTCGCACCGAAGGCTGGCCTGCGGGGCTGTACCTCGCGGCGCTCGTCCTGGAGGGTGCGCCTGATCGCCGGGCGCTCGTCGCGCAGTTCGACGGGACGAGCGCGCACGTCGTCGACTTCCTCGGCGCGGAGGTGCTCGCGGCCGCGCCCCCGGACCTCCAGGACTTCATGGTCCGCACGTCCGTGCTGGAACGGCTCTGCGCCCCGCTGTGCGATGCGGTCTTGCAGACCGACGGCAGCGCTGACGCCCTCGAGCGTCTTGCTCGCACGAACCTGTTCCTGATTCCGCTCGACGACCGGCGCGCGTGGTTTCGGTTCCACCACCTCTTCGCGCAGATTCTCCGCCGCGAGCTCGACCGGCGCGAGCGCCGGCTTGCGCCCGAGCTGCACCGCCGGGCCGCGGCGTGGCACGCGGCGTCGGGGACGCCGGACGAGGCGATCCACCATGCGGTCGCGGCGGGCGCGTACGCCGACGCCTCCGCCCTCATCGCCGAGCACTGGAATGCGTATGCCAACGCCGGCCGGACCGCGTCCGTCGTCGACTGGCTCGAGCTGATCCCCGAGGAGGTGCTGCAGGCCGATGCGCAATCGCTCGTCGTCCGGGCGTGGGCGATGGCGCTCGTGGGCCGCGAGGCGGACATGCGTGGCGCGATCGCCCGGGCCGGGACGCTGGGCGGCCTGGATGCGGGACCGACGATCGACGGCTTCGCCTCGCTCGAGTCGTCGATCTCCGTCCTGACGGCCGCCTTCGGCTGGGGCGACGTCGGCGCGATCCTCGAACACGGCGCGCGGTCGCTCGAGCTCGAGGGGCCCGAGTCGCCGCTGCGGCCGATCATCACCTGGTCGCTGGGCTGGGGCCACTACTGCGCGGGGAATCTCGACGAGGCCGAGCGCTGGCTGCGCGAGACCGCTGAGATCGGCCCGGCCTCGGACCAGTGGATCGTCGGTCTCGGCGCCATGGCCGACCTCGCCCTCATCGCGGGTGCGCGCGGCGACCGCGACCTGCAGCTCCGCCTGGCCACGGAGACGCGTGAGCTGACGATCGAGCGCGGCCTGATCGAGGCCATCGAGGACGGTGAGGTCCACACGTCGTACGGCGCGGCCCTCGCCGCGCACGGCCGCGCCGAGGAGGCCCTGCCGCACCTCGAGCAGGGGGTGTTCCTGCGCCGCCTGTGGCGGCAGCCGCTCGATCTCGCCGACGGGCTCCTGGCCCTCGCGCCGACCGTCGCCGCACTGGGCGACTACGAGCGCGCCGCGGCGATCCTCGACGAGGTCGACGAGCTCCTCGGACGCTGTCCGGACCCTGGCGCGTTCCCGGCCCGGCTCGCGGCCGCGCGGCGCCGGCTGGTCGATGCCGCCCTGAGCGAGCGCGAGCGCGAGATCCTGCGCCTGCTCGGCAGCGGGCTCAGCGAGCGCGAGATCGGCGAGCGGCTCTACATCTCGTTCAACACCGTGCACTCCCATGTGAAGTCGGTCTACAGAAAGCTGGGGACCACGACCCGCGCCCAGGCCGTCGCGCGTGCGGTTCACCTAGGTGATTCGCCGCCAGACGGCTGACACGCGGCTCGGCACGCGCAAGGGTGGCGGCATGAGCTCACCGGACACGATCGTCCTCGTCCACGGCTTCTGGGTCACCCCGCGTAGCTGGGAACACTGGAAGGCCCGTTACGAGGCGAAGGGATTCACCGTCATCACCCCCGCCTACCCCGGCTTCGAGGTCGAGGTCGAGGCCCTGAACGAGGACCCGACACCCATCGTCGACCTCCGCGTCCCGGCCCTCATCGAGCACCTGGAGGGCGTGCTCGACGACCTCGACGCCCCGCCGATCATCATGGGCCACTCCGCGGGCGGCGCGTTCACGCAGATCCTGCTCGACCACGGCTACGGCGCGGCCGGCGTCGCGATCAACTCCGCGCCGACCGAAGGCGTCAAAGCGCTTCCGCCGGAGCAGATCAAGGCGACGTTCCCGGTCCTGAAGAACCCGGCCAATCACCACAAGGCCGTCGGCTACACCTTCGAGCAGTGGAAGTACGTCTTCACGAACGGGTTCAGCGAGGAGCGCGCGAGAGAGCTCTACGACCGCTACCACGTCCCCGCCTCCGGCCGCATCCTGTGGAACAGCGTGACCGCCAACCTGCTGCCCGGTCACCAGGACACGTGGGTGAACTACAAGAACCCCGACCGCGCGCCGCTGCTGTTCATCTCCGGCAGCGACGATCACCTCATGCCGCCCGCGATCCAGAAGTCGAACCTCAAGCACTACAAGGGCGAGGGCACGATCACCGAGATCATGGAGTTCGAGGGGCCGCACCTCCTGCCGGCGGCGGACGGCTGGGAGGCGGTCGCCGATGCCGCGCTCGAGTGGGCGCTCGAGCACGCGGCGGTCGAGGAGGCGGCTTAGATCGTCAGCACCGCGGCGCCCTCGAGGCGGCCGTGTCGCAGGTCCTCCAGCGCGCGCTCGGCCTCGTCGAGCGCGTAGCTCGTGGTCCGCGTGCGCACGCCGGCGGCGCGCGCGGCCTCGAGGAACGACGCGCCGTCCTCGCGGGTCAGGTTCGCGACCGACCGGATGACCCGTTCGCCCCACAGGTCGGCATAGGGGAAGCTCGGGATGTCGCTCATGTGGATGCCGCCGCACACGACGCTGCCGCCCTTGGCGACGGCTCGCAGCGCGGCGGGGACCAGGGGCCCGACGGGGGCGAAGATGAGCGCCGCGTCGAGCTCGTCGGGAGGCGCCTCGTCCGAACCGCCCGCCCACACCGCGCCGAGCTCGCGGGCGAACGCCTGGGCCTCCTCGTCACCCGGGCTCGTGAACGCGTAGACCCGCCGCCCCTCGTGGACGGCGACCTGGCAGACGAGATGCGCCGCCGCGCCGAAGCCGTAGATGCCGATGCGCTCGGCGTCGCCGGCGAAGCGGTACGTGCGGTGCCCGATGAGCCCGGCGCACAGCAACGGCGCCGCGGCGATCGGGTCGGCGGCGACCTCGGCGGGCAGCGGCAGGCAGAAGCGCGGGTCGGCGACGGTCCACTCGGCGAAGCCGCCCGGGACGTCGAGCCCCGTGAACCGGGCCCGGTCGCAGAGGTTCTCCCGGCCGGTCGTGCAGTACCGGCACACCCCGCACGTCCAGCCCAGCCACGGGATGCCGACGACTGCGCCCGTGTCCTGGCGCTCGCCGACGATCTGGTGCCCGGGCGTGATCGGGTAGCCGCCGCCCGTGCCGCTCGGCGTCACCTCGCCGCCGCCCGTGCCGCTCGGCGTCACCTCGCCGTCGCGGATGTGCAGGTCCGTCCGGCAGACACCGCAGGCCAGGACGCGGACGAGGACCTGGTCGTCGGCCGGCTCGGGAACCGGGAGCTCTGCGGCCCGCAGCGGTCGCCCGGGTTCATCGAGGAGCATCGCGCGCATGCCGTCCATTCTCCCGCGATGCGGGGGCTACATTGGAACCATGTCCGCCCGGACCGACACCTTCGATCTCGCCCGGCTGCGGCTCAAGCCCGGTGAGGGCCGCCGGCTCGACCTCTCGACGACGTTCGAACCGCTGAGCTTCGGCGACGCCGCGTACACCGTCGACCCTGCCGAGGTCGTCCTCGACGTGAGCCGCATGTCCGGGTCGGGCTACAGCCTGCGCCTGCGCCTGGAGACCGACGTCCACGGGCCGTGCATGCGCTGCCTCGAGGACGCGGTGATCCACCAGGCCGTCGATGCGCGGGAGATCGATCAGCCCGGCGGCGGCGCCGACCTCGAGAGCCCGTACGTCGACGACCACGACGTGCTGGACGTCGCCGCATGGGCGCGGGACGCGCTCGTCCTCGCGCTGCCCAACCAGCTCGTCTGCCCCGACACGGAGGCGTGTGTCGGGCGGCAGGAGGCGATGGCCGCCACCGGCGGGGTCGGCGTCAGCGACCGCGAGGACGCCGACGACGCCGAGGACGGCATCGACCCGCGCTGGGCGAAGCTGTCCGAACTGAAGTTCGACTAACGCGGGACGCTGAGACCCGTCGGCTCCGGCCGCCCGCGCAGCACGACCTCACCGTCGGCCCGCCACGCGGCGCGTTCGTCCTCGGCGGCCTTCGCGACCACGGCGGATGACGCGAGGACGCGACCGGGGACGGTCTTCGCCAGCTCGGTGAGGCGGGAAGCCTCGTTGACGGGGTCGCCGATGACGGTGTACTCAAATCGCGCGGCCGAGCCGATGTTCCCGGCCACTGCGGGGCCGGCCGACACGCCGATCGCGGCCTCGAGTTCGGGCACGGCGGTGATGAGCGCGGTCTGCAGGTGACGGGCGGCGGCCAGCGCGTCGGCTGCGGCATCCTCGCGCGGCAGCGGCGCCCCGAAGACGCACAGCGCGGCGTCGCCCTCGAACTTGTTGACGAACCCGCCGTGCTGGTCGGTGATCTCGACGACGACCTCGAAGAAGCGGTTCAACAGCCCGACGACCTCGGTCGCCGGGCGCTCGGCCGCCATGCTCGTCGAGCCGAGGATGTCGACGAACAGCACGGCGACCTCGCGGACCTCACCGCCGAGCTGCACGCCGCGCTCGAGCGCCATCTGCGCGACGTCCTGCCCGACCTGCCGTCCGAACAGGTCATGCAGGCGGGCGCGCTCGCGCAGGCCCACGACCATCTCGTTGAAGCCGGCCTGGAGCATGCCGATCTCGCTGCCGTCGTACACGGGCGAGCGGGCGTCGAGGTCGCCGCGGCGCAGCCGGCCGATCGCCTGGCGCAGCGCGATGATCGGGTCGGCGATGGAGCGGGACACGAGGATGGTGGCGAGGATCCCGATGATGAGCGCCGTGCCGGCGAGTGCGAGCATCGCGACGCCGAGGCGGTCGGGCTCGGCGTTGAGGAGACCGACGATCTCACCGAGACCGATGAGGGCCACCGCGACGACCGGCACACCGGTGCTCAGGCCCCACGTGAGGAGGATACGGACGCTGACGCTGGCGGTCGTCGGGGTCTCCGGCGCGCCGGAGGACAGGGAGTCCGCGGCCAGGGGGCGCAGGATCCGCTCGGCAAGCAGGTAGGCGAAGCCCCACGTGCCCATCGCGGCCAGGAAGGCGGAGAGCGCGACGTCGAGGGCGAGCTCCCACGAGTAGCGGATGGCCGCGAACGCGGTGAAGAGCGTGATGCCGATGAGCCACAGGACGACCTGGATCTGCACGAGCCTCCACGGCAGGCGAAGCACGAGCTCCTGCTCGGCTTCGCTGGCCGGCTCACCGCTGATCGCCCAGGCGCGCACGGCGGTGGAGCGGCGGAGGCTCTCGACGCTGCCGAGCACGACCGCCACGAGCACGTAGGCGCCGAGTGCGGCGAACGTCACCCACCACCGGCCCTCATCGACCTCGTCGAGGGCCGGGAACGGCACGACCCAGACGACCATGACGAACGCGACGGCGGCGCCCACGAGGTTGGCGATGACCATCGCGACGGACAGGAAGACGCGGATGAGGTTGTACCGGGCGCGGGGCGAGCGCAGGGCCTCCAGCGCCCGCTGACGGCGCGAGTCCGCACGCGCCGGAACGTCCCGCCCCTCGACGTGCCTCTCGCTCTTGTATCCTCGCCTGCCCATGGCCGTACCAAAGCAGAAGCAGTCCCACAGCCGCACGACGAAGCGCCGGAGCCAGCACAAGCTGCAGGCCCCGTCGTACAACTCGTGCCCGCAGTGCCACAGCCCGCGCCGTCCGCACCGGGTCTGCCCGACCTGCGGCTTCTACGCCGGCCGTGAAGTCGTCGCGCCCTCCGGACACGACCACGATCACGACCACTAGGTGACCTCGGTGCCGGGGCAGTCCCCGGCGGGGACGATCACCGTCGCCGTCGATGCCAACGGAGCCGATCTCGGCCCAGCTGAGGTAGCTGCAGGCGCCGCGCTCGCCGCAGAGCGCGGCGTTCGCGTGCTGCTGTTCGGACCTGCAGACCAGATAGGCCCGACGCCGGACGGCGTCGAGGTCGTCGACGCCCCGGTCTCCATCGCGAAGGCCGCCGATCCCGCTGCCGCGGCCCGCTCGCAGCGCGACGCCTCGATCGTGCGTGCCGCCGCCGCGGTCGCTGACGGCCAGGCCGACGCGCTCGTCGCCGGCGGTTCCACCGGCGCCGCGCTGGCGGCCGGCCTCTTCAACATCAAGCGCGCCCGGGGGATCCACCGCCCGGCGCTGGCGCTCCCGCTCCCGATCCCCGGCTCGCCCGTGACGCTGCTCGACGTCGGCGCGAACGTCGAGGTGCGGCCCGAGCACCTCGTGCAGTTCGCCTACATGGGCGCCGCGCTCTCGCAGGTCGTCCTGGGCATCGAGTCGCCCCGCGTGGCGCTGCTGTCCAACGGCGAGGAGCCCACGCGCGGCACCGCCGAGGTCGTCGAGGCACACGCGCGCCTCGCCACGGCAACGGGGCTGGACTTCGTCGGGAACGTCGAGGGGCACCGGATCATGGAGAACGTCGCCGATGTCGTCGTCGCCGACGGGTTCAGCGGCAACATCGCGCTGAAGGTCATCGAGGGCACGTCGCAGCGCACGCTGAAGGAGATCAAGGCGATCGCAATGCGCTCCGTGCGCGCGAAGACCGGCGGCTTCCTGCTGCGGCCGTCGCTCTACGGCTTCCGCGCCGAGATCGACCCGGAGCTGCAGGGCGGGGCCTACCTGCTCGGGCTGCGGCGCCTCGGCGTCGTGCCGCACGGCCGGTTCACGCGCCACGGCATCGCCCGCGCGATCCTGCTGGCCGCGCGGGGCACCGAGGGCGACGTGGTGGGCAAGACCCGCACCGCGCTCGAGGCGGCGGGCGCCCTGCGCAGCGCGCCCCCGGCGTCGCCTCCGGCCGACGCAGCGGTTAGCGTTCCGAGTTCGTCATGACCCGGGAGGAGATCTTCGATCTCGTGCGGTCACATCTGGCGGACGAGCTGGAACTCGATCCGTCGCAGATCGCGCTGGAGACCCGCTTCAAGGAGGACCTGGAGGCCGACTCGCTCGACCTCTACCAGCTCGTGCTCGAGCTGGAGGACTCCTACGGGGTGAAGATCCCGGATCAGGACGCCGTGAAGATCCTGACCGTCGGACAGGCCGTGGACTACGTCTACGAGCACGCGTCCGAGGCCCGACTGCCTGCCGACTCCTGAAGAAGCTCTCTGCACTCCTGGATGACCTGCCCGAGGACCTGCATCGGCAGGTCTTCACCCACGAGTCGTGGGCCGAGCGCCGGTCCGACTCGTACACGCGCCTGGCGTTCCTCGGGGACTCCGTCCTCGGCCTGGCGGTGACCGCGCACCTCTATCCGCGCCTGGAGGCCGAGCGCTTCGGCGCCGGGCGCCTGACGAAGATCCGCGCCCAGTCGGTCTCCGGGCCGGCGTGCCGCGGCGTGGCCGAGCGGCTCGGCGTGCCCGCCAAGCTGCGCGAGGCCGCACCCGAGGGCGACGCCCAGGCCCAGCTCGTCGAGACCGAGCGTGTGCTGGCCAGCGTGACTGAGGCGATCATCGGCGCATGCTTCCTGCACGCCGGCTACGAGGCGACGGCCGAGGCGGTCGTCGAGGCCTTCCAGCCCGAGATCGCGGAGGCCCTCGAACACCCCGTCGATTTCAAGTCCGCGCTGCAGGAACGCCTGGCCCGTCGGGGCGAAGTGGTGGAGTATGCGGTCGTGAACGAGCTGGGCCCCCCGCACGAGCGCATCTTCGAGGTCGTCGCCACCGTCGACGGCGCGCCCGTGGGCAAGGGCGAGGGCCGCAGCAAGAAGGCCGCCGAGCAGGAGGCCGCCCGGGTCGCGCTGGACGCGCTGCACCCGGTGGAGGACCCCGAAGGAGCCACGAGCTGATGCATCTCAAGTCGCTGACGCTGAAGGGGTTCAAGTCGTTCCCCGACCGCACGAAGCTGGAGTTCTCCCCGGGCACGGCGGTGATCGTCGGCCCGAACGGCTCGGGCAAGTCGAACGTCACCGACGCCGTGCTGTGGGCGATGGGCGAGCAGTCTCCGCTCGCGGTCCGCGGCCAGTCGATGCAGGACGTCATCTTCGGCGGCGGCCACGGCGTGCAGGCCAAGAGCAGCGCCGAGGTCGAGCTGGTCCTCGACAACTCCGGCGGCGAGATCGACGTGCCGATGAGCGAGATCTCGATCATGCGCCGGCTCGATCGCAACGGCGACGGCGAGTACCGCCTCAACGGCGCGAAGTGCCGCCTCGTCGACGTGCTGGAGGTCCTCAGCGACACCGGCCTGGGCAAGGAGATGCACTCCGTGGTCTCGCAGGGCCGCGTCGAGGCGATCGTCACCTCCAAGCCGAAGGACCGCCGGCTGCTCATCGAGGAGGCCGCGGGCCTCGGCAAGCACCGCAAGCGCCGCCGGCGCGCGCAGCTCAAGCTCGAGCGCACGCAGCAGAACCTCGACCGCGCGCTGGACGTCGAGCGCGAGGCGCGCACCCGCCTGCGGCCGCTCAAGCGCCAGGCCGAGGCCGCCGAGCTGCACGAGCGCCTCCAGCGCCAGAGCGACGAGGCCCGCTTCGAGCTGGCCGCCGACCGCCTGCGCGCGGCGCAGACGCAGCTGGCCGAGGCCGAGCGCGAGCGCACCGCGGCCCGTGCCGCGCGGGATGAGGCGCAGGCGCAGCTCGGCGCCGTGGCGGCGGAGCGTGAGCAGGTCGAACAGCAGCTGGCCGCGCAGACCGAGCGGCGCGAGAACCTCGCCCGCCGGGTGTTCGCCGCGCGTGCGGCGGCGGAGCGCATCGAGCTGCGGCTCGATCGCGTCAAGCAGACGGGTGCGGAGATCTCCGAGCGCATCGACCGGCGGGCGCGGCAGCTCGCCGCGCTGCACGAGGAGGCCGAGGCTGACGCCCCGGACGAGCAGGGGCGCGAGCGCATCGAGGCGCTGGAGGCCGAGATCGCGCGGCTGGACGCCGACCGTCAGGCCGAGCTCGAGCGCGAGGTGGCCGAGCTGGAATCCCAGCGCGCCGCCGCCCAGGTCCGGGTCGAGGAGCTGACCGCCACCGTCGCGCTGCGGGCCAAGGCGCTCGCCGACGCCGACGCAGCCACGAACGCCGCGCGCGCCACGCGCCGCGAGGCGGAGAAGGCCGTCGAGGCGGCGCGCCGGGACGCCGCGCGAATCGGCGCCGAGCTCGCGGCCTGCAACCAGTTCCTGCGCACGCACGCCGGCGCCGCGCTGGGCCGCGAGAAGGGCGTGCGGTCGCTCGCTGACGGCCTGGAGGTCAAGGGCGGCTTCGAGCGCGCGCTCGCCGCCGCGCTGGACGGGCGCCTGCGCGCCGCGGTCGCCGACGACCGCCCGACCGCCGGTGCGCTGCTCGACCGCGCCGGCTCCGACGGCGGCCTGACGCTCGTCGCGGGCGCCGCCGAGGCCGCGGGCACGGCGGCCGCGCCGACGTCTGACGCCGTGCGTCTCGCCGACCTCGTCGGCGGCGACGAGCCCGGCGCGTCGCTGGCCAAGCGCCTGCTGGCCGACGCATGGGTCGTCGAGGACCTCGCTTCCGTGGCGGATGACTTCACCGGTGTGGCCGTCACGAAGGGCGGCCGCGTGTGGGATGCCCGGGTGGGGGAGCTGCGGCAGTCCGCCGACGCCGGCGAGGAGCGTGTGCTCGCCGAGCGCAACCGCCGCGACGAGCTCATCTCCGCCTCCGAGGCGGCGGTGCAGGCCGAGCAGGCCGCGAAGGCCGCCGCCGAGCAGGCCGGCGAGGGTGTGACCGCCGCCGACCTCGAGCGGGAGAAGGCCGACGACGCCGTGCGCGAGATCGATCGCGCCCGCGCCGCCGCCGAGGAGGAGGTGCGTCGCGCGGCGTGGCTCATCGAGCAGCGCCGCAAGGCGCCCGAGGACGGCGCGGCTGCCGTCCGGCGCGCCCAGCTCGACGGGGAGCTGCAGGCCGAGCGCCGCAACGCCGAGCGTGCGGCGCGCCAGCGCGACGAGCGTCAGCAGCGGATCGCCCTGTTGCAGCAGCGCATCGACACCGACCGGCGGCTGCATCCCGTGGCCGAACGGCTCGCCGAGGCGCTGCAGCGGGTGATTGCCGAGGTGGCCAACCGGGTCGAGGCGCTCGAAGCCGAGCTGGCCGCCGACCGCGCCGCCGGCGAGGGTGTGGCGACGGCGCTGCGGGCCTGCGCCTCGAAGGAGGCCGAGCTCCAGCGCACACTGCGCGAGTGCGGCGACAAGGTCACGAACGCCGAGGTCCGCGCCCAGCGCGAGCGCGACCGGTCCGCGGAGCTGACCGGCGAGCTGAGCGAGGTGGCCGAGCGGCTGGGCTTCGATCCCAAGCCGGCCGAGGAGGCCCTGCCCGACGAGAAGGTCCACGACCTCCGTCAGCGCATCGAGCGGCTGGCCAAGCGCCGCGAGCAGCTCGGGCCGGTCAACCCGCTGGCCAAGGCCGAGTACGAGGAGGCCGTTGCGCACGTCGAGGAGCTCGAGACGCAGCGGACCGACCTCGAGACGGCGCTGCGCGAGCTGCGCACGCTCATCCGTGACACCGACCGCCAGATCCGCGAGACCTTCGAGGAGACCTTCTCCGCCGCTGCGAAGAACTTCGAGGAGCTCGCCGGGAAGGTCTTCCCCGGCGGCCGCGGTCGCCTGCGGCTCGTCAAGGAGGAGGTGGCCTCCAAGCCCGTCCTCGGCGGCCAGACCGACGCCGGCGACGAGGCGGCGCAGGAAGCCGCGGCCGAGGCCGAGGCGCTCGCCGAGGAGCACGCCGAGGACGAGGACGAGCTGCTCGGCGTCGAGATCGAGATCACGCCGGCCGGCAAGTCGATGAAGCGCCTGACGCTGCTGTCCGGCGGAGAGAAGTCGATGACCGCGCTGGCGTTCCTCTTCGCGGTCTTCCTCGCCAAGCCGTGCCCGTTCTACATCCTCGACGAGGTCGAGGCGGCGCTCGACGATCTCAACATCTCCCGCTTCCTCGACCTGCTCGAGACGTACTCCAACCGCGCGCAGTTCATCGTCGTCACGCACCAGAAGCGCACGATGGAGGCCGCCGACGTGCTCTACGGCGTGTCGATGGCCGCCAACGGTGTCTCGAAGGTCGTCTCGCGGAAGATGCCGCCGCGCGAGGCGGTCAGCGCGGCGTGATGCCGCGGGCCGCGTCACTGCGGCCCAGATGCACGAGGAGGTCCGTCGTGGTCACGCGGCGGTACGAGCGCAGCGTGACGCTGAGGCACTCCGGGTCGTCGGCGAGGCCGCGGACGAGCTCGTCGATCACGACGTCGTCGATGAGGACGAATGCCCCGAGATAGGCCTCCAGCGGGATGCCGTGCTCCAGCGATCCCGAGCCGATGTGGTCGCGGGCGTTGCGCAGCCGGGCGTCGTGGTCGCCGGACCAGATCGAGCGGATGTACTCGTGCAGGCGCCGGCGCAGGTGCGCGCCGCCGTCGGGCATGGCGGCGAATCGCTCGGGCGCGCCGGGCTGCTCACGTACGCGCTCCCAGACGCGGCGGGCGAGGCGGTCGACGGAGAGATTGAGGCGTTCGGCGACCGCACGCAGCCGCGCGATGTCGTGCGGGCGCAGGTCGGTCTGGGCGGCGAGGGGAGTGGGGGCGGCTTCGGGGGCGGCAGTGGGCACGGCGGGGCAAACCTCGGGAGTTGGACGTCTGTACAAGTATCGGCAGCGTAGCCCGAGTGCTTAAGCGCCAGATCAGCTGCGCTGCCGCTATCGTCGCCGCCGCGATGGCCCGAGACTGGAACGACCTCTTCATCCTCCCGCAGGGCGCCGACGCGCCCGACGCCGAGGCCGAGCCGGAGGCGCGCCGCGGGTTCTTCCGCCGGCTGCGCGAGAACCTCACGAAGACCCGGCAGGCGCTCGGCGCCGAGATCCAGGCGACGCTGTTCGAGACACTCGACGACGAGACCTGGGAGCGCCTGGAGGAAGCGCTGATCATGGCCGACGTCGGCGCGACGACGACCGCCAAGGTCGTCATGCAGCTCGAGCAGGAGGCGACCTCCGGCGAGGTCGAGGGCGGAGAGGCGCTGACGGCGCGCCTGCAGGAACTCCTCGCGCAGATCGCGCGTGGCGGCGACGAGCCGTTCGAGGACCGCATCGACGTCACAAGCACGCCCACGGTGATCATGGCGGTCGGCGTCAACGGCACCGGCAAGACCACGACGATCGGCAAGCTCGCCTGGCATCTGCAGAAGGAGCTGGGGCTGTCCGTCCTGCTCGGCGCCGCCGACACCTTCCGCGCGGCCGCCGTCGAGCAGCTCGCCGGGTGGTCGGAGCGGGCCGGCTGCAGCATCGTGCGCGGGCCGGAGGGCGCGGACCCGGGGTCGGTTGCCTTCGAGGCCGTCAAGCAGGGGCGCGAGCAGGGCGTCGACGTCGTGATCATCGACACCGCCGGGCGCTTGCACACGCAGGACAACCTCATGGAGGAGCTCTCCAAGGTCCGGCGCGTGATCGCCAAACAGCTGGAGGGCGCGCCGCACGAGACGCTGCTGACCGTCGACAGCACGACTGGTCAGAACGGGCTGCGTCAGGCCAAGCTCTTCAGCGAGGCCGTGCCGGTTGATGGCATCGTCCTGACGAAGCTCGACGGGACCGCGAAGGGCGGCATCGCGCTGGCGATTGCCAGCGAACTCGGCATCCCGGTGAAGCTCATCGGCGTGGGCGAGGCGCTGGAGGATCTCCGCCCGTTCGACGCCGACGATTTCGCGCGGGCGCTGCTGAGCTGAGCGCCGTAACGAACAGCCTGCTGCGTCGTTAGGCTCCTGACCATGGACCTCTGGGCCATCTTCATCGTGCTCGCCGTGATCTTCGCCGTCGGCGAGATCGCGACCACGAGCTTCTTCCTCGGGCCGTTTGCGATCAGTGCGGCGCTCGCCGCGATCGCCGACGCGGCGGGGGCGGGCGTCGTGGCGTCGTGGACGATCTTCGTCATCGGCGGCGCGCTGCTGCTGACGTTCGTCCGGCCCATCGCCCGGCGGCACCTCTACACGCCGCCGCAGATCCGCACCGGCACCGCCGCGCTCCAGGGCGCGTCCGGCGTCGTGCTGGAGCGCATCGTCAACGACCAGGGGGTCGGGACCGTGCGCATCAACGGTGAGGTGTGGACGGCGCGCTCGTACGACGAGCAGCCGATTGATGCGGGCGCGAAGGTGCAGGTCGTGGAGATCCGGGGCGCAACCGCGCTCGTGACAGACGACTAGGAGAAGACTGATGGCCGGACTGATCGTGCTGGTGGTGGTGGGCCTCTTCGTGATCTTCGTCGCGGCCCGCACCGTGAGGATCGTGCCGCAGGCGCGCGCGGGCGTGGTGGAGCGGCTGGGCCGCTACAGCCGCACGCTGTCGCCGGGGCTGACGATCATCGTCCCCTTCATCGACAAGCTGCGGCCCCTGATCGACCTGCGTGAGCAGGTCGTGACGTTCGGCGCGCAGCCGGTGATCACGTCGGACAACGTGACGGTGCAGATCGACACCGTCCTGTACTTCACGATCACGGATCCGAAGTCCGTGACGTACGAGGTCGCCAATCCGCTCCAGGCGATCGAGCAGCTCACGATCACGACGCTGCGCAACGTCGTCGGCGGCATGACGCTCGAGGAGACGCTGACCAGTCGTGACGCCGTGAACAACGCGCTCCGTTCCGTCCTCGACGCGACGACCGGCCGCTGGGGCATCCGCGTGAACACGGTCGAGATCAAGTCGATCGACCCGCCCGGCACGATTCAGGAAGCGATGGAGAAGCAGATGCGCGCCGAGCGCGACCGTCGCGCCGCGATCCTCACCGCCGAGGGCGTCAAGCAGTCGCAGATCCTCACCGCCCAGGGCGAGAAGGAGTCCGCGGTCCTCAAGGCCCAGGGCGCGAAGGAGTCGGCGATCCTGCGAGCCGAGGGTGACGCGAAGGCGATCGACACCGTCTTCACCGCCATCCACGAGGGCAAGCCCGACCAGGAGCTCCTCAGCTACCAGTACCTGCAGATGCTCCCGCAGCTCGCCCAGGGGCCGGCGAACAAGATCTTCATCATCCCCAGCGAGTTCAACCAGGCGCTCGGCAACCTCGGCGGCGCGCTGGGCAAGCTCACCGCCGGTGACGGGGACGGCAAGCCGCAGGCCTGATCAGCCGCGATCGGTCAGCGACGCGACCTCGCGGGTCAACCGCGTGATCGTGTCGTAGGCCGTCGCGAGCATGTTCTGCAGGATCCCCGCGTGCAGCGTGGGATCGGTCGCGGCGAGGATCTGGAGGTCCTCGACCCCGATGACCAGCAGCTCCCCGGCGCGGTCGGCGATCACGTTCGCCGTCCGCGCCGACTGGCCGATGACGGCGAGCTCGCCGAACATGATCCCTGGCAGGAGCGTCGAGAGGCGCCGCGGCAGGCCGTCCGCGCCCTCGACGGTGACGCTGACCTCGCCGCGGACGAGGAGGTAGATCTCATCCGCGGGGTCGCCGACGCGGATGATCGTCTCCCCGGCGTCGAAGACCCGCGTGCTGACGATCGACTCCAGGCGCTCGAGCTCGTATTTCGACAGGCCACGGGCGATCTGATGGTCGGCCAAGCGTATGGGGCCGGCCTGCTCCTGCGGGGTGCCGTAGCGGCCGAGGAGCGTCTCCTCGCACCAGTCCGTCGCGCTGTCGAGGTCCTGGAAGATGCGCGGCGGATCGCTGCCGGCGGCCGCTTCGAGCGCCGGCTCGCCGAGCGCGGAGACGAAGACGAGCTCGCGGCCCTGCGCCAGCAGGAACCGGCGCAGCTCGAGCAGCATCCCCGCGGCGGCGTGGTGCATCTCCGTGGTGGCCCGGAGGTCGATGACGGCGAGGTCGAGGTCCTCGCAGCGCGCGGCGACCTGGTGGACGACCGCCTCGACGGCGCCGAACACGAGGTCGCCCTGCAGCTCGAAGACGATCGCGCGGGTGCCGTGCTCCTCGAGGACGGCGCGGTCGCCTTCGCCGCGCAGGCGCTTGGACGGAACGCTCGCCACGTCGTGGCGCGCGCGGATGGCGGAGCGTGAGGAGCGCGCGACCCGGAGGAAGTGCATCTCCTGCTGCTGGGCGAGCAGCTCGCAGACGCGGACCCCGCGCACGCTGTTGCCGACGGCGTCCAGCCGCGGGGAGTACACGCCGATGCCGAGCTGGCCGGGCAGCACGGCGATGATGCCGCCGCTGACCCCGCTCTTGGCCGGCATGCCGACGCCCTCGACCCAGTTGCCCGCCGCGTCGTACATCCCGCACGTCGTCATCACGCTCAGGACGGTGTCGACGTAGTCCTCGGTCAGCGCCCGTTCGCCGGTGATCGGATTGACGCCGCCGTTGGCGAGCGTCGCGGCCATCACGCTGAGGTCCCGGCAGTCGACGGCGATCGAGCACTGGCGGAAGTAGAGGTCGAGCGGGAGGTCGGGGTCGTCCTCGAGGATCCCGAAGCTGCGCAGCATGTTGCCGATCGCGCGGTTGCGGTGGCCCGTGTCGCGCTCGGAGATGTAGACCGCGGTGTCGATGTCGAGCTCGCGTCCGGCGTAGCGCCCGTAGGCGGCCAGCAGGCGGGCCTCGCGTTCGGCGGCGTCGGCGCCGGCCACCAGCGAGGTGGTCGTGATCGCCCCCGCGTTGATCATCGGGTTCATCGGCCGGCCGGTGTCGGGTTCGAGGCTGATGGAGTTGAACGCCTCGCCGCTGGGCTCCAGGCCCACCTTCGCCATCACGCGGTCGTAGCCGGCGTCCTCGAGCGCCAGGCCGTACGTGAACGGCTTGGACATCGACTGGATCGTGAAGCGCTCGCTCGTGTCGCCGACCTCGTAGACGTGCCCGTCGATCGTCGCTAGGCAGAGCCCGAAGGCGTCAGCGTCGACCCGGGCGAGCTCGGGGATGTAGTCGGCGACCGCGCCGCTGGTGTCCTCGAGGCAGTGCTCGTGGACCGAAGTGAGGTAGGCCTGGACAGGGGAGGCCAGCGTGGTGTTCGTCAAAGGCAGAGGCAGCTGGGGACGAGGAAGACTGCGCGCAGCCTGACGATCGGCCGCTGTGCGGGCAATGTTCCGCGCGGATAGAGAACGGGCCTCCTGTTCCGCCCCTGTGTCGAGGCTCACCGCAGCCGCGCGACCACCCAGTCGGTGACCGCGCGGACGGGCGCGGGGTCGGTGACGATCGAGGGATGGCTGGAGAAGGGATGGCGGCGGTAGGTGATGTTGAGCCCGCGGGCGCGCATGCGGCGCACGGCCGCCGTGATCGTCGCGGCGGGGGTGATGAGGTCGAGGTCACCCGCATCGATGCGGACGGGCACGTCACCGGTGTCCGCGTTTGCCGGGTTGTTCGCGTCGAGGATCGGATAGACGAGCCGCTCCATCTCACGCAGCCGCGGGCCGGCGACGGCCGCGGGGGCGATCGAGCCCCACGAGTCGCGTTCGCCGAGGGTCTCCAGGCAGCGCGTGTCGAGATCGCCCATGAGCGCGTTGGCGCGCGGGCTCAGCCCGCCGTCGCGGTACAGCGCGGCGATGTCGGGATGAGCGGCCGCGACGCCGCCGAGCACCAGGGCGCCCAATGCGGTCAGCCCACCGACGCCCTTGACGTTGAACGCGATGTGGCGCCCGAGCTGCAGCGACTCCTTCGTCGTGACCGGCGGGGTCAGCGCCGCCACGCCGCGCAGGTCGAGTTCCGGCGCGACGCGCGGTCCTTCCTGCGCGGAGAAGATCGACGCCTCGCCGCCCTCGGAGTGCCCGACGGCCGCCCACCGGGGCGAGAGGTCCTCGAGCGCTCGGCCGGCTCGGACCATGTTCACCGTCGATCGTGCGAGCGACACGCCGATGAGATACGGGTGGGGTCCGGGTGTGCCGATGCCCTCGTAGTCGCTGCGCACGACCGCGACGCCCTGAGCGATGAGGCGCTTGGTGATCTGCGCATCCCCGAGCAGCCTGCGGCGCTCGGGGTTGTCGGCGGTGACACGGCTGGGCGCGCAGTCGTCGCCCGAGCCGGTCGTCACATGGCTCCACGCCGCGACGGGCCAGCCGCCGGCGGGCGCGGTCCCGCTGGGCAGCACGACGGTGCCCGACACCGCGACAGGCGCGCCCGTCACCCCGCGTGAGCGGTAGAGGACGAGCGTCGTGCGCGCCGCCCCGGGCACGACTGACAGCCCCGTCGCCGGACGCGCCCAGATGATCGACCCCTCCGGTCCTGGAACGGCGGCGGCGGGCGGGTGGTAGAACGCGTCGCCGTCGGGGCCGACGGGCGGTGCGGCCGAGGCGGACGCCGGGGCGGTGACGAGCGCCGCGAGGACGAGGGCGAGCAGGCGGGACATGGCGTCGGACCGTAGGACGACGCCAGATGTGCAGACCCACAACCGCGGGGCCCGGAACGTGGGTGCTTGCACAACGCGCCCAGATCTAGTGTGTCGGCCTATGTCTCGTGTGTCTGTTGGTCTCTGTCTGCTCGCGTCGACGTTCGGCGTGGCCCTGTTCTCCGCTGCGCCGGTGTCCGCCGCGCCACCTGAGGTTCCCTCGACCGAGGAGATCTTCGGCACGGTGAAGGACCTCGTCGACATCGGGCCCCGCCGGACGGGGACGCCCGAGGGCAAGGCCGCCGCCGACTACGTCCAGCGCCGGCTGGAGGAGTACGGCATCGAGACGCATCAGGAGCACGCCACGTCCTACTCGTGGGCGCCGGAGCGCTGGGGTCTCCAGGTCCAGGGTGAGACGATCGACGCCTTCCCGTCCTGGCACTCGTTCACGGCCGAGCCGGCGTGGACGGGTCGCTTCTCCACGGGCCCGGGCGGACGGACCGCTGAGATCGTGGATGTCGGCGACGGCGCCGCGCTCAGCGTCGCGCGCCGCAACATCCGCGGCAAGATCGCGCTGTTCAACCTGCGCTTCCAGGTGCCGCTCGCCGGCCTGGCCGCGGCGGCGGACTACCTCTACGACCCGCGGCTGACGCTGCTGCGCGACCCCGTCGCGCTCAAGCAGGCCAACCCGTACATCACGAACTACAACGAGACGGTCAAGCAGCTGCGTGACGGCGGCGCCGTCGGCTTCATCGGCGTGCTCAGCGACTACTTCGACTCCAACAAGTACCTCAACGAGTACTACCGGCGTGCGCGGGCGAACATGCCCGGCGTGTGGGTCACCCGCACGGACGGCGCGCGGATCCGCGCCCTCAACCAGGCGGCCGGCGGCAAGGGCAGCGCCACGATCACCCTGGAGGGTGAGCGCCAGGAGGCCCAGACGAACACGGTGGTCGGGATCCTGCCCGGACAGAGCACCGACACGATCATGATCCAGTCGCATCACGACTCGCTGTCGCCGGGCGCCGTCGAGGACGGGACCGGCACCGCCGAGGTCATCGCGCTGGCGAAGGCGTTCTCCTCGCTCCCGCTGTCCGAGCGCAAGAAGACGCTGATGTTCACGACGTTCGACTCGCACTTCACGGGCTACCAGGCGCACGACGCCTTCCGTCAGAAGTGGCTGCGCAGCGGCACCGCTCCGTTGAAGATCGTCAGCAACGTCACGCTCGAGCACGTCGGCCTGCAGGCCGTCACGCGCCAGGGCAAGCTCACGATGAGCACGCTGCCCGAACCGCGCGGCGTCTTCCGCATCGGCAGCTTCCGCCTGAAGCGGCTCATCGAGCGCGCGATCGTCGACAACCGCCTAGAGCGCACCGCCGTGCTGCCGGTCGACAACCTCGGCATGCCCACGGACGCGTCGTTCCTGACGGCCAAGCCGGAGAACGGGATCCCGGTCGTCAGCTTCATCAGCGGGCCGATCTACCTGTACGACATGGCTGACACGCTGGACAAGGTCGCGGTCAAGGAGCTGCGCCCGGTCGCGAAGGCGTTCACCGAGGTCGTCGACGGCATGGACGACATGACGCCGCTGCAGATGCGTCGCGGGCGCTGAGGAGGCCGACATGCTGCGTCGCACCCTGGCCCTGACGGGCGCGCTGGTCTGCGCGCTCGCACCGTCCGCCGCGTCCGCCGCGACGATCCCGGACGGGCCGGAGGGCGACGCGTTCTACCGGCCACCCGCAGATCTCGTGCCCGGTCCAGAGGGCACGGTGATCTGGAAGCGCCCGGCGACCGGCCTGGCGGACGTGTCGGGCGCCGCGCGGACCACCGTCGTCCTGTATCGCTCGCGGGCACAGGACGGCACGCCGATCGCGGTCTCCGGGTCGGTGGTGATCCCGCGCGGCGCCCCGCCGGCGGGCGGGTGGCCGGTCGCGGCGTGGAGCCACGTGACGACCGGCGCCGCGGACACCTGCGCGCCCAGCCGGGCGGCCCCGGGCAACCCCGAGCTGGAGCGGATGATCCGCTCGAACCACATCGTGCGGCGCTACCTGCGCGCGGGGATCGCCGTCGTGCGCAGCGACTACGAGGGGATCGGGACCCCCGGCCCGCACCCGTATCTCATCGGGCGCTCGCTCGCGCGGGCGACGGTCGACATGGTGCGCGCAGGGCGAGACCTCGATCCCCGGCTCTCGGCGCGCTATGTCGCGTCCGGGCATTCGGAGGGCGGCGTTGCGTCGCTCTTCACCGCGCAGTACGGCCCGGCGATGGCGCCCGAGCTCGACCTGCGCGGCGCCGCGGCGGTCACCCCGCCGGTGGCCGCGCGCGAGATCATGGACGTCGCGCGGCGGATCCCCGTTGCCAATGACGTCGTCGGCGGGTTGGCGGCGCTCGGATCGCTCATCCTCGCCGGGGCGGGCACGACCGATCCGCACATCGATGCGCTGTTGCGCGAGGGCGGGCTCGGGCCGCGGGCGACGGGTCTGCTCGCGGACATCGAGACGCGCTGCCTGGCTGAGCTCTCCAAGCGCGACAGCTGGGCGGGCCTGGTGCCCGCGGCGATTCCCGGCCCGCGGTGGCGGGAGCTGCGCGACCTCCTCTATCCCGTGCTTGATGCCAACGACGTGCGCCGGGCGGATGTCGGCCGGATCCCGATACGCCTCGATGTCGGCGTGCTCGACGGGGTCGCGCCGATCACCCTGACCCGGCAGGTCGCCCGCGCGCAGCGTGCTCGCGGTGCGGACCTCGTCTACCGCGAGTATGCGCTGGGCACGCATCCCAACATGACCGACGACGCGTTCGCCGGCCCGCCGGTCGTCGCGTGGTCGGCGGCGCGGCTGCGCTGACGATCAGCCGCCGAGCGCGGCCCGCAGGAGCGCCAGGCGGATCGAGACGAGGTCATCGACGCAGCGCAGCGACGAATCCGTCAGCGCCTCGTACCGCCGCAGGCGATTGCGCACCGTGTTCGGGTGCACGTCGAGCGCGTGCGCGGTGCGTTCGACGCTGAGCTCGCGCTGCAGGAACGCCTCGACGGTGCTCAGCAGCTCGGCGTCGATCGACGTGACGAACCGCTCGGCGAGCGCGTCCCCGAGCACGTCCTCGGAGCGGGCGATCGCCTCGGCGCCGACCGCTTCGAGGGTCAGCACGCCCGTCCGCCCGTACGCGGCGGCCGCTTCGACGACGCGCGTGGCGATCGCGAACGAGCGGGGCAGGGTGGACAGCGGCCCAGGCGGGCCGACCGCGACGATCACCTCCGCGCCGGGCGCGAGCGTCGGCCGCGCCGTGGCAAAGCCGACGACGTCGCCCTCGTACGGCACGATCGCGCCACCCTCGAGCACGCCGGGCATCTGCAGGTCGAGCAGCAGCCCACGCTCGTCGCCGCGCAGGCTGCGCGCGCGGATGGCGATATAGGCGGCCCGGGGGTCGAGCTGCGCACCGAGCGCGCCGATGTTCGCCGCGCCCCCGGTCGAGAGCAGGAGCCGGTGGATCAGAGCCGCACGCTGCTGGCTGTCGGCGACGGTCTGCTCGAGCTCGCGCCGCCGGTAGCCCGCGACCGCGACGTCGAGCAGCTGGTCGGCGTAGCGCCACACGTCACGGGTGAGCGCCATCACCTGCTGGTGATCGGTCAGCCCGCCTTCGCCGACCTCGAACAGCACGGAGAAGATCTCGTCGATGGTGATCCGGTAGACGCGCAGCATCGACTCGAGCGGGATGCCCTGCTCGGCGCGGCTCTCGCCGATCCTGCCCATGACGACCAGCTCGGCGTCGGTGAGGTCGCGCCCCTCGACAAGCGCCGCCATCGCGCGACCCAGGTCGCCGACGATGTTCTCGCGCACGTCCTCCATGGGGACGTCCGCGTAGGCGGGGATCTCGGCGATCGCGCGCTCGGCGCAGCGGGTCACGACCTCGTCGAACCGAGGGGCGACCGCATCCACGATGATCTGACGCTGGGCAAGGGACAGGACTGCCACGCGCCAGGAAATCTATGCGTCCGGCCGGTCCTCTGTCGCCAGTGGGATCGACGCGCGCACCTTCGTACCGTTTCCCGGTGGGCTGGCGACCTCCAAGGCGCCACCGAGGGCGCCGAGCCGGTCGGCCAGTCCGCGCAGCCCGGAGCCCCCGTTCGGGTCCGCGCCGCCGCGGCCGTCGTCGGCGACCTCGACGGTGATCGCACCAGGGCCCCGGGTGACGGTGACCGTGGCGTGCTGCGCCTCGGCGTACTTGTCGACGTTGGCCAGACACTCGGCCACGGTGAAGTACGCGCCGGATTCGACGGGCGCAGGGAGACGCGACGGCGGCACGGCGGCGATGGTCACGGGCGTCGTCGCGCGGCCCGCGAGATCTTCGAGGGCCGCGCCGAGACCGCGGTCGGTGAGGATCGCCGGGTGGATCCCGCGCGCGAGGTCGCGCAGCTCGCTGAGCGCCAGCCGGGATTCCTCGTGCGCCTCGGCGATGAGCTGTGCGGTCGTCGCGTCGTCGTCAGGGAGCCGGTTCTGCGCCATGCCGAGCTTCAGGCTCAGCGAGACCAGGCGCTGCTGGGCGCCGTCGTGCAGGTCGCGTTCGATCTTCCGCCGCTCGGCGTCCGCCGCCTCGATGATCCGCGCCTGCGCCGACCGCGCGTCGACGACCTGGGCCTGGAGGACCGGGTCCGGCGGGGAGGACCCGAGCAGGAACGTCGTCCACTGGCCGTGCACCCAGGCGAGGCCGTCGATGCCTCGCAGGGCGAGCCACGCGATCGGGATGCCGAGCAGGGTGAGCGCGAGCGCGCCGCCGAGCGTGTCGATGTTCCAGATCCCGACGTCGATGCCGTCGGGCACCGCGTAGAAGTACAGCGGCGCGCCGAGCAGCGCGACCGGCACGGAGATGAGGACGGTCGTCAGCGTGAACCAGACGATCCCCAGCGGGAGCTGCAGGACGAGGTAGACGAGGTCCTTCCACGTCTGCGGGTCGGCCAGGCGGGCCTGAAACCGCGGCCACCAGTCGCTGCGGTCGGTGGTGCGGTAGTGCGCGTCGACGTCGACGTCGAGCATCGCCCGCACGAGCACCCGTTCGGTCTGCGCCATCCAGCGCAGGGCGTAGACGGTCCCGATGAGGATCGGGATGCCGATCAGCGTGATCGCCAGGCCGATGCCTGTCGACACCAGGGTGCTGATCAGCGTGAACCAGACGATGCCCAGCGGCAGCGTCAAGAGGAGGTAGAGCGCTCGGCGGAAGACCCGCATGAGATCACCGTATGCGGCGCGTGGGACGCGCGGCGTACGGCTACCCCTACTCTTTGGGTCGTGTTCGACGCGCTCTCCGAGAAGCTCCAGGCCACGCTCGCCGACGTCCGTCAGCGCGGCACGCTGACCGAGGAGGACGTCAACGCCGCGATGCGGGAGATCCGCCTCGCGCTGCTCGAGGCCGACGTGAACTTCAAGGTCGTCAAGTCGTTCACGTCGTCGGTGAAGGAGCGGTGCCTGGGCGCGGACGTCGTCGGCGCGCTGAACCCCGGCCAGCAGGTCGTCAAGATCGTCGATGAGGAGCTCACCGCGCTCATGGGCGGCGCCTCGTCGGGTCTGGCGTTCTCGCCGCGGCCGCCGACGGTCATCCTCATGGCCGGTCTGCAGGGCTCGGGCAAGACGACGGCCACCGCGAAGCTCGCGCGCTTCCTCAAGGAGCAGAACGCGTCCTCCGTCGCGGTCGCCGCGTGTGACGTCTACCGCCCCGCTGCGGTCGACCAGCTCGTCAAGGTGGGCGGCCAGGTCGGCGCGACCGTCTACGAGAAGGGCACCGACGCCAACCCGGTCGACATCGCCCGGTGGGCGCTCGACCAGGCCAAGCAGGACGGCAAGGACGTCCTCATCATCGACACCGCGGGCCGCCTGCACGTCGACGAGGCGCTCATGGACGAGCTCAAGGAGATCCGCAAGGCGACGAAGCCGACATCGATCCTGCTCGTCGTCGACGCGATGACCGGTCAGGACGCCGTCAACGTCGCCGAGCAGTTCGCCGAGGCCGTGCAGTTCGACGGCGTCGTGATGACCAAGCTCGACGGTGACGCCCGCGGCGGCGCCGCGCTCTCGGTCAAGGCGGTCACCGGCAAGCCGATCCTCTTCGCGTCGACGGGCGAGAAGCTCGACCAGTTCGAGCGCTTCCACCCCGACCGCATGGCGCAGCGCATCCTCGGGATGGGTGACGTGCTGTCGCTCATCGAGAAGGCCGAGGCGCAGGTTGAGGAGGACGAGGCGCGCGAGCTGGAGAAGAAGCTGCGCAAGGGCGAGTTCACCTTCGAGGACTTCCTCTCGCAGCTGAAGATGATGCGCCGGATGGGTCCGCTCAGCTCGCTGCTCGGGATGATCCCCGGCTTCGCGGGCTCGCAGCTGAAGAACGTCAAGGTCGACGACCGCGAGCTCGACCGGGTCCAGGCGATCATCCTGTCGATGACGCCTGAGGAGCGCCGGCGGCCGGAGCTGATCAAGGGCTCGCGCCGGCTGCGCATCGCCCAGGGGTCGGGGACCTCGGTCCAGCAGGTCAACCAGCTCGTCAAGCAGTTCGGCCAGATGCAGAAGGTGATGAAGCAGCTGGGCAAGGGCAAGATGCCCGACATGCAGGCGCTGATGAGGCAGGCCAGGTAGCGTCGTCCGAAGGACCGAGCTTGCGAGGTCCAGAGGCCGAAACCTCGGTTTCCGCTGCTACTCTCTTCGACCCTATGGCAGTCCGACTCAGGCTCACACGCGTCGGTGGACGCAAGAACCCCATCTGGCGGGTCGTCGTCGCCGACCAGCGCTCCCCGCGCGACGGTCGCGTGATCGAGACGATCGGTCAGTACAACGCCCAGACGAACCCGTCGACCATCAAGATCGACGAGGAGCGCGCGCAGTACTGGCTTGATCGCGGCGCGCAGCCCACCAAGCAGGTCCAGCACCTGCTCAAGGTCCAGGCCAAGCAGGCGGCCACCGCCGAGGCATGACCGACGCCGGCGCCGGCTCCCGCGAGCTGCTCCGGGACGTCACGTCAATGCTCGTCGACGACCCGTCGAAGGTCGTCGTCGACTCGTTCGAGGAGGATGACGGCACCGTCGTCCTCGAGCTCTCCGTGGGTGACGCCGACTACGGCAAGATCATCGGCCGTGGCGGGCGTACCGCGAACGCGCTTCGCACCGTCGTCAAGGCGGCCGCCGTGCGTGACGGCCGCCGCGTCCTCGTTGACATCGTCGACTGAGGTGCCGGTGGACGCGCGGGCGCTCTTGCTCGCCGGCCGTGTGGGGCGACCGCACGGCCTCGACGGCTCGTTCCACGTGACACGCCCGCGTGCTGGGCTGCTCCGGGCGGGCGTGACGGTGCACCTCGACGGGACGGCGTTCGAGATCTCCCGGGCCGCGGGCACCGACGACCGCCCGATCCTGCGCCTCGACGGTGTGGAGGGCCGCGCCGCCATCGAGGCGCTGCGCGGCACGGATCTGTTCGTCGCGCGTGACGCCGCGCCCGATCTCGAGGACGACGAGTACTGGGCCGAAGACCTTGAGGGCTGCCTCGTGACGGACGGCCCGCGCGAGCTCGGCCGGGTGACGCGCCTCATCGCGTTGCCGTCGTGCGAGGCCCTGGAGGTCGCGGGTCTGGATGTGCTCGTTCCGCTCGTCCATGACGCGATCCGCGAGGTGGATGTCGACGCGGGGCGCATCGACATCGACGCCGCGTTCCTGGGGGACCTCGCGCCGTGAAGCTCGACGTCGTCACGCTCTTCCCCGACTGGTTCGGCTGGTTCACCCAGCAGCGTCATGTGCGCAACGCGTTCGAGCGCGGCCACGAGATGCGCATGCTCGACCCGCGGCCGCACACGCCGCTCTCCGGCGGGCAGGTCGACGACACGCCCTTCGGCGGCGGGGCCGGGATGGTGCTCCGTGTCGACGTGATGGGCGCGGCGCTCGAGGCCTACTACGGCGTGGATCCGGTGGAGCTCAAGCAGCGCCGGCGCGTCATTGCCCTCATCCCTGGCGGGCGCATGCTCGACGATCACTTCGTCGACGAGCTGGCCGAGGAGGAGGAGATCACGCTGCTGTGCGGCCGGTACGAGGGCTTTGACGAGCGGATCGTCCAGCACTTCTGCTCGGACACGCTCTCGGTCGGTCGCTATGTCCTCTCAGGCGGCGAGCTCGCGGCGATGGTCGTCGCCGATGCGGTGCTGCGCAAGCTGCCGGGTTCGCTGGGCCACCACGACTCGGCGGTGGAAGAGAGCTTCTCCGCCGCGCTGGAGGGCCAGCCCGAGTACCCGCACTACACCCGCCCGGCGGAGTACCGCGGCTGGAAGGTGCCCGACGTGCTGCTCTCCGGCCACCACGCCGAGATTGCGACATGGCGTCGTATGCGCTCGCACGAGCGCGGCGCCGGGGGGCGGGGCC
>CAMCUD010000019.1 GCA_945878865.1 Bifidobacterium breve | reverse complement strand
TCGGCGTCGGCGTGGGCGTGGGCGTCGGGGTGGGATTCGGGTTCGGGTTCGGGTTCGCCGCCACGACCTTCACCGTCTTGGACACCTCCGTCACGTTCCCCGCGTTGTCACTGACGGTGAACGTCAGCTTGTACGTCCCCGGTCCGGCGAACGAGTGGCTGGCCTCCAGGCCCTTCGCTGACCCCGTGCTGTCGCCCCAGGAGATCGTCGCGGTGCTCGTGTTCACGCCGCTCGTCGCATCGCCCACCGTGGCGCTGAAGATGGCGCCTTCACCCACGGTGAGCTGGTCGGGACCCTTCAGCGCCGCCGTCGGCGCGACCCGATCGAGCACCGTCGTCGCGCACTTCGGCGCCGACCGGTTGGCCTGGGCGCTCGTCGCCCGCTGATCCGACGAGTTCGGGTTGTCCGGGATCGACGCGTCCGCCGCCATGACACACACGGAAACGGGACCGTCGGGCGCCGGCGTCGAGCCGCCACCCACCTCGATGTTGCAGTCGAAGTTCGTGTTCCGGCCCGCGCTCTGCGGCTGCGAGCAGTTCGGCTGCTCCACGTACTTGAAGCCGCGGCCCGCGTCACACAGTGGCCCGGCGGCGCTGTACTCCACGCAGACGAAGTTCGCCGGGAACGGCCCCGCGATGTTGTCGCTGAAGCCGATCCGCAGCGGGATCGACGCGCTCTTCGTCACCCCGGTGCCCCCGGCCAGCGTCACGCCGATGACCGGCGCGGTGCGATCGATCGTCGTCGAGGCGCGCAGACCGCGGCGATCGGCGTCGCCACACGCCGTGGAGAAGTCGGGGAAGTACACGCCCGTGCCGTCGTCCCAGCGCCCGAAGCCGCAGATCATATAGCTGTTGCCCTCAGTGAGGGGGACCGAGACGCCGCGGATACCGGTCCAGTTCACCGACGTCGTGCCGGTCCTGCCGACCTGGTACGGGCCGTCAACGACCGCGGTGCCGCCGTTGACGTGGTGGTTGAACTCGATGCGGTAGTTGCCGTTGTTCGACCACTGCACCCACTGGGTGTTGTTGGCCGAGTTCGTGAACGCTGGTTCTCCCGTGCCTGCGACGACCACTTCCGCTTGAGCGGCGGCGGGCGCGAGCAGAGCGACGGCGAGAGCGGTGGTGATGACGCTGGAGCGGAACATGCCACCATCCCATCGCCCCGCTTTGCGGTGCACATTGGGGACGACCCCAGACGTGGCACCCCAGTCTTTGGGTGGACCCCTAGGTCAGCCGCAGAAGGAGATCGGCGGACGCGCGGTGCCGAACCCGCCGGCCGTGTACGCCGCCACGGTCGTGGCACCGTCTGGATGACCCGGCGTCGTGGCGGTCTGCGCGACGACGAGCCGGTTGCCGTCAAGCGCCGCGGACGTCGTCAGGACCTCGGGCGTCGTGCCGAAGACGGCCGGGCCATACGTCGTGGCGCCCTTCCGCGCCCCGGCGCGCGCCCGCTCGGCGGCCCATGCGCCGGTCGTCGACTCCAGGAACGTCACCGCGCCGGCGCTCACCGTCGGCGCGAGGATCGAGTCGTAGCTGCACTCCTCACCGTTGACGCCGTACGCGACCTGGCGCGACGCACGCCGGCCGCTGACCGGCGCGACATCGAGGATGGCGTTGAAGTCGTGGAACTCGGGGTCCTGGTAGCGCCAGATCACGGCAGCCGTCGTGCCGTCCGTGTCGACGCCCGCGGGTCCGCCGGCGACGCCGGCGTTGCCCGTGCGCCAGGTGCCGCGATCCAGGACGACGCTGCGCGAGGACGTCCGGTCGCGCACCCGTAGTTCCGCCTTGCCGTGTGCGCGCACCGCGACGAACGCGACCTTTGCCCCCGCGATCGACGGCAGGACCTCTGACGTGGTGGCGCCGGCCTTCCCGAGCGCGCGCTCAACGCCGGTTGCGAGGTCGAGCACCCGCAGGCGGCAACGCGCCCCGGTGGCGTAGTTCGGCGCCGTCGCGTTCGCGCCGCCGTTGCGCTGCGGTTCTCGGGCGCACCGTGAGAACGCGGCGACGACGCGTCCCGCGGCATCGACGCCGAGATCGACGTCGAACGGCACGCCGCGCGGAGCGATTGCCGGGCGGCTGACCGTCCCGTCCGGTGCGCGGACGACCAGGACGAACGCGCCGTCGGAGGGCTCACTCCAGGCCGTCCACCCCCCGGCGGCGGCCACGACGGTGGCCTGCGCGGTCGTCGCGTACGTCGAGGCCGGGACGGCGCTCGACGCGGACGCCGCCGGCGCGCACGCGGCTGCGACCGCCGCGGCGCCAAGCACCAGGCGGGCGGGAGAGATGATCATGCGGGGGTCCTCAGACGGGAAGCGGAAGCGCTGCCCGTCGTAGTCGGCCGCCGGCCGGGGATCCGCAGCCCTATCGGCCGGCGGGCGCGCCGACCTCGACCTCGGCGGGCGCCGTGGTCGTGACCTCCTGCGTGGAGACCGCGTCGACCTCCTGGGCCTCGCGCACCTCTCCGGCGAGACCTTCGTCGTGCTCGCCGTCGCAGAGCACCCGGAAGTTGCCGACCGTGACGTTGATCTCCTGGATCGGCACGCCGGGCAGGATCTCCTCGCCGATCTCCAGGCCGAGCCGCTCGATGTCGAACGCCGACAGCCCGAGGCCGAGCACGTTGTGATCGGGGTTCTGCTGATTGTGCGCGTTGATCGCCATCTGGAACGCGCGAAGGTTCTTGGCGATCTTGTCCGGGTCGCTCACGCCCTGCATTGTACGGCTCATGACCGATGCCGATCCCGCGCTGCGGATCTCCGACGCCGACCGTGAGGAGGTCGTCGCCCGCCTGCGCACCGCCAGCGAGGAGGGGCGCCTCGATCTCGGCGAGCTCGAGGAGCGCGTGACCGCCGCCTACGCAGCGAAGACCGCGGCCGACCTGGCCCCGCTGACCGCCGACCTGCCAACCGGCCCTCCGACCCCGTCGCCAGCAGGCGACGTGGCGCGCCGCCAGGCGTTCGTGCGCCGCAGCCTCCCCCTGCTCATCCCCAACGTCGCGTGCATCGGCGTGTGGCTCGCCTCAGGAGCGGACGGCGGGTTCTGGCCCGTCTGGGTGCTGCTCGGCACGGGGATCGCGTGGGTCAGCATGCTCGTGAAGTACGTCAGCGGCGACGACGACATCGACGGCGGGCCGCAGCTCCCGCCACCGCCACCTCCCCCGCCGGTCCGCTAACCGGGCACGCCGACCGTCGGCGTGCCCGCGAGGAACTGCGCCGTCAGCGCGAACATGAGTCCCGCGCGACCGTGCGCGGCGTCGCCAGAGCGGGCCTCCTGGGCACGGCCGATGAGCGTGTCGACCAGCGCCAGCAGCGGATCACCGCCGTCCGCGATCGCGAGGCGCGCCAGCGACAGGCTCTGCTCGGGGTCCACCCCGGCCCATGTTCCGGAGACCGCGGCGCTCAGATGCGCCACCACGCGCTCGTGCGCGACCGATCGTGCCCCGAGTGCGCCCTCACCGGGCGCGGGACCAAGGCCGACCGGGTCCTCCCCGCGGACGATGCGCCCAAGCTGCCCGCCGGCGATCTCTGCGAGCACCTCGTCGGACAGGCCGACCGCGCGGCCCGCCCGGAGCGTCGCGAACGCACTGAACAGCCCTGGGCCGTACGGCATGTCGCTGGCGTAGAGGATCTGGCCCGGCGGCACGTGCACGAACGCGGCAAGGACGTCGGAGACCTGCCACCACGCGGTGTCGACGAACAGATTCGGCAGCTCACCGAACGCCACCGCGAGGTCGGCGACGTCGCTGATGCCGGCGTGCGCGAGGACGATCCGCGCCTCGGGATTGGCGCGCGCCAGCGCCGCGGCGGCGACGCCCAGCCGCGGAATCCCGCGACCCGCGTGAAAGAGGACGATCCCGCGCCTCTCGGCGGCGAGGGCGACGACCCCGTCGACCGCCGGGTGCGGCAGCGCGAACGCGTCACTGCGCGGATGCAGCTTGATCCCGCGCGCGCCGGCGTCCAGGCACCGGCGGGCCTCCGCCAGCGCCCCCGGATCGTTGGGATCGACGCGCGCCAGTGCCTCGAGACGGCCGCCGGATGCCGCGACCGCGGCGAGCACGGCGTCGTTGGCGGGCGGATAGCCGTCCGGCTCGTGCATCGCGAAGAGCAACGCCCGCGGATGCCCCGCGCGGTCCAGTGCCTCCAGGATCTCCTGCGGGGTGGCCTTCAGCCCGTCCGGGTCGTTGGAGCCCATGTGCGTGTGCGCGTCGAACCACGCCGCGCCGGGCAGCCCGTCGGCGAGCAGCAGGGAGCGCAGCGATTCGGCCTCGTCGGCCCCGTTGATCGGCATCAGCCCAGCACCTCTGCGACGAACGATGCCCGGACCGGCGCCGGCTGACGCAGGAGCCAGGCCTCCGCCGGGTCAGCGTCGGGGCGTCGCGCGAGCACCTCGTCGGCGTACGAGCGGCACACCTCGTCGGTCTGGGAGAGCAGCCACCGCTCCTGGCCACGCCGGTCGGCGCCCGCGTCGATGACCTCGGCGACGAACGACCGCCGGACGTCGCGCGGCAGCCGGAGCATCCAGCGCCGCTCGGGGTCGTCGTCGGCGGCCGCGAGCGCGCGGGCGAGCGTGCCCGGCGCCAGCAGGACCTGGCGCGCGCCGGGCGGCAGGCGCAGCGGCCCACCCTCCACGGCCATGCCGGGCCGCTCAGGCGGGGGCGCCATCGCGCTCCGGGAGCCGGCGGCGCAGGATGAGGTCCCCGACGATCGTGCCCAGCGGCCCGCCGGTGACCAGGACGGCCGCGGGGAACCACCAGCTCCACAGCTCCTCGACCGCGCCCTTGCCCGTGAGGTAGAGGAGCAGCAGGAATCCGATGCCGTGGATCGGCCCGATGACCGAGACGGCCGCGTCGTTGTCGGCGACCCAGGCGACGTACAGCAGGACGACGAGGAGCAGCGCGTCGGCGATCCCGACGGCGAGCGCGATGTTCAGCGGCCGCCGCGCGGCCTCGGTGAGCGGCTGGGACATGGCTCCAGACCCTAGAGAAGCGCCGCTTAACGCGGGCGGGCGGACTCTGAGGCCCGCCCGCTACCGCCCGAACTCGATCACCACTACCTACATACATCCCAGGACCTGAGTGTCTTGCCTGGGCATTTGACACTCCCGACCGCCAGGGCTGGCCGCCGGCCCGAAGGCCGGCGCGGGACCTGGCTGGCATCCGCCGAAACGGGCGCCGTGGCCGAGTGGGCAATCCGCCGGACGACGGAGGGTAGCGGCCCCGTCCGCGGATGTCAGCGCGCGCCGAGCTGCCTGGCCACCCGTTGGAAGGCCGCCAGCGCCGGCGTGGAACGCACGCCGCCCGACGACGTCAGCCACCGCAACCCCGAGTACGCGAACGGATCCGTGGTGCCCGTGCCGCGGGAGAGCCACGAGTACCAGAGCACCTTCCCGATCCTCAGCCGCGTGCGCTCGCGCGCCAGGGTGGTGACGGCTTCGCGCAGGAGCCGGACCTGCGCGGCGGATGTGACGTTGAAGCCCAGGTCGCGCGCCCGGCCCTCAGCGGCCGGCCAGCCGAGCTCGGTGACCCACAACGGGGTCTTCGCGTCGCCGTTGGCGCGCATCACGCGCCGGTTGGCGTCGACGAGCGCGACGAGGCTCTTCAGCCGCCGGGTGTACGGGTGGATCGCCACGACGTCGAAGAACGGCGCCGCGCCCTTGGCGTACAGCGCGGACAGGCCGAGCCACGAGTAGTTCGGCAGGCCGGCGAGGACCACCTTCGCGCCCGGGTCGGCGGCCTTCACCGCCGCGTAGGCGACCCGCAGCAGCGCGAGATAGCCGGCCACCCAGTCGCCGCGCCAGTAGCGCGTGAGGTTCGGCTCGTTCCAGATCTGCCAGGCGCGGATCGGTCGCGGCGGCACATCGGGGTGCTCAGCCCACAGCGAGCCCGCCGGGCCGTACCGGGCGATGAGCACCCGCAGCCAGGTGGCGTAGTCAGCGGGATCGCGGGGCGTCAGGACGAAGGTGCCGTCGGCCGGCTCGTCGCTCGCCCAGCCCGGCGCTCCGACGACCGTCGGCAGCACGGCGATCCCGCGGCGCGCGGCAGCCAGGACGATGGCGTCGGTCTGGCCGAGCCAGGGCGTCCAGTCACGGAACGGCTGCGCGACATTCCAGTCGAACGTCACCCGGGCCGTGCCGACACCGCTTCGGCGCATGAGCGCGAACTCGCCCTCGACCAGCGGGCCGCGGCTGGCCAGGTCCTCGCCGATCGCCGCGCCCAGCCACCCGGCGGGGACCTTCGCCTGCGCCGCAGCGGGAGCGAACAGCAGCATCGCCACGCACAGCGCGGCCATCCGCCGCCATCGTCCCCCTCCCCGTGCCACCTCCACAGGGTTGCACAGCGGTCAGGAGAGCTCGGGAAGCTCCTGGACGAGCGACCGCGCGTCGGCGAACAGATCGCCGTGCTCGGCGACCCGCGCGACGACGTCCCGCGCGGTGAACACCAGGAGCTCCGGATCGCCCGCCTCTGCGCACGCGCGCACCTCGTCCCAGGTCACCGGGGTCGACACGGTCGGCTGCGCCTTGGCACGCAGCGAGTAGACGCTGACCGTCGTCTTGTGCGGGTCGTTCTGCGACCAGTCGATGAGTACCTTGCCCGGCCGCAGCGTCTTCGTCATCCGCGAGACGACGAGGTCCGGCTCGGCCTGCTCGAGCACCTCGGCGATCGTGCGCGCCAGCGGCTTCGTCTGCGCGTACGTCGCCTCGCCGGCGTTGAGCGGCAGGTAGACCTGCAGGCCTTTGCTCCCCGACGTTTTCGCCACGGTCTGCAGGCCGAGTCCCTCCAGCATGCCGTGGAGCAGCAGCGCGACCTGACAGCACTCGACGATCGTCGCCGGCGCGCCTGGGTCGAGGTCGAACACGACGGTGTCCGGCGTGTCCTGGTGCTCGGCGCGGTGCAGCGCGGTGTGGAGTTCGAGCGCGGCGAGGTTGCCGAGCCACACGAGGGTCGGCAGGTCGTCGGCAAGGATGTAGTCGACCTTCCCCCGCCGGCCGCTGGGGACCGCGACGGTGTGGACCCAGTCGGGCGTGTGCGACGGCGCCTGTTTCTCGAAGAACGGCTGCGCGTCGACCCCGTCGGGGTAGCGCTTGCGCGTCAGCGGGCGATGGGCGAGGTGCGGCAGCAGCACCGGCGCGACGTCGACGAGGTAGGCGATGACGTCGCGCTTGGCAAAGCCGGCCTCGGGATACATCACCTTCTCGAGGTTCGTGACCTTCAGCTCGCGGTCCTCGACGCGCACGAGCTGCCCGCCGCGGACGGACTCCCCCGCGTCGAGAAACCCGGGCGTGGGGGGCGCGTCGTCGCGCAGGCCCTTGTACGAGGGGGCGCGAAGGACGCCGTCCTTCGTCCAATGCCGGAACGCGACCTCGGCGGTGTACTCCGGCTGCACCCAGGTGACATCACGCGGGATGCGCGGATCCTGCACGGCGCCGTGGTCGATCACGAGCGGTTCGAGCAGGTCCTGCAGGCGATCGAGCTCACGTTCGGTGAAGCCCGTGCCCACCCGACCGGCGTAGCGCAGACGTCCCTCCTCCTCCACGGCGACGACGAGCGACCCGATCCCGGCGCTGCGCCGGCCTTCACCGGGCAGCCAGCCGACGATCACCGCGTCGACGCGCGCGAGGTGCGTGACCTTGACCCAGTGCGCGGCGCGCCGGCCCGGCTCGTAGCGGCAGTCGCGCCGCTTGCAGACGATGCCCTCCAGGCCCTGTTGGCGGGTGACCTCGAAGAGGGCGGCACCGTCGTCGACGGCCTCCGGCGTCTGCCAGTGGCGCGCCTGCAGCCCGAGCCCCTCCAGCGCCGCGCGCCGTACCTCGTAGGGCTCGGCCATGAGCGAGTGGCCGTCCAGCCACAGGAGGTCGAAGAGGACGTAGGCGACGGGCACCTCCTTCATAAGGCGGCGCACCTGTGCCTCCCCGCGGACGTGCATGCGGCGCTGCAGACGCTCGAAGCTCGGTTGGCCGTCCTCGTCGAACGCGACGATCTCGCCGTCGAGGATCACCTCGCGGTGGCCGAGCGCGGCGCGCATCGCGCGCAGCTCCGGGTACCCCGCGGTGATGTCCAGGCCGTTGCGACTGTGCAGGGTCAACCGGCCGGGCTGCCCGTAGGCCAGCGCGCGGACGCCGTCCCACTTGACCTCGAACGCCCAGCCCTCGGGATCCTCCGGCAGGGTGCCCGGCTTTGCGAGCATCGGCGAGAGGTCCTGCGGCATCGGCTCGCGCGCCGGGTCGGCCGGCGGGTCCATCCGGTGGATCATCCATTCGTGGCGCGACCCGCCGTCGCGGCCGAGCGGGAACAGCCCGTAGCGCCCGTCGACGCGCTCGCCGTGCAGCGTGATCTCGACCTTGTCGTCGTCGATCTTGTGCGCGTCGAACGTGCCGCGGTCGTAGATCCGCATCGTCCCCGCGCCGTACTGGCCGGCCGGGATCTCGCCGTGGAACTCCAGGTACTCGAGCGGATGGTCCTCGGTGCGAACGGCCAGCCGGTTCTCCTTCGGCGTCGCCGGCACGCCGTTCGGCAGCGCCCACGACAGAAGCACGCCGTCGTGCTCGAGCCGCAGGTCCCAGTGCAGGCGGGTGGCGTCGTGCTCCTGGATGACGAATCGCGGGGCGCCGTCTCGGACCTCGGGCTCCGACCTCTCGCCGCCGGGCTCGGGGGTCGCCGACGCGTCGCGCTTGGCGCGATAGCGCGAGAGACGGTCAGGATCGGCCATCGCGCACACGGTAGACGCCATGCCCAGCAGCGTCGTAGGGTTCCGGCCTCAGATGGCCTCGCTCTCCGCCCGCGATGTCCGCGCCGTGCTCGATCTGGTCGGCGAGGTCCACGACGCCGACACGCTGGACGAGTTCCGCACGATCCTGCTGCCGGCGCTCCAGCGCGTCGTCCCGTGCGACTGGATCTCCTACAACGAAGTCGGCGACGACGGCACGATCCACGCGGTGCTCGTCGACCCGATCCCGCCGGCGCACCTCTTCCCCGCGTGGGACAGGTACGCCCTGCAGAACCCGATCGTCCAGTACTACCAGCGCACACGGGACGGACGGGCGTACCGCTTCTCCGACTTCCTGACGCGCGAGGAGTATCACGCGACCGAGATCTACCAGCACGTCTACCGGCCGATGGGCGTCGAGCACCAGGTCGCCGTCGCGATGCCGTCACCCGCCGACCTGACGATCGGGATCGCGCTGAGTCGCAAGCGGCGCGACTTCAGCCAGCGTGATCGCGACGTCCTCGACCTCGCGCGCCCGCACCTCATCCAGGCGTGGCGCACCGCGCGGCGGCGCAGCACGTCGAACGGCGCACCTGCACGTGCGGACATCCGCGACCACCTGCTGCTCCTCGGCATGTCCGCGCGGGAGGCTGACGTGCTCGAGCTGCTCATGCACGGCGAGAGCACCGCCTCGGTGGCCGCGCGGCTGTCGATCAGCCCCCGGACGGTCCACAAGCACTCCGAGCGCATCCGCGACAAGCTTGGCGTCCACAGCCGCGCCGAGGTCGTCGCCGCGGCGTGGTCGTCGGTCGCCGCGCGCACCGACTGACCGTCAGGCGGCCGGGACCCAGCCCGCGGGGAACGCGCCGGCCGGGACGAGCCCAGGGCGCTCCTCGAAGAACCGCGACGCCAGCTGCGCGGCGGGCCGCTCGTCGATGAGCGGGCGCACGTCGCCGACCATGCGCAGGACGTTCAGCGTGGCGCCGATCTGGAAGTCCGCCGCGTTCGGATCCTCGCCGCCGAGCACGCCGTCCGCGATCAGGCTGTCGATGTGGTCGAGCAGCCCGGGCAGTGCCTGCAGGTCGTCGGCGATCACCACCGCGCTCAGCCTGTGGTATTTCCACGTGGCGCGGACGAACCTCATCGCGAAGTCCGTGCCGGCGGGGTCGAGCGGCGCGCCGCCCGGCGCCATCGTCCCCATCGCCTCCGGACGGAAATACAGCGCGCCCCACGGCAGGTGCCGGCCGATGTCCTGCAGCCGGCCGTCGCCCCACCGTGCGGCTTCGGCGACCCGCTCGGCGATGTCCGCCGGGTACAGCGACGGGTCGGGCGCCAGCTGCTCAAGGCGCTCCATGATCGGGTTCGACCCGTGGACGGGCTCGCCATCCACGGTCAGGCCGGGAACGGTCGTCCGATCCTCACCGTAGAGCTCGGCCATCGCCTCGACCTGGCGGCCGATCGGCAGCTCGACGCGCTCGTACTCCAGGCCCTTGAACGCCAGCGCCGCCTCCACGGCGTGACACGGATGCGACGGGGCGAGGACGTGCAGGACGAGGTCAGGCTGGGTCGGCATGCGCCGACCCTACCCAGATCAGCCGCCCGCGACGGCCGGGAGAATCGTGAGCTCGCCCCCGGCGGGGACGGCCGTCTCGAGGCCGTCGAGATACCGGACGTCCTCGCCGGCGACGAAGACGTTGACGAACCGGCGGAGCTCCCCGTCCTGGAAGAGGCGGTCGCGCAGCTCGCCGTGCTGCGCGAAGAGCGCGTCCAGCGCCTCCCCCACCGTCGCGCCCTCGACGGCGACCTCGGCGTTGCCGCCGGCCGCGTCGCGCAGCTGGGTGGGGAGCTTGACCGTGACCGCCATCTACACCGTCACCTTCGTCGGAGTGGGAACCGTCTGATCGAACGACGCCGTCGTGGCGTCGATCTCGTAGGACTCGAACGAGTCGCGGACCGCGTCGAGCGTCTTCAGGCCGTCGCCGGTGATGACGAGGACGACCCGCTCGTCCTTGCCGATCTCCCCGCGGTCAGCGAGCTTCTTCAGCGTCGCGGCGGTCACGCCGCCGGCGGTCTCGGTGAAGATGCCCGTCGTCTCGGCCAGCAGGCGGATGCCCGCGCGGATCTCGTCGTCGGTCACCGCGTCGATCGTGCCGCCGGTCTCCCTGGCGAGATCGATCGCGAACGGGCCGTCGGCCGGGTTGCCGATCGCCAGCGACTTGGCGATCGTGTCCGGCTTGACGGGCTTGCAGATGTTCTTGCCCTCGGCGAAGGCGGTGGCGACCGGCGAGCAGCCGGCGGCCTGCGCGCCGCTCATCGTCGGGACGTCGCCCTCGATGAGCCCAAGGTCGAGCCACTCGCGGAAGCCCTTGGCGATCTTCGTGAAGAGCGAGCCGGACGCGATGGGGCCGACGATGCGGTCCGGCGTCTCGAAGCCGAGCTGCTCGGCGATCTCGTACGCGAGCGTCTTCGAGCCCTCGCCGTAGTACGGGCGCAGGTTGACGTTGACGAACGCCCAGTTCTCGTGCTCACCGGAGAGCTCGAGGCAGAGGCGGTTGACGTCGTCGTAGTTGCCGCGGATCTTCACGAGGTTCGTGCCGTACACGCCCGTCGCGAGGACCTTCTGCTCCTCGAGGTTGCTCGGGATGAAGACGTAGGAGTCCATGCCGAGCGCGGCGCCGGCGGCGGCCACGGCGTTGGCGAGGTTGCCGGTCGACGCGCAGGCGAGCGTGTCGAAGCCGAGCTCGCGGGCTCGCTGCGACGCGACGGCGACGACGCGGTCCTTGAACGAGTGCGTGGGGTTGTGCGCGTCGTTCTTGACCCACACCTCGCCGAGACCGAGACGCTCGGCCAGCCGATCGGCCTTGATCAGCGGCGTGCAGCCGGCGGGCAGGCCGACGATCGAGCCGACGCGCTGCGACGGCGCGGGCGGCTGCTGCACCGGCAGGAAGTCGGCATAGCGCCAGATGTTCTGCGGACCCGCCTGGATGCGACGGCGCGTGGCCGCCGGGTCATCGGCCAGGCCGGTGTGGTCGTAGGCGACCTCGAGCGGGCCGAAGCACTGATTGCAGACAAAGCTCGCCTCGAGGGCGTACTCCGTCGAACATTCCCGGCACTTCAGGTGGGTGGCTCCCATGATCTTCTCCGCGTGAGTTGTGGCGGAGGCTCTCTGGAAGCTCCGGCCGCATCTATCAGGAATTGGCACCGTTCCCGCCGCATGCGACGGGATGGTTGCCGGGGTTTCATCGGGCCAGTCCCTCCACCCCTCTGGATGTGTCCAGCTATGTGGGTCGGCAGCTTAGCAACGACCTTGACGGAGGTACACTCTTCCGCGACGCGAAGATGGACGAAGCGCTGATGCCCACCCTGGACGAGCCTCCAAGTCGCCATGCCGAACCTGCCCAAGCCCCGCTTCGGCCGGCCGGTCCGCGCTCGCTCCCGTGGCATCCCGCCCGCGCGTCACGAGCCTGAGTCCGAGACGCCGAACGTCGAGATCGTCGAGGCCCCCGGCCTGCGCTGGATCAACATCCAGCGGCCCGGCGCGCTGGAGCGCGCCTGGCTCGAGGAGCACTTCGACTTCCACCCGCTCGACTACGAGGACGTCAACTCGCGCAACCAGCGCCCGAAGGTCGACGAGTACGACGACTACCAGTTCGTCGTCCTGCACTTCCCGCGCTTCGACAAGACGGTCGGCCGCCTGAACGCCGCCGAGCTCGACGCGTTCATCGGGCCCGACTACGTCATCACGCTGCCCAACGAGGACATCCAGCCGCTCGAGTACCTCTTCGAGCGCTGCCGCACGCGTGAGGACCTGCGCGACAAGCTCTTCGCCAACGGCCCTGGCTACCTGCTCTACAAGATCGTCGACGACTGCGTCGACGCGTCGTTCCCGATGCTGCGCAAGATGGGCAACAAGCTCGAGCGCCTGGAGGACGACATCTTCGAGGGGCACTCCGAGGAGATCGTGCGCGACATCTCCAACGTCAAGCAGGAGATCATCAACTTCCGCAAGATCGTGCGCCCGCAGCGCACCGCCCTGCGCGATCTCGAGCGCACGAAGCGCTACGTCGCCGAGGACCTCGAGGTCTACTTCGACGACATCAACGACGCGAACGAGCGCATCTGGGACATGCTCGAGAACTACAAGGAAGTCGTCGAGGCGCTCGAGTCGACGAACGAGTCGGTGATCTCCCACCGGGTCAACGACGTGCTGCGCGTCCTGACGTCGATCAGCGTCGTGGTCCTCCCGCTCACCCTCGTGGCGAGTGTGTTCGGCATGAACGTCGAGGTCCCCGGGCAGGGAGAGATCGAGGCGTTCTGGGTCGTCGTCGTCGTGATGGTCCTCATGCTCGGCGGCATGCTCTGGTTCTTCCGCCACAGGAAGTGGCTGTGAATGTCGTCGCAGGCTGACCCGCTCGAGCGCCTCGGCGAGGAGTTCGCGCTCACCACGCCGACCGAGCGCAAGCGGCTGCTCGTCATCACGAACCCGTACGCGACGACGGTCTCGGACCGGCTGAAGAAGCTCGTCGTCTACGCGCTCGGCGGCCGGTACGACGTGCAGGCCGTCGACACACAGCGCCGCAACCACGCCACGGAGCTGTGTCGCGAGGCGGCGGCCGAGGGCTACGACGCGGTCGTCGCCTTCGGGGGCGACGGCACCGTCAACGAGTGCGCGAACGGCCTCGTCGGCTCGAACACTCCGCTGACGTGCCTTCCCGGCGGCGCGACGAACGTGCTCTGCAAGATGCTCGGCATCCCCGGCGACATCGTCGACGCCACCGAGCACCTGCTGGCGCTGAACGACCGCTGGACGGTCGACCGCGTCGACCTCGCCCAGGTCAACGACCGGTACTTCACCTTCTCCGCCGGGGTCGGCGTGGACGCCGCCGTCGTGAAGGAGGTCGACGCGCGCCCGCACCTCAAGCACCGCCACGGCCCATGGTTCTTCATGTACCGCGCCGTCCACGTCGCGATCCGCGATTACCTCTGGCGCCCGCCTCGCTTCACCATCGAGGCCGAGGGCGTCGAGCTCGAAGGCATGACGGCGATCATCCAGAACGGCGATCCGTTCACGTACTTCGGCAACCATCCGCTGCACGTCGCCGAGAACGTCGCGCTGGACAGCGGCACGATCGCCGGCGTCGTGCTGCGCCGCGCGTTCGCCGCCGACGTCCCGGCCATCGCGTTCCGCCTCCTGTCCCCGCGGGCGAAGATGGTCGACCACAAGCACATCGAGCAGCTCCCGCCGTCGCCGCAGATCGTCATGCGTTCGGCGGTCCCGATTCCGCTCGAGGTCGACGGCGACTACATCGGCGATGTCGCCGAGGCGGTCTTCCGGGTGATCCCGGGCGGTCTGCCCGTCGTGCGCTGACCCGAGACGTCAGGTCCACGCCGTGGTTGACGCGGTGTCCAAAAGGGTACGGCGCCACGCGACCACGTCGCTTGAGGGGAGCATGACCGTGTCGCAACCTGTCCTGGACCGCCGGACCTTCCTGGCCCGTGCGGGCGTCCTCGGCCTCGCGCTGAGCGCGCCGCCCGGCCTGCTCAGCGCGGCGCACGCCAACCCGACCGGCGACGCCGTCGAGGCGCTCGTCCGCTGGCTGCGCCCGGAGCTGCGCAGCCTCGCCGCCGAGACCCACGATGCCCTCGCGGCCTTCTCCCTGCCCGGCGACGACCGTTTCTCGCGCCGCCAGCACCTCAGCCGGCCGGCCCCCGGTGGGATCGCAACACGCTGCGGGCGCTTCCTCATGGAGACCATCGACGGCTACCTGCCGGTGCCCGACCGCGTCTGGGTGCCGACGCTTGTGCAGAGCACCAGGGTGCTCGGAGACGTGCCCGCGCCGCTCCCGCCCGAGCTGCGGAGCCTCGGGCTGGCCGAGGCGCAGCGGCTCGACCGCGCGCTGGAGATCGTGCTCACGAACGACGAAACGCTGCCCGCGTCGATCGTCACGGCCCTGCTGCTCAACGTCACCGCGACGATCCAGGTCCCCGCGGTGCTCTGGCGCTCCGGCGGGGTCGCACCGTTCGCGAAGCTCTCGTGGAACGAGAAGGCGAGGGTGTTCCGCGACTTCGAATCCCCGAACCCCAAGATCGTCGTGCTCGTACGGCGCTCCGGCGCGCTTGACGGCTGGCTCGTCGACGCGCTCGACGGCCTCATCACGTACCTCGCCATGGCGATGCTCGCCCTGTCGGCCGATGGTCACTACAGCGAGCAGTCGCAGTACGACCGGCGCACGAAGCAGCTGCAGGGCCGCCCGATCAGCTGGGATCAGTGCGGCTACCTCGCCAACACGCAAGTCCCGCCCGACGGCCACCCGGAGTTCCTCGGCTACTACCAGGACCGCATGGCGGTGGAGGCCTGATGCGCGACGTGATCATCATCGGTGCCGGCGGCGGCGGGCCCGTCGTGGCCAAGGAACTCGCGGCGCGCGGGCTCGACGTCCTCCTGCTCGAGGGAGGCGCGCCGCACGATCAGCCGCGCGAGCAGTGGACGCACTTCGAGGACGACGCGTTCAATCCGGCATACGGCTTCTTCCGCATCGGGCCGAAGAACCGCGAGCGCCCGCCGTGGGTCCGCGAGCAGCCACGGAACTCCTACATCTGGCAGGCGTCCGGGGTCGGCGGCACGACGCTGCACTACTACGGCAACAGCCCGCGGGCCTACCGCGGGGCCTTCGCCGGCTACGACGGCGCCGACAAGGAGCTGTACGACACGGCCCACGCGTTTCCGTTCTCCTACGAGGAGCTCGTGCCGTACTACCAGTGGGCCGAAGCGACCCTGCCGGTCCAGACGGCCGCGATGGGCACGAAGGAGCGGGTCTTCTTCGACGGCTGCGAGTCGGTCGGCCTCCCGGTCCAGACCCGGAAGGACACCACCGAGGCATCCTTTCGCCCGCAGGAGAACGCGATCCTCCAGCCGGGCGGCACGGCGGGGCGGACATCAGACGGCGGCGCGCTGCAGCACCCGCAGGCCACCGGCTGCACGTTCTGCGGCTACTGCGCGCAGGGCTGCATGAACCCGCCGGGTGCGCCGCGCAATCAGTTCGCCAAGCGCTCGACCGACAACAGCTACGTGCCGATGGCGGTCACCGCCGACGCGTGGGCGCCTGGCGGCCGCCGCGCCGAGCTCGTCACCGACGCGTACGTCACGGAGATCCACACGGCGTCGCAGGGCGGCGAGACGGTCGCCACCGGCGTGACGTATCGCGTCAACGACGACCGAGACGTCCGCCGCGAGGACGCCAAGGTCGTCGTGCTGGCGGCCGGCTGCATCGATTCGCCGCGGTTGTGGCTCAACAGCGGCCTACCCAACCCCAACGACTGGGTGGGACGCGGGTTGACCGACCACTACCTCGACTGGGTCGTCGGACTGTTCGACGAGGACACGGGCGCGACGAAGGGCGCCGCCTCTGCGGCGCGAGCCGATTACCCGGGCTACGGCGGCCTCGAGCAGGTGGGCCTCCCTCCCGCGCTGCAGTCGTTCAGCATGAGCTTCAGCGGCAGCGGCATCCGCGGGGTCTACGACCTCGGCCGCGGCAAGCGTGGGGCGTGGGACGGCCCCACCGGGCGTCTCCCCGGCGCCGAGCTCATGCAAGCCATGGAGAACGGCGCCGACAACCTGCTGAGCATCCTCGTGCTCACCGGTGACGACGTCGAGCCGGACAACCGCGTCTCCCTCTCCCAGCTGTTTCCCGTCGACGAGCACGGCCGCGCCGCCAAGGTCGAGCTCGACTTCACGCGGCGGACAGCCAAGACGGTCGCCCGCCGGGACTTCCTCGCCAACCGCGCGGCGGAGATCCTGCGCGGCGCCGGGGCGAAGAAGATCTACCGCATCGACTGGGCCCCGCTCATCCTGCACACCCAATCGTCGATGCGGATGGGCGGAGACCCGGCGACGTCCGTCCTCGATGAGACGTGCGAGGCCCGTGCGGTCAAGCGCCTGTTCGTCGCCGACAACAGCGCGCTGGCCAACGCGCTCGGTGGGCCGAACCCCACGCTGACGACGCAGGCGCTCGCCACCCGCACCTCGGAAGTCATCTTCCGGCGCTACTTCGGCGGGGATCCGTGGGTGGGCGACGAGACGCCCGTGCCGTCGACGGATCCGCGGGTGAGCGCGGCGCTGTGACCCCTTGCGCCCGGCCGGGCCTCGTGCTTGGCTGGGCGCATGGGACTCGGCAGACTCTTCGGACGCGGCAAGGACGAGGACGAAGGCCTCGGCATCCCGGGCCTGGGCGACACGGCCCCCACTCCGCCCGCGACGTCCGCGGAGGTGCATGTCACCTCGCGCACCGTCGACGTCTCGAACAACCCCGAGGCGGTCGACGCCGTCATGGACATGCTCAAGGCCCAGGGCATCGACCTCGGGTCGTTGCCCGACGGCGCGACGATCCAGATGGGCCAGCCGATGGACCCCGCCGATGCCGAGCGCTTCAAGCAGAACATGCTCGGCATGCTCGGCTCGATGGGCATCGACGCGTCGGCCATGACCCCACCGCCCATCTCGATCACCCCTCCCGCCGGGGATGCCGACGTCGACGATGTCGTCGCGTCGCTCGAGCGCCTCGTCAAGCTGCGCGACGCGGGCGCGCTCACCCCCGAGGAGTTCGAGGCCCAGAAGGCCCGGATCCTCGGCGGCGGCTGATCAGCCCGCGCCCGGGGTGACCCGGTAGGCGTCGAACACCGAGTCGATGTTGCGCAGGCGCGTGACGACGCCCTTGAGCGTCTGCGTGTCGGCGACCTCGACGACAAACCGGTTGTGCACCATCGGGTGCTGCACCAGGCAGCGCGCCTCGATGATGTTCACCCCCGCCTCGGCGAACGTCCGCGACAGGTCCTCGAGGAGGCGGTGGCGGTCGTAACCGTCGATGGCGAGCTCGACCTTGAACGCGGTTGTCGCGTCGCCCTCCCAGCTGACGTTGACGAACCGGTCCGGGTCCTTGCGCAGCGCCTCGACGTTCGTGCAGTCCTCCCGGTGGATCGTGATGCCGCGGCCCAGGCTGATGTAGCCGACGATCGGATCGCCCGGCACCGGGCGGCAGCACTTGGCTAGGCGCAGCATGACGTCGTCGACGCCCTCCACCCGGATGCCCATCTGCGTGGATGCAGCCGTCGGGCGGCGGCGGTCGTCGCGGCCCGTGGCCAAGCGCTCGACGGCGGTGTCCGTCTCGTCGGCGGCCTCGCCGGCCTTCAGCCGCTGCAGGACCTTGTTGACGACGACCTTCGGGGAGATCTTCGCGCCGCCCAGGGCGATGTAGAAGTCCTCGCCCTTCTTGAAGCCCATCTCGCGGATGACGTCGGCCAAGAGCGGCGAGCTGACGACCTTCTGCGCGGGCAGGCCGGCCTTGCGCAGGTGCTCCTGCAGCAGCTCGCGCCCGGCGTGCTCGGTGTCCTCACGCGACTCGGCCTTGAACCACGCCTTGATCTTGTTGCGCGCCCGCGTCGTCTTGACGAGCGAGAGCCAGTCGCGCGACGGCCCGCGCTCGCGCTTGCTCGTGAGCACCTCGACGATGTCGCCGCTCTTGAGCTCGTAGTGCAGCGGCACGATCTTGCCGTTGACCTTCGCGCCGACGCACCGGTGCCCGATCTCGGTGTGGACCTCGTAGGCGAAGTCCAGCGGGGTCGCGCCCGCGGCCAGCGACTTGACCTCGCCCTTGGGTGTGAAGACGAAGACCTCCTCGTCGAAGAGGTCGACCTTCAGCGTCTCCATGAACTCGCGCGGATCCTGGAGATCCTTCTGCCAGTCCATGACGTTGCGCAGCCACTTCGTCTTGGCGTCGTCGCTCCCGCCGTTGCTGCGCGGGTCCGCCTTGTACATCCAGTGCGCGGCGACGCCGAACTCGGCCATGTCGTGCATCTCGCGCGTGCGGATCTGGATCTCCAGCGGCAGCCCCTCGGGCCCGATGACCGTCGTGTGCAGCGACTGGTACATGTTGAACTTGGGCATCGCGATGAAGTCCTTGAAGCGCCCGGGCAGCGGCTTCCACAGCGAGTGGATGACGCCGACCGCCCCGTAGCAGTCCTTCACCGAGTTGACGATGACCCGCATGGCCGTGAGGTCGTAGATCTCGTTGAACTCGCGGCCCTTCTTCGTCATCTTCGAGTAGATGGAGTAGAAGTGCTTCGCGCGGCCTGAGATCTGCGCGTCGATGCCCAGTGCCTGCAGCTCGCGCTGGAGGTACTCGCCGGCCTTCTGGACGTACTGCTCGCGCTCCTCGCGCTGCTGGTTGACCAGGCCCTTGATCTCCTGGTACTTGCGCGGGTGCAGCGCCGCGAACGCGAGGTCCTCGAGCTCCCACTTGATCGCGTGGATACCGAGCCGGTGCGCGATCGGCGCGTAGATCTCCAAGGTCTCCTTCGCCTTGTCGATCTGCTTCTGCTTGGGCATCGCGCCGATCGTGCGCATGTTGTGCAGCCGATCAGCGAGCTTGATGAGGATGACCCGCACGTCGCTGGCCATCGCGACCATCATCTTGCGGTAGTTCTCGGCCTGCGCCTCGTCGCGCGACTGGAACGTGATGCCCGTGAGCTTCGTGACGCCGTCGACGAGCGAGGCGATCTCCTCGCCGAACTGCTCGGAGACCTCCTGCAGGGATGCCGTCGTGTCCTCGACGGTGTCGTGCAGCAGCGCCGCGCACAGCGTCTCGGTGTCCAGGCGCATGCCCGCGCAGATCTTCGCGACACCCACCGGGTGGGTGATGAAGTCCTCTCCGCTCTTGCGACGCTGGTCGGCGTGGTGCTCGCAGGCGAAGACGAACGCCTGCTCGACCCGGGCGCGGTCGATGGCCACGAGCGATTCGGCGGCGTGCTCCTCGACGATCGCGAACAGGTCGCTGAGCAGGACCTGCTCGCGGTCCGTGAGGTCCGCGCGGCGCACCCCGTCGTGCTGCTCGGGGTGCACGATCCGATCGACCTGCGCGCGCGGCTCGACCGCCGGCGTCGCCGCCGGCTCGTCGGTCACGCTGCCACTGGTGTCTCGCTGCTCAGGAATGCCCGGCCGTCCTCGAGTTGCTGGGTGTAGGCCCGGTAGGCCGCCGATCGCTCCAGCTCAGTGCGCTGGGCGGGCAGAAGCGTTACGGACCGTGTCTCCGGGTCGAGGCTGACGAGGCCGAGCTCCGAGAGGACCCGCAGGGCGCGCCCGGTCTGCCATGCCGACCGGGATGCCTGCGGATCGCCGCGCAGCGCCGCCTCGAGCTCCTCTCCCCCCGCGCCGTCCAGGGCCCGCAGGTCCCGGTACAGCGCGGTGAGCGGGGCACGAAGGTCGTACTCACGCTCATGGATACGTAGCGCAAAGGTTAGCTCCGACGCGCCCCACGCAAGATGGACCATCTGTCGAACCGTCAGCGCGTGCAGTGCGACGCGCTGCGCGGGCGTCGCGGGAGGGTCGACCGCCACGACGTGCGTCGCGTCGCCGACCGCGCCCGGATCGGCCAGCAGCGCCTCGTACGAGCAGACCGCGCAGCCGTCCACCAGCCGCGCGAGATGCCGGGCGCGAGCGGGCGCGTCGGCCGCGAGGACGACGACCGGCTTCCCGCTGTGCACGAGCGCGCCGACCACCCCGGCGATCCCGCCGCCGCGCCGGTCACGCGCACCCGGAATCGGGTCGTCCACGGCATCCGACACGACAACGGCCGGAGGGAGCGGGGCGCGCGCGGCCGTCCACGGGTCGGGCTCCCCCACGATCTCGATCACGCCGGCCGCGCGCGGCGCGGCGCGGCGGAGCAGCAGCCGGGGTTCGACGGTGCCTCGCCACGCGTGCAGCTCGAGCTCGGCGATCACGTCAACCGGGACGTCGCAGGGCACGGACGTCATGCCGAAGCCGACCGCGGACGCGCGATGTCCGCCGCTCGTCACCGTGCAGCGCACGTGCTTGCCGCCCTCGCCGAGCGGGCGCTCGTCGCCGATCCGGGCGCCCGGGATGAGCAGGCGGACGACCGGGTTGCCCATACCGAGCGGTTCGAGCTGCGCCAGGTCCTCCGCGAGTGCGGTGCCGAGCTCGTCGCCGGCGACGATCGCGTCCACCCGCTCGCGCGCGACGAGATCGTCGTCGGTCAGCGCGCCCGTCGCGTGGGCCTCGAAGGCGGCGCGGAACGCCGGAAGTGCTGAGGCATCGACCTCGCAGCCGGCGGCCGCGCGATGCCCACCGTGACGCCGGAGATGGGCGCGGCAGGCCTCGAGCCCGCCGAGAAGATCGAAGGCGGGGATCGATCGCCCCGACCCGGTGCCCACACCCGTCGCCGGATCCACGGCGACCAGGACGACCGGACGGTGATGGCGCTCGGCGATCCGCGAGGCGACGATCCCGATGACCCCGCGGTGCCAGCCCTCGCCCCACAGCACGTACGCACGGCGGTCACCGAGGTCGCGCACCTGCGCCTCTGCCTCGAAGAGGATCCGCTGCTCGGCGTGCCGGCGCTCGGCGTTGATCTGATCGAGCTCGTCGGCGACCGCGGCCGCGCGGTCGGCGTCGTCGGTGAGCAGGAGCTCGAGCGCGGCGTCGGCGCGGTACATCCGGCCCGCGGCGTTGAGCCGCGGAGCGAGGCGAAATCCGACGCTGCGCGCGTCGACTCGGCCCGGCTCGACCTTCGCGACGCGCATGAGCGCGCGCAGACCGGGGCGCTCGGTGGCCGCGAGCTGCCGCAGCCCGGCGCGCACGAGCCGGCGGTTCTCGTCGACCAGCGGGACGCAGTCGGCGATGGTCGCGAGCGCGACGAGATCGAGGTCGCGCTCGACGTCGCCGTCGTGGCCGGCGGCGCGCAGGAGCGCGGCGACCACCTTGTGCGCGACCCCGGCGGCGCAGAGCTCCGGGCACGGATAGCCGCCGAGCCCGGGGTGGACGATGGGCGCGTCCGGCAGCACGCCGTCGGCGCGCGGCTGGTGGTGATCGGTGACGAGCACGTCGATGCCGGCCGCCCGTGCGGCCGCGACCTCGTCGACGGCCGTGATCGCGCAGTCCGCGGTGATGAGCAGATCCGTGCCGCGGTCGGCGAGCCGGTCGACCGTCGCGCGCGCGAGCCCGTAGCCATCCTCGGTGCGGCTCGGAAGGACGGGCCGCACGTCAGCACCGAGCGCACGGAGCGCGCGGACGAGGATCGCCGTCGAGCACACGCCGTCGACGTCGTAGTCACCGTGGACCACGATCCGCGAGCCTGCGCGCACGTGGCGGAGGATGAGCGCGCACGCCTCGTCCATCCCGGCGATCTCACGGGGATCGTGCGCGGCGTCCGCCGCGAGCCAGGCGCGCGCGCTCGACGGCTCGCTCAGCCCGCGCCGGACGAGCACCTGCGCCACGGGGTGGGCCACGCCCAGCTCGCGCTCGAGCTGCGCCACGGCGGCCATGTCGCACGGGGGGATATCGAGGTGCACCTGGTCCTCCATGCGCCACCACCGTACGAGCCTCGGCGGACGTCGCGCCCGCCCGTCAGCCGACCATCCGATGAGGTACGGAGGTCACAGGATCAAGTTTCCGGACGGATGTTCCGAGGCACGCCGCATGGAGGTGAGAGAGGCCACCGGTGCGCCCGCGGGCGCGTCGACCGTCCGCCCCACCGCCGGGCCCGCCGGCCGGGCCGGCGGCATGCTGATGGGCTTCACCTGCGCGGTGATGCTCCTCACCTGGGCCGCGACGCTTCGCGACGGCAGCGTCGTCACCTTCCCCGCACCCGTCGTCGTGATGCTCATGACGATGGTCGCGTTCTCGCCGCTGGTGGTCCGCTGGGCGCCGTCCTGGCCGCCCTGGTTCATCCACGCGCTGTGCGCGGGCTGCACGGTGGCGGTGACCTTCGGGCTCGTCCAGATCCCCTCGCTCACCCCGCAGATCGCCTCGTGCTACGTGATCGTCGTCCTGTTCGCGTCGTACTACCTCCCGCGCTGGACCGCGCTGGCGATGGACGCGCTCTGCACCGCGTGCTTCGCGGGGGCGCTGCTCGTCATGCCCGCCACGGTCGAGCTGCCGCCGCCCTCCGCCATCGAGAGCTGGCTGCCCATCGCAGGCGCCATCGCGATCACCGGGGTCTTCCTCAGCACCGTGCGCGCGCACCGCGACGGCCTCGTCGCCGCCCAGCAGGTGCTGCGCGACCGGCTCGAGGCCTCCGCGCGCACCGACGTCCTGACGGGGCTGCTCAATCGCCACGGCTTCGAGCGCCGCGCCGCCGAGCGCCTGGCGCGGACCGGCGGCACGTCCACCGCGCTCATCGTCGGCGATGTCGACCTCCTCAAGGCGCTGAACGAAGCGCACGGCCAGGCGGCGGGCGACCGCACCCTGCGCCGGGTCGCCGGCGTGATCTCCCAGCGCTCCCGGCGCATGGACGTCGCCGGGCGCACGGGCGGCGAGGAATTCGCGATCCTCGCGCCGGCGGCGGAGGTCTCCGACGCCGTCGCGCTCGCCGAGCGCCTGCGCCGTGACGTGATGATCGCCTTCGGCGACGAGCCGTTCGACGTCACGATCTCGTTCGGCGTCGCGATGTACCCGCGCGACGGCGAGACCCTCGACGAGCTCATGATCTCCGCCGACCGCGCCCTGCTGACCGCCAAGCGCGCCGGGCGCAACCGCACGATGCTCGCCGCGCAGGCCGGGGAGCACACCGCGACCGACACGGCCACCCAGGACCATGACGAGCGGGCGCGGCTCGTCACGGCGATCGGCCTGGCCGAGGCGCTCGACCTCCGCGACACCGGCACGGCGTCGCACTCGCAGACGGTCGCGCGGTACGCCGCGATGATGGCCCAGGAGCTCGGGCTTCCCGCGTCGGAGGTGGAGCGCATCCGCGTCGCGGGGCTCCTGCACGACATCGGCAAGATCGGCGTGCCCGACGCGATCCTCAACAAGCCGGGCAAGCTCACGGAGGACGAGTACGCCGAGATGCAGCGCCACCCGGAGATCGGCGCGCGGATCCTGGGCAGCGACGTCCTCGACGACGTCCGCCAGTGGGTCCTCGCCCATCACGAGCGGCCCGACGGGCGCGGCTATCCGTTCGGCCTGACCGGCGAGCAGGTGCCCCTGCAGGCGCGGATCCTCGCCGTCGCCGACGCCTATGAGGCCATGACCGCCGACCGCGTCTACCGCACGGCCATGCCGCGGGACGCCGCGCGCGCGGAACTGCAGCGCTGCCGCGGCTCGCAGTTCGACCCCGTCGTCACCGACGCGTTCCTGGCGCTGCTCGACCGCATCGACGCCGACGGCGACGGACTCGACACCCGCCGCGTCGCGGCGTAGCGCTACGCCGCCGCCGGGTTGTTGCGCTCGCGCGCCGCGCCGATGGCGTAGACGAGACCGAGCGCGATGAGGGTGCCCGGAATCGCCTCGAGCACGGTCATGAGGTCCGTGTCGTCACGGCTCGGCAGCTGGAAGCCGCTGAACGCGTACCCCGTGATCACCGCGCCGACGAGGGCGGCGAGGAAGGCGCCGACGATCCCACCGAGGAAGCGGTCCGGCACGAACACGGTGAAGTGCCAGAGGGCCAGGCCCATCATGATCCACGCGAACAGCGCCATCAGCGGCCACCCCTTCCGTGTCGCTTGTTGCGCGGGCGCTTGGCCCGCGGCTTCTTCTCGTCCTGCGGCATGACGACGTCCTCGGGCGCCGCGTCGGCGGTCTCGTCCTTCACCGCGGTCGCGGTGGGCGGCGCGTCGACGTGCAGGTCGCGGACCATGTCGTCGAACTCCTCCCGCGAGACGTTCTGCGGATCGTCCGGGGCCGTCAGGCTCCGCCGGGGACGCTTGCGCTCGGCGGGCGCGACGTCCACCGGGCCGCCCCCGACGGACGTGGCGTACGCGGGGACCTCGCCGAGCTCGTTCTCGATGACCTTGCGGCGGCGGCGCCACACCGGCTCGCGCTCCTTCCAGTGCGTGAGCACCGGCGACGCGATGAACACCGACGAATACGTACCGGAGAGCGTGCCGACGATCAGCGCCACCGCGAACTCGCGCAGCGTCTCACCGCCGAACACGAACAGCGAGAGGACCGGCAGCAGCGTGCAGAACGACGTCGCGAGCGATCGGACGATGACTTCGCTCATGGAGCGGTTGACGATCTGGCTGAACGCCGCCCGCGGCATGCGCGGGATGTTCTCGCGCACCCGGTCGAAGACGATGATCGTGTCGTAGAGGGAGAAGCCCAGGATCGTGAGGAGCGCCGCAACGGTTGCGCTCGTCACCTCCAGCTGCAGCAGGGCGTAGACGCCGGCCGTGATCAACAGGTCGTGCATGACCGCGATGAGCAGCGGCACGGCGTATTTCCACTCGAATCGAATCGCGATGTACGCGGCGATCACGAGGAACGACGCGATGATCGCGATGACCGCTGTCTTGGCCACGGTCTCGCCGAACGTCGGCCCGATCGAGCTGTTGGAGAACTTGTCGCCGACGCCGTATTGCTCGTCGAGGGCGGCACGCACCTTCTGGACGTCGGCCGGCTCGAGCGACGGCGTGGAGATCTGGAAGACGTACCGGCCGAGCTCGGGCTCCTGGACGCGCTGGATCTTCGCGTCGGCGTAGCCCACCTCCGCCATGACCTCGCGGATGCCGTCCTCGTTCGTGGCCTTCTCGACGGCGGTCTTGATCCGGGTGCCCGACTCGAAGTCGATGCCGAACTTCACGCCGTTGACGCCGATGGCCAGCGCGCCGATGGCGAGGATCAAGCCGGAGCCCGAGAAGAACCACTTCGACGCGCCCATGAAGTCGAAGGTGATCGGCCGCGCCTGCTTGCCGGCGCCGAGCGCGGACGGCCGCGCCAGCAGCCGCGAGCGGCCCATGGTGCCGAGGATCGCCTGGGTGAAGACGACGGCGGTCAGGAAGGACACGATCGTGCCGACGCCGAGCGTGAACGCGAAGCCCTTCACGCCCGCGGTCGCCAGGACGAAGAGGATGAACGCGACCATCACCGTGACGACGTTCGCGTCGATGATCGCGGTCAGGCCCTTGCGATAGCCCGCGGCGATGCCCGATTGGATCGATCTGCCGCCACGGATCTCTTCTTTGACACGTTCGAAGATGACGATGTTCGCGTCGGCTGCGACGCCGATCGTCAGCACGAGGCCCGCGATGCCCGGCAGGGTCATCGTGATCGGGATGAGCTTGATGAGCGCGAACAGCAGCAGCGCATAGACGCCGAGGGCGCCGACGGCGATGACGCCGAGCACGCGGTAGAAGATGAGGAGGAACAGCGCGACGACGCCGAGGCCCACCGCGGCGGCGATGAGGCTCTGATCCAGCGCCTGCTGGCCGAGCGTCGCCGAGACCTGCGACTGGCTGATGAGGTCGAGCTTGACCGGCAGGGCGCCCGTCTTCAGGAGGTTCGCGAGCTCCTGGGCGGTGTCGATCGTGAACCCGCCCTCGATCTGCGAGCCATTGCGCCCGTCGATGCCGTCCGGGTTCTGCTGGAAGTCGATGAACGGGACGCTGATGAGCTTGTTGTCCAGCACGATCGCGAAGTGCTGGGCGGCCGCCTGCGGGTTGGAGCCCGGGGCGAAGTTCTCCAGGCCGCGCTGGGAGATCTCGCGCGTGACGTCCTGCCAGGTCTTGCGACCCTTGTCGGTGAAGTCGAAGGTGACGATCGGCTGGCCCGAGCCCCCGGCGCCCTGGTCGAACTGCTGCTCCGGGTTCTTGATGTCCGTGCCCTTGAGGGCGACCCGGTCGCGCAGGACGTAGTACTGCGCGTTGTTCGGGTCCTTCGGCTCGGCCTGGCCCTTCGGGGTCTCGGCCTGGACGATCACCGTGCCGGGCTTGACCTCGCTGACGCACAGCGTCGAGTCGCCGCCCTTCTTGCAGTCCGGCGCGTCGGCGGCCTTCGGGTTGTCGGTGTTGAGGTCCGCCCGCTCTTCCTCGGGCCCGCCCACGACCTTCTCGGTCTTCTGGTTGAGCAGGTAGTAGAGGCCATCGTGGCTGACGTTCTTCGCGGCCTCACCGGTCGCGGCGGGCTGCGCGGAGGCGCGCACGACCGCGTCGTAGTAGGAGATGCCTCCGGCCTGGCCGGCGCTGGGGCCGCCCGTGACGCTGGCGTCCTGCGGCGCCGGCTCGCCCTCCGGCCCGATGACGTTCTTCTCCCAGTCGTAGAAGAAGAGCTGGGCCACCTGGCCGACCTGACGCTGCGCCTTGTCGGCGTCCTGCACGTCCGGCAGTGCCACGGAGATCTGGTTCTCACCGGAGCGCTGGATCTCGGGCTCGGCGACACCGAGGCTGTCGACGCGCTCGCGCATGACCTCGATCGCGCGATCGAGCGCCTGCTGGTCGACGACCGGCTGCTGCGGGGTCGGCTTGGCCTGGTAGACGAGCTCGACGCCGCCCTGGAGGTCGAGACCGAGCCGCGTGGGCTTCGTCACGATCACCGCGAGAGATGCGATCACGAGTCCCGCGACGAAGAGCAGGATGAAGATGTTGCGACGGCGATCGGTCATGCGGTGATGGCTGGGGTGAGGGTCAGGCGGCGGTCAGCCGCGTGGCGTGAGGACGAGCAGCAGGCCGCCATCGTCATCGTACGCCGGGAAGAGATCAGCGGTCGCGTCAGCGGGCAGGTCTCCCTCCGCGTGGACGCGGACGGGCTTGTTGAGGGCCCGCACGCCCCATTCCAGCACGGTTGCGATGGGATCGTCGCCTCCATCGAACTCGAGACCGAGCACCTCGCTGACCGGACGGCCGATCACGCGCTCGGTCGTCAGCCCGGTCAGCTCGGTCGCACCGCGGCCGCAGCCGATGATCCGGCCCTCCTGGTCGCACACGAAGAACGCGGCGTTCGGGGCCGGGTAATAGTCGTCGAGCAGCTCGAACAGGAAGCCGAAGCCGCACTTGTTGCAGCCCTTGGCCTGGCGCCGGAACCCGGCGCTGCGTTCGGTGGCCGCGCTGCGATTGCCGCAGTTGGGGCAGATGAAGAGGTGAGCCATGACCCGGTGGAGCAGGGTAGTGCAGGGATGCTGAACGGCGGTTAAGCGCCGGCGGCGCCGAAGCCGGGGCGTGGCATCATCGCGTGCGTGCCCGACGTCAGCGCTGCGGCGCCTCGCACGCCCCACGCCGAGGAGGCCTCCGAGGTCGCCCGGCGCGCCGGCGTCGACCCCGGCGCGGGGCTGGCCTCCGGCGAGGCGGCCGCGCGGCTCGCCGACCACGGCCCCAACCGCCTGCGCGAGGGTCAGAGCGTGTCCCGGCGGGAGATCCTGCTCGCCCAGGTCAGGTCGCCCATGATCCTGCTCCTCGTCGCCGCGGCCGTCCTCTCCGCAGCGCTCGGCGACACGACGGAGGCCGTGGTCATCGCGGTCGTCGTCGTCCTCAACGCCTGGATCGGCTACCGCCAGGAGTACTCCGCGGAGCGGGCGATGGCCTCGCTGCAGGAGATGGCCGCGCCCGTCGTCACCGCGGTGCGGGCGGGTGCGCCGGTCACCGTGCCGGCCGCCGAGGTCGTGCCCGGCGACGTGATCCTGCTCGAAGCCGGCTCGCGCGTGCCCGCCGACGGGCGGCTCGTGGAGGCGCACGGTCTCCGGGTCGAGGAATCCGCGCTCACCGGCGAGTCGGTGCCTGCGGACAAGCACACCGACCCGGTCGCACCCGACGCACCGCTGGCCGAGCGCAGTTCGATGGCGTTCGCCGGCACGAGCGTCGCAGCAGGCCGCGGCGCCCAGGTGATCACCGCGACCGGCATGGACACCGAGCTCGGCCGCGTCGCCGAGCTGCTCTCCGGCGCAGACGCCGGGCGGACACCGCTACAGCAGCGTCTCGACGTCCTCGTGCGCAATCTGGCCCTCGCCGCCGGGCTGATCGTCGTGCTCGTCATGGTCCTCGGTTGGCTTGGCGGCGAGTCGACCGAGACCCTGCTGCTCACCGCGGTGAGCCTCGCCGTCGCCGCGATCCCCGAGAGCCTGCCCGCGGTGGTCACGATCACGCTGGCCCTCGGGGCGCAGCGGATGCTCAAGCGCCACGCGCTCATCCGCCGCCTGTACGCCGTCGAGACCCTGGGGTCCGTCACGACGATCTGCTCGGACAAGACAGGCACGCTGACGCAGAACCGGATGACGGTCGTCGTGCTCGACATGGCCGGCGACCGCCGCACCCTGACCGACGGCGAGGACGCCGAGGAGCCCGCGCCGGAGGCGCTCGAGGATCCCGTGCTGCGTCTCCTGCTCGCCGGCGGCGCGCTGTGCAACGACTCGCAGCGCGGCGACGACGGCGACCTGCTCGGCGATCCGACGGAGACCGCGCTCGTCGCCGTCGCCGACCGCTACGGGCTGGACAAGGCCGAGCTCGACGCGGCCATGCCGCGCGTCGACGAGGCGCCGTTCGACTCGGTGCGCAAGCGGATGACCACGGTGCACGCGCTCCCGGCGTCAACCACGGACCTCCCGGACGCGCTGCGTCGCATCGATGCCGCCCGGGCGATCGTCGGGCGGCCCGAGCGCGTCGCCTTCACGAAAGGCGCGGTCGACGGACTGCTTCCGCGCTGCTCGTCGGTGAGCCTCGGCGATGAGGCCGTGCCGTTCACCGACGAGCTGCGTGCCCGGGCGCTCAGCGCGGCCGAGGGGCTCGCCGCCGAGGGGGTCCGCGTGCTCGGCGTCGCCTACCGCCTCTGGGATCCCGCCGAGCAGCCCACCGAGGACGAGCTCGAGCGCGATCTCGTCTTCGTCGGCTTCGAGGGCATGGTCGACCCGGCCCGCCCGGAGGTGCGCGACGCGATCACGACCTGCCGCGCCGCCGGCGTGCGCCCGGTGATGATCACCGGCGACCACCCGCTCACCGCGGCGGCGATCGGCCGAGACCTCGGCCTCATCGGCGCCGACGACGCGGCGATGACCGGCGCCGAACTCGAGGCGCTCGACCGCGACGGCCTGCATCGCGCTGTCCGCGAGACGTCCGTGTTCGCCCGCGTCGCGCCCGAGGACAAGATCGCCATCGTCCAGGCGCTGCGCGAGCAGGGCCACGTCGCGGCGATGACGGGAGACGGCGTGAACGACGCGCCGGCGCTCAAGCAGGCCGACATCGGCGTGGCGATGGGCATCACCGGCACGGACGTGACGAAGGACGCCGCCGACATGGTGCTCCTCGACGACAACTTCGCCACGATCGTCGGCGCCGTCGCCGAGGGACGGGTCGTCTTCGACAACATCCGCAAGTTCATCCGCAACATCCTCAGCGGGAACTTCGCCGAGGTCGCGGTCATGGTCGTCGCGCCCATCGCGGGGATGCCCCTCCCTCTCGTCCCGCTGCAGATCCTCTGGCTCAACCTCGTCACCGACGGGCTCCCGGCGATGGCCTTCGCCGTCGAGCCGGCGGAGCCCGGCGTCATGCGACGACCGCCGACGCCGCTCGGCGAGAGCCTCCTCGGCAGCGACCGCGGCCGCAGGATCGTCACCCGCGGGCTCCTGCTGCTCGCGCTGACGTTCGTCCCGGCGTTCGTCCTGTGGAACGGCGACGACGCCGCCTGGCAGACGGTCCTCTTCACCTCGATCGCGTTCGCGGAGCTGGCGGGGGGCTTTGCGATGCGCTCCGAGCGCGTCTCCGTGTTCACCCTCGGGTTCTTCTCCAACCGCGCCCTGGTGGGCGCGGTCGCGCTGACGCTCGTGCTCCAGGTGCTGCTGGTGCTCGTGCCGTGGACGCGGGACATCCTCGACCTCGAGGTGCTGTCGCCCGCACATTGGGCGCTCGTCGTCGGCATCGCGGTGACGTACTTCGCCGTGATCGAGCTCGAGAAGCTCGTGGTCAACACGGCGCGCCGGCGCCGCGCCGATCAGCCGTCGCCGAGCAGCGTCGCCTGAGCGGGCTCGGGCGCGGGCAGCCCGAGGTGGGCGAAGGCGCGCGCCGTGGCACACCGCCCCCGCGGGGTCCGCTGGAGGAAGCCGCGCTGCAGCAGGTACGGCTCGTAGACGTCCTCGATCGTGTCGGACTCCTCGCCGACGGCGGCCGCCAGGGTCGACAGGCCGACCGGGCCACCGGCGAAGGTCACGCACACGCTGCGCAGGATCTCCCGGTCCAGCCGGTCAAGCCCCTCGTCGTCGACCTCGAGCATCCGCAGCGCGGCGTCGGCCGCCTCCGCGGTGACCACGCCACCCATCCGCACCTCGGCGAAGTCCCGGACCCGGCGCAGGAGCCGGTTGGCCACGCGCGGCGTGCCGCGCGATCTCGACGCGATGGCCTCCGCGCCCGCCGGCTCGATCTCCACACGCAGGATCGCGGCCGAGCGCCGCACGATCGCCGCGAGATCGTCGTGGTCGTACGGATCGAGCCGGTGCTGGAGGCCGAAGCGGTCGCGCAACGGCGTCGTCAGCAGGCCGGTGCGCGTGGTCGCGCCCACGAGGGTGAACGGCGGCAGGTCGAGGGTGACCACCCGCGCCCCGGCGCCCTGGCCGACGGTGATCGGCAGCTGCCGGTCCTCCATCGCGGGGTAGAACGTCTCCTCGAGCGCCCGCGGCAGCCGGTGCAGCTCGTCGACGAAGAACACGCTCCGCGGCTCCAGCGCCGTCAGGAACGCCGCGATGTCGCCCTTGCGCTCCAGCGCGGGGCCAGCGGTCTGCACGAACGGCGCGTCGAGCTCCGCGGCCAGGATCTGCGCCAGCGACGTCTTGCCCAGGCCGGGCGGCCCGGCGAGCAGCACGTGGTCGAGCGCCTCGCCGCGGGCGATCGCCGCCTCGACCGCCACGGTGAGCTGTTCCTTGACGGCGCGCTGGCCGACGAAGTCGTCGAACCCGCGCGGCCGCAGGGACAGCTCGAGCTCGTCCTCGTCGGACGCGTGCGGGGATTGGATGCGGTCCACGGCGGTCACGGGCGGGCGGCGCGCAGGGCGTGGGCGATGAGGTCCTCGGGCTGATCACCGCTGGCGCCGGCCAGGAGCTTCTCGGCCTCGACGGCGGTGAAGCCGAGCTCGAGCAGGCCGTCGCGGGCGAGCGAGCGCGGGTCGTCGCCGCCCCGGCTGACGACGATGTCGCCGAGGTCCCCGGGCTCGATCGGCGAGTGATCGGGGACGACCTTCTCGCGCAGCTCGACGACGATGCGCTCCGCCGTGCGCTTGCCGATCCCCGGCACCGTGGTCAGTCGCTTGACGTCGCCCGCCGCGAGCGTCGCGACCAGCTCACGCGGCGAGCCGCCTGAGAGCACCGCCAGCGCCATCTTCGGCCCGACGGACTGCACGCCGAGCAGGAGAAGGAAGAGCTCGCGCTCCTCCTCGGTGGCGAAGCCGTAGAGCGCCATGGCGTCCTCGCGCACCACCATGTGGGTGAGCAGCGTGACCTCGCGCCCGACGGCCGGGACCTGCTTGAGCGTGTGCGACGAGACGGACAGCAGGTAGCCGACGCCCTGGACATCGATCACGACGTGGTCGGGCCGCCGGACGGCGACCTCGCCTCGAACGAGGGCGATCATGCGGCCGCGCCCCGGATCGCGGCCTGCATCGGCGCGCGATTGACGTGGCAGATCGCGACGGCGAGCGCATCCGCGGCGTGGTCGGGCCGCGGCGGCTCGGGCAGCCGTAGGAGCGATTGCACCATGCGCGTGACCTGATCCTTGGCCGCGCGACCGCTGCCGCACACGGCGCCCTTGACCTGCTGCGGGGTGTACGACGTGCACGGCAGCCCGTGCTGGCCGGCCGCGAGCATGACGACGCCGCGCGCCTGGCCGACGGCGAACGCGCTGCGCACGTTCTGCCCGAAGTAGAGGTCCTCGAGCGCAACGGCGTCCGGCCGGTGCTCGTCGATGAGCGCGCAGACACGCGCATGGATCTCCGTGAGGCGCTGCTCGGCCGGGTCCGAGGCGGACGTCACGATGACCCCGCCGTCGAGCGCCGCCAGCGACCTCCCGCGGCGCACCACGCCGTAGCCCGTGTTCGCGGTGCCGGGATCGATGCCGAGGACGACCATCTCCCGGGATTCTGCGCAGCGCCCCGGATGCCTTCGCCGCGGGCGGAGACTCAGAGTCGCACGACGTGCGCGCGGCGCTCCACCGCACGACCGCTGCCCGGCCGGCGGTAGCGCACGCCGCGCCGCAGCTCGGACAGCCCGACCCACGCCGACTCCATCGCCGCCTCGACGACCTGGCGTCGCGGGACCTCGGGGTGCTCGATCCACCATGTCGCCAGCGCCTGCGCGCCGCCGGTGAGCATGCGCGCCAGCATCTCGGCGCGCTCCTGCGGCAGCGCGCCGCTGTTCGCGTCGTCGTACATCTGCGCGACCATCCGCGTTGCGCCGTCCTGCATGAAGCGCAGCGTGTCGTCGATGCCGAGTTCGACGGCGTCGCGATGGAGCATCGCCCACGCGACCTGGCGCTCCTGGACGAAGCCGAAGAACGCGTCAAGCCCCTGGTACAGCTGCTGATCCGGGGGATCGGTGCGGTCGACGGCCAGCGCGACGCGGCGCAGCAGCTCACCGCCCTGCTCCTCCAGCAGCGCCGTCTTCAGCGCGGCCTTGGACTCGAAGTGCTCGTAGATGAGCGCCTTCGACACGCCCGCGGCCTGCGCGATGTCATCGATCGACGCCGCGTGGTAGCCCTGCTCGGCGAGGACCTCCATCGCCGCGGCGAGGATCTCCCTGCGGCGCTGCGCGCCCGTCAGCCGCCGCCGACGCGGACGGTCACCTGACACGGTGTCAGCCATGGTGGCTCTCTCCAGGAAGCGGGATCACGCGCCACACAGGGTACGGATCGTGCGTCCGGGGTGTCCGCGAGCGTCGTAGTCTGGCCGCCGTGGGAGGCATCGACGACGACCGGCTGGACGATCTGCTCGAGGGGCTCGACGACGACCGTCGCGCGTCGCGCCGCCGGCTTCTCGATCGCCTCCTCGACGACGGGATCCCGCCGGAGACCATCCGCGAAGCGGCCGCTGCGGACACGCTGACCGCGCTGCTCGCCGCGCAGGTGCTCGGCGGCCAGGCGAAGTACACCGCCGAGGACATCTCGCGGATGACGAACATGAACCTCGACTTCGTGCTCGCCGTCCGCCGGGCGTCCGGGCTCCCGGTCCGCGACCTCGATGACATCGCGTACTTCGACCAGGACCTCGAGTCGATGCAGGACGTCAAGCGCCTGCGCGACCTCGGCCTGTCCGACGACCGCCTCCTCGACGTCATCCGCGTGCTCGCGCGAGGCCTCGCCCACACCGCCGAATCCATGCGTCAGCTCAGCCTCGAGCTCGTGCTGGAACCCGGCGATGATGAGGAGCAGCTCGCGCTGCGGTGGGCGGCGCTCGCGGAGATCGTGCTGCCGATCGCCGGGCACAGCATCGAGCGGGTGCTGCTGCTGCACCTGCGCGAGGTCTTCTCCACCGAGGCGCTGCTGCCCGACGACACCCAGGCCGGCGCGCTACCGGAGTCGCGTCCGACCGCCGTGTGCTTCGCCGACCTCGTCGGCTTCACCCGCTTGGGCGAGGAGCTGCCGGCCACCGAGCTGAGCGCGGTGGCGGACCGGCTCGTGCAGATCGCCGAGCACGTCGTCAGCGGCGACGTGCGGTTCGTCAAGACCATCGGCGACGCCGTGATGCTCGTCTCGCCGTCCGTCGACCATCTGCTCGAGGCGGCGTTCACCCTCGTCGACGCGGCCGATGCCGAAGGTGAGGACTTTCCGCAGCTGCGCGCCGGCATCGGCTACGGCCACGCGCTCAACCGCCATGGCGACTGGTTCGGCCGCCCGGTCAACCGCGCCAGCCGGATCACGGCGCTCGCCCGCCCCGGCACGGTCCTCGCGACGGAGTCGGCGCGCGAACACGCCGGCCCGCAGTGGCGGTGGTCGTCGCTTCCGCCGCGGCGCGTGAAGGGCGTGAGCGGCGAAATGCGCCTGTTCCGGGCGCGGCGCGACGACGGACGCCGGCAGCGCACCTGATCTGGAACTCGTCCATTCATCTTGAAATGCGGCGTTCCTGATGCGTAGGATGCCGCCGCGATGTCGACGACGGACCGGGTCTACGGCGGGCTGACCGCGGGCGAGCGCGAGCAGCGCCGCCGCGACCAGCTGCTCGAGGCGGGCCTCGAGGTCTTCGCCGCGCAGGGCTGGGACGGCGCGACCGTCCGCGACGTCTGCCGCGCCGCCGGCCTGTCGCAGCGCTACTTCTACGACCACTTCGCCTCCAAGCAGGAGCTGTTCGGCGCGATCTGCGAGCAGGTGGCCGCCGAGACCGCGACTCTCGTCCGCGCGGCGGCGACGAGCCCGGGACGCGAGCCGCTCGAGCGCGTCGGCGACGTCCTCGGCGCGCTGGCCGACTACTTCTCCGAGGATCCGCGCCGGGTGCGTGTCTCCCTGGTCGAGTCCATGGCCACGCCCGAGCTGCGTGCCTCACGGACCGCGCTGCTCCGCGCGTCCGCCGACATCGCGGCGCGCCTCATGCGCTCCATCCATCCAGATCCCGAGCACGCCGACACCCGCGGCATCGGGCTGAGCGCACGGGTGCTCTCAGGCGGGATCGCCGAGCTGCTCGTCGGCGCCTCGGCGACCGGCGCCGACCTTCCCCGCGACGAACTCGTCGCCCACCTCACGCGGCTCTACACCGCCGCAGCCACCCTCGACGTCCACGGAGAACGATGACCACCCCTGAAGACCCCAGGCTGCCGGTGATCGTCGGCGTCGGCGAGCTCGTGCGCCGGCCCGGCGAGCACGACGACCTGCCGACCGAACCGGCCCGGCTCATGGAGCTCGCCACGCGCGCGGCGCTCGAGGACGCGGGCGCCGGCGACGCGCTGCTGGCCCGTGTCGGTCTGGTCGCCGCGGTGCCCACGGCGTCGTGGGGCGACGGCGACCCCGGCCGCCGCGTCGGCGAGCTGCTCGGCATCGACGCGCCCACGATCCGCACGAGCAATCAGGGCGGCAACGGGCCCGGCGTCCTCGTCGGCACGATCGCGCAGCGCATCCAGGACGGCACGCTGGAGGCGGGCATCGTCTGCGGCGCCGAGGCGCTCAAGACGCTCGCCGAGGCTATGAAGCGGGGCGAGATGCCGGACTGGCCCGGCGCGGACCCGGCACGCGAGCCCGGAGAGGTCCTCGAGCCCGACTCTCCCGCCAACACCGACGACGAGACCGCGGTCGGCCTCATCGCGCCGATCATGGCCTACCCGCTGCTCGAGCAGGCGATCCGCGTGGACGCCGGCCGGACGCCCGAGGAGCAGGTCGACCTCATCTCGGGGCTGTGGTCGCGGTTCGCCGACGTCGCCGCCGCCAACCCGGCGGCGTGGTCGCGGGAGACGCACAGCGCCGAGGAGATCCGCACGGTCTCCCCCGCCAACCGCCAGGTCACGCTGCCGTACACCAAGCTCCTGAACTCGAACATCCAGGTCGACCAGGCCGCCGCCGTCCTCATCTGCTCGGCGGGCGCGGCGCAGGAGCTGGGGATCCCCCGGGATCGCTGGGTGTTCGTGCACGCCGCCGCGTACGCCACCGACGAGTGGTTCCTCTCACACCGGCGGGAGCTGCACCGCTCCCCGGCGATCCGCGCCTGCGGCGAGGCCGCGTTCGCGCACGCCGGCGTCACGGCTGATGACCTCGGCCCCGTCGACCTGTACTCCTGCTTCCCCTCGGCCGTGCAGCTCGCCGCCCGCGAGCTCGGCCTCCCCGTCGACGACCCCGGCCGGCCGCTGACGTGCACCGGCGGCCTGACGTTCTTCGGCGGCCCGGGCAACAACTACGCGACCCACGGCATCGCCGCCGTCGTCCGCCAGCTGCGCGACGCGCCGGCCGGCACCACGGGCCTGTCGACGGCCCTGGGCTGGTACGCCACCAAGCACGCCCTGGGGATCTACGGCAACGAGCCGCCCGTCCGGCCGTTCGCCCTCTTCGCGGCCGAGCCGGACACCCCCGAGCCGCGGGAGGTCGCCGAGCCCGGCAACTACCGCGGCACGGCCGAGACGTGCACGCTGATCTACGACCGCGGTGGCGAGCCGAGCTACGGGATCCTCTTCGCGATCCTGGACGACGGGCGCCGCGCGCTGGGCCACACCAACGACCCCGAGGTCATGGCCGCGATGGCTGCGCAGGACATCCTCGGCCAGCCCGTCGAACTGCGCGCCGACCGCAGCTTCACCCCCGAGTGCCTGACAGGAGCGTCCCGATGACCGAGCAGCCCCCGGTGCTGGTGGAGCGGCGCGGCCGCGTCCAGCTCATCACGTTCAACCGGCCGGAGATCCGCAACGCGATCAACCGCGAGATGTCCGAGCGCGTTGCCGCCGCGCTCGACGAGCTCGACGAGGACGGCGACCTCAGCGTCGCCGTCGTCACCGGCGCCGGCGGGTACTTCTCCTCCGGCATGGACCTCAAGGCGTTCGCCCGCGGCGAGTTCCCGGGCGTGCCCGTCCGCGGATTCGCCGGGATGACGCAGTACACGTCGAAGAAGCCGGTGATCGCGGCCGTCGAAGGCCCCGCGCTCGCCGGCGGCCTCGAGCTCGCGGTCGCCTGCGACCTGCTCGTCTGCGCGGAGGACTCCGTCTTCGGGCTGCCCGAGGTCAAGCGAGGCCTCGTTGCCGTCGCGGGGGCGCTCAAGCAGCTGCCCGCGCGCCTGCCGCGCGGGGTCGTCAAGGAGATCGCGCTGACCGGGCGGCCGATCGACGCGCAGCGCGCGTACGACCTGGGTCTGGTCGCCCGCGTGACGCCGAAGGGCAGCGCGCTCGAGGCGGCCCTCGAGCTCGCCGAGGAGATCGCCGCGAACGCGCCGCTGGCCGTCGCGGCGACGAAGCAGGTGATCGATCAGCAGGACGCCTGGCACGGCGACGACTTCTGGGCCAAGCAGGGAGAACTTGCAGGACCCGTCATCATCAGCCGTGACGCCCAAGAGGGGGCGCGTGCGTTCGCCGAGAAGCGCGAACCGGTCTGGGAGGGCCGATGAACCAGATGGAGACCGTTGTGCAGTCCGTCCGTGTCCTGTCCGACGCGGGCATCCTCCAGCCTCGCGTGGACCGCACGGTCCGCCAGGCGATCGCGCTCAAGCGCTTCGGGCCCGGCCCGGCCGCCGGGTTGAGCGGCGCGGCCGCGAACTTCCCCGACCGGCCGTTCATCATCGACGAGGAAGGCACGCTGACCTTCAGCGAGGTCGACCGCCGCACGGACGCGATCGCTCGCGCCTTCCGCGGCGCCGGGCTGCGCGAGGGTGACGCCGTCGGGCTCCTGTGCCGCAACGGCCGCGCGTTCGTCGAGGGCACGATCGCCGCGTCAAAGCTCGGCCTGAAGCTCCTCTTCTGCAACACCGACTTCGCCGGCCCGCAGCTCGCCGACGTCCTCGAGCGCGAGGGCGCGAAGGGCGTCGTCATGGACGAGGAGTTCGACGTCCTGCTGCCCGACGACGCGTACGTCGGCCGGCGCTGGATCGGCTACACCGAGGGCACGCCGTCGCGGCCCACCCTCGCGTCCGTGGCCGAGCACGCCGGGCCGCGCCCGCCCGCGCCCAAGGGCGTCGGCAAGCTCGTCATCCTCACGTCGGGCACCACGGGCACGCCGAAGGGCGCCTCGCGCGAGGGCGCGCCGATCAGCGCGATCATCGGCATCCTCGACCGCCTGCCCTTCCGCGGCGGCCAGATCCACCACGTCGTCGCGCCGCTCTTCCACGGCTGGGGCCTGCTGAACTTCACGCTCGGCCTCGCGCTCCCGGTCACCGTCGTGCTGCGACGCCGGTTCGACCCGGAGGAGACGCTGCGGGTCATCCAGGACCACCGCGTGCAGTCCGCCGCGATGGTGCCGACGATGCTCCAGCGCGTCCTGGCCCTCGGCCCCGACGTGCTGTCGAAGTACGACACCTCGGCCCTCGAGGCGATCCCGCTCTCGGGCTCGGCGATCCCGGGCGACCTCGCGATCCGCGCGATGGATGCCTTCGGTGAGGTGGTCTACAACTTCTACGGCTCGACCGAGACCGGCTGGGCCTCGATCGCGACCCCGAAGGACCTTCGCGCGGCCCCCGGCACCGCGGGAACCCCGCCGATGGGCACGACGCTCGCGCTCCTCGACGAGGACGGAAACGAGGTCCCGACCGGCGCGACCGGCCGCATCTTCGTCGACTCCAAGCTGCGGATGGACGGCTACACCGCGAAGGACGTCAGCAAGGAGATCATCGCTGGGCGCATGTCCACCGGCGACGTCGGCCACCTCGACGATCACGGCCGGCTCTTCGTCGACGGCCGCGACGACGACATGATCGTCTCAGGCGGCGAGAACGTCTTCCCCCGCGAGGTCGAGGACCTCCTGTCGTCGCGCGACGACGTGCACGAGGCGTCGGTGATCGGCGTCCCCGACCCTGAGTTCGGCCAGCGCCTCGTGGCGTTCGTCGTGTGCGTGGAGGGCAGCGACCTCGATGCGGAGACGTGCCGCGAGTACGTGCGCGAGCACCTTGCGCGCTACAAGGTGCCGCGCGAGGTGATCTTCCTGGACGCCCTGCCGCGCAACCCGACGGGCAAGGTGCTGAAGCGCAAGCTCAAGGAGAACCTGCCGCTCGAGGCCTGATCAGGCCTCGTTCATCACCCGCTCGAGGACCTCGGCGTCCACGTCGAAGTTCGCGTGGACCGCGTCGACGTCGTCGTTGTCCTCGAGCGCGTCGATGAGCTTCAGGACCTTCGTCGCGCCGTCCTCATCGAGGGGCACGCGCGACTTCGGCAGCCACGCGACCTCGGCGTTCTGGATCTCGACGCCGGCCTCGGCGAGCGCGGTGCGCACGGCGGTGAGGTCCGACGGCTGGGTGATCACCTCGAAGACGTTCTCGTCGATCGAGACGTCCTCGGCACCCGCCTCGATGGCGGGCATGAGGTCGTCCTCGTCGTAGCGCTCGGCGTCCACGACGATGAGGCCGCGCTTGTCGAAGAGGTACGCGACGGAGCCCGGCTCACCGAGGCTCCCGCCGTGCTTGCTGAAGATGTGCCGCACCTCGGAGCCCGTCCGGTTGCGGTTGTCGGTCACGGCCTCGACGAGCACCGCGACGCCGCCGGAGCCGTAGCCCTCGTAGAGGACCGCCTCGAGCGCGTCGGCGTCGCCGCCCTCGCCCGTGCCCTTCGCGATCGCGCGCTCGATGTTGTCCTTCGGCATCGAGGCGTCCTTGGCCTTCTGGATGGCCAAGGCGAGCGACGGGTTGCCGTCAGGGTCGCCCCCGCCCTCCTTCGCGGCGACCGTGATCGCGCGTCCGAGCTTGGTGAAGAGCTTGCCGCGGCGGGCGTCGACGATCGCCTTCTTGTGCTTGATCCCCGCCCACTTGGAGTGACCTGCCATGCGACCGAGTGTAGGAGAGATCCAGGGCGGACGGGTGCGCCCGATACCACGACAGCGTGCGCCGCAGCCCCTCCTCGAGGCCGACCTCCGGGCGCCACCCCGTCAGGTCGCGCAGCAGCGACGAGTCGAGGGACAGGCGGTCGCTGACGCCGGGCGGGAGCGGCGCGCCGTGGATCTCCGGCTCGGCGTCACTGCCCGCCAGGCGCAGGATCGTCTCGACGATCTCGATCACGGAGTGCGGCTCACCGCCCGCGTTGAACGCCGCGCCGCAGGCGATGTCGTCGTCGCGATCGAGCAGGTCGGCCACGGCGAGATACGCGGTGACGGCGTCGTCGACGTGGAGGAAGTCGCGCTGCGGCGTCCCGTCGGAGCGGACGATCGGCGGGTTGCCGCCCAGGACCGCGGCCATGACGTCGGGCACCAGCCGGGACCGGTTGAGGTCGCCGCCGCCGTAGACGTTCGCCAGACGGGTGGTGGCGACACGCACGCCGTATCCGTCCCAGTAGGAGCGCGCGATCGCGTCGGCCGCCGCCTTGGAGACCGCGTAGACGTGGCGTCCGTGCAGCGCGTCGGATTCCACGAGCGGACGGTCAGCCGCGGCCCGTTCGCCGTAGGCCTTGATCGACGACGCGGCGACGACCCGCGGGACGCCGACCAGCCGGCATGCCTCCATGACGATCCACGTCCCCCGGACGTTCGTCTCGAACGTCGACAGCGGCGACCGCTGGGCCGTACCGACCACGGAATGCGCCGCGAGATGGAAGACGGTGTCGACGGCGTGCTCGGCGAGGACCCGCTCGAGCAGCCCGGGCGTGAGCATGTCCCCGTGCACGACGGTGCAGCGCTCCTGGGTGCCGTCGAGCACCAGGGCGCTTCCCGGAACCTCGTCCCGGCGCAGGACGACGACGTGGTCGCCGCGCTCGACGCACGCCCGCGCCAGCCAGGAGCCGACGGCCCCGTAGGCGCCGGTGATGAAGACGGTCCGTGTCACCGCCCGCTGATCATCGCAGCGGCTCCCCCGTCCCGCCGCGATCCGCGTTGCGGCGTCCTCACATACCATCCCGCGCGATGACTTCTGTCCCTGCTGAGATCTTCAAGGCCTACGACGTCCGGGGCGTCTATCCCGACCAGATCGACGGCGACGTCGCCGAACGCATCGGCCGCGCGTTCGCCCGCGTGATCGCCGACCTCGCGGGCAAGCCCGTGAGCGAGACGACGATCGGCCTCGGCCGCGACATGCGCCTCTCCGCTCCCGAGCTGGCCGCGCGCTACCGCGACGGCATGACGAGCGAGGGCGCCTCGGTCGTCGACGCCGGCCAGGTCGGCACGGAGATGCTCTATTTCCTCGTCGGCTCGCGCGGGCTGGACGGCGGCCTGATGTGCACCGCCTCGCATAACCCGGCGAAGTACACGGGCGCGAAGCTGGTCAAGCAGGGCGCCATCGCGCTGAGCGGCGACTCCGGCATCCAGGAGGTCCGCCGCATCGCCGAGTCCGACCTCGGTGATCCCGTGGGCGGCGGCAGCGTCGAAGAGGTCGAGATCGCCGAGGAGTTCCGCGCGGCGGCCCTGAAGTTCATCGACCCGGCGAACGTGCGCGCCGGCATGAAGGTCGTCGTCGACGGCGGCAACGGCATGGGCGGCCCGATGGTCGGCCCGCTGCTCGAGCAGCTCGGCCTCGACATCAGCGCCCACTACTGGACGCCCGACGGCACGTTCCCCGACCACGAGCCCAACCCGCTCCTGCCGGAGAACCGCGAGTTCATCATGAAGAAGGTCGTCGAGGAGCACGCCGAGCTCGGCATCGCCTGGGACGGCGACGCGGACCGCTGCTTCTTCATCGACGACACCGGGGCGTTCGTCGACGGTGACTTCCTCACCGCGCTGCTCGCCCAGTCGCTGCTCAAGCGCAACCCGGGCGCCACGATCCTCTACGACGCGCGCGCCAGCCGCGCGGTCGCCGACATCGTGACCGCCGCGGGCGGCACGGCGGAGATCAACCGGGTCGGCCACGCGTTCTTCAAGACGCGCATGCAGAAGGAGGGCTCGCTGTTCGGCGGCGAGGTCTCCGGCCACTACTACTTCCGGGACTTCTACTGCGCGGACAGCGGCACGATCCCCGCGCTGCTGATCCTGGAGCTGCTCTCGGTCGAGGGCAAGAAGCTCTCCGAGCTGCTCGCGCCCCTGCGCTCGACGTACTTCATCAGCGGCGAGATCAACAGCGAGGTCTCCGACGCGGACGCGAAGATCGCCGAGATCGAGAAGACGTACGCCGACGCGACGATCACCCACGTCGACGGCGTCTCGGTCGACTACGACGACTGGCACTTCAACGTGCGCAAGTCCAACACCGAGCCGCTGCTGCGTCTCACGCTGGAGTCGCTCGTGTCGCAGGAGGACATGGAGCGCCGCCGCGATGAGGTGCTCGGGTTGATCCGCTCGTGAGCGACCCGGCCGACGCGCAGGCGCTGCTCGACCGGGCGGCCGAGGCGGGGATCCATCGCCTCGCGCTGCCCACGCCGTTCGCCGTCGGCCGGATCAACACGTACCTCATCGAGGACGACCCGCTGACGCTCGTCGACGCCGGCCCGAACTCGGGCAAGGCGCTCGACGAGCTCGAGCAGCTGCTGGCCGCGCGCGGGCGCCGGGTCGAGGATCTCGAGCTGCTGGTGATCACTCACCAGCACCTCGACCACCTGGGCCTCACCGACATCCTCCAGCGCCGCTCGGGCGCGGACGTTGCGGCATTGGGCGCGCTGGGGCCGTGGGCGGCGGACTACGTCGCGTCGATGGAAGCCGAAGACGACTACGCCGAGCGGCTCATGGCGCGCCATGGCATTCCCGACGAGCTGCGCTACGCGCTGCGCGCGCTCTCCACGGTGTTCCGCGGTTGGGGCGGGTCCGCGACGGTGACCGTGCCGTTGACGCCGGGCGAGACCCTCGACCTGCGCGACCGGTCGCTGGAGATCAGCCACCGGCCCGGGCACTCGCCGTCGGACACGATCTTCCACGACCGCGCGCGCAAGATCCTGCTGTCCGCCGATCACCTCATCGAGCGCATCTCCTCGATCGCGCTGCTGACGCCGCCGCTCGACGACCTCGATCCGGCCGAACGCCCCAAGCCGCTCATCCAGTACATGGAATCGCTCGCTGAGACGCGGGCGATGACGGACGTCGACGTCGTGCTCACCGGACACGGCGATCCGATCAGCGACTATGTCGCGATCATCGACGAGCGGTTCCGGATGTACGACAAGCGCGCGGGGAAGGTGTTCCGCCTCTTGGAGAAGGCCGGCGAGCCGCAGACCGCGTACGACCTCGCGCAGATGATGTGGGGCAACGTCGCCGTGACCCAGGCGTTCCTCACGCTGTCCGAGGTCCTCGGGCACGTCGATTTGCTGCTGCGTGACGGGCGGGTCGTCGAGGAGGACGACGGGGCGATCGTGCGCTACCGCGTGGCGTAGGCGACGCGGCGCTCGAGCTCGCGGAACTGCTTGGTCTGCATGACCCAGTGGGCGGGTTCCCAGAACACGACGCCCGCGAGGTCGAGGATCGGCGAGGTCGTGCGGCCGCGACTGCGCACGAGTAGTCGGGTCCGTCCGCCCGGCAGCCCGCGCAGCTGAAACGCCCATGTGGTGTCGCTGGCCACCCGCGGCCAAGGGCCGGCCGGATCAAACGGCTCGCCGTTGCCCGCGAGAGACGCGCGGAGCACGAGCGCGTTCGGCGGATCACATGCGACGACGTCGAACCACGCCTTCGCGCCGGGGCGCGACACGATCCGGGAGCCGACCCGGATGTCCTGCCACGCGTCGTGAATCCGGTCAGCGCTGGGGCGACCGCCGTTGTCGAGGCGGTCCCAGCTGTAGAAGCCGGCACGGTCGCACCCCATCTGGGCCAGCCAGGGCCAGATCGCCTTAGGTGGCGCGTCGATCGTCGTCGCCATGGTCCCGTGGTCAGACGCGTCGGCCACGACGTCGTCGCCCGGCATGGGCGCCCGCTGCTCCTCCGGCGTCGCCCCCCAAGCTCGCAGCGCGCGGCGCGACCACACGGCGAGCGCCGCGGCGGCGCCGGTGACGACGAGGGGCCTCATGTCGTCATCCCAACGCGTCGGCGCCGCTCTGTCATCCGTCCGCTCCCGCGACCGTCGTGCGGCCGGATACGGACTCAGATCTCGTCGAGGTGCGCGATGTTCGCGCGATCGTCGTCGTCGGTGCTCGGCTCGGTGGCGAACCAGGCGTCGAGGATCTCGTCGAGGGCGGCGCGGGAGGTGAGGCGGAGGCTGAGCGCCAGGACGTTCGCGTCGTTCCACTCCCGGGCGCCGGCGGCGGTCTTCGCGTCGGTGCAGAGCGCGGCGCGGATGCCAGGCACCTTGTTCGCGGCGATGGAGGCCCCGGTGCCCGTCCAGCAGCAGATGACGGCCTGGTCGGCGCGCCCTTCCGCCACATCACGCGCAGCGGCCTCCGACGCCCACGCCCAGTCGTCCCGCTCGTCGGGGTTCAGGGCGCCGTGGGTGGCGACGATGTCGTGGCTGCGGTCGCGGAGCGCTTCGGCGAGGGCTGGAGCGACGCCGGTGTCCTCGTCGGCGGCGATCGCGATGCGCATGCCGCCCATGGTACGCGCGACCACCCCCGCCGAACGTACGTCCTGCGGGGTCAGAGCCCCGCACGACAGACGCTCACCGCACCACCCCGGGCGAGCGTTCGTCGTGCGGGGCTGGGGGCCCGCAGGACGGACGCTCGGCGCCCTTACCGCGCCCGCACGTCCTCGAGGAACCGCGCGTGCAGCCGCGTGTCGTCCCCGAGCTCGGGGTGGAACGAGATGACGAACAGCGAGCCCTGCCGCGCGGCGACGGGATGACCGTCGACCTCGGCCAGGATCTCCACCTCCGGTCCCGCGTCATCGATCCACGGCGCGCGGATGAACACCGCGCGCACCGGCGGGCCGTCGATGTCGGGGAAGTCAAGGTCGGCCTCGAACGACCGCACCTGCCGCCCGAACGCGTTGCGCCGGGCGGTGATGTCCATGATCCCCAGGTGCTCGCGGTCGAGCATGATGAGCCCGGCGCACGTGCCGAAGATCGGCGCGCCCGTCGCCGCGAACGCGCGCAGCGGGTCGCCCAGGCCCTCGCGCTCGATGCCGAGCGTCATGGTCGTCGACTCGCCCCCGGGCATGACGAGCCCGTCAAGGCCTTCGAGGTCCGCCGGGACGCGGACCTCACGGACCTCAGCCCCGAGCTCTGTCAGGACGCGGGCGTGCGCCTCGAAGTCGCCCTGCAGGGCGAGGACGCCGACGATCACCAGCCGCGGCCGGCGAGCAGCTCGGACTCCTCGAGCTTGCGCGTCTCGAGGCTCTGCATCGGCTGGCCGAGCCCCTCCGACGCAGCGGCGACGCGCGCCGGATCGGCGTAGTGCGTCGTCGCCTCAACGATCGCGCGCGCCCGGGGGGCCGGATCCTCGCTCTTGAAGATGCCCGATCCGACGAAGACGGCCTGCGCGCCCAGCTGCATGACGAGCGACGCGTCCGCGGGCGTGGCGATGCCGCCGGCGCAGAACATCGGCACGGGGAGCGTCCCGTCCTGTGCCGTCTTACGCACGAGGTCGTAGGGCGCCCGCAGCTCCTTGGCGGCCACGAACAGCTCCGCCTCGTCGAGCATGGTCAGCTTGCGGATCTCGCCGGTGATCTCGCGCAGGTGGCGGACGGCCTCGACGATGTCGCCCGTGCCGGCCTCGCCCTTGGAACGGATCATCGCCGCGCCCTCGCCGATGCGCCGCAGCGCCTCGCCCAGGTTCGTCGCGCCGCACACGAACGGGACCTTGAACGGCCACTTGTCGATGTGATGGGCGTGGTCGGCGGGCGTCAGCACCTCCGACTCGTCGATGAAGTCGACCTGCAGCGACTCCAGGACCTGCGCCTCGGCGAAGTGGCCGATGCGGGCCTTGGCCATGACCGGGATGGAGACGGCCTCCTGGATCCCCTTGATCATCACGGGATCGCTCATGCGCGCGACGCCGCCGTCTCGGCGGATGTCCGCGGGAACCCGCTCCAGGGCCATGACCGCAGCCGCACCCGCGTCCTCGGCGATCTTCGCCTCTTCGGGGGTGACGACGTCCATGATGACGCCGCCCTTGAGCATCTCGGCCAGGCCGACCTTGACCCGGAACGTCGCTTCGTCTCGCATCACGCTGAGTGTACGAAAGCCGACGGGTTCCGGCCCAGCCCGCGCCTCTTGTCCAGCTGACAAGGCGCCGCGTCAAGATCGATCTACCGGGAACCGACACGTCGAGAAACATGCTGCGCTCTCGTTTGCCGCATCTGCGCGTCGTTCCCACGACGCCTGACGGAGGATTTCGCTGGACCCGCGACACCGACGTCCTGCGGCGGCTCACCGCGCTCGGGTACCTGATCGGCGCCAGCACGGCGTTCCTCTCGATCGTCACGCCGGACCCGGATCCGAGCGACCACCGCGCGCTGCTTATCCTCGCGGTCCTCGAGGTCGCCATCGCGGGCGTCCTGGTCTTCGGAGGCGGGTTGCCCGACGCGGTCATCCGGGCCATCTGCCTTCCCGGCGCTGTCGTGTTCACAAGCGTCGCCGTCGCGGTCGCCAAGCCCGCCGAGGTCGTCCTGCTCTTCTACCTCTGGCCGGCGCTGCAGGTCGGCTACTTCGGTTCGCGCCGCGAGGCCCGCGTGTGCCTGGGGGTCTTCGCGATCTCGCTGGCCGTGGCCCTGCACCTGGGCGACTGGCAGGTTCCGCTCATCACGTACGTCGTGACGATGGACGTGATGCTCCTCGCCACCGTGGTCCTCTACATCCTCACGCGGCGGACCGAGCGGCTGATGGAAGAGCTCGAGTCGGCAGCGACCCACGACGATCTCACCGGGCTGCTCAACCGCCGTGCGCTGACCGCGGCGCTCGACCGGGAGCTGCGCCGGGCGCAGGAGACGGGCACGCCGGTGAGCCTCGTCCTGTTCGACCTCGACCACTTCAAGCAGATCAACGACCAGCACGGCCACGCCGGCGGGGACGACGCCCTGCGGCTCGTCGCCGAGGTCCTGCGTGGGACGGCGGGCGAGCTGGACGCTGTCGGGCGGCACGGCGGCGAGGAGTTCGTTCTCGTCCTCCCCGGCCGGGGGCTCCGCGACGCCTCGGCAATCGCGCAGCGTGTCGCGTCGACCATCGAGGAGCGTTCGAGCGAGACGCCGATCGCGATGTCGACGAGCGCGGGAGTGGCGACGTGCGGGCCAGGCCGCCGGGACGCCGATGCCCTCATGGCCGCCGCCGACCACGCGCTCTATGCGGCGAAGGCCGCGGGCCGCCGCCGCGTCTACGTCGCGCCGGACATTGTCCCGGCGCGGGCCGCCGCCTGAGCTACTTCAGGCGGTAGGCCTTGATGCGGTCTTCGTACTCCTCGGCGTCGCGCGAGTAGACGCCGTAGGCCAGCGCCTGGATCAGCGCGAGCAGCGCGGTGTGCGAGCGCACGTACGCCGGGCTGTCAGAGGAGTAGTAGAGCGTCGTCTGTGAGAGCTTGGCGACGTCGGAGAGGGTCGCGTCGACGATGGCCATCGTCCGCGCCTTGCGGTGGCGGGCGAGCTTCATCGCGCGCACGACGAGCGGGTGCGGCCGGCCGGCCGAAAGGGCGATGACGAGCGTCTGGTCGTCGATGCGACTGAGCTTGGAGAGCGCCTCCTGGGACGGGCTCGCGACGACTTCAGCACGAAGGTCGAGCAGCATGAGCAGGTGGCGGAAGTACGAAGCGAAGAACGCCATCTGGTCGGTGCCGGCGACGATGAGCTTCTGGGCCCCGGCGATCGCGTCGATCGCCTGCTCGACCTCCGAGCGCGACACGCGCCGCGCGGTCTCCTCGACGTTCGCGTGATCGGCGGCCAGCGACGTCTCGAACTCGTTGCGATCGAGCGCGAAGAGCGGCTCGCCCGACCCCATGCCCGCGGTCGGCGTTGCATGCCGGCGGCGGTACTCCTCCCGCGCGGACTGCTGCAGCTCGGGATAGCCCTCGAACCCGAGTGCCTGCGAGAACCGGACGACCGTGGAGCTGGACGTGTTCGCGCGGCGGGCGAGCTCCTCCGCGGTCTGGAAGGCCACCTCGTCGAGGTGATCGACGATGTACTGGGCGACGTCCTTCTGGGACCGCGAGAAGTCGTCGAAGCGCGCCTGGATGTAGGCGGACAGCGATTCGGGCGCCGTGGCGCCGGCGGGGGCTGGGGTCGAAACGGTGGCGGCTCTCTTCATGGGCGGCACCCTGATTCGACAGGTCGGCCACGGCTTCCTTCACGAGAGCGCCAAGTCACCGCCGCGCGGCGGTCCGCGGCGCGCGTCAGGCGTCGAAGCGGCCGGGGCCCTCGCCGCGGGCGCGAAGCATCGCGCGGTGCGCCTCACCGAGCACGCGGTCTGGCTCGAGCTCGCCGCCGGCGACGACGACCAGGCCGACGCTGACGCTCACCGCGACCTCGTCGTCACCGACCCGCAGCGGATGGTCGAAGCCCTCGATGACGCGCTCGGCGACGACGAGCGCCTCCTCCTCCCCGCTGAGCTCCTCGCAGACCATGACGAACTCGTCGTCCTCGGCGCGGGCGACGGTGTCCCCGGCGCGCACGAGCTCCGACAACCTGACCGCGGCCGCCTGCAGCAGCGCGTCACCGGCACCGCGGCCGAACCGGCGGTTGAAGTCGGTCATCCCGTCGAGGTCGACCGACAGGACGGCGAGGCTGTCATCGCGGGGACGCCGGCGGCGGACCAGCGCGAGGCGCAGCCGATCGCGGAGGAGCACCCCGTTCGGCAGGCCCGTCAAGTCATCGCGCAGCAGCTCGTCGGCCGGTTGGGACTCCATGTCTCCATCCATCGGCAGATTGGAAACCGCAGCGTAGTGACGTACCCGGCGGCGCGCGACAGCTGCCGCGCTCAGGCGTACGTGTCGACGTGCTGGGCCGGTGTGGCCAGCGCGGGCGCGGGCGCAGCCTGCACGGCGTCGAGGGCCTCGCGGGCCTGGACGACCTGGGCCACCGGCACGTTCTCGCCGGCCGCGGGCAGCTGCTGCATGATCTGCGCCATCTGGAGCATCTGCGTCATCGTGACGGAGTCCACGTGACCAGTATCGGGGACGTTCCCCGCGTCGGCCATCTTTCTGGACGAACGGGCGAGGCCGATCATCCCCCGACGAACGGGCCGACGTCGGGCTGCTTGACCTCCGCCAACTTCACGCGCACGTCGCGCTCGGTGCCGTCCGGCGCCCAGACGTGCAGCGTCACGGTGTCCCCCGCTTTGCGGCCCGGCATCGGCCCCGCGACGAGCTCGGGTGTCGCCGGCTTGCCGTCGACGGTCTCGATCGCGTCGCTGTCGGTGACCGAGTTGCGGTTCGCGCTGTAGTCGGTGATGCCGGCGGCCTTCGCCGGCGACCCGGTCTTGAAGCGAAGGACGAGCACCCCGTCGTCGGGCAGTTTGCGCCCGACGGTCTTGGCGACGTCGTGATCGGCGGGCGTGATGGCGAGGGCCTCGATGCCGAGCTGCCCCTGGGCGGGCCGGGAACCGCCGCCGCCTTCCTCGGACGAGCCGCCGCAGCCGGCGAGCAGGGCGACGAGGAAGAGGGCCACGAGGCAGGCGAGGCGCATCGGCGGTGATCGTACCCGGCTGGGGATGTCGCGGTCTGAGTGACCTGAGCAGTTTCGTAACCGTCGACGTGCCCAGGAGTACCTCGAGCAGCCCGCGGCACATCGCCGCGGGGGGATCAGGTCTCAGCGGCATAAACGCACGCATGACACACGACACGCTCGCGTCACCGTGGCGCACCATCCCACCGCTGGCGTCCCACTGCTGGCCTCGCTGCGACAAGGACGGACCGTGATCTCGACGAGCATCCCTGCAGGGCAGCGCCCGAGCCGTCGCCACCGCGACGCACCGGCACACTACGTCACGTGGCGACGGGTCGTGATCGTCGCGGCGACGCTGCTCGCCGGGTGGCTCTCGGCCCTGGCGAACGCCTTCGCGCTCGCAGTCATGTTCCTCGAGGTCCCGTACGAGGGCGTCGAGGCCGTCGCATGCAACGTGGCCATGTACGCCCCCCTCGTGATCCTGGTGTGTCTCCTTGGAGCCGCGCTCTCCCCTTCACACGGGTGGTCTCGCCGATTCACGCGCACAGCGCTGTTGCCGGCGGGCCTCTGGGCGATCTGCTGGCTCGTCGTCCTCGCGGGAACGTAAGTCGCCCAGTAGATGCCTGCAACGAATAGGGCGTGATTGCGCTTGAGCCGGACGCTGACGATCTGGTGCAAGTTCCGGACGTCGTCCGCAGACGTCCTGCGGCGAGGTGCACAGTCTGGATCCCTTGAGCATCTCGCGTAACGATCGCCGGATCCGGACGTACCTTCGACGACACCCGCACCGCACTCGGCACGACGCCGACGGGTGATCGCGACATGACCCGCAAGGACGCACGAATGACCGACCAGCCGCCGACGTCTTCGCCGCCAGACCGCTACCTCACGTGGCGGCGGGTGACACTGCTCCTCGTCCTCGTCGCGGGCGGCTTGGCATGGTCCTATGGCTCGTTGCTCGTGCTGATCGGATCCCTCATCGACAGCGCACACCCCGACTGGGTTGATTCCGCTACGTGCGTCGCGTACCTCACCCCACTCGTCGCCACCGTGTGCGCCGTCATCGGAGCGCTTCTGCCTTCGCGGCGATGGTCTCATCGGCTCTGGCTCGCGGCGCTGGTCTCGACGGGCCTCTGGGCGATTTCCTGGATTGCGGCTCTTGCCAGTGCGTAGGACCGTTGACGTTGAACTTCGCGACACCAACGGTGTCGCGCGCCGCCGAACCGTCGTATGGCTCCTCGTCGTGCTGACGACCTTGGCCGCGCCCACCGTCGCGATCGCGATGGGCTTCTTCGAGCCGTTGGACCCAACCCTCGCTCTCGCGTGCGTGACCGCACCGCTCGGCCTCGTCGCGGCGATGTACGCGTGGTCGTTCCTGCGCGACCCGAGTCAAGCGTCCCCCATCGCCTGGTGGATCCCCCGACTCGTCGCACTCCTTGCGTGCCTCCCGCTTCTCGGCCTCTGTTGGAGCGCCTACTTCCTGGCGACCCTCTGCGACTCGGGCTGCCCGGAGAGCTGGATCTTCAACGAGGGCGAATGGCTGCTCACCACTGGGCCTCTCGCGCTGATGCTCGGCGTCGCCGTCGAATGGATCGTCTCCGGGGCCCGACCGACTCGATGAACCGGTTGCCTGGAGCGAACACCGACCAAACGACGTCGCATGGCGATCAGCGGTACTTCACCTGGAAGCGTGGGGCCACACTCATGGGGGTCGCCCTCGCAGGCGCCGCGTGGTTCGTCGCGTCGGTGTTCCTCTTGGTGGCGATGCTCGTTGGCGAGTTCCGCCAGGACTACCGACAGGACATCGGCGACATCGCGTTCTACGTTCCCCTGGTCGGATCGGCGGTAGCGATCTTTGCCGTCATCGCTCCCTGGCGTCGTGTACGCCGAGGGCTGGCGCTCGTCACCGGGGTCGTGGGCCTCGCCTGGATCGTGCTTCTGCTGTTGGTCCTCGTTGACCTGTCTTGACTGGACTCGTCAGTTCTCGATAGGGGCCGCCCCCGGAATCAGACGGCCTCGCGTCGAGCCGCTTCGCCGTCAGGCCCGGCGCGGTGGGCGCACAGACCTCCTGTTCGCACAGGCGTCCCAGCGCGCGAAGTTCCAGTCAACACCTGCCGACCGGTGCCCGATACTCCTCTTCGATGTTCGGCTTCCTCATCGCGCTCACCGCCCTGGTCGCCGGGTCACTCGGAACGCTGCTGTGGGGGATGCGGCATCCTGAGCGTCTCGCCCGGGTCTACGACCGCCCTCCCTGGCGACGTATCCACAACTGCACGCTCGCGGTGACCGGCGCGCTGTTGCTCGGAGCATGGCCGGGCGGTGCGCCCGAGAACACTTTGCTCGCCGTAGCCGTCATCGGCCTGATCGTGGGCTCGATCCCCAGCCGGTTTGTCGCGAGTGAGAGGGGCAACCGGTGGCGCGGCCGCGAGTGACTGGGGCGGTCGTCGAACTCCGTGCTGCGTGGAGCCGACTGAGTCCACACGCTCGGGTGATCACGTGCTGGTTCATCGTTGTCGGGTCGCTGTTCCTCGGTGCGGCGGCCGCGGTTGGCGGGCACATCTGGCTGTCGCCCCTGCTGTTCCTTCCGGGTGCCGCGGCAGGTGCTGCCGGCGCCACGATCCTCCTTCGAGGCGGCCCGGGCGTTGACAGGTTCCTTGACGACCTTGACCTCGGCACGACCGAAGCCCTGTGGGGTCGCCCGAGGAACCGGCGATCGACCAGGGTGCTGTGGACGATGATGTTCGGGGTCACTGGCACCATCTGCGCAATTGGGGTCGTCGTGCAGATCGTCGATCTTCTCGCGTGAGCTCGAGTCGCGTGCGGTAACGCCCCATTACGACAACTCAGGCTCGACAACCGCGGCGCTCTCGCTCAAGATCCTCAGAGCTGAGCTCGTCGGCGAACTGTTCGCGAAGACGCGCCGCCCGCGAGCTGAGATCAATAGGCCGGCCGGGATTCGAACCCGGGTCTGACGGATTATGAGTCCGCTGCTCTGACCGCTGAGCTACCGGCCCGCGGCCACGGTACCTACTGCTGGACCTTCTTCACCGCCGCCGCGAGCTCCTCGGCGGAGAAGGCGCCTTCGAACCGGTCGACGATCTTCCCGTTGCGGTCGATCACGAACGCCCACGGCTCCGTCGGCAGGCGCCAGTCAGAGACCTGCGGGCGGAAGCCCTTGGAGACCTGGTTGTCGTTGTAGATCTCCTGCTGGATGAAGACCACGCCGTCGCCCTGCTCGGCGCGGACCTGTTCGGCGATGTCGACCACGGGGCCGCACACCCGCGTCTGGCACAGCTGCGGCGTGGCGAACTGCAGCACCACCGGCTTCTTGCCGAGCACGTCGGCGAAGTTCGTCGACACGAGCTCCTTGGCAGGCGGCACGCGGGTCGTGAGCTTGGAGTAGTCGCCGCCCACGTCGGCCGGGGTGAGCGTCGTGATCTTGATCGCCTTGTCGCCGATGTCCGGCGGCCCGCCCTTCTGGCCGACCTTGAACTCGAACGGCGACGTGCGCTGCAGCTCGCCGTCGACGTCTGCGACGGCGAAGAGGATGCGCGAGCCGGGCTTGAAGAACGGGACCGTCGCGACCCAGATCGTGTCGCCGTCGGCCAGGTCCGCCGCGGCCTGCTGGCTCTGGTACTGCGGCTTGACCGCGATGGACTGCTTGCCCGCGACGTACGGGCCGCGGAGGTCCGTGCCGTCCGGCTTGGCGCTGTACACCGCCGCGCTCGACGCGTCAACGCGCTTGCCGCCCTCGTCGAACAGGGCGAAGCCGACGCGGTTGTCGCCGACGCGCATCACCGAGGTGCTCGGCGCGAACACCGGGCCTTCGGGCAGCTTGCCCGCGACGGCGTCGAGCGTCGCGCCGTCGGCAGCGCGAGGGAAGTCCGCGGCCACGGCCGTAGCGGTCTTCGTCGATGAGGTCGCGGAGGCGCCGTCGTCGGAGCCGCCGCAGGCGGTGAGGAGCGCGCCCGCCGCGAAGAGGCAGGCGAGCGATGCGAGTCGCGACACGGCGGCGAGTGTACGAGCTGACGTGATTGGATACCGCCGGTTGTCCGACGGCGAGGGAGAGGCTCATGGCGCAGCGCGCCGCAGTGGTCACGGGTGCATCGAGCGGGATCGGTCTGGCGATCGCCCGCATGCTGGGACAGGAGGGCTACGGCCTGACGATCGCCGCGCGGCGGCCTGAGAAGCTCGCCGAGGCGGCGCAGACGCTGCGCGACGAGGGCCTTGAGGTCCAGGAGATCGCGGGCAACCTCGCCGACGAGGAGGTCATCCAGTCGGTCGTCGCCGCGCACAAGGCGAAGTACGACCGGCTCGACGTGCTCGTCAACAACGCGGGTGTCGGCGCGGGACAGGCCGTCGCGGAGATCACCGCCAAGCGCGTCGACCTGCAGCTCGACCTCAACCTGCGGTCGCTCATCCTCTTCTACCGCGAGTCCATCGAGCTGCTGCGCGAAGCCGGGGCCGAGCACCGCAACGCGCTGGTCGTCAACACCGCGTCGATCTCCGGCAAGCAGGGCGAGCCGTGGCTGTCGGTGTACAGCGCGACGAAGCACGGCGTCGTGGGCTTCACCGAGGCGATGAACAAGGAGCTGGCGGCCGACGGGATCAAGTCCTGCGCGCTGTGCCCCGGGTTCGTCGACACCCCGATGACCGATTTCGTCAAGGGCGCGGTCCCCGCCGATCAGATGATCCGGCCGGACGACATCGCCGAGGGGGTGCGGATGCTCCTGCGCCTCTCCCCCGGCTGCGTGATCCCCGAGATCATCTTCCAGCAGCCCGGCGGCGGCCTGACGGGCCAGCCCACCGGCTGACACACCGGTTTTCCGGGCTGGTAACTGCAGGTGTTTCGCTTTACGATGCCTGTGTGAACGTGGACGCATTGACCACGCGCGGGCGGGGGCTCGGCGCGGCGGTCGCGGTGGTCCTGGGTCTCCTGCTGGGCGTGCCATCGGCCGCTCAGGCGACGCTGTCGATCACGGCGTCGCCTGCCAGCCCGCGGCCCGGGGAGCCCGTGACCTTCTCGACGACCGGCACGTGCGACGACATCTGCGTGAGCTGGAGCATCAAGGTCGGAACGCAGGCGCCGTTCGCCGCCGGTTTCGGTGAGCCGATCCCGTCGGTGCTCGAGGACGGCTTCGCGACCGCGACGACGTACACCGTGACGCTCTCCTACGTCGCGTCGCGGTTCTTCATCCCGCGCACCGTCACGGTGACCAAGCAGGTCACCGTCGTCGCCAACCGCGGCCCCACCGCGAAGTTCAGCGCGTCGCCCGCCTCCCCGACCATCGGCCAGGCGGTCACGTTCACCGACACTTCCACCGACCCGGAGGGCGACCGGCTCACCCGCGCCTGGGACCTCGACAACGACGGCCTCTTCGACGACGGCGACGGCACGACGGCCAGCCGCTCGTTCTCGACGCGCGGGACGAAGACGGTGCGGCTGCGCGTCCAAGACACGTACGGCGCCGAGTCGATCGCCACACAGACGGTCACCGTGGCGAACGTGTCGCCGACCGTCGCGCTCAACGTCACGCCGACGACCGCCCAGACCGGCGAGCCCGTCGCGTTCTCCGCCGTCGGCGCGGACCCCGACGGCGGCACGGTCACCTACGCGTGGGACCTTGACGGGGACGGCGTGTTCACCGACTCGAGCGCGGCCTCCCCGCCCGCCCGCTCGTATCCGCGGTCGGGCGCGCGCACCATCGGCGTGCGGGTGACCGACGACGACGGCGACCCGGTCAACTCGACCGTGCAGCGCTCGCAGGTCATCACGGTGACGAACCGACCGCCCACCGCGCCGACGATCTCCGCGACGCCAGCGTCCGTCCCGCGCGGCGGCAACGTCCAGCTCACCGCGTCCGCGACCGATCCCGAGGGCACCGCGATCACGTACGACTGGGACTTCAACAGCGACGGCGACTACACCGACGCGACCGGCACGACCGTCACCCGGCCCATGCCGTCGTCCGGCGTGCTGACCGCCAAGGCGCGGGCGACCGACGCTGACGGCGGGTCGGCCGTCTCGGGGACGTTCACGCTGACGGCCGAGAACCGCGCCCCGACGGCCGGGTTCACCTTCGCGCCGGGCGCTCCGGTCATCGGCCAGGCGGTGACGTTCACCGACACGTCGAGCGATCCCGACGGCGACCCGATCACGCGCGCCTGGGATCTCGACAACGACGGCGCATTCGACGACGGCACCGGCTCCACGGCCTCCTGGACGTATCCGACGCGTGGAGCCAAGACCGTGCGACTGGAGGTGCGCGACACCTCCGGGGCGCAGGCCGTCGCGACCCGCACCGTGACAGTGGGCAACGTGGCTCCCACCGCGACGCTCACCGCCTCGGCGACGACCGTGGATACCGGCACCCCGGTGACGTTCTCCGTCACCGGCGCCGACCCGGACGGCGGGCCGGTGACGTACTCCTGGGACCTCGATGACGACGGCACGTTCGGCGACAGCACCGCCGCCTCGCCTCCCGCGCAGTCGTGGCCGCGTTCCGGCAGCAAGACCGTACGTGTTCGAGTCGCCGACGACGACGGCGACCCGGCGACGTCCACGACTGAGCGCACCGTGACGATCACCGTGACGAACCGGCCGCCCACCGCGCCGACGATCTCCGCCACGCCAGCGTCCGTCCCGCGCGGCGGCAACGTCCAGCTCACCGCCGCGGCGACGGATCCCGAGGGCACCGCGATCACGTACGGCTGGGACTTCAACGACGACGGCGACTACACGGACGCGACCGGGGCGACCGTGACCCGGCCGATGCCGTCGTCCGGTGTCCTGAACGCGAAGACCCGCGCAAGCGACGCCGACGGCGGGTCGGCCGTCTCGGGGACGTTCACGCTGACGGCCGACAACCGCACGCCGACGGCTGGGTTCACCTTCGCGCCGAGCGCTCCGGTCATCGGCCAGGCGGTCACGTTCACCGACACGTCAAGCGACCCGGACGGCGACCCGATCACGCGCGCCTGGGATCTCGACAACGACGGCGCATTCGACGACGGCACCGGGACCACCGCGACGCGCACGTTCACGACCCGCGGGACCAAGACGGTGCGCCTGGAGGTCCGCGACGCGTCCGGAGCCCAGGCGGTGGCGACGAGAACGGTAACGGTGGGCAACGTGGCTCCCACCGCGACGCTCACGGCCTCGGCGACGACGGTGGACACCGGCACCCCGGTGACGTTCTCCGTCACCGGCACCGACCCGGACGGCGGGCCGGTGACGTACTCCTGGGACCTCGACGGCAACGGCACGTTCGGCGACAGCACCGCCGCCTCGCCTCCCGCACGGTCGTGGCCGCGTTCCGGCAGCAAGACCGTCCGTGTTCGGGTCACCGACGACGACGCCGACCCGGCGACGTCCACGACTGAGCGCACCGTGACGATCACCGTCCGCAACCGCGTGCCGAGCGTGCCCTCCGTGGAGCCGCTCCCACTCACGCCATCCCCGGGAGCACCGCTCGAGCTCCGCGCCACCGCGACCGACCCTGAGGGCACGGACCTCGTCTACGCCTGGGATCTCGACGCAGACGGCGCGTTCGACGACGCCACCGGTGCCAGCGTCACCACGACGTTCCCGCTCACAGGCGATCTCCTCGCGCGGGTCCGGGCGACCGACGCTGACGGAGGCGCCACCGACTCGCCCGAACTCCGCGTCGAGGGCGCCGCCCCGGCGTCCGATCCCGGGACGATCACGCCCGCCGGCGACGCGGGAACGCCGTTCACCTCCGACGTCCCGGTGGCCGCAGCGACCCCGGCGCCGCCGGTGACAACCGCGACGCCGAACCCGCCCGTCGCCACGCCGTTGCGGCTGCTGCGCCCGTTCCCGCGGGTGCGGATCCAGGGGCGGCTGACCCGCCGCGGCGCCCGCTTCACCCGGGTCACCGTCACCGGCCCCGCGCAGACGAAGGTCGCCGTCAGATGCAGCGGCGGCGGCTGTCCGTTCGGCTCGACCACGGCGACCGTCGGCCGCTCGGGCAGCGTCCGACTGGCGAAGCTGCTCGGCACCTACCGGGCCGGCACGACGATCGTCTTCCGCGTGACCCGGGACGGCGCGATCGGCAAGTACACGAAGATCGTCGTGCGCAAGGGCCGGGCGCCCGCGCGCGAGGACCGGTGTTTGAAGCCGTCGGCGACCGCTCCGAGCCGCTGTCCGGCAAACTGATCCACTGTGCCGGTCAGCCCCTTCGCCGCCGCCGTCCTCGTCGCGATCTGCTTCGCCCTGCCATTCGGCGTGGCGGCGCTCGTCGACGATGGGCCCGCGCCGCAGCCCGGCGCGAAGGCGCAGCCTGCCGTGGAGGTCCTCGATGAGACGGCTCCGGCGGTCCGGGTGGCGACCCTGACCCGCGTGCCGCGACTGCCGCGCCTGCGATCCGAGCCAGAGCCCGCCGCCGCTCCCGCCGCGACGGCGACGCCGACAACGACCGCGCCCGCCACCGCCGTGACCCCCTCGCCCGCCCCGACGCCGGCGCCATCCTCGTCGGGCGGCGGCGGGTCGAGCTCCGGAGGGAACGGCGGCGGGGGCTCGAACAGCGGCAGCGGGTTCGATTCGTCCGGCTCCGGCAACGGCGGATCCGACAGCTTTGACTCCACCGGTTGACCTCATGACGTCCAGCGACACGACACCGCCGCTGCCGCCCGGCTACACGTTCCTCTCCGACGCCGGGGAGCGTCCCGGGCTCGGCCGCGCCGTGCGCGCGCGGAGCGACGATGGCACCGAGGTGACGATCACCGTCCTCGACGCGGCGGTGAGCGCTGACGACCGGTTCCGCGACTACTTCCTCGCCGTCGTCGAGCGCCTGCGGCACATCGATCACCCCGGCATCGTCCCCGTCCGCGATCTCGGCGAGACCGCCGGTCGCGCCTGGGTCGTCGCCGACCCGCCCGCTGGCCGCACGGTCGCCGAGATCCTCGCCGAGGGCACGCTGCCTGCGCGGCGGGCGATCGACCTGCTCGAACCGCTCTCGCGCGCGTTGCGAAGCGCCTCGGACTACGGGCTGCGCCACCGCGACCTCGACGCGGCGAACGTGCTCATCGCCGTGGACGATCGCGCGATCCTGCTCGAGCCCGCGTTCCTCGACCCGCTCGCGGCGCCGGGCGCGCGCGACGCCCGTCCGCAGCTGCTGACGTACATCCCGCCCGAGCGCCTGCAGCAGTCACCGCCTGACGACCGCAGCGACGTGCACCTCCTGGGCGGGCTGCTGCTCACCGCCGTCACCGGCCAGCCGCCCGGCTCGGACGCCGCCCGGGTGCTGCGCGACCGCGAGCGCGAGGGCGCCGTGCCGCAGGAGCTCGACCTCGTGCTCTGGCGCGCGTTGGCCGCCGACCCGCTCCAGCGCCCGGCGACGCCGCGAGAGTTCTTCCATCAGGCTCGCCGCGCCCTCGGCGGAGAGGCGCCCGAGCGATTCATCCGCCAGCCCCAGCCGTCCGTGTCAGGCGCGCCGTCGGCGTCGAAGGAGCTTGTCCGGTGGAACAGCCCTGGGCTTGTCTCGAGCACCGGCCGGGGCCCGCAGCGCTTCGCCACCCGCCTGAGTTCGACGGTCACGGGCTGGTCGGGTTCTGCCGGGCGCGCGGTCCGGGATGCCGGGGGCGGCATCAGCGGCCTGTTCGGACGCCTGCGGCCCGGCGGTCGCGAAGGCGCGAAGACGGCCGCGTCATCGACGGCCGCGCCGCCCGCCGAGCGCGATGCTGCGCGCGACGACGGCGACCCTCACCCGGCCCGCACCCCGACCTACCGGGCGCCACGCCCGCAGGAGCCCGTCGCCGCGGTCGCCGCGTCCCCGGGCACGGTGGACGATCCCGCCGCCCGGCTGGGCGAAGCGGCAGCGCGGCTTCGTCGCACCGCGGGGGCGCCGGACACAACGGTGCCGGTGGCCGAACCGGCAGCCGAGCCGCACGACGAGGCCGCGGCCGAGCCGCAGGCTGACGAGTGGCCGTCCACGGACCCAGCCGTTCGCCTTCGCGCCGAGCGCGACCGGCGCCGCCGCGGGCTCATCGTCGGCGTCGCGGCCGCTGCTGCCCTCGCCGCCGGAACGGCCATCGTCCTCGCGCGCGGCGACGACGAGCCCAGCCAGGCGCCGGCGCCCGCCGCCGAGACGACGCAGCAGGGCCCGGTCACGCTCACCCACCCGCCGCGCTGGCAGACCGTCGACCCCGCCCCCCAGGTCCTCGGCGTGACGCTCCAGGATCCCGTCGCGCTCGAGCCCCGCGGGGTCACGGGCTTCGTCCCCGGCTCAGCGACGCTCGTCGCCGGCCGGTTCGCCAGCACCGACGCGTCGCTGCTGCCCCCGGGCTTGAAGGACCGGCTCGAGGGCACGCCGACGCCCGAGCCGATCCAGGTCGGTGACCTCAAGGGCTACCGCTACCGCGGGCTCACGCTGCCCGGAGAGGGCGGCTCCAACGACCTGTACGTCTTCCGCACGAGCCAGGGCACGTACGTCGTCAGCTGCTTCGCCGGCGAGGAGGTCACCCGGGCCTACCTGCGCCAGTGCGCGGCGATCGCCGGCAGCCTGAAGGTCGAAGGCGCCCAGCCCACGGCCCTGGGTCCGTCCCCGTCCTTCGGCCGGGCCATGCGCGCGACGATCGTCACGCTGTCCCGCGACCGCGCCGTCCTGCGCCGCCGCCTCGCGCGCGCCCGGACCCCGCAGGGCCAGGCGCGCATCAGCGCGCAGCTCGCTCGGACCTACCGCCAGGCGGCCGGCTCGACGGCCAGCATCTTCCCGCCCGCCGCCGTCAAGGACGAGCGTGACGCCATCGTCGGCGACATGCGGCTGGTGGCCAACAGCTACGACCGGCTGGCCGGCGCCGCGCGTGCGGACAACCGCAGGGCGTTCAACGAAGCGCGAGCACAGGTGCGCCGCCGCGAGGCGCAGCTCGACGCGAGCCTTCGCGCGCTGCGCGACGAGGGCTACCAGCTCGGCTGACGAGCTCGCGGTCGAGCCAGTCGCGGCCCGTCTCCGACGCCTCCCGGGCCCGGCGCTCGCGCGCCATCGCCTGATGCTCGGCGCGCGCGGCCGCGAGATCGACGCCGTCGCGCTCGTGGCGCTCACGACGCAGCGACCGGTGCTCGGCGATCGCCGCGCGCATGTCCACATGCTCGTCGGCGAGCAGGCTGGCCTCGACCATCGAGAAGAGCGTCGTCAGCTCGCGCTCGGTCGCGGGCCGGGACTCGCCCTGGGCGACCCCGCAGAACTGGTCCCACGCGCGGGCGAACCGGTTGGCGTCGGTGCGGACGCCACGCCGGTGGATCGCCACCATGGGGCACACGCCCGCCCCGGTGCCCACGTACGCGCCGGCGATGATCGTGTCCTGGCGCACCGCTTCGAGCACGGCGGCGCGCGCGTGGCGCGGCAGGGCGTCGACGGCAGAGCGCAGCCGCTCCGTGCGGGTCCTTCCCATACTCTTCCGTCCGGTCATGGGCCGGGCGGACGCTACGACGCGTCGTCGCGATGGACAAGTCCGGCCCTGCGCGTGAAAGGGATCTTGCAATGAAGCTCGGGGTCAACATCGGCTACTGGGGGCTCGGGCTCACCAGCGCCGACCAGCTGGAGATCGTCCAGGAGGCCGAGCGGCTCGGCTACGACAGCGTGTGGGCCGCGGAGGCCTACGGTTCCGACGCCGCGACCGTGCTCGCGTGGATCGCCGCGCAGACGTCGACGATCAAGGTCGGGTCGGCGATCTTCCAGATGCCCGCCCGCTCGGCGGCGATGACGGCGATGACGGCCGCGACGCTCGACCAGCTCTCCGACGGGCGGATGCTGCTCGGCATCGGCTCGTCTGGCCCGCAGGTCGCCGAGGGCTGGCACGGGCAGCGTTTCGCCCGGCAGCTCGCCCGCACCCGCGACTACGTCGCCGTCGTCCGCAAGGCGCTCGCGCGCGAGCGGGTCGAGTACCACGGCGACACGCTCGAGCTGCCGCTGCCCGACGGGCCCGGCAAGGCGCTGAAGCTCACGATCGGCACGGTCCAGCAGCAGATCCCGATCCTGCTCGCGGCCATCGGGCCGAAGAACACCGCGCTGGCGGGCGAGATCGCCGACGGGTGGCTGCCGATGCTGCTCTCCCCCGAGCACCTGCCGATGCAGCGGGAGAGCCTCGAAGAGGGCGCGGCAAAGGCCGGCCGCTCACTGGAGGGCTTCCGCATCACGCCGAACGTCCAGGTCCTCGTCAGCGACGACCTCGACGCCGCCCGCGACGCCATGCGCCCGATCGTCGGCCTGTACGTCGGCGGGATGGGCTCCCGCGACAAGAACTTCTACAACCAGCTCATGCAGCGCTACGGCTTCGAGGCCGCCGCGAAGGAGATCCAGGACCTCTACCTCGACGGCAAGAAGGAAGAGGCGTGCGCCGCCATCCCCGGCGAGCTCCTCGACCTCGTGACGCTGTGCGGCCCGGAGGACGTCGTGCGCGAGCGCCTGCGGGTCTACCGCGACGCTGGGGTCCACACGCTCAACCTCAGCCCGATGGCCTTCGACAAGGCCGAGCGCATCCGCCAGCTGCAGATCGTCGCGCGGCTGGCCGAGGAGGCGTAGGCGCCGCATGGCGCGGTTCCTGCTCGGCGCGTTCGGCGACCCCGGACACGTCTTCCCGCTCATGGCCCTCGGCGGTGCGCTGCGCCGCCGAGGCCACGACGTCTCGATGCACACCGCGGAGAAGTGGCGGGCGCACGCCGAGCGGGAGGGCTTCCGGTTCTTCGCGGCGCCCGAGTACACGCCGGAGATGACCAACGGCGTGCCGCTGAAGCCCTACCAGGCGGTGGCGGCGGCGACCGGGCAGGCGCAGGAGGTCGTGGAGGCGTCCGACGCGGAGTTCGTGGTCGCCGACATCCTCACGCTGGCCCCGGCGCTCGCCGGTGAGCTCGCGGGGCTGCCGGTCGCCACGCTCGTCCCCCACGTCTACCCCGCCCCCCTGGACGGCTGGCCCCCGTACTCCCTGGGGGCGCGGCTGCCGCGCACGGGGCTGGGCCGCGCCCTGTGGCGCGGCACCCGCCCCACCCTCGACGCCGGTCTGGCCCGCGGGATGCGCGAGTGCAACGAGACGCGCGAGCTCGTGGGGCTGCCGCCGCGGATGTGGGTCCACAACGGCCAGAGCGACGAACTCGTGCTCGTGGCGACCATGCCGCAGCTCGAGTACCCGCGGACGTGGCGTGACCACGTCAAGGTCATCGGCCCGCTGCTGTGGGAGCCACCCGCCGAGGAGGTCGAGCTTCCGCCCGGCGACGCGCCGCTTGTGCTCGTCGCCCCGTCGACGTCGCAGGATCCGCGCCACCGCCTGCTGCGCGCCGCTGTGGAAGGCCTCGGCGAGCTCCCGGTCCGCGTCCTCGCCACGTGGAACCGGCGGCCGCTGAAGGACCCGCTGGAGATCCCCGACAACACCCGCTTAGTCGAATGGGTGTCCTACGCGCGGACCATGCCCGAGTGCGATGTCGTCGTCTGCCACGCCGGGCACGGAACGGTCGTGCGCGCGCTGGCCTCGGGATGCCGCCTCGTCGCGGTTCCCGCCGGAGGCGACATGAACGAGAACGCCGCCCGGATCGACTGGGCCGGCGTCGGCGTGCGCCTGCCGCGCCGGGCCACCACGCCGCGCTCTGTCGGCCTGGCCGTCGGGCGGGCGCTGGCGCGGGACGACATCGGCCGCCGCGTCGCCGAGGCGCAGGCGTGGGTCGCCGCGCACGAGGGCGGCGAGCGGGCGGTCGACGTGCTCGAGGAGCACCTCGAGCGCCGGCGTGCCGGCAGCATGGCGCCCGCGGTGTAAGCACCGAGGTTTCAGGAGGTCCTGACCGGGCCACCCTGGGCGGAGTGCCGCCGCCGGTTCGCATCGCCGTCGTCGTCGTGCTCGCGCTGGGCCTGTGCGCACCCGCGCAGGCCGCGACGCTCTTCACCGTGCCGACCGGGCCGATCCGCCCGGGCCAGTCCGTGACGTTCACGGCCCGCGGAAGCACCTGCGCGGCGCCGGTGCGGTGCACGTGGACATCGAGCGACACGGGCGCGGCGACCGGTGCGACGTTCACGCGCACGTTCAGCGCCGTGGGCACCTACACCGTCACGCTGGCGGCGGATCCCACACCCGCATCCGACCCGCGCGACGTGCGGCGCGAGAGCGCCACGGTGCGCGTCACCGCCAACCGCGCGCCATCCGTGACGCTCGCCGCCGACCCGGCCGTGCCGCTGGCCGGCGTGCCGCTCGCCCTGCGCGCCACGGCGACAGACCCGGACGGCGACAGCGTCGTCTTCGCCTGGGACCTCGATGCCGACGGCACGGCTGACGCGCTCGGCGCCACCGCCACGATCGTCGCGCCCTCCGCTGGACCGCTCACCGTGCGGGTGGCCGCGATCGATCCGTTCGGCGGGTCCGGGGTCGCGCAGCAGACCCTCCGCGTCCTCGCAGCGCCGGTCGCGGCGTTCACCGTCGAGCCCGCCACGCCGACCGTCGGCGCTCCCGCAACGCTCACATCGACGTCGAGCGATCCGGACGGGCAGCTTGCCGACGCGGACGTGACCTGGGATCTCGACGGTGACGGCGCGTACGACGACGCGACCGGCCCGGCGGCGCAGACCGCGTTCACGACGCCGGGCGCCCACGTGGTCGGCCTGCGGGTGCGGGACGCGGACGGGCTGGAGCGCAGCGTCTTTCGCGACGTCGTCGCGCTCCCCGGCGCGCCGCCGGCGCAGGGCACATCCGCTTCGGCCGCCTCGCCGCCGCCGGCGACCACCGTCCGCCCCACGCGGACGATGTCGCCACGTCCGATCGTGCGCATCGCCGGGCGCGCCGGGCGGCGTGGCACACGGTTCACGCGGTTCGAGATCCGCGCACCCGCGGGCGACCGGGCCCGGATCAGCTGCGCAGGGCGCGGGTGTCCCTGGAAGGCTCGGACCGTCGCACCCGGACGTGTGCGGGCCCTGGAGCACCGTCTCCTGCGGCCCGGCGTCCGCCTAGTGGTCCACGTCACGCGGGCCGGGTCGATCGGCAAGTACACCCGGATCGTGATCAGGCGCGGGCGCGCCCCGCAGCGCACCGACCGGTGCCTGCGGCCCGGCGGACGGCTGCCGACGGCATGCCCGCGGTAAGCGGTGACCGGCTCGGCCCCGCCGCCGCGGGGTCTACGATCGGAGCGGTGTCTGGCGACCGCCGCCTCCATGCCGAGCAGCGTTGACGACATCCTCTCCCGCCCCTGGGCAATCGTGGCGATCCTGGCCGGCGCGTTCATGCTGCCGCTGCTGCTCGGCGACCTCTTCAGCGGCGAGAAGCCCAAGCAGGTCGCGAAGATCGCCGCGGTGAGCGCCCCGCGCCCCGCGGCCGACCGCGACGCGTTGACGATCCCCGATCTGCGTCGCGCGCCCGCCCTCCCTGGTGAACTCGCTCCCTGACCATGGCGCGAGCGATGGACCGCGACACCTCACGTGACGCCGCGACCACGGTCGCCGACATCGTGCGCGCTGCGCTCGAGGCGCGCGGCGGGCTGTCGCCCGAGGACGCCGTCGAGCTTCTCACGCCGCTGCCGGACGCGCTGGACAGTGCACGAGTCGCCGGTGTGTCCGCGCCGCGGGCAGGTGGCGACGACGGCGCGGTGCTCGCGGCGCTCGGCCTGGGCGCCGATGTCACCCCTGCCGCCGGCCCAGCGCCGTTTCGCGCGCCCGAGCTCACGCCCGGCTCGCGCCCCTCCGCGCGATCGGACGTGTACGCGATCGCCGGGCTCCTGCGCACCGCCGTCACCGGCCAGTCTCCCCCGCCGTGGACGCTGTCGACGCTTCCCCCGGCCGACGGGGCCCGAGCGCTCGGTCCCCGGCTGAGTGCGCTCCTCTGGGATGCCCTCGCCGACGACCCGATGCAGCGGCCCGTGACCCCGTCCGAGCTCCTCGCGCGGGCCCAGGAGGCCGTCGCCGGTGACGCCGCGCGACCGCAGACCTCAGCCCCCAGCCCATCGGCCGGCGGCGGCGCAGCCGCCGCGGCGCTGCGTCAGCCCCGCGCCGTCCTCGTCGGACTCGGCGCCCTCGCGGCGTTCGTGGTCGGGATCATCGTGGCCGTCGCCTCCGGCGGGACGGCGACCCCGGCCGCGCCTGATCCGATCCGCGCGCTGCCGCAGATCGACAGCGCCGCGATCGCCACGGGTCAGCAGGTCGCGTTCGCGACCTCGATGCGCGAGACCATGCGCAAGCTCAACACGCGGCGGATCGCGCGGCGGACCCGTCTGGCCCGCGCGCGGACCTCCACGGGCCAGGCGCGCGCCGCGACATCCCTCGGCGACGCCTATGGCCTTGCGGCGCGTTCCGTCGCCGCCACGCGTTCGCCTGAACGCGCCCTGCTGACAAAGCGAGGCATCGCGGCGATGATGCGCGACGTCGAGGCCGCCTACCGCACGCTTGCCGCCGGGGCGCGCGACGGCGATGCCGGGGCCTTCGCACGAGGGCGGGAGTTGGTCCGCCGCCGAGAGGCGTTCCTGCAGCGGCGGATCCAGGGCCTGGAGCGCGTCGGCTACGTCGTGGCCTGACCGAGCACGGGCGAGAAGCAGTGAAGCCCGCCGGAGCGGGCTTCACGTGGGACTCCGGGGGTGGGACTCGAACCCACAACCCTTCGGTTAACAGCTAAGTGGTCGAACGGCCCGTGGGGGCCAGCTAGTCCCGGAGCCCGCATTTTGCGGACGATTTCGGCCCACCGGCGCCACCGAATCCAGCACAAGCGAAGCACAACGAGACATCTGGAGCACAAGCCAGAGCACAAGCGCGCGTCGCGACGAGTCGCCTCGACGACGGGCATAGGAGACAGTGGCAGGCCCCGGTGGCAGGCGCGCCGCGCCCCGCGCCGACTGGCGCTTCGCGAGCAGCGTCGGCTTCTGCGACGAGGCCTTGTCTCAGATGGGGCGGCCGCGCCGTGCGGCTTCGGCCACAACGCGTTCGATCTGCCGGCGGCTGTACATCCGCCGGCGGCCGATCACGACTGAGGGCAGACGGCCCTCACGACCCATGTTGCGGATCGTCTTGGGCGGGACGCCGCCAAGCAGCTCGCTCACCTGCTCTGCATCCAAGAGCGGGAAGTCGAGGTCGTCCGGCATGTTCACATCGGTACTCATGCTCGGCACAGCGTCGCGCGCGCCGGGGGGCGCTCATCTCGGGCCGGAACGGCGCGTGACAGATCGGGCTCGTCCAGGACGGTCCAGAGTGCCGTGAGGGCGTCGGACGTGATCACGGACGCCTCGATCATGAGCGCCTGCCGGGACTCGGCGCCCATGGCCTTGCCGCTGCACATGACCGCTCCCGCGCGTACGCGCGCGAGCGATGCTCCGGCGGCGAGCAGTGTGCCGGGCTCGTCGATCGCACAGGCGCACGTGGTGAGCTGCGTGATCTGCGACGTGGCGCGGCGCAGGTGGCGCATGCATTCCTCGGGATGCAGCAGCCCGTCACGGGGGCGCTCGAGCGTGCGCTGCAGGGCACGTTCGGCGCCGTCAAGGCGTCTGACGAGGATCGCAAGTCCGCGGTGCCACTCGGCGACGGCGTCTTCGTCGTGGTGGCCGTGGCAGACGTGCGGGGTGCGCGGCCGCGGTTCGGCGAGCAGGGTGCGCACGCTGCAGGTCATCTCGCGGCCTCGGTGGGGTCGGCGAGTTCGAGCGCGGCGAGCCAGAGCCGGTCGTCGGTGCGCAGGATCGCGACGTCGCGTTGGCCGAGCTCGGCGTGGATCTGCGCGTCGATGAGGTTGGTGAACCAGCCGCCGATCCGTCCGGCCGGTGACAGGTCGAGGTCGGTGTCGTAGGCGACGATGCGGGGGTGTTCGCGGCGCAGGACGCGTCCGGTGGGCGCGCTGCGCTCCCCGCCATGCCGGGCGGGGAGCGGGCGCGTGTTCATGGGAGGCGAGCCCGTCACGGTGTCAGGCCCTCCGGGCTCGGGACCAGGCTGGAGCGCGTCCCTCTCACAAGACGCGGAGACCGTGCCGCCGGCCGCCAGGGATGCGGCTTCGGGAGTTGTGTTGGGGGCTGATCTCATCTCGGGTCTGGCTCCTGACGACTGGTAGTCGTCACGGCCGCCCTGTGGACCCCCCCTCTTCTTTCGCGGCCCGGTCAGCGGGCGGTGCGCGGCCGCGCTCCGGCGACCAGGGCGACGAGCATGGTGGTGGTGACGGCGAGGGCGAGGAGGCCGCCGACGATGAACGGGGCGCGCGGTGAGATCCCGGCGGCGAGCGCTCCGCCGGCCAGGTACCCGAGACCCGCCGCGGCAGCGCCAATCGCCTCGATCCATGCGGCGGCGCGGACCTGCAGCTGGGCAGGCACGGCTTCTTGGACGGCGGTGATGAGCGCGACCTGCATGGTGCCGTTGCCCGCGCCGCACACGACGCACGCCACCGCGGCGATCGCCGTGGTCGGCGCGAGGCCGACGGTCAGGTAGCCGGCGGCGATCACGACAGCCGATCGGGTCACGAGCGCGACGGACGGGACGTGGCGAAGGCGGAAGTACGCGGCGCTGCCGATGAGCAGGCCGACACCCCATGCGGAGACGAGGATCCCGTACGCGACGTCACCCGCGTCCAGGCTCTCGCGGGTGTAGGCGACGAGCGCGGGCTCGTCCATGCTGAACAGAAGGATCAGCGCGGCCGCGCCTGCGAGCAGCACCCACATCCCCCGGGTGGGCTCGGTGATGGTCTCCCCCGGCTGGTCGGGGTCGTGGTCGGCGCGGATGTCGGGGAACGTCGCGGCCGTGATGACCGCCGCGGCGGCTGCGATCGCGCAGGCGAGCAGCAGGGTGCTCTCCGCCCCGAGCGTCACGACGGCCGCGGCGCCGGCGAGCGGCCCTGTGGCGGTGAGCGCGGCGCTGGCGACGTTGAGGGCGCCGTTGCCGAGCTTGAGGTCGTCCGGCGCGAGGGTGAGCGGGACCGTGGCGCGGATCGTCGAGCGGCCCAGCAGCGCCGCGGTACCGAGCAGGAGCGTCGCGGGCCACAGCGCGTGAGGCGGCCCTGCCGCCAGGATGGCCAGGGCGACGGCGGCGAGCGCGCTGCTGGCCGCGACGACGGTGCGGACGCTGGCCCGGTCGGTTCGCGCTGCGAGGAGCGGGACGAGCAGCGCTGGAGCGAACGTCTTGCACAGCAGGAGCGCCGCGGTAGCCAGCGCGCTGCTGGTCCGGTCGTAGACGAGGATCATGAGCGCGATCGACGCGATCCAGTCGATGATCTGGTCGGCGGTGTAGACGCCGAGCAGCCTGCGGAATACGGCGAGTCGCAGCGGGCCGCGGGTCATCGCTTGACCCGTCCGCGCGGCACGCCAGAATCCGGTGCTCGGCCCGTCCACGTGGCCGTCGGCATATCCCCGAGCAGAGAGGGGGCTCGCGATGGCTTTCCGTCGCTAGTCACACCACTGCTATGCCGCCACGTTTCACCGGAACCGGCCCGCCCTGTGCGGGCCGGTTCTGCGAGACGGGTCACGCCGCGGCCCGCGTGCGGCTGGGCTGCATCTCCAGCTGGCGCGCGAAGTCGGTGGAGCTCGCATGGTCGAAGGACAGGTCCGTCCGTGCGAGAACGTCGACGAAGGCCTCCACCACGGTGCCGTCGAGCTGGGCGCCGGAGACGCGGCGCAGTTCGGCGATCGCCTCCGCCCGCGGGACGGGCTTGCGGTAGGAGTCCCGCGCGGTCATGACGTCGTAGGTGTCCGCGACGCTGATGCACCGGCTCAGCAGCGGGATGTCATCGCCCGCGAGACCGTCGGGGTACCCGCGCCCGTCGATGCGCTCGTGGTGGTGGCGGATGATGTCGCTGACCTGCTCGTAGCCGGGCATGCCCCGCACGAGCTCGGCGCCGACACCGGGGTGGCGCTTGACGATCTCGAACTGCTCGTCGGTCAGCCGCTGGGTGCCGGTCAGGATCGCGTCGTCGAAGATCAGCTTGCCGACGTCGTGCAGCAGGCCCGCCATGTGCACGAGCTCGAGGTCCTGCTCGCTGCACCCCAGTTCGCGGGCGATCTCGCGGGCGTACTTCGCCACGGCACCGGAGTGCCGGGCGGTCATGCGGTCGCGGAGGTTGATCGACTGCACCAGGGCGCGCAGCGCGCCGAAGCTCAGCTTCTCGAACGCCGCTTCGCGCTCGGCGATCTCGCGGACGCTCTCGTCCAGGCGCTCTGCGCGCCGACGGGAGATGAGCAGTTCGCGCACGAGGCTCTGGAAGCTCAGCAGGACGATGAACACCAGCAGCAGCGCGAGCGCGCCGAGCTGTGCGTAGAGCAGCGGGACGGCCGCGGTCACGCATGCCATGCACGCGAACTGCGGCATCAGCGGCAGGAGGACCTCCCGGGTCATCTTCGTGAGGCGGTCGACACCGTCGCCGAGGTCGAAGCTGTAGACCCACCAGAACTCCAGGCAGATCGCGACGAGGTACGAGCCGAAGCACACGACGGCGAACCAGCCGTCGTCGAGGCCGACCCCGTTCTTGACGGCGATCGTGCTCATCGCGCCGGCCGCGGTCGCGGCAAGCGCGAGGCCGGTGGTGTTCACCGCCGCGCGCGCGAGGTCGGACCGGTGCTTCACGGCGTCGATGAGGGTGACGAGGATCGCGGCGATCGCGCCGGCGAGCGGACCGGACATCCAGGCGATGACCAGCACGGCGCCGAAGCATCCGCTGAGCCGCCCCTTCGAGAGCGGGACCGAGATCAGTTCGCTGATCGCCGCGAACGCGAGCAGGAGCGCGGCGGGAACCGGGTGGGCGATCGTCGCGCTGGCCAGCGCGCTGGCGGCGAGCAGCGCGACGGTGACGATGATGTTGGCGATCGCCACCCGTGATGTGGTGTGGATGTGACGCGTGACGGGCATGGCGCCCACACTCCGACACCCCGGGGGGCGGGCGCAGCCGCCGTGGGACAGGGATCTGCGCCACGGCACGCAAGCGCTCAAGCACTCTGGTTCAATCCCCGTGTCGCCGCATCGCGGCCTCGCTCACACCATGTCCCTTCCTCGCTCCTCGGGATCTCGGACCGCTCCGGGCTTTGCCTCGCTTTCCTGCCTGCTGGCCCTCGTCGCCCTGCTCATGGCCGCCGGGCCCGCTCGGGCGGCGACCGTCTCGATCTCAGTGGCCGCTGACCCCGTCGAGGACCGCAGCGTGTCGATGACGGTCGGAGGAACGACTGAGTCCGCCCGGTATCTCTTCGGCTACGTGACGCGGGCAGGAAGCTGCGCCAGCCGGTACGCGGACCGCGCCCCCGGCGAGCCGCAGCTCTGGTACGGCGGCGGCCGCTACGTCTCCAGCGGGACCTACTCGCAAGCCACCGCGTTCACACCGTCGAAGACCGGGCTGTATCGCGTCTGCGCCTACCTAGCATCCAGCGAGACATCTACTCCAGCTGCGACCGGGCAAGCCACGTTCACGGCACGCGGGAACGCCGCCTCTGCTGCCATCACGTTCGGAGCTGACCCGACGGAGAACCGCAGCATTCCGGTGACGATCACCGGCAACACCGAGGTGTCGCGGTATCTCTACGGCTTCGTCACCTCCGGGACATGCACTGCGCGCTACGCCGACCGGCCGCTAGGCGCCCCGCAGCTGTGGTACTCCAGCGGCCGCTATATCGATGCCGGCGCGTTCTCCGAAGCTTCGGCGTTCTTCCCACCGGACGCGGGCGCCTACCGAGTCTGCGTCTACATCGCTGACAGCGAGGATGGCTCCCCCGACGGCATCTCAGAAGCCCTCCTCGTGGCGCGCGCGAGCACCGCGACACTGGCAGTGGACTTTGGCGCAAACCGGGTTGACCAGCGCGCCGTCGACGTGACGATCTCGGGGACCACCGAGGTCCCGCGCTACCTGTACGCCTATGCCACGACGGCCGACGGCTGTGCCCCGTCGTTCGGCGGGCGACCGCCAGGGGCAGACGCGTTGACCGCCTACGGCCGCTACATCGAGGGGGCATTCTCGTTGAAGACCGCGTTCATCCCGAGCACGGCAGGGACCTACCGAGTATGCGCGTACGTCGCTAAGTCCGAGTCGGCGAGCGCATCGGCGCGCAGCGAGACAACGGTTGGCATCCGGTCGATGAACGCAACGATCGTGTTCTCCGGTGACACCTCGCCGTACCTGCGCAGGGAAGCCCGCGCGTTCACGGTTCAGGGAACCACCGAGGAGGCTGCTGCTCTGGCCGTGGACGTGGTGAGCGGCACGACATGCCCCAGCCTCGATCGTGAGGCGTCCGTGGCCAGCGACGATCTCCCCGGTGGGCCCTACTCCAAGGTCTACCGGTTCGAGATGCCCGAATCGCCCGAGGCGACGCTCTGCGCTGCCGTGCGCAACAGCGTCGGAAGGGTGGTCACGACAGCACAGGTCCGTATGCCCCTGCTGCCCCTCGTGTCGCCCTTCCCGGCGTTCGGCGCGGCATCGGGCTGGCTGGAGGGACGGCGTCCGGTCTTCGCGTGGCCCACTTCTCAGCGCTACACCGACGAGCTGCACCTCAGCGACCGTGAAGGCAAGGTCCTTGCACTGGTCGCCGCAGACGGGACGTGGGTGCCCACGACCGACGAACAGGCCGACGTCGACAGCGCCGACGACTACTACGACGACACCGCGGACGAACCCTCGAGCACGCGTAAGGGATACGAGCCGGCCGACCAGAAGGCGCAGTTCAAGATCAAAGACGGCATCGCGCGCGCACAGTTCAACGACCCGCTATGGCCTGGCAGCTACCAGTGGTCGGTCGTGCGTCGCCTTCCGGACGGCCGTTCGACAGAGAGCGACCCCGTCCGGTTCCGCATCAAGGGCCCGCCCGTCGACGGTCTGAAGGTCAGAACGCGGTCGTATCGGATCCGCAGCAGTCGCACCCCCGGATACTCGAAGCTCATCGTCAAGACCAACGCCTACGCGTACCTCCGGCTGTCACTTCGCCGCGGCGGCCGCGAGCAGGTCCGCAACTTCCGATGGGGACCACAAACCGACGGGTCCATCACGTTCGACTGGACCTGCAAGTACGGCGGCGGCCGCTACCGCTTCACCCTCACCGCCTCCGACGACGACGGCAACGAGTACACCCGCCGCGGCAGCATCCGGACAATCTCCAAGGCGCAGTGCCAGCGCCTTCGTCGAGCAGAGAGCCGCGCTCGCGACCGACGTGCCGCGGCGAGGCTGCGCCGCCAGCGCGCGGCGGTGCGCCGTGATCTGCAGCGCCGGATCCAGAACTGCCGCAACGTCGGCGGAACGCCGCGCCGGTGGACGTGGCAAGACGGCAGCTCATCGCTGATCTGCGTCCTCCCCTACGGCTGGTACTACATCTAGACCCCTAGCAGCGTGTGCGAACATGCGTTCGCATGACGTCTCAGGGTCGCCCATACACCCGCTTTGACCGAGCGCTCCGTGGCCGCGATGCGTCCGCCGTCCGCATGGCTGCACGGGAGTGCGAGAACCTCTCGGTCACCGATGCGCTGCGGATCGTGTTGATGCACGCCGACGTCGGCGACCCGATGTACTCGCGGCTGGCGACGCGCTGGGTGACCATGGCGGCCCGGGACGCGGGTGCCGGACTCGAGTTCGTCGACGGCGCCGTGTCCGCGCTGCTGGATCTCGGTCAGGACGTAGAGGCCGGCTGCCAGGCGCTGGCGGAGTTCGCGATGCGGTTCGAGCGCCGCGACGTCGCAGACGCGTTACGGCGGCACGAAGCCGACCGCGCGCGGCGGGTACGCCCACTCGCCTGAGGCCGACGGTCAGCGCGTGGACGCGTGGACGTCGGTGAGCGCGGCGATCTGCTGGGCGACCGCGAGCGCAGGAGGCGGCCACTCGATCGCGATGACTTCGGTGGTGATCCTGATGATCTGGCCGTCGAGGACGACGGGGTGCGTGTCGGTGCCGAGGTCGACCCTCACTCGGGCGCCGACGATGAGCTCGTGGCTGTCGGGGGCGTGGATGCGCGTGCCGCGGGCGCTGACGTCGATGGTGACCGTCGTGATCGCCACGGTGTCGCGGGTGGTGACGGTGACCGGGCACCCGGCCGCGCGGCGCGGGGCGCGCCGGCGCGCCGGCGGTGTCACTGGTCGCCGCCGTGGCGGCGGGGCCACCGGACGCGTTGCGTGACGGAGCGGTCGCCGCGCTCGCGCGCGGTGTGCAGGGTCTGCAGCCAGCGGTCGGCGATCGCGGTGGCCTGAAGATCGCCGAGGCTCAGGGATGGCCCGAGATCACGGACACTCTCCGTCGCTCTTGTGACGGGTTCTTCGGGGCCGACGATGATGAGAACGCTCTCCGACCAGGCGCGCTCGGCGGTGTACACGCTGATCCCGCCCTCGTTGGTGGCGCGTCGCATGGCCTCGCGTTCGGCGTCGGCGTCCTCGAGGACGATCGCGGAGACGGCGACCTCGTGCTCTCCGACGCGGTAGGTGCTCGTGCGCATGGGGCGCACGTTCCCGCCGGCCGGGGGGCGGGGAACTTCACCCCCGGCATGCCACCCGCTCTGACCGGAAGGTGGCCGGCGTGATGCCCTCGGCGCTCCATGCACCCTGATTGGGCCTGGCCGAGGCGGAGTCCTAGCCGCATCGCGCCGCCCGCCGTCCCATACACTCCGGTTGGCCAGCTCAGTACGACCAGTCAGGGACCCATGATCGTCAGCGCCACACTCCGCGGTACCGCTCTCGCCGCCGCTCTGATTATGCCATCCGCTGCGAGCGGCGCCGGTCAGCCAGTGCTGTGGCACGACGAGAAGCCGACCGTCAAACCCCGCAACGTGCTCAGCGAGAAGATCCTGACGAGCACCGGCGGCGCGCCCTACGACGAGACGATCTACGGCGCCCGGAAGTTGAAATGGACCGGCTGGGGCACCAGCCGCGCCGTAGGCAAGGGGAGAATCACGTTCTGCGTGCTCGAGTACAAGCCGTGTCGGACGAAGCATGGCACCGTCGTCCTATCACGTATCCAGAACATGGCCTGCGGCGATGAGTCTGACCAGCCTGCGTACAGCCGGGTCCGCTGGAACTTCCCCGGCGCTCGGTCAGCGAATGTCGAAGCGGTCCGGATCTGCTAGCGACGACCAGCCGCGACGTAGTCGTGCGGGAGTCTCCACGACGTTCGGGCCGGGGATCCGTGCGTCTGCCGGTTGACGGACGCCCACGGTGCCGTCACCCCGCCGAGGACGCATCCGCGACGATGAGACCTCCAGGACCCACGAGGGCAGTACTTGCGCGGCAATGACGTCGCGTACCACGTAGCGAGTAACGGCCTCCTAGCCGCCCCACACCACAACGCGAAGCCGGCTTGGAGTTTGCGCGCAGGCGATCCCACGACGAGGAAGAACCGCTGTGTGGGCGCCTAGCCTCGGCCGGTGTATCGGTGGCCTCGAGCCAACTCGATCGGCCTCACCGGAGCTCTTCCCGATCGGTGTTCTGGTCGCTGGGTGGGTTAGCAACCTCCGTGTGGGCTCCATCGCCACTCGTTGGTCGTCCGCGCCGTTCCGAAGCAACGGCGCTGACGATTCCTCCGCATACGACGACGACAGCGCCCGCGGCCAGTAGTGAAAGGCTTACCCATCTCGGCGCTGACACGCCGAGACTTAGGAAGAAGGCTAGGACCAGTCCCTTGGTAACGAGGGACGTTACGCGCAGGGCCTGGGTCATGGGTCCACGAACATGCCGAGGCCGGTGCATTCGATCAACGCGTCTTTCACTGAGTCGCTTACGGAGTTGTCCTTGTCCAACCACGCATGCACCGTGTTGCACCCGAGGTATCCGACCGGACTCACTTTCATTCCTTCCGTGATTGCCCGCGCAATCTGCCGCACGCTGCGTTTGGCGATTCTGGCCGCGGCGCGCGCGGCACGCTTCGAGTCCTTTGATGCCTGCGAGCGCTGGATCCGCTTCGCGATTCGCGCAGCGTTGTTGGCGATCTGTCGCGCGAGTCTCATGTTGCGGGCGTGCACCGCCTTGGCCCGCTTGCACATCTTGTCGCGAGAGCGGCAGGCGCGGCCGTCGAGGTCGTTGTTACCGACGGGATCTTGGGACGCGTAGTCGTACCGGTTTGCGGATCCGCCGTAGACGGGATCGGGCTGGAGGAATCGTCCGAGTTGTGGGACGTAGATCCGTGCTCCCATCTCGATGACTCCGGTGTCGGTGGTCGTGTGGCGTTGCTTGCCGGCGAGGTAGCGGTAGCTCGAGCGACTGAGCGCGTTCGTATTGCTGGCGGCGATTGCGGCAGTAACGGAGTCGGTCGGCGCTCCCATGTCTGCAGGCTGGCTTACAACGTTGAGGGCGCCGCTCGGGCTGTTCTTGCCGGCCACGCGGATGGTGAGAGAACCGGCCGCGCTGAGCTCGAAGCCCCAGCTCTCGTCGTATGCGTATTCGTCCCAGTCGAGGATAGGCGGCGTTCCGAACGCCCACGATTCAAGGCCGCCGAGGTACTGGCCGCTTTCGCTGCCCGTCTCGACCGTTGGCCACGGGCTTGAGCTCGCGGCGAGTCTGAGGATTGCGGCGTTGTGCTTGGTTGGGGTGACGGACGGTGACGGTGCGTAGTTGCTTGTCCCGCTTGCGGTCGCGATGACGTCGATCGGATTCGAGGAAGCCGTGTTGCGCAGCGTGGTGATGCTGGCGATGTGCTGCGAGGAGGTTGAGAACGAGAAGGTGTAGCTCGAGGGTTCGCTTGCGGTCGCGTAGCGGTAGTAGAGCTTCAGACGCGCATCGTGGGCTCCGGTTTCTGATCCGGTGACGGCGGTCCAGCCTGAAGGTGGCGTGATGGTGCCGTTCTCTCCGGCGATGATGCTGGCTAGCAGCAGGTCGCCGTTCTGCACTGCGGGACGTGTGACGGACAGCGACGAAGCGACGGGCGGGCCGGTGGCGGCTGACGTGACGCCGGTCTTGATGATTGGTGGGCCGCCGGGGATCGGCCTCGGGACGCCGAATTCGTCTCCTCCGACCAGGAAGGCCGGTGGTGCCGGGGTTGGGGTGTTGTCCGCTTCTCCGGCGAGATCGCCGTGGACGTCGGTGAGCTGCAGTTTGACGTCGTCGTTGGGTGTGCTGATCGCGGCCAGGTCGCCGTCGAGTCCGCTGATCTCGCGCGTCATCGCGGTCCCGCGAAGAGTGAACGCGGGTTCGTCGCCGTCGGCGGCGTAGTGCACCGTCTCGGTGTAGCTGTCGGTGCCGCTGATGTCGCGGGTCCTTACGCGGTCGGCGGGGTCGAGTGCGATGGTCGTGGTCTTCCCCGACTGTGTGATCGTGCGGGCGAGATCGTTGACGTAGTAGCTCGTTGTCAGTTGGGCGCCGCCTGCCGACGATGCAGGCAGCGAGGTGATCCGTCCGAACGCGTCGTAGGCGATGCCGGAGCCGGTAATCCGGTCCGCGATGTCATGCGTGTAGTCGGTCGCGGTCCCACCGCTGGTTGCGCACGCGCCGCCACCTGCCGGCGCCCGTGTCGTGAGCCGAGTGCGGTTGCTGTCGGCACCCGCCGGCGTGGTCTCCGTCGAGTGCCCGTAGGCGTACAGACGAACGGTGCACTGCCCGTCAACCGTCCCATCAGACTTGACGAGACGCCCGGCCGCATCGTAGGCGTACGCCGAGTTCGTCTGGACCTGCCCGGTCTTGCGGGACGTCTGTTCGAGGATCTCTCCGTGGATCGAGCGGACCGCCTCCGAGCGGTGGAGCTGCGTTGCCCCGCTGGTGTACTCCCTCGCACGTACCGCGCCCTCGGCGTCATAGGCGAGGCCCATCTTGACCCCGGACTTGGTGAACGTCTGGGAGGTCAGCCGGCCGTCAAGGTCATACACGCCCACGATCGATGATGAGCCACTGGACTGGCCGAGCGCAGGGTCCGTCACTCCGGCGACGGCACCCGTGCGAGTGTCGTACTGCAGCGTCCGAGTTCCCTGCTGCGGTGAACCGTTCTTAGTGTCGCTGATGGCGACCGGACGGTCGAGGATGTCGAACGACGTTGTCGTGACGAGGCCGTCAGCGTCGGTGTACTTGAACATGCGTCCGAGCGCGTCGTACTCACGCTTGATTGCACGTACGGTCGTCGTGCCGGTCTTCTGCTGTGTCTCGGTGACTCGGCCGGTCGCGGCGTCGTACACGGTCTCGATGTCTTGGAGCGACGCCCCTGGGTTTGTGCCTGAGCTGGTGGTCGCGACGCGCTTCGGGCGATCGAGAGTGTCAAAGGTCGTTGTCGTCGTCCTGGTCGCCGACGGTGTGCCGGAGACGATGTCGGTTTCCTTCGAGACCTCCCCAAGCGCGTTGTACTCGTAGGTCGTGATGGGGAGTTCGGGGAGTCCGGTGGTGCCGGGCTGCGCTGCCGGCCGGTGCTGGCAGATGAATCCGGCCCAGTGCTTCTTGTTTCTGCACTCAGTGACAGAGGCGCTGTTGTCGCCGGTGTAGTACACGGTGCGCCGTGCCGAAGCATCCCCCCCACCGGGGTTGCGAGGCATCCGCTCCTCGGTGACGAGGCCCTGGTCGTCGTAGGCGGTCGTTGTTCGCAGGTTCAGGTTCGGACTCGAGCCGGGGTCCGTGACGGATTCGAGCCGGACGCGCTTAGCGAAGTCGTACGTGGCTTTGCTGACACGTCGATCCACATCGTCGGTGATCAAGGCCGCAGGCGTGCTGTAGTCGGTGCCCTTCAAGGCGCTGACGGTGGTCGTCGTCGGGAAGTTGTAGTTCTTGGTGTCTCCGACCGTGCGGCCCTCGTCGTAGACGTACACGGTGTGACGTCGGGCCGGAACGGTGCCGGTCTGCCCGGAGATGCGAACGTCCTTGCGTGGCCCCATCTCCCAGGCCATGCGCGACCCTGCATCGTTGGTCTCATACCCTCGGAGGGTGCTGAGCGCCCGCGCTCGTTCGGCGCGTGTTTCGCCGGCTGTCAGCGTCGCTTCCTTGGCTGCCCGCCGGTTCTCCGGGGTCATCTGCCGGGTGATGTTGCCGTACGCGTCGTACTCCGTTATCGAGACCTTTGCCCATGCGTCATCGGGGCCTCGGCTGACGGTGTTCACGGTGCGTCCCTGCCCGTTGAGGTAGTGGACCGTGGCGTCCTGCGGGTTGGTTGAGGTCGAGACGTCGGCCGTGTAGATCGCGGTGCCGTCGATCGGGACGTCGTTCTGTCCGAGGTCCTGCAACGTGGCGGGTCGCATGTCCCAGGGCCCGTTGTCGGGTGCTTGGTTGGAGCGCGGGATCTCGTAGTCGAGCTTTGTCGTGGCCGTTCCTGTTGCGGGCGCGAGCGTCGGGCGCTGGACGTTCAGGAGCCGGCCGGGGTCCTTGTCTGTCGCCTCGCTTTGGTAGTTGATCGTCCATGGCAGGTCGGGGCCTGGCGGGTCGATCTTGTTCAACAGGGTCGGCTTGGGCTCGGCGCCAGCGACCGTCTGGTACTCGTACTCGGTGGTTAGACCTGCGGCGTCCGTCATGGACTTCAGGCGCCCGTCGGGCCAATATGCGTACGACGCCATCGTCCGCGTCTCCATTGAGCCCGCGGCGTTGTACGCGCGGAACTTGACCGCTTGCAAGAGCCCATTCGAGTACTCGAGGTCCAGCCAGCGGCACCCGTTCTCCGGATACACCGGCGGCGTCTGGTTGACCGGCTTGTCGCAACCGGTCACGCCGGTTGCCGCAGGCGCGACGATCCGGTACAAGACCCGCTTTCCGCCGGACACCCCCCACTGATACTTGAGCTCTCGAGCGTTAGTGCCCAGGGACTTCACGGCGGAGATCTCGTAGGTCTTCGGCGTGCCGTTGGCTTTGAACGTGAAGACCTCTTGTCCGTCTTCGTCGGTGAGGGCGAATTCGGTCGGAGCCTCGGCAGTCCCGGCGGTCCGCTCGAGGCGCAGGTCCTCCAGGCCGGCTTCGGGCGTGAAGTTGGCGGGGGCATCGCCGGTCTGGGAGAACACGATTTCTGACCCGTCACCCATGGTCACGACGGCGTAGCCGGGTTCGACGACGGTGTCTGTGTCGCCTGAGTCGTCGTCCCACGTGATGTTCTCGACCACCGGCGGTTCGTAGTGGACCTTCTGGTACTCCGATCCCTCGATCGATGGGATCCCGAGCGTCCATCCCGGTCCCAGCGGGCCTACAGCCGCGCCTGTTTGCAGTCGCGTACGGGAGTTGTACGTCCGTGTGAGCTCCAGATTCGTCAGGTACGCGTCGACGGACACATCGGTCGAAGACAACGAGAATGCTCCGGTCTGAAGGTCGACGCTCCCGGGGCCCACCGTCTCCCGGGAGTTGCTCGTGCCGTCGCCTGACGGGTCGTACTCCATCCGCAATTCATCACTGGTCGGGTCATCTACCGGATCGGCTGTGCCGTTCGGGAAGCGCGCGCGGACTTCAAAGGGCTTGTACGCCTCGATCCCGCCGTTGACCAGGCCGACCACACCGGTGGCGTCGGTCGACCCGCCGTTCGTTGAGGTACCGATGTTGCCGGTGTACTGGCGCACGATGTCCCAGACCAGTGTCTTGCTGGTCGCGACGGGCCAGGTGACGGGATCGAGGGGACCCTGCTTGGTCATGCTCTCGGGTAGCGACCCCCACGCGCCGCCGTTGGCGCGGTACTCGAACACCACGTTCTGTGCCCCTGCCGGAGGGGTTGCCTTCAGCGTGACGTAGCGGCTCGATCGTTGCCCTTCGACGACCGAGGTGATCTTGCCGGCGGCGACCCGGAAGTAGATGGTCTTCGGGGCGATGCTGTTTCCCGCCCAGTCCTGGGCGTTGATCGTGAGGAGGTACAGGCCTGCTTGTGACGGTGTGGTGAGGGTCCGTTGCTTGGCGGTGCACACGCCGGGCGTTGGGCACTCAGATTGCGGGATGTCTGCCGGCACGACGCCACTCGGGGGCGTAGTCCCGTCGCGGGTCAGGGTGAAGGAGGCGGTCTTGATCCCAGATCTTGGTGCCGACGCGGTCCCGTCGGTGATGTCGATTGTCAGCTTTGTGGCATCCCGGACCGCGCGAGTCGCGCTGGACGTGGCGGAGTCACCGATGCGTGCTGAGAGGGGCCCGCTCAACTTGACCTGGGGCGCGCCGCGGTCGATCCGGACCTTCTGCGTCGTGCCGGTGGTCGTGTTCATGAGGATGTCCGTGGCCGAGAAGGTGACGTCATGCTCGCCGTCGGCGAGCTGGTGGGTCTTTGCGAGTGGCTGGTCGCGTGGGCAGGGATTGTCGACGGTTCCAGTGCAGCCGAGGGTGCTGGGGAGATCCGTGGTGTCGACGCGGACCGAGGTGCTCTTCATCCCGAGTCCGGGGTCGTACGCGCTCATCGTGAAGTTCAGTTGCTGCTCGAGAGGGCCGGGGTTGTGCCATTGCCCGCCGCCGGGCACCGATGTCGTCGTGATGACCGGGTTGTCGTTGTCTCGGAGGAAGACGGCGGTGCTGCCGACGCCGACCCACGCGTCGTTGGCGCGTGTGCCGTTCCCCCATGCCCAGATCTGCATGTTCGCTTGCGAGCGGGCGGGCGCGTTCCAGCAGTTCCCCGACGCGGCGTAGCCGTCACCGCAGACGTCGACGACCCATCCCGCCAGGGCGCCGCACTGCACCAAGGGCCCCGTGTTCGCACCGATGTTGTAGGCGTGATGTGAGCCCGTCGAGGGCCAGGTCTGTGCCTCGCGGTCGTAGATTCCCAGCGTCATGCAGGTGTTCTGCGGGCTGTGCGAGACGTTGTAGAACTGCGTCTTGTAGACGAACCCCTGGCCGCCAGCCGCCAGGTGCGGGGCGTCGTACTCCAGCCACCCCCATTCCGTGTGGTTGATGTACGCACCACCGTTGGCGTACACATACTTCTCCGTGACCGTCGGGGAGATCGTCCGGAACTCTCCCGAGAACTTCGTCGGCCACGGACTGTGAAAGCCCCACCCCTGGTTCGGAAGACCGGCACCGTCATCCTGGTACTGGTCGAGGACGAAGTTGGGGTCGACCATGATCGGATACGCGAGATCCGCCGAGCGGTGTTCCACCTCGAGTGACACCCGCTGACCGTCCAGGCGGAGGCGTGCCGGCACCGTCTGGCCCTGAGCGTCGACAGCGATCGGCGCAGTGATCGTCCCGATCTGCTCCTTCATGCCGACGATGCTGAGTGTCCCGTGCTCGCCCTGCTCGATTCGAGCGCCGTCAGGCAACGCGACGTCGAATGACAAGATCTCAGGTGCCGCCTCGCTGCGAAGGATGTGGTGGGTCTGCACGCCGTTCGGCAGCGGCGAGATCGCAAGGTCCGTGTCGCGCGCCAGATTCGTATAGGTCACACGGTCCTCGGTGACGACCGCCGTCGGAGGCTCCGGCGCGTCGACGGTCGGCCGCAACCGGACCGCGGCGTCTTCGAACTCAACCCCGTCGGTCGCTGAGCGCCCGATCCGAACGTTGACGGGCGCGTTCTTCGTTACAACGGCCTCTCCCTGAGGTACAAGCGAGACGTCGAGACGCTCGACTTGTCCCTCTCGGTTCTCGCCCCAGAACGGCGTGTCGGACACGACGACCGCCCGGCGACTATCCGCGCCCGCACCATCTACGGCCACGAACGTGTGGTCGTCGAGGTACCGCAGGGGCGTCACCCCCGCACGGGCGTCCACTGGTGCCCACGACGGCCGCTGAAGCACCGGAAAGAACCGTCGCCCGACATCAACCGCCGCACGACCGCCAAGGCCTTTGAAACGTCCACGCGACTCCCGACGCTCCGCCCGCTTCGCCGCGCTAGACAGTTCGGCCTCGCGCCGCTGGATCTCCGTCTGCGCCGCTTGGGTCACCTTGCTTACGGCTTCACTGGAGGGCCGCGGGCTCGCCGCCTGGTCATTGGGAGCCAGGCTTAGGGCCGCTCCGCCCAGTGGAGCCTGCCCCGCGGCACCAGTAGCACTGAACAGCCAAACCGTGACCGCAAGGGCCAGCCCCGGCCAGCCCCACAGCGTTGCCCTAGACATCAAGCTCCCGAGATCGAATCGTCGCCGGGGCAGGTGCCCAGACCCCCGCTAATGGTCGGGCTCCCCCGAGCGCTGTGCATTCGACACCCTGTACAAGGCCGACCCATGCGCTTTCGCCACGGTGTCGAGGGCGTCTGTCAAGCACGCGGCCTCGCCGCCTCGATCGCATCCTGGCCCGCGGGGACGAGGCCCTAGCTGGCGATCTCACGACGGCAGCCGATGAGCCAGCCCGCACTTCAATGCGGATGGCGCTTGACGCAACGCGCTCCGGGCGCTCAGTGGCTTGTCCAGATTCCCGTCCGTCACGAAGGTCCCACGCCTGCAGGGGCCGACACACCCCGTATGCGTCGGGTGTTCCTGACCGCTGTATCGCTCGCCTCCATGGCGACCTTCGCGTCCTCAGCTGCTGCTGAGCAGTTCGACGTGCGCTACGAGCCCGACACGAGCGCCGCCGAGCGCGCGGACAGCCGCCGGGACGCCGCGGTGACCCTGCAGGCCCGGTCTGCCCGCCTGAACGTGGACGTCGTCGACGGCGACGCATCCGCGCTCGAGGAGCTGCAAGCCGACCCGGATGTGCGGTGGGTGCAGCCCTCCCCCGGCCGGCGCATCGACATGGCCGACGGGTGGCCGACGTTCCCCGGCGCGGGGTGGCGATCGCAGTGGGAGCTCAGCGGCGAGGGACAGTCGCTGGACATCTCGACGTACGAGCCGGTCCCGGACGCCTCGACGATCGACATTCGAGGCGCGTGGCGCCGGTCGCTCGGCGAGGGCGTGACCGTTGCGGCCGTCGACACCGGGATCGGCCGCATGAACGTCGGGTTCTCCGGCAACCTCACGCAGCGGTACGAGAACTGGGACGACCCACCGGCTGACCTGGGGCAGGCGCTGCTGCCCGGCATCGACCTGGAAACCGGCGGCCCGGCGGGGCTTGACGTCAACGGCGGGCACGGCAGCCACGTGATGGGAATCATGATCAGCCGCGAGGGCTCCGGGACGATCGGCATGGCACCGCGCGCCACGGGCCTGCCGGTCAAGGCGCTGTGGCCCGGGGGTAGCAGCACCGCGGTCGGCCTGGACTACGCCGCGTCGCACGCCCGGGTGGTCAACGGCAGCTTCGGCGGGTCCTCCCCGTCGCAAGCTGAGACCGACGCGATCCGCGCCCACCCGGACGTGCTGTTCGTCTTCAGCGCCGGGAACGCCGGCGGCGACGCCGCAGGCAACTACCCATGCAACACGCCCGAGCCGAACGTGATCTGCGTCGGCGCGTCAGACATCCATGACCAGCCCGCGTCCTTCTCGAACCGGTCATCCACGGTGGTGGACCTGTTCGCGCCGGGGGTGAACATCTCCGCGACGTCGTCGGGGACGAGTTACGAGGTCGGTGGGATCCCGAAGAGCGGCACGTCGATGGCTGCCCCGCACGTCAGCGGGGTCGCCGCACTGCTGTTCTCCCGCCATCCGACGGCGACCGTGGCGCAGGTTAAGGCGGCGATCCTGCAGAGCGCCGACCCGGTGCCCGCACTGCAAGGGCTTGCCAAGACGGGTGGTCGGCTTGACGCGTCGGGGGCGATGGACGAGCTCGACGCGATGTTCACCGCGCCCCCGGTGCCGCCAACCGAGGACCCGCCGCCTCCGGTCGACCCGGGCCCGCCGGCCGCGCCGGTCGATCCGGGTCCCCCTGTCGGTCCTTTGCCTCCGGCGGCGGATGCGCCGCCCGCAGATCAGCCGAAGCGCTCGCCCCAACCGAAGGTCGACGGGCCCTCACGTGAGCGGGTCGCCGTGTCGGCGGCTCGAGGCGCTCGTGCCGCGGCCGTCACGGTGACGCTTCAAAAGCCTGCGAAGGTCCCCGTCACGTTCCGTGGCCGCGCGTGCGCCGCGCGCTGTCGAACGCTGACGAGCCGCAGAACGGTCGGCATGGCGGCGGGAACGCACCGGTTCTCGGTCGGACGCCGCCTGTTCGGCGCGCGACTCAAGCCGGGTTCCTGGACCGTGTCGCTCGGGCTGCCGTCGGGCACCCAGACAATCCGGGTCACCGTGCGCTAGCCCGTTACGTGACCGTCGACGAGGCGACGGTCACAGGTCGCGGAGCCCGCAGTGGTGGTCGCGGCGACGATCTACCCGGCAGGCGACCGATTCGCTCGGACAAGCTGAGGTGTTGCCCGAGAGCGTGGGGTTCAGCCGTCGCCGAAGCGATACCACCGGCGCGGCGCGTCGGCAGAGATCTCCGTCGGCGACCCCACATGTGCGGCGACGCGCGACGTCGGGAGCACGCTGTTGTAGATGGCGACATCGTCGATGCGGCCATTGAAGGGGCGGGCGGCCGATTTTGCCGACCAAGGATCGATGCCGATGTGCAGGAGGCCTGCGGTCGTCGGAGCTGCTGTGGCGGTGCGCTGCGCCTTGACGACGCCGTCGCGATAGAGCGTCTGCTGCTTCGTCGACGCATTGAAGGTGCACGACCAGCGATGCCAGTTGCCGCCGAGGTCATCAGCCGCCAGGGCAACGGCCGCGTCATCGCCATAGAAGGAGCAGTACATGTTGCTGCCCGAGGTTCCGAAGAACACCGTCGAGTCAATAGCTGCCGTGCCCTGCGCGAGAATCGTGCTGTTCTGGCCGTTGCCCGCGAAGCGCACGTCGGCCTCGACGGTGAACGAGGCTCCGGTGAAGCCGTAGGACGGCGCCGTGGCGAAGGTGTCAGTCGACGCATTGAGTGTTAGCGCCGTCGAAGCGGCCAAACGACCGGGCTCTGAGGAGAGCACGCCGTGCTCGGTCAGGTCCGCCGAACTGTCGGCGCCGCTGTTGAGCAGGAACGATGGGGGCGTGGAGGCGACAGCGGTGGTGGTCGACGAGGCGACGGTCGCGGCGCCCGCGGCGTTGGTCGCAGTGACGATCGCCCGCAGGCGGCTGCCGGAGTCCGCGGCGATCGGCGTGTAGCGCGGCCAGGCGGCGTCCTGAATGTCGACGCAGTTCGCGCCGGTGATGTCGCAGCGGCGCCACTGGTAGCTCAACCGCGGCGCGCCGGACCATGCCCCCGCGCTCACGGTGATGGGACTCCCGACGGTGGGGCTGGTGGTCGAGAGGCTCGGCGCGACGGTGTCGGCCGGTGCTGACGTGACGTTGACGGTGTGCAGCTCGACGCTGGCCATCCGTGCCCCGGAGGCGTTCAGGCCCCCGATGGTCATGATCGAGCCGTCGGCGAGGTCGACGCCGGCCTGGTGCCAGCGCGCGTTGTTGAGGCCGTCGTACGCGCTCCAGCTGTTCGAGGTCGGGTTGTAGATCTCGACGCTGGTCAGGGGCACGGGTGAGCCGCCGGAGCCGCTGTGTCCGGCGACTGCGAGCACCCGCCCGTCGGGCAGGGTGTGCAGCGAGCCGACGGCGCGGCCGGTGGTCATCGAGGCGGCGGCCGTCCACGTGTTCGTGGCGGGGTCGTAGATCATCGCCGTCGCGGTGCCGCTTCCGGCGTTGTTCGTCGCGCGGCCACCGCCGATGAGGACCCGTCCGTCGGACAGGAGCGTCATCTGCGGGATGTAGATCGCCGCGGTCATTGCGCCTGTCGGGGTCCACGTGTTGGTCTGCGGGTTGTAGAGCTCGGCGCTGGACAGCGCGACGCCCTGGGTGGTTGTGCCTCCGGCGACGAGGATCTTGCCGTCGGCGAGGGTCACGGCTGCGGCGCCGGAGCGTCCGGCGGCCATCGGAGCGAGGGTCGTCCACGTGTTTGTCTTCGTGTTGTACGCCTCGACGCTGGCGAGGCTGGTCGAGCCGCCCCCGGTGTTGCCGCCGGCGACGAGGACCCGTCCGTCGGCCATGACGGTCTGCGCGGAGTAGGTGCGCGCTTGCGCCATCGGTGCTGCCGCCGACCATGTGCCGGTGCTGGGGTTGTACACGTCGGTGACCGCGGTTCCGGCGGTCTGCGCCTGGTTGGCGCCCCCGGCGATGACGACGCGCCCGTCGGGTGTGACCGGCGCGGCGCCGTTGAGTGTCGTGCCGACGTGGTCTGCGGTCAGCGCGCCGTTGGTCGTCGTCCAGGTCTTCGTGGCGGGGTCGTACGTCTCGACGCTGCGAAGTGCGGTCGTTCCGTCGGTCCCGCCAGCGAGCACGATCTTGCCGCTGTCGAGGCGAGCGGCCTGCGCTTGCGACCGCGGGGTCGACAGCGCGCCGGTGAGGTACCACGCGGAGGAGATCGCGGTGGTGGTCGCCGTGGTAACGGTCGTGGAGCCGAACGGGTTGCTGCCGGTCACCTTGACGCGCAGCGCCTTGCCGAAGTCGGCTTCCGTGACGGTGTAGCGGCCCCAGGTTGCCGCGGCGATGTCTTGGCAGTTCGTCGGTCCGGTCTCGCAGCGTTGCCATTGGTAGGCGTAGCGCTGGGCGTCCGTCCAGCTGCCGCCGCTGACGCGCAGCACCTGGCCGTAGGCGGCTGTCCCGGCGATCGTCGGGACAGCACCGTTGGAGGGGGCCTGCCCGACGCCGAGCGAGAGCGATTCTGAGGTGGCGGTGCGCGCGGACGCGGCGATGCCGCCGAACGCGAGGATCTGCCCGTCGGCGAGTCGTTGGACACCGGCGATCCGGCGCGCGACGTTCAGCGGGTTCGCGGCGGTCCACACCCCGCTGGTCGGGTCGCGCTGTTCTGTCGTCGCGGTCACTGACGCGCCGATGCCACCGACAACGATGACCCGTCCATCAGGCGCGATGGCCTGCCCTGTCTGCCATCGTGCCGTGCCGAGTGACGGGGCGGTCGACCAGGTGCCCGCGGCGGGGTCATAGACGTACACCTCGTTGGTCGGGGCGCCGCTCGATGTCGCTGCACTGTGGACGAGGACCTTGCCGTTGGGGAGAACGGTGGTCGACCCGCCGATGAACCCGCGCTGCTGTGGCAGGGAGCCGGTCGACGTCCAGGTGTTCGTCTCGGGGTCGTAGATCTCCGCCGAAGCCAGGAACGAGGAGCCGTTCGCGCCGCCAGCGACAAGCAGACGGCCGTCGCGGAGGCGGGCAAATGCCGCGTTGTATCGCGGCGCGTTCATCGGGGCGGCCGCGCTCCAGCTGTTGGACTGCGGGTCATAGATCTCCGCCGACCCGGTTGAGCTTGTGCCGCCGGGGTCGCCGCTGCCGCCAGCGACCAGGACACGTCCGTCGGGCAGGATCATCCACGCGTAGCTGGCGCGGCGTTGGCTCATCGGCGGGCCAGCATTCCAGTTGCCCGTCGTCGGGTTGTAGATCTCGCTGGAGGTCGTAGCGACGCTGCTTCCCTGCGTGTAGCCGCCGGCGACGAGGACGCGGCCGTCGGGAAGGACGGGTGTCTGAAAGTCGCCTGTCGGGTCGAAGCGTCCGGTGACCATCGTGCCCGATGTGGTCCACGTGTTCGTCTGCGGGTTGTAGAGCTCGGTGGACGACAGCACGGTGCTGCCGTTCGATCCGCCGATGGCCAGGACGCGCCCGTCGGGGAGCAGGGCGCTGGCCATCTCGCTGCGGGCTGACGTCAATGCCCCGGTCAGCTGCCAAGCGGCGATGACCGTGCCCGTCAGCGCCGACGCGGTGGCCGACCCGCCGTAGTTGGTGGCCGTGACGTTGAACCGCAGGCGCTTGCCTACGTCGGCGGCGGCGATCGTGTACGTCAGGGACGTGGCGCTGCCGATGTCCTGGCAGTTGGCCCCATTGGTGTCGCAGCGCTGCCACTGGTACGCGTAGTCGGTGGGGCTGTTCTGCCAGACCCCTCGAGTAGCGGTGAGCGTCGCCCCCGTCTGCGTGGCTCCGGTGATGTCGGGCGGGGTCGTGTTGACGGGGGGCGGCGTGGTGATGGTCGAGGTCGCCGCCGAGGTCGCCTGGCTTGAGCGCGCGTTCTGGGTCGCGATGACGCGAACGCGGACGCGATTGCCAATGTCCGGCGACGCCGTGGTGTAGCTGCTGCCGGTGGCTCCCGCGATCGTGGTGCAGTTCGCGCCAGCGCTATCGCAGCGCTGCCACTGGTAGGCGTAGGTCAGGTTCGCGCCGAGCCAGGTACCGGTGGTGGCGCTGAGCGTCCCCCCTACGACGGTGCTGCCGCTGATCGTCGGAGGGTCGGTGTTGATCGGGTCGCGGACGGCGACGATCGCCGTCGGCGGGCTGATCTCGCTGGTCTGCCCGTACGCGTTGCTAGCGGTGATCTCGACGCGGATGCGGTGCCCGTAGTCGCTGCTGACCAGCTGGTAGTTCTCGGAGGTCGCGCCGTCGATCTGCGCGCAGCTGCTGGCCGCGATGTCGCACCGCTGCCACTGGTACGTGTAATTGGTCGGCTGGTTCGCCCAGGTGCCGGTGCTGGCGCGCAGCGTGTCGGTGACAAACGGTGAGCCCGTGATCTGCGCGTCCTGGCTGTCGCGGACCTCCGGCGGACCGGTGTTCACCGGCGCGAGCCCGATGGCCGCGGAGAGTTCGTTGGCGACCTGCTCGGCGTAGCGGATGCCTTGCCCGGTCGGCGCGACGCGCAGCGCGATGACGCGGATGCGGTGCCCGGTGTCCTCAGAGGTCAGCGCGAGGGCGGGATCGGTGGTATACACGCCCTCGGTGCTCGGCGGCCGCGGCACGCAGTTCTCGCCGTTGCTGTCGCAGCGCTCCCAGCGCAGGTAGGTGACGGCGCCTGGCGTGTCGTCGATCGCCCACGTGCCGCTGGTGAGGGTGAGCGTCTGCCCGGCGGTGGGTGTGCCGGTGAGCGCGGGCGGCGTGGTCGGAGTGATGGACGGCCGCACGGTCGGCGCCGAGGCGACCGTGGCGGGGCCGGCGGCGTTGCTGGCGGTGACCTGCACCCGGAGGCGGGCCGCGACGATGTCGTCGAGGCCCGCTGGTGTGTACGTGGCGGTCGTGGCGCCCGGGATGTTCTGGCAGGAGCTGCCCGTCGCGTTGCAACGCTGCCACTGGAACGTGAAGCCGGTCGGGTCGCCGTCCCAGGCGCCGGTGTCGGCTTGGGCGGTGTCGGCACCGGGGCCGGCGGTGATCTGCGGTGGCGTGGTGTTCTGCGGTGGCAGGATCGTGATCGACGCCCATCGGTTGTCGATCGTCTGGGTCGTGCCGGTAAGCCCCGCCCAGGTACCGCCGATGATCGCCGGGAGGGCGACCACGATGGCGAGCGCCGCGAGCAGCCTCGGGCGGGACGGCGACTTGGTCACGCGATGCTCCTGCGCTGCCGTCCGATTAGCCAGGACGCCGCGAGGATGATGAGGATGAGCGCCCCGATGGTTCCGCGGCCGATCGGGGAGCTGAGCCAGTTCGCGACGCGGCCGCCGTTGGGGATGACGACGACCTCGTTGCCGACCTTGCCGTTGGCGTCGATGCGCCACTGCTTGTCGCGGTCCTGGTTGGCGTCGCCCTTGGTGACCATGTCGTAGGCGATGACGAGGTCGCCGACCTTGACGGGGCGCTTGGAGACCAGGCGGTGCGTGGTCTGGTCGCCGTGGCGGGTGGAGTCGATGAAGGTGACGATGTCGCCCGGTTCGACGGTGTTGACCGGGACGTAGCGGGTGAGGATGAGGTCCCCGGCTTTGCTGTGGGGACGCATGCTGTCCGACCGGCTGATGGTCGGTCGGATCTGCTCGAGGCCGCAGTAGCCGATCGCGGCGAAAGTCGCGACGAGCGCGATCGTGAGAAGCCAGTTCAGACCGCGCCAGAAGCCGCGCTGCGCGCGGCCCGGGATGCGGGGTTCTTCTTCGAGGGGGAACGCATAGTTCAGTGCGGGCATCGTGGTGGCGGCTGTGTGGCGGTGTGGTCTGGGTGCTGCAACGGGAAGTGGTTGTGCCGACGACCGCGCGGGCCGTCGGCACA
>CAMCUD010000018.1 GCA_945878865.1 Bifidobacterium breve | reverse complement strand
CGGATGCCAGTGCGAGAACTCGCCTGCGGCTCCTTCTCGCGCCTGGGGGTGAGCGCACGTGCATGAGCTCGTCGGCTTCGGCGTGCTGTGCGCGGTCCTCGTCGGACTGCTGCTCGTCGACCTGAAGTTCTTCGCCCGCGGCCGCGAGCGTGAGGACCGCGCGGCGCCCCGACCACGGCTCGCCGTCGCCGTGCTCCTCGCCCTCGACGGGGTTGAAGAGGTCCTTGTGCGTGCGGAGGCTGAACATCAGGCCGGCCAGGTAGGAGCCGAGCAGGATGAAGGCGACGATGAGCGACATCGTCTCCAGGTCGCTGCCAAAGTCGACGATCTCGTCGCCCACACGCGGCAGGCCGCCGCCGTTGACGAGGTCGAAGACCGTCGGCATGAGCAGCGCGACGGCGGCGAGCAGCAGCATCGACGACTGGACGCTGGCCGCGGTGGCGCTGAACGTCTGCCGGTCGCGTCCCAGCCCGCCGATGAGCATCGCGGCGCCCATGACGAGCAGCACGTTGCCGAGGATGGAGCCGACGAGCGACGCCTTGACGACTTCCTGGAGCCCTTCGTTCAGCGCGAAGAAGGCGATGATGAGCTCCGGCGCGTTGCCGAACGTCACGTTGAGGAAGCCGCCGATGCCCGGCCCCGAGCGCGCCGCGAGCTCCTCCGTCGAGCGGCCCATGAGCGCGGCGGTCGGGATGACCCCGAGCGCCGCCGCCAGGAAGATGAGCGTCGCCGACGCGTGGCCGAGCTCCAGCGCGATCGCGATCGGGATGAACGGGACGAGCAGGTACGGCCAGCCCGACCCGCTCAGCAGGAAGGCGCGCAGGCTGAACCCGGGTGAGGCGGCTCCGTCGCTCATCGCGGCGGAAGCCTAGTGCGCGCTACGGCTGCGTCAGCAGCTTGGAGCACTCGCTGACCTTCGCCGAGTCGCTCCCTGCCTTCTCCAGGCAGTTCAGGTACTCCTGGCTCGCCGAGCCCGTGGTCGAGGTCCCGGTCGACGGCGTCGTCGCGGTCGAGCCCGACGTCCCGCCCGAACCACCCGAGCCCGAGCCGGAGCCCGACGACGCCGCGCCCCCGCCGAGGCCCAGCGCCTGCAGCGCCTGGCTGAGCTCGGAGACGGGCCGCGCGTTGCTCGGCTCCTCGATCGTCTGCGGCTTATTGAGGTCGGAGATCCCGTACTCGAGGTTGACCTTGCCGCCCGCGAGCCCGGCCTTCTTCTGCTCGTCCTTCGGCACGGCGATGTCGAGTGCGAGCTCGATCTTGCGCAGCGTCTTGTCGTCCTTGCCGGTCCAGATGTCGACCTTCACGGACTTCAGCGCCTCCGCCGCCCGGGCGCGCTCGGTCGCGGTGAGCTGGTCGGGGACGTTCTTGCCGCCGACGCCGAGGTTGTTCGCGCTCTTGATGAGGCGGTTGACGTCCTCCAGGAGACGCGGCACGTCCACGTCGGCGGTCAGGTGGATGGTCTCGACCCCGCCGACCTCCTCGGTGCCGACCTCCTTGGGGTCGGTCAGCCAGCGGCGGGGGTCGACGCCCAGCGCCTGGAGGCTCGGGCCGGAGTCCTTCTTCGCCCCGTCCTCCTTGGCGGCCTTGACGTAGCCGTCCTGGAACTGCTTGAACGTCGCGTCGTCGACCTTGTAGGTCTGCCCGCCGAAGCGCAGGTAGGCCGCCGAGCCCGTCGAGACGGCGCCGGCCTGGAACTGCTGGCCGCTGCCGTCGAGGTTCAGGTTGAAGTCAAAGCGCGGGACCTTGCCCTCGCCCTGGTTCTCGAAGGGGCCGCTGAGCGCGATCGCCAGCGGGCCGTTGAGCTGGGCGCCCGCGCCGTCGAGGTCGAGCTTGACGCTGAGATCCAGCTTGCCGGACTCGACTTTCTTGCCGGAACCGTCAAAGGTCTCCTGCAGGACGGTGTTGACGTCCTCCCCACTGCTGTCGCCGCCACCGCAGGCGGTGAGCAGCAGTCCCGGAACGAGCAGGACGAGCAGGACCGACAGCAGGTGCGAGAAGCGAGGCACGTGAACTCCGAGAGTCAGGCGTGGGACCAGCCGGCGAACCGTAGCAGTGCGTTCAGGCGCGCCAGGGCGGTCTGGGCCGTGCTTCTCGCGGCCTTCATCCTGGGTTCACCGCAGGCCAACACGCCGGCGCACGCCGCGCCGAAGCGCACGGTGCTCACCGAGCTGCAGCGGATGCGCGAGGCCGATGCGATCACGCCCGAGGCCTACGACCGCTCGCGGGCAACCTACCTGGACGCCAAGCGCCTGCTCGGCAAGCTGTCCGGCGCGCGCCGGATCGGGATGCGCGCGCCGCTGGTCCATCTCGAGCGGATCGCGCGCGACGGGATGCTGACCTCCGGCCGCCTGCCCGCCCTCATCCTCACCGTCCAGCGCAACCGCGAGGCGTGGTGCTGCACCCCGCTGCCCTACGACGGCCAGCGGCGCCGGTTCGGCTCCAGCCAGCTCGTCTGGCAGCACTACCTCGGCCAGGGCTGGCAGATCCAGTGGCTGGCGACGTTCGGCCGCGCCAACGCGCTGTGGTCGTTCGGCGGCAAGGACGACGAGCTGCGGGCGCTGCTCGACGAGGCCATCCGCCTCGCCGCCCCGCGCGCGGGCGGGATCGCGTGGGAGTACCTCTTCGCCTTCGGCGGGGGCTCGCCGCCCTGGGCCAGCGGCATGGCGCAGGCGACCGGCATCCAGGCGCTCTCGCGCGGCGCGATCCGTCTGAAGGACCCGAAGTACTTCGACGCGGCGCGCCAGGCGCTGGGGATCTTCCGCGCGAAACCGCCCAGCGGCGTCCGTGTCGACGTCGCGCCGGGGCGCTCGCACTACCTCATCTACTCCTACGCGCGAAACCAACGGGTCCTCAACGCCTTTACGCAGACCGTCAACGGCCTGCACGACTTCGCGACGTTCGCCAACGACGACGAGGGCCGCGCGCTGTACGCCCGCGGGGTCAAGCAGCTCGCCACCGAGCTGCCGCGCTACGACACGGGCGGCTGGTCGTGGTACCAGCTCGGCGGCCCGGCCAGCAACGTCAACTACCACAAGGTCGCCCGGGACTTCCTGCGGGGCCTGTGCGAGCGCACCCGCGCCGACCGGACCCGCGCGAAGGCCGCGCAGACGGGCGGGACGGCGCCCGAGCCCGCGGGCGGCGCCACGCCGACGGCGCCCACCGCCCCGCCGCCGTCCTCAGCACCCGTCGTGGACGTCGACCCCGCGCCGTTCTGCGCCATGGCCCAGCGGTTCACCACCGACCTGCGCCGCGGCCCGCGCCCGGCGGTCCTGACCACCCGCCTGCCCGCGGGGGCGCGCGGCGCGGTGCGGCTGCGCGTCGACAAGCCCTCGACGGTCACCGTCACGGTGACCCGCGCCGGCAAGGCGGTCGGCGCGCGAACCGCGTCCGTCCAGCCCGGGCGGCCCGTCTTCGGCTTCGCCGGGCGGCTGAAGCCCGGGCGCTACCGCGTCACGGTCCGCGCGACGGACCTGCTCGGGCTCGGCGGCGGCACGGCCGCAACGCTGACCGTGGCCGGCTGACGTCCATAGACTGGCCGCGTGGGCCCGCGCATCATCCTGTACACCGGCAAGGGCGGCGTGGGCAAGACGTCCGTGGCCGCGGCCACTGCCCGGCGGGCCGCCGCCTCGGGCAAGCGCACGCTTCTGCTCTCCACCGACCCCGCCGGCTCGCTCGGCGACGTCCTGGGACGCACCGTGTCGCCCACGGTCGCGCCCGTCAGCGAGGGGCTCTGGGCCCAGCAGGTCGAGGCCCGCGACGAGATCGAGCGCCAGTGGGGCGCGATTCGCGACTGGCTCGCGGGCGTGCTGAGTGACCGCGGCATGGAGCGCATCCGCGCCGAGGAGCTCGCGATGCCGCCCGGCCTGCACGAGCTCGTCGGGCTCCTGGAGCTGCGCCGCCACGCCGAGGACGGGCAGTTCGACGTCGTCGTCGTCGACTGCGCCGCCAGCGGCGAGACGCTGCGCCTGCTCGCCCTGCCCGACGCGGCGCGCTGGTGGCTGGACCGCGCGGTCGGCACGCGCCGCACGCTCGACGCCGCCCGCCCCATCGCCCGCGCCGCGCTCGACATCACCCTGCCGAGCAACCGCGCGCTCGACGGCGCGGGCGACCTGCTGCGCGACCTCGTCGCGCTCTGCGACGTCCTGCGCGACCACGAGCGCGTCTCCCTGCGCCTCGTGATGACCCCGGAGAGGATGGTCGTCGACGAGGCGCGCCGCACCTTCACCTACCTCAACCTCTACGGGCTGCTGACGGACGCGATCGTCGTCAACCGGGTCTTCCCCGAGGAGGTCGGCGCGTACTTCGACGCGTGGCGCGCGCGCCAGGCGCAGGCGCTCACGGACGTGACCGAGGCGTTCGCCCCGCTGCCCGTGCTGCGCGCTCCCTACTTCGAGGAGGAGGTCCGCGGGCCCGAGATGCTCGACCGCCTCGCCGAGCAGGTGTTCCGCGACGTCTCCGCGCCGACCGCGGTGCTGCACGAGGAGATCGGCGAGCGGCTCGAACTCGGCGACGACGTCGCGCACCTGCGGCTCGCGCTGCCGTTCGCCGAGAAGGGCGACGTCACGCTGCGCCAGGTCGGGGAGGAGCTCGTCGTGCGCGTCGATGGCCACACCCGGACCGTGCTCCTTCCCCCCGCGCTGCAGGACTATCGTCCCAGCGGCGCCGCGCTGGCCGACGGCGCGCTGACGGTGACCTTCGACCCGCCCGCCCCGACCACGTGACCGACACCGACCCGCCCGAGGACCCGCTCGCCGCGCTGCGCGCGCGGATCGAGAAGACGCAGGAGGCCGTCGACCGGCTGGCCGCCGAGACGGCGAAGGCCCGCGCCGCGAACGGCGGAGGCCCCGACGGCCCGCCGCCGACCGACGACGCGGCGGCCGAGGCGCAGGCGCTGGCGACGCTCCTGACGACGGTCCGCGAGCTCATCCCCGAGGACCTCTGGCGCCAGCTCGCCGAGGTGGTCCGCCAGCTGCTGCTGCTCCTGCGCGGCATCCTCGACTGGTGGATCGAGCGACTGGGCGCCGGAGCGGTCCCGAACGGCCCGATCGTGACCGACATTCCGGTCGAGTAGCCCGCCACCGGCGCGCGTAGACTCCGAGGCGATGGCCGACGACGCCCGCACCTGGATCCTCACCGGCTCGCCTGAGAACTACGCGGCGACCGCCGCCCACGGCTTCACCGTCATCGGGCTGAAGGAGCGCAACCGCAACCGCGCCCTGGAGATCGAGCCCGGGGACCGCATCGTCCTGTACCTCACGAAGGTCATGCGCTTCGCCGCCGCGATCACCGTGACCGGTGAGCTGTACGAGGACCGCGAGAAGATCTGGCCGGGCAAGCCGGGCAACCCCGACCCGTATCCGTGGCGCTTCGCGACCGAGCCGGAGCTCGTGCTCGACGAGGCGCGGTTCGTGCCGGCCGAGGAGCTCAAGGACGACCTCGAGCACATCCGCAAGTGGCCGCCGGAGCACTGGAAGCTCGCGTTCCAGGGGCAGATCCGCGCCGTCAGCGAGCACGACGCCGACGTGCTGATGGCGCGCCTGCGCTCCGCGGCGGCCGTGCCGGTGTCGTGAGCGGAGCGGCCGACCGCGGCCGCGGGATCTGGCGGTCCCTGCACCGCGACCAGCGCCTGGCCGGCGGCGCCGCGATCGCGCTGTTCGTCAGCATGCTCCTGCCCTGGTACCGCGTGACCACGATCGGGGGCTCGCGCGCCGGCGAGCAGAGCACGCTGTCGGCGCTGGCGAAGTTCGACTTCACCGAGGCCGCGATCCTCATCGTCGCGTGTGCGGTCATCGCGCTCATCGTGGGCCGCGGTGAGGGTGGGACGTTCTCGCTGCCCGGCCGCGACGGGACGTTCGTCTTCGCGGGCGGCGTGTGGTGCTGCCTGCTCATGTTCTTCCGGGTGGTCTCCGAGCCCGATACCGAGACGGCGACCTACGGCATCGCGTGGGGGTTCTTCGTCGCCTTCGTGGCCGCGCTGCTCATGGCCGTCGCCGGGTGGCGGATGCGCCAGGACCAGCCTGCCGGTCCGCCGTTGCTCCGCGACGAGGAACCCGAGACCGCGGTGGCGCCGCCCCCGTCTCCGCCCGCACGACGGGCTCCGGCCATCGACGATACGGCGCCGACGCTGTTCGACGACCTGCCCGACGAGGACGAGGAACCGCCCACCCGGCCGCTGCGCCCGGGCGAGATCCCGCCGGCCCGGTAACCGCCTGGAACTGGCCATCCCCCAATCTGGCCAGAACGCGTGGCAGATGTTGAGCGCCGAGGTCGCCGCGCCGAGAACCCCGGTATGCGCCTCGCTGTGCCTCAGCGGCTGCGAATCGATCCGCAGTTCTCCAGCGACCGCATGGACGTGGCCTTCGCCGCCCAGGTGGCCATGCTCATGTACGCGGCGGCCTCGGTCATCGCCACCTCGATGGCGATCTGGCCGATGGACGACCAGGTCAACCGCGCCGTATGCGTGGGGATCGCGATCTGCTCCATCGCCGGCGCGGCGGCGTGGTTCGTCATCTTCGACCGCGCGCCCGTCTGGTACGTCTACGCGGCGACGTGGTTCGCGGTCGTCCTGACGATCGTCGGCTCGAAGCTCAACGGCCAGGACGGTGCGCAGGCCGTGATGCTGATCCTCTGGATCGTCCTGTACGCGTTCCTCTTCTTTCCGTGGCGCGCCGCGATGCTCTTCCTCGTCTGTGCGTCACTCGGCGAGGCCTACCTCCTGTTCGGCGCCGGCGGCGGCGAGGGCAACATCAGCAGCTGGATCAACGCCACGTTGACGCTGACGGCCGTGGGGACCGCGGTCGGCGCGCTGCGCGCGCGGCTCATCGCCAACCTCGAGCGGGCCGAGGGACACGCGCGCACGGATGAGCTCACGACCCTGCCCAACCGCCGGGCGCTGCTCGGCGACCTCACGGCGGCGATCGACGCGGGGCAGCCGCGCACGCTCGTGCTCTTCGATCTCAACGGCTTCAAGCGCTACAACGACGAGCTCGGCCACCTCGCGGGTGATGCGCTGCTCGCGCGGCTCGGCAGCCGCCTGGCCGACACGGTCGGCGCCCGCGCGACGGCCTACCGGCTCGGCGGCGACGAGTTCTGCCTGTTGACCGGCGTGGGCACCGCCATCGATCTCGAGCAGATCGCCGGCGCGCTCACGACGTGCGATCACGGGTTCGCGGTCACCGCGGCGTACGGGACCGTGGAGCTTCCGTCCGAGGCGGCGTCCGCGTCCGCCGCGCTGCGCCTCGCGGACCGGCGGATGTACGCCGACAAGGCCGCTGGCAGGACGCTGCGTCAGAGCGCCTGACGCGTCAGCGGCCGCCGTCGCGCTGGTAAGCCCCCAGGCCGAACGCGAACATCAGCAGCGTCGCGCCGAACAGGATGAGGATCCCGACGGTGACCGTCCGGCGCGACGACGTGAGGTGCCCGGCAAACGTGACAAGCACGCCGAGGACGAGCAGGAGGAGGACCGGCCCGATCGAGGGCGAGGTCGCCGCAAGGAGGGCCGGCATCGCGCAAGTTCCTATCATTCGGAGGCCATGGCCGACTCCCCCAGCTCCGTCCACGACGTCCGTGCCGGCCTGAAGGCCGCCGACTACCTCGCCGGGGAGTCCACCGCGCTCGTCGCCTACCTGGCGACCAAGCTCGGCAAGCCGGTCCTCGTCGAGGGCCCGGCGGGCGTCGGCAAGACCGAGCTGGCGAAGGCGCTGAGCCGGTACCTGTCGCGCAAGCTCGTGCGCCTGCAGTGCTACGAGGGCCTGGACGAGGCCAAGTCGCTGTACGAGTGGAACTACCGCAAGCAGCTGCTGCGCATCCAGGCCGAAGCCGAGGGCACCGGCTGGAACAGCGTCCACGACGACATCTTCGGCGAGGAGTTCCTCCTCACCCGCCCGCTGCTCGAGGCGATCTCCAGCCCCGACCCGGTCGTCCTGCTGATCGACGAGATCGACAAGACCGACCAGGAGTTCGAGGCCATGCTGCTCGAGCTGCTCTCCGACTTCCAGGTCTCGATCCCCGAGATGGGCACGGTCCGCGCGACCTCGATGCCGATCGTGCTGCTCACGAGCAACAACTCCCGCGAGCTCACCGAGGCGCTGAAGCGCCGGTGCCTCTACCTCTGGCTCGACTACCCCGCGCTGGAGGAGGAGCTGGAGATCGTCAAGCTCCATACCCCGGAGCTCGACGACACGATCGCCCGCCGCCTCGTCGAGGTCGTCGGGATGGTCCGCGACCTCGACCTCAAGAAGCCACCGTCGATCGCCGAGTCCATCGACTGGGCGCGCGCGCTGCTGCTGCTCGGCGCCGAAGACCTCGATCAGGACGTCTTCCGCGAGACGATGTCGGTCATCGTCAAGCACCGCACGGATCTCGACCTCGTCGCCGAGCGCGTCGGGGTCCGACTGGCTGCGGGCTCCCGTGGCGGGGCCTAGGCACAGCCAGGACGACCCGCGGCCCGGCGGCTTCGCCGGCAACCTCGTCTTCCTGGCCGAGGACCTCCGCGCCGAGGGCGTTTCGGCCGGCACGTCCGAGCTCATGGACGCCGTCTCCGCACTGGCGGAGGTCGCGTGGACCGAGCCCGACGACGTCAAGGAGGCGCTCGCCGCGACGCTGGCCAAGTCGCCGGAGGACCGCAAGAAGTTCGACCTCGTCTTCGAGCGGTTCCTCTTCCGCGCGTCAGAGGAGGCGGCGATCCGCGAGGGCGTCCGCGAGGGTGACGCCTCGCAGGCCGGCGACCAGGCGGCGGGCGACGACGCCGCATTCGACGAGGCCGACCTGCGCGACGCGATCATGCAGGCGATCCGCGACGGCGACGAGGGCGCGATGCGCGACCTCGCCCGCCTGGCGATCAGCGCGTTCGGACGGCGCGGGCAGGGCTCGGGCGTCATCGGCGTCGACGTGCAGCGCATCCGCCGCTCGCTGGGCCTGCGCTCCGACCCGCAGCCCGACGCGCCCCAGGGCGACCCACGCCGGGAAGGTCTCCCCCGCGAGCAGCTACGCCGCTTCGAGCAGCTGCTGCGCCGCGAGCTCGAGCGCGGCGCAATCGAGCGCACGCAGCAGCTCCCGCCGTCCCGTCCGCTCGCCGACCTCGACCGCGGTCTGCCCGGAAGCTCACTGCAGGACCTCCAGAACGTGCACAAGGTCGTCGCGCAGCTCAAGCGACGGCTGAAGACCCAGGGCCAGGAGAACCGCGGGCGCAAGCGCCACGCGCAGATCGACGTGCGCCGCACCATGCGCGCCTCGCTGCAGACCGGCGGCGTGCCCGTCGACCTGCGCTACCGCCCCGTCCGCCCGCGCCGCCCGGAGATCTTCGTGCTATGCGACGTCTCGACCTCGGTGACGAGCGCGTCGGTGTTCTTCCTCTCCGTGCTGCACGCGCTGCACGACGCGTTCCGCAAGATGCGGTCGTTCGTGTTCATCGAGCGCATCAGCGAGGTGACCGAGGTCTTCGAACGCGAGCGCGACTTCAAGCGCGTCAACGAAGCGATCAGCCGCGACGCCGGCGTCGCGGACATCAGCGGGTACACCGACTACGGCCGGGTGTGGTCGGAGTTCCGCGAGCAGGTCGAGGACGAACTGCACCCGCGCGCGACCGTCATCGTGCTCGGCGACGCCCGCACGAACGGCCGCGATCCGCGCGCCGACCTCTTCGCCGACGTCGCCGCGAAGGCGGGCCGCACGTTCTGGCTGAACCCCGAGCCGCGGCTCTACTGGAACTACGGCGACTCGGTGATCTCCGCGTACGAGCAGTACTGCGAGGCGTTTGAGTGCTGGACGACCGAGCACCTCGAGGAGTTCGTCAAGGCGCTGACGCGGCCGGTGCGGTAGTCGCGCTTCCGCGGAAGCGGTGTGTTGGTCACAGCGTCCAGAGCAGCGCTTCCGCGGAAGCGGGTGCGACTGCGGCTATCCGTCGCTCTCGTGGCGGACCAGTGAGCACTGGAGCGCTTCGTGAAGGCATCGCGGTGCCGAATGCCGCGCAGCGCTGACCAGGCTCCTGCTTCTCGTCCGAAGCAGTAGCCGACCGTCGCGGGTGCGCGCCGATCTACCAGACGAACATCTCGCTGATCTGGAGTCGACCATGCGCGTCGGCAGGGACGAGCTGTGCCCACTCGTGGGCGTGTCCAGTCCTTGTGTCCAGCGGGATGGTCAAGACATGTCCGGCGCGGGTTCGTACCTCTAAGCGTCGGGTGTTCTGCTCGAAGTCACCCGTCTCGACTGCTGACTCGACGGTGGTGTCGACCATGTCGCAGAGAGCATCTCGCGAGCCTGCCTGCGGGAAGGTGATGCATCCACCGTCTGGAAGCTGGACGCTCGGCGCTGACAGAGCGCGAAGGACATTGCCGCCAATACGAAACTCGACGTAGTCCATGACGAACGCGACGGTGTCGAGATGGCCACCATGAAGACTCCGTAACGCGTCGTTCCCGTCCATGCCAAGGCATTCGACGGGTCGGGACTGCCGCCCTTCGTCCGAAGTGAGAGCCGTCATCGGTCCGTCGGCGTTGTGCCGAGCTGCAGTCGTTGGCCGGGCCTGGCGGTAAGGGGCCGCCCCGCGACACTGGCCGGGAAAGTGTGGGCGGCTCGCCAACGATGCTTGCTGCGCCACCGCTCGTCGTCCATTGCGGAAGTGGACCGGTCGGCTGATGGCGGCGCCGCATCCGCCTCGAAGTGGGAGGCCCTCCAAGCGGGGCGGCTAGGTGGCGTCTAGGTCCCGGAGGTCCCCAGTCGTTGGATCGCCCACGGCGAGTTGCTCGATCTGAAGGTCGTGGCAGATCAGCCGAAGTGTGTAGGCATTCGTCTCGATCTCGACCTCATGCATGGCACGCCCGAGCCTGTGGCTCCATTCCGCCGCACGAGCCGAGTCGATCACGGTCGAAGCCCCTGGATAGGCGTCGGCCCACTCGACTCCCCACACGAAGCCGTCAGGGCTGCCGGCTGCTTCCCAAGCGGCATATGACGTGAACTCGTCTGCCCAGGATCTCGTCCACGTTTTGGATGGCACGGCAGTCTCCGCCGCTGCGGCGACACAGTGCGTGAACCGATAGCGGTACCGGCCTTCGATGTAGCTTCCGGTCCCGTCCGGCTTAGCCGCCGGCACCTCGACGATCACGTCGTAGTCGCGCATGTAGGGCGCGAAACCGTGACCGATGATCGCGCTGTCAAACAGCGGACCGCTACCCCACTCGTAGTCGCGCAGGTCAGGCACACCTGAAGCCTACGGCGGGCGTCCCGTCCTGCTTTCGCTGCGACGCACGAGGCAGGCGGCCCGGCCTCGACTTCTCCTATCCATGCATCCGGGCGGCCAGACCGTGCTGAGCCGCCAACCGCCGCGACCTCCGTGCGCTACTGCTTGACGGTGACGTCGGGCAGGACGCCCTCGACGAATTCCACGTCGAGGTGGCTGAGGTCCTCGACCTGGTGCTCGACCACGACGCCGGCGGCGCGGTCGCGCTGGCGCTGCTCCTTGCGCAGGAGGCTCGCCTGGCGCTTCTCGCGCACCTTCGCCTCGCGGTTCATCTTGGCGAACGTCGTCTTCTTCTTACCGGCCACGGTTGCCTCCGGTCGCGCAAGGGCATCGCGGTGCTGGGAAGCACGACGCCGATGCATGCGCGTGGTCGCTTTCGGCCGGCGGACGCGCGACCTCACCCAACAGGCTAGCCGCGTCTCGGGTGAGGCTCCCCGCCCGGGCGTCAGCGGCGCACGAGCGAGACGCTCTTCGTCAGCGTCTTCGTCTGCCCACCGGTGCCGGTGGCCACGACGGTGAGCTTCACCTTCAGCGTGCGATGCGCGCGCAGCAGCTTCGCACCCGACCGCGTGAGCTTCGCCTGCATCGCCGCCGAGCGGCCGGAGGCGATCTTTGTCGTGCCGCGCGCGATCACGACGGTCTTCGCCGATGTGGCGCCCGCCCGGCGCGCCGTCAGGGTCTGCCGGGTCGCCGCCGTCGGCGGGTTCTTCGCGCGGCCGACGGTGAACGCCCGGCCCAGCCGCACCTTGTCCTTGACCTGCAGCGCAACCCCCGTCGCCGGATCGACGGCCACCGGCGTGGGAGTCGGCGTCACGGGGGCCGGCGTGCCGGGCGTCCCGGCCGCCGGGGTCGTGACGGTGACGTCACCGGAGATCAGCAGCCGCATCGGGGTGAACGCGCTCAGCGAGGCGTAGTGCGGCGCAACGGTGATGTCCGCGACCGCCGTGGTGAACGGCTTCGGGCTCATATTCATCAGACTCGGGCAGGGGAAGACCGAGCCGCAGTCCAGCAGCAGGCCGGTCTCCCCACTGAGCGTCGGCGCGCCGTTGATCGGCGGGGCGGTCGTCCATCCGGGGACGGGGCTCGTCCCGTTGAGGATGTTCAGCCCGATGACGCTCCAGCGCGAGAAGCCGGTGGCCGTCGAGAAGCGGGAGTCCACGGGCAGGTTCGTCGCGAACGTGTTGAGCCCGGGACGCAGCGTGACCTGCTCGCTCACCGCGAGGATCCCGCTCGGGAAGATCGACCCCGTCACGCCCTGATGGGCGGACTCCTCGATGACGACGAACTGGGCAGGCGCGGTGGCGGCGGACCGCACCCGGATCGCGGTCACGACACCGGTCTGGTCGCCGGCGGCGATCGGATCGGGCAGATAGCGGAACATGCTCGAGGTCTGCGCGTCGAACGCCGTGCAGCCGGACGTCGCCCCGGCGATCGCGCACGTCGCGGTGTTGTCGGCGGTGGCGACGTTCAGGTCCGGCCCGAACGAGAAGTCCGCGGCCGCCACGCGCGGCGTGAGCGCCAGCGCGATGGAGGCGAACAGCACCGGCCAGATCGCGCGGGGAAGGGGATGTCTCGTGCCGGCCACCATCATGTGCACATCGTCCGCCCGCCCGCGGCCCGCGGCATCCGTATGAGCCACGCGATCGTGATGCGGCTTCACCCGCCGGCGGCGCGGCAGTTCCGGCGTCAGCCGCGACGCAGCTGCGAGTCGTCGCGGCTGCCGAGCAGCTGCTCGAGCGGCGCGGGGCGGCCCACGTGGTAGCCCTGGGCCATGTCGACGCCCTCCTTGCGCAGGAGGTCGACGGTCTCCTCGTCGCCCACGAACTCGGCGATGGTCTGCTTGCCCAGGCCCCGGGCGATGCGGACGAGGCCCGCCACGATCACCTGGTCCGTCGGCGTCGAGGCGAAGTTGCGGATGAACTCGCCGTCGATCTTCAGGAAGTCGCACGGCAGGTGCTTGAGGTAGTAGAAGGACCCGAAGCCCGCCCCGAAGTCGTCGAGCGCGAACCGGCAGCCGAGCTCGCCGAGGCGCTCAGCGAACTCGCGGGCGTCCGGCACGTTGGCGACCGCGGCGGTCTCCGTGATCTCGAAGATCAGCCGCTGCGGGTCGACCTGGGTGCGCCGCAGCTCGTCCTCGATGACCTGCAGGATCTCCGTCGACCCGATCGAGGCGCCGGAGAGGTTGACCTCGAAGACGGCCTCCTCGTTCGGGCAGTCCCGCAGCGCCTGGATCGCCCTGCGCGAGACCCACGCGTCGATCTCGGAGATGAGCCCGAAGCGCTCGGCGATGTGCAGAAACGCGCCCGGCGGGATGAGGTCGCCGTGGTCGTCGATCATCCGCAGCAGGAGCTCGTAGTGGGTGACCCGGTTGTCGGCGAGTGACTGGATCGGCTGGGCGACGAGCGTCAGGCGGTCCTGCTCGAGCGCGCTGCGGATGCGCTCGAGCCACGTCAGCCGCGCCTTCATGCGCGACGGGACGGATTCGGCGCCGCGGTGGAAGGCGGCGAAGCGGTCACGGCCGGCTTCCTTGGCGTCGTACATCGCGAGGTCCGCGTCGACGAGCGCCTGCTCGCCGGTCTCCTGCTCGGGGTCGAGCAGCGTCACGCCGACGCTCGCCGTCACGCTTCCGGGACGCTGCCCCTCGAGGACGCTGCCGCGCTCGCGGATCGCCGCGACGAGGCGGCTGGCGACGTCGAGCGCCTCCTCCTCGTCGGCGCGCGGCAGCAGGATGGCGAACTCGTCGCCGCCCAGCCGCGCCACGACGTCGCTCTCGCGCAGCAGGTCCCGCAGGATCCGCGCGGTGTTGACGATGATCGCGTCACCCGCGGTGTGCCCGAGCGTGTCGTTGATCGCCTTGAAGTGGTCGAGGTCGAAGACGAGCAGCGCGCCCTGCGCGCCGTAGCGGCGGACGTTGGCCAGCTGGTTGTCCAGGGAGCGCTCGAACGAGCGCCGGTTGGCCAGCCCGGTCAGCGGGTCGTGGTCGGCCATGTACTGCAGGCGGGCCTCGAACCGGCGGCGGTCGCTCACGTCGAGGACCTGACTGAGGACCATCGCCGGGCGGCCGTCCGGCCCGGCGAGCGTCGTCGAGTGGATCTCCAGCCAGAGCGTCTGTCCAGCGGCGTGCACCGCGCGGGCCTCCGTCGTCACGCGATGGGCTTCGCCCGTGGCCTGGGAGCGCAGCGCGTCGGCCAGCGCCGGGATGTCCTCGCTGCGCGACAGCACCGAGAACGTGCGGCCCTTCAGCTGCTCGGAGGTGAAGCCGGTCATCTCGCACAGCGCCCGGTTGACCTCGATGAAGCGGCCCTGGAGGTCCATGAGCGACATGCCGACCGGGGCGTCGTCGAAGGCCTGCTGGAACCGCGCCTCCGCCTCGGCGCGACCGGCCTCGGCCTCTTCGAGCCCGGTGACGTCGGTGAAGACGAGGAGGGCCTCCTCGTCGGGCACGAGGCACACGGTCCGGATCCACATGCGCCGCCCGCCCGTCCGCGCGGGGAAGCTCTGATCCGCGCCGTCGAGGGCGGCGCGCATCGCGGGGATGAGCGCGGAGGCCTGGTCGGCGACGAGGACCTCGTCGGGCGTTCGGCCGACGAGCTGCGCGGTCGTTCTGCCGGTGCCGGCCACCAGTCCGCCCGCCGCGACGGTGATCCGCAGCTCCTTGTCGTAGCGCAGCATCGCGATGTCGGGGAGCTGGTCGAGCAGGACCTTCGTGGCGGCCCGGTCCGCCGCGCTCGTCCGCACCGCGCGGTCGCGCTCGGCGGCCCGCAGCGACGCCAGCTGCCGGGCGCGCAGCTCGCTGATCGAGGTCTGGCGCAGCAGGAGCGTCACGAAGAAGGTGCCCAGCAGGCCCAGGAGCGCGATCCACGCGGCCGGCGGGATCGCGGGCCCGGAGGGCTCGCCGACCTCCACCGCCCACCGGCTGCCCGCGATCTCGAACGACCGGGGCTCGGGTGTGCCCTGGAGGTCGCCGAGCGCGATGAGGACGCGTCCGTCGCGCTCGATGCGCAGGCCGTCGCCCGCCGCCGGCCTGACCGCGAGACCCAGCTGGCGCGCGTCGAGCGCCCCGGCGACCCATCCCACGAGCGCCCGGCGGCGATCGGCCTCGGTCTCCACCGGCGCGCCCGCGCGGTAGCGCGGCGCGAAGACGAGCACGCCGGGACGCTGATTGTCAGCGAGGCGGACGACCCCCGTCGCGACCGGTTGCCCGGTCCGGGCGGACTCCCGCAGCGCTGGTGCGCGCCGGGGGTCCGCGAACGCGTCGTAGCCGATCACGGGCCGGGCGAGCCCGCGCGAGGCGATCCGCGCGACGACCGCGTAGCGCGGCCGCGTCGGCGCCGGAACGACCTCGCCGTCGCGCAGGGCCCAGATCTCGCGGCCCAGCGCGCGCTCGTACGCGGCCCGTCGGTCGTTCGGCACGACGTCGATCCGGCTGATGACCGACGCCGCGCCTGACTCGATCGCCGGTTGGGCGAAGCGGAAGAACTCCGTGCTCGTGACCTCCTGGCTCGCCGCGTACAGCCCCTCCGCATCGCGGACCGTGTCGACGAGGCGCGCCGCGACGAGCTGGGCGCTCGACCGCGCCTGCGAGGCCGCGGTCTGGTGGCGCTCGTCGCGGCGGTCACGATCACTCGCATGCGCCAGGAGCGTGGCGATCGCCGTCGCCGCCAGCAGGACGACCGCCACGGCGACGAGCCGCAGCCGATCCGCGCGCTGCGTGTCCCGCGCAGGCTCGGGTGGGATGAGGTCGTCGTCTGACATGTCGGCGTTACGCGGAACTACGTGCGAAAACGTACTACCCAAAGGTCCAGCGTACGACCGCTTCTCCGGCCATGAGATCCCGCGCCTCGCCGTGGTCTACGATCTGGCTATCAACCAGGGGGGCTGGCGCCAGGCCGGCTGAGATCGCGCCCGCGATGCGGCGCAGACCCTTCGAACCTGTGGGGTAATGCCCGCGGAGGGAGCGATGCAGTCCAACACCACGGCACCGGCGAGGGTCGGGCCGCCTCCGGAGCACACCACGGCTGGCGCCGCCGTGCAGCTGGTGCGCGTCCACCATCGTCTCGGGGAGGTCGAGGTCCTCGGCGGGATCGACCTCGCGGTCGCGCACGGCGAGACGGTCGCGCTCGTCGGGCCCAGCGGCTGCGGCAAGTCGACGCTGCTGGAACTCGTCTGCGGGCTGCAGGCACCGTCCGCGGGCCGCGTCGACACCGAGCCTGCGGCCCTGCTGCCCCAGCGCGACGCGCTGCTGCCGTGGGCGGACGCCCTGGACAACGCCGCGCTGCCCCTGCGCCTGCAGGGCGCCGGGCGCGGCGAGGCTCGCGGGACCGCTGCGCCGCTGCTCGCCGAGCTCGGCCTGGAGGGCTTCGAACGCGCCCGTCCGCACGAGCTTTCGGGCGGGATGCGCCAGCGGGTCGCCGTCGCCCGGGCGCTGCTGACCGGCCGGGGCCTGCTCTGCCTCGACGAGCCGTTCAGCGCGCTCGATGCCATCACCCGGGCGGACACCCACCGCTGGCTCGCCGGCGTCCTCGCCGCCGAGCCGCGCACGGTGCTCCTCGTCACGCATGACGTGGAGGAGGCCCTCGTCCTCGCCGACCGCGTCTGCGTCCTGTCGCACCGGCCCGCCCGGATCGTCACCGAGCTGCCGATTCCCGGCACGCGCCCGCGCGATCCGGCCGCAGACGAGCTCGTCGCGCTGCGCCGCGCCGCCCTGGAGGCGCTGCGCGGATGCTGATCAGCGTGGCGATCGTCCTCGCGCTGCTCGGCGCGTGGGAGCTCTACGTCCGGCTCGGGTCCGTCGACGCACTGCTGCTGCCCGCCCCCAGCGCGGTGGCCGAGACCCTCGTCGAGGACCGGGGGATGTTGTGGTCCAACCTCACCGTGACCGCCGCGGAGATCGGGTTCGGGATCCTGCTCGCACTCGCCGTCGGGCTGGGCCTGGCCATCGCCTTGCACCTGTCGCGCAGCGCCCGCACCGCGGTCTATCCGCTGCTCGTGGCCTCGCAGGCCGTGCCGATCGTCGTCGTCGCCCCCCTGCTCATCCTGTGGTTCGGCTACGACCTCGGGCCGAAGGTCGCGATCATCGCCCTGCTCGCGTTCTTCCCCGTCGTGGTCGTGACGCTCGACGCGCTCGCTGCCACCGACGCCGAGCTCCTGCGGCTCCTGCGCTCGATGGACGCGACGCGCTGGCAGCGCCTGCGCTTCGTCGAGCTGCCGGCCGCCGTCCCGGCCGCCGTGTCGGGCGCGAAGGTCGCGGTGGCCGTCGCCGTGATCGGCGCGGTCTTCGCGGAGTACAGCGGCTCGGACGCCGGGCTCGGCCACCTCATCCTGCAGTCGATCCCGCAGCTGGAGACCGCGCGCGCCTGGGCGGCCGTCGTCGTCCTCGCCGCGTTCGCCGTGCTGCTCGTCTCGATCCTCGCCGCCGCCGAGCGGCGGCTGTCCTACGGCACCCGCCTCCCCCACTCCCCGAAAGGCCCCTCGTGATCGCACGTCCCCGCGCCTGGCTCGCCCTGCTGCTCGTCCCCGCCGCGCTGGTCGCCGCCGGGTGTGGCGAGAAGTCCGAGGAGAACGCCCGCACCGGCGGCGACCGCAGCGTCGACCTGATGCTCGACTACTTCCCCAACGCCGACCACGCGGGCATCTACGCCGCGATCGCCGACGGCGACTTCGCCGACGCCGGCCTGAAGGTCACCCCGCGCACCCCGTCCGACCCGTCCGCCCCCCTGAAGCTGCTGATCGCCGGCAAAGCCGACCTCGCCATCTCCTACGAGCCCGAGCTCCTGCTGGCGCGGGACAAGGGCGCGAAGCTCCAGGCTGTCGGCGCGATCGTCCAGGCGCCGCTGACCTCGATCATCAGCGTCGGCAAGGACGCGGTGAAGACCCCGAAGGACCTGCGCGGAACGAAGGTCGGAACCGCCGGGATCCCCTACCAGAGCGCGTACCTGAAGACGATCCTCAACGAGGCGAACGTGCCGGCGTCCTCCGTCAAGGAGATCAACATCGGCTTCAACCTCGTGCCGGCGATGCTCTCCGGCCGTGTCGACGCGACGCTCGGGGCGTTCTGGAACTACGAGGGCGTCGACCTCCAGCGCAAGGGTCGCAAGCCGTCGATCATCCGGATGGAGCAGGTCGGCGTGCCGACGTACAACGAGCTCGTCATCGTGGCCCGCGAGGACACGGTGCGCCGCGACGGGCCGATGATCCGGCGGTTCATGCAGGCGCTCTCAGACGGCTACTCGGCGGTCCGCCGGAACCCCGCCGCGGGCGTCGACCCGCTGCTGCGGGCCAGCACGGACCTCAACCGCGGCCTGCAGACCGCGTCGGTCAAGGCGACGATCCCGGTGTTCTTCCCCGAGGACGAGGCGCAGCCGTTCGGCTACATGGACACGAAGGCCTGGCAGCGCTACTCGCAGTGGATGGCCGACAACGACCTCATCTCCACCCCGGACGTCGCCGCGCGCGCGTTCACCAACGAGTTCCTTCCCGGCGAGGGGCTCGGCGAGACCGGCGGCCCGAAGCTCGACTGAGACGCGCCGCCGAGGGCGTGGGTCGCCGCCAGGCCGGCCCACGCCCCGTAGGGCGCGAACAGCTCGCGGACCTCGTCCTCCGTCGCGTAGGCGTCGGGATCGCCGCCGCTGCGCAGGCGCCCGACGAGCTTGAGGAACCCCAGGTCGCCCGCCGGGAACTGGTCGAGGCGGCCCTGGCCGTGCAGGGCGAGCATGTCGATCGTCCACCTCCCGATCTCCGGGATACGCCGCAGCCGCGCCCAGCCGGCCTCGTGGTCGGGCGCGTCGAGATCGACCCGTCCCGATGCGACCTCGCGGGCACAGCGCACCAGGGCGATCGCGCGTTTCTCGGCCAAGCCGAGCGCGCAGAGCTCGGCGGGAGCGGCGCCGGCCAGCCGCGCGGCCGACGGAACGTCCCGGAGGCCGGTGACGGGATCGTGCGCGCCGTAGCGCCAGACGATGCGCCGCTCGATCCCGGCCGCCCGCTCGAACTCGATGAGCTGCTCGCAGATCGCCCACGCGAGCGCCTCGAAGGCCACGGGCCGGCCGCGAACCCGCAGGTGCGGGCGGCGACGCACGGACGCGCCGATGAGCGGATCCCAGCGGAAGCGCTCGACGAACGGCCCGAGATCGTCATCGACGCCGAGGGCCCGGCGCGTCCGCATGACCGCCTCGCCGGCCGCGGCCTCGTCAGCTGACCACGCGCCGAGCACGATGTCGCCGCGATCCTGCGCCGCCCGCACGATCGCCGGAACGCCGTCGACGTGCAGGAGCCGCTCGAGCACCTCACCGCGGCGCCGCGCGACGCCGTCCCTGCCGCTTCCGGGCAGGCGCAGCGGCCAGCGCGGCGTGGTGCGGACCCGGACGGCGGCGGCAAAGCGCTCGTCGAGCGCCGCGACCGTCGCCGGCGCGCTCACCGGCCGAGGACGTGGACGTCGACGAGGAAGCTATGCGACGAGACGACCTTCTGGCCTCGCCGCCGCCGGCCGCGGAGCTTGATGCGGTGGCGCCGGCTGCGCCGCCCGCTCTTGACGAGCACGATCGCCGCCGCGCCCGCGAGAAAGCTCGTGGCCGCGACGGCCGCCGCCTGCACGGCGATCGGCGCCACGGCAACGGGTTCGACGTCACGCACGGTGCCCACGACGGGGACCGCGTCCACGTCCTCGTATTCGTCGTGCGGCTCGGCGTCCCGGGGCGCGGGCAGATTGCTCGCAGGGTTCACGATGCGTCGGAGGCTACCCCGGCCACCGGTCGCTCATACACGCGGTACTTCTTCACGATCCGGCCGCCCATCGCCTCCATCCCGCGGTTCATCGCGGTGTTGGTCTCGAGGATCCAGCCCATCTCGCCCCACTTGACGTTCGTGGCCTCGGCCATGTCGAAGTGCTCGACGTACATCTTCGCCGCGATCCCCGTGTGCTGGAACTCCGGTTTGACGCCGAGGAAGCTCACGCGGCAGCGGGTCATGATCTTCTTGCGGCGCAGGTAGTACCACCAGCCGAACGGGAAGATCCTGCCGTTCATCTTCTTCAGGACCATGTTGATGTCGGGGATCGTGATCGCCGCGCCGACGGTCTCCCCTTCGGGCCCCTCGGCGATCATGAACCAGTCCTTGTCGAAGACGAGCTGCAACTCGGAGGCCAGGAAGTCGAGATCCTCCTCGCCGTACGGGACGAAGTCCCAGTTCTGGCGCCACGCCGCGTTGTAGACGTCGGCGAAGAGGTCCATCTCCTTGCGCAGCCGCAGCCGCGACATCTTGCGCAGGGTGATGCCGTACTTCGGCTCGACCTCGTCGGCGAGGCGGAAGATGATCGGGCGGATCGACGCGCGGTCGCTGATCTTCAGCTCCCACATGAAGAGGTCCATGGCCTTGGCCAGGCCCAGCTCCTCGAGGATCCGCTGGTAGTACGGCGGATGCCACGGCTGCTTGATGACCGCCTCGCGGTCGAAGCCCTCGATGAGCAGGCCGGCCTCGTCGTTCATCGTGAAGTCCATCGGGCCGAGCATCCGCTCGCGGCCCTGCGCCCGGACCCAGGCCGCGGCGGCGTCCAGGAGGGCGGCCGCGACCTCCGCGTCCTCCTCGAACTCGAGAAACCCGAACATCCCGGTGGAGGGCTCGTCGGTGTGCTGCGCGTCGAACCGGGCGTTGACCTGCGCGCTGATGCGCCCGACGACCCGCCCGTTACGACGTGCGAGGAAGAGCGCTGCGTCCCCGTGGCGGAAGAACACGTTGCGCTTGCGGCTGAGGAACTGCATGCGCTCGAACCGCAGCGGGGGCACCCAGTACGGCGAGGTAGCATGCAGCCGGAACGGGAGTTCGATGAACTCCCGCACGTCCCGTCGCCCGGCGACGGGCTGCACGACCACCGACATCGAGGGCAACCCTACCGTGAGTCAGACCGGCACCGATGTCTTCGCCAAGGTGCGGGGACACGAGCGGGCGGAGATCCTTCGCGCCGCGCAGGAAGCGGACATGCTGCCGTACTTCCGGGTGGTCGAGTCGCCCGCCGCACCCATCATGGAGATGGAGGGCGCCGAGCGCATCATGCTCGGCTCGAACAACTACCTCGGCCTGACCGGTGACCCGCGCGTCATCGAGGGCGCGCGTGCCGCGCTGGACCAGTACGGCACCGGGCTGACGGGCTCGCGCCTGCTCAACGGCACGACCCCGCTGCACCTCGAGCTCGAGCGCGAGATCGCCGAGTGGATGGGCACCGAGGACGCGATCGTGACCACGACGGGCGCGGGGGCGAACCTCACGGCGCTCGGCACGCTGCTGGGCCCCGAGGACACCGTGATCGTCGACAGCGCCGATCACGCCTCGATCCTCGACGGCGTGCTGCTCAGCCGGGCGAAGATGCGCCCGTTCCGCCACAACAAGCTCGACAAGCTCGAGAAGGCGCTCTCGCGGGCCGCGGGCGACCCGGGTGGCGTCCTCATCGTCGTCGACGGCGTCTTCAGCATGGAGGGCGACGTCGCCCCGCTGCGGGAGATCGTCGAACTGGGCGGCCGGTACGGCGCGCGGATCATGGTCGACGAGGCGCATGGTGCCGGCGTCCTGGGCGCGCGCGGCGCCGGGGCGGCCGAGTTGCTCGGCGTCGAGGACCGCGTCGACCTGCGGATGGGGACGTTCAGCAAGTCGCTGGCGTCCTGCGGCGGGTTCCTCGCGGGGCCCACGGAGGTCATCGAGTACCTGCGCATCCAGAGTCGCTCCTTCCTCTTCACCGCGTCGGCGGTGCCGGCCGCCGTCGGCGCCGCGCTCGCCGCGCTGCGGATCATCCGCTCGGAGGAGGGGCCGCGGCTGATGGCCAAGGTCCTCGAGAACGCCCGCTACTGGCGCGACGGCCTGCAGGAGCTCGGCCTCCGCGTCGTGGAGACCCCCGGCGACATCGTCACGCCGGTGATCCCCGTCCTCGTCGAGGACGACTGGAAGGCCGGCCTGCTGTGGAAGGCGCTGTGGGACGCCGGCATCTTCGTCAACGTCGCCATCCACCCCGCCGTGCCGCCCGGCGGCGCCCTCCTGCGGACGAGCGTCATGGCCACCCACGACACGGCGACGCTGGACGACGCGCTGCGCCGTGTCGGCGAGGTCAAGACGGCCTTCGAGGCCGAGCACGGCCCGCTGCCCGCACCGCTCAGCGCTTCCTGAGTCCCGGAGTCTTGTCCGGAATTTCACAAATCACTCCGGCGAGAAAAAAGGCGCTATTAGCGAACGTGGTGGACGGTTCGACGTTGACCGCGGCGGCGCTGCTGTCATAGCTTCGCCGCAGCGCTCAGCGCGACGAGTCGGGGGAGGATCACGAGCCGTCTGGACACCACGGGAGGGGTCCGGACAGCCAGGGTCGTGACCCTCCGCGAGGGCCCCGGCGGCGGTCGTGCGGGCGTGTGCGGTCAAGAAATCCAAGGCAACGTTGGCTTCGACGTCGGGAGAGCGAAGTCAGCAGGGAGGACAGATGAACGCGACAGCGACGATCGCCCCTGAGCAAGGTGCTGCCCCCCAGCACCTCGTGGCGCTTCAGCGTGCCAACAAGGTCCGGCTGGCTCGGGCCGAGCTCAAGCGCCGCATCGGCGCCGGGGAGATCACGGTCGGGGAGGTGGTGCTCGGTACGCCCTGGGAGGCGGCGAGCATGACCGTCGCCGACCTCCTCATGAGTCAGAAGCGGTGGGGTCGCACCCGCTGCAGGAAGTTCCTCGCGGCCGTTCCCCTCACCGAGGCGAAGACGGTCGGCTCGCTCACCGAGCGCCAGCGCCGCGCGGTTGCGCAGGCGCTGGGCGAAGACGTGCCGGCCGCGGTCGAGACGACGCGGCAGCTCGTGGCCGCCTAGCGGCCCTACGACGACATCGGAACGGGCGGCGCCGGAGACGGCGCCGCCACGCCGACCCGGCTGGCGAGCTCGAGGATGTGGCCGTCCGGGTCACGCAGGTACAGCGACGAGAACCCGTTGCGGGTGAACAGCTCGCTGCACTCCACCCCCTGGCCCGTGAGCCAGTCCCGCCAGGCCTGCAGCTCCTCGAGGCTGTCGACGGCCAGCGCGATGTGGTGCGTCGAGCCGACGCCGACCACGCCCGGCGCCATCGACGGGTATTCGAGGAACGAGATCCGCTGCCCGCCGCCCGTGTCGAACCAGTAGTGGCGCGCGTCGGGGTCGTCGTCGCTGACCGCCTCCTGCACCAGCGGCAGGCCGAGCAGGTCGCGGTAGAACGCGGTCGTCGCCTGCAGGTTGGAGCTGATCAGGGTGAGATGGTGCAGGCCGCGGATCGCCATGCGGCGCGGCTGCGCAGAGTCAGGCACGGAACGTCAGTCCTCCGGATCGACGACGGAACACCTCGCGCAGGGCGAGGAAGGAGATGAGGAACACCGCCACGGTGACGCCGAGATTCACCAGGCGCCGCACGCCCGTGTCCACGGGCAGCTCGATGACGGTGGACAGCAAGGTCATCGTGATGGCAGCGGGAACGAGCGCCAGGAGCGCGGAGTGCGACTTGAAGCCCGTGACGTGCTCGCGGATGGCGAGCTCGAGGCTGGCGAGACACACCACGGCGACCCCGCAGCCCAGGAGCGTCCGCCCCTGCGGGCCGCCCCAGATGAGGCCCGCGACGGCGAAGACGAGGCCGAGGACGATCCCGAGCTCGACGAGCGGGAACGGCGCCCAGATCGGCTTCGGTGCCTCGTCGCGGTGCGCTTTCGGCCGCCGCGCGCGGGGTACGGCGTTCGCCGCGGGGCTCGGCGGCTGCTCGCGCGGCGGTGGCGCGGGCGCGATGGCGCGCTTACGGCTGCGTCGTCCCATGGGCCCGCCGGAGGCTAGTGATCTGGGGTTGCGGGGGCGTTATGGGCAGCCCGACGACAGCTTGACCTGCCACCAGCCGGCCAGCATGCCGATGATCCCCAGGCGCGGCTTGACCTGGTAGACCCCGCAGCCGGGTTCCCCGAGGGCGCTGCGCGGGATGCGCACGAACTTGTGCCGTTCGGGCGCGCGGCGTACCTCCTCGAGGAACCCACGGGCCTCCTGGATCTCCGCGCGGCGCGCCCGGCGGTGGGCGCGGGCCTCGGCCACGCGGGCGACGAGGACGTCGCGCTGGGCCTCCAGCTCGGCGAAGCTCAGCAGCCGCGGTGCGGCGTGACGCGTGGCGGCCGGGACGAACGGTTCCCTGTCCCCCGGGTCGGCGAAGCGGTCGGACGCCAGCTGCGCGAGGTCGCGCTCGAGATGACGCAGCTGGGCGCGCAGCGTCGCGCGCGCGGCGTGCTCATCGACGACGAGCGCCTGCAGGTCCTCCAGCGGCGGTGTGGCGGGCGCGCCCTTCACGGTCCTCCTCTGCGCTGGAGGGTACCTCAGGGTGCAACCAGCTGAGCCACGCGATCGAGCGCCTCCCACGCGGAGATCGCCGGCACACCCGCGGGCGTCGCGGCGACGAGTCGCAACGCGCCAGTGTCCGTGGTGGGCGCGAGCTCGTCGAGCGCCTCGCCGAACAGCGGCGTCAGCGGGCGCGCATCGTCGGCCAGCACGATCCGCGCGGGCTCACCCGCCGTCGTGACCCGCATGGGACCGGTCAGCATCGCGTCGTCGAAGGCGACCACGCCGACTTTCGTGTCCAGGAGCGCCAGCAGGAGGGCGTCCGTGAGCACGTCCTTCGAGGGGAAGCCGCCGAGGCGCAGGCGCTCGACGAGCGCCGCCTCGTACGGCGTGCGGTCGATGTCGGGGTCCACGCCGACGTGCCGGAACGCGACGCGATAGGCGTGGACGATCTCGTCCTGGCGCGCCTCGATGACCACCGCCCCGGTGAAGCGGCCGGCGAGCTCCCGCAACCGGTCGCGCACGCCGGGGTCGCGCCCGCGCTGCAGATCCGCCGCGACCGTGAGCTCCCAGACGGTGAGGCCCGGCAGCTCGGCGGCCACCTCGGGCTCGACGATGCCGGGACGCGGGTCGTCCGTCATCGCGCGCCCTCGAGCGCGGCGGCCCTGCGGCGCAGATCGGCGAGCGTCGCCTTGCCGTACGCGGTCGAGCGCACGATCCCGCCGCGGTCGGCGAACGTGATCTGCGGGCAGACGATGACGCGGTACACGGAGCTCAGCGCGCCGTCGCGATCCCACCCGACGGGGATCCCGTCGATGCCGAGTCGGTCGAGGTCGCCCTGCAGGTCGTCCCGGTCGCCCTTGATGGCGACGGCGGCGACCTGGAGCGCGGGGTTGCTCCGCTTGAGCTGCTGCAGACGCCGCAGCTCGGTCATGCAGTCCCCGACGCGCGCGACGAACGCCAGCACCACCGGCGCGCGCTCGTAGAGCTGGCAGCCGTTGAGGATCTGCGGGCCGCGGACCTCGCACGCCGAGCGCTGCCCGTCACCGCCGCGGGACAGGTTGGCGTCCCCGTCAAGCGTCCCGCGCACGAGCGGCGCGGCGAAGGGCGGCATCCGCGTGCCGTTGGGCACCGCGTCGGGCGGGTCGTCGGCCTTGCTGCGGAACAGGGCGAAGGCCAGGCCGAGGAAGGCCAAGACCACGAGCCCTCCACCCACGGTGCCCGACCACCCGAAGCGGGTCATGCCGGGACGTCGGCCGCCCGCGTACGCCGGCGGCGCCCGGGCAGCGCCGCGCCGGCGCGCGCCTCGCGCTCGGACCAGACCAGCGCCGCGGGGAGCACGATGAGCACCCCGAGCAGTGAGACGGTGAGGTCGATGACGCAGACCAGGCCGAAGTTCCGGATGAGCGGGAACGTCGAGAGGATGAGCACCGCGAAGCCCGCGACGACGGTGATGCCAGACGCCGCGACCGCCGCGCCGGTCGATCCGTAGGCGTCACGCAGCGCCTCTGCGACCTGCCGGCCCTTCGCCCGCTCGCTGCGGTACCGCTCGGAGAGCAGCACGCTGAACTCCGTCGAGATCGCGATCACCAGCGCGCTGAGCACCACCGACATCGGGTTGAGGTCGATCCGCAGCGCGAAGAGCAGCAGCGACGACCAGCCCGTCGCCAGGACGATCGGCACTAGCGGCACGAGCGCCCGCTTCGCCGAGCGCAGGGCGACGAGCAGCACCGCCGCGACGGCCAGCAGGCCTGCGATCAGCGTGAGCACGCGGCGGCCGTGGCCGGACACCTTGTCGTTGGCCTCGGCCGCGAGGACCGGCAGCCCGGCGAGGCGTGCATTGACGCCCGGCGGCGCGGTGTCGAGCTGGCGGCGCAGCTCGTCGAGCACCTCCTGCTGGCGGTCGAGCGGCATGAGCTTCAGGCCGAAGCTCAGCGTCGCGGCCGTCCGGTCGGGCGTGATGACGTTTTGGCTGAAGTACGGCGGGATCGCGTCGAGCAGGGCATCCACCTGCTTCTGCGTCGGCGTGCCGCCGGTGCGCTGGCCGAAGAGGTCGGGCAGCGAGAACGCCGGGCAGATCGCCGCCTCGCCGCACCCGCGGGCGGTGCTGTAGCCGTACTTCGCGAGCACCTTGCGCTGGAGGTCGCCGAGCCAGGCGATCGTCGCGGCGCGGCCGACGTTGTCGCCGGTGACGAACACGTCGACCTGCCCGGCGACGCCCGTCTGCTCCTGCAGGCGCTTGAGGTCGCGCACCGAGGCGTCGTTCTGCGGGACGAGCTGGAGGATCTCGGTCTGGACCTTCAGCTGCGTGTCGGCCGCCCAGCCGGCGACGGCGAGGACGACCGCCACGAGCAGCACCCGGCCGGGCCGCCGGTGCGCGAGCCCGAGCGCCCCGGTGCTGATCCGCCCGGCGCCGCGGCGCACCGCCAGGACCGGCCGGCTTCCCCGCACGTCGACGCGCGGAAGGCGCCGCCGCCCTGGCGGGCGAGGCGTCCGGCGATCGGCGAGGACCATCGCGGCCGTGCCGCCCGCCAGCGCGAGGACGAACGCGACCACGATGCCAACGATGAGCAGCACCCCGAACCCGCGCACCATCGGCACCGGCGAGAGCAGGAGTACGAGGAATCCGGCGATCGTCGCGCACGCGGCTGTGGCGACGGTCGGCGCCCCGAGCGCGGCGGCGCGCTTGGCGGCGGGCGCCGCGGTCAGCCCGTCGCGCCGGCGGACCTCCTCCACTCTGGCCTGGAGCTGGATGGCGTAGTCGACAGCCAGGCCGATGAGCACCGGCAGCACCGCGATCCCGGCGATGGTGAGGGTCTGCCCGGCCAGGGACAGCGCGCCGAACGTGATCGCCGCCGCGCCCAGCGCGATGCCGAGCGGCAGGAGGCGCAAGCGGCTGGAGAAGACGAGGGCGAGCGTCGCGGCCATGACGAGGACCGCCGCGACGAGCAGGATGAGCAGCGACCGGCTGATGCTGTCGGTCAGGTCGTTGACGACCACGGGCGCGCCGGTCACCGCGTACGACGCCTTCGTCAGCGCGAAGTCGGGCATCTCCGTCGCCTTGCGGATGTCATCGATCGCCGCGTTGCGCTGCTCGGCACTCAACCCGGGCTTGAGGCGCACCTGGATGAGCGCGGAGTCTTTGCTCGGGAACAGGTACGCGAAACGCGCCTTCGGCGTCTGCGCCGGCTTGCTCGGGTCGTAGACGAGCTGGGTGACGAAGCTCGGGTCGTCGATGCTCGGGACGCCGGTGAGCCCGTACTTCAGCGCGAGTTGGAGGACGTCCCGCGTGTACTGGGCCTGCACGAGCTGCTTGGCCTGCGCCGCGAGCTTGTCGGCGTCCTCCTTGCTGCGCCCCTGCTTGAGCGCGAGCTCGCGCGCCGCCTTGGCGACCTTGTTCGCCTTCGTCTGCGCGCCCTTCGTGCGCTCGGCGAACCCCTGCTGGAGCTGGCGCGTCGACTCGTTGATGAACGTGCCAGGGCCGATGACGACCTTCACCGCTTGGCTATCGGCGAGCCGTCCGCAGGGGCCGGTCGAGCCGCCGGTCGGGATGACCCCGCGCGGCACGTTGCCCGACAGGCAGCCCTCCAGCCCGATGAGCTTCTGGAGATTGTCCGTGAGGATGATCCGGTTGAGCTGGCCGCGGACCAGGACGATGACGCTGTCCTCACCGAAGCGGTCGGCCAGCTCGCTCGTCGCCTGCGAGGTCGCGCTGCCCTTCCCGACGAACGTGTCGTTGCTGGCGTCAGGCTGCAGGCGCAGAGCGAGCCCCGCGCCGGCCAGGCTCAGGACGACGCACACCGCCAGCACCAGCCGCGGCCGCCCGGCGGCGAACGCCGCCAGCGCGTGCAGCGGCCGGCTCACGGCGACGGGGGAACCTCGGTGCTGCTGCTGGCCGCCGGCATCTGCGGGAACGTCGTCGGCGCGCCGTTCGTCGTGAACTTGTCCTGCTGCTTGCAGGCAGGGGCCGGCACCGACTCGTTCGGGCCGGGGAACGCGTTGGTCCGGATCGTGTCGAGCAGCTTCTGCGGATCCGGGGTCAGGCCGGAGAGCCCGCTGGCGTCCTGCGTGAGCACCGGGTCAGGCTTGCTGCACTGGCTCGTCTCGTAGAAGCCGAGCCCCTGTGCGAGCTTGAGGAAGACCTCGGGGAACGGGTACGGCACGGGCCGGCTCGAGCCGATCCGGCTCGGGTACGCCGCGAGGCCCTCGGGGTTCAGCGGCGCCGGGGTGATCGTGAAGTAGTTGATCTTCTTCCCGTTCTCACGGCCGAACGCCTCGGTCGCCGCGGCGGTGTTCGCGAAGAACGCGCGGAGATCCGACCGGTACGACGCGAGGAACTGCAGCAGCGGGTTGAGCTGCTTGAGCGCCGGGTCGAACGTGCCGAGGAACGGCGCGAGCTCCTTGAGGAACTGCTGCGTGGCGGGCAGCCCGGTCTCGCTGGCGTCGAGCAGCGGGTCGAGGTCGACGAACAGCGTGTTCAGCGACGGGGCGACGTCGGCGAGCGCCTCGAGCGTGGGACCCGCCTCCTCGGCCGCCGGCGTGAGCTGCTTGACGAGCGGGTCGGTCTGCTTCGCGAACTGGTCGAGCCGGGTCAGCGTCTTGGTCGCCTCGGTCTCGAACGTCGGCAGCGCGCGCAGCGCCTCCTTCAGCTCGGTGTTGCGGTTCGACGTCGCCTGGAAGACCTTGTTCGAGTTCGTGATGAGCCCGGAGAGCTGGCCGCGCTGCTCGGAGAGTGCGTTGAACACCTCGCCGGTGTCGCGCACGAGCTGCTGCACCGCGTTGGACTGCGAGTTGAGGATCTCGAGGACCTCGCGCGTGTCCTGCGTGAACGGCTCAACGTTGCCGAGTGCATCGTTGAGGTCCGCGCCGCGACCGGCCACCGCTTCGGCCTGCGCCTGCTGCCAGACCTGGAACGCCTTGCGCGTCCGCGCGTCGAACGCCCGGGTGATCTCGTCGAGTTCGACGGTCTCCTTCGTCTGCACCGGCGGGAGCGCAGCGCCTTCGGGAAGGGAGCCGCTGCTCTTGTTGCCGGGCGACAGCTCGACGTAGGTCTCGCCGAGCAGGGTCTTCTGCCGCAGGATCGCGCGGGTGTCCTTCGGGACGGGCGCGTACTTCTCGTTGATCTCGACGGTGACGTCGGTGCTGCCGTCGGGGCTGTTGACGATGGTCTTGACCTTGCCGACGGGCACCCCGGAGATCCGCACGTCGGCCTCGCTGGCCAGCTGGTTGGCCTCCTTGAAGCTGATGTCGAAGCGGTAGCCCTTCGGCTTGAGCGGGATCGGTCCGCCGAACGACAGCCACAGGAAGAGCAGCAGGCCGAAGCACGAGAACGCGAAGCCCACCATGATCGCGAGACGGCCGAGTGTCGGAGCTTGCTTCTGCATCAGATCAGCACTTGGTCCCGCCGGCGGAGGCCTTCGGGAGGTTGGAGAGGTCGGCGATCGCCGCCAGTAGCGGGTTGCCCTGCCGGAAGCTGTTCTGCAGCGCGAAGATGCTGCCGCACGACGCCAGGCCGAGCACGCGGCGGATCACGCCGTTGCCGTCCTGCGAGGACAGCACGGAGGCGCTGGAGTGGTTGAGCCAGGACAGCCAGAAGAGGTAGCCCTCGTTCGCGTTGCCCGACGGGTTGTACGTCAGCCCGTTCAGCAGCTCGTTGACCAGCTCGAGCGAGCGGTCGAGCGCGGGAATGTCCGCCGCCAGGTACTGCGCGGCCTTCTGCGTGGACTTCGCGGTGGGCTGCACGTCGCGCGCAAACGGCCGCAGCTGGTCCTCGACGACGGGCGTCGTCTCTTTGAAGAACTGCTGCGTCGCCTTCGAGGTGCCGGCCAGCGCCCGCGCGCCGGGACGCAGCTTCTCGGCCGTCGGCCCGAGATCCGTCGCGAGCGTGTCGACCTTCGAGAGCGCCTTCTGCGTGTCCTTCAGGCTCATCGGGAGCTCGGAGATCGTCTTCCGCAGCGACTCGTCCTGCGCGGCGAACGCGGCGAAGACCTTGTCCGAGGCGCGCACCAGGGATGTGAGCTGCTGGTTCTTCTCGCCGACGGCCTCGACGAGCAGGCGGAAGTTCTTCGTGACGCGCCGGATGTTCGTCTGGCGCTTCTCCAGCTGCTTGGTGATGAGGTTGATGTCGCGCGTCGTCGGCTGGAACCGGCGCAGCGACGCGCTGAGCGCCTTGTCGTTCTCCGTCAGCGCCTCGCCACCGCCGCCGACGAGCATCACGAGGTACTGCCGCGTGTCCTTGTCGAGGCTCGCGAGGATCTCGTCGAGGGCGACCGTCGGCGCGGTCTGCGACGCGGGGATCGTGCCGCCCGCGGGAAGCACGCCGGCGTCCGCCGTCCCCGGGTTGAGCTCGATCGTCATGTCCTCCAGGCCGGTCTTCGGCCGAGCGAGCGCCGTGACGTCCTTGTAGAGGTTCGCGTACTTCTTGCGGATCTTCAGGGTCACGACCGCGCGGCCGTTCTGCAGCTCGACGTCGCCGATCTCGCCCACCGGCACGCCGGCGATCGTCACCGTCTGGCCCTGGCCCGGCGTCAGCGACTTCGCCGTCTCCATGTCCGCCTGGTACTCGACGAACTCGGTGCCGACGCCCGGCACCCACTTCGGCAGGTACAGGCGCTGGTTGGAGAGGATGTAGCCGCCCACGACCAGTGCGATGACCGCGATGATGGCGATCATCACGAAGTCCCGGGAGTACCGGCGGATCGCGCGCCTCACTTCCCGCCCTCCTCGCTGCGCAGCGGGTTGAGCACGCCGAGCAGTCCGCCGGCGACCGAGCCGTCGTCTGCCCCGGCGTCGTCGGCCTTCGCGACGGCCTGGGGCTCGGCGGCGGCGCGAGGCTTCGCGGCAGCGGCGGCCTTGACGGGCGTCGAGGACGCCGATCCGGCGGTCGCGCTCGTGGAGCCGCCCAGGCCCTTGTACGTACCGGCCTTGCCGTTCTGGCCGTCCGCGGGGCCCGTGATCGCGGCGTTGAGGTTCGGCGGCGCCTGGTCCTTGCAGTTCTCCTTGAAGTTCTGCGTCGGCAGGCTGCTCGGCATCGCCGGGCGTGTGCCCTTCGGCGGCAGCAGCGCGTTGCCGTAGAGCTTCGGGTTGCCCTGCAGCGGCACGGAGCCGGTCTCGACGCGGTTGGACCCGCCGACCGTCGCGCGCAGCCACTGGCCGTTGCCGTCGGTCTCCTGGCCCTCGCCGTTGAAGCCGACCGCGGCGTAGAAAAACTCCTTGTAGACCGACGCGCCGCTGGTCCGCGGGCCGTCCTCGATGACGACGTCGCCCGTCGGCAGCAGCACCTTCGTCGCGCACTGCGCGAGGAGGTTCTGCTGGTTGAGCAGGCTCTGGGTGCTGCCACCCGCCTCTGCGAGGTCCTGGGTGGTCGGCGTGAGGATGTCGACCAGCCCGCCGAGCTCATCGTCGGAGAGCAGTGCGGTGGCCTGCGTGATCCACGGCCGCGCGGCGTCGATCGTCGCCTGGGTCTCCGCGACGCCCGGGAGGATCTCCTTGGCGAAGGCACGGACGGGCGGGAACGAGGCGTTGAGCGCGTCGAACGTCGCGTTGGCCGTCTTCAGCGTCTTCGGCAGTGCGGCGATCGACTGGCCGAGCGCCGTGCTCTCATCGGCGAACGCGGACACCGTCTTGTTGAAGTTCACGACCGTGTCCTGGAGCGCCTGCGTCTCACCCGACAGCGACACGCTCAGCGTGTTCAGCGCCTTGATCGTGGCCGCGACATCGTTGCCGTCGCCCACGATCGCCGAGTTGACGATCGCGGTGCCACGCGCGGCGCCGGGCGCGTCGTTGAGGCTCTTGTTCAGCGCCTGCGCGGCGGTCAGGCCCTTGACGGACTCGTCCTGCGTCGCGTTCTCCGCAGCCGTCGGCTTGTTCGTCAGGCCATCGCCGAAGCCCTGAAGCAGGCCCTGGAGGTCCTCCCGGGTGTTCTGCTGGAGCGCGGTCAGCACCTGGTCGAGCTGCACCGGCGTGGCCGTCTGCGTCACCGGGATCGTGTCGCCACTGCTGACGCTCGGCTGGCTCGGCGTGCCCGGCTTCAGATCGATGAAGTAGTTGCCCTCGAGGAAGATGCGGGGGCGGATCTTCAGCTCGGCGTCCTTGTGGATGGGCAGCCCCTTCGGGTTGATCTCCATCTCGATGACGGAGGTCTCCGTCGTGGTCGCCTGCGCCTTGACCGCCGTGACCTTGCCGACGTCAACGCCGGCGATGCGCACGGGCATGTTCGGACGCACGCCGTTCGACGTCTGGAAGACCGCCTCGAGCTTGAACGGGGTCGTGAGTGGGTTGTCCTTGCGGAAGGCCAGCCAGCACGCCACGACGATGACGACCAGCGCGAGCAGGCCGACCGTCACCGGGTTGGCGCCCGTCCGGTCCTTGCGCAGCACGCGCGGCCGATCAGCCTTGTCGCCGCGCGCCATCAGTCCTCACCTCGCACGAGGCGGTCGGTCTTCGTGCTCTGGGTGCCCGGCGGGTTGCCGATCTGGACCTGGCCCGGCGTGTACGGCTCGTTGCCCGCCTCGCACTCCTTCGGCGCGCCCGGCTGGCCCGCATTCGGGTACGGGTTGAGATGCGCCCAGTTCTTCGCCGCCTCCGGCCCGCCACCCGCGGCCGGTGCCGAGGCAGGGCCGACGAGGCTGTTCGGGCCCGTGATCGGGCTCATCAGCGCCGCACGCGCCGCGGTGCCGTTGGCGTCGCCGATGCTGAAGAGCGAGGCGACGTTTCGCGCGGCGATGCCGATGTAGTTGCAGAGCGTCTGCGTCGGCGTGATGTCCGCGAGCGTCGGGTTGAGGATGCCGACGAGCGTGGTCAGACCCCGCAGGCCGAGGTCCGTGCTCGGATCGTCGGAGAACGTCTGCAGCGCCTGCAGCGTCGTCGTCAGCTCGGCGTTGAACTGCGGAACCCGCTGGAGCACCGGGGTGCCGACGTCGACCGTGTTCGCCAGGTCGGGCGCCGACGCGCGCAGCGCCTTGGCGGCCGGCTGCAGCGCCGTGAAGAGCGTCTCGCTGTCCTTGAGGAAGGGGCGCTGCACGCGGAACGAGCGAATCGCCGTGTCGAGCGCCGCTGGCGCGCGCTCGGTGGCGAGCTGGATATCCGGCGCGACCTCGGCGAGCGCCGAGAACGTCGTGTCAAGCCCGGCGAACAGCTCGGCCTGCTGCGTCGCGACCCCCGCGACCTCCGCCGCCGTCGCCTCGAGCGCCACGACGAGATTGCGCAGGCCGGTGTCCTCCTGCGAGAGCATCCGCATGACCGGCGTGAGGTTCTCCAGCAGCGGGTTGAGCTCCTCGATCGTCCGGTTCAGGCCCGCACCGCGGCCGGCGAGCGCGTCGCCGAAGTTCTTGATGTTGACCTGGCTGGCGCGACGGGTCGGCTCGTTGAAGGTGTTGAGCACCTGGTCGAGCTCGACCGGGCGCGGGCGCGCAGCGCTCAGCGGCAGCGTCGATCCATCGGCCCACCCCTCCGAGCTCGTCCCACGCGTGATCGAGACGTACTTCAGGCCGAGCGCCGAGCGCGAGCGGATCACGAAGGTGGAGTCCTTCGGCAGCGGGTCGACGCTCGTCTCGAGCTTGAGGTTGAGGATCGCGGTGGTCGCGCCGTTCGGGTACGTCTTCGTGCCGATGTCCTCGACGATGCCGACGCGCGTGCCGCCGACCCGAACCTCGTTGCCCTTGACGAGCTGCGCGGCGTTCGGCACCTCCACCTTGAGGCTGTACGTCGGCACGAACGGCAGACCGGAGTTCGCGTTGTACGCGAGGAACACGCCGACGAGCACGACGAGCACCGTCGCCGCGCCGATGAGCACGGGGTTGGAGGCCAGGGAGCCGCGCCGCTGCCTCACGAGTCACCCCCGAGCAGGTAATCGGCCACGGTCTCCTCGGCCGAGGACTGGGTCTCGCCGGAGGCCGAAGAGGACACCGGCGTGACGGCCTCCTTCGGCGCGCGCGTCTTCTGCGGCGCGGTGACCTCGGTCGGGAGCTTGAGCGTGGAGGCGGCGCTGGCGCTCGCCGCGGACGCGTCCGCGTTCTCGTCCTTCGGCGGGTTCGCCAGCTTCTCGCCGATCCGGCGCGACTCAGTGGTCTTCGACGTGACGTACGTCGTGGCGCTGAGCTCCGTGAGGATCAGGCCACGCGCGTAGTACCCGAGATCGTCGAATCCGTTCTGCGAATTCGCCGCGTAGAAGATGAGGCTGAGGATCCGCTCAAACGACCCCGTCTCCTCCAGGCTCTCGGTCAGCGCCTTGAGGTTCTCCGACGCCGGCGCCGCGTTCTCCGCGAGCGTGCCGAGCTGGTCGATCGTGCCCTTGCTGGCGATGAGCGCCTTGCCGCCCGTGTCCGCGGCTTCGCCGAGCGACGTCGTCGCGGGAATCGCAGCCGTGCTGAACGGGCCCAGGCCCTCGATGAACTGGCTGAGCTGCGGCGCGACGGCCTCGAGGTCGGCGATCACCGGGATCGCCTCGTCGGAGAGCGACGACAGCTGGCGCATCGTGGGCTGGAGCTCCTGGAGGAACGTCGGCAGCTTCTGCAGGCTCTGCTCGAGCGCCTCGCTGGAGTTCGCCTGCGCCTGGAGCGTCGTGTCGGCCCCCTGGATGAACCCGGCGACGCGCTGGCGCTCGGCGGCCAGCGGCGCGAGCGCCGTGTCGGACTCCTCGGCGAGCCGGCCCAGCGTCTCGTTCTGCTCGGCCAGGATCTTCAGGACCTTGTCGGTCTCCTGCAGGCCGGGGTTCAGCCGCTTGATCGCGGCGCGCAGCTCCGTGCCGCGCCCCGACACCGCCGTGCCCAGCTCGTTGAGGATGAGCGTCAGGCGCTCGCGGTAGGGCAGCCGCAGCGTGTCGTTGATGAGGTCGATGTCGACCGGCTTGCCCGTCCGCGACACCGGCAGGAGGTGCTGGCCGGCGCCCGGCTCGCCCTCGGGAACGACCGGCAGCTCGGGCGGCGCCGGCGTGCCCTCGCGCCGCGGCAGCGTGGGATCGCACTCGACGAACTTCTCACCGATCAGGCCCTGCGGGCGGATCGTGCACAGCGCGTCGGTGCGGAAGTCCTGGAAGGACTTGTTGTCGATGCGCAGGACGACCGCGGCCTTGTTGTCCTTCGTGAGGTCGAGCGATTCGACCTGCCCCACCCGAACACCCGCGATCTTCACGTCGAGGCCGGGGATGACCGTGAACGCGTTGTCGAAGATCGCGCGCACGCGGTACGCGCCGTCGTCGTCCTTGGCGCCCGTGCCGAGCGCCAGGATCGCCACGGCGGCGATCAGGACGGCGGGGATCGCGATAAGGCCCGCGCGCTTCACGGCAGCACCTTCGTCGGATCGCAGTCCAGCGTGCCGTTCTCCGTCCACGGGCCCGAACCGTCGGCGGCGGCCTGGCTCGCCGCGCCCGGGCAGCGCCGGACGTTGCCCGTCGAGACGCCGTTGAGCCGCTGCGACGGGTCCTGCGGCGTGAGCGTGTTCGTCGCCTGGTCGTAGCTGAAGGCGTTCGTGATGACCTGGGCGCGCGCGAAGTGGCCGTTGGCGTCGTAGTACGCGTTCGTCTGACCGAAGTCGCGCAGCAGCCCGATGACGTCAGGCGCGTACGGGCGCGCGAACGTGAGCACCGGCAGCGACTGGTTGATCGCCTGGGTCGTGTTCTTGAAGGTCGGCGTCGCGGTCTTCTGGATCTGCGGCGCCTGCTTCATGAGGTCGGTCAGGTCGTTGTTCGCGCCCGGCTTGCTGACGATCGTCGACAGGTCCTTGACCGTCGGCCCCGCCTCCTCGAGCAGCGGACGCAGCTCGGCGAGGAACGGCGCGAGGTCCTTCGTCTGCTCGAGCGACACGTCGACGAGCGGCTCGAGGTCGTCGAGCGTGGAGCGCAGGTTGACGAACGTCGAGTTGCCGCGCTTGAGCGTCGTCGGCAGGACGCTCAGCGATTCCTCGAGCGCCTGGCTCTGGTCGCCGACCGCGGCGCTGGCCTCGTTGGCGTTCTGCACGAGGCCGGAGATCGAGTCGCGCTGCTGTGCGAGCGCGCCGACGACCTTCGACGCGTTGACGACGAGCGACTCGAACGTGCCCTGATCCTCGGTGAGCTGGCGCAGGAGCTTCGAGGTGCTCGACAGCGCCGGCGAGAACCACTTCGCCGCCTCGTTGGCGTTCGCGCCCTGGCCCTGGTACCACGTCGCCTGACCCTGGACGACCTTCTGCAGGCTCTTGCGCGTGGGCTCGTCGAGCGTGTTGAACAGCTGGTCGAGGTCCACCGTCGACAGGGTCTGCGTCGCGGGGATGGTCGAGCCGGACGACAGCTTCGGCCCGGTGCCGAGCTCCAGCGAGATGAACCGCCCCGCGACGCTCGACAGCGACGCCTGGCGCACCGTGGCCTTTGTCCCGCGCGGGAGACCGTCCTGGAGCGACGAGTCGGTGATCGTGACCTTGACCTTCGCCTGGTTGTCGTCGGTCAGCGTGATCTCGTCGACCTTGCCCACGGCGCGGCCGGAGATCTCCACCTGGTTGCCCTTGACGAGCTGGCCGGAGTTCTCGAAGACGAGGTTGTACGTCGGCCCGCCGTCTCCGCGCAGCACGACGAACGCCACCGCGGCGATCGCGATGACGAGCACACCGAGGACGACGCCGCGGGCGGGCGTCATCGCGCGGTGCTCCCGCGATGGGGGTGAGGACGAAAACGGGTCACGACAGGGCTCCCCTGCAAAGCAGGCGGGGCATGATTCCGAAGCGATGTTGAGTGTGTGTTGACAACCCTCGGGAGTGAATGGCTTGGGGCCTTCTCACTCCATTCCCAGCGGGCCTTGTGATTCGCCCGAGAGGAACTGGCGCACGAACGGGTTGTCGGAGTTGAACAGCTCCTCCGCCGGCCCGGACTCCACGATCCGCCCGCGCCAGAGCACGCTGATGTGCTCCGCCACGCGGCGGGCCGAGAGGATGTCGTGGGTGATGACGACGTAGGCGCCACCGTTCTCCTGGTGGATCTCCTCGATGAGCTCGCACAGCAGCGCCGTGCGGACCGGGTCCAGGCCCGAGTCCGGCTCGTCGAAGAGGACGATGTCCGGGTCGAGCACGAGCGCCCGGGCGAACCCCGCGCGCTTGCGCATGCCGCCCGACAGCTCGTTCGGCATCTTGTCCCAGGAGCCCGACAGACCGACCTCGCCGAGGCGGCGGTGCACGATCTCCCGGATCTCCTCCTCGCCCTTGTCCGTGTGCTGGCGCAGCGGGAAGGCGACGTTGTCCTCGAGGTTCATCGAGCCGAAGAGCGCGCCGTCCTGGAAGAGGACGCCGAAGCGCTTGCGCATGTCGAAGAGCTCGTCGTCGGTCATGTTCGGGACCGACTGGCCGTGCACGATGACGTCGCCCTGGTCGGGATACAGCAGGCCGACCATGTGCTTGATGCAGACGGACTTGCCGGTGCCCGACGGGCCGAGGATCATCGAGATCTTGCCCTCGGGGATGCCCATGTTCAGGCCCCGGAGGATCTGGTTGCGGCCGAACGCCTTGTGGACGTCGACGAACTCGATCGCGTTCGGCACACCCGCCGAGCGCTTCGGGCTGTTGTGGTAGCGGTACTCGTCGTCCTGGCCCTCGGGCTCCGGCTCGTTGACGACCGACACCCGCGGCGACTCGTCGACCGGCGGCTCAGCGTGCTCGTGGTGCGCGGCGGCGGCGGCCAGGGGCGCCGAGATCGACTCGTGCTGGATCGTGGGCTGCTCGTAGGCGACGGGCTCCGGCGCCGCCTCAGGCGCGGGTTCGGTCCACTCCGGCGCCCACGCGGGTTCCTCGGCGGGGGCGGGCGCCTCCGCGACCGGCTCGGGCTCGGGCTCGGCGGCCACCGGCTCGGGCGCCGGCGTCGTCCACGGCGCGGCCTCGGCCGGCGCAGCCTCGTGCACCGTCGTCGGCGGCTCCTCGGCCACCGGCTCTGAGGCGGCGGGCGGCTCGGCCGCGGGACCCGTGGGCTCCTGCGGCGTGTCGCTCATCGCCCAGCTCGGCGGCCACGCGGGGAGGTCGCCGGACGGGTTCTTGGGATCGCGGGGATCTTCGGGCACGGTCAACCTCCGATGGGGGCGCGAGCGTTCCCGCCCCAGAACACCTGGGTGCCGAGCATCCCGATGAGGTGAACCATCACGAGATTGAGCACCATGGACTTCGCCGTCGCGGTTCCGACTCCCACCGGACCGCCCGACGCGTTGTAGCCGTAATAACAGCCGACCAGCACGATGACCGTGGCCATCGCCATCGCCTTCGCGAGACTGAAGAACATGTCGGGCGGGTTCTGGAACATCCAGAACAGCAGGAAGTAGCCGCCGCTGGAGACCTCGCCGATCTGCTGCACCACCGCGAGGTAGCTGGCGAAGAAGCCGGCGCCGATCGCGATGACGTAGAGGAACGGAAGCGTGATCCACGAGGCGAGGAGCTTCGTCGCGCACAGGAAGAGGACGGAGTCGATGCCCATGACCTCGAGGGCGTCGATCTCGTCGCTGATGCGCATCGAGCCGAGCTCGGCGACGATGCCCGTCCCGATCTTCGCGGCCATCATCCAGCCGAAGGCGTACGGCACGAGCTCGCGAAGGTTGCACAACGCCGCGAACGTGCCGGCGTTCGCAGGCGCGCCGACGGCACGGCTGAAGTAGGCGCCCTCGATGCCGCACTGCAGGCCGACGGTGAAGACGAGGATCCAGATCACCAGGGCTGAGGAGACGATCAGCAGCCCCGCCTGGCGGAGCACCTCGCCGGAGAAGTGCAGGACGCGCAGCGACAGGACCTGGGCGAGGATCCGCCCGGTGAACTTGATGATCTCGCCGAGGCTCGCGAAGAGGTCGCGCGGGACGGCGGTCCAGGTGGCGGGGCCCATGGCTTAGCGGATCACCTGGATCTCGGGGTTGGTCGCCAGCAGCGTCTGCGTGAAGACGTAGTTGAAGGCGAAGACCGCCATGAACGCGATGACGACGGCCTGGTTGACGGCCCGGCCCACGCCCTCGGCGCCGCCCGACGCGGTCATGCCCTTGTAACAGCAGACGATCGCGATGATCGCGCCGAAGAGCGTGCACTTCACGAACGAGCCCCAGAGGTCGACGATCGAGGCGTTCGTCAGGAACGTCGCCCAGAAGCCGCCGAGCGGGAGGTTCGAGGTGACGGTGGCGAGCACGCCGCCGAAGACGCCGAAGATGACCGCGAACACGTCGAAGAGGCCCGTCACGATCATGAGCGCGAGGAACCGCGGCACGACGAGGTTCTTCACCGGGTCGACGCCGAGCACCTGCAGCGCGTCGAGCTCCTCGCGGATCTTGCGGGCGCCGAGGTCGGCGGTGATCGCGGTGCCGGCGACGCCCGCGAGGACGATCGCGGTGACGAACGGCGCAAACTCACGGATCGCCGCGAGGACGAAGAAGCCGCCAAGACGGTCGGGCGAGCCGAAGATGTTGAGGAAGTTGATGGCCTGGATGCCGGACGCGCCGTAGCTCACCGCGACCGTGGAGATGAGCAGCGGGAACCAGCACAGGCGGACCGCGAAGAGGAACTGCGAGATGAACTCGCCGCCATAGGGGAACGGCGGGCGCACCGCCGAGACGACGGTCTTCCCGGTCAGGATCATCATGTCGCCGACTTCCTCCAGCGCGTTCTTCGCTGGGGCCAGCCGGTCGGCGAAACTGCTCAACGGCCTTCTCTCTCCTCAGGGCGGGACGTATGCCGGCGCCGTGGTGAGACTGCCCGCCCGACGCCGTACGGGCCGAAGCGTATGCGAACCGCCGGAGGAGTGTCCAACGGCAACGGGCTCGCTAACACGCGCACAACAGAAGGAGCGTCTGCGGTCATGTCCCTGTGCTACGTTCGCCGCCGATGCGGGGGTCTGCGGCGTTCGTCCGATGGGTCGCGCCGGCGGCTCTGATGGGCCTGCTGGCCCTGTCGGGCTGCGGTGGCGGCGACGAGGAGCAGGACGCGGGCGACAAGGCCGGCACGTACAAGGTCGACATCGTCACGGCGTCGTTCCCGAAGCTCCAGCGGCTCGCCAAGACCTCCACCCTGCGCGTCACCGTCCGCAACGCGGGCACGGAGACGATCCCGAACGTGGCCGTCTCGCTTGACGGGATCAACGAGCTCAACGAGCAGCCGGGCATCGCCGATCCCCAGTCGCCCGTGTGGATCGTCGACGACGCGCCGCGCGCCGGGGTGACCGCGTACGTGAGCACCTGGGCGCTGGGCGGGCTCGCGCCGAACGCCGAGCAGGAGTACGTCTGGCGGATGACGCCCGTCGTCGCCGGCACCCACACGCTGCGCTGGCGGGTCGCAGGGAATCTCACGGGCAGCGCGAAGGCTGAGCTGGCCGGTGGCGGTGTCCCGGAGGGCACGTTCCGCGTCCGGGTCCGCAAGGTCCCGCCGCAGACCTTCGTGAACCCCGAGACCGGCACCATCGTGCGCCCGATCGATTGACCGACCCCTCCGGAGGACCGCCTACCGTGGCCTTCGACGTGACCGAAGAACCCCAGCGATTCGAAGCCGCCTCGCTCGCGGCGCTCTTCGGCGCGGTCCTCCTGCTCGTCAGCCCGTTCCTGACGTGGTTCGACCCGGGCGGCAGCGCGTGGTCGCTGTTCGAGCTGCTGGATCTCGTCCTGATCTTCCTGGCCCTCTACGTGGGGGTCACCGCGACGCTCCGGCTCCTGGAGGTCGACCCGGGAACGGACCGGCGCGGCGTCCCGATCGCGGGCGGCGCGGCGCTCATCGCCGTGTTCGCGACGATGGTCGAACCCCCGCCCGTCGCCCAGGACGCAAGCCTCGGCTTCGGGGCGTGGCTCGCGCTGTTCGGGGCGCTCGTCATCCTCGTCGCCGGCCTGCTGGACCTCGCGCGCGTCTCCGTCACCGTCAGCGTCGGCGGCCGGGAGGAGGTCGACATCGACGACGGCGCGCCGATCGCGCCCACCGCCCCGCCGTCGTGGAGCGCCCCGCCGGCCGACGACGCGCCGGCCACCGCGCCGCGACCGGCCGCCGGGCCCGCGCCGACCGAGGCGCCGCCCAGCCGGCACCAGTCCCTCCTGCGGCCCAGCGGTCCCGCCGACCAGGACCCCGAGGGCGACTGATGGCCGTCGGCGAGCGCGCGTCGCGCAGTGGATCGGACGCGATCCGCTTCGAGCCGAGCCGCAACGTCCTCGTCGCCGCGCACGACGAGATCGCGATCCTCGAGCTCGCCGGCGTGTTCCATGCGTCGTCCAAGCGCTCGGCGGGCCGGCCACGCCTCGTCGTCACCACGCCGGACGGCAGCGCGGAGTTCAAGGCCGTCGAGGCGCACACTGCGCACGCCGGCCCGGACCCCTCGACCTGGACCGCCGCGTTCGCCGTCCCCCGCACGCTGACCGACGACGACAGCGCCCGGTTCGCCCTCGCCGTCGGGCGTTCGGCGACCCTCGATCTCCCCGACCCCGCGCGAGACACCGCGCCGCTGGACCCTCACCCTCGAGATGAGGTTGAGGGTCAGACCTGGGGCTCGCTCGTGGTCGACCTCTCCGAGGCGCGCCGCGAACTCGAGGAGACGCAGGCCCGCCTCGTGGAGACCGAGGCCGAGCTCGCGCGCGTCCGGGCCGACGCCGAGCAGGCGGCCGAGCGCGAGCCCGCGCCGGCTCGTCCGCAGGCGACCTGGCTCGACGAGATCGAAGCCGAGGAGACCCCCGAGGACCTCGCGTCGCCTCCGCGCAACGGCAGCCATCCCGACACCCCGCGGGACGAGGACGACGATGATGCGGAGGACGTGGATCCGCTCCCGGCGCCCCGGCGGGTCGCACCGCCGGCCACCGCCGAGCACGAGGCGGTCTACGAGGCCACGCTGAAGCGGATGCAGGTCGAGCGCCGCGCGAAGCTCCGGCGCCGCCGGATCCTCGGCCGCCTGCTCGCGCTCGTGGTGTTCCTCATCGCGGCGGCGGCGATCTACATCATCATCGAAGGCGCCGTCGGCGTCGATCTCGTCGGGATCTTCTGATGGCCGACCGTGCGAGGGCCGCCCCGGCGGCGCGCGCACGGCAGTCCAGTTGGTGGCCGAGGGACCCGGGACGCTTCGCGCTCAAGGGCGCCGTCCGCGCCGGGCTCGTGGTGCCGGTGGCGTTCGCTCTCGGCCTCGAGGTCCTCGATCGCCCGCAGACCGCGCTGTTCGCAGCCTTCGGCTCAATGGCGATGCTGGTCTTCGTCGACTTCGGCGGGCCGCCCAGCGCCCGGCTGCGCGCCTACGCGATGCTCGCCGCAACCGGACTCGTGTTCATCCCGGCCGGGACGCTGTTGTCTGAGATGACGGTTCCCGCCGTGCTCGCGATGGGCGCGGTCGCGTTCGTCGTCCTGTACGCGGGCGTGCTCGACGAGCACATCGCCGCCGCGCAGTCGGCGGCGATCCTCGCGTTCGTCCTCCCCGTCATGGTGCCCGCGCCGGCCTCCGCGGTTCCCGAGCGCCTCCTGGGATGGGCCATCGCCGCCGTGCTCGCGACGGCGGCCGTCCTCCTGCTCTGGCCTCGCCGCCCCCGGGACATCGTCCGGACCAAGGCGGGCACGACGTGCGACGCCTTCGCGGACGCGATCGCAGCACGCGTCACCGGCGACGACGCACGGGCCGAGGCCTGCATCGACGAGGCCGTCACGCGGCTGCAGGCGGCGCGCCAGGACTTCCTCGCCATGCAGCACCGCCCGAGCGGGACCGCCGGACGATCCGCCGCACTGGCCCGCCTCATCGACGACCTCGCGCTGCTCGTCCGGCTCGCCGCCCTCCCGCGGGCCGACGACACCGTGTTCGCCGAGCACAGGCGGACCATCGACCTGCTGGCCGCCACGGCGCTCCACGGCTCGGGCGCCGTCCTGCGCCGCGAGGGCGACGCCGACGCGCTGCTCAGGGACATGCACGCCCTCGAGCGCTGTCATCAGGAGCTCGGCGACGCGGTGATCGCGTTCTTCTCCGAGGCGCCGGCCGGCGCTGGTGACGTGACCGGCGAGGTCGATGAGGGCTACCGCCTGCGGATGCTCTCGTTCACCGTCGTCGAGATCGCGTCGCAGGCGCTGGACTGCATGGGGGTCCGCGTCGACGACCCGCCATGGGTGGCGCTGCGCTCGAGCGCCGGGTCACGCACCGACGTGGTGCACGCCCACGCCACCCTGCGCTCCGTGTGGCTGCGCAACAGCCTGCGGGGCGCCGTCGGCTTGGCGGCCGCGGTGCTGGTCGCCGAGCTCGCCGACCTCGACCACGCCTTCTGGGTCGTGCTCGGGACGATGTCGGTCCTGCGTTCGAACGCGATGACCACCGGCGCGACGATCGAGCGCGCGCTGCTCGGAACGTTCCTGGGCATCGTCGCCGGCGGCTTGCTCGTCGTGCTTGTCGACGAGAGCCGCGCGGCGCTGTGGGTCCTGCTGCCGTTCGCCTGCGGCCTGGCCGCCTACGCGCCGCGCGCGGTCTCCTTCACCGCCGGACAGGCGGCGTTCTCCATGACCGTGCTCATCCTCTTCAACCTGCTCGAGCCGGCGGGCTGGCAGGTCGGGCTCGTCCGGATCGAGGATGTCGCGATCGGCGCCGCCATCAGCCTGGCGGTGGGCGTGCTGCTCTGGCCGCGCGGCGCGTCCGCCGTGCTGCGCCGCTCCATCGGCGACGGCTACGAGCGCGCGGGCGCCTACCTGCAGGGCACGATCGACGCGCTGCTGGGCGACGACCGGCCTCCCGCCGATCTCGCCGACGAGGCGTTTCGCAGCGGCCAGGTGCTCGACGCGACCGTCCGCGACTACCTCGCCGAGCGCGGCTCGGGCGGGGGCGCGCTCGGTGAGCTCGGCATCCTGTCGACCGGCGCGCGGCGCATCCGCAGCATCGCCCGGCTGCTGGAAGGCGGCCGGCTCGGGCGTCTGCGCCCGATCGACGAACGTCTCCCCCACGTGGCCGCGGCCGCCGCCGACCTCCGCGCGGACACCCACCGTCGATGCGCGTGGTACGCGGGGTTCGGCCGGGCCGTCGCCAACGGCGAGCCTGTGCCCGAACCGGAAGCCGGACCGGACCTCACGCCGGATCGCCTCGTCGTCGAGGATGGCGACGGCGTCCTCGACGGCCTCGCGATCGCTTGGACCCACCGTCACCTGCGGGTCCTGCACGAGCTCGAGCCACTGCTCACGGGCGCGGGCGGCGCCCTCCCACGCCGATGAAGACGGCGGGGGAGAACGGGCGCCGGCCCGTTCTCCCCCGCCGAGGCGCCCCAGCTCGAGCGCGGGTACTCGCCTCAGCCGAGCAGGCCCGTGAGCTTCTCGATCGACTGGGAGGCGGCCTTGTCGGACTCCTTCGTGAGCGGCCCCGCCATCGCCGCGAGCGCCGCACCGCCGAACTCGCTCTCGTAGGTCAGCAGCGTGCCGTCGCCATTGGGCTCCAGCCGGTAGAGGGTCCGCATCGTCGTGCCCATCGGGCCGGCGCCCGCGAGCTCGAGCTTCGAGGGCTCCTCCGCGGCCGCGACCGTCCAGGTCACTTCGCCGGGCATGCCCATGATCTTCACCTTCTCCTTGAACGTCGCGGCCTCCGCGACGGCGTCCGGCGCGCCGTCGGGGAACCCGACGTGGACGACGTTCCAGTCGCCGTACGTGGCGAAGTCGGTGAGCGTGGCCCACACCTTGTCGGGTGCGGCGGCGAGCTCGGCGGTCTTGGTGATGGTGGGCATCGATGGCCTCCTGTTGGTGGTGATGGAACGTTCAGATACGGTCGTGACCGTATGTATCTTGTTAGGCGGCAGCAGCCGGGCGATACAACGTCACGACCACCGCCCCGCCGATGCCGATGTTGTGCTGCAGCGCGACCTCCGCGCCGTCGACCTGCCGCTTGTCGGCGGTGCCGCGCAGTTGCCACGTCAACTCGCTGCACTGCGCCAGGCCGGTCGCTCCCAGCGGGTGACCCTTGCTGATCAGCCCGCCGGACGGGTTGACGACGGGGCCACTGCCGCCGTACGTCGTCGCCTCGTTCTCGACGAGCTTGTGCCCCTCGCCCTCGGCAGCAAGCCCGAGCCCCTCGTAGGTGACCAGCTCATTGCAGCTGAAGCAGTCGTGGAGCTCGACGACGTCGACGTCCGCGGCTGTGAGGCCCGACGCCGCGTACACCTCGTCGGCGGCCCGCCGCGTCATCTTCGACCCCACCACGCTGATGGCGCTGCGGTCCCCGAAGCTGCTCTCCATGTCCGTGACGAGGGACTGCGCGACGATCTCGACCGCCTGGTCCCAGAGCTCGTGCTCGTCGACGAAGCGCTCCGAGGCCAGCACCGCGGCGCCGGCGCCGTCGCTCGTCGGCGAGCACTGAAGCTTCGTGAGCGGCTCGTAGATCAGCGGGGCCTCCTTGATCTCGTCGAGCGTGTACTCGGTCTGGAACTGCGCGTAGGGGTTGTTGACCGAGTGCTTGTGGTTCTTCCAGCCGATCCACGCGTAGTGCTCGGGCGTGGACCCGAAGTTGGACATGTGCTCCCGTCCGGCGTTGCCGAACATCTGCGCGGCGGGGGGTGCGGCCTCGAACTCGTACAGCTCGGACAGCGCCATGAAGTGGCGCATCGTCGGCTGCTCGCGGTCATGGAACGTGGCTCCGAGCGAGCCCTTCTGCATCTTCTCGAAGCCGAGCGCGAGCACGCAGTCGGCCAGCCCGCCCCGCACCGCCTCACGACCGAGGTACAGCGCGGTCGATCCCGTGGAGCAGTTGTTGTTGACGTTGACGATGGGCAGGCCGGTGAGCCCCAACTCGTACAGCGCCCGCTCCCCGCTGGTGGATTCGCCGTACACGTAGCCCGCGAACGCGCGCTCGATGTCCGCGTAGTCCACCCCCGCGTCCTCCAGCGCCTTCGTGCCGGCCTCCTTGGCCATGTCCGGGTAGTCCCATTCGCGACTGCCCGGCTTCTCGAACTTCGTCATCCCCACGCCAATGACGAAGACGCGGTTGGACCCGTTGCTACTCACGTGATGCTCCTTGTTCTGGGGTGTGATGCGAAGGCGGGTGCGCGTAGGAGCGCCGCGAGGCGCTCGCGCCACCGCGCCCACTCGCGTGCCGTCGGCGCGCGACGGTCCGGCGGCTGGAGGGAACGCTGCATGGCCAGGCCACGCATCGTTCCGAGTGCGAGATCAAGCCACGTGTCCAGGTCGGCGATCTCGCCGTCGGGATCGAAGACCGGGCGGCCGGCGGCGCGCAGCCGGCTGGTGATGTCGCGCTCGACTGGCGCCAGCTGCGCGCGCAGCTCTTCATCGGTGCGCGCGGCCACCCACAGCTCCAGCGCCGCTTCGAACAGCGGATCGGTGTGCGCGTCCCACAGCAGGTCCAGGCCCGCGGTCACCCGGCCGGCGCCGGCGGGCAGACGCTCCAGGTGGGGAACCAGCTGCATCGCCCTCCGCTCGGCCAGCTGGTGCAGCGCCTCGGCCACCAGCCCCGCCTTCGTGTGGAAGTGATGGATCTGCGCGCCGCGCGAGACGCCAGCGCGCTCGGCGATCCGCGCGGTCGTCGTGCCCTGGTACCCGAAGACGATCAGGCACTCGATGGTCGCGTCGAGCAACGCCGTGCGCGTGGCGACACGGCGAGCGTCCTGCGTTCTCGGTGCTGGGTCGACACCCGTCATGGCGCGGACCGTACGTGGTATGAAACAAACAGTCAAGCTGGTATGTATTAAGTCGACGGCGGCGCCTGCCGCCCACCTACGAGAGGAGCACCACATGGGAGCGTTGGAAGGCCGCGTCGCGGTCATCACCGGCGCGGGACGCGGCATCGGCCGCGAACACGCATTGCTGTTCGCCCGCGAGGGCGCGCAGGTCGTCATCAACGACCTCGGCGGAGCCAACGACGGCACGGGCGCCGACCAGGGCCCGGCCGCCGACGTGGTCGCGGAGATCGAAGCCGCCGGCAGCACGGCGATCGCGAACACCGACGACGTCGCCGACTTCGCCGGCGCCGAACGCCTCATCCAGGCGGCGGTCGACCGGTTCGGCCGCGTCGACGTGCTCGTCAACAACGCGGGCATCCTTCGTGACCGGTTCCTCAACGCGATGACCGAGGAGGAGTGGGACGCCGTCGTCCGCGTCCACCTCAAGGGCCACTTCTCTGCCCTGCGTCACGCCGTCGAGCACTGGCGGGCCCGCAGCAAGGCCGGCGAGGAGGTCAATGCCGCGGTCATCAACACCGCGTCGGGCTCGGGCGTCTTCCTCCCGAACCCCGGCCAGGCCAACTACGGCGCGGCGAAGGCGGGGATCGCGGCGCTGACGCTCGTCGCCGCCGCCGAGCTCGAGCGCTACGGCGTGCGGGTCAACGCGATCGCGCCGACCGCGCGCACCCGGCTCACCGCGGACGTGCCGGGGATCGGCGCGATGATGGCCAAGCCCGACGATCCGGATGCGTTCGACGCGTTCGATCCGGCGAACATCTCGCCGCTCGTCGCCTGGCTGGCCACCGCCGACTGCCCGGTCACCGGCGAGGTCTTCGCCGTCCAGGGTGGGCAGATCAACCGCCTGCGCAACTGGGAGGTCGGCGAGGGCATCGACACCGACCAGCCGTGGACGATCGACGTGATCGCCGACAAGCTCGGCGGCGCCGCGATCAGCTGATCAACGCCGCCGAACGGCCGCGCGGGCGCGCCTCCCCCTCGCCCGCGCGGCCTGCCTTCTCATCCCTGGCCGGACGGGGGTCGGGCCGAGACCCGCGTGCTCGTGGTCCGCGCGCCGGGTCCCGCGAGCCGCACCTCGAACCCCAGCCGCGGGCTCCGGGCGCGCCGCAGCCGCGAGGACACCCGCACCGCGCCCTTGTCCAGGCGCAGCGTGAGCCGCCGGACGGACGCCGCGGCCGGCACGCGCACCCGGATGCTCTCGCGGCCCACGGTCACACGCGCCCGCCGGCGATCACCCCCGACCGCCGTGAGCTTCAGCCGCTTGCGCACGCTCTGCGCGGACGCCATCCGCATCCCCGACGGCAGGCGCAGGCGCACGTCGGAGAGCCGTTGCTGCCCGCTGTCGGCCCGCAGCGTGACCGCCGGGCGCCCGTCCCGCAGCGAACCGGACTGGACGGTCGCCGAGGGCCGACACCCCGTGGTCTGGGCCGCGACCGAGATCTTCGTCGCTGCCCCGGAGTGCGCGTCGAGCGTTCCGTCGAAGCGTGGCGCGTTGCCCGTGCACAGATCCTTCGTCGCCACGAGCAGCCCCTTCGGACCGCCCGTGAGCGTGAGCTCGATCTCCGAGAGCGGCACGTCGGGCAGACCGGCGAACACGGTCGAGAGCCGCTTGTCCGTCCCGATCTCGATCGAGCCGGTAAGTGCCAGCGGGATCGGGCCGTCGACCTGCACGCCCAGCTCCGGCAGGGCGGCTCCCGGCCGCTGGAGCACGTATCCGACGCCCTCAAGCGGCGTCGGCCAGACGGGCGTGGTGGCTCGCAGGCGCGCGGCCGCGCTCGCCGGGGGGCAGGCGCGCGCCTCGAACTGCGCCTGCGTGCAGATGCTGCTGAGGTTCTCGAAGTCCACGGACAGCCCGGCGGGCAGTGCGATCCGCATCTTGCTCGCGTTGGACTGCCCCGGTGCCAGGCGCACGGCCGCGGAGATCTCGGGGTGCGCGTTGCGCGGGACGGGTCCCTTCACCGTCGCGGCGATCTGCGGCTTGAACCCGAGGCGCTCACAACCCTGGGGCTGGTACGGCGTCGTGGAGGCCGCGGCCTGGCCGCGGTCGCTGGTGAAGCGCGCGACGGCCTCCTTCGGCGCGCAACTCGTGGCGTTGAAGGCGAACCCGCTGCCCAGCGCCAGCTCGAATCGCCGCACCGCCACGGGGATCCCCGCGATCCGGGACGGGAACGGCTCAGAGACGATGTCGAGGCCGTCGCCCGTCCCTCGCGCACGGATCTCGGCGACCGTCACGATCGTTCCCAAGTCGATCGGCCCGAGCCGCGCGGGGATCGCCGCCGCCATCCCGGCGAGCGACCCGTTGATCCCCTCGGTGAGGAACACGTCGCCGGTGAGCGTCACCGGGCTGCCGCCCGGCCCGGCGCTGACCACCGCCCGTCCGATGCGGCTCTCCGGCGGGCACGCCGCGGCCCGCGCGACCGCCACGGGGCAGAACGTGAGCGAGCCCAGCCTCCCGAGCAGGCCGGTCGGCAGCGAGACGTCCATGCGCGAGAGGTGCGCCTGCCGGTCCGGACGTTCGACGATCGTGCTGAGGGATGCATCTGCGCCGGCCTGGAGCGGGTCGACGGCCAGCCCGATGCTCGGCGAGAACGCCTGGTTGTCCCCGCAGCCTTCATCCACCGTGACCGCGGCGTCCAGGGTGCGTGCCGCCCCGCCGCTGTCCGGGAGCAGTGTGAGCGCCCCGCTGGCCGTGCCGCAGTCGCGCGGGGTCGAGACGACTGCGGTGTCGCCACCGCGGAACGTCAGGTCGAAGTCGGTGAAGGGCAGCGGCGGCAGATCGTCGATGACCGCGCTCATCTGACCGGTCGCGTCGTCGACCTCCACATCGATGGCGAACTTGTACCGCGGCGCGTCACGCTGGGGGCCGAGCTCAGCGAGGATGAAGATCCGCATGAGCGCGTCCCCTTCCGGCTCGGCGAGATACACCGAGCCGGCGAGGGGCGTGGGCAGGACGTACGAGGCGAACCGCGCCTCCCCCACGCGGCTCCCCGCCGGGCACGCGGCCGGACCGGCCTGCCCGAGCCCGAGCTGCTCGGCGGTGCACACCACGAGCGACGGGTCGGAGCCGATCGACGGCGACGGCTCGATGCCGAGCGGCATGACGATGCGCGCGGAGTCCAGGTGCGCCTGCACCCGCGGTTCGTCCTGTTCCGGGAAGGTGATGGACGCGGTCAGCGCGGTCGGCGTCTCCGTGCGGCGCGTGTCGGTCGAGAACCGCACGGCCGGCTCGAAGGGGACCTGGTCACACCCGGTCGGTGTGAACGACGCGGTCGCGGTGTCGGTCGACCCCTGCCAGCTCGTGACGTCGACGCTCGACGTCTTCTGCGCGCAGTCGGTCGGCAGCGTCACGAAGGACGATCGGAGCGAGGGGTGATCGCTCTCGGAGCCCCAGAGGCGCATGCTGATGCGCCGCATCTCGATGGGCAGGCCCGCGAAGGAGCGCGGCACGTCGAGCACCGCGGTGTCGAGACCGGAGTCGGTGGTGGTCCGGATGGTGATCGGCGCGTCCATCCGCAGCGTCGCGAGCCCGAACACCGGATCGGCGACCTGGAGGCCGAGCCGGGCGGGTTCCGCTCCGGACGGCGCCAGGTTGAAGATCTCCCCCTTCACGCTCATCGTGATGAGCGTCTCGACGCTCGCGGTCACCGCACCGACCTGGGTGTCCGCCGCGCAGCGCCCGGCTTTGAATGCCGCGACCGCACAGGTCGGCGCCGCGGTCGGGTTGCCGACCAAGCCGGGCGGGAGGTGCATGGCGACGTTGCGCGCGTCGTCGCCGCCGCCGAAGCGGTCGCCGCCGCCGTCCAGGCTCACGGAGACGCAGAGGTCGCGGTGGGCGCCCGCGGGCGCGTCGACCGCGGGCGGGGGCGCGGTGGTGCAGGCCGCCGACGCCGAGATCGGCTGGGCGACGAGTCCGGTGATCCGGACTGTTGCGCTCGCAGACGATGCGAGTACGAGCAGCAGCGCAGTGGCTGCGACCAGCGAGATTCCCCGCAGGGCCATCGCCCCACGCTGTCCTTGCACCATCTCTCCACGCTCCTCCGACCGACCCGTTAACAACTATACAGTCACAACTGTATGTATCTAGCTTCCTCGCGGAACACGCTCAGACCATGCGTGCACCTGCTCAGTCCCCCCGGTACTCGACCGGCTCGCTCGCGATGAACCCGCGAACGGCCCGCTCCATGTCCCGCGTCCGCGACGCGAGCGCCTGGTTGCGGTTCTCCAGCGCGACCGCGGCCTGCATCGACGGCGCGTCGACGGCCAGCTGCAGCCCCTGCTTCGTGAGCTTCAGGCCGAACGGGCTGTTGCGGACCATCTCCTGCGCGACGGCCCGCGCGGCGGCGACCACGTCGCTGTCGGCGACACGGTTCACCAGCCCGATGCGCTCAGCCTCGGATGGGTCGATCACCCTCCCGGTGAGCATGAGCTCCGACGCGTGGCCGAGACCGACGACGCGGGGCAGCAGCCACGACACGCCGACGTCGCACGCCGACAGGCCCAGGCGCACGAACGCCACACCGAACCTCGCCTCAGGCGCCGCGAGCCGCACATCGGCCGCGAGCGCCAGCGCGAGACCCCCACCCGCAGCTGGGCCGTTGACCGCGGCGATGACCGGCACCGTGAGGTGTCGCAACCGCACGATGGCGTCGGCCCCATGCTCCTGCAACCGCAGCATCTCCTGCGCGCTCATGCCCGGGATCGCGCGTGCCTCGGAGAGATCGAGCCCCGCGCAGAAGCCCCGACCCGCGCCGGTGAGGACGACCGCACGAATGGTCTCGTCTCGATCAACCAGCGCGCACAGCTCATGCAGCTCGACGAACATCTGCCCGCTGATCGCGTTCAGGCACTCGGGACGCGACAGCGTCACGGTCACGATGCCGTCATCCGCGCGGTCGATCTCGAGGGTCTCGAACGTGGTCATGAGGCCGCCCGGGCGCCCATGGTGACCCCGGCGGCCGCGCCGGCCTCGGCGAGCCGACGCAGCTGGTCGAGCCGGTCGTCCGCGGACATCGCGCCCGGGATCCCGATGACCGTCTCGACGCCGGCACCGGCGAAGTCGCCCAGCCGCGCGGCGACCCGGTCGACGGGGCCGCACAGGCAGACGAGATCGATGAGCTCGTCCGGCAGCATCGCCGCGGCCCCGGCTTGGTCGCCGCCGAGATACCGGTCCTGCACGGCGAGCGACAGCTCCTCGTACCCGTAGCTGCCGATGAGCGCGCGGTAGAAGTTCTGCTCGCGCGAACCCATCCCACCGACATACAGGGCGAGCGCCGGGCGCATGATCGCCCGGGCGCGTTCGAGGTCGTCGTCGACCCGGAACATCACCGACGGGCACACCGCGATCTGCGCCGGATCGCGACCCGCCCGCTCGGCCCCCGCGACGAGGGGCTCGGCGAGCCGCTCCGCATGCTCGGGCGCATACCAGAGCGGCAGCCAGCCATCGGCGATCTCACCGCAGAGCTCGAGGTTGCGCGGGCCCAGCGCGGCCAGGTAGACCGGGACCTCGCGTCGAGGCGGATGGAGGATGAGCTTCAGCGCCTTGCCGGGCCCGTCGGGCAGCGGCAGGACGAACTCCTGCCCGTCGTACCGGACCCGGTCGCGGCGCACGACCATCCGCACGATGTCGACGTACTCGCGTGTCCGCTGCAACTGCCGGGCGAAGCGCACGCCGTGCCAGCCCTCGGAGACTTGAGGGCCCGACGCGCCGAGCCCCAGGATCAGCCGCCCGCCCGAGATCAGATCGAGGGTCGCGGCGGTCTGCCCACACATCGCGGGTGTCCGGCCTGGGATCGCGAGGATGCCCGATCCGAGCGTGATGGTGGAGGTCGCACCGGCGAACCAGGCCAGCACGGTGGCAGCGTCGTTGCCGTACGGCTCGCCGACCCACAGCGAGTCGTAGCCCAGGCGTTCGGCCTCGACCGCGAAGCGCAGCTCGTCCTCCACGCCGGAGAGCGCACTGAAGTAGCCGACGCTCGCGCCGAGCCGCATCACCCGGCCGCCTTCGCGCGATACCGGCCAAGGCCGGCGACCGTGCCGGTCCAGAGGTCACCGTTCACGCCGATGACCGCGGGCGAGTAGAAGCCGTTGTCCACCGGGTCGCGCCCCGCCGGGACCCAGAGCCGCGAACTGCCGGAATCGGCGTCGACGCCCTCCAGCCCCCAGACCCCGTCACGCTGGCCGACGCCGTACACGAGGTTCGTCGCCGCGCTCATCGAGGGGACCCCATTGGGGATCGAGACGTCGCGATTGACCCAGCGGACCTTGCACGTCCGCGTCTCCGGGTCCCAATCGATGCGCTCGAGCCCGTACGGCGCGTGCTTCGGGTCCTGGCCGAGGAAACCGGAGACCGCGACGCGCTGCGTGTCGCTCAGCCGGTTGACCCAGTCCGCATGGCGCAGCTGGTTGTTCGGCACGTAGCTCGCGTACCCGCGCACGACGACCGACTGCTCGGAGACGGTGTCGGTGGCCGTCGGATCATCGAACGTGATCGGCACCTCGCAGGCGATCCGGCGGTCCTTGCCCGGCGCGATGGGCTCCCAGTCCTCAGGGATCTCGTCGCGCCAAAGCAGCGTGAGGTGCATGACGCGCTGGCCGTCGGTGATGACGACGAACCGGTCGTCGTCCTCGTCGGTGCCCATGAGCGTGGGCGTCGACCCGGTGCCGTCGGTGAGCCGTACGCCGCCGCTGCTCGGCTCGACCGCGTACTCGGCCCGCCAGGTGCGCGTGACCGCGGTGCCGTCGTCGTCGAAGCGGTACTGCGCGCGGTTGGAGGCCGGGTACATCCCGCCCGCCTCGTCCGCCGCGATCGAGTTCGAGATCAGCTCGAGGTCGGCCTCCGGGACCGCCGGGGCGGCGCACTGCTCGCCGTTGATCGACGCGACGCGCAGCGCGTCGTCGCGCATCGCCTCGGGCTCGCGCGGAATCGTGCCCACCATCCCGTACCGCGTGGCGAACGCCAGTCGCCCGTCGTAGCGCATAGTCAGGCCCACGATCTCGTCGCTGGGGCGGCACAGCGCCTGCGTGGGAAGCGGATAGCGGAGCAGAAGCTTCGGCTGCGAGGCGCGCACGCCCGGGCGTGCGTCGCCCCAGACCTCGATGGTCCGGCCATACGGGACGATCTGCCGGTTGTCACGGTCGAGCAGCGCGTAGACCCCGGAGGTGGTCCCGATCTGCGAGACGCCCCGGCGGGTCGCGGCGCCGATGAGCCGCCCGTGCTGCTCGTCGACCTTCACGACGGGGCGCACCTGCTCGCCGACGAGCGCCGCCGAGAAGATGTTGCGCCGGCCGTCGGGGTACGGCCCGGTGATGTTCGCGAACGACACCCCGAGATATCGCACGCCCTGATAGGCCGTGGCCTGGCCGGCTGCAGGCCCGGGGAAGGGCGAGGACGCCTGCGCGTAACTGTTGCGGTGGGGCATTGGCCAGGGCGAGTCGGCGAGCGCCGGATTGCACGGCGGTTCGTGCTCGTCCGGGCTGGCCGGCGTGGTGCAGCCACTCGTCGCGCCGGCCTGCGGCGCCGCCGCCACGGCCGTGAGGGCCACAGCGGCGACGAAGGTGAGACAGGCGCCTGCGGCGCCGCGCATCCCGAAGGTCATGCGTCCTCCCGTGGGGAACTCGATCCGCACATACCGTCCGCGATGCAGGTAAGAGAACCCGAAGACGTTCATGAGGCAGCGGTTAGGACGCCTTGGCCGGCCGGCACTTCACCGTGTCGTACGTCGTGATCTTGCGCCCGTCGTCGAATGTGAAGACGCCCTTCATCTTCCAGGTCCCGGTCTTGCAGGACCGGATCTCGACGATGCCGCGCTTGCGCCCATCCTTGACCACCGTCCCCGCGATCTTCGTCGAGAACAGCCCGAGCGCGACCTTGACGCCGGGTGCGGGCTCGCGCATGTTCTCCGGGATCGTCGCGGACAGCTTCACGCCATACGAGCCGGTGGTCCGCCCCATCTTCGCGACGAGGTTCGACTGCAGCCGCACCGGGGACACGCCCTCGAGGAACAGGTTGGCCGTCGACGGCCCGCCGTTGACGGCCGTGACGGTGATGTCGTCCTGGACGATGCCTCCTGGCGCCAGCGCGATGCCCTTGCCGATGCCGAGGACGGACTTGCCCGGGCATCCCTCGGTGGTCTTCTCCCGCGAGATGTACGCGTCCTTGCACACCGGGAACATGCCGCCGTTGTAAACGGCGCCCTGCGGGAAGTACACCTCCACCGTCGCGACGGTCGGGGGCATGACGCCAGGGGTCGACTCCTTCGTGCCGGTCTTAAAGCCGACGGTGACCGGCACCCCGGCGCGCGCCGGGCTGATGCTCACGTCGAAGTCCTGCGTTACCTCGGCCCCGGCGGCGGATGGGCAGGCCAAGCCTGCGATGACGGCACCGACGAGCGCCGAGCTGCGGACATGCTGCATGCGTATCTCCCTCTCCCGGTGGGAACGTGCGAGAAAGAAACATACCAAATCGCCTGTTTGTATCTTGCAGGCATGCCGACCACCCCTCCCTCTCTGGCGACGACGCCGCGGCGCGAGACCTGCCTCGTCGTCCCCGGTCACGCGCGCCGCATGCACCACAGCGCCTTCGCCGCCGGCGCCGACGAGGTGGTGTTCGACCTCGAGGACGCCGTCGCGCCGGCGGACCGCGCCGAGGCTCGGGGTGCCATCGCCGCGACCCTCGCCGAACCCAGGTGGGCCGGGCGAGCCGTCGCCGTGCGCATCAATCCACCCGGATCTCCGGACCTGGCCGACGACCTGCGCCTCTGCCGCGAGCTGGATACGGACGCGCAACTCTCAGTGGTCGTACCGAAGGTCGAGTCGGCCGGACACCTCGACGGGATCGCCGCGGAACTCGGAACCGGTGGCGCGTCCATCGCGTTGCAGGCGCTCATCGAGACCGCCGCGGGGCTCGAGGCGGCGGGCAGCATCGCGCGCGCCGCCTGCCGACCGGCCGCGCTCATCGTCGGCTACGTCGATCTCACGGCGTCGCTCGGGCGCCGCGGGACCACCGTGGCGCTCGACCACTGGCTCGTGGTGCAGGAGCGCGTGCTGCATGCCGCCCGCGCCGCCGGCATCCGGGCGATCGACGGGCCGTACGTGCACCTCGCCGACACGCTGGGGCTCGCCGGCGCGGCCGCCCGCGCCCGAGCCCTCGGCTTCGACGGAGCGTGGGCGATCCACCCGAACCAGCTCCCGGTCATCCGGCGCGCGTTCGCACCGTCAGCGCGTGAGCTCGCCCGCGCCCACGCGGTGGCGACGACGCTCGACACGTCGGCGGTCGCGCGGCTCGACGGCGAGATGGTCGACGAGGCAACGGGCCGCGCCGCGCGCCGGCTGCTGGACCGCCGCAACGGCCACACGCCCCGCGCAGCGCGCGACGAAGATCCGCGGTGCGTCGCCCCGTGGTTCGAGGACCTCCATCCCGGCGCCAGCTTCCACGCTCCCGGGCTGACCCTCACCGAAGGGCACGCGGCCCTGCACCAGGCGGTGGTGGGCGACCGGCTCGCCCTCGCGCTCGATCGCCCGCTGGCCGAGCAGGTGGGCGCCGCGCGGCTCGCGCATCCCATGCTCGTCACCGACGTGGCGATCGGGCAGTCGACCTGGCCGAGCTCCCGCGTCCTCGGCAACCTGTTCTACCGCGGGCTCACCGTCGCGCCGGTCGCCATCGGCGCGACCCTGCGGACGACCACGACAGTGGTGGCCAGGCGACGGTCGCGTGGGCGCGAGCACCGGGGGCTCGTGGTCCTGCGGATGACCACCACCGATCAAGACGGCCGGACCGTGCTCGATGCGTACCGCTGCCCCCTGCTCCCCGCCCGCGGCCCGGCGGTACCCGGCGAGCACGACGACGACCTCGACACGATCTCCGCCGACGTCGCCCCCGAGCGGATCGCCGCACTCGTCCCGCCGGGCTGGGACCTCGCGCCGCTGCGAGCGTTCGCTCCGCCGGGAATGGGCGTCCTGAGCCCGGGCGAGGTGCTGACCGTGGAGGCACGCGACACCGTGACCGCCGCGCCGGAGCTCGCTCGCCTGACCATGAATGTCGCGATGGCCCATCTGGATGCCGCCGTCCGGGGACGGCGGCTCGTGTACGGCGGGCACGTGATCGGCATCGCGGCGGCGCACATCACCCGTGCACTTCCGCAGCTCGCCACGATCCTCGCGTGGCGATCGTGCGAGCACCTCGGTCCCGTGCTCGAGGGCGACCGCCTGCGCAGCACCATCGAGATCGAGGACACCCACGCCGTGCCGGGAGGGACGCTCGCCCGCCTTCGCGTGCGGACCAGCGCCGAGCGAGATGAGGTCGAGACCGACGTCCTGGACTGGCGGCCGGTGGTGCTCCTGCCATGAGCGGCTCGGGCATCCTCGCCGGACTACGCGTCGTGGAGGGCTCGGCGTTCGTCGCCGCGCCGTTGGGCGGGATGACACTCGCGCAGCTCGGCGCCGACGTGATCCGCTTCGACCGGCTCGAAGGGGGGCTGGACCACAGCCGCTGGCCACTTGCGCCGAGCGGGCAGAGCCTGTTCTGGGCCGGGATGAACAAGGGCAAGCGGTCCTTCGCCGTCGACCTGACGGCAGACGAGGGCCGGGAGCTGGTCGGCGAGCTCATCGCGCGGGCCGGGACGCTGCTGACGAACTTCCCGGAACGCGGGTGGCTGTCCTACGAGCGGCTCCGTGCCCGCCGGGAGGACCTCGTCATGGTCGCGCTGCAGGGCAACCGCGACGGCACCTCCGAGGTGGACTACACCGTGAACCCCGCGACCGGCTTCCCCGCCGCGACCGGGCCCCGCGGCCAGGCCGACCCGCTGAACAGCGTGCTTCCCGCGTGGGACATCGCGCTCGGGCTGCACGCGGCGGTCGGGCTCCTGGCCGCCGAGGGTCACCGCCGTGCCCACGGCCGCGGGCAGCTCGTGCGTGTGGCGCTCTCCGACGTCGCGTTCGCGATGGTCGGCAACCTCGGACGGGTCGCCGAGGCGCAGCTCGGGGGCGAGGACCAGCCGAAGGACGGCAACTACCTCTACGGCGCGTTCGGTCACGACTTCGCCACCCGCGACGGGCGCCGCGTCATGGTGGTCGCCCTGACGGCCCGCCAGTGGGCCGCGCTGCGCGAGGCCACCGGCTTGGCAGACGCCGTCGCCGCCATCGAGCGCGCGGTCGATGTCGACCTCGACCTGGAGAGCGACCGCTACCGCGCACGGGACCTCCTCGCCGCCGTCCTGCGCCCGTGGTTCGCGGCGCGCGATCTGGGTGAGGTCCGCGACGCGTTCGACGGAACCGCGGTGTCGTGGGCGCCCTACCAGACCTTCTCCCAGCTCGTCCGCGACGACCCACGCTGCGCGGCCGGCCACCCGATGTGGGAGGCGCTCGACCACCCGGGCGTGGGGACGTACCTCATGCCCGCCTCCCCCTTGGTCTTCGGCGCCTCCGGCGACGTCCCCGCGCGGCGTGCGCCGCTGCTCGGCGAGCACACCGAGGAGATCTCGCGCAGGACCTCGGCCTCAGCGACCGGGAGATCGGCGGCCTGGCGCGGCGAGGCGTGGTCGCCCTCGGCGAGGAGCGGACAACCGCCGGAGCGCGCTGAGCAGCAGGCGGGTGCGCCACGCACGGTACGGGTAGGTATGGAGGTCTCGGCGCGGCAGCCGCGACGCGGCGACGACGGACTGCGCGCGCGTGTACTTGCGAATTCCGCCGATGCCGTGGCGCGATCCGACACCGGAGTCCTTCCAGCCTCCCATCGGCAGATCGAGCGCGGCGAAGAACACCATCGCGTCGTTGACGGCCACGCTGCCGGCCTCCAGACGCGCGGCGACCGCCTCGCCGCGCCGCGCGCTGCGTGTGAACACCGACGCCGCAAGGCCATACGGCGAGTCGTTCGCCACCGCCACGGCCTCGTCCACATCGGCGACGCGCATGATGGGTAGCAGCGGGCCGAAGGTCTCCTCGCGCATGCAGCGCATCGCGGGCGTCACGCTGGTCAGCACCGTCGGCGCGTACAGGTCACCCGGGCCCGTGATCCGGTGTCCGCCGCACATCACCGCCGCGCCCTGCGCCACCGCGTCGGCGACGTGCGCCTCGACGATCTCGATCTGCCCCGGGGCGCTCAGGCCGCCGACGTCCACAGCGCCCAGGCCCCCAGGGCGCCCCGTCCGCAGCGCGGCGACGCGCTCGGCCACCAGCGCCGCGAACCGATCGTGCACGGCGTCCTCGACGAGCACCCGCTCGATCGACAAGCACGTCTGCCCTGCGTTCTGCATCGCGTAGTAGACCGCGGTGTTCGCCGCGCGCTCGAGGTCGGCGTCCGCGAGGACGAGCATCGGGTCCTTGCCACCCAGCTCCAACGACGCCGGGATGAGCCGGCGGCCGGCGCGCTCGGCCACGGCACGACCCGTCGCGGTCGAGCCGGTGAACATCACCATGTCGACGGCGTCGACGACCGCAGCCCCCGCCTCACCCGCGCCAGTCACGACCTCCAGCACTCCGTCGGGCAGCCCACACGCGCGCAGCCCGTCGGCGGCCAGCCGCGCGGTGCGCGGCGTGTGCTCCGAGGGCTTGAGCAGCACGGCGTTGCCCGCAGTCAGCGCGGGGATGACGTCGCCCAGCGCGTTGGCGAGCGGGTAGTTCCAGGGCGCGATGACCCCCACGAGACCGAGGGGCACGTGGCGAACCGACAGCCGCCTGCCCACCAGCGCGGGTCCCGCCCACCGGACCCGCTCGTCGGCGAGCCAGCCCGGCGCCCGGCGCGCCCAGAACGCGAGGGCCTGCAGCGTGTAGCCGAGCTCGGCGATCACCGCGTCGTCGCGTGCCTTGCCGGTCTCGGCGACGATGACGTCCGCGAGGTCGTCGGCGTGCTCGCCCACCCAGCGGGCCATCCGCCGGAGCACCTCACACCGGTCCCGCACTCCCTTCGCAGCCCACGCCGCCTGCGCGGTCCGTGCGCGCGCAGCGGCCTCCACGACGCTCACCTGCCGGCCAGCTCGCGCTTGAGGACCTTGCCCGTCGGGTTGCGCGGCAGCTCGTCGATGAACACGACGTCGCGCGGGACCTTGAACGAGGCGAGGCCGGCCCGCACATGGTCGCGCACGTCGTCGGCGGACAGGGGCTCCCCCGCCGGGACGACGTACGCGCGCAGCCGCTGCCCGAACTCCTCGTCCGGGACGCCGACGACGGCCGCGTCGGCGATCGCCTCATGGGCGAGCAGCAGCTCCTCCACCTCCTGCGGGAAGACGTTCTCGGCCCCGGACACGATCATGTCGTCGTCCCGGCCGACGACGAACAGCCGCCCCTCCTCGTCGAGATATCCCAGGTCGCCGGAGGACAGCAGGCCGTCGATCTCGCGCTTGGTTCCCCCGTCGGTGTACCCCTCGAACGACAAGTCGCCGCGCACGTAGATGCCGCCGATCTCTCCGGGCCGGTGCAGCCGCAGGCCGTCCTCGTCGTAGAGCCGCACCTCCGTCCCCAGCACCGGACGGCCGGCACAGCCCGGCGCCTCGCGGAGGTCGCGCGGCGTCGCGATCGTCGCGACCGACACCTCCGTCGAGCCGTACAGGTTGTGCAGCACGTCGCCGAAGCGCTCGCTCGTGCGCCGTGCGCATTCGGCCGTCAGCGCCGACCCGCCGGTACCGATGATCCGGACCGCCGACAGATCGTGCCGTGCGAGTTCCGCGTCTCCGAGATCCAGGATCCGCTTGAGCATCACCGGGACGAGCACGAGCGTCGTGCAGCGATGCGACGCGGCCGCGCGGACGGCCCACAGCGGATCGAATCGCGGCGTGATGACGAGCGGCGCGCCCAGCGCGATCGCCAAGGAGGCGTGCGTGAAGCCCCAGGCGTGGAACATCGGCGCGCCGAGGAGCATCGGCTCGTCGCCGCGCAGCGGAATGCGGTCGAGCAGCGCGCCGACCGTCACGATCGATCGGGGCGCCGGCCGCGGGGCGCCCTTCGGCGTGCCGGTCGTCCCGCTCGTGAGCATGACGACGCTGCCCTCGCGTTCGGGTGGGTCCGGCTCGGCACCCTCGTGCGCCGCGATCAGGGCGTCGACCGTAGGAACGTCACAGGCGTCCGATGCGCACCATCCGACGGCACGCCTCACGCCGGCCGCACCGGCCAGCAGCGGGAGGTGCTCCTCGTCACACACCACGAACTCGACGTCCTCCCGGCGCAGCACGTCGCACAACTGCGGGCCGGCGAACGAGGTGTTGAGGTAGACCCCGCGCCCGCCGAGCTTCCACGTCGCCAGCATCGCGTCGACGAAGTACCGGTGGTTGCGGCAGAGGATTCCGATCCCGTCTCCCGCGCCGAGCCCGTCGGCGCGCCAGGCTGCGGCGAGCGCGCTCGAGCGCTCGTCCAGGTCCCGGTAGGTCAGCGAACCGCGATCGTCGATGAGCGCGGTGCGATCCCCGTACCGCGCGGAGGCCTGGGCGGCCAGACCGGCGGCCGGGCCCCAGCGCCGCAGCGCGCGGACAACACCGGGCACCGCGCGCGGCGGCACCGGGCCGAGCAGGCCCGAGGCCGCCAGCGCACGGAACGCACGGGCGTTGATCTCCAGTCGACGCAGGCTGCGACGCATCGGCTAGCCGGCGATCTCCGCGAGCCCGTCCTTGATGACGGGCGCGCCGCCGACCAGGGACGTCTCGAACCGCAACTCCCCCGGCCCCGTCCGCCACAGGGACGTGATGATCTCCTGCTCCGGCTGCACGACCTTGCTGAACCGCACCGCGAGGCGACGCAGCCGCGTCGGGTTCTCCGGGCACGCCGTCTCGATGACCGCACGCGAGCAGAACGCCATCGTGCACAGCCCGTGGATGATGATCCCGGGCAGGCCCATCGCCTTGGCGACATCCTCGTCGAGGTGGATCGGCATCGGGTCCCCCGACGCCTCGGCGTACCGGTACGTCTGGTCGGCGTCGAACTGCTGCACGACCGTCGCGTCCGGTTCGGTCCGGCGCAGCGCCTCGTCGAAGGCGTGGTCGGCGGCGGTCTCGCCCACGGACGTCGCAGACGTCGCGCCCCGCACGAACGACGTCATGTCCTGGTCGACGATCGGGGTGCCGTCCGGCAGGGTGGTCTGCCCGCGAACGGTGACGGTGACGCCCGACGACCGTGCGGCGAACCCGATGGGGGTCGCCCGGGTCACGAGCGTCATGCCGGGCTCGATCGGGCGGTGGAAGCGGAAGTCCTGCTCGCCGTGGACCCCCATCATGAGCAGCTCGGGCGGGATCACCTCGGCCATCGTCGGGGCGAGGACCTCGAACGCAGGGACGACGGCGAACACCGGCGGCGCGTAGATGCCCTCGGCGTGCGGGGTGAGCGTGTCGTTCGTCGCCTCGGCGTACTGCACGATGCGCTCGCGCGTGACCTCGAACTCGACAGGGTCACTGGGAACGCCGATCGCGTCGGCGTTGAACTGGGTCTCCGTGGTGCTCATGGTGTCCTTTCGGTGGCCGGTCAGGCCGCCGCCGCGACCCGGTCGCGAGCGGTCGTGATGATCTCCCCGGCGACCCTGTCGCCGGCGTCCTCGACGCCGCCCAGCAGGCGGCGTGACAGCTGGGCCCTGCGCCAGAAGAGGGGCGCGTCGTGCTCCCACGTCGATCCGATGCCGCCATGGACGGCGATGCAGGTGCGCGTCGCGTAGTCGGCGCCCTGCTCCCCCGCGAAGCGCGCGGAGCTCGCGGCGAGCGCGAACTCGCCGGGCGACGAATCGGCGGCGTACCCAGCGAAGAAGCACAGGTTGCGCGTGAGGTCGATCCGCCGGAGGATCTCCACGAGTTGGTGCTTGACGGCCTGGTAGGACCCGATCGGCCGGCCGAACGCGTGGCGCTCCTTCGCGTAGGCCACCCCGAGGTCCAGCGTCGCCTGGCAGACCCCGAGCGCCTCCGCCGCCAGCAGCGCCTGCCCCGTGTACCAGGCGCGCGCGAGGTCCCCCTCATCCGCCTGCAGCGGCGTCGAGGCCGCCTGCCGCAGCTCGAGCGTGCCGAGCGGGCGCGTCGCGTCACCGTGCACCACCTCGGTGATCTGCACCCCTGGAGCCGCGGTGTCGACGAGGTAGGCGCCGACCCGGCCACTCGGTCCCGTCGCGACCACGACGACGACGTCGGCCCCGGGGAGCTCGGGGTGTAGCGCGACTGTCCCGCTCAGGGCGCCGCCGGCGTCCGCGGCGGGCAGCGACGCACGGCCTCCGCCGGGAACCGGCGCGTCGAGCGTCCACCCCTCGTCGTCGTCGCGGGGCGGGCGGGCCAGCGTCATCGCCGCACGGCGCTCCCCGGCCGCGAGGGCGGGAAGGATCGTGGCCACGCGCTCGTCCTGCGCCGCGGCGTTCAGCAGCCCCGTCGCGGTGACGTGCCCGAGCAGCCCTGTCCCCGTCAGGCGGCGGCCCAGCTCCTCGTGCACGAGCATGGCGTCGAAGACGCCCAGCCCGGCTCCGCCGTGCTCCTCGTCGATGACCAGGCCGGCCCAGCCCGCCTCGGCCGCCGTCGACCAGCTGTCGAGCAGGTCCACGCCGTCGAGTGCCTCCCGTGCCGACGCGATGGTGTCCAGACGCTCGAGCGCGTCGCGCGCGGTGTCTCGCAGGAGCTCCTGCTCCTCGGAGAGCCCGAAGTTCATGCCGCCACCGCCTTTCCGGTCGTCAGTTCGCTGAACGGCACGTCCTTGTCGACACGCGGCTCGGGGGGCAGCCCGAGCACCCGATCGCCGACGGTCGTGCGCAGGATCTCCTCGGTGCCTCCGCCTGAGCGCAGACCGGGCATCTCCATGGCGAGGTCACCCCAGCGGCCGTCGATCGCCGCCGGTCCGAGCAGGTCGACGATGAGCTCGCTGGCCTGCACGCCGGCGTTGATGATCGCGATCTTCCCGAGCCCGGCCTCCGGCCCGGGGACGTCACCGCGCGAGAGCGCCGTCAGCGTGCGGTACGCCGAGTAGCGCAGCGACAGCAGCTCGGTCGTGAGCTCTGCGATGCGCTGACGCACGTGCGCGTCGCCCATCGCCGGGAGATCGGCGACTGGCTCCACGAAGTCCTCCGCGCTCCAGCCGAGCTCCTCGAAGGCCGCGAGCAGGGCGAGACGCTCGAACATCAGCGTCGTCATCGCCACGCCCCAGCCACCGTCGACCGGCCCGAGCACGGCGTCGGCCGGCAGCTCGACGTCGTCGAGGAAGACCTCGTTGAAGTGCGCCGCCCCAGAGATCTGGCGCAGCGGTCGGACCGTCACTCCGGCCGCGCGCATGTCGATGAGGAACATCGTCAGCCCGCGGTGCTTGGGCACGTCGGGGTCGGTCCGCGCCAGCAGCATGCCGTAGTCGGCAAACTGCGCCATCGTGGTCCACACCTTCTGTCCGGTGACCCGCCACGTCCCGTCGTCCTGGGCGACGGCGCGCGTCGTGATGCCTGCGAGGTCGGAGCCCGCCGCCGGCTCACTGAAGAGCTGGCACCACCCTTCGTCGCCGTGGAGCAGCGGCCCGAGGTAGCGCTCCTGCTGCGCAGAACTGCCGTACGTGAAGATCGTCGGCCCGATGTTGCCGACCGCGATGTGGTCGACGATGCCCGGACAGCCCGCGCGGCGCAGCTCGGTCGAGACGATGACCTGCTCGATCGGGCCGAGGCCGGCGCCGCCGAACTCCTTCGGCCACGTGATGCCCACGAGGCCGGCGTCCGCGAGCGTGCCCTGCCACGTGCGGAATGCCGTGGGGTCTGCGGCGTGCAAGCCGCTGCTCAGCTCGGGCGCCTCGTGGCGATGCTCCTCGATCCACGCGCGCACGCGTTGGCGGTACGCGGCCTGGTCTGGGGTGTCCTTCAAGTCCATGTGTCCTCCCGGCGAGCCGGATTGCGACCAATAAACATACCGACCTGACTGTATCTATCACATGCGGCCGGCGACCGCCACAGCTCGTAGCCGAAGAGGAGGACCGGGCGCGCCTTCCCCCGTAGGGGCACCGCGGGGCGGGGCGCCCAGCCCCGAGCGCCCCCAGCCAGGCGCTCCACGACGGCCTCGGTGATGAGGACCGGGTCCCCCGTCTCGCGCGTCGCCGCCTGCACCCGCGCGGCCGTGTTGACGACGTCGCCCAGCACCGTGAAGTCCAGCCGCGCTCCGCCGCCGATCGTCGCGACCAGCGCGCGCCCCGAGTTCACGCCGGCGCAGAGCGGGAGCTCGCCCTCAGGGGCGCCTTCGATGATCTCGAGCACCGCCGCCACCGCGGCATCGGCGTGTCGCTCCAACGGGCGCGGACTGCCGAAGACCGCGAGCAGCCCGTCCCCGACGAACTTGTTCGCGTGCCCCCCATGCCGCTCGATGATGGGCACGACCCGCTCGAACAGCCGGTTGAGCCGCCCGGCCAGCTCCACCCCGCTGACGCGCTCGCTGAGCGCGGTGAACCCGCGAACGTCGAGGAACACCACCGTGAGGTCGACGTCCTCGGCCGGGAGGCGCCCGCCCTCAGCCGCGAGCCGGTCGGCGACCTCGCCGGGCACATAGCGCCCCAGGGCGTTCCGGAGCCCCGCGCGTTCGCGCAGTCCCAGCAGCATGCGGTTCAGCGCAACGGCCAGCTCGCCGGTCTCGTCACCGGCGAGCACCGCGGCGTGCACGTCCAGCACACCGCCAGTGACGCGATCCGCGGCGTCGCGGAGCCCGAGGAGCGGCTCGACGACTGATCGTGCCAGCAGCAACGACACCCCCAGCGAGCAGAGCAGCCCGGCGCCGACGGCGACGACGAGTCCCGTGCCGGTGCCCCCACTCGTGCCGCCGGACGCCGTCGTGCCCACGATCAACGCGGTCATGACATTCATCGCGAGGAGCGCGATCAGCAGACGGAGCCGCAGGGAGACGCCGGCCCCCGCGAGCGGAGCTCCAGGCGCGAGGTCGTCGCAGACCCGGCGCAGCGCCGGCCGCAGCGCGAACTCGGCTCCGAGGAAGCGCAGGAGCGCCATGAGGATCGACAGGGCCGCCGCGACCGCGATCAGCGCGGGGAGATCGGCCGAAGTCCAGCCGGCGGCGACCGCCACGACCACGGCCGAGGCCGCCGCCGCGATCACGGTGGCCAGCACGCCGATGCGGTCCCCCGCCATGCGGGGCAGGCGCACCAGCGCGCACCACGCCTCCCCGGCGACCGCAGCGCCTTCCGCCGCGAACAGCCACGAACGGGCCGGGCGCATCGCCCGACGCATCCGCACCGCGGCGAGCGCGGTCTCGGCAGAGAGCACCAGGCCGATGCCCGCCGCCGCGACGGCAGCCTCCTGGGCCGCGGCGCCCGCGAGGAGGGTCGCGGCCACCGCGGCCAGGAGGGTCTGGCCGGCCACAGCCGCGAGGGTGAGCATGAGGGCCCGCGCAGGGTGCTCACCCATCCACGTCTGCAGCCCCGATGGCAGTGGCGTCACAGCGCCAACGTACCAACCGGCTTGACTGTATGTATCACGCCGCGGGTCGGGGCCCGATCTTCAGCACGACCTCCTCTGCGCCGGTCTCCGCGACGAGCGTCAGCTGCTCCGCGCCCGGCACAGAGGTCACCCGCGCGCCCGTGAGCTCGGTGACGGCGTACCCATCGGGGTACTGTCGCTTGGGCACCTGGACGACCGACTCGGTACCGGCGTCATACGCGCCGCCGCCCGGCCGCGAGGTCGTGAAGCGCAGCTCGTAGCTCCGCGACGCGGGGTCGAACGCCATCCTCGTGGGCACACCCGCGAGCGCCGCGGGGTACGGTCGCACGAGCACCCGCAGCTTCTCCTGGTCGAGGTTGTCTTCGGTCGGGGGCTTCTTCGGATCGAGGATGACGTCGCCGCTGGCCTCCTGACTGGCGTCGCGGCAGCAGTACGCCGCATAGGTCCACGGCACGATGCGCCGCTCGTGCAGCGCCATCAGCCGTGCGGTCGTGCTGGCCAGCGGCGTGGCGCCGAATTCGCTGCTGAGCATCGGCACGCCCTGCGCTGCGGCGTGTTCGTGCGCGTAGTCCATGATGTCGTCCTCCTCCTTCGTGCAGAACCGCGTCTTCAGCCGCTCGAAGGGCAGGGGCTTGAGGTCGGCCCCGCCGCCGTCGAGCGCGCAGTAGGCGTGGAAGGAGAAGCCGACGTTGCCGTCGTCGCCGCCGATGTCGTCGAGTCCGGTCGGAATGCCCAGGTCGAACGTCGGCGTGGGCTCGTAGAGCACCATCTGCCGCGGCATGGCCGGGCGCACCGTGTCGATGAACCGCTCGTAGAACGGCTTGAGCTTCGTGCGATCGAACTTCCGGCAGCCCGCAGGATTGATCCGCCCGATGGGGAAGCACCCCGGCCAGTCCGACCCGAGCCACGGCTCGTTGAGGACGTCGACACCCAGGAACAGGGGATCGTCGGCCAGCCGTCGGCCCAGCTCGGCGACCGCCTTGGCGAAGCCGTCCTGCAGGCCGTCACCGCGCGGGCTCGTGCGGTTCGCCCAGAAGTTGTCGAACGCCTTGTTCGTCGCCGGGTTCAGGATGTAGCTGAAGCCGAACGGCACGTCGGGGTTCGGGCGGCCTCCGGTGTACGTCGCCCACGGCGGGAAACCGTGGCCGCCGACCGCCGGGCCCCACCCGCCCTGGTTCGCCTGGATGAACACGCGCACCCCGCGGGAGGTCAACTGTTTGACCAGCGCGACGACGCGGTCCATGTAGGCCTCGTCGTACTGGCCGGGCGCGGGCTCCAGGCCTTGGTAGGTGAATCGGACCTGCATGAGATTGAAGCCCTCGTCGGCGACGAACTGCGCGTCGTCCTCGCCGACGCCCGCCGCGTCGATGAGCCATGGCTCGCGCTTGTACGGCCAGACGAAGCCCCGGAAGAACATCACGCGGCCCTCGTCGTCGGTGAACCATCGGCCCTCGCCGTCGACGTAGCCATCGACGCCGTTGAGGTCCTGGGGGCCGTCCGCGCGTGCGGGCGCCGCCGCCATGAGCATCAGCGCAGCAACGGCGGCAAGCCACCACGGCGCACCACGGGTCGCTCGGCGAAGGATGGTGGGTCGATCATGCATCGTGCTTCCTCCTGGGTCGTGCTGGGGTCAACGGCAGCTCTCGCCGTGGCAGCTGCGCAGCTCGGCGAGCCGTTCGGCCAGCGCCTCGCGGCGCGAGGCGTAGGCGGGGTCGTCGTGGCGGCTGTCGAGCTGGAACGGGTCGGCGCGCAGGTCGTAGAGCTCCTGCTCGCCGGTGGCGTGCTCGACGTAGACGAGGTCGTCGGGACTGCGGACCGCCGTGAACGAGGGATCGCCTCCGCCGCGACTCCCGCTCACGAACTCATGCAGGATGTCGCGGTCCCAGTCGGTGTCCGGCGCGCCGAGCACCGGCACGAGCGACCGCCCGTCGATCTCGGCATCCGCGGCCGCGCCCGTCAGCTCGAGCAGCGTCGGCGCGAGGTCGACGTTCGCCGCCATCGCCGCCGTGCGCGTACCGGCCGGAACTCCCGGGCCGCGCATGAGCAGCGGAAGGTGCATCGATGGCTCGTAGACGACGCGCTTGCCACTGGGGTACCGATGCTGCCCCTCCATCCAGCCGTTGTCGCTGACGAACAGCACGTACGTCGAATCGAGCTCACCCGCTGCCTCCAGCGCCTGGATGACCTGCTCGACGCCCTCGTCAACCGCGAGCAGCGACTCGAGCCGTGCGCGGTACTGGGTGGTGATCTCCTCCCGCTGGGCATCGGTGAGCGCCGGCCGGTTGCGGACATGGGCGGGCTTGTCCGACACGTCGGCCTCGTCGAAGCTCGGATCCGCCGGAAGCTCCGCATGCGCCATCGCCCCGGCGTGACGCGGCGCCGGGACCGGAGGCTGGGCAGGCGTGACCCGCGGGATGCCGCCAACCTGCTCGTGGGGGGCGAGGTAGTCCAGGCTGAGGAAGAACGGCCTATCCGACCTCGCTCTCCGCTCGATGAAGCCCACGGCTTTGCGCGTCAGGACATCCGTCTGATAGTCGCGATCGGCGCGACCGTACTTCCGCGGGATCCCGTTCTCGTTGAGCCAGTAGTTGAAGTACCGATACGTCGTCGGATCCATGCCGGTGTACCACTCGTTCCAGCCGCGCGGCACGCCGAGCACGTAGCCGTTCAGGTACTTGCCGACGTGCGCGGTCACGTAGCCCGCACGCTGCAGCCACACCGGCAGCGTGCTGCTGGAGTCCAGCGCGTAGTAGCCGCCGCTCGGCGGCATGTTGCTCTCGACGCCGTGGTTGTGGGCGTACTGGCCCGTGAGCAGGCTCGCGCGAGACGGGCAGCAGAGCGAGAACGACGTGAAGTAGCGGTCGAAGGACAGGCCTGCGTCGCCGATGAGGCGCTGCGTGCGGGCCATCACCTGCATGGTGTTCAGCGACTGGTCGTCGGTCTGGATGACCACGACGTTGGGCTTGGTGGCCGTCGCACTCGCGGCGGCCGGGAAGCACAGACCCGCCGCGACCAGCGCGACGACTCCGAGCCAGGTGAACATGGGGCGCATCAAGGTCTCCTCACTGCTGACGAACGCACTGAGACCCGATGTTTCATCACGTCATGACTGTTTGTATCCCTCTCTCATGAACCTCTTCGGCGGCGCGTCACGCCCCCATTCAGCTTCTTCGCAGCTGCTTCACCCGCCCTTCGCTTTCCCTTCGTGCGAACGTATACAGTCAGATCCGACTGTATCTTTCTTGGAGGAGCGGACCATGGGCCGAGGGCCGGAACTACAGGGCGCCGTCGTCGCGATCACCGGCGCGGGACGGGGCATAGGACGCGCGACCGCGAAGGCGTTCGCCGACGCCGGCGCGCGCGTGGGCGTCGGCGACATTGACGAGACCGCCGCATCGGCGACCGCGCAGGCGATCGGCGACGCGGCCTTCCCGTGCGCCCTGGACGTCACGGACCCGACGAGCATCGACGCGTTCCTGGAAGCGGTGTCCGCGAGGTTTGGGCCCGTCGACATCCTCGTGAACAACGCCGGCATCATGCACGTGGGGCTCCTCGCCGACGAGGACGCCGCCGCCGCGCGACGCATGCTCGACATCAACGCCGAGGGGGTGCGCCACGGCATGCAGGCGGCGCTCACCGGGATGCGCGCCCGCGGCAGCGGCCACATCGTCAACGTCGCCTCGTCCGCCGGATCCATCCCCTATCCGGGCGGCGCGACCTACAGCGCGACGAAGGCCTTCGTCCTCGCCCTGGGCACCGCGGCACGCGAGGAGCTCATCGACGACGGGATCCGCGTGACCACCGTGCTGCCGGGGATCGTCCGGACCGAGCTCACGAGCGGGCTGGAGACCCCGAGGTTCGCGAAGGCCGTCGATGCCGAGGATGTCGCCCGCGCGATCGTCGGCGCCGTGCAGCACGATCGGCCGGTCGTGTGGGTGCCGCGTTCGCTGGGCCTGGCGGCCACCGTCTTCAACCTGCTCCCGATTAGGGTTCGGCGGCGGCTGACGCGCACGCTCGGCGCTGACCGTTACCTCACCGGCCAGAACTCCGCGGCACGCCGCGACTACGAACGACGGGCAGCGGGCTCGACGACCTGATCGCGGTCGGCAAGCGCCGCGGCGATCGCGGCGTACACGTCAGGGTTCACCAGCATCCCACAGTGGCTCGCCCGAACCTCGACGGGCGTCTCAGCACCCCGACGCAGCCGGTGTGACCGCACCACCGCGTCATCCTGCGACCAGACGGCGTGGTGGAACAGACCCGCGGGCACGGGCCGCTCGAGCTCCTCGCGGAAGTCGGCACAGCAGCTGCCGTAGAAGCAGGACAGCCCCATGAGCCCGGGCACGCCGCTCGTGCCGAGGGCCGTGATCGTGATCGCCGGAAGCGCCGCCACCGGATGGACACCGCGGTGGTCCAGCGGCGGCGCGCCCAGGGTGATGACGCCCGCGACGTCGTCCGGGCGGCGATGCGCGCACGCGCGGGCGAGATGGCCACCGCGACTGTGACCGACGAGTGTCACGCGCTGCTCCTCGCGCGCGGCCAGGGCGCCCACCTCGCGTGCGAGCGCGCTGGCGAGCGCGTCCCCGCAGCCGATGTCCAGGCCCACCCGTGCGACGTGACAGCGGATGCCGCCGCGGCGCAACCAGCCCGCCATCGGCGCGAGCGCCCACCGGGGCGTCAGGAACCCGGGGACGAGGACGACGACGCCGGGCCTCGGGGGCGGCGCCGCATCCCAGCGATAGATCCCCGAGGCGCGCAGACGCCGCGCTTCGAGCGGTGCCGCGAGCTCACGCCACACCCCGCCCACGCCGGGATCAGCCGCGGGCGCCCTTCGGGGGTGCGGGCTCGTCGAAGAGCACGAGCAGACGCTTGCGGCACGCCCGCCAGAGCTGATCCAGCGTCTGGCCCTCGCCGGTCAGCGCACCGCCGTCGTCGCGCATGGGCAGCGCCAGCACGGCGAGCCCCTGCATCGACGCGAGCGCGACCTCCACGCTCGCCGGGAACGTCTTGGCCTTGGCGTAGTCACCGAACAGCGCCCGGCACAGCTCCCAGGTCCTGCGTGCCAGCTGGAGCTCCACGGGAACCAGACGCTCGCGGAGCTCATCGTCGGTCCGCGCCGCAACCCACAGCTCCATCGCCGCCTCGAAGAGAGGCCCGCGATGCGACGCCCACAGAAGGTCGAGCGCCGCCGCCGGGCGTTTCTTCCCGCGCGGGAGCTGCTCCGCCTGCCGCTCCAGGTCAGCGCTGCGCCGGTCGGCGAGATGGACCATCGCCTCGGACACCAGGATCGCCTTGGTCGGGAAGTGGTGGACCTGGGCGCCACGTGAGACGCCCGCGCGCTCCACGACGCGGGTTGTGGTCACGCCGTTGTACCCGTAGTCGATCAGGCAGTCGATCGTCGCGTCGAGCAGCAGCGCCCGGGTCGCGGCGCGGCGCTCCGCCTGAGTGCGGCGGCGGGGCTTGGACGTGGAGGTTGCTGGGCTCATGCGATACGCCTCGGAAAGATACCGACCGGACGGACCGAATGTTGCGCCACACGCCGACCTCGCCCGGCCTGCCGCGCCTCACGCCGGCCCCTCGGCCGGGCGGAACCCGCCCGCCGAAGCGCGCACCGTCGCCGCAGCAGGCGGCACAGCGAGCGCGGCGACGCCGTCGGCATCCGTCGTCGCGCGCGCGTCGCCCGCCTCGACGGTCGCGCCGCGCACCGGCCGCGCCACGGGATCCTCGGGAACCCGCGCGGTGACCCGGTAGCGCCCGCCATCGAGGCGCTCGACGGCCAGGGGCGCCTGACGGACGCCCGGGCAATCGGCCTGGACCGGCACGCGGTCGAACCGCTGCCCGTCGACGACGCTGTCGACCGAGGCGCGAAACTTCGACCCGGGCAGCAGCGTCACCGTGCCGCGCAGGTGGCCGTGGTGCTCCCCGCGGACGACGAGCGCCGCGCTCCACGTGCTCAGCAGGTTCGGCACAGCCGAAGCGAAGGACTCGGTGCCGGTGACGAACGACCGCCCGTCATCGCTGTAGTTCGCGTACGTCACGCGCCACGTCCCCGCGGTGAAGCTGCCCAGGTAGGTGAGCGTCGCGGTCCCCGACGTCTTGCCGCGGACCACCCGGCCGAGCACCCGCCGGTCGGCCATGCTGTGGTAGCTCGTGTACGGCGCCCCGATCCGGCGCAGGTCGGCAGCGTCGATGTGCACGGGAGCGACGGGGGCGGTCGGCGTGCGCTCGGGAAAGCGGATGACCCGCAGTCGCTTGCGCGCCGCCGGGTCCCTGGGCTCCGGCTCGTTGGGGATGCGCTCCTCGGTGATCAGGGCACGCGTGCCGTCCTCGAACCAGCGCCAGCCGCGGATGACCCAGCCGTCCTCGGTCACCACGGGCTGACCGCCGTAGGTTCCCCTCTGGCCCTCGCGGTCCATGAGCCAGCGCTCGTTCATGCACCGCCGGTTGGAGAAGAGCGAGATGCGGCCGAGCGCACCGAAGGTCACGGCGTCGAGGAACGGCGGGCGCTCGAGCTGCGTGAAGACGTCCATGCGGTCCAGCCCGCGCGCAGACGCGTAGGAGAGCCAGCGCCCGTCCGGTGAGGCGTCGGACATCTCGTTGTAGTCGAGGTCCGTGGTGCGGCGGGTGCGCGCCCCGGTGAGGAGGTCGAGCTCGTAGAGGTCGTAGTTCAGCGCGGTGCTCGTCGCGTTGTACTTCAGCGTCCGGCCGCCGTCCCAGAAGCTCCGCCCGCTCGCGCCCCCACCGGACTCGAAGAACCTGCCGGCGGCCTGCCAGCTCTCCGTGCGGTTGTCCACGGTGAACGGCTCGTTGAGGATCACCGGATCTCGGGCCTCGTAGCCCTTCGCAGTGCGCACGAGCCGGCCGATGACCATCCGCTCGCCCGAGGTTGCCAGCACCTCGTTCCACTTGATGAGCGTGCCGTCCGGCGAGGCGGAGACCTCGCGGACCTGCGCCCCTTCGGCGAGGCCGTCACGCGGAAAGTCCAGCGGGACGATGCGACGGTCGGAGCAGTCCTCGATCGAGGGCGCGCACTCCAGCACGCTGAACTGGAGGTCCCCTAGCCCGGCCCCGCCGCCGAGACCCTGCAGGACCTGATCGAGCTTCGAGGGCTGCACGCCGGTGAGCAGGATGCGGCGCCCGTCGTCGAACGGGTCAGGGTCCAGGGCCTGCTTGGCCAGGCCGCAGGTCACGCAGCGGAAGCCCTCGCCGTCGAGACCCATGACACCGACCTGCTCCGCGCCGTCGACCTCGCCGCCGACGACCGCCGACCGATCGCCTGGGGCGAGCGTGGCGCTCCGCAGGGTGATGCCCGCGGGAGTCGGGAGTGTGCGCTCGACCTCGATCGGCTCGAGCGGCGGCGGCGCGCCCGCCGCCCCCGTGGGTGAGCCGGCGGCGACGAGTACGGTGATGGCGACCCCTGCCAGGGCGTGGAGACGTGGGTTCCGGGACATGTGCCGAGCGTCTCACCGCCGCGGGCGCCCAGGTCAAGAGCCGTGCAAGAGCGGCCTCTTGACGTCCTCTTGGCCTGGCGGGCGCGATCGAGCCTACGTTCGGGTCCCCATCAGCGAAGGAGACGAACGATGCGTGTTCCCCGAGCCGTCATGCTCACCGCCGCCGCGGTGCTCGCCGCCGCGGGTGCGACCCCCGCGGCGGCGACGCCGCCCCTGCAGGCGCTGCACGTCGACGAGGAGATCCACCTCCAGCTGCCCGATGGCGTGACGCTGTCCCCCACACGCCCCGCGCCGAAGGTCGCCCCGGACGGCGCCCACCTGTACTTCTCCGTCGTGACCGGCGGCGCCGAGCAGGTCGCCGTCAGCGCCCTCGACGGCTCGGGCTATCGCTGCGTCACCTGCGGGGTCGCCAAGACCGCCCAGAAGGCCCGCATCTTCGGCGACGGCACGCGGCTGTGGTTCGCGAACACCGCCGGTGCCTCGGCGAACGGCAACCCGCTCAGCGGCGGGACGGGCGACTTCTCGTGGCGGATCCTCGAGTGCGCGCCGAGCGTCTACGACTGTGCGCAGAAGCAGGTGCTGAAGGTCCGCTTCCCGCGCGACGGGCTCGCCAAGGGCGCGCAGAACCGCGAGGCCAAGCCCGACGACTTCGGCGAGTACGTCGGCTGGAACGAGGTCCGGGTCGAGGACGGCCCGCACGTCAGTGTCGGCCGGCTCGTCCGCCGCGACGGCGCCTACCACGTCACCGAGCAGCGGATCGTCAACCCGCGGTACCGGCTGACCTCGGACATCAACGACTGGGTCGCGGGCGGCCGGTGGTACGAGGGCACGGAGTTCGTCGGCGGCAACCGCTACCTCAAGTACCAGACCACGACAACCGGGCTGAACTACGACGTCTACCTCCTCGACCTGCAGACCGGCGAGCGACGCCAGGTCACGACGGACATGGACTACAACGAGGTCGGCCGCTTCGCCGACGACGGGCGCTGGCTGTACTACTCATCCGCCCGCGGCCTCGATCGGATGGACGTGTTCACGCAGCTCCCGCGCCCGTCGCTCATCGACAACGCCGCGTTCGCGCAGATGGGCCGCGTCTCCCTGTGGAACAACCGCGAGTGCATGAACGAGGGGTGGCTCATGGACCAGCGGTCCGGCCAGACGCTCGGCGGCTACGCCGGCCAGCCCGTGATCCTCGAGGAGGGCTGGCGCATCGAGGAGTGGGACTGGCTGCCTGGCGGCAACCGCGCCGTGGTGACCGAGGAACGCACCGGGACGCCGGAGTCGCGGATCCGGATCGTCTCGCTGCCCGCCGTCGGTGCGGCGCCGCCGCTCGAGCCGCGCCACCTCGCCGACACCGCCTTTGAGCAGGTCACGATCCCGGCCTCGCAGTACCACGGGATCACGGGGCGCCAGGTCCTCGGCCGGCGGATCTACGGCAAGGGCGGCGGATACATCGCCGCGACGTACCTCGGCGTCTACTTCGGCGGCGCCTGGAGGGTCGACTACAACCGCTACTCCGAGGACGGCAAGACCTTCCTCACCGGCACCGAGCGGATCGACGTCACGAACCCGCTGTTCCAGAGCCGCTGGCGGGCGAACCTCAAGATGACCGGGGCGCACAAGGGCTCGATGACCGGGGACATCACCATCGGCGCCCAGAACGCGTGGCGCGGCACGGTGAAGAGCACCTACGACGGCGTGACCCGCAGCGGGGTGCCGCAGCAGGCCGACTGCCCAGGCCGTGCGCAGCCGCGCCTGCGTGCCGACGTGACCGAACGCACCGCGCTGGGTGACGGGCGGGAGCGTGTCCGCGTGCACGTCGACACCCAGGTCGCCGAGGACGCCGAGCGCCGTCCTGTGCAGGCGGCCACCGTCACCGCCACCGACGGCGGCGATGCCGCCGCGACTGACGCGTCAGGCGACGCCGTGCTCGTCGTCCCCGCCGGCACCGGCGTCCGAGCGCAGGCGGGCGGGTTCGCGCCCAGCGCCTGACGGCGCGACCACCCGGCCGGAGAGGTCGAGGGTGAAGCGGGCGCCGCCGCCGGGAGCGTTCTCGGCGGCGACGCCCGCGCCGTGCGCGTCGGCGATCCGGCGCACGATCGCCAGGCCGAGCCCGCTCCCGCGCACTTCCGCGGTGCGCCGCGAGCGGTAGAACCGGTCGAACACCCGCGGCAGGTCCTCGCTGGCGATGCCGGGGCCGTGGTCGCGGACGGCCACGACGCCGTCGGCGCCGACCTCGACCTCGACGCGTCCTCCCGCAGGGCTGTACTTGATGGCGTTGTCGAGGAGGTTGCCGACGGCGCGGGCGATCGCCGCCTCGTCGGCGACGACGCGCACCATCGCTGCGCGCAGCCCGATCTCCACGCCACCCCGCCGGGTGCGCTCGACGAGGTCGGCGACGAGGAGGTCCAGGCGCAAGTCCTCCTCGACGAGGGTGTCCCGCCCGTCGCGGGCGAGGTCGATGAGGTCGCCCACGAGCGCGCCGAGGGCACGCCCCTCGTCGGCGGCGTCCTGCGCGGCCGCGTCGGCGTCCGGTCCGACGCGGCCATCGCGGTCGCGCAGGAGATGAAGGTTCGCCTGGATGGCGGCCAACGGCGAGCGCAGCTCGTGCGATGCGTCAGCGACGAGCTGGCGCTGCGCGCGCACGGACGCCTCAAGCGCAGCGAGCGTGGCGTTCTGCGCATGGGCGAGCCGGTCGATCTCCGCGGGCCCGCCCTCCGGCAGGCGCCGGCCCAGATCGCGCGTGCGCGAGATTCCTTCAAGGCGCTGCACGAACGCGTCGAGGGGAGCAAGACCCCGGCGGGCGACAAGCCATCCGGCGAGCGCGGCCAGGAGGCATCCGACCGCGCCGACGGCCAGACAGGCGATCAGCACGTCGCGCAGCAGGCCGTCGGCCTCGCGCAGCGACTGGGCGGCCATCGCGGCGCCGAGATCCCCCGCCGGCACCGCCATCACCTGGACTCGCTCGCGGCCGCGCCGCGTCTCGTAGACCACGCGGTCGGTCCTGCGGCCCGCCGCGAGCTCGCGGACGGCGTCGGTCACCGGGATCCTCCGCGCGCCCTCGGGCGTGCTCACCGTGCCGTCCGGCCCGACGAGCTGCGCGTCGCTCAGCAGCGGCGCCACCGCGTCGTCGGGCAGCGCGTCGCCCAGCCGATCGGCGAGCACCCGACGCTGCTCGGGGGAGAGCGCGAGAAAGCGGTCGAGCCGGGAGGAGAGCGTGTTCTCGACGCGGGCTTGCTGGCGCTGGTCGACGACGACGTAGACCGCCGCCGTCGCACCCGCGACCACGACGCCCACCGCGAGTGCGGCGAGCACGGCGACCCGTGTCCGCAGGCTCACGGGACGTCCAGCCCGTAGCCGTGGCCGCGCACGTTGCGGATGGTGGATGGGGAGCCCGCAGACTGGAGCTTGCGGCGGAGATAGCCGACGTACACCGCGAGCGTGCCCCCTCCTGGCCCGTAGTCGTAGCCCCACGCTTGCTCGAACAGCTCGCGGCGCGAGAGCGCACGACCGGCGTGGCGCATGAGCACGGCGAGCAGCGCCGCCTCAGTGTGGGTGAGCTCCACGGCCTCACCGCCGGCCCAGCGGACCCGGCGCTCGGCGACGTCGAGGTGCAGCTCGCCGGCGTCGACCTGCGCCGGTTCGGGCTCGACACGGCGCAGCAGCGCCCGGAGCCGGGCGAGGAGCTCGCCGACGTCGAACGGCTTGGGCAGGTAGTCGTCGGCGCCCGCCTCGAGGCCGGCGATGCGGTCGGCGACCTCGGCGCGCGCGGTTACCATGAGGATCGGCCCGCGCCAGCCGTCGGCGCGCAGCGCGTTGCACAGGTCGACGCCGTCGCCGTCGGGCAGCAGGCGGTCGAGCACGAGTGCGTCAGGACTCGCGTCTGCGATCTCCGCCCGCGCGTCGTGCGCCGTGGCGGCGAGCACCGGATCGAAGCCGCCGGCGCCGAGCGCACGACCGATCGCGCGGCGGACTGCGGGCTCGTCCTCGACCACGAGGACCGTCGGTGCCTGCCCCGGAGCGATCACGGCGTCAACCGTACGCCCCGCCGGACCGTTCTCCCTCGAACCCTTCGGCGATTCTTCGACGACGACGCATCACCGACACCCATCTTACCGGCAGCTCTGCCGGTAAGAGCCGGCAGAGCTGCGGATGGCTACTTGGGAAGCCGCGGCGCGATGATGCGATACGCCTTCAGGCCGAGGCCCAGGCGCTCGCGATCCTCGGACTGCATCGGGTCGAGCCCGGTGAGCTCCTTCACCCGGTCCAGCCGGTACGCCACCGTGTGGCGGTGCGCGTAGATCGCGGCCGCCGTCGCGTTCATGTTGCAGTTCTGGTCGAGGTACGCCTCGAGCGTCCCGACGAGGTCGGTCCGGTACTGGTCGTCGTACTTGACGATCGGCGCCACCGTGTCCTCGTAGAACGACCGCACCTCCTCGGGATGCGACGCCAGCACGCGGAACAGCAGCCGATACGTCCCGGTGCCGATGTCCTCGGCGATCGGCGCGTCGGACTGCCGCAGGACGTCGAGCACCAGCTCGGCCTCCTGGATGCCGCGCGTGAACTCCCCCGGGTCGGCGTAGAAGGACGAGAGCCCCACCGTGCCGTGCCGCTGCAGGCGCGTCGCCAGCTTGCGCGCAGTGTCGAGCGTCATCTCCGGCGCGTCGTCACCGCCCGCCGCGGGGAGCAGGGCGTACACCCGCCCGTCCATGTGCTGCGCGAGCGCCCCGGGGAACTCCTCGGAGATCATCGCGACCACGTGGCGCGGCCGGTCGGTCTTCAGCTCGGCGCAGAGGATCACCGCGCCCCGCGAGAGGTCGCAGCCCAGGCGTCCCGCCCGGCGCACGATCTCGCGCGGCTCCAGATCGGGCCGTGAGCGCAGGTCCTCCAGGAACGAGCCGCGCAGGTTCTGCTCGACTTCCTCCTTGGCCTCTTCCACCGCGACCTCGGTGAGCGACGCCACCGCGGCGAGGTGCAGGAACTCCGCGGCGTCGGGCGCCGCGACGCCGGCGCCGATGAGCACGACCGCGCCCACGACGTCGTCGCCGGACTGGATCGGCACCTCGGCCAGGAGGCCGTCCGGCACCTGGGTCGGACGGTCCTTTGTCCGGTCCGCCACGTACCGGCGGATCCCGGGAAGGTCACCCTCGGCCCCCTCGGGCGCGAGCACCGCCGCGCCGAGGCGCGGGACGACGATCGCCACCGGAGCGCCGGCCGCCTCGCAGGCGAGTTCGGCCACGCGTGCCAGCCCCTCGCCTCCGAGGACAGCATCCACCATCCTCAGGTGGAGCTGCCGGAGCCGCTCGACGAGCGACTCCTCGCCCGCGGCGTCGCCCGTGGGGGCGGCGCCGCGGCCGGAGCGAGGGGCGGCAGCGTCACCATCGTGTGCTGCCGCCCTGGCCATACCCCTAGACCGCCGTGGCGGCGCCGGGGTGGGACTGCAGGATCTCCTCGCCGGCCTCGCCGGTCCGGACCCTGTACGCCTCGTCGACGGAGAGGACGAACACCTTGCCGTCACCCACCGCCCCGGTGCGGCCGTGCTTGAGGATCGTGTCCACGATCGTCTGCACGTCCTTGTCCGCCACGACGCACTCCAGCTTGATCTTCGGCCGGAGGTAGTTCGTGAGCTCCGCCCCGCGGTAGCGCTCGGTGATGCCCTTCTGCCGCCCGGAGCCCTTGACCTCGGTGATGGTCAGGCTCGGGAACCCGAGCTCCAGGAGCTCGGTGCGGATGGGTTCGAACGCCTCGTGGCGAATGTAGGCAACGACCATCTTCATGTCGCCGGGACCTCCTTGCTCGTCGGGACAGCGCTGCTCGCTGCCACGGCCGGTGAGGGCGCGTAGCCGACGAGCTCAGGCGCCGGGATGAACTGCTCGGGGTACCCGTACATGCCATGCTCGGAGATGTCCAGCCCGGCGTCCTCTTCGGCCTCGGTCACGCGCAGGCCGACCGTGACCTTGATGAGCATGAAGAGGGCGAAGGAGCAGGTGAAGACGAACGCGAAGGTCGCGATGGTCGCCACCGCCTGGACACCCAGCTGCTGGAAGCCGTCGCCGTAGAACAGGCCGGCGTGCTGGCCTTCGAGGATCAACCGCGGCGATGCGAAGAGGCCGCACGACAGCGTGCCCCAGATGCCCGCGAGACCGTGCGCGGACGTCGCCCCCACCGGGTCGTCGATGAACTTGTCGATCGTCACGACACCGACGACGACGATGAAGCCGCCGATGAGGCCGATGATCGGCGCCGCCCACATCTCGACGTAGCCCGAGGGGGCCGTGATCGCGACGAGGCCGGCGATCGCGCCGTTGCCGATCATGCCGACGTCGAGCGTCTTCATGACGAGGCGGACCATGATCAGCGCGCCGATGACACCGCCGGCCGCGCCGAGGTTCGTCACCGCGATGACGTGGCCGAAGGCCGAGTCCGCCGTGCCGAGCGTCGAGCCGCCGTTGAAGCCGAACCAGCCGAGCCACAGGATGAGCACGCCGAAGCCGAAGATCGGCATGCTGTGACCGGGGATCGCCCGCGGCTTGCCGTCGGGGCCGTACTTGCCCTTGCGAGCGCCGAGGACGAGCGTGGCCGCGAGGGCCGCCGTCGCGCCGGTGAGGTGGACGACGCCGGAGCCGGCGAAGTCCTGGACGCCACCGCCGAAGGTCGACAGCCAGCCGCCGCCCCAGCTCCAGTGGGCGACGATCGGGTAGAGGACCGCCGCGAACGGGATCGCGAACAGCGGGTAGGCGCTGAACTTGATGCGCTCGAGGGTCGAGCCCCACACGATCGCCAGCGACACGGCGGCGAACGTGAACTGGAAGACGAAGAACGTCAGGGTGCTGTTGTTCGCCGCTTCACCGGCGACGTCGCGACCGTTCTGGAAGAGGAAGCCGCTGGTGCCCCAGAAGGCGCCGTCGCCGCCGAAGGCGATGCCGTAGCCGATGAGCCACCACATGATCGAGGCGATCGCGAGGTTCACGGCGATCTTCGCGACGCCGGAGCCGACGGACTTGCCGCGCGAGAAGCCGAGCTCCAGCCCGAGGAAGCCGGCCTGCATGAACAGGACCAGGCAGGCGGTCACGATGATCCAGACATCGTTGAGCTGGGTCGACACCGTCTCGATGCCGTCGTCCTGGGCGAGCGCCAGGCTGGGCAGCGTCAGCAGCCCAATGGCGCCCAAGGCCAGCGCCTTGGGCAACAGGGTACGTCTCATGCGTCCTCCTCAGTCGAGTGCCACAAAATCGTGCTCTCGCAGCCGGGGAGGGTCTTTAGCCCCGTGTCGAAACATCGCTGAAGGCCCTTAGACACCTTGTCGTGGCCGCGTTTCGGCCTCCTCACGCGCGTACGTGGACCTTTGCTCCCGACAGTCGGGAGAACGCGGCACCCGGACGTTTTGTCCAGATGGACAAGGACAGTGCTCCATCCCGGGCGTAGGGTCTGCGTTTCACCGAGTACGCACGACGCGAGTACCAGTCCCCGAGGAGGACCCTTCCCGCCCATGTCAGGACTTCGCCAGCACAACGTGACCGCCGCCCAGTGGAGCGCCAACGGAGGCGCCCTGGGTCCGACGGACCTCACGATTCCCAGCAACAACGTCTTCGGCGAACTGGTCTTCAGTGTCGACGTGCAGCGTCAGCTGCTCCCGAAGGACGTCTTCAAGAAGCTGCAGACCACCCTTGCGGACGGCAAGCCGCTCGACCCGGCCCTCGCGGGCTCGGTCGCCCAGGCGATGAAGGAGTGGGCCCTCGAGCACGGCGCCACGCACTACTCGCACTGGTTCCAGCCGCTGACCGGCAGCACGGCGGAGAAGCACGACTCGTTCTACAGCCCGACCGGCAGCGGCGGCGCGATCGCCGACTTCTCGGGCAAGGAGCTCATCCGCGGCGAACCGGACGCCTCCTCGTTCCCCAACGGCGGCCTGCGCGCGACGTTCGAGGCCCGCGGCTACACCGCGTGGGACCCGACGTCGCCGGCGTTCATCACGCCCAACCCGAACGGCGCGACGCTCACCATCCCGACCGCCTTCGTCTCGTGGACCGGCGAAGCGCTCGACCACAAGATCCCGCTGCTCCGCTCGATGGACGCGCTCTCCAAGGCCGCCATCCACGCGGTCAAGCTCTTCGGCGACACCGAGAGCAAGCGCGTCTTCACGACGGTCGGCGCCGAGCAGGAGTACTTCCTGATCGACGAGCAGTACTACTTCGAGCGCCCGGACCTTCTCGCGACGGAGCGCACCCTCTTCGGCGCCAAGCCGCCGAAGGGCCAGGAGCTCGACGACCACTACTTCGGGGCCATCCCGGAGCGGGTCCAGGCGTACATGTTCGAGGCTGAGCGCGAGCTCCAGCGTCTCGGCGTCCCGGTCAAAACCCGGCACAACGAGGTCGCGCCGAACCAGTTCGAGATCGCCCCGCTGTTCGAGAACTCGAACCTCGGCTGCGACCACCAGCAGATCATCATGCAGGTGCTGAAGAACACGGCCCGCAAGTACGGGCTCGTCGCGCTCCTGCACGAGAAGCCCTTCGCCGGCGTCAACGGCTCGGGCAAGCACAACAACTGGTCGATGGGCACCGACACCGGCGTCAACCTGATGGATCCGGGTGACACGCCGAGCGAGAACCTGCAGTTCCTGTTCTTCTGCACGGCCGTCCTGAAGGCCGTCAAGAAGCATCAGGGCCTGCTCCGCGCGTCGGTCGCGACGGCCGGCCAGGACCACCGCCTGGGTGCGAACGAGGCGCCTCCGGCGATCATCTCGATCTTCCTCGGCGCCGAGCTCAGCGCGGCGTTTGAGGCGATCGAGTCGGGCGTGCCGGTCGACGCCGGCGAGGCGGGCTTCCTCGGCCTCGGCACCGAGGTGCTGCCCAAGCTGCCGCTCCACGGCGGCGACCGCAACCGCACCTCGCCGTTCGCGTTCACCGGCAACCGGTTCGAGTTCCGCGCGCCGGGCTCGAACATGACGGTCGGGTTCGTCAACTGCGTGCTGAACACGATCGCGGCCGAGTCGCTCGAGGAGATGGCCACGGAGCTGGAGGCCAAGCTCGAGGGCGGCGCCGCGTTCGAGGAGGCCGTCACCGAGGTCATCAAGGCCCACTACGTCGCCGACAAGGACATCGTCTTCGACGGCGACGGCTACAGCGACGCCTGGCAGGACGAGGCCGCCTCCCGCGGCCTGCTCAACCTGCGCACGACGCCGGACGCGCTGCCGGAGCTCATCTCCGAGCAGACGATCGAGACGTTCGACAAGTACGGCGTCCTGACCGAGCCGGAGGTCGAGGCCCGCTTCGAGGTCTTCACCGAGCAGTACGTGGTGAAGCTCAACATCGAGGCCGAGACGGCGGCGCTCATCGCGCGGACGCAGATCCTCCCGGCGGGGCTGAAGTACCTCGCGCTCCTCGATGAGGTGCCCGGCGAAGGCGCGAAGGCGCTCAAGGAGGAGGCCGAGGCGCTCGTCAACGACCTCGTCGTCAAGATCAAGGCGCTCGAGGTGGCCAACACGAGCCACCCGAAGACCGACGACCTCATCGTCGCCGCGAAGTACCTGCGTGACGACGTCCTGGGCGCGTACGCCGAGGTCCGCGAGATCGCCGACAAGCTCGAGGCGATCGTGCCGGACGACTACTGGCCGCTGCCGCGCTACTCGGAGATGCTGTTCATCAAGTAGCGTCGACCGAAGGTCGGAGCTTGCGACGACCGGAGGGCGAAACACGTTCTCCCGGGCAGCGCAGCTCCGACGAAGGTATGGAGGGCCCCGTGTTTCCGGGGCCCTCCATCGTTCTACAGCGACGCCCCCTTGCGCTGGTTGCACGGCGCGCAGAGCAGCTGGAGGTTCTGCGCCGTGCTCGCGCCGCCGAGCGCCACGGGGATGACGTGGTCGTACTGCAGGTCGAACGTCGCCCCGCACTCCACGCAGCACCCGCCGTCGCGGTCGAACACCGCGCGCCGAACGTCCTGCGGGATCGGCGTGCGCCGCGGGCGCTCGGGCAGCGCCTCGGCGGCGACGATCGCGTGCGCGCGCTCGAGCCGGCGGGCGGTCCGTTGCTCGCGCTCGAAGACGAGAGCGAAGACGTCCTCGGCGTCCAGCCCGTCGTCCTCCCACCAGAAGCGCCCGCGGCACCACCAGTAGCGGCGCGGCTCGGCGTCGAGGACCGGGACGGCCGTCTGCTCCTGGGCGGAAGTCGCGGCGTCGAGCTCGGCGGCGGTCAGGCCGCGCGCGGCGATGTGGCGGCCGGCGTGGAACACCCAGCGCCGGCGCAGCCAGGCGCCGGTCTGCACGAAGTCCGCGCCCTTGGCCTCTCGGAGCATCCGCGCGACGCTACGCCGGCCTGCGGCCGGCGTGCACGATCCCGTCCAGACAGGCTCAGGCGGCGAGCTTGAGCGCCGTGCTGCCGCGCAGCGAGATGACGCGGTTGCGCCCCGCGTTCTTCGCCGCGTAGAGCGCCCGGTCGGAGCCCAGCAGCACCGATGACGGCGTACGGCCCGCCTCGGGGAACGCGGCGACGCCGACGCTCACCGTGAGCGGGACGTGGAAGTCGGCCATCTCCCGCTCGACGGCCGCGCGCAGGACCTCCCCGAAGCGGTGCCCGGCACCGAGGTCGGTGTTCGGCAGCACGACGGCGAACTCCTCGCCACCGATCCGCGCATGGATGCCCCGGTCGCCGGTCGCGGTGCCGATCGTCGCGGCGATCCGCCGCAGCGCCTCATCCCCGGCGGCGTGGCCGAAGCGGTCGTTGACCTGCTTGAAGTCGTCGATGTCGACGGAGAGCACGGCGCACTGCTCGTCCTGGAGCGCCGCGTGGATGATCGCGTCGTCCAGCGCGTGCTCGAAGGCCGCCCGGTTGGGCACGTCGGTCAGGGTGTCCGTCAGCGCCGCGCGGCGGAGGTTCGTCATCGCGCGCAACAGCTGGACCTTGAGCAGGTAGACGAGCACGGTCACCAGCGCCGTGACCCCCACCACGTCCGGCCACCAGCCCACCGCCTCCGCATCGGGCACGAAGGCGACGAGGACGACGGTGAAGGTGGCGAGGAAGAAGGCGAAGACCAAGGCCACGGCTCGCGCACGCAGGAAGAACGCCGCGGACACGAGCGCCCACAGGTAGTACAGCGGCGTCGGGCGGCTCGCGATCTCGACCACGCTCGACGCCACACCCACGCAGAGGATCCCCACGACCGGCGAGGCCAGGAGGGCCAGCGCCGGCGGATCCCGGTCGATGAGGAAGTACAGGCAGTACGCCCACTCGACCGCCGCGACGATCCCGAGGACGAGAGGGGCGCGCGTCCCGGAGAGTCCCCCGCCGGTGAGGATCGCGAGTACCACCATGAGCCCGCCGATGCCGTACATCGCGATGCCGACGCGGCGCATGAGCGTGACGGTCGCAGCCCGATCGTCCCGCCCGCCGGCGGCGAACGGGTTCGTGAAGCGGTAGGAGTCCAGGGGGAGGCGCATCGGTCTCGGGTGTCGGTCGGGAGGTCGCCGAGCTGAAGGCGCAGCGGCGCGTCTCGGCAACCGTCCGGTCAGGCGACGCGCAATCTCGGGAGGTCGCCGCGGGTGAGCAGCACGGCGGCCAGCGCGGAGACGACGCCCTCGTCGAACTGGCTGCCGGCGCACTCGCGCAGCTCGCCGATCGCGACGGCCGGTGCGACGCCCGGGCCGTGCGTGAGCGACACGTAGGCCTCTGCCACGGCGATGATCCTCGCGGGGAGCGGGATGTCCTCGCCCCGCAGGCCGCGCGGATACCCACTGCCGTCGGGCCGCTCATGGTGGGCGGCGACCCACCGCGCGATCTCGGGCAGTCCGCAGGCCGTGAGGACCTCCGTGCCGATGTCGACGTGGCGCTCGACGAGCTCGCGCTCCTCCGGCGTCAGCGGGTGCGCCGTCGCGAGAAGCTCGTCCGGCACGCCGAGCATGCCGACGTCGCGCACCATGCCGGCAAGGCGGACCCGGCTGGCGTCGTCGACCGAGAGGCCCATGTCCTCGGCGATGAGCGCCGCCACGTCGGCCACGCGCTCGGAGCGGCGGTGTTCCCCGTGGCGGTGCAGGTCGAGGCGCTCGGCCAGGCGGATCGCCGTCTGAGCGCCGGCGTCGGCCAACAGCGCCCGCTCCTGCTCGGCGAGACCCAGCAGCCGCTCGGCGCTCTCGTCGGCGGCCACCACCTGGTTGCGCCCCGCCTGCTTGGCGGCGTACAGCGCGCGGTCGGCGGCGAGCATGATCGACGAGGGGCTGTCCCCGGAGCCCGGGTACGCGGCGACGCCGATGCTCACCGTCAGCGAGGGGTCGGCCGACGCGGTGTCGCGCTCGAGTGCCACCCGCACCTCCTCGGCGAGCAGCCGCGCGCGCGACAGGTCCATCTCCGGCATGACGACGGCGAACTCCTCCCCGCCGACGCGGGCGAGGGTGCCGCGGTCACCGATGACCTCCTCGAAGATCCGCGCGGCGGCGCGCAGCGCCTCGTCGCCGGTCTGGTGGCCGTAGATGTCGTTGACCTGCTTGAAGCGGTCGAGGTCGAGCGAGATGACGGCGCAGCCGAAGCCGTGGCTGTCGGCGTCGTCGAGTTCATCCTCCAGCGCGCGCTCGAAGACGGAGCGGTTCGCGATCCCGGTCAGCGGGTCGGTGCTCGCGCGGCGACCGAGCTCTCCGACGAGCTTCACCGCGCGCGCCTTGAGCAGGAAGATCATGACCATGACCACCGCGATCGAGCAGGCCACGTCGATGAACCACTCGAGCAGATACGGGTTGTCGCGGAACCCGAGCAGCACGATCGAGTAGCTGACGACCGCGAGGACGTAGCCGACGAACGCCTCGCGCTTCTGCCCGAAGAACGCGCCGGCCATGGCGGGCCACACGTAGAAGAAGGCGACGGGCCGCAGCTCCTCGAGCAGCGCGATGTTCACCGACACCGCGACGATCCCGAGGTACGCGCCCATGATGTACCACCAGTCCGGCAGCCGGCGATTCGCCCAGGTGAAGACGCCGAACCCGAGCATGAACGCGACGAGCGCGAGGTGATACGGCTCGGCGCCCGGCTTGAGGCCCGGATCCGGCAGCAGGCGGACGGCGAGCATCGTCAGGCCGCCGACGAGGTAGAGCGCGACGATGACGGTCCGGATGAGGTGGATCGTCTCGCCGCGACCCTCACCCGGGTCGGCGAACGGATTGGTGAACGGATAGCGCCGCGAGGCCGCCATGTCCCGGACATCGGTCCGGCGGGGAACCAGCGTGAACCGGGGACATGCCGCGCAGACGGAAAGCCGACCCTCGCAACCTTGCCACAGTCATGTCAAGGTTGTTCGAACCCTTGCTAGCATCGCCCTCATGCGCGACTTCCTCCAGGCGGTCCGCGAGCGGGTCGTCGTCTTCGACGGCAGCATGGGCGCCACGCTCGAGGCGTTCGACCTCTCGCTCGAGGACGACTACAAGCTTCCCGGCCGGGCCCACGAGGTCCTCGTGCTCAACCGGCCCGACGTCATCGAGAACCTCCACCTCTCGATGGTCGACGCGGGCGCCGAGGTCGTCGAGACGGACACGTTCCAGGCCAGCCGCCTGAAGCTCGAGGAGTGGGGTCTGGAGGACCACACCCTGGAGATCAACCAGAAGGCCGCCGAGATCGCGCGCAAGGCCGTCGGTGAGGACCGCTTCGTCGCCGGGTCGATCGGCCCGACCGGCTTCCTGCCCGCCTCGGACGACCCGACGCTGGGCCAGATTCGCTTCCGCGACCTCGTCGAGGTCTTCCGCGAGCAGTCCGAGGGGCTCATCCGCGGCGGCGCGGACCTCCTGATCATCGAGACGGCGCAGGACATCCTCGAGGTCAAGGCCGCCGTGTTCGGCGCGCGCGAGGCGATGAAGCAGGTCGGCCGCACGCTGCCGATCCAGACGTCGGTCTCGCTGCTGCCCAACGGCGGCAAGATGCTGCTCGGCACCGACATCGACGCCGTGCTCACCACGCTTGAGGCGCTGAAGGTCGACGTCATCGGCCTGAACTGCTCCACCGGCCCGGAGGACATGCGCGACGCGATCCGCTTCCTCGGCGAGCACTCCCCCATCCCCGTCCACTGCATCCCGAACGCGGGCCTCCCGCTTCAGGGCCCCGACGGCGAGACGATCTTCCCCGAGACCCCCGAGCACCTCGCGACCGCCCTGGGCGAGTTCGTCGAGCGCTACGGCGTCTCGGTCGTCGGCGGCTGCTGCGGCACGACCGTCGACCACATCTCCGCGATCGCCGAGCGGGTCAAGGGGATCACACCCGGGGAGCGCCCCGAGCCGCGCGCCCCGCGCATGTCGAGCATGATCGCCGCCGCGCCGCTCGTGCAGGAGCCGCGCCCGACGCTCGTCGGCGAGCGCGTGAACTCGCAGGGCTCGCGTAAGGCCAAGGAACTGCTGCTCGCCGACGACTACGACGGCCTCGTCCAGGTCGCCGAGGATCAGGTCGAGGGCGGCGCGCACGTGCTCGACCTCTGCGTCGCGCTCACCGAGCGCCAGGACGAGGACGAGCAGATGCGCCAGGTCGCCAAGCGCGTCTCGCTGACGCAGCCGGCGCCGATCCAGATCGACTCGACCGAGCCCGAGGTCATCGCCACGGCCCTGGACCAGATCCCCGGGCGCGCGATCGTCAACTCGATCAACCTCGAGGCCGGCCGCGAGAAGGCCGACACCGTCATCCCGATGGCCGTCGAGCACGGCGCGGCCCTCATCGCGCTGACGATCGACGAGGTCGGCATGGCCAAGACGGCCGAGCGCAAGGTCGAGATCGCCAAGCGGATCACGGAGATCGCGTGCGACGAGCACGGACTCGACCGCGAGCTGCTCATCTTCGACGTCCTGACGTTCACGCTGACGACCGGTGACGACGAGTGGAAGCCGTCCGCCGTCGAGACCATCGAGGGGATCCGCCGCCTGAAGGCGGAGATCCCGGGGGTGAAGACGTCCCTCGGCGTCTCCAACGTCTCCTTCGGCGTGTCGCCGGGCGCCCGCGCGGTCCTGAACTCCGTTTTCCTGCACCACTGCGTGGAGGCGGGGCTCGACCTGGCGATGGTCAACCCGAACCACATCACGCCGTACGGCGAGATCAGCGAGGAGGAGCGCAAGCTCGCCGACGACCTCGTCTTCAACCGCGCCGACGACGCGCTCGAGAAGTTCATCGCGCACTTCGAGGGCAAGGGCGAAGAGGAGGCGGCCACCAGCGCCGATCCGACCGAGGGCATGGAGCCCGAGGAGGCGCTGCACTTCCACATCCTGCGCCGCAAGAAGGACGGCGTCGAGGCGTGGATCGACAAGTCGGTCGACAAGATCGGCGCGGTCCCCACGCTGAACGACGTCCTCCTGCCGGCGATGAAGGAGGTCGGCGACAAGTTCGGCGCCGGCGAGCTCATCCTGCCGTTCGTGCTGCAGAGCGCCGAGGTCATGAAGAAGGCTGTCGCGCAGCTGGAGAACTACCTCGACCGCATCGAGGGCTACACGAAGGGCACCGTCGTCCTGGCGACCGTGTTCGGCGACGTGCACGACATCGGCAAGTCGCTCGTCAACACGATCCTCACGAACAACGGCTACACCGTCATCGACCTCGGCAAGCAGGTCCCGGTGCAGACGATCGTCGACGCCGCGCAGGAGCACGACGCCACGGCGATCGGCCTGAGTGCCCTGCTCGTCTCGACCTCCAAGCAGATGCCCGCGTGCATCCAGGAGCTGCACGCCAAGCAGCTCGAGTACCCGCTGCTCATCGGCGGCGCGGCGATCAACCGCGACTTCGGCCGCCGCGCGCTGTACCCCAACGGGCGCGAGAACGACGAGATCTACGAGCCCGGCGTCTTCTTCTGCAAGGACGCTTTCGAGGGCCTGGCCGTGATGGACCAGATCGTCGACGACGAGGCGCGCGCCGCGCTCGTGGAGAAGATCCGCGACGAGGCCAAGGCCCTGCGCGAGAAGGGCCCGGAGGCCGACGCGCTGCCCACCGACGACGACACCGTCCGCTCGGCGTACCGCACGGACACCCCGATCCCGGACCCGCCCTTCTGGGGCGTCCGCCAGATCGATGTCCCGCTCGACGAGGTCTACCCGTACCTCGACACCCACGTGCTGTTCAAGCTGCACTGGGGCGGCCGCGGCGTGAAGGGCGACGCCTGGAAGGAGCTCATCCTCGGCGGTGGCGAGGAGGAGGGCTTCAAGGACAAGCTCGAGCGGATGTACCGCGAGCAGGATTACCTGTTCCCGAAGGCGCTGCTGGGCTACTTCCCCTGCTACTCCGAGGGCAACGACGTCGTCGTGCTGGACCCGGAGGACCGCGAGACCGTCATCCAGCGGTTCACGTTCCCGCGCCAGCCCAAGGGCGACCGCATCTGCCTGGCCGACCTCTACCGCCCGAAGGACAGTGGCGAGCTGGATGTCGTCGCGTTCGCGGCGGTCACCGCCGGCGACCAGGTCACCGAGCTCATGGCCCAGCTCGAGAAGGACGGCGAGTTCGCCGAGCAGCTGTTCGTCCACGGCCTCGGCACGCAGGTCGCGGAGGGCATGATGGAGTGGCTGCACGCGCAGGTGCGGATGCAGCTCGGCATCGAGCTCGGCCAGGGCCGCCGGTACGCCTGGGGCTACCCGGCCTGCCCGGAGCAGAGCGAGCACACGAAGCTGTTCGACGTCCTGGACGCGCCGCAGATCGGCCTGCGGCTCTCCGGGGAGTACGCGATCGAGCCCGAGCAGTCGACGGTGGCGATCATCGCCCACCATCCGCAGGCCGAGTACTTCTCGATGAAGTCCGGCCGGGTGCGCGAGGTCGCGCCCCCGGACGCGCTCATCAAGGACACGGCGGCGGATCCGACGAAGATCGTCGAGAACTTCGAGAAGCTCGACAGCGATCCGCCCGAGGGGTCGGTGGAGTCGGAGGACGCCCCGGCGTTGGCGGGCGACGCGTAGGTCGCGTCGCGGGCTGAGGGTGCGGCGCGGAGACGCTGTCCGCCGCCGCTACCGTCGAAGGCATGACCTCCGTGACCCCCGCCTTCGGGCGTGAGACCGGCGGGGACGGCTCGTTCCAGCGCCAGGACAGCGCGTTCCGGAGCGGAACCGTCGAGCCGGTCGCCGGGCGGTACCACCTGTACGTCAGCTACGCCTGCCCGTGGGCGCACCGCGCGATCATCGGGCGGCGGCTGAAGGGGCTCGAGGACGCCATCTCGATGTCCGTGGTGGACCCGGTGCGCGACGAGCGCGGGTGGGCGTTCACCGGCGGCGAGTTCACCGACCCGGTCAACGGCTTCCGCTACCTGAGCGAGGCCTACCGCGCCACCGACCCGACGTTCGACGCGCGCGTCACCGTGCCGGTCCTGTGGGACAAGGAACTGGGCACGATCGTCAACAACGAGTCCGGTGAGGTCCTGCGGATTCTCAACGGCGGCTTCGGCGATCTCGCCGACAGCACCGTCGACCTGTATCCCGAGCCGCTGCGCCCTGAGATCGATGCGCTGAACGCCCGGATCTACGACACCGTCAACAACGGCGTCTATAAGGCCGGCTTCACCACGAACCAGGAGATCTACGAGCGCGAGGCCCGTGGGGTGTTCGCCACACTCGACGAGCTCGAACAGCGCCTGGCCGATCGCCGCTACCTCGTGACCGACGACGTCCCGACCGAGGCCGACTGGCGGCTGTTCACCACGCTCGCGCGGTTCGACAGCGTCTACGTCACGCACTTCAAGTGCAATCTGCGGCGGCTCGTCGACTACCCGAACCTCTGGGCGTACACGCGGGACCTCTACCAGTCCTACGGCATCGCCGACACCGTGCGCCTCGATCAGATCAAGGCGCACTACTACCTCACGCATCCGCAGATCAACGGGAACCGGCTCATCCCGATCGGGCCGGAGCTCGACTTCGACGCGCCGCACGGCCGCGGCTGACGCGCAAGTCATCCCCGGAACCGGGGTCCCCCGTACCCGGTCCGTACACATCACGCTCTTGCGGGGCCCCACCCGGGCCGATGTCTGGATCGAGGCGCCCTCCCCCATCCGGCGCCCTGGTCCCTCCGGGTACTGAGCTCGACGCGTCTCCCTGAACACCGCGCGTGCTGCTCGGACGGCCCTGTCCACCGGTCGGCGCGCCGCCCCGTCTCCCCCCATCCTGG
>CAMCUD010000017.1 GCA_945878865.1 Bifidobacterium breve | reverse complement strand
ACGGCTACACCGTCAACGCGAAGTCCAAGTCGGGCAACACGTACACGATCACGAAGACCAGCGGCGGGTCGCCCGTCTACAGCTGCACCGCGGCGTCGGGCAGCTGCACCTGGTAGTCGCTCCGGCGCCCCGGCGCCACTGACGTTTTCCGCGAGGCGGGCCTTCGGGCCCGCCTCGCCTCGTTTCGGGCCGCATCGTCCATACGGCCGTCATACGCGCGTCCGACTCAACCCCCCTCCGGGGGTGCCGATGTGCGTGGTGATGCGGTGGACGAACTTCAGGGCCGCGTGCTCGGACGACGGCGGCTCCATGCTCATCGAGGTCATGATGGCCGCCATGCTCGTCGGCGTGCTCGCCGTCGGCGTGATGGGGTCGCTGAACACGTCGGTGAAGGTCAGCGGCAACCAGAAGTCCAAGGCCGTGGCCGGCGCGATCGCCGAGGCGCAGCTCGAGATGATGCGCGGCTACAACATGACGCAGATCAGCGCGGTCGGAAGCGCGAGCACGAGCACGCAGACCGTCGGCGGCGTCACGTACACGATCACGAACTCCGCCACGTGGGTCGGCGGCACCGCCAACCAGGGCTGCACGGACGCCGACAGCGTCACCGGTGGCAACACGTACTTGAAGATCCGTTCCAGCGTCACGTGGAACGGCGCGAGCAACCCGGTGAAGCTCGACAGCATCTACTCACCGGCCGCGCGCAACCTCTCCAAGACGTACGGCAGCCTCGTCATGCGCTTCAAGGACATCGACGCCAACCCCGTGGCCGGGGTCGCCGTCACGCTGACGTCCTCCGGACAGACGACGCAGACGGGTACCACCGACAGCAACGGCTGCGTGGCCTGGATGACCATCCCGGCGGCGACCTGGGCGGTGTCGGCGAGCAAGAGCGGCTACGTCACCACGGACGGCTCCTCCACGCTGACCGACAGCATCAACGTCGGCAGCCAGCAGACGGCGAACATCAACTACACGCTCGCGCCGAAGATCAACATCACGGTGAACTTCTTCCGCGGCACGAGCACCGCGACGGCGCCGGCGAAGTACATCATCGAGCACCCGAGCATCACGAACGGGTACATGGTCGTGACGAACGCGGGCAACACGTCGACCGTCACCACGCCCGACCTGCCGAAGTCCAACACGGCGTACACCATCTACGCCGGCGCCTGCCAGAACGGGTCGGTTCCCGGGACCTACAAGGGGACCGCGGCCACGTCGACGACGGTCAACGTCAAGGTGCCGCAGATCGACCTGACGACCAGCCAGAACGGCAACACCGGCGCGCAGGACACCAGGATCACGGACCCCAACTGCTCGGCGAACAGCCGGTACTTCCAGACCAACGGCTCGGGCAAGGCCTCGAATCCGGCGCAGCCCTGGGCGAGCAGCTACTCCGTGTGCACCGACTACACCCCGTTCCTCGGGTGGTCGGTGAAGTACACGAACTCGTCCGTGGCGCCCGACACGTCGCCGACCTTGAACGTGACGTTCTACTGGGTCATCACCTACTGGGCGATCTCCCCGACGGTGGCCGGCTCATGCTGACCCGGCTGCGCCAGCGCCTGGCCGACGACCGCGGCTTCACGCTCACCGAGCTCCTGCTCGCGTCGACGATCGGCGTGGTCGTCTGCGGCGCGACGCTCAGCCTCGTCGAGATCAGCCTGAAGACCCAGAATGACGCGGCCGCGCGCGTGACGTCGGTCCAGGACGGCCGCGGGGTGATGAACGACGTCGCCCGCATCATCCGCTCGCAGGCGCCGTGCGTCGGCAACCCCGCCTCGGTCGCCCTCGTCGTCGCCAAGGACGACACGATGACGATCAACACGGCCATCGGCGGGGACACCAGCACGGCGACGGAGACCAGCTCGGGCGGCGTTCGCTACCAGCCGCTGCAGCAACGCGTGCTGACGTTCAACGCGAGCGCGATGACGCTCACCGAGCAGGTCTATAACGGGGTGGGCAGCTCGCCCAACGCCACAACGTTCCCGACGCTGACGCGCACGCGGATCATGGGCAACCGGCTGCGGCTGATCGGGTCGACCGCGTTCTTCACGTACTACGCCTACACCGCCAGCGCGCCCTACACGCCGACGGTTCAGCTCACACCCGGCGCGGGCGGGCTCAGCGCCGCCGACCGCGCGCGGGTCGCCCGCATCGACGTGAACTTCGCCGTGCGCTCGCGCGACGCGGACTCGACGAAGGACACGCGGTACTCCGAGCGTCTCTCGACCCGCATCGCTGACCCTGACGACCCGACCAACTGGAGCTCCTGCACATGAGCCGCCGACTGCACAGCGAGCGCGGCTGGGCGATGGCGACCGTCATGGGCGCCATGCTCGTCATCTCGCTCGCGACCGCCGCCGCCTTCGCCGCCACCACGGGCGACATCGGGGCGGGGACCAAGGACGTCAACCGCAAGCAGGCGTACGCCGCAGCGGAGGCCGGGATCCAGGCCTACCTGTACCAGATCGCCGTCGATCCGGACTTCTATCTCGACTGCTCGAACACCACCGCGATGACGGTCAACCAGCGCGTGGCCAACGCCACCCAGGCGACGTGGACCAACGTGCCGGGTGCGACCGCGCAGTACGCCGTCGAGCTTCTGCCGGCCAACGGCGCGTCCGCGTGCGCGCAGGACGATCCCAGCACCGTCATCGACGCGACGTACGGCACGTTCCGCATCCGCTCGACCGGGCGCGCGGGCTCGGGCAACGAGCAGGTCCGGCGCACGATCGTCGCCACCCTCCGTCGCCCGGCCTTCTCGGACTACGTGTACTTCACGGACTCCGAGGGCTCGAACATCCGCTTCGTCACGGGCGACGTCGTCAACGGCCCGCTGCACACCAACGACCGCATCTACTTCTGCGGCACCCCGCAGTTCGGCACGAAGCCCGCCCACAACATCGAGGTCGTGGGCGCGGGCGCCAGCGGCCAGGGGTGGACGCGTGACACGAGCTGCGGCGCCAGCGCACTGCCGCTGGTCAACTTCAGCGGCGGGACGAACCAGAACTACGGCACCTGGGTCTACCCGGCGAGCACCCTGACGCTGCCGTCGTCGAACACGGCGCTGAAGGACCAGACGCTCAGCGGCTACCGGTTCAAGGGCGAGACGAAGCTCAACTTCACCGCCGGCGGCATCGTGGTCACGCAAGGGACGCTCGAAGACGGGACGGTGAAGACCGGACAGACGCTGCCCTACCCGCCGCGCGCGAACGCGTCGATCTACGTCAGCAACTACTCGTCGTCGTCGTGCAGCACCACGACCGACGTGCAGAACGACCCGTACAACACGAACCTCACCGGACCGACGAAGTGCGGCACGGCGTGGGTCCAGGGCACGTACTCGTCGAGCATCACGGTCGCCGCGCAGCAGGACGTCGTCGTCAACGGCAACCTCGTGCATTCCGGCAACGCCGTCATGGGGCTCATCTCCAACAACTACATTCGCGTGTACCACCCGGTCGGGTCGTCGGGCACGAGCAACAAGAACTGCACGTCGAGCACGGTGGACTACAACCCGCAGCCGGGCAGTGGCAGCGGCAGCGGCCACACGCTGGCGATCGAGGCGGCGATCCTCTCGTTGACGAAGTCGTTCACCGTGGACAGCTACGGATGCGGCGATTCGCTCGGCAAGCTCAACGTCACCGGCGCGATCGCGCAGAAGACGCGCGGCGTCGTCGGCACCGGCAGCGGCCTGAACGACGGCAGCAGCACCGGCTACATCAAGAACTACGTCTACGACTCGCGGCTGAAGTACCGGACCCCGCCGAACTTCCTCGATCCGGTCGGCAGCTCCTGGAAGCTGAAGAGCTCGGTGGAGCAGGTTCCCGCCCTTCCGGCCAGCTGAGCTGAGGCGTCCGGCCTCAGGACTACCGTCGCGCCCGCATGTACGTCGCCATCGCTGCGTTCGCCGGCCTCATCATCGGGTCGTTTCTGAACGTCGTCATCGCTCGTGAGCCGAAGGGCGAGTCCATCCTGGGCAGGTCGCACTGCCCGGGGTGCGGCGCCCAGATCCGCGTGCGGGACAACATCCCGGTGCTCTCGTGGCTGCTGCTGCGCGGGAGGTGCCGGGACTGCGGGGAGCCGATCTCCAAGCAGTATCCGCTCGTCGAACTGCTGACGGCGATCCTCTATGCGCTGATCGTTGCGGTGCACGGAGACGACACGACCCAGCTCGTGCTCGACCTCGTGCTCGTCACGTTCCTCGTCCCGATCACGTTCATCGACCTCGACGTCCAGCGGATCCCGAACGTGCTGACGGCCTCCGCGGCGGTGCTCGGCCTGATCCTGGGGACGGCGCTCGATCCCGGGGGCGAGGTGGAGCGCCTCATCGCCGGAGCGGCCGCGGCGGCCTTCCTCGGGCTGCCCGCGCTCATCAATCCGAAGGGCATGGGGCTCGGCGACGCCAAGCTCACCGGCGTGATGGGGCTGTATCTGGGCGCGGCCGTGGCGCCGGCGATCCTCATCGGGCTTGTCACCGGCGTCGTCGTCGGGATCGGGGTCGTGGCGATGCGCGGCATGGCCGACGGCCGTCGCACGCGGATCCCGTTCGGGCCGTTCCTCTCGTTCGGCGCCGTCGTCGCGATGTTCTGGGGCCAGGCGATCATCGACTGGTACCTCGACACCTTCTGATCCGGCGCTCACGACACACCGGAAAGCGGTTGTCGAGCTGGACGGACGGATGGCCGACACGCTCCGGATTGAAGAAACCGGGGGCGGCGGACGATCACACGGAACAGCGGTACCCGTCCATGCGGTCCGCTCCCTCCGATGCACATGAGATCCCGCGGCTCCAACCGTTCCATCGTCGGCCTTGAGGTCGACCCAGGCTCCGTGTCCGCGGCCGAGGTCGCCGTGAACGGCAGCCTCACCGTCTCGCGCGCGGCGGTCATGCCGCTGACGCCGGGCATCGTCCGCGACGGCGAGGTCACCGACCCGGCCGCGCTGACCGAGGCCCTGCGCCTGATGTGGCGCGACAACAAGAAGCTCGGCAAGCACGTCCGCATCGGCGTGGCCAACCAGCGCATCGTCATGCGCTGGCTCGAGCTGCCGCCGATCGACGATCACAAGCAGCTTGACGCCGCGGTGCGCTTCGCCGCGCAGGACACCGTCCCGATGCCGCTCGACACCGCGGTCCTCGACTGGCAGAGCAGCGGGATCATCGAGACGCCGGCCGGCCCGCGCCTGCGGATCATGGTCGTCGCCGCCCGGCGCGACATGGTCGAGCGCGTGCTCGGCGCCGTGCGTGACGCCGGGCTGCACGTCGACGGCATCGACCTCTCCGCCTTCGGGATGATGCGCGCCGTCGCCACCGGCGACGCCGAGCCCACGCTGTACCTGAGCATCGGCGGCATGACGAACATGGCGATCGCCGACGCGGGACAGTGCCTGTTCACGCGCGTCTCCGGCGGCGGCCTGGAGAGCATCGCGGTCGACCTCGCCGAGCGGCGGGGCCTGACGCTCGAGCACTCCCGCGCCTGGCTGGCGCACGTCGGCCTCGTCGAGCCGGTCGAGCAGATCGAGGGTGATCCCACGATCGTCGCCGAGGCGCGGACGGCGCTCGAGTCGGGGATCCAGCGGATCACCGGCGAGGTGCGCACGTCGCTGGACTTCCACCAGATGCAGTCGGAGTCGACCACCGTCGCAAGTGTCGAGAAGGTGGTGCTCACCGGCCCGGCGACCACGATCCCCGGCTTCGGCGACGCGATCGCCGCCCAGCTGGCGATGACCGTCGAGCAGCGGACCATTCAGGTCGACGCCGAGCACGTCGCCATGCCCGCGGGCGCGGTCACCGTCGCCGCCGGCCTCGCCGTCGAGGAGCGCCCCGCATGAGGGCCGTCAACCTCATCCCGATGGACGCCCGCCGCGGCGCGGACGCGCCGTCGCGCTCGGGTGGCGTGGTCTACGGCGTCCTCGGGATCCTCGGGGTCATCGCCGTGATGTCGATGATGTACGCGGTCACGCGGCACCAGGTCGCCGATCGCGAGGCGGAGGCCAAGCAGCTGACCGCCGATGCCGCGAAGTCCGAGGCCCAGGCCACCGCGTTGGCCCCGTACTCGAAGTTCGCCAAGACGGCGCAGGCGCGCGAGACCACCGTCGCGGCGATCGCCGACGCCCGCTTTGACTGGGGCGCGTCCCTGCGCGAGATCGCGCGGGTCATCCCCGGCCAGGTCGACCTCGTCTCGCTGACCGGGACCAAGGGCGGCCAGGCGTCGTCGTCCTCGGCCACGAGCGCCGGCGCGCCGCAGTTCCAGCTCATCGGGTGCGCGCCCTCGCAGTCACAGGTCGCGCTCCTGCTGGCCCGGCTTCGCGCGATCGACGCCGTCGACAGCGTCAACCTCTCGCAGTCCGACAAGGCCGACTCGTCCGGCTCCGGGCAGTCCGCCGGCAGCGCGAGCGACTGCCGCACGAGCAAGGACGACGTCCAGTTCACGCTGACCGTCGTCTTCGCGACCGAGTCCGTCCCTGCGGCGGCCGGTTCGCCCGGCGCGTCGACCGCGTCGACCGCGTCGACCGCGTCGACCGGCCAGACGAGCACAGCGGCGACGCAGCCCGCCGGCACGGAGGGGGCATCGTGACCCAGCAGGACCGCACCATCATCATGGTCGTCATCGGCGTCGTGATCGCCGCCGCCTCGTGGTTCCTGCTCATCAAGCCCGAGCGCCAGAAGGCCACGAAGGCCCAGGCCCAGGTCGAGGTGGCGCAGGCCGCTGCCGACGGCGCGACCGCGCAGGCCGCCTCGGCTGCCGCCGCGCGGGCGAAGTACGACCGCGACTACGCGACGGTCGTCCGGCTCGGCAAGGCGGTCCCGACGGACAGCGACATCGCGTCACTCGTCTACCAGCTCGATCAGACCGCGGACGAGTCCGGCGTGGACTTCCGCTCGGTCAACGTCACCGCGACCGCATCCGACACGGGCGCTGCGGCCGGGGCGAACAGCGGCGCGGCGGCGACCAGCGGCGGCCTGCCCGGCGGCGTGACCACCGTCCCGGTCACGCTGAAGTTCACCGGCACCTACTTCGAGATGACGCGCTTCCTGCACAAGATCGAGCGCTACACGATCACGCGGGGCGACGACATCGACGTCCGAGGCCGTCTGGTGTCCGTCGACGGGGTCACGCTGACCCCCGGCCTGGCGGGTTTCCCGCAGGTCAGCGCCGAGGTGCAGGCCACGGTGTACCGCGCGCCGCTCGACGGCGTCTCCAGCGACGGCGGCGACGCGAACTCCGGCTCCACCGCGACGCCCGCGTCCTCGCAGACCTCAACCACGCCGCAGTCCGGCTCGTCGTCCGGAGGGACGGCGGCCCCGGCCGCGGCGGCCGCGAAGGTGGTCCGATGACTCTGCTGCGCAACGTCTGGCAGGACATGATCGACAAGCGCCTCTGGCCGATCGCGCTGGCGCTCCTCATCGTGACGGTCGCCGTGCCGGTCGTCCTGTCGCGCGGCAGCAGCGACGAGCCCGCGCCCACGGCGGCGGCCGCACCCGGCGCCGGTGGCCTGCGCGACGCCGTCATCGTGGCGGCTGACCCTGGCGAGCAGCCGGAGGTCGGCTCCGAGCGCGACCCGTTCTTCGACCCGCCGCAGGAGGCGTCGTCGACGCCGTCGGGCGGCGGCAGCAGCAGTGGCGGCAGCAGCGAGACCTCGGGCGGCTCCTCAGCGGGCGGTTCCACCGGCAAGGCCGTGGAGTCCGCGGGTACCTCCAGCGGCTCGGGCGGCGGCTCGGATTCGGGCTCCGGCTCGGGATCGACCGGCGACTCCGGCTCCTCGGACAGCGGCAAGGACTCGGGCGACAGCGGCTCGACCACCAAGGCGCCCAAGGGCAGCGGCGAGGCGGGCTATGACGTCAACGTCACCCTGACGGTCGGGGAGACGTCCACGAAGTTCCCCAACACGCCGCGCCTGACGCCGCTGCCGAAGGCGGACAACCCGCTCTTCGTCTATCTCGGCGTCCTGTCGGACAAGAAGACCGCCGTCTTCATGGTCGCGGCCGCCTCCACCGCGGTGGGCGACGGCACCTGCCGTCCCTCGGCGGACCTGTGCGAGACGCTCGAGATCAAGGCCGGCGAGACGGAGTTCCTCGATGTCACCACCGGGGACAACCAGACGGTCCAGTACCAGCTTGACCTCAACAGCATCACGAAGATCGGCACCGGCGGGTCCACGATCTCGAAGGGGTCGACCGACGCCGGCGAGAGCGCGAACGCGGCGGCAGCCGGCAAGCGCGCGGTTCGCCGCGCCCGCAAGGACGGCGCCGCCGACACACTGGATCGGTACCGGTTCGAGCACGGCTCCGGGGTCATCCGGCGCCTGACGACCAAGCAGGTCAAGCGCGTGCGTGCCCGGCAGGGCGCCCGCGCGCGGGCTGCGTCGGCGGGCACGCTGCACCTGCGCCGCACCGGCACGGTCGTGGCCGGCGGCCTGTAGCCGCCGCCGCGTCCTACACTCCCGCAGGCAATGAGCCTGCGCATGACCACCGCCGGCGAGTCCCACGGGCCCGGCCTCACCTGCATCCTCGAAGGCCTTCCCGCCGGCCTCGTCCTCGATCGGGAGGGGCTGGACCGCGATCTCGCGCGGCGGCAGCTCGGCCATGGCCGCGGCGGCCGGATGAAGATCGAGACCGACCGCGCGGACGTCACCGCCGGCGTCCGGCACGGGCGCACGCTCGGCGGCCCGATCGCGATGCAGGTCGCCAACCGCGACTACGCCAACTGGGAAGAGCGGATGAACCCGTGGCCCGTCGACGCCGACGTGCCGGAGGTCCACCTTCCGCGACCCGGGCACGCCGATCTGGTGGGCACGCAGAAGTACAACACCACGGACGTCCGGGACATCCTCGAGCGCGCCAGCGCGCGTGAGACCGCGGCGCGTGTCGCCGGTGGCGCGGTGGCCCGCCAGTTCCTGCAGGCCGTGGGGGTCGAGATCCGCTCGCACGTCGTCTCGATCGGCGACGTGTTCGTCCCGGCGCGCACCGAGGCGCTCACGCTCGAGGACTTCGACGCAGTCGACGAGGATCCGGTCCGCTGCCTGCACGCCGAGACGAGCCGCGAGATGGTGCAGTTCATCAACCGTCAGCGCAAGGCCAACGAGTCGATCGGCGGGACCTTCGAGGTGCTCGCGTTCGGCCTCGTGCCCGGCCTGGGCTCGCACGTCGCGTGGGAGGAGCGCCTGGACGGCCGCCTCGCCGGGGCGCTTGTCTCCATCCACGCCATCAAGGGCGTCGAGTTCGGTGACGGCTTCGCGCTGGGCGCGACGCCGGGGTCCAAGGCCCACGACGAGATCTTCTGGAACGGCGAGTTCGTGCGCGAGACGAACCACGCCGGCGGCATCGAGGGCGGCATGTCGACGGGCGACCCGCTCGTCGCCCGCGCGGCGATGAAGCCCCTGCCGACGCTGACCAAGCCGCTGCGCTCGGTCGACATCGACACGCACGAGCCCGCCGAGGCGCTGCGCGAGCGGACGGACTCGTGCACCGTGCCCGCGGCGGGCGTCGTCGGCGAGGCGATGGTCGCGCTCGTGCTCGCCAGCGCCTACCGGGAGAAGTTCGGCGGCGACCACATCGACGACGTCCGCGAGGCCGTCGACCGGTACCGCGAGCGCATCGGGTGGCACGCGCACTCGTCTTCGTAGGGTTCATGGGGGCGGGCAAGACGTCCGCCGCCAGGGACGTCGCCGCCCGCCTGGGCACCGAGCCGCTCGACGCCGACGCCGAGATCGAACTGCGCGCCGGCGCGTCGATCGGTGAGATCTTCGCGCGCGACGGCGAGCCGGCGTTCCGCGAGCTCGAGGAGCGCGTCGTCCTGGAGCTGCTCGATCGCGCGTCCGACGGTCAGCCCGTGGCGCTCGGCGGCGGCGCGGTCCTCTCCGAGCGGGTGCGCGAGGCGCTCCGCGCGCACACCGTCGTCCTGCTCGAGGTCTCGCACGCGACGGCGTGGCAGCGCGCGCAGCACAGCGGGCGTCCGCTCGCGCACGACCGCGACGCCTTTGAGGCGCTGTGGGCCTCGCGCCAGGCGGTCTACGCCGACGTGGCGGACGCGTTCATCGCCGAGGGCGATCGCCAGGCCGTCGTGCGGGCGCTTCCCGCACTCCAGCAGCTCGCCGCCGGCGAGCCCGCGGTGCGGCTCGCGTGGGCCACGAGCGCGGGCGGCGACTACCCGGTGTGGTTCGGGACGTGGCCCGACGCCGGCTCGCAGGACGTGCTGATCAGCGACGACCGGGTCGCGGGCGCCGTGCTCGGCGACTGGCTCGCCGAAACGCCGCGGCTGACGTTCGCCGCGGGGGAGGAGTCCAAGACCCTGGCGACGGCCGAAGGGCTCTGGCGGGCGCTTGCGTCCCGCGGCGCCACCCGCCGCTCGCGGATCATCGCCGTCGGCGGCGGCGTCGTCGGCGACATGGCCGGTTTCGTCGCGGCGTCGTACCAGCGCGGCATGCCGGTGGTGCACGTGCCGACGACCATCGTCGCGCAGGTGGATTCGGCGTACGGCGGCAAGACCGGGGTGGATCTTCCGGAGGGCAAGAACTACGTCGGCGCCTACCACCAGCCAGAGGCCGTGCACGTCCTGCACGACGTCCTGGCCACCCTGCCCGAGGAGGAGCGTGCGGCGGGGTACGCCGAGGTGGTCAAGACGGCGCTCATCGCCGGCGGACCCCTGTGGGAGCGCGTCCGTTCGGGTGCGCCGGTCGACGAGGACGTGGTCCTGGCGTGCGCGCGGACGAAACTCGGCGTCGTGGCCGCCGACGAGCGGGACGGCGGGCTACGACAGGTCCTGAACCTCGGTCACACCGTCGGCCATGCGATCGAGACCGAGACGCGGTACGCGCGCTACCGCCACGGCGAGGCCGTGAGCCTCGGGCTGCTCGCCGCCCTGCGGCTCTCCGGCCAGGACGAGCTGCGCGGCGAGGTCCGGACGCTCCTCGCCGCGGCGGGTCTTCCGACCGAGCTCGATCCTGCCATCGACCCGTCCGCCGTGGCCGCCGCGACCCGCGCCGACAAGAAACGCGTGGGTGAGGACACGCCATTCGTCCTGGTCCGCGCGCCGGGCGACGTCGTGTTCGGCCAGCACGTGGCGGCCGCCGATCTGCTGGCCAGCGTGCAAGAGTTGCAGCGGTGAGCGCGCACAACCGGATCGCCGTCATGCACGGTGTGAACCTCGACCAGCTCGGCCGGCGGCCGGCGGCGGTCTACGGCGACATCACCTTCCTGCAGCTCGAGCAGCGCATCTCCGCGTGGGCGGAGGAGCTCGGCCTGAAGGTGAGCTTCTTCCAGTCCAACGCCGAATCGGAGTTCGTCGAGCATCTGCACAACCTCGACGGCCTCGCCGACGGCATTCTCATGAACCCGGGCGCGTGGACGCACTATGCGTGGGCGATCCGCGACGCGCTGGAGATCGCCGACCTGCCGACGGTGGAGGTGCACCTCTCGGACACCTCGCAGCGCGAGGAGTGGCGGCACGCCTCGGTGGTGCGCGACCTCTGCATCGCCACGGTGCAAGGCAAGGGCCCGGACGGCTACCGCGAGGCACTGACGCTGCTGCGCGACCACCTCGAGTCCGCATGAGCGCCGATCGCGCCACGCGCCTGGAGTCCGACGTCGCCGAGCGCGGGCTTGACGCCCTGCTGGTGACGAACCTCGTCAACGTCCGCTGGCTCTGCGGATTCACCGGGAGCAACGCCGCGGTGATCGTCGGCGCGGGTGACGCGTCACGCCGCGTCTTCATCACGGACTTCCGCTACCTCACGCAGGCGACCGATCAGGTCGGCGACGCGTGGGAGCACCGGATCGCGCCGGATCTGCTCGCGCAGGCCGCCCAGGATCTCGGCGACGGCCCGCTGCGCGTGGGCTTCGACGACACGCACATCACCGTCAAGCAGCACGCCCGGCTCGTCGAGCTCGTCGGTGACGGCATCGAGCTCGTCCCCGCCGGCGGCGCCGTCGAAGCGCTGCGCGCCGTCAAGGACGCTGACGAGATCGCGAAGATCCGCGCCGCGGCCAAGGTCGCCGACGACGCCTTCACCGAGGTGATCCTCGACGGCGGGATCGTCGGGCGCACCGAGCGTGACGTGGCACTCGACCTCGAGGTCGCGATGCGCCGTCGCGGCGCGGAGTCGGTGTCGTTCCCGCCGATCATCGCCGCCGGTGCGCACGGCGCGCTTCCGCACGCCGAGCCGCGCGACGTGGCCATCCCGGCGAACACGCTCGTCGTGGTCGACTGGGGCGCCCAGCTCAACGGCTACGCCTCGGACTGCACCCGCACCGTCGCAACGGGCGACCTCGACCCGCGGGACATCGAGGTCTACGAGCTCGTGCTCCGGGCGCAGGAGGCCGCGCTGGAGGCCGTCCGGCCCGGCCCCACGGGACGCGAGGTCGACGCCGTGGCGCGGGAGATCATCGACGGCGCCGGGCACGCCGAGCACTTTGGGCACGGCCTCGGGCATGGCGTCGGCATGGAGGTCCACGAGGGGCCGCGTCTGAGCAAGCTCGGCGACACGGCCCTGACCGCAGGTCACGTCGTGACCGTTGAGCCGGGCGTCTACCTGCCCGGAGCGGTGGGCGTCCGCATCGAGGATCTGGTCGCCGTGACCGAGACGGGGGCCGACGTGCTCAACGGGCTGCCGAAGAGCCTGACCTTCGTCAGCTGAGCGCGCGCCGTCGCCGGCGCGAAGACCCGGAGCGCCAGCAGGCCGGTGAACGGCAGCGCCCAGGCGAGATACGCGGCGGCCTGGAGGTCCGGACTGAGCGCGCCTGGAAGGGTCTGGAGCGTGAGCCAGGAGAGCCCGGTCAACGCGAGCGCGCCGAGGGGCATGCGGCCGCGCATCGCCTCCCAGGCGGCGAGCGCGGTCACGGCCGGAATGACGTAGTACGTGGTGTTCCACGGGTCCAGCCAGCACCGGACGAAGAGGGCGAGCGCCAGGAGCAGGAGCGCGTCCTCGCGACGGCGGCCGCGCACGGCCGCCGCGGCCGCGCTCAGCGCGAAGCCGACCACCACGATGAGCGGATGAGGGACGGCCGATAGCCACGTGGGAGCCGCGCGAAAGCCCGGCTTGATCGCCCCCGTGATCCCGCGGACCTCGTGGCCGTGCTCGCCGGTGAACCACCACACCTGCCACGGCTGGAAGATGGCGCCCGTCACCGGCGCGGGGTGCGCTCGACCCGCCGAGGCGACAAGCACCGGACCCCAGGTCAGGGCACCGGCGAGCACGGTCGCCGCCGCGGCCCGTGCATAGCCGCTGCGCAGTGCCAGCGCGACGGGCCCGATAGCGAGGAGCGCCCAAGCCTTGTTGCCGATCGCGAGGCCGAGCAGGACGCCGGCGGCGATGGGGCGGCCCCGCAGCGCGACGAGCACCGCTCCGGTGCACAGGGCGGCCCCGAGCAGCTCCTCCGCGTGTCCCGTCTCCAGGGCGCGCAGCGTGAGCGGGTTCAGGGTGACGACGGCGAGGGTCAGCCATGCCGCCGCGGGTCGATCCTGCAGCGAGAAGAGCGCGACACCCAGCGCGGCCAGTGCGAGGAGGCAGGGAATCGATACGGCGCGGAAGAGGGCGTCGTCGCCGCCGCCGAGCCAGTCGGAGATCAGGACGGCGGGCGCGCGCATGAGTAGCGACCCGCCGTACCCGGGGAGCTTGTCGAAGAACCCGGCGATGTCTCCGGCGCGAAGCGCGGTGTACGGAGGTAGGGCTTCGTTGTCGAAGTCGTTGAAGCCCGGGGAGCCCAGACCCACCCACGCCATGAGGAACGTGGTGAACGCGGCGAAGGCCACGGGCGCCAGCAGACGCGGTCGGGTCACCTGCATCACCTCAGTGATCGGACACCGGCCGTCCGCGTTGAGCCGCAGCAACGACCCTTGAGCGGTGCGGGTTTCCCCGGCGGCGACCACGCAGCCTGTCCCGATGACTCCCCGCCCGGCAGGTGATGCAGTGTGTTCCATGTCCGCCTCCGTCCCCCGCATGGCCATGGCCTTCCTCGTCGCCGCGCTCGCGGTCCTCGGCGCGGCGCCGGCCCAGGCGTTCGTCGCTCCGTCCAAGTACGCGCTCACCGGCGGCACTGCTGCCGCCCGAGGGGATGCACCGCTCCGCGCCACCGCTGCGGCGGGCACGCGTGTCTACGCCGGGAGCACCACGCACGGGGAGATGCCGCTCGTCATCGAGGTGCGGAACAACCGGGTCACCCGCGTCGTCGCGGAGTACCAGGACGCGTGCTTCGCCTACGGCCATGACGGCAAGGGACCGGCGCTCACCGGCGCGGCGCTCGGGCGGACGGGAAGGGCGTCCGTAAAGGTGACGTCGAAGATCAACGACACCAGCACGATCTTCCGCAGCGACGGGGCGCCGATCGACAGCGTCGTGGAGCAGGTCAAGGGAACGTTCGGCGCGAAGACCGCGACGGGGACGATCCGCGCGACGGCCATCCGCTCCGACGGATCGACCTGTCAGAGCAGCGTTGACGCGTTCCGCCTGACCCACCAGCAGGGCCGGTACTTCGGCGGCGTGACGTCCCAGCACATGCCGGTCGTCCTCGAGCTCGTGCCCTCACGTGCCGAGGTGCATCACCTGCACGTCGGGTGGTTCGGTCGCTGCCAGGACGGCAGCTACAACGTCGTGCCCGACTTCCTCGTCGCGTTCCCCATCACAGGCGGCGTGTGGGGCGACATCTTCACGCAGAACTTCACGACGCCGACGCTCACCTACACCGCGTCGTACGACATCCACGGGACGCTGGGCGCGACGAAGGGCGCCGGCCGGCTGTCCGTGAACGTCCAGGGCGTCGATGCGAACGGCGCGGTCCAGGACGCATGCAGCACCGGCACCGTGAGGTTCGCGGTCGCCAGCTGAGGAGCACGTTCGACCCAGGTTCGGCCTGAGGGCTCCTCATGACACCTCACGCACTAGTCTTGCGCGCACAGTGATCAGCACGAATCAGCTCAAGAACGGCAACCACATCGAGGTCGACGGGACCATCTTCAAGGTCCTCGAGTTCCAGCACGTCAAGCCCGGCAAGGGCGGCGCGTTCGTGCGGACGAAGCTGCGTCGGGCCAGCGACGGCAACGTCATCGACAAGACGTTCCGGGCCGGTGAGAAGTTCCGCGCCGTGCGCACCGAGGCGCGCAAGATGCAGTTCCTCTACGCCGACGGCACCGACGCGCACTTCATGGACACCTCGTCGTACGAGCAGCTCGCAATCCCGGAGGCGTCGGTGGCCGACGCGCTGCGCTGGACGAAGGCCAGCGACGAGGTCGACCTGCTGTTCATCGACGGCAACCCCTCGGACATCCAGCTTCCGGCCTCGGTGGAGCTCGAGGTCACGCAGACGGAGCCGGGGCTGCGCGGGGACACGGCGTCGGGCGGCGGCAACAAGCCGGCGACGCTGGAGACGGGCGCGACCATCCAGGTGCCGCTGTTCGTGAACATCGGCGACCGCGTGAAGGTTCAGACCGCCACCGGCGAGTACATGTCGCGCGCGTAGCGCGGGCCTTCGGATGTCCCGACGGTCCGACCAGCGCCGCGCCGCCGTCTTTGCCCTGTATCAGTCCGAGCTCACCAGCCGTTCGCTCGACGACGTCTTCGAGCGCGACGCGTCGCTGTTCACGCGGGCGCTCGCGCACGCCACCCAGGACTACACCGGGGACCTCGATGCGGTGATCTCACGGCACGCTCGCGGGTGGACGATCGAACGCATCGCCCCGCTGGAGCGCGCGATCCTCCGGGTCGCCTTGCTCGAGATGCTGCACCCCGACGCCGCGCCCGCCGACGTCGCGATCCCGCCGGAGGGCGCGATCGACGAGGCGGTGGAGACGGCCAAGACGTTCTCGGGCGCTGACGCCCCGGGTTTCGTGAACGGGATCCTCTCCGCAGCCCTCCGCGAGATCCAGGAGACTTCACCCAGCGATGTCTGACACCACCGACGATCCCGTCGCCGCCCTCGATCCGCTCGTCGAGCGTCTCGACCGCGCCGCCGAGCAGCTGCGCTCGGGCGATCTGAGCGCCGACGCGGCCGCAACCGTCGTCGAGGACTGCGCGGCCCTGGCCTCCCAGGCCGCAGCCGAGCTCGAGCGGCGCGCTCGCGCAGCGGCGAGTGAGCCGCTTCCCGGCCAGGACAGCCTCCTGTAGTGACGAAGTACCCGGAGGACCTCCGCGATCTCGTCGAGGCCGAGCTCGAGACGCTGGAGCTCGGCGAGAACGACGGGCGCGACGCAGCCGGCCTCATCGAGGCGATGCGGTACTCGCTGCTGGCCGGCGGCAAGCGGGTTCGTCCCGTGCTGGCACTCGCGACCGCGCGGGCCCTCGGTCGTGACGAGCGGGAGGTGCTCCCGTTTGCGCTTGCGGTGGAGCTGATCCACACGTACTCGCTCATCCATGACGACCTCCCGGCGATGGACGACGACGACCTGCGGCGTGGACGGCCGACGTGCCACGTCGCGTTCGGCGAAGACGTCGCGATCCTGGCCGGCGACGCGCTGTACGCCGAGGCGTTCCATCTCGTCCTGACGCGCCAGGCGGGCGAGCCCGCGGCGGTCCTGGCCGCGGTCGCCGAACTGGCCGGTGCGACGGGGGTCAGCGGGATGGTCGGGGGGCAGTACCTCGACGTCGCCACGAAGGCGCCCGAGGGTGCCGACGGGCTGCGTCGCCTGCATGCGCTGAAGACCGGACGACTCATCGTCGCGTCGGTCGAATGCGTACTCCTCATCAGTGGTATGAGCGAACCTGCGACAATGCCTTTTCGCGCGTTTGCAGCGGAGCTGGGCGTGCTCTTCCAGATCGTGGACGACATCCTCGACGTCACCGGCACGGACGCCGCCCTGGGCAAGCCGCAGGGCAGTGACGAGCGACTCGGCAAACGGACATACGTCAGCGAGTTCGGCCTCGAGCAGGCGCGGGAGCTGGCGAGGGCCTCGCACCACCAGGCCCGTGAGCACCTCGCCGCGGCGGCACCGGCCGGCGCCCCGGAGCTCGAGCAGATCACCGACTTCATCTACACCCGGACGTCATGAGCCAGCACCCCGAGCGACTTCTTGACCGGATCGACCGCCCGCAGGATCTGCACGGCCTGACCGAGCCGGAGCTCGAGCAGGTCGCCCAGGAGGTGCGCGAGCACATCATCGACACGGTGGGGGAGATCGGCGGCCATTTCGGCGCGAACCTCGGCACGTGCGAGCTCGCCGTCGCCCTGCACTCCCTGCTCGACTCCCCGAAGGACAAGATCCTCTGGGACGTTGGGCACCAGGCCTACCCGCACAAGATCCTCACCGGCCGGCGCGACCAGCTGCCGACGATCCGCCAGTACGAAGGCCTGGCCCCCTTCTGCGCGATCTTCGAGAGCGAGCACGACATCATGGGCGCCGGGCACGCGTCGACGTCCATCGGCTACGGCGTGGGCCTGAAGGAAGGCATGAAGCTGCGAGGCGGCCCGGACGCCGACGGCAAGGTCGTCGCGGTCATCGGCGACGGCTCGATGACCGGCGGGGTCGCATTCGAGTCGATCCACCAAGCCGGCGGTCTGCAGACCCCGATGGTGGTCGTGCTCAACGACAACGGCATGTCGATCGCGCCGAACGTCGGCGCGCTCTCAGGCTACTTCAACCGCATCCGTCTCAACCCGAAGCTCTGGCACGCCCGTGAGGACGTCGAGCACGCGCTCTCCGAGCTGCCCGCGGGCATCGGCTCGCGCATCGGCCGGATCGGCCCCCAGCTCAAGGAGTCGATCAAGGCGTTCTGGGCGCCAGGGCTGCTCTGGGAGGACCTAGGCTGGGCCTACGTCGGCGTGATCGACGGGCACGACGTCCGCGCGCTGCGCATCGCCCTGCGCAAGGCGCTGGACGCGCAGCGGCCCGTGGTCGTCCACGTCGCGACGGTCAAGGGCAAGGGCTTCGCGCCCGCCGAGGAGGGCGGCTTGGAAGGCATGGAGCAGTGGCATGCCGCCAAGCCGAAGTCGATCACGAACCGGGCGCCGACGATCGTCAGCAAGGCCAAGCCCAAGCCGCAGGGCCCCGGGGCGCCCCCGCAGTACACCAAGGTGTTCGGCGAGCAGCTGGTCCGCGAGGCCCAGCGCGACCCGCGCGTCGTCGGCATCACCGCTGCGATGAACTCGGGGACCGGCCTGAACATCCTCCAGAAGGAGCTGCCGGAGCACTACTTCGACGTCGGCATCGCCGAGCAGAACGCGATCCTGTTCGCCGCCGGCCTGGCGCTCGAGGGGATCAAGCCCGTGGCAGCGATCTACTCGACGTTCCTGCAGCGCGCCTTCGACCAGATCGTCCACGACGTCTGTCTGCAGAAGCTCAACGTCGTCTTCGCCATGGATCGCGCCGGGCTCGTCGGCGATGACGGGCCGACCCATCACGGCGCCTTCGACATCTCCTACCTGCGCTGCCTGCCGCACATGGTGCTCGCCGCGCCGCGCGACGAGGCCTTGCTCGTCGATCTCCTGCACACCTCGCTGGTGTACGACGACGGGCCGTTCGGCCTGCGCTACCCGCGGGGCGAGGCGGTCGGCGTCGCGCTTCCGCAGACGCCGCGTGAGATCCCGATCGGCACGGGCGAGGTGCTGCGCGAGGGCAACCGCGTGGCGATCCTCGGGTACGGCTCCGGCGTGCAGAAGGGCCTGGAGGCCGCCGACATCCTCGCCGCGCGAGGCATGGACGTCACTGTCGCTGACGCGCGCTTCGCCAAGCCGATCGACGTCGGGCTCGTCGCCCAGCTGGCCGCTGAGCACGAGCTGCTCGTCACGGTCGAGGAGAACGTCCTCGCCGGCGGGTTCGGCTCTGCGGTCTGGGAGGCGCTGAACGACGCTGGTGTCTCGGGTGCCACCGCGCGCATTCTCCGCGTCGGCCTGCCGGACCGGTACATCACGCACGGAAAGCCCGCCCTGCTGCACGCCGAGGTCGGCTTCACCGGCCAGCGCATCGCCGAGCGGATCGCCGCCGCCGTGGGCGACACCTCGAGCTTCGAGCCGGTCACCGCGGAGTAGCTTCCACGCGCCCGATCAGGGCGCGTGCTTCAGGCGAACGACCCACGCCTCGTGGAGCCGGACGCCGCGCAGCGTGAGATCGACGCCCCCGTCTCGGATCCGCAGCGTCCGCGTGCCTGCGGAGAGCGGGCGCGCGAGCGCGGCATGTCCTGTTGCCGGGATGCGTTCGAGGCGTACCTCGACGTACCGCGCCCCGCGCAGGTAGGGCAAGGCCGTCACGCCGCGCAGGCGCACGTGCATGTCCGTCGCACCTGACGCCGCGGCATCCGGGCGGGCGATGCCGCGACGCTCGGCGTAGCCGACGACCACCGTTGCGGTGCGGGCGTCCGGGGCGCGGCTGCTCGCGATCGCGAGGATGCGCGAGCGCGACGACGTGACCCGGACGCGATGCCCGACGCCGTCGGCGTAGCGCCGCGTCGCCCACCACACGGCACGCGGCTGAAAGCTGCGCGTTGGGTTCGCCGCGTCCTTCGGGCTGAGCAGCCCGTCGAGCGTGTTGTCGTAGCAGCTGTCTGAGCCGGCGATGGTCCAGCACGCGCGCGCCGCGGCGTCCGCGCCGCCAGCCTCCAGCAGCGCGAGGGTGCCGAGCTGCTCGCCCGGGTACGACTGGTCGGTCTCGGGCAGGGCTTCGTTGACGTGCAGCTCGCGGACACCGACATCCACATCTGGGGCGTCGATGTGACGGCGGCGCATCTCGGTGAGGTGCTGGTCGATCGGCGGGATCCCCGAGCCGGAGGGGCCGGGAAGCTCGTGCCACGACAGGCCGTCGATCCGGCAACCGCGGGCATGGCACCAGGCGGCCAACCCGGCGAACCACTCTGGGTGGTAGCCGGCGGTGCTCGGACCGATGACGAACGCGTCCGCGCCGAGCACCCGCCGCAGGGCACGCTCGGCGACACGGAACGTCTCGTAGTACTGCTCGCGCGTGCCTGCGAAGAAGTAGGGGTGGTTCGGCTCGTTCCACACGTCCCACACGATCTGGGCGCCGCGGCTGCGCTGGGCGGCTGCCTCGACGTACCGGCGCCAGGCGTCGAGGTCGGCGTATGGAGGGCCGTTGCCACCCCACGGCGTGGCGCTGCCCGGCATCCCCCAACCGTCGCTGAGCACGAGGGTGTAGCGCGCCCCCAGCGACACGCCTCGCGCGTACGGAGCGCTCCACGGCAACCCGCGCACCAGGCCGAGTCGCAGTGGAGTGACGCGGTCGTCGGGCGGATCGGTCCGCGAGAGGCTGTGCAGGACACCCGTCATCGACGGACGGGGCGCGAGCGGCGCCCCGAAGTCCGCCGCAACGACCGGAGACTCGGCCGCCGAGGCCGGCGGGGCGATCGCGGCGAGGAGCGCAACGAGGATGAGGACGGCGCGTCGAGGCATCTGCGTCGGATTGAACCCCGCGGCACCGGGGTGCAGAGCGGCCTCTCATGGACATCTCACGGCGCGTGGACGGACGGCCGAGTCTCGATCACGCCGCGAGTTCGACAACCGGGCTCGTGTGCCCGACATGCTCGTCGAGCCACACGACGAGCGGCTCGAGGTCGGCCCACGCCGCGGACAGGTGCGCGAGCGCCGCGTCACGGGGGACGCACCGCCGACCCCGGCGACGGCGTGACGGCGGCAGGGTCGACGCGCCGTAGAGGGCCGTGTGCCGCAGGAGCGCCGCCCGCGGGTGGTCGGCCGAGAACCCGCGCGGCATGCCGCGCAGGGTCGACCCGCAGACCGAGAAGCGCAGCAGCTCCAGCGACCGGGTGATGTCGTCGAGTTCGACGCCGGGCCCGTCCTCGTCGACCGCGGCGCGGTACCGCGCAAGCTCGTCCGGTCGGAAGGCACGGCGGCACCCGGCCATCGCCGTGAGGCCTTCGGGCGACAGTTGGACGATCCAGGCGGTCACCCGGCCCGGCCATGTGATCTCCCCGGCGATCGACTCCCAGTACGGCTTCTGGCGATGCTTCTCGAAGCGCAGGTCGCGCAGCTGGCGGAACACGCGCGGTTCGCCGCCGCACCACGATGCGCATTCGGCGAGCAAGGACGCGAACGGCCCGCGGACCTCTGCGTCGTAGGTGGGCCGCAGCGCTGCGAACCCGTCACGGGAGTTCTCGGCGGCGATGTCGTCGAGCCACGCGAACGCCGCGGTCTCGAACCCGGGGAAGGACGGTGTGTCGGTCATGCCCGGGGACCGTAGGCACGGACCTGCGGACCGGGTGCGGCGGCGTGTGTCGATTCTGCGCAGGACCTCCGCGCGACGCTTAAAGAGAAACGGCCCGCTAGGCGGGCCGTTCCTGGGGAGGAGAGATACTGCTATGTGATGGGTCTGTCTCTGTGTGGAGCGATGAGAGAAGTCTTGTGGAGTCCGGCTCCGCGCCCTGCGCGATCTGCCTTCGTCCGATGAACAGGAGTCTGCACCCTTCCGCGACCGAACGGTGTGAGCTAGGTCACATCCTCTGCGAACGCCCATGGCCGAGGACGCCGTTTTCGCCCGATTTGCAGGTGGTCCGCTAGCGTTGCCGGCCGTGACGCGCGTCCGCCTCGACTCCCTGCTCGCCGACCGCGGGCTGTTCGCGTCGCGGTCGCGCGCCGCCGCGTCCGTCATGGCCGGAGAGGTGCGCATCGGCGCACACGGGCAGCGCGCCAGCAAGCCCGGTCAGCTCGTCGACCCGGAGGTGGAGCTCCATGTCGACGAGCGCCCCCGATTCGTCTCGCGCGGGGGCCAGAAGCTCACGAACGCGCTCGAGGCGCTCGGCCTGGACCCTGCCGGCCGTCGATGCCTCGACATCGGGGCGTCGACGGGCGGATTCACCGACGTGCTCCTGCAGCGCGGGGCCGCGCACGTGATCGCCCTCGACGTCGCGTACGGCGAGCTGGACTGGCGTCTGCGCGGTGATGAGCGGGTCACCGTCATCGAGCGCACGAACGCGCGGAGCATCTCGCCGGGCGATCTGCCGTACCGTCCCGACTTCATCGTGGCCGACGTCTCCTTCATCTCGCTGACGAAAGTCCTACCCGCGGCGCTCGCGTGCGCCGACGATCGCTTCGACGCCCTCGCGATGATCAAGCCCCAGTTCGAGGTCGGGCGGGGCAAGGTCGGCAAGGGCGGCGTCGTGCGTGACGTCGACGACCGGCGCGGCGCGCTGGTGACCGTCGCCGAGGCAGCCCGCGGCGAGGGCGCGGCGGTGCTCGGTTTCGCGTCTTCCGGGCTTCCGGGCCCGAAGGGAAATCTCGAGACGTTCGTGTGGCTGGCCGAGGGCGGTCGCGCAGGCGAGGTCGACGACCTTGAGGCGGCGGTCGTGGAGGTGGAACCGTGAGCCGTGGCGTTGCCGTGCTCTCGCACCAGCGGCCGGGCCAGACCGCTCACGCGGTCGAGCGGCTCGTCGCCGCCGCCCGGACGTGCGGCCGGGAGTTGCGCTTCGACCCCGAGGAGGCAGCGAAGCTCGGGCTCGAGCCCATCCCCGGCGTGGTCGAGGTCGGCGCCCATCCGACGCACGACGTGTCCCTCTGCGTGGCGCTGGGTGGCGACGGGACGATCCTGCGCGCGCTGCGGCGCTACGCGGGCACGGGCGTGCCGGTGTTCGCGGTGAACTTCGGCGAGGTCGGGTTCCTCGCGACGGTGGAGCCGGAGGACATCGACGCGGGCGCGTTCGAGCGGGCGTTCTCCGGCGACTTCGAGCAGCTCGGCCTTCCCGCCATCGCCGTCGAGGCCGGCGACGGCGTGCAGGTCGCGATCAACGACGTGTCGATCCAGCGGCGCATCGGCGAGCGCGTGGCGACCCTGGCCTACGGCCTGGGCGGTGAGGAGGTCGGGTCGGTGCGCTGCGACGGCTTGGTGGTTTGCACGCCGGCAGGGTCGACGGGCTACAACCTCGCCAACGGCGGACCGGTGCTGGCCTGGGGCGTGGAGGGCTACGGGGTGTCGTTCATCGCCCCGCACTCGTTCAACGCGCGGGCCCTCGTCGTGGCGCCGCATGACGTCCTTCACGTCCACAACCGCTCGGAGGAGCAGGTGGACATCTCGATCGACGGTCGGCCCGCCGGGCGGATCGAGCCGCACGAGGAGGTGCATGCCCGGTTCCTGCGCGAGGCGACCGTGCTGGCGCAGCTTCCCGGGTCAAGCTTCTACCGCAGATTGCGGGAGAAGTTCGGACGACTTTCGTCGTAATCGCGCAATTTCGGCCTGGAGGGGCACGATCCGTCGGCGCGCGCTGGTAGACCGGTAGCCGTGCTCACCGAGCTGCGCGTCGAGAACCTCCTGCTGATCGAACGGGCCGAGCTTCGTCTCGCGCCGGGTCTGAACGTCCTCACGGGCGAGACCGGCGCGGGCAAGACCGTCCTCGCGCACGCGCTCGACCTCCTGCTCGGCGGCAAGGCGCGACAGGGCATCGTGCGGCCCGGCGCGCGGGAGGCCTACGTCGAGGGGGTCTTCGAGCTGGACGACGACCTCCGTCGGGAGCTGGGGGACCTGCTGCCCGAGGACGCCGAGGAGCTCGTGCTCGCCCGGCGGGTGAGCGCCGAGGGGCGCACGCGGGCGCTGATCTGCGGGCGCACGGCCGCGCTCGCCGACCTGCGCGCCGCGGCGGCGCCGCTCATCGCCTTCTACGGCCAGCACGAGCACCGGCGGCTCACGCTCGGATCGGCGCAGCTGGAGATCCTCGACGGCTTCTGCGGCGACGCGCAGCTCGCGCGCCGCGCGCGGGCGTCGGCGGCGCACGCGCGGGTGCGGGAGCTGGAGCGGCGGCGCGAGGAGCTGCAGGAGCGTGCGGGCGCACGGGAACGTGAGCTCGATCTCCTCGAGTTCGAGCTGCGCGAGATCGAGGACGCGGCGCCGGAGCCCTCCGAGCAGGCGGCGCTCGTCGCCGAGCGCGATCGGCTGCGCCACGTGGAAGCCCTGCGCGGTGGCGCCCTCGGGGGCGCGGAGGCCATCGCCCCGGAGGCGGTCGACGCGACGGGCGGCGTCGCGGTTCTGCTTGCCGACGGCGCGCGCGGGCTGGAGGCGGTCGCGGGGGTCGACGCCCGACTCGACGAGCTGCTCGACCGCTGGCGGGCGCTCACCGTCGAGGCCGACGATCTCGGGGTCGAGCTGCGTCGCTACGCCGAGGAACTCGACGCCGGTGAGCCCGGCCGCCTCGAGCAGGTCGAAGAGCGGCTCGGCGTGCTCGATCGCCTCGCGCGCAAGCACGGCGGCACCATCGACGCTGTCCTGGCCCACGCTGAGGTGTGCCGCGCGCGCCGCGACGAGCTGGCCGGCGCCGAGGAGGCGCTGGACCGCGTGGACGCCGAGCTCGAAGGCGCGCGCGAAGAGCTTGCGTCGCATGCCGCCGCCCTGCACGCCGCTCGCGCAAAGGCCGCGCCTAAGCTGTCGAAGGCGGTGATCGCGCGCCTGGCGGAGCTGGCGATGGAGGGCGCGGAGTTCCGCATCGAGCTGGTCGAACGCGAGCCGGGCCCGACCGGTGGCGACGCCGTGGAGTTCCTCATCGCGCCGAACTCCGGTGTCCCCGCGGCGCCGCTGCGCGAGTCGGCCTCGGGCGGCGAGATGTCCCGGGTGATGCTCGCGCTCATGAGCGTCGCGCACGACCAGGGCGCCTCGACGCTCGTGTTCGACGAGATCGACGCCGGGATCGGCGGGCAGACGGCGCGCGCGGTCGGCGAACGCCTGCGGGAGCTCGCCGGCGGCCGGCAGGTCCTCTGCATCACCCACTTGCCGCAGGTCGCGTCGCTCGCGGCCCGCCACTTCTCGATCGCCAAGGACCCGTCGGGCAACCCGGCGGTCACCACGGTGTCGCAGCTCGACGACGGCGCCGTGGTCGGCGAGCTCGTGCGGATGCTCGGCGCCGACGAAGACGACCGCGCCGCGGTCGAACACGCCGAGCGGCTGCGAGCCGCGGCGTGAGCAGGACTTTCTCGCAGCGTGCGGGGTTGTCCCGCCGTGACATCGACCATCCCGGTTACAGTGGACAGGAGCACGGATGACGCCCTCTCGCCCGAAGACCCGCTACATCTTCATCACCGGTGGCGTCGTCTCCTCCCTTGGGAAGGGGATCGCCGCCGCGTCGATCGGCCGGCTCCTCGTCTCCCGGGGTCTGACGGTCGGTCTGCAGAAGCTCGACCCGTACATCAACGTCGATCCGGGCACCATGTCGCCGTACCAGCACGGCGAGGTCTTCGTGACCGAGGACGGCGCCGAGACGGACCTCGATCTCGGCCACTACGAGCGCTTCACCGACAGCAACGCGTCGCGGGCGTCGAACGTCACCGCGGGCGGGATCTACAACTCCGTCATCAAGCGTGAGCGCCGTGGCGACTACCTCGGCGGCACGGTGCAGGTCGTCCCGCACATCACCGACGAGATCAAGCAGCGGGTCAAGCTGCTCGGCGAGTCGAGTGGGGTGGACGTCGTCATCTGCGAGATCGGCGGCACGGTCGGCGACATCGAGTCCCTGCCGTTCCTCGAGGCGATCCGCCAGTTCCCGGCGGACGTCGGGCGGCGCAACTGCATGTACCTGCACCTCACCCTGGTGCCGTACATCGGGCACGCCGGCGAGCTGAAGACGAAGCCGACCCAGCACTCGGTCAACGAGCTGCGGCGCATCGGTATCCAGCCGGACATGCTCTTCTGCCGCTCCGAGAGCGAGCTGAGCGCGGAGATCCGCAAGAAGATCGCGCTGTTCACGTCGGTGCCGACCGAGGCGGTCATCTCCGCCAAGGACGTCGACAACATCTACAAGGTGCCGCTCTGGTACGACGAGCAGCACGTCGACGACGTGATCTGCGACTACTTCGGCCTCGAGACGCCGCCCGCCGACCTGACGGAGTGGGAGGGCATCTGCGAGCGGGCCGACGCCGCCGTCGAGCCGGTGCGTATCGCGCTCGTCGGCAAGTACGTGCAGCTCGAGGACGCGTACCTGTCGGTGTCCGAGTCGCTGCGGCACGCGGGCTACATGTTCGGCGCGGGGATCGAGATCGATTGGGTCGACAGCGAATCGCTGACCGACGACGACGTCGCGCTCGAGCGCCTGCGCGACCATGACGGCATTCTCATTCCCGGCGGCTTCGGCGGCCGGGGCATCGAGGGCAAGATCCGCGCGGCCCGCGTGGCGCGCGAGCAGCAGATCCCGTACCTCGGCATCTGCCTCGGGATGCAGATCGCGGTCTGTGAGTTCGCGCGCAACGTCGCGGGCATGGACGGCGCGAACTCGACCGAGTTCGACCCCGAGACGCCGCACCCGGTCATCGACCTCCTGCCGGAGCAGAAGGAGGTCTCGGATCTCGGCGGCACCATGCGCCTGGGCGCGGATCCGATCAAGCTGCACGACAACACGCGGATCCGGGACCTGTACGGCGAAGCCGTCATCTACGAGCGCCACCGCCACCGCTACGAGGTCAACCTGTACCTGCGCAAGCGCCTCGAGGCCGCGGGCCTCGTCGTCGGCGGCACGTCGCCCGACGAGCGGCTCGTCGAGGCCATCGAGCTCGACGACCACCCGTTCTTCGTGGCGTCGCAGTACCACCCGGAGTTCAAGTCGCGGCCCGAGCGCCCGGCGCCGCTCTTCCGGGAGTTCGTCCGCGCCTCGCAGCAGCGCGCGCGCAGCACGAACGCGCCCGAGGGTGAGCCCTCGGTGGCGCGCGCGACGTCGGCGTGAGGCCGGCCTCGGCGGCCGAGAAGCGCCGGCTGCACGAGACGTTCACCGCGCTCTGCGAGATCCCCAGTCCGATCGGCGCAGAGCGCGCGGTGGCCGACCGCGTGATCGCCGAGCTCGCGGGGATGGGCGTCGCGGTCGAGGAAGACGACGCGGGCGCTCGGCTCGGCGGCACGGCCGGAAACCTGCTCGCGCGGGTGCCCGGTCGCGGCCCGGACGCGCGGACGATCATGCTCTGCGCGCACCTCGACACGGTGGCGGTGAGTGGGCCGATCGAGCCCGTGATCGAGGACGACGGCTGGACGAACCGGCACGACGCGATCCTCGGTGCGGACAACAAGGCCGCGGTCGCGGTGATCCTGGAGGTGGCCCGCCGCGCGTCGGTGGAGGGCTCGCCCGTCGGTCTCGAGCTCGTCTTCACCGTCGGTGAGGAGGACGCGCTGGCCGGCGCGAAGCTCTTCGACGTCGGGCAACTGCAGTCCGAATGGGGCTACGTGTTCGACCACGCCACCCCGATCGGCGAGATCATCGTCGCCGCGCCGACGTACTACCGCTTCCTGGCGACATTCCACGGGAAGGCCGCCCACGCGGGCATCCGCCCGGAGGCCGGGAGTTCCGCCGTGCTCGCGGCGGCCCGCGCGATCGCCGCGATGCCGCTGGGTCGCCTGGACGAGCAGACCACCGCGAACGTGGGGCACATCGAAGGTGGCGTCGCCGGCGCGACCAACATCGTGCCGGAGTGGTGCTCGGTCCTCGGCGAGTGCCGGTCGCTCGACGAGGCCCGCGCCGACACCCTGATCGCCGAGATCGTCGCCCACCTTCAGGACGCCGCCAACGACCCGACGTCGCCGTGCGACGTCGACATCGACGTCGAGCGGCTGTTCACCGGCTACCGCCACCGTCAGCACGCGCCGTCGGTCCTCGCCGCCGAGGAAGCGCTGCGCGCGTGCGGGTACACGCCCGAGCGGATCGTCACGGGCGGCGGATCCGACGCGGCGGTGTTCGAGCTCAACGGGCTGTCCTGCACGAACCTTGCCAACGGGACCGAGCGCAACCACCAGCCCGACGAGCGCGTCGCACTCGCGGCGCTCGAAGGCATGCTCGACGTCACGTTCGCGCTGCTCGACGCGTGCGCCGCGTAGCCTGTCCGCCATGAGCCAGCGCTTCGAACGTCTCACCGGCGAGACCGTGTTCCGCGGTCGGATCTTCGACGTCGTCCGTGAGCGCTTCGAGTTCGAGGACGGCGAGGTCGTCGAGCGCGAGAACGTCGTGCACGGCGGCGCGGTCGCGATCGTCGCCTACGACGACGGGATCCTCTATCTCGTGCGTCAGCCCCGCGAGGTCGTGGGTCGCTCGGACATCCTGGAGATCTGCGCCGGCCGGCTCGACCAGCCCGGGGAAGCCCCGCTGGACTGCGCGAAGCGCGAGCTCGCCGAGGAGCTCGGGCTCGCCGCAGAGGCCTGGGAGCACGCCACGACGTACTTCACCAGCGTGGGCTTCTCCAACGAGGAGCTGCACGTCTACTTCGCGACCGGGCTCACGGAGGTCGAGCGGCCGGAGACGGAGGAGGACGAGCGCATCGAGGTCGTCCGCTGGCCGCTGGATGAGCTCGACGCGGCGATCGACGCGACGACGGACGCCAAGACGCTTATCGGCTTGCTGCTGTTCCGCCGCGCCCGCGAATCCGGCTGACGCGCACGCGCTGTTGCATCAGGCAGGCGTCCGGGCGCCGGCGCGGAAACCGGCAGCATGGCCCTCGCTGCTTCCGCTGACACGCGTGCGTTCGAGCACCACGTCCTCGACTTCCTCGCGTACCTCGAGTTCGAGCGCGGGCTTTCGCGGAACACGCTTGACGCCTACCGCACGGATCTCCTGCAGTTCGGCGCCTTCCTCGACCGCATCGAGGTCACGGCGACGGCCGCGACGCACCAGGACCTCGCGCGCTTCCTCGCCGAGCTGGCCGCCGGGGACGAGCACCGGCCGCCCGCCGCACACGCGACCCTGCAGCGCAAGACCGCCTGCCTGCGCTCGTTCTACCGCCACCTGCGCCGCGAGGGTGTGATGGAGCACGACCCGACGGCCGACCTGCGCTCCCCGCGCGCGTCGCAGAAGCTTCCGCAGGTCCTCAGCCGCGAGGAGGTCGCCCGTCTGCTCGCCGCGCCGAAGGGGACCGATCCGGCGGCGCTGCGCGATCGCGCGCTGCTCGAGCTCATGTACGCGTGCGGCCTGCGCGCCAGCGAGGCGACGGGACTGGAGGTCCGCGACATCGACCTGCGGCATGGCGTGCTGCGTGCTCGCGGCAAGGGGAGTAAGGAGCGCCTGGTCCCCGTGGGCCGTGAGGCGATCTCGGCGGTCCGCGTCTGGCTGGATCGCGGGCGCCCAGTGCTCGTGGGCGTCGAGGAGGAGGCGCACCTGTTCGTCAACCGGCGCGGGCACGGCCTGACCCGCCAGGGGCTCTACAAGATCGTCCAGCGCCATGCGCGCGCCGTCGGGCTCGACCAGAAGATGAGCCCGCACACGCTGCGCCACACGTTCGCGACGCACCTGCTCGCCGGCGGCTGTGACCTGCGGTCCGTGCAGGAGATGCTGGGCCACGCGGACATCGCGACGACGCAGATGTACACCCACCTCTCGGCCGACCGGCTGCGGGACGTGTACTTCTCCGCGCATCCGCGCGCGTCCGCCGGCTGAGTACGCTCTCAGGGTGCTTCGCACCTCGATCCTCGGCATCGTCGCCGCCGCGCTCGTCGCGGGCGGCTGCGGCAGCGAGCCCCAGCGCCCACCGGACGTCGGGACGCCCGGCCCGCCCGGCGAGCTGAAGGCGCTCGACCTTCCCCAGCAGGGCGTCAAGCTCGTCGTGCCGAGTGCGTGGAAGGCGACGCCCGGCGTGGCGGACGGGTCGCTGCTGGCCACCTACACCTCAGGCCGGGCCACGATCGCGGTCTGGCGCTATCCGCGCACCGAGCCGCTGCCGCGGACGAAGGCCGATCTCGAGGCCACCCGCGACTCGCTCATCGCGGCGACGAAGGCGCGCGACCCGCAGTTCAGCGTGAGTTCGTCGCGCATCCTGCGGGGCTCGTCGCGCCGCGGGGTCGAGCTCATGGGGACGGGCACGAACTCCGGCTTCCCCCGGCGCGTACGCTCGCTGCACCTGTTCGGCGGCGGGTCCGAGGTCGTGCTCGATCAGTACACGACGCCCGACGCGTTCGGCGCCGTCGACGGTGACGTCTTCCGCGACGTCGCGGCGTCGCTGCGCGTCACCGACCCGTCCGCGTGAGCCGGCGGGCGTTCGTGGTCGTCGCCGACGCCGTGGGCGTGGGCGCGCTCGCCGACGCGGCGGCGTACGGGGACGAGGGAGCCAACACGCTCGTCCACGTCGCCGAGGCCGAGGGCGGCCTGCGCCTGCCGACGCTGCAGCGGCTGGGGCTCGGCAACATCGTCGAGATCTCGGGTGTGCCTGCGGCCGACCGGCCGCAGGCCGTGTTCGGACGGCTCGCCGCGCAGGGGCCCGGCAAGGACTCGGCCACCGGGCATTGGGAGCTCATGGGCGTCGTGACCCCGCGGCCCCTGCCGACGTTCCCCGACGGCTTTCCACCTCAGGTGCTCGCCGTGGTGCGCGACCTTCTCGGGCAGGAGCCGCTGTGCAACCGCCCGTACGACGGACTGCGAGCGATCGACGACTTCGGGGCCGAGCACCTGCAGACCGGCGCGCCGATCGTCTACACCTCACAGGACTCGGTGCTGCAGATCGCCGCGCACGAGGATGTCGTGACCGAGTCGCGCCTGCACGCGGCGTGCGCGGCGCTGCGCGAGGGGCTGGCCGGCGACCTGGCGGTGGGTCGCGTGATTGCCCGGCCGTTCACGGGGCCGCCCGGCGCGTTCGTTCGCACGGACGGTCGCCGCGACTACGCCATCCGCCCACCCGGATGCTCGTACCTCGAGGCCGTGCAGGCCGCGGGCATCCCTGTCCACGCGGTCGGCAAAGCCTGGGATCTCTTCGCCGGCGTGGGGATCGACGTCAAGCACCCGGCGCCGACGAACGCCGCGGGAATCGCCTCGACCGGCATGCTCGTCGACACGCTGGACGAGGGCATGGTCCTGACGAACCTCGTGGAGACCGACCAGGTCCACGGGCACCGCAAGGACACGGCGGGCTTCCACCGGGCGCTGCGCGAGATCGACACGGCCGTCGCCGGCTGGCTGCGGCGGATGCGCGAGGGCGACCTGCTCATCCTCACCGCCGACCACGGTGTCGATCCGGCCGCCGCGCACAGCGACCACACGCGCGAGCACGTGCCGCTGCTCGCCGTCTGCGCAGGGCTGGAGGGCCACCGGCACGACGGTCCGATGGCCGACGTCGGCGCGACCGCCCACGCGTGGCTGACGGGCAGGCCCGCGCCCGGCCTTCCGGGCACGCCGGTCTTCTAGCCTCGGGGCATGGGCTACACCAAGACGCAGCTGCTCGAGGTCGAGGACGTGGCGGCCAAGCACGGCATGGGCGACGCCCACGAGGTCCGCTTCGCAACGACGGCGCTCGACGCCGAGCAGACCGGGGTCTCGCTGCATCACCTGCGGCCTGGGCGCCGGCAGCCGTTCGGCCACCGTCACCAGGAGGCCGAGGAGGTCGTCGTCGTGCTGGAGGGCGGCGGGCGCGTGCGCCTCGACGACGAGATCGTCGACCTGGCGCCGATGGACGCGCTCCGCATCGGCCCGGAGGTCGCCCGCCGCTTCGAGGCCGGGCCGGACGGCCTGCGGTTCCTCGTCTTCGGGGCGCGCCATCAGGGCGACGGCGAGGTCCTCCGGGACTTCTGGGCGGACTGACCGCAGCGCCGTGCCTGAGCTTCCCGAGGTCGAGACGATCCGGCGTCAGCTCGCCCCGAAGGTCGAGGGGCGCACGCTGCGCGAGCTGCGGATCCTCGATCCCCGGTGGACCCAGCCGCTGGCGCCGCAGGCGGTCACCGAGGCGCTGGAGGGCCGGCGGGTCGAGGCGCTCGAGCGGCGCGGCAAGTACCTCATCTGGCGCGCGGAGGACGACGTGCACCTGCTCATCCACCTGCGGATGACCGGCACGCTGCTGTGGGAGCCCAGCGACGCGGATGCGGCCCACGAGCGCGTGCGCTTCGACCTCGACGGCGCACGCCTGTCGTTCTGCGACCCACGGCGCTTCGGGACCGGTGAGCTCGCCGTCGGCGGCCCGGCGCTCGCGGCGTTCCTCGACGCCCGGCTCGGCGTCGAGCCGCTGCAGGGCGAGCTCACCGGCGCGTACCTGCGGGCGCAGGCGCGGGGCAGGACCGCGCCGGTGAAGGCGTTCCTGCTCGATCAGCGCCGGATCGCCGGCGTCGGGAACATCTACGCCGACGAGGCGCTGTTCCGGGCGGGCATCCATCCGCTGCGACCGGTCGGCACGCTGACCCGCGCGCAGTGCGACGCGCTCGCTGACGCGGTGGTCGCCGCGCTCACCGCGGGCATCGACGCGGGGGGTGCGACGATCGACGACTTTCGCCACGTGGACGGCGTGTACGGCGGCTTCCAGCACGACTTCCTCGTGCATCGCCGCGAAGGCGAACCCTGCGACACCTGCGGGACGGAGATCGTGAAGTTCGTGGCCGCGGGGCGGGGGACCTACGTCTGCGAGACCTGTCAGCCGCGGCCGCGCCGCCGTCGCCGTCAGGCGGCGTCGGTCAGGAGCTGACGAAGGCGACCGTCGCGGTCGGCCTGCAGCGTCTCCTGAAAGCCGCCGACGAGCTGGCCGCGGATGATGACCTGGGGAAAGCTCATCATGCCCGTGCGGGCGACGAGCTCGTTGCGCCCGGCCGCGTCGCGCTCGAGGTTGATCTCCTCGTACGGGTATCCCCGCGCGTCGAGCAGCGCCTTCACGCGCGTGCAGAACGAGCAGCGGTCCGTCGTGTAGACCAGGATGTCGGTGGTGGCATCAGGCACTTCAGAAAGTATAGCGGGGTCGTCGTGGCCACTCCGGTGAAGGTCGAAGCGGTGATCCTGCGCTCCCTGCGCTACGGGGAGGCCGATCGGATCCTGCACCTCTACGCCCCCGAGCACGGGCGGATCGGGGCGATCGCCAAGGGGGTGCGGCGCTCCTCGTCGCGGTTCGGCGGGCGACTGGAGCCGCTGACGCGCTCCGAACTGCTGCTGCACCGCGGCCGCGGTGACCTCTTCACGATCACCGGTGCGCACACGATCGCCCCGTACCGCCGGCTGCGCGAGCATCGCGACGCCCTCGACATGGCGGCCCGCGCCTGCGACGCCGTGGGCCGGATGTTCGCCGAGGGTGAGCCGCACCCGCCGGTGTTCCACCTGCTGTGCAACGAGCTCGCGCTGCTCGACGCCCAGCCTGAGCACGCCACCCACGCCAACCAGCTCGCGTTCCGCCTCAAGCTCCTCGTGGCGGCCGGCCTCGCGCCGCAGCTGACGTCCTGCGCGATGTGCGGCGAGCCCGACCACCTCAGCGGCTTCTCGGGCGCCGCGGGCGGCGTCGTGTGCAGCGCCTGTGAAGCGGGCGCGTTCCCGCTGGCCCAGGAGACGCACACGTTCATGGTGGGTGCGCTGTCCGTCCCGCTGGCCCAGACCCCGCCCGCCACGGACCTGGCCCTCCGGCAGGCCGAGCGGGCGATTTCGGAGACGCTCGAACACCACGGCGGCCTGCAGCTGCGCGACGCCGCGCCCCGGCGCCGCGTCTCCGGCGCGCGGCGTGGCTAACATCCGCGCCCACGTGGCATCGACGAAGCTGGTCTACGACTTCGCCGAAGGCTCCCGCGACATGCGGGTCCTGCTCGGCGGCAAGGGTGCGAACGTCGCGGAGATGACCCGCCTGCTCGGCGCGGATCTCGTCCCGGCGGGGTTCACCATCACCACCGAGGCGTGCGTCATCTACATGCGCGGCGACCGCACCGAGCCCGCTGGGCTGCGCGAGCAGGTCGACGCCGCGCTCGCCGCGCTCGAGGCGCGCGCGGGCAAGCGCCTGGGTGACGCCGACGACCCGTTGCTCGTCTCGGTGCGCTCCGGTGCGCGGGAGTCCATGCCGGGCATGATGGACACCGTCCTGAATCTCGGGCTCAACGACGCGTCGGTCCAGGGGCTTGCCCGCAGCACGGGCAATCCGCGCTTCGCCTGGGACTCCTACCGGCGGTTCGTGCAGATGTTCGCCAACGTCGTGCGCGGCCTGCCCGGCGAGCGGCTCGAGGAGGAGATCGCCGCGCTGAAGGCCGCGCGCGGGGTGACGCTCGACACGGAGCTCGACACCGACGCGCTGAAGGAGCTGACCCGGCGCTTCCGCGCGCTGTACGCCGAGCACACCGGCGAGGACTTCCCGCAGGACCCGCGCGCCCAGCTGGATCAGGCGATCGCGGCGGTGTTCGACTCGTGGATGGGCGACCGCGCGGTGCACTACCGCCGGATCAACCACATCCCCGACGACTGGGGCACCGCGGTCAACGTCCAGCAGATGGTCTTCGGCAACAAGGGCGAGACCTCCGGGTCCGGTGTCGCGTTCACGCGCGACGAGATCACCGGCGGGACGGAGCCGTCGGGGGACTTCCTCGTCAACGCGCAGGGCGAAGACGTCGTCTCCGGCGTGCGCAACACGCAGGACATCGCCGACCTGCGCGGCCTCATGCCCGAGGTCCACGAGCAGCTGCTGGAGATCCTGCGCACCCTGGAGTCGCACTACCGCGACATGCAGGACGTGGAGTTCACGATCGAGGAAGGTCGCCTCTACATGCTGCAGACGCGCGCGGCCAAGCGCCCCGCGCAGGCGGCCGTGCGCTTCGCCGTCGATGCGGTGCAGGAAGGCCTGCTGACGCCCGGCGAGGCGCTGGCCACCATCGACGCCGAGAAGCTCGACGCGCTGCTGCACCCGACCTTCGACCCCGACGCCGACTACACGGTCCTCACGCGGGGCGTCAACGCCTCTCCCGGCGCCGCCAAGGGCGCCGTGGTCTTCACGGCCGCCGACGCGGTCGCCGCGGAGGAGGAGGGGCGCGCGGTCGTGCTTGTCCGCCCGTTCACCGAGGCCGATGACGTCGCCGGCTTCCATGCGGCGCGCGGGATCCTCACGAGCGAGGGCGGCAAGGCGTCGCACGCCGCCCTCGTGGCGCGCGGCATGGGGCGCCCGTGCGTGTGCGGCGCGTCGGCGCTCGAGATCGACCTGCGGACGAAGGAGGTCCGCATCGACGGGGAGACGGTGCTGCGCGAAGGCGACCTCGTGGTGATCGATGGCACCTCCGGGGCGGTGACCACCGACGACGTCCAGCTCGTCGACCCGCAGATGGGCGAGGACTTCGAGCAGGTGCTGCGCTGGGCCGACGAGCTGCGGACGCTCGGCGTCCGCACGAACGCCGACACGCCCGAGGACGCGGCGAAGGCCCGGGCGTTCGGTGCCGAGGGCATCGGCCTGTGCCGCACCGAGCACATGTTCATGGCCGCCGACCGGGTGCCGCGGATGCGGGCGATGATCCTCGCCGATACCCTCGAGGAGCGCGTCGAGGCGCTGTCGCACCTGCAGCCGCTCCAGCAGGAGGATTTCGAGGGCATCTTCGAAGCGATGGCCGGACTGCCCGTCACCATCCGCCTGCTCGACCCGCCGTTGCACGAGTTCCTCCCCGACCGTGAGCAGGTCCGGGGCGAGCTGGACGAGGCGCGGGTGGCCGGCGACGGCGCACGAGTGGCGGCGCTGGAGCGCACGCTGGACCGCGTCCATGCACTGGCTGAGACGAACCCGATGCTCGGCACGCGCGGGTGTCGGCTCGGCCTGCTGTACCCGGAGATCTACGAGATGCAGGTCCGCGCGATCACACGCGCGGCGATCGCGGTCCGCGAGCGCACGGGCGACGCACCGCACCTGGAGATCATGATCCCGCTCGTCGCCTACGAGGGCGAGCTCGAGGTCATGGAGCAGCTCGTCGAGCGCGTCGGCCACGAGGAGGGCCTGGAGCGCGGCCGCGACTTCAGCGTCGGCACGATGATCGAGCTGCCCCGGGCGTGCCTGCAGGCCGATCGGATCGCCGAGCACGCCGACTTCTTCTCCTTCGGCACGAACGACCTCACCCAGACCGGGATCGGGTTCTCGCGCGACGACATCGAGGGGAAGATCCTCGCGCGGTACATCGATCGCAAGGTGCTGGACCGGTCGCCGTTCGAGACGCTGGACGTCCCCGGGGTGGGCCAGCTCGTCCGCATGGGCGCGTGGCTGGGCCGCAAGACGAACCCCGAGTTGAAGATCGGGATCTGCGGCGAGCACGGCGGCGACCCCGATTCGATCTCGTTCTTCGACGAGAGCGGCTTCGATTACGTGTCGTGCTCGCCCTACCGCGTGCCCGTGGCGCGCGTCGCGGCTGCGCAGGCCGCTGTGTCGTCTTCGTGACACAGCGGTAACTGGTGACACCAGTCGGCAGTTGGCCCTTCCGACAAGGCCAACGGACCGACCAAGGAGTCGCCTCTCATGTCCATCAGCACCACCCGCCGCGTCGCCATCAGCGCCGCGACCGTCCTTTCCGCCCTGAGCTTCGGCATGGCCGATGCGCACGCGGCCACCGTCGGGCGCATGCTCGGCCCCGACCTCAACACGCCGGGCAACGACAAGGTCTACTACGAGGGCAACACCGAGTCGGAGAACCTGACCATCACGCGGTCCGGCAGCTCGATCATCTTCGAGGACCCGACGCAGACGATCACGCCGACAGACGCGTGGTGCGCGCAGTCGAACATCCACAAGGTCACGTGCGTCTCACAGCCCGGCTTCGTCTCGGGGATGATCGGCTCGGTCCAGGCATGGATGGACGAGGGCGACGATCATGTCGTGGTCGAGGTGGAGAGCGGCATCGGGGTCTCCGTCTCCGGAGAGGAGGGTGCGGACACGCTGGAGAGCGGGGCCGCCGGCCACCTCTTCTTCGGCGGTGATGGTGACGACACGCTGCTGGGCGGCGGCGGCGCAGATCAGTTGTACGGCGACGCCGACAGCGACACGATCACCGGCGGCGCCGGGGCGGACGACCTCAACGGCGGCGCGGGCGCCGACAAGATGTTCGCCAAGGACGGCGAGATCGACGACGTCAGCTGCGGCGGCGCGTTCGACAGCGCGGAGCTTGACGCCAACGACGTCAAGTCGTCGTGCGAGCTGGTGACGGGACTGCAGGTGGTGCCGCCGCCGGCGCCCCAGGATCCGCCGGCGGGCGACCAGCCGCCTGCGCCGGTGCCTCCGGCCGACGGTGGGACGCCTGCCGGACAGCCCGCGCCGACGGCCGCGCCCGGCGCGACCCCCGCGTCCGTCACCTCCGCGCGCACGCTCAAGGTCGGGGTCTCGACCCGCAAGCTCACGCGCAGCGGGCGGCTCGTCGTCCGCGTGAGCTGCCCGAAGACGGCCCGCGGCGCGTGCCGCGTCTCGCTCTCGGGCCGCGGGATCGCCAAGCGCACCGTCTCCGTGAAGCCCGGTGCGACGAAGACGGTGACGCTCTCGCTGACCGGCGCATCGAAGCGTGCGGCGGCGCGGGGCAAGCGGCTGTCGCTCGCTGTGGCCGTCTCGCTGCGTGACGCCGAGATCCAGGGCACCGCGCAGAAGGTGAAGATCGCGCGTCGCGCTCGCTGATCGCGCAGGGGTGTGACGGATCGCGGGCGAGGCTGTCCCGAAATCCGTCACACCCCCGGATCCGCGGCCAACCCTGCGAGAATCGGGCGATGGCCACGGAGCTCTCCACCGGCGCGGTCGCCGCCGCGTTTCACGACCGCCAGCGCGCGCGGGAGGCGGCGCGGCTGTCGGCGCTGGCGTGCCCGTCGTATCCCGCCGACCGTGAGCGCCCCGAGCCCGACTGCGGCCTGCGCACCCCGCTGCAGCGCGACCGTGACCGGATCGTGCACTCGAAGGCCTTCCGTCGCCTCAAGCACAAGACCCAGGTCTTCGTGGCCCCGGCGGGCGATCACTTCCGTACCCGCCTGACGCACACGCTGGAGGTCACGGGGATCGCACGAACGGTCGCGCGGGCGCTGGACCTCAACGAGGACCTCGTCGAGGCGATCGGTCTCGGCCACGACCTCGGCCATCCGCCGTTTGGGCACATCGGCGAGGCCGTCCTCGACCGGTGCCTGACCGAGCACGACGGGCGCCGGTTCCGCCACTTCGAGCACTCGCTGCGCGTCGTCACCGTGCTCGAGCCGCTGAACCTCAACGCGTCGGTCCGCGACGGGATCCTCGGCCACAGCGGCCGGTCGCCGCAGCCGCGGACGCTCGAGGGCAAGATCGTCCGCCTCGTCGACCGCATCGCGTACCTCAACCACGACATCGACGACGCGATCCGCGCGGGGGTCCTCGACGAGCGTGCGCTGCCGGCCGGACCGATCGCGCTCCTCGGGCCGACGGGGTCGCAGCGGATCGACACCCTCGTGCACGACCTCGTCGAGCACAGCGAGGAGGCCGGGGACATCGTTCAGGGCGCGCAGGCCGCCGTGGAGATGGACGCGCTGCGCGACTTCATGTTCGAGGAGGTCTACCTCGGCGAGGCGGCACGTCGCGAGCACGAGAAGATCGAGACGGTGCTGCGCAAGCTGTGGCGGTACTACCTCGAGGACCCCGAGCGCATCCCCGACGGCGGCGGCATTCCCGGGGCGGACGCCGCGCAGCGCGTCATCGACTATCTCGCGGGGATGACCGATCGATTCGCCGTCTCGATGTTCGAGACGCTGTTCGTGCCGCGGGAGTTCGAGGCCTGATGGCCCGCTACGCCGACGACGCCAAGGAGCAGGTGCGTGACGCGGTCGACATGATCGATCTCGTCGGCACGAAGGTCGACCTGCGCCGGGCCGGGGCGAATCGGTACGAGGGCCTGTGCCCGTTCCACGACGAGCGGACGCCGAGCTTCGGCATCGACCCGGTCAAGAAGGTGTACCACTGCTTCGGCTGCCAGGCCTCTGGTGACTGCTTCACCTGGGCGCAGGAGATGGAGGGGCTCGGGTTCGTCGAGGCGATGGAGTGGCTCGCCGATCGCTACGGCGTGACGCTGGAGCGGGAGTCCGAGGATCCGCAGGAGGCCGAGCGCCGCAAGCGCCGGGAGCGGCTGCTCGAGCTGCTGGAGCGCACCGCCGCGTTCTACGTGCGCTACCTCTGGGAGTCACAGGAGGCCGCGCGGGCGCGGGAGTACCTCATCGACCGCGGGCTGGACGAGGCGATCCTGCGGGAGTTCCGGGTCGGCTACAGCCCGAGCGCGTGGGACAAGGTGCTCGTGGCGTCGCGCCGGGCGGGTTTCTCCAATAAGGAGCTCTACGACGCGGGCCTCGCGAGCAAGGCGAAGGGCGAGGGCCGCATCTACGACCGGTTCCGGGGGCGGATCATGTTCCCCTTGGCCGACATCCGCGGCCGGGTGCTCGGCTTCGGCGCGCGGGCGCTGCGGGACAACCAGCAGCCGAAGTACCTCAACACGTCCGAGAACGACATCTTCCACAAGGGGCGGCAGCTGTTCGCCGCAGATCTGGCGCGGGCCCCCGCCGCGCGCGCGGGGGAGGTCATCGTCGCCGAGGGCTACACCGACGTCATCGCGCTGCACCAGGCCGGCCTGCGCAACACCGTCGCGACGATGGGCACGGCGATGACGCCCGAGCAGGTCGGCGAGCTCACGCGCCTGGCGCCCCGGGCGCTCCTGGCGCTCGACGCCGACAGCGCCGGCCAGGAGGCGATGATCCGCGCCGCGAAGGTCGCGCGCGGCAAGAAGCTCGAGCTGCGCGTCGTCGAGCTGCCTCCCGGGCGCGACCCGGCCGATCTCGCGGCGGAGGCCGGTGCGGCCGAGATCCGGCGGCTCGTGGAGTCCAGCGTGCCGTTCGTGAAGTTCCGCGTCGAGCGGGCGCTCGCCACCGGTGATCTCGGGACGGCCGAGGGCAAGGACGTCGTGCTCGCCGAGCTGCGCCCAGTGTTCGCCGACATCCCGCCCAGCGTCCTGCGCGAGGAGCTCATCGCGCTGGTCGCCGACAAGCTGAACATCGCCGAGACGCTGGCCGCCCAGCTGCTCGGCCGCCCGGGGAGCGCGCCGGCGCCATCGGCCGCGCCGCCCGCGGATGAGGTCGATGAGGCGCCGCGGCGCGACGCCGTGCAGCTCACCGCCGCCGAGGAGCAGGAGCGCGGGTTCCTCGCGTACTGCATCGCGGTCCCGCACGCGGGGGCCAAGGCGCTCGAGCAGATCGACGTCGAGCACGACCTGACGACCAACCGCTCCCGCGCAGCGGTGCGCTGGCTGCGTGAGCATCTCGACGACCCGGAAGCGGGCCTCGACGAGCAGGACGAGCGTCTCCAGGTCCTCATCCGCGACATCCGCTTTCGCGCGCCCAAACCCGAGGACGAGCCGTCGGCCGAAGGGGTGGAGGCCGAGCGTCTGCAGCTGCTGCTCGCTCGTGCCGAGCGGGAGGTCGTCGAAGCGCGGCGTGCCCGCGAGGGCGTGGATGCTGCGTTGCGCCGCCGCAAGGCGGCGCAGGAGGAGTACGCGGCCGCGATGGACCGCGTACTCGAAGCGAACGCCCCGCGTTAGGCGGCCCGCGGCGTGACGGTGCCCGTCGGCGTGGAGGCCGGCGGGACGGCGCCCTTCTTCAGGCGGACGGCGCCGGCGAGCTCCTCGTCGGTGAAGTCGGCCAGGGCGACGCCCGACTCGGCCCAGCGCAGGAGCGCGACGCCGAAGATCGCCCGCAGCGCGCTGGAGAGCAGCCCGGCGACCACGAGGCCGATGACCCCGATCGCGATGAGCACGCCCCCGCCGGCCACGCCCGCGCTGCTGCCGCTGAACAGCAGGAACGCGCCGAGGCCGCCAATGAGCAGCGACGGGAGCATGAGGAACAGGAAGACGGCCGCGCCGATGCGGATGCCGCCCAGGATCTGCGTGCCCCAGCGCTCCTTGAAGATCTTGCCCGAGCGCTTGATCGCCGCGACCGGCCCGAGACCTTCGAGGATCACAAGCGGCAGGACGAAGAACGTGATGAGCGCCCACGCCGTGCTCAGCAAACTGCCCACGATGAGGCGCACGATCCCGAGGATCGCGCCGGCGGTGCCGCCGCCGCTGTTCGTGCCATTGCCCGAGAGCATCTGCAGCAGCCAGCCGACGATCGTCTGGATCAGCGCCCACCCGGCGATCGCGCCGAGATGCTGCGTTGCGCGGGCGAACTCGCCCTCGACGGGTTCACCGCGCAGCGCCTGATCGGCGCCCGCGACGAGCGCCGCGCTGCAGATCATCGCGCCGAAGACGGCGAGGTAGGCGCCGACGGCGATGAGCGGGATGCCGCCCACGTTGGCGCTGGAATCCGTGCTGAGCAGCACGATGCCGCCGCCGGCGATCAGCGCGCCGGGGAGCGCGGCGAAGATGCCGAGCACGGGCCACTTCATGAGCCCCGGATTGCCACGAAGGACGGCCAGGCTCTTGTTGGTGAGGATCTTGCCCCGGTTCCATCCGGACGTCACGAGCAGCTTCTCCTTGGAAGACGCGAAAGTTTCGGCACGAACATCGGCGTTCGCGGGGGGTTTCTTGAGGCGGCGACGCCTCCGGCGGGCGCGTGTCCTAACATCGTGGGCGTCGCTGCCGATGATCCGGTGGGCGACCGATCCGGGGTAGCTCAATCGGCAGAGCATTCGGCTGTTAACCGAAGGGTTGTGGGTTCGAGTCCCACCCCCGGAGTCCCACGTGAAGCCCGCTACGGCGGGCTTCACTGCTTTCTAGACCGGCACCCACGCCCAGTGCTTGTGCTTAACGCTTGTGCTCCAGATGTCTTTTCGCCGTGTCATCCTGTGCCCGATGGCGAGCGGGAAAGTGTCAGGACACATCAGGGTCGAGGACCGCGATACCAAGCCGAAAGTCTGGGTCGCGACCATCACAGACGGAGGAGCGCGACGCCGGGTCACGCTCGGATCTGCGTGGGTCCGCGACTCCGGACAGCGCACGCCTCGCGGCGCGGTGAAGTGGCGCGCAGCGCCCGGAACCAAGCCTGATGAGACGTTCCTCACGCCGGCGGAGGCCCAAAGACGGCTCGAGGAACTGCTCACGGAGGCCCGCCGTCGCGGCGGGGGCCCGGTCAGCGCAGACCCAAGGCTCGGCAGGACGTGGAGCGACGCCGTCGATGCGTGGCTCGCAGACGCGACGGAGAGAAGAGGGCTCGAGTCCACGACGCTCCGGGGATACGACTCCGCGCTGAATGCGCTGCGTGACGGCGGTCTGAGTGATGCCCTGCCGCTCCGGCGGATCACGTCGGCGAAGATTGAGGCGGTCCAGGACGCGCTGCGCCAACGCGACCTCGCGAGAAAGACCATCGCGGACTACATGCGGATAGCCCGCTCGATCCTCGGTCACGCGCAGAAGAAGGGCTGGCTTGCCCACAACGTGGCGCTTGACGTTGATCTTGTTCGTCCTCCTGCCGCGAGCGCCGATTTCCGCGTGCTTGAACCGAGCGACCTCGAAGCCGTTGCGCGGCTCGCGGCCGAGATCCACGAGGACGAGATCCCGCGGTACCGGGGACCAAGAGGCGGGGAAGGCCCCATCGCCGATCACACCCTCACGTTGATGACGGAGCGCCGGAAGCTCCAGTGCGAGGCGATTCGTCTCCTCGCGTACACCGGCCTTCGGATTGGCGAACTCCGAGTTCTGCGATGGAGCGACATCGACTTCGTCGGCCGGACGGTCAGGGTCCCGAGAAATCTGCCTACCAATGCGCGGCGAGGCGAGAAGCCCAAGTCGCCCAAGTCCAAGCGCCCGCGATCGCTGCCCCTGATCGACCAGGCGATCAGCGCGCTCGCACGCGTAGAGGAACTGGGTCCCGCGAAAAGGCCGGAGGGCATCATTCTCACGGGGCGACTGAACGGCCCGATCGGCGCGGGTGGCATCCGCGACGCGTTCTACCGAGGGCTCGAGCGCGCCGGGCTGGACTGGATGCGCGACGAGCCCAACCCGATGGTGCTGCATGACCTGCGTCACACCTTCGGGACGATCGCCGTCCGCGTCTTCCCTCTCAGCGACGTCCAGGCCTATATGGGCCACGCCGACATCCAAACCACCATGCGGTACGTCCACCACGTTCCGAGGCTCGACGCAGCACAGCGACTGAGCGCGGCGTTCTCGCAGGACCTCAATACACCGGCCGCACCCCCGAACCTGCGAGCGGTCGGAGCCTGACACCGACCCCATCTACCGGCATCTCGAGCCATCTCTGCGCTCTCGCGACATCATGTCGCAGGCGGGTGATGTCGCAGGCGGGTGATGTCGCAGGCGGGTGACACGGCGAAGTCAGACGCTGAGCCGCCGCTCGTGGACCGCTCGTCCCCGGGGAGGTTCAATCGCTCGCAGCGCGAAGGAGGAGAGGGCTGATGGCTGACGGCAGCGCGATCGAGTGGACGGAGGCGACGTGGAACCCGGTGACGGGTTGCACGAAGGTGTCGCCGGGCTGCGCGCACTGCTACGCCGAGACGTTCGCCGAGCGCTGGCGCGGCATCCCGGGCCACCCGTACGAGCAGGGTTTCGATCTCAAGCTCTGGCCGGCGAGGCTCGAGCAGCCGCTGCGGTGGTCGCGGCCGCGGATGATCTTCGTCAACTCGATGAGCGATCTGTTCCACGAGGACATCCCCGACGAGTTCATCGCCGCGGTCTTCGACGTGATGGTCCGCGCCGAGCACCACACCTTCCAGATCCTTACCAAGCGCCACGACCGCCTCGCGCAGCTCGCTCCGGACCTGCCGTGGCCTGCGAACGTATGGATGGGCGTCACGATCGAGAACCGCCGGTTCGTGCACCGTGCCGACCGCCTGCGACAGGTCCCGGCCGCGGTGAGGTTCATCAGCGCCGAACCGCTCCTCGGGCCGCTCGAACGTCTCGACCTGGACGGCATCGACTGGCTCATCGCCGGCGGAGAGAGCGGACCCCGCCACCGGCCGGTCAAAGCAGCCTGGATTCGCGACCTGCGCGACTACTGCACCGACGCTCAGGTCGCGTTCTTCTTCAAGCAGTGGGGCGGACACCGACCCAAGAGCGGCGGCCGCGAGCTCGACGGGCGCACCTGGGACGAGATGCCCGAGACCGCCGGGCACGCCCGACGCGATAATCCCGTCGGCCGCGGCCGGAACCTCGTCGCCGCTTCATAGACTGCCGCCGCGCGTATGGGAGGCAGCAGCGAGTACCGACTCTTCTCCGTGGACGACCTCTTGAGTAATGAGGTCCTCCAGGCCGGACAGGCGACCGCCCGCGGGCATCACCTCGGGACGCGACCAGATCTCGACGCCGCCGAGATGTACCTCAGCCGAGAGGACGGCCTGCTCGTCCGAGGTGTCTGGCCCCACTCCGCGCGCAAGTCGTGGATGGTCAGCCGGATCATCGACGTCGTCAGCAGGGCGATGACCGGCAAGTGGGGCCAACTCGGCTACATCGAGCTGTACAGCGGCCCCGGTCGCCTGCTTGACCGAAGCACGAGCAAGGAACTCCCCGGGTCCCCCGTCGAAGCGCTGCGACTCAGCACGCCGTTCGACCGCTACGTCTTCTGCGACTTCGACGAGGACTGTGTCACCGCCCTGCGGCAACGCTGCGACCAGGAACCCATGGGCTCGCGATCACGAGTCTTTCAAGGCGACGCCAAGGAGATCGATCACCTCGAGCGCGTCGCGCGTCAGTTCGGACGCGGCACCCTCGTCATCGCGTACCTTGACCCGGCAAGACCGCGGGACATGACGTGGCACACCGTCCAAACCCTGGCCAACCGGCTGCCGACGGTCGACTTGATCATCAATCTCCCCGTCCACAGCCTGCAGCGAGCCATCTCAGGCCCACATGGCCGCAACGCCGAGGCTCATGCCGCCGGCGCCTTCCTCGGACACCCGGAACCCAGCGACCTCATGCATTGGGACCGCACCCACGCCCACCAGCCGCAAGGCACGATGGACGCGATCCGCGGGTTCTACGACCGACAGCTCCAGTCCCTCGGCTTCCTCCCGCCCGCACGACGGATTGTCGAGATCACCCCCGGTGTCCCGTACTACGACGTCCTGTACGCGTCCCGACACCCACTCGGGGTGAACCTCTGGAACAAAGCCAACCCGCCAGAGCCGCCCCCGCCGTCGCTCCTAGACGGACTTGATCAGTTGCCCTGACAGCAGGAGAAGTCGACCAGTCCGCGACGCGCCCAACGCGGCTGTCGGCGAGCGCCAAGCTCGCGTCGGCGCCCCCCGGCTGACGTGACCATGCGGCGCTCATGGCCGGAGCCGGAAAAGCCTTCATAAAGCACACGCGACCGCTCACCCCACCCGAGCAGGTCCACGACAACGGGTTCGGGCTCCCTCCGCATCCGCTTGTGATCCGGGAGGGGATGCGGTTCTTCCCGCGCAAGCGCGACAAGCGCAAGTCCGAGTGGCCGCTGACCGTCCGCGCACGCCCTGATGAGGACGGGCAGGTGCGGTGCCGCCGCGACGAGCCGACCGGCCCTGTCGACAAAAGCGTGGCGGCCAGTTGGCTGCTGCAGCGTCGCGCTGACGGGCAGGGGACCCACGTGCAGTTCGTCGGGTGGGTCGGCGAGCGCAAGTACGCGACCGTTGCGCACGTCGAGGAGATCGTCGACGGCGTCGCGATTCTCGTGCTCCCCGAGTGGCACCCGGCCAGGCCCGTCCCGCTCGACGCCCGGCTGCTACCTCCCGGCGGGCACCCGGGGGCGTGGGTGCGGTGCCGCGCCGACCTGTCCGTCGGCCGGCCCGCCCGGCTCGCCCTGTCGCACCTGGCCGCTGTCGACCCGCCGAGCCCGGACGAGGTGCATCCGCCCGCGTACGTGCCGCCCGAGCGACGAGGTGCCCGGGAACGGCCGGCGGTGGGGGAGGGCTGCGGCGACATCGTCCTGAACGTCGAACCGGACGTGCTCGACACCGCGCCGCGCTCGCGCGGGCTCATCGAGCTGTTCGTCTACCGCCGGCCCGACGCGGCACGCGAGGGCGACCGGGTCTACCTGGCGCCGCTCGGCTCGACGCACATCACCACGTTCGTGCGGCTACGCCAGGTCAAGACGCTGCCCGTCGGCGCGCTGCTGCGCTGCGACCCGACCCCCGTCGCGCTCGCGACCCCGGAGAGGCACCCTGGCGGTCAGCGGCACGCGACCCGGTGGCTGTGGCGCTGGTTCCCCGCCCTGGAGGCGTCATGACTGTGCGCCCCCCGGACGCTGATCCCATCCGCCCGGTGATGAGCCACACCACTCACGACGCTGTCGTCGTTGACCTCCGCGACCCCGATGTCGCGATCGCCGACGACCTGACTTGGATCGCGCACGACGAGGACGAGGACCTCTCCGTCCTCGCCCTGCGGTCGCACGTCGGCGAACTGACCCGGCAGCTCGAGCTCGCGCACGCCCTCGTCCGCGAGCGCCGCAGGATCGCCAAGCTCGCACGCCGCGCGTACGTCAACGAGCGAAACCGTCTCCTCGCGTCCACCGGCGACACGAAACGGACGAAGGAGGTGCGCGAGGCCAGCGTCGAGTTCCGCCTGGAGAGCCTGCGCGCCGCCCACGAAGACGCCCAAGACGCGCTCCGAGACGCCACCGAGCACCGGGACCTGCTCGACCGCAAGATCTCCAGCTACCAGACGCTGCTCAACGCGTCGATCCGCATCGAGGAGATCGCACACGCCGTCGACCGGTTCGCCGCATGACGCTCGAACGCCGCACGGGCCTGGGCCCGGGCAAGAAGTCGCTGCAGCGCGGCTCGACGTTCGGCAAGCCCCGATCCCGCCTGAACGCGACCCCGAAGGAGCGCGCCCCGCAAGCCCGCGCCGCAGCGATGAAGATGACCGCTGACGAGCGTCGCGCCGCCGAGGCCTTCGAGCGGGTCGTCAAACGCGGCCGGACATGCGCGGCGTGCGGGCACCGTGCGCGCAACCCGCGCGTCGAGCTCGACGCGCATCACATCGTGCCCAAGGAGATCCTCAAGCGCATCGAACGCCAGACCGGCGCTCCCAAGGGCTCCCTGGTCTGGGACCCCGTCAACGGGATGGCGCTCTGCTCGCAGATGACCGAGAACCGCTGCCACCCCCGACACACCGTGAAGTTCAAGCCCGTTCCCCGTTCCCGCATTCCCGAGGCCGCGCTGCAGTTCGCCGAGCGCCTCGGCCTCATGTACCTCATCGAGCGCCACTACCCGGACACCCAGCCCCCAGGAGAGGCGCCCGCATGAACATCAGCGATCTTGTCTCATGGCCCGACGGCGTCGACTCGCTGCGGTTCCGGCCCGCCGACACCCAGCCTCCGAACGCGCGGCGCATGAGCGTCCTGGTCAACGGGGCAGACGTCGGCACACTCGATGCCAGCCCCGCCGGCTGGCACCTCTCCCTGAACCCGCCCGGCGGCGACATCGTTGAGCACACCTTCATCGCCGCGACGGATGACGCCGCGTTCGACGAGAACGCCCTGTGCTTCTGGGCGATCGTTCATACGCTCGCCGCGCTCGTCTGAACCAGCCAGACGGGCGGGCCGTGCAGGGCAGGCCGGGTTACTTGCGCGCGCGGACGAGCGCTCTACGCGATGTGCTCGCGGTCGAGCCGCCGGGCCCGACCCCTGTGGTCCTGCAGCTCACACGCGTGCCACGGTCCCGGCTGGTGAGTCGGTAGGTGCTGCGAGAAGCACCGGGGATGACCCGGCCATTGCGCAGCCATGCGCGTTTGCGGCGCGTCGCGTCTGCGAACGTACCGGCACGGCAACGAAGTGTTCTGCCGACGCGCGGGACGCCGCTCAGCCGCGGGCGAGACAGCACGCGCGGCGCACCAATCCGGGCGGGCGGGTGCGACGCCGGTTGCACATCTGCGGGCGTGATGCGCACCGCGTCACTGGTCGCGGTGTCCTCGCCGTAGCGGTTGATTGCCGTGACCTCGCACCGAACGGCGTGGCCTACATCCGCGGCTGCGACGCGGAAGTCGGCACCGTCTCGCCGACTGCCGTCATCGCGCGTCCACCCGACGGCGATGCGCGTCGCATCTGTTGCCAGCCCGGGCGCGCACGTCAGGGTCTGTCCCAGGGTGGGCTGGCCGGAGATCGTCGGTGCGCGCAGCATCGTCGGCGGGTTGGTCGTCCTCACCGTCTGGGCGGTCCAGCGGCCCGCGCGCAGCTCGTCCCAGGCAGCGGTCAGCGATCCGGTCGCGGTCATAGACACGCGAGGGTTGCTCGCCTTCGACCGGGGATCTGAGAGGTTGGCCGCCGGGCCAAACCCGGTGGCCCGTGTCCTCGTGGATGCCTGCACGGAGAACGCGGCGGAGGACGACACAAGCGTCCACACCGCGGCCGCGGCACCATCGTCAGCCACGGAGATCTCGGGATCCATCAGCACGTCTCCGACCGCGAGCGGGGGAGTGGCCGGCAGTGATGCGGCCGGCGCACCGCTGAGAGACGTCGTTTGGACGCGAAGGCCCTCGTCGTTCAGCCACGCAATCGCAGTCGTACCTGCGGCCGATACGGCAACGCGCGGGGTACGGCCGTCGCTCGTGACGATTTCACTGGGCTCGAAGGAGGAACCGTTGGACGCGTGAGCGGTGTGCACGCTGGAGCCCGACAGGCCTCGCTCAGACCACACGGCCGTCGCGTTACCGTCGGCGTCTGCGGCGACGCGAGCGCTTGACGCGTCCAGGCTTGATGAGGAGAGCCCGGTAGGTGCCTGGACCTGCCCGGTCGGACTGACGCCGGCGCCTTGGGCGACCGCCGGGCCCCCGTTATCGCGCAACCACACGATCGCCCCACGACGTGTACCGAGCGCGACCTGCGGCTCGCGAGACGACCGGCCAGCGTCAGAGACCTCCGTTCGCGGACCGAATTCGGCGGCGCCCGCCGGCCGGTACGCCGCCTGGATGATGTCGTCGCCGGAGTCTCGGGACTTCCATGCGGCGAGTGCTGCGCCGTCGGGGCCGGCGGCCACCGCGGGCTCGGAGGAGTCCGTGCGTGTCGGCGAAAGGGTCTGCGGTGCGCCGAGGTCCCCGGAGGGCGGTACGAGGGCCGCCCGAACGACATTGTGGCCGTCGAGAAACTCCGTCCAGACGACCACGCCGTCCCCGGATGGGCCGATTGCCGCCTGGGGCTCGGAGGCGGCTGACGCCGTCAGGGTGATGGGAGCCTCAAACTCGCCGCCGGGCGATCGACGAGCGATTTGAACCGCGGGTGTGCCGTCGTCAGCGGTCCATGCGGCCAAGCCGGCTCCGGTCAGGCTGCTCGCCAGTGATACGTCACCAGTCGAGCCGTCAAAGGCCGGCGCAAGCGGCGAGGCCGGAGTGGCCCATGGGGCGAGGGCGGCGTCAGCGACCGGTAGCGGGCTGCACATGAGAGCGACCACAACCACCATGCCGAGGCGCGCCGCGGAAGCGAGGTTCCTGCGACCAAGAAGTGGAATACCAAGCATTGAACCATGCGGCAGCAATTCGTTACATCGGATCCTCACGGTTTGATAGGACTTCCGTGCTCGCACAAGAAGAGCTGAGTAACGCTCTGGTGCATCCAGCCATCGAGGAAGTGATCTGTGCCGTCTGCCTACGCCAGAGCCCTCGCCGCGTTCGCGGTCGCTGCAGCCATCGCCGCAACCGGGCCCGCCGCGGCGTCCGCCGACTATGCCAGCACGGTCATGGGTACCCAGGGCCTTCAGTCCTACTGGCGCCTGGCCACGACAACGGGAACACCGGCGACGACCCCCGACGCCAAGGGGGGCAAGACCCTGACCTTCGGCTCTGAAGTCCAAGCCCCGCTTGACTGGGCGGAGTTCGAATCCGGCAGAGCCCCTCTCATCGGTGGGACGACCGATCCATCGCTGTTTCTGACGGACACCGTTGGCCGCGCAGCAAACCCGACCGACTTCTCGTTCCTGGAGACGCTGCCGTGGACCGTTGAGACATGGGTCAACGTTCCGGCCGTCGACGCGACGCCACGCGTGATCGCCTCGAAGTACGACCAGTACGTCGGCGGCTGGTCACTGGCGATCGTCAACGACGGCGGCGTCAATCGGGCCAGCGTCAGGCAGGACTGGAACCAGGGCGGCTATCAAGGCGACGGGTACTGGGAGACCACTCATTGGGCTGCGACTGGCGGGAACATCACGCCGGGAGTAGCGCACATGATCGCCGCCACGAGCGACGGGACGACGATGAAGCTCTACGTCGACGGATCGCTCGTGGCGACAACGACCATCGCATCGCCGGTCGGCCGATCAAGCAACCCGCTCATGCTCGGAGGACTCCAGCCCAGCCGCACTGACCCGACCATTGAGCGCCCGTTCACAGGGGTGATCGACGACTTCGCCATCTACAACACGGCCTTGACGGCGTCGACGATCAGTACGCACCGCACCCTCGGTCTGAGAGCCGGCGTGCCGGAGTCAACCGCGGCCCCGGTCCTGTCAGCGGCCGGCAGCGGCTACGCCACGACGAACGGCACCTGGACAGCGTCACCTACGACCTACGCATACCGGTGGCAGCGGTGCGAGCCGAACCCCGCGTACAACTCGCAGCACTGCAAGACCATCCCCGGCGCGACCTCAGCGACCTACACCCCGATCGCGCAGACCCAAGGCAAGCCGCTCCGCGCGCTCGTGTACGCCTCCAACGCGAACGGGACGAGCATCCGAGCGTCAGCGCCCGTGACACCGACGTCCGCGGCACCGTCGGCGACCCTGACGAGCCCAAGCGCTGGCGCGACCGTCAGCGGCCAGGTCGCGATCCAATCCTCGGCTGGCACGTCAACGGTCGGCGTGCAGTTCTTCGTAGACGGCAAGGCGATCGGCCGCGAAGACACGGTCTCCCCCTTCGAAGAACGCATCGACACGTCCCTTCTCGCCAACGGTTCGCACACACTGACTGCCGTCGCGCGCAACGGGGCTGACCAGACCGTCACCTCGGCTTCGCGAACGATCACCGTGAGCAACACCATCGAAGGAGCGTTCATCAGAGCAGTCCAGGCCGTCAGTGAGAACACCGGGTCGACATACCCGCACCCACCTGAACCGCTGTACTCGACCAACCTCCAAGCCAAGGTCGTTCGCTACGAGGCCCCGCCCGACCCGGTCGACCTTCCCATCACGGCGGCGTCACCCGTCGCAAACGCGATCGGCCAGTACAAGGCCGCAGGGATCAAAGCGATCTGGCTCGTCGAGAAGCCCGAAACGTCGGACACCGACGCGCGCGCCGTGATCCAGACAGTCGACCGAATCCGCGCGGCTCACCCAGGCACACTGGTGGCCGTCGAGCTCGAGAACGAGGAGTCCTACTCGTACAAGCGCAGCGGAGCGTCGCGCCAGGCATACGCCGCGGCCTACGCACAGCGCGCCAAGACCATCGGCACCGCGCTGCGCTACACCGTTCCGGTGTGGGCAATCGGCGACGCTGACAACTCAGACGCATCCGTATCGGAGTGGCTTGACGCCATGCAGGCCGAAGTCAGCGACCTGGATCAGTACGTCGACGCGTGGACGATTCATCCCTACGGCAACCCGAACGTCGGCGGGCTCATGCGCACGAAGTGGGACCGCTCCGTGGTGCGGCTGGCCGCGAAGGGCTGGCACACCAAGATGGCGGTTACCGAGGTCGGGATCGCCGCCTACGAGACGTCCCCGGGCGTCGGAGGCAAGATCTGGTACGGAGACGACCTCTCCAACACCACCGCGAATACGACCGGCTGGAGCTACAGCCAGGCGGCGGCCTGGTACCAGACCATCTGGACCTACCTGTTCACCAAGCGGCCGAATCTCGTCGCGCTCAGCGTGTACGCCGGCGCCGACAACTGGCACCCCAATTGGACCGGTGGCGTCGTACCGACGCTGAACGGCGGCATCGAAGGCGAACGATTCTTCGGCGCACTGACACACGACTCCTCAAGTCCCGGCTCCGGCGGAGCGAAGGGCGCCATGACAACCGCGGTCCGCAATTTCAACAACGCGCTCGCGCCATAAGGGGCCGTCCCAGGCCATGCGCGCGTCGCCGAAGACTCGCGCGGACCCGGACGCGCCGCCGGTCTTGACTGGTCCACGTACACTCACGCATCCGGCGGCGGGAGAGGGCCCTCGCCGTAGGACCGGAGGCGAGACGTCGTGCGAGTGAAGCTGGTGGGACCCGCAGTGCTGTGCCTGACCCTGATCGGCTGCGGAGCAGGGGAAACCAAGACGGTGACGGTGACCGAGACGGTCACGGTCACCGAGACCACGGCCACGGCCGATGCGGGTGCCGCGCCGGCGGCCGGCGAGGCGCGGTCGGGTGACCGGCAGGAGTACCGGAGCCCGGCGGGCCTGACGCTCGACGGCAAGCCCGTGGACGTCACGCTGCAGGTGCGCGTCTCGGCGATCCGCGGACGCGTGAAGAACCCCCAGTACCTCTCACCGCAGCCCGGTAACCGCTACGTACGGGCGACCGTCACGATCAGCAACACCGGCGACCAGGCGTTCACTCCGTCAGCGGACTTCCAGGCCCTCACCACATCGGGCGACTCGACCAACTTTCAGTCCCTCGGTCAGCCCGGCGACCTTGGGCCCGCGGCGGTCCGGCCCGGCAAGACTGTTCGCGGCCGCGTCTGGGCGGAGATCCCGAAGAAGAGCCGGCTCGACGAGATCATCTTCTCGCCGTTCGGAGGAGACCCAGACACCGACCTCGTATGGAGAGCCAGGTAAACACACGTCTCGGGCCGCTGACCGTCAGCGGCTGCTGCCCAAGGGACCGCGACCAGCGAAGTAGAGCCATGAGTAAGAAGACCAAGATGAAGAAGGCGCCGGCGAAGAAGGTCCAGGGAGCAGCGGTCGACTGGGAGGCCGTCGCCAAGGACCAACTGCACCCGCTGAAGCTCGCGATCATCGAGCTCTTCGCCACCGGCGAGGAGTTCAGCCCCGTGATGCTCCAGCGCGCCCTCGACATCCCGACGATCGGGACCGTCTCCTACCACGTCCGCGCGCTCGTGAGCTCCGGGTTCCTCGAGCTCAGCGACACGATCCAGCGACGCGGCGCGCTCGAGCACTTTTACCGCGCCAGCCCGTCACTCCTCGCCTGATCACGAGCACTCGTCGCGAAGAGGGCGGCGAGATTAGGCCGCGCGCCGGCGCCCAAACGGTTCGCGGCGCCGCCGGGGACACCGGAGCGATACAGGTGCTTGACGGTGCTGCCGGTCGGGCTGCTGATCAGATCCACATGCCGGCACTCGCTTCGCTTCGACGGGCTTGGACCGCTGTGTCGAGTTTCTCCCAGACCGCGTCGACCTGCCGCGTGTTGTAGAAGGCGACCCGCCCCCAGCGGGGCGACGTCCGTGCGGCGTGCAGTCCCTCAACGGCTTCGGTGAAGGCAGTGAGGCCGGCAGCGATTCGCTCGCTGACCTCCCGATCGATCTCGGCAGACAGCGCTGCTCTCTGCGCCTTCAGTTCGAGCATCAGCTCCAGCCGAAGCTCATCGAGCTGGTGGTATGCCGAAAGGAGGGCATCTCGCGCCTCCCGCAGCTCCGGTGGAACGTATCCGTTCTGCGGCCTCGCCTCATCGTGCGCGTGTAAAACGGCGTTGATGTGATCTTGGGTATCGTCGAGGATGCTTGCCCAGCCCACTGCGGCGGACGGTACTTGTCTCCAGCCCCTGTGGTCAATCGAGTCAGGGCCCGGTCCGGATCTGCTGTCGCTCGACGTGTCGCTTGTTCACCACGGCGCGATCCCGGCGTCATTGCTCAGTCGTACTCGAGAGCAGAATTATCTAGAGGCAGCCTGCCATCGGCCGCTCGCGAACGGCAACCTCACCGCGAGTCACACACCACCACCGTTGTCGCGTATCGTTGGCGCGTGTTCACTGCTCGATCACGCCCGATCGTACCGAGCGGGCGAAGTCTGACCACCTGCGCTGTCTTGGCAGCGGTGGTCATCAGTTCATGGATTGCAGGAACCACACACGCCGAAGCAAGCGGCTCCGCTGCGGCTGACCGCCTGTGTATCCGGGCGTTCCCGGCCGGCTTCAGTCGGACCAGCAAGATCACGGGCGGGACGAAGAGGGTCTATGACCGCAATCTGAGCCGGAACCTTGTTTGTTCGGGAAGCTTTGGCACGCCAGACGGGGTGTACGTGACTGCAGGAACCGCGTGCAGCATCGCCGCTGCGATCACGAAGACCGTCGTGAAGCTCCCGCCTGGAGCCGGCGGTCGGATCGATTGGGTCTGCTTCGGTGTCGACCTGACTACGTCCGGGGCAGTCTCCGCAGGGAAGAGCAAGCTGTGCGGCTACCTCGCCTCCGCGATCGGGACGGGCGCAGGTATCTTCGCCGCGGGAGCGACCCTGAACCCCGCCTTCGGTGTTGGTGTGTACAAGGGCGTGACCTTCTTTGGCGAGGTGGCTGTCTGCGTGGGGCTCGTCGATGGCGCGGCCCGGAATTTTGGGGTCAAGCTTGAGTCCAACCACGAGGTCAATGTCGCTCGCGACATCGTCCGAGGTAAGTGCCTTCAACAGACCAAGCGTCCCGTCATCGGGCTGAAATGGAGTGCTGTCGACTGTCCGAAGGGCTACCGATCTGCTCCGGCGAAGCCCGCGATCTTCGGCAAACGAGGCGGCGCCGTAGTCGCCACCGCGGCGACACCCCCAGAGCAGTCTGACGCTCACTCCGCAGCCGGGGATCCTGGGGGCGGCATTGGTAACGGGGAAGGTCCTGGCGACGGGCCCGGAACCGACGGCGGCGCGGACATGGTGTCGACCGGCGCTCGGTCTAGCTGCGCGGTCCGGGTCGGCGAGGGGGTCTTCTGCTGGGGCGGTGGGTACAGCTACAGCCGAACCGCCACAGCGCACCGAATCAGCGGCCTGTCCTCCCCTGTCTCGCTCTCCGTGGGCGGAGAGGCCCCTGGAGATCACGCCTGTGCCGTCGTATCTGACGGCTCGGTGTGGTGCTGGGGGTGGGGTACCCCAGGCGTCGGTTGGGGGACCGCAGCCGTCCCAGTACCGCGCCCGGTGCAAGTCGTCGGTGTGTCAGACGCCATCTCCGTGTCCGGTGCGGGAACGAGCGCACGGGATCACACATGCACCGTACGCATCACTGGCACCGTCGCCTGTTGGGGAGGCGACGACTTCGGGGGCCTCGGGAACGGGAGTTGGGCAAGTTCGTCGACGCCCGTGACGGTCAGTGGGTTGTCGGATGCGGCCGCCGTCTCCGCCGGCTTCGGGCACACCTGTGCACTCAGAGCCGGCGGCAGCGTCTCGTGCTGGGGCCGGGCCGGCGAGGGACAACTCGGCGCCGGGGACACCAGCGGATCGTCCACGCCGGTGGCAGTAAGAGGCTTGTCGGATGCAGTTAGCGTGTCCGCCGGGTCCGTTCACTCGTGCGCGGTTCGAGCCAACCGCACTGTTGTCTGCTGGGGGTACAATCGCTGGGGGGCTCTTGGAAACGGCAGCACGACAGCTTCGTCGACTCCCGTAGCGGTAAGCGGCTTGTCGGATGCTGTCAGCGTGTCCGCCGGGTACGGCCACTCATGCGCGGTTCGAGGCAGCGGCATGGTCGCATGCTGGGGGTGGAACGACGACGGGCAGCTCGGCGACGGGACTACGAGCCCATCCTCCACGCCGACCACGGTGTCCGGACTCGCCGACGCAGTGGCGGTGTCCGCTGGCTCCAAGCACACATGCGCGCTCCGGTCTACCGGATCCGTCCTCTGTTGGGGCGGCAACGACGCCGCTCAGCTCGGCAACGGAACAAGCATCGGCTCTACCATCCCCGTTGCGGTTGTCGACTTCTAAGCTCGCCGTGCGATAGCGGCGAGCAGAGCAACATGCGAAGTTGTTGCTGACCGCTGTACGCTCTCGCCGTGCGCTCTGTGGCATCTCGCTTCGTCCTCGGTGCGCTTGCGGCGACGCTGGCATATACGGCGGCAGCCCCTGCGCGAGCCCAGACCGCTGTGTCATTCGGAACCGAAGACGTGCGGAACTGCCAGACGCAGCTCACGCGACCAGGACTCTTCCGCGTCTCTACGCGCGTGCTCGGTGGTCACGTCGTGACCGTCAACCTGTCGTCATCGGCATCGCCGAAGATCGTCAAGCCCGTATCTGCCACGACGACCCTGTCGTTGACGTGCACGCAGATCCTGCGCCTGCGGGTCGACGTCGACGTCGTGGAAGGCGCCGGCATGGGGCAGCTGACGCCGGTGACCGTCACAAAGACACCGCTGGACGGATCGGGGGTCGAACTGCCGATCACGTCCAGCGACCGGCGCCAGCAATTCCGGCTCGGTCGAATCTTCGATCTCCCGCGCCGCATCACAAAGGCAGACCTGACCGCGCGTCGGCTGGCGGTACGCCTGCTTGTGACCGCCTCACCGGACCGAGCGCAGATCGCTGACCTGGCACCGGGTACCGAGATCGCCGCGGTCCCACCCATGAGCGCCGAACGTCTCGCCCCGATCGCCGCGACGAAGATTCGCCGTGGCAGGCTGATCTCGGGCGCGGCGTCTCGCGCCATCACCGCCCGGGAGTACGCGCGGCTCTACAAGCGCTGTAGCGCGGACCTGTACCTCAACCCGTTCGCCATTGGTGGGAAGTTGGACTTTGGCTCACCCCGCGCTCGGGCGAGAGTAGAAGAGGTAACCGGCCCAGGGACACTCGCGCCGCGCGTGGACTACGTATACGAGCTCTCGGCGGGGACACGGCTCTGCGCCATCGTGGAAGAACCGCGTGCAGGTGTCGGCCGTCGGCTCTACTCGCCGACTCTCAGCACGGCTTCGTGGGGCTACCTTGCGATTTCGAAGTCGACGGCCCAGGGAGCCGTTCGAATCTTCACGACCCGTCGGAGCGGCAAGCAGTCGGAGTGAGGTCTACGAGGGCACGATGTGCCGTTGGAGTCCGGTGTGCCGGGTGTCGCCACGTTGGTTGGCGAGTGTGGTCGCGAATGCGGCGGGGTCGCCGACGATCACGCACGCGCGGCGTGCCCGGGTGACGGCGGTGTAGAGCAGTCGTGCGTTGAGTAGTCCGCGGTGGGCGCTGCTGTGCAGGACGACGACCACCACGGGGGCTTCGCAGCCTTGGGCCTTGTGGACGGTGGCGGCGTAGGCGCGCATCAGCGGCCCGGTTTCCTTGGCGGGGATGACGATCTGCTGGTCGCGTTCGTCGAGGCAGACGAGGTCCCCGTCGCTGAGCGCGTCGACGCAGCGCACGAGCGAGCCGTTCATCAGCCCGAGCGCGGGCGTGTTCTTCGTCCACATCAGCCGGTCACCGACGCGGGCTGCCCCGTCGAGGATCTCCGCGCCGTGCGGGTTGAGCCGGTCGGCGAGAGCGCGGTTGAGCGCGACGCGGCCGACCGGGTCCTTGTGTGTCGGGACGAGGCACAGCGCGTCCTTGAGCGGGTCGACGCCGAGCCAGTCCGGGAGCCGGTCGGCGACCAGATCGCACGTCAGGCCAAGGAGCCGTGCCGGGTCGGGTTCGGGGATCCAGAAGAAGTCGCACACCGCCTCGGTGTCCGCGCTCCACGTCGCCGGTGTGAGCCCGTCACGGATCGCGTGGGCGGCTTGGACGAGCAGGGAGCGCTCGGCCTGCCGGAAGATCCTGGTCAGCCGCGTCGTGGGCAGCGCCCCGGACTCGATGAGGTCGCTCAGGACCTGGCCGGCCCCGACCGATGGCAGCTGATCGACATCGCCGACCAAGACCACGCGCGCGCCCTTGCGGGCGGCGTCGAGGAGGTGCCCGGCGGCCTCGGTGTCGACCATGCTGGACTCGTCGCACACGATCACGTCAGCGCCCAATGGCTGGTCGGCGTGCAGCACGGCGGTGCCGTCCTGCTGGATGCCGAGCAGTGAATGCACGGTGCTGGCGTCGTGGCCGGTGACGTCGGCGAGCCGCACCGCGGCGACCCCGGTCGGCGCGCACAGCGCAATCTCCAGGTCGGCCTTGGCGGCGAGCGCGACGATCGCCCGCACGAGCGTGCTCTTTCCGGTGCCGGGTCCGCCGGTAATGATCGACACCCCGTAGGTGAATGCGCGCCTGACCGCGGTCCATTGCTCGTCGGTCAGCGTGACGTTCTCCGGCCTGGCCTCGGGGACCGTGACGTCGGGTGTCGGCGGGGTGTCGCGCAGCCGGCGGATCGCCGCGGCGATCTTGCGCTCCAGCCGCTGCGCTTGCGCGGTCTGCGCCATCCCCGCGTGCACGAGGATGTCGCCGCGCTGCTCCAGGCCGCTGAGCGCCATTGGGTGCAGCGGCTGGCGCAGCAGTCGTGCGGCGCGCTGCGTGACCTCGACGACGGGCATGAGGGTGTGCCCGGAGCGTGAGGCCTCCTGCAGCGTGTGCAGGACCGCGGCCTGAGCGCGCCGAGGGGAGTCCTCGGGGATCCCGACGTCGCGCGCGACGCGGTCGGCGCGCTCGAACGCGATCCCGCGGAGCTTGACGAGGTCGTAGGGGTCCTGCTGGACCTTCGCGAGCGCCGCGGCGCCCCACCGGCGGCTCAGCGTGGGCACGTGCTTGGCCAGGCCGTGCTTGGCCAGCAGCAGGTACAGCGGGCGGTCGGCTCGCGCGACACGCCAGTCCTGCGCGGCAGCCTGGACCTTCTTGGCGGTCATCGACGGCAGCGTGCCCAGCGTGGCTTCGGGGTCGTCGTCGAGGCGGCTGAACGTGTCCTGGCCGAACCGGTCGACAAGGCGCCGCGCGCTGCGCCGGCCGACGCCGGTCATGGCCTTGGCGAGGTAGTCGACCATCCCTTCCTCGTCGTTGGCGTCCAACGGGAGCGCGTCGTCGACGTGGATCTGGCGGCCGTGCTTGGCGTGGTTGACCCAGCGGCCGGTGATCCGGGCGCGATCGCCGGCAGAGAGGTGCGCGAGCGGTCCCTTGGCGACCACCTTGTCGCGGCCGAGACGGACCCGCGCGATGGCGAACGCGCCGTCGTCGGCAGCCCAGATGCGGTGCTCGACGACGATCTCGAGGTCGAGCGTCTCGGCGCTGTTGGCAGCCTGCTGCACGGAGGGGATGGTCCGCTGGGGCGGGGGGCGCCCCGGAACCGCCCCCGGCGGGCGGACGTTTTTTCAAGATTCCGCGCGTGGGGCGACCGGATGATTCGCGGTCGCGATGGCCACCGCAGTCCGCACCCCATCCCGCCGCAAGCGCGGCCGCGCATGGACGGAGATCAGCCAGCGGCGCGCGCTCATCGACCTCGAAGCGAAGTACCTCTCCGAGCGCGACCGCGTGTGCCGGGATGCCGCGGCGCTCATGCGCAAGAGCACCAAAGGCCAGATCGCCCCGAACCGCGAGGACCTCGACGAGGCCTACAACCTCGCCTGGCACCAGCTGTACCGCACCCTCGCCGACGGCACCGAGATCCAGGACACCCGAGCGTGGCTGGTCACCACCACCCACCGGCGGCTCATGGACTCCGCCCGCCAAGAGCACCTCGATCGCCGCGAGGACTACGAGTCCTCAGACCGGGCGCTGAACGACACGATCGACGAGCACATCAACCACGCCGACGCGCTCGCATCCGAGGACGCGGCCCGCACGATGCTCAACGAGCTCGCCACGCGCCTGACCGACCGCGAGATGCAGCTCGTCCGCATGCTGATCCTCGACCAGGTCTCCCAAGCAGAAGCGGCCGCGATGCTCGACATCTCGATCAAGCGCGTCAACAAGCTCGTCACCGAGAACGTCCGGCCCGCCCTCCGCAGCGTCGGCGCGGACATGCTCGTCAGCGAAGGCGACGTGCGCATGGCCGGCTGGTGCACCAGCGAAGAGGGCATCTCCGCCCTCAACGCGTGGGCGCTCGGCCTCCACGACCCAGACGGTGACCGGTACGGGGTGGTCGCATCACACCTGGCCAACTGCCCGCGATGCCGCGCGGCCGTCGCCGCGAAGAAGGCCGCCGCCGGCCTCATCCCGCCGTTCATCGTCCCCGTGTCCGGGAACCGTGTCGCCGACATGGTCGAGCGGATCATCCACGCGCTCGGCCTCTCGACGGACAGCAACACCGTCGAGACCGTCGCGGGCGGCGCCGTCGCCGGCGGGACCGCGACCGCAGTCGCCGCCGGCGGAGGCCTCGGTGGCGGGGCCGCCACGGGCGGGTCGGTCGGTGGTGCGCTCGCCGCCAAGGTCGCAGCCGCCGTAGCCGCGGTCGCCGTGGCAGGTGGGGGAGGCGCCGTCGTCGCACGCCACCAGGCGCAAGCACCTCCCACACCGCCGGTCACCTCCGCGGCCGCGAAGCAGACCCAGGTCACAGCCACCCCCGTGTTGGCGAGCGTGGGCGCCAAGGCGCAGGTCAGCCAGGACAAGGCCCGCAAGCGCGCCGCGGCCAAACGCGCCGCCGCGCGCCGTCGCGCCGCAGCGAAGAAGGCCGCCGCCAAGAAGAAGGCCGCCGATCAGAAGCTCGGTACCGCGTCGAAGGACTTCCAGCCCACCATCGCCGCCCAGCAGCAGGACACCATCCGCCAGCAGGAAACCTCGATCGAACGGCCCACCACCGCGACACCCACGAGCGGAACCGCGAAGGGCGCGCCCAAGAACACCGGCTCATCCGAGTTCGGGATCGAGACCCCGTAGACCACTGGTCGCCGGGTCGGTGCCCGAATCTCGCACGCCGGTGAAGCCTGCATACTCCGACCTGTGCTGACCATCGCAGAGATGCGCGCGCGGGCCGGAGCGTTCGCCCGAGATTGGCGCGGCGAGACCCGTGAGGCCGCGGAGCGGCAGACATTCTGGAACGAGTGGTTCGAGGTCTTCGGCATCCATCGCCGTCGATTTGTCACCTTCGAGCGCAACGTCAAGAAGCTCAGTGGCACCACGGGACAGATCGATGCCTTCTGGCCCGGAATGTTGCTGATCGAGCACAAGAGTGCAGGCGAGGACCTGGACGCTGCACTCGAACAAGCTGAGGGCTACCTCCTCGGGCTACGTGAGGAGGAACTTCCGAGGCTGATCGTCCTGTCCGACTTCGCGCGCTTCCGGGTCCTGAACCTCGAGACACGCGATGAAGTCGAGTTCAGCCTTGACGAGTTCCCCGAGCGCATCGAACTCTTCACGTTCCTTGCTGGGTACCGGCCCCGCTGGTTCGAGGACCAAGACGAGGTCAACGTGCAGGCGGCCGAGATCATGGGCCGCCTGCACGACCGACTAGCGACCACCGGCTACACCGGCCACCAGCTGCGAGTGCTCCTCGTGCGACTCGTGTTCCTGATGTTCGCGGACGACACCGGAGCCCTGGGAGAAACAGGCGCCTTCGAGGACTTCATTGAACGGAAGACCGCCGAGGATGGTTCGGACCTCGGCCCTCACCTCGAGCGGCTCTTCCAGGTCCTCGACACGCCAGTGGACCAGCGCCAATCAACGCTCGGCGAACCGCTGCAGCAGATGCCCTACATCAACGGGCAGTTGTTCGCCGAGCACATTCCCATGGCGGATTTTGACCAGCAGATGCGCATCGGACTGCTGCTCGCCTGCCGGTTCAACTGGTCCAAGATCAGCCCCGCGGTATTTGGCTCCCTGTTCCAGTCAGTGATGAAGCCGGAGGAGCGTCAAGCCCTCGGCGCTCACTACACCACTGAGCAGAACATCATGAAGGTGATCCGTGCGCTGTTTCTCGACGAGTTGGAAGCCGAGCTTCAGGCCACCAGATCTCAGCGCCCCCAGCTACGCCAGTACTTGGCAAAGCTGCGGTCGCTGACCTTCTTTGACCCCGCGTGTGGCTGCGGGAACTTCCTCGTCATCGCATACCGGGAGATCCGGCGCCTCGAGCTTGAAACGCTCAAGCGACTCCGGGACCTCGACCCTCGTGGAAACCAGATGCTCATGGACGCCACGGTCATCAGCGAGGTGGACGTCGATCAGTTCTACGGCATCGAGATCGAGGAGTTCCCCTGCCGCATCGCTGAGGTCGCCATGTACCTGACCGACCATCTCGCCAACCAGCAGCTAAGCGAAGAGTTCGGTCTCTACTACGCGCGCTTCCCGCTGCACAGTCCCGCTCGTATCCACAACCGAAACGCGCTCGAGCTCGACTGGGCTGATGTGCTGGCGCCCGAGCGCTGCAGCTACCTCTTGGGCAACCCGCCCTTCGTGGCCAAGAAGCGCCGCACGACCGAACAAGCGGGGGACATGGCGCGGGTGTTCGACCACGCTCGAGGCAGCGGTGAGCTCGACTACGTCGCTGCCTGGATTGAACTTGCGTCGCACTACATCGCGGGCACCGCGATCCGGGCCGGGCTTGTGGCGACCAACTCGTGCGTTCAGGGAGAACAGGTGTGGCCCCTCTGGCCACGGATCCTCGATCGCGATCAGGCACTGGATTTCGCGCACCGGTCGTTCAGGTGGACGAGCGAAGCACGCGGCGTCGCAGCTGTGCACGTGATCATCATCGGATTCAGCGAACGCGGGCAGCGGCCGACGAAACTCCTCTACGACTACGAGACCCCGACCAGCGAGCCGCAGGAACGTGTCGTCAAGCGAATTAACCCGTACTTGACTGACGGTCCGGACGTGGTGGTGTACCCACAGAAGGCTCCGCCGAAGGCGGTTCCAGCGATGCGGTTCGGCTCGATGCCGAATGACGACGGCGGGCTCATCGTCAAGAGGGACGACCACGAGCGGTTTCTGAGCGATCCAATCGCGGCGAAGTACCTGCGACCACTGTTAGGAGCACGCGAGGTGATGTCCGGCACCCGGCGCTGGTGCCTGTGGCTTACCGATGTCGCGCCGGAGGACATCCGTGACAGCGCACTCCTACGTTCCCGCATTGAGCACGTCGCCAAGTATCGCGCGGCTAGTGGTCGCGCCGCGACGAAGAAGCTCGCGGCGACTCCCGCCTTGTTCGGGGAGATTCGTCAGCCAACATCCAGGTACATCCTCGTTCCCCGTCACGGCTCACAGCGCCGCGCGCACCTACCGATGGTGCTCGCTTCTCCGGATGAGATCGCGCACGACAGCACGCTGACCGTCGAGACGGATGACCTCTACTGGTTCGGCCTCCTGCAGAGCCAGATGTTCGCCGCTTGGGTACGTGGCGTCGGAGGACGCATCAAGGGCGACCCGCGCATCAGTGCTGAGATGACGTACAACACGTTCCCCTGGCCGATTGAGCCTGGATCGGCGGCCGCGAACCGTGTTCGCGACGCAGCGCAAGCGGTGCTCGACTCACGGGACCATCACGGCGGCACCACGCTCGACGTCCTGTACGACTCGGTTTCGATGCCCTCCGATCTCACGAAGGCACACGCTGCACTTGACCGGGTCACCGATGCGCTCTACGGGCGGGGCACGTTCGATGAGTTGAAGCGACTCGCGACGCTGCTTCGCCGCTACCAAGGCTCCACGTTGTAGAGCAGACGCCACGCGCTGGAAGGACGCCCTCCGGGCCGCGCAGCCGAGCGGCCCTTCTGGCGCGTCGCGACTCGACGCCGGCTGTCACTTGGAGCCGTGATCGGCCTCCACTAGCAGTGGCCGACACGCCACTCGGTTGACCGCGAGAAATACGTGGGGGGGTGCGCCCCCCGGCTGCTGCGACTACTGGTCGACATGGGTTCCGACCAGATCGACCTCTTCGCCCCCTCAGGCACGGCACGCCCGCCGCAGCCCACCGCGCCCACGGCCGAGCGCCGCACGCGCAACGGTGGGCTGCGGCGCCGTCGCGGCCACGGACTGCTCCTGCCCGACGCGCCGCGCGAAGCCCCGGCACCGCAGCGTCTTGAGGCCCGCGCGAGCCGCGCGCCGCGCCGCGCCAACGTGCTTCGCGCGGCCGCGATCGTGCTGCTCGCTGTCATCGTCGCCGGATTCGCCACGACCAGGTTTGGTCGCAGCGAGACGGCTCCCGCCCGGTCCGCGGCGGTCGCGGCGCTCCCCCCAACAGCGACGGCGCTTCCGGCCGCCACGGGCGAGCACCTGAAGGATCGGGCGCGAGGGGAGATCCGCCGCGCCGAACGGGCCCGCGCAGACCGGGCGCGTGCCGCTGCTCGACGTGCAGCCGATCGGCGCCAGCGCGCCGCCGCGCGACGCAAGGCCGCGCGCAACAAGGCCAAGCGCACCGCGGCGCAACCGATGCGCCCCGCACCGGCCGTCACGCCCGCGCCGCAGCGCGCCCCGACGCCCGTGCCCGCACCCACGCCAGCCCCGAGCTCCGGCGGCGGGAGCGGTGGCGCGCCCGCAGGAGCTGAGTTCGGCCTGTGACCCGACTTCACCCCATGGACCGCAGTGCATCTACCCACGACGCCCAAGGAGGCGCCAGCATGACCCCCATCACCCTCGGCCGCCCCCTGGCGGCCCTCCACTCGGCCCGCGAGCGCGCGAGCCTGATCCTGCTCGCCGCCGCGTGCGGACTCATGGTCACCCTCGCGGGCCTGCCGCACGCCGAGCTGATCTCCAACCAGTTCAAGCCCGGCAACGCCGGCAACCTCGACCAGAACATCAAGAAGGCGTCCGCGCCGCTGATGGACTCGATGGAGACCGTGTCGATCGCCGTGCTGCCCATCCTGGTCATGGCCGGTGTCGTCGCGTGGATGGTCGGCTCGCGCAAGGGTGCCGAGGGGATCGTCAAGCCGGTGATCGCGGTCATCGCGATCTTCAGCATCCCCGGCATCGTCGCGTAGGGCTTTGGCGATGCGCTCCGAGGACCAGACCACCCGCGACCGGGACGACGCCGACATGGCGTGGCGTCCCGGTCGCCTGCTGCTCTGCGCCCTCGGGGCGCTCGCCGCCCTGCTCGTGGTGATGCTCATCTCCGCGGTCGCAGCGCCCCCGGCGGAGGCGCTGCCCGACCTCAACCCGCTGCACCTGCTTCCCGACGCCGGCGACGTTGCTTCGAGCGCCGCGTCTGACGCGTTCCAGTCGATCTTCGAACACCTCTTCCCGAGCGTCGAGCGGTTCATCGACCGCAACTTCGTGACGCTCTTCACCACGATCGGCGACCCGTTCTCACACCAGCCGAACCTCAAGACGCTGCAGGGCCGCATCTCCACGATCGCGCTCTCCATCACCGGCGTGGTCGTGACCCTCGGTGTCGCCCGGTACTTCATGGCCGACATGCTCGGCGGCGGCGGGGCCGCCGGTATCGAAGCGCTCGCCAAGGCCGCGCTCGCGATCGTCCTCATCGCCAGCTGGCCGTGGATCTACCGCGGCGTCATGCTCCCGATCGCCAACGCAGTCCCCGCAGACATTCTCGGGGCCGCCGGAGGCGCGTCGGGTATCGCCCGGTCGCTGGCGAACATCAGCCTCGGCCTGAACTTCGCGCCGGGCGGCTGGATCATCGCGATCCTCATGCAGCTCGGCCTCGTGCTGATGCTCATGGCGCTGTTGGCGATGCGGGTGATGCTGCAGGCGGGCACCACGCTCGGGTTCGTTGCGATGCCGCTGGCGCTCGCGCTGCTGCCCGTGACCGACGGGCCCGCCCGCCAGCTCGGACGCGCGATCGTCACCATGCTCGCCGTCCCCACCGTGTGGGCGCTGCTGTTCGCCGTCGTCGCGGCGATCGGCTCGGACAACCTCACGATCGAAGGCTTGGGCGACGGGGCGTTCAGCCCGATGAACTCCCTCGCCGCACTGGTCCTGTTCGCGGGCATGGTCTTCCTGCCGTGGAAGCTGGCGAAGATGACGATGCTCAACGGGCGAGCGGCCCCGGGCATCGTCGGCAGCGGCGTCGGCCGCAAGGTGTTCGAGAAGTCCGCCGTCACGCACGCGCAGAACGCGCTGCCCGGCGCGGTGACCGGAAAGCGCGGCGCGGCCGCTCCACCGCCGGCCAGCCCGCCGCGTGGTGGCCTGCAGGCCGGTCCGGACGCGCTCTCTCGAACGGCTGCCGCTGGCGCGGGTCAAGCCGCCGGCGGATCAGCGGCGCACGGCGTCGCGCGCCGTGCCGCGGTCGTTGCCGCCACCGCAGGCGCGACCGTCGCGACCGGTGGTGCCGGTGCGCCCGCTGCCGCGGGCGCTGCCGGGAAGATGGCTCCCGCTGCCGCGAGCGGCGCCCCGCAAGCCACCGGCCAGGCCGCCGGTGCTGCCCAGACGGCGAACGGCGCCGGAACCGCCGGTCAGGCCTCGGGTGCCGCCCCGGTTTCGACGGCGCCACAGGCTGGCGCGCAGCCCGGCGCGGTCCCGGTCCCGAGCGGTGCGTCCGCCGCGGGGCATCCGTCGCCCAGCCCGCAGGTCAGCGATCAGCGCGCGGCGATGCGCGACGCGTTCGACCGCGGCGACGGGGACCGTGGGCGCGAGGCGGCCGCGCGGGCGATGAGCGAACTGCGGTCCTCGACGGACAACGACACGCGGTACGCGATGGCAGGCGAGGCGATGAAGCGCCTCGACCCGCCCGCGCTCGCGTCGGTCCAGCGCGCCGCGGAGATGAAGTCGCCTGAGGTGCGGCAGAGCGCGCTCATCGAAGAGGTCGCCCGGGCCTCCGAGCGCGGACAGCCGGACGTCGCGCAGGCGCTCGTGACACTCGGGGCGGCAGACAAGACGACGCTCCGCGAGCAGGTCTCGATCTACAGCGGCGCCGACGCGGCCACGAGCGTCGGGGCAGTCGCTCCGCCGCAGCCCAGCGCGCCCTCCGCTGGCGGGACTGCTCCGAGCGCGAGCTCCGGCCCGCAGCCGTTGGCTCCCGCACCGTCACCGAAGCAGGCGAGCACGCCACCGGTCGCGCCCCCCGGGCGCCCTGAGGATGCGGACCGGTCATGAACCCCGCCTACAAGAAGATCAACGACGCCCTCAGGATCGGGCCGCTGACGATGCCCCAGTGGGTCGTCGTCAGCATCGGCGTGCTGCTCGCGGTCGTCTGGGTGACCTCGCTGTCGCCGTTCGGTCCGACGCTGACGATCGTCACGGCGATCTACGGCCCCGGGCTGCTCGTCGGCGCGGCGCTCACCGCGGCGTTCGTCGGCCTGGACATCACCTGGATGACCAGGGGCTTCATCACCTTCGAGCGGCTTGACGGCCGCCATCTCGCCGGCGCAGGGACCGCGTCCGGCTACATCGTCGAACCAGACCCGGATGAGCGCGCCGCGCTGTCCGACGCCGTGGAGGTCGGAGACCTATGGGCAGTGTGAAGAACCCCAGCCGCCATGCAGGCGACCTCCTGCCAATCGAGGCCATCGAACGATCCGGCCTGGCCATCACCAGCGAAGGCGCATTCGTTCGCGCACTGTCCGTCGGGGTGTTCAACCCGAACACGCTGGACGCCGAAGCGCAGGACCAGATCGCCGCATCGCTCTGCGCGCTGATCGGCCGACTGCGCGCCGACGAGACGATCCAGTTCTACGTCACCGGCAACCCGGTTGACCGGTCCCAGATCAGTCGGGACATCACCAGCCAAGTCGAGGCACTCGCCGGCCCCCGACCGTCCGTCGACCGCCCCGCGATCTCCCCGCTCGCCCTCTCGCAGTGGCAGATGCACGACGCGATCCAGCAGAGCGTGGCACAACACTCCGACGCGCACGCCGCGATGGACCGGGCGTGCTACGCGATCCTCCCGTACCTGCCGGAAGACAAGGGCGCGCGGTCGTTCGCCAGCGCCGTGCGCGCGGCGCTGCCCGGTTCTCGCAAGTTGCGGTCCGCGTCGCTCAAGCGCGACGCCAAGGCGCACGGTCGAGCGAGCCGGGACTCGTTCGCGCGCATGGACGTCCTGCGCGCCGACCTAGACGCCTTGGGGGTCCCCGGACGGCCGCTGTCCGGAGAAGAGTTCGCGGCGCTCCTCGCCGCACCGCTCAGCGAGACCGCTAAGGCACCGACGGCCACCGGTTTCTCCGACGTCGTTCTCGGGTCCCTGGACCAGATTGCCGACGCCGCAGACGCCGCGCGCGCCGCCGAAGCCCTGCGCTCGCAGATCGCTCGGACCCCGATCGACCTCAAGCGCAGCAACCACGACATCAGCATCGGCCGCGACGTCGAGCAGACGATCTTCGTCTCGGGCACCGCCGACGCGACCCGGTTCGCGTGGCTGATGCAGGCACTGCTGACCCGCTCGCCGCACCGCATGAGCGTGTACATCACCGCAACCGACCGCGCCACGGAGAAGCGCCGGCTCAAGCTCAACCACAAGCGGATCCGCGAAGCCAACGCGATGATGCGCCAGCGCGGCAGCATCGACTTCGACCGCGATGAGCACGAGGCCGAGATCGCCGGCGCGCTGCAGGACATGGCCGGACACGACCGGGCCGGATTCTTCCGCGTCAGCATCTACATGACGCTCCGCGCCCCCGGCCCGGACCCGGACCTCGAGGACCTCGCCGAGTCGGTGAAGTGGTGCCACGACGCGCTCTCAGACGTCAGCGACGCCCGCGTCGACGACGGCGTCTACAGCCAGCACCTGCTGTTCACCAGCACCCTGCCGCTCGGACGCGACGAGGCGCAGCGGACGAACAAGTACGGGGTCCGCAACGCCGGGGACTGCGTACCGCTGATCGGCACGTCGTGCTCGAGCCCGCGGGGCGTGCCGTTCGCCTACAGCGACCCGGGTTCCGAACTGCAGCTGTTCAACCCGTGGGACCGCGAGCACAGCAACGGCATGGCGACGTTCACCGGCCTGTCGGGCAGCGGCAAGACGACGCTGATGAACAAGCTGCTCGGATCCGTGATCGCGTTCGGCGCGAGCGGCTTCGTGTTCGACCGCGCAGGGCACTTCGAGACGCTCACCTCCCTCATCGACGGGGCGGCTCACCTGCAACTGGGCGCCGACTCCGACCGACACGCCATCAACCCGTGGGACGTCGAGGACCCGGTCACTCCGTCCCCCGGCAAGATCGCGTTCCTCGTCTCCCTGCACTCCGTGCTGATGGGCGGGACCGACGCGATGGACCTCACGCAGCGCAGCCATCTCGCCGACGCGATCCGCGGTGCGTACTCCCGTGCCTCGCGCGCCGGTCAGGCACCGCGCGAGCTGCACCTTCACGAGGAACTGCTCGAACGGGCCCGCGCTCGAGAAGACGACGCACCCGAGCAGGCCGTCACGCTGCGAGACCTCGCACAGCGCATCGGCGAGTTCTGCGGCAACGGCGCGTACGCCTGGCTGCTCGACCGGCCGACCACGGTCAACCAGGACGCGCCGCTCGTCGTCTTCGACAGCCGCGAGATCCCCGAAGAGGTCCTGCAAACCAGCCTCTTCGCGCAGATGGAGTTCGTCCGTCGCACACTCGAGCGTCGACGTGCCGACCCCGACCTCATCGAGCTTCGCTCCGACGAGGGCCTGTTTGCCGCCGGCCGCAGCGTCCTGCTCATCGACGAGGGCTGGCGGCTCTTTCAGAACATGGAGCTCGGCCAGTACGCCAACGACATGGCCCGCCGCTCGCGGCACCTCAACCTGGCGTTCTGGGTCGCCTCGCAGTACCCGACGGACTTCGACAGCGACGCCGGCCGCGCGCTGATGAGCGGCGCATCGCAGCACTTCTTCCTCGAGCAGAAGGACAGCGACCAGATGGCGTTCGCCGCGCAGGCCGCACAGCTCTCCAGCCGCGCCGCGTCGATCATCGGCCGCCTGAAGACGAAGAAGGGCCAGGAGTCCGGAGTGCTGTGGGTCAACGGCCGGTACGGCGTCGGCCAGATCGCCGTGCGCCTCGGCGCCCTCGAATACTGGGCGTACACGTCGGAGCCCAACCACGACGTCCCGCTCCGCGACGCGGCAATCCGCGAGCACGACGGCAACGTCTGGGCCGCGCTCGCCGCGCTGGCGAACGGCTGGCGTCCCGGGCAGGCCGAACCGGACGACGAGATCATGGACCTCACCGCCCCGGTGCCGTCCAACGGGTCCGCACCGCACGACGCGTAGCGCCAGGGGAGCAGCACGGTGTCCGCCTTCGCCAAGGGGTTCGCGCTCGTCGGCACGCTTCTTGTCGCCGGGATCTTCCTCGTCGCGGCGCTGATCCCCAGCGCCATCGACCAGTGCCAAGACGCAGGCACGTCGATCGACACGGGCAGCGTCCTGACGATCTACGACCACCTGCCGTACCTCACCGAGGACCAGGCGGCCGCACTCGCAGAATCCGCAGGCCTGCCGGGCCGCGCGTTCGGCCAGCTATCCCTCGGCGAGTCGAACTACGGGCCCCCAGGCACGCCCGTGGACCCCAAGGCGGTCGGCCACGACCCGGGCGGCACCATCGGGCTCGGCATCTGGCAGGTCACTACCGGCTTCAACACCGACATCATCACCCGGTTCGGCGGCCATGACGCGATGTTCACCCCGTCGGTCAACGCGCTCGCGACGAAGGCGATCTTCGACCGGCAGGGGATCGGCGCGTGGTACGGCACAAGGTTCCTGACCGACCCCGACGCGCACTACACCGACCCGGTCCCGCCCGGCCGGCTCGGCGCCACCGCCAGAGACCATGACGCCGGATCGACGGGCACACGGCCGGTCGACGACGCGCCAGCGTCCAGCACGCCACGCGACGACGACGGCACCTCGCACATCGCCTGGCCGACCGAGGTCAAGACCATCACCAGCCCGTTCGGCGGCCGCGCTTCACCGGGCGGCATCGGCAGCACCAACCACATGGGCGTCGACATCGGCGCGCCGATGGGCGCCGACGTGCACGCCGCCGCAGACGGCACCGTCACCCAGCGCGGCATGGTGGGCGGCTACGGCAACTACCTGTGCCTGCGCCACAGCCAGCAGATGACCACGTGCTACGCGCACCTCAGCGCGTTCGGCCGCTTCCAGATGAACCAGCGGGTCCCCGCCGGCGCGGTCATCGGCAAGGTCGGCTCGACCGGCAACAGCACCGGGCCGCACCTGCACTTCGAAGTCCGGCTCGGCCCGGTCCCGTCATCAGCGGCGACCGACCCTCAGCCGTACCTGACCGGTGCGGCCGAGGTCGCCGACGGCTCCGAGGCCGCGGTCGGGTGCGGCGGCCCGGCCACCGAGCAGGTCGAGACCGTCGTGGTCGGCGACAGCCTCGCCGTCGGGATGGACTCACCGTTGAAGTCCGAGCTCGACGGGTGGTCGCTGACGACGTTCGCGCAGCGCGGGCGTCGGCTCGCCGACGCGCGCGGGCTGATGCCCGCGCCGGGCACCGACCGGGTGATCGCGATGTCCCTCGGCACCAACGACGAACGCGACGACACCGCCGGGATCCGCTCGGCAAATCGCGCAGCCCTCGAAGCGGCGGGCACCGGCGGGTGCGTCGTCTGGGCGACCGTCTACCGCGACGGACGCTCCTCCACGGCGATGAACGAGGAGATCCGCGCCCGCGGCCGCGCCGACACTCGAGTGCACATCGTTGACTGGGCGCGGTACGCAGCAGAGCACCCCGAACGGATCGGCGGCGACGGCACCCACCCGACACCACTCGGCTATCGGGCCCGCGCGAAGATGTACGCCGACGCCATCCGCGAATGCGCTCCCGCCGCACCCGGTGATCCTGCGTCGGGCCTCGCCGATGAGCGGCTAGCCGACACCACCGGACCCGTCGCTCAGCTTCGCAGTGGGAAAGTTGCGGCTCCCGCCGGTGCGCCCGAGGCGATCAAGCGGATGGTCGCAGCAGGCAACGGCATCCAGGGGCTGACCTACACCTACGGCGGCGGCCATGACGCCGCGTTCACCCCGTCCCCAGGGTTCGACTGTTCCTCGTCAACGTCGTGGGTGCTGCACCGCGCGGGGCTCCTCAAGTCCCCGATGGTCTCCGGCGAGTTCGGCCGATGGGGCAGGCCGGGCCGCGGCAAGTGGGTGACGATCTACAGCAACGCCGGACACGTCTTCATCGTGATCGCCGGTCAGCGGCTGGACACCAGCCCCGTCGCGCCCAGCGTCAACCAGGAAAAGGGGCCACGCTGGCGCGGCAGCGGCTCGCGATCAGTCGCAGGGTTCGTAGCAACCCACCCGCCCGGACTGTAGGTAGGGCTCCCAACGCGCGACGCCTGATCTACTGGCGTGGCGGAGGGACGTAGAACTCGACCTGCGGAGCGCGGTCGGCGAACGTTCGGCTGGTGCTGCACCCTGCGGACCACGGGTTGGCGGGGTCGACGTTGCGACTGAGCCTGCAGGTCCACCGGCCAACTCGGCATCTCCGGTCTTCCTGACCGGGTTGGGGACGGCACGCCGGGTCGCCGTCGGCAGCGACGGCGACGCGTCGTGCCGTCGCACACGTCATATCGAACGCCTGCACGAGCTCACCGTGAAGAGTTCCGCACTCTTTGATCTTGGGCGCGTATGAGGGCTGCGCTGTCCCGTAGGGCGGAGGGTCATTCTCGTCACTCGGCGTGTCGGCGTCATTGTCCGAGGGCATGCCATTCACCGGCGGGTGACCGCTGTCGCGATCGCTCCCAGGTTCGCTGGCTTCCCACTCTGGGATCGCCTGATCGCCGCAGTAGTGCTTGCTACACCACAGATCGACTATGTAGCCAACGGTCCCGTCACCGTCGACGGGATGGTTGACGTTGCTCCAGCGACAACTGGCATCGATAGCGGGTGCCTCGCGAGGAACGACTCCGCGGCTCTTGAGGTAGGCGTGACGCTGTGCGATCTCAGCGTTTGAGTAGTCCTCACAGCTGGTGGCATCGGTGATGCCGCTTGATTGGGCACACCCCGCCAGCACAGCGGCAGCGATAAACGGGAGGAAACCTGCAGCTGGCACCACCGATTTCTGGGTGCGGCGCGTCCTATCTCGTGATGCCGACACGACTTCTCGGGCTTCGCGAACTCGGGAACTCAGCTGGCGTTGCACGGTCAGGAACGTACATCGCGCGCCTGCGGGATGCGCCCTGGGTGCCTCAGCTCGACGCCGCGTGGGATCACTCGGCAATCCGACATTTACCGGCTCTGCGACCCAGCACAGTCTCAGCGGCACTGCCGGAGCATCGTCTGCAACGCGTTCTTCTCCGGCCTGTCGACGGCCAAGCGCCAGACGTACTTCACGTCGATCCACCAACGGGCGTACAGGCACCAGACGGCTTGCCGGGCCGGCTTCCACTCCGATGGGTCGCTGTCGCCCTTCGACCGGTTCGACGACCGGCTCACCGCGACCAGCTGTGAGTCCGCTAGGTCGTTGGCCAGACGCGCGCGCTTGACCTTTGTCCATTGCCGAGCGCCCGATCGCCAAGCCTCGGCGAGCGGGACGACGTGGTCAATGTCGATCAGGGCAGATCGCCGGGTGACGGTCCCGTCGTAGACCGACCGCCATCGCCCTGATGTCGGGCGGCACTGCCCGTCGACCTTCACGTCGCGACCGTCGCGGACGAGTACGCGCTCACGTACGTCACAGCCGTCACCGGTAGACGCCCAACCGTCTCCGAACCGGTCCCGCGAATAGCCGGCCAGCGTCCCGGACGGGCGGACCCGCAGCGATTCCAGATGGTCCCTGGTCGCTGGGACGGATGGGGGGTTCGGTGGCAGTGCAGTGGCCACCGGGGGGCACCCGCCGATGGCCAGCAGGCACGTTGCGGCGGCAGCCACAGCTGAGGGGCGCATGCGCTCAATGATGCCCGAGCAGCTCCCCGCTATGGGTCATCGACGACCGACGCGACGGTCGCCACAGACTCGGAACGCGCGTCGGAGCGCTCGCGTCATCGAGCCGCGAGACGCTCCGAAGGCGCGGTTCGGACGGGCTGCGCCCCCCGGCCTGTTCGACGCTCCCGGACATCATGAAACGCCGCCTGTTGATCACCGCGCTGACCGTGCCGTGCCTCGCACTCGCCGGGTGCGGGCTGCAGGGCCCGACCTCGACCCCCGAGCCGACCGAAACACGCTCCGAAGGCACGGACGCCGATCTCGGCGTCAGGGACACCCGCGACCCGCAGACGCTCACCTCCGCCACGTCAACGACCGGCGCCGCTGAGGTCGCCGTCTCCTACGCCCTGGCACAGGCGACATGGAGCGCGGCAACGTACGCCCGCCAGTACGAGCGGATGATCCGCCTGTCGACCGGCGCGTTGCGCCGCGAGCTCACCGCGCAGCGTCCCGAGCGCGACCAGATCGACGGCATCCGCGCCGGCGGGCAGACCAGCCGCGCGAACGTCCTCGCCGCCGATCCCCGCGCGGTCACGGACGGGCGCGGCCCGGTGATCGTCGTGCTCGAGCAGTACGCCGGCCAGAAGGGGCGCGTCGACCCGTTCGTCACGAACGTGATCTACCGCGTCAGTGTCCAGCGCGAGGACGGCCATTGGCGCGTGTCCCGCTTCGAGACCGTCCCCGCAGCCGCATGAGCGCCACCGCGAGCATCATCGCTCCCAGTGCCTCGGCGACTACGGTCGCGCCCATCGTCGCGGTGGTCGGCCTGCACGGCGGCGCCGGGACGAGCACCGTCGCTGCGCTGCTCGCGTACGCCAGCGCCGGGCGCGCCGCGCTGTGTGACGTCGGCGGCCCGACCGCGACCTTGTGGCGGCGTGCCGACAGCGGCCACTCGCTCGCCGCTGCGGCGGATGCCCTGGCCCGTGACGCGCTGCAGCCGCCGCTCGCTGTCCAGGGACCGGGGGAGACCACGGTCGTCGCCGGACGCCCGCAACTGCTGCCGGGCCATGACGTGACGGAGGGGATGCGCACAATCCTCGGTCAGGCCGCGACGCGGCACGCGCTCGTGCTCGTCGACTGCGGCTGTCGGTCGCATCCCGCGCAGGCCAGCGCGCTCGCGCTCTGCGACCAAGTCGTGTGGGTCGCAGACCTGACCGTCATCGCGATCGACCAGATCACCGCCGTCCTGTCAGCAGGACACGACGGCGCGCCTGCCCGCCAGTACATCGCCGCTCGCGGCGCAGCAGGACGCTCCCACCTGAAGGACCTCCGGCGTGTGGCCTCCGAGAGCGTCGCGCCGATCGCGCTCCTGGAGGACGTCGGTGACGGTCGAGATCTCGACCAAGCCAGCGTCGACGCCGGCATGGGACTGGACGCGCTGATCGCGGAGATCACCCGATGACGCCCAGCACGCACCGTGGCCGCCTGATGGCCGACGGCCCGACCCGCCGGGACTACCTGACGGCGCTGCTGCTCATCGTCGGCCCGACGGCGCTCACCGCCACGGCCGTCGCCGCGCTCTTCGCCGACACGGCCAGAGACCTGCTCCCGCCGCTCGGGTCGACCGACCACTCCGCTGGCGCGATCGCGCGCATCGGCCTGAACAACATCCGGATCGCGCTCGTACTCCTGGTCCTGGCATGGCTTGCCGGCTCATGGCGCCGCCGGGAGACCCGGGCGCAGGCAGCCGGGTTCGCCGCAGTCCTCGGCGCCGCCGTCGTCCCGATCGCGCTGTCGACGGTCGTCATCGGGACGGCCATTGGCGCGTACCCGGCACAGATCCTCACCGGGGTCGCCACGCACGCCCCGCTCGAGATCGGGGCGCTCTCCCTGTCCCTGAGCGCGGTGATCCGCAGCTGCCGCGCCCCTGACATCCCGGTCCGCACCCTGGTGCAGATCGGGGTCCTGAACATCGTCCTGCTGTCCGCTGCCGCCGTCCTGGAGGTTCTGGCATGACCCTGCCGCGTCCCGTCGTCGCCATGCTCGCGCTCACGGCGAGCATGACCCTGCTGGCGATCCTCGCGTTCGCTCTCGATCGTGGTGATGTCGTCGCGATCGTCCTCGCCGCGCTGCTCGCCGTCGCGGCGGTCATCGCGCTCGTGACGGCTGGGCCCTCCGTTCTCGTCGCGGTCTGGCGCCGCTGGGCGCGCGATCGGCACGTGCTCGAGTTCTACGAGCTCGTGCTGTCGACGCACGACGAGAGTCGCCTCGGCGACATCGCGGACATGATGGAGATGGTTATCGGCCAGGCGCGCACAACGCCCGCCCGATACCTCGGGTTCGGACAGCCGCCGGTGATCGTGCAGACGCAGTGCATGATCGGCGCCTCCGACCAGCCCGAGGTGTACCTGCAGATCGGCTGCATGCCCCGCCTCGCCGCGTTGCTCGAGGCGGCCCTGCACGTCGCCTACCCCGACGTGCGCCTCGGATGGCGAGAGGCCGGCCAGGAGCGACAGGCCACCGTGCCCTTGAGCTTCGAGCCGCGAGCGGTCACCCGCTGGCGCAAGAGCCGATCGTTCATCCACCCGGTCATGCCGCATGACCCGGACACGTCGACGCCACCGCTGCGCGCCGTGATCGCCGCGCAGGTCGCCGCCGCGGAGCCCACCGTCTTGCGATTCACGATCGTCCCGGCGCGGGAGATGACCGAGCGATTCGCTCGCCGGCGGTACCACCGTCACGAGAACCAGCTCGATCGCGCATCGGTGTGGGGGCTCCGCGAGGCCGGGCTGCGGGGCAAGCTGGCGTCGCGCGAGTTGACCACCGCGTCGCTTGCGCTCGATCACGCGCTGGCGCACTGCGTCATCGAGGTTGCCTCGACGTCCGAGCGGGCCGCGGAGGCTGTCGGGTCGGCGCTGCGGGCGCACCGCGGCCCGAACCGTCTGTACGCCGAGACCCTGATCCGCCGGCGCGCGGCGCTTCGCCGCTTCACTGAGCACCGCACACCGATCCTGCTCGACGTCACGTTCCGGCGTCTTCTCAGCGCGCAGGAACTCGCGTTCCTCCTCGCCCTCCCCGGCGCCGAGGCCAAGGACGCGCCGCTGCGCAGGCTGCGCCGTCCGCGCCTGCCAGCGACACCCGGCGCACTGACCGCGCCCGCAGGGCAGGAGCAGTGGTCCACCGCCGACACCATCGACATGCCCATGGAGGACCGATGCTGAGCCGTCTGCGCCCCCGCCGTGACGAAGACGACCCGTTCGAGGCCGCGCGCGCCGAAGCACGCCGCGCCGCCGAAGCCGGCGCGGGCCATGCGACGACGCCCGCGGCGGATCGTCCGGACGACGCGGCTGCGGCTGTTCCGACGGTCAGCCCGGTCGACGACACCCCCTCGCGGCGGCCGCCGCCCGCCCTGCGCGACGACAGCGGCGCGGCGGTCGGCGTGATGCCATCCGACCGCAAGTACGGCACGCTCGTCATCGGCGGCCAGGGCATGGGCAAGAGCTCTGTCCTGCAGCGCATGGTGCTCGCCGACACCTTCGACCCGAACTGCGCGCAGATCGTCATCGACCTGAAGTCCGAACTGATCGACGGGTCCGGGGGAGGGGAGGGCGACGTCGGGTTGCTCAGCGTCATCGACCCGCGATGCAAGAAGCCCGTCTATCACCTTGACCTCGGTGACCCGCGGTTCGGCATGTCACCGCTGCGACTGTTCGGCGACGCGCCGCTCGCGCACGAGGCGACCCGTATCGCCGCGTCCGTCGTCGACGCGATCGGCGACCTGTTCGAAGGGCAGGTGTTCCAGTCCTCCGAGCGGTTCCTGTACTACGCCGTCATCGGCGCGGTCTGCCTCGCCTACTGGGAGGACCGCACGCCGCGCTTCGAGGACGTCGCCGAACTGCTCAAGCCCAACGCGCGCGACGCGCACGCGGCGGCCGCCAGGGCGGTCCAGGACATCCCCGAGCTCTTCGAGACCTACCAGTTCTTCTCGCGCGACCTGCCGCACAACCTCGCCCAGGCCTACGCGACCACCGCGGCGAAGATGGACCCGCCGGGCAACAAGATCAACCTCCTCGTCGCCCGCGCACCGGTCGCGCGGTTCTTCAGCCACCCGATCGACGTGCCTCTCCGCACGATCATCCGCGAGCGAGGGATCCTGCTCATCGACTGCAACCCGGCGGCGATCGACATCGCCAACGCGCAGGCGATCAGCCTCATGATCCTCCACCAGCTGCACCGCGAGATGCAGCGCGCCATGAGCATCCCCGAGTCGCAACGCGCCCGGGTCGCCACGGTGATCGACGAGGCGCACTACGTCCTGCACTCCGAGAACATCATCGACCAGGTCGCGACCCACCGTGCCGCCGGCGCCGACTTCACCTTCGGCCTGCAGTTCTTCGCGCAGCTCGGCTCAGGCAGCCAGCACCGCGAGAAGATCCGCACCGGTATCTGGAACCTCTGCCAGAACAAGATGCTGTTCCGGACCAGCGACCCCAAGGACGCCGAGACCGTGTCCCGGGCGGCGATGGCGATCTACAACAACCGGATCGAGACCGACCCTGTGGCGCGCGGCCGGATGCGCGTGGCCCCCGAGACGCTGATCCAGATGCAGCCGTTCACGTGCCTGGCGCTGCTCATCGCCAACGGTGACCGGGTCGACCCGTTCATCGGGCAGACGTTCCGCATGCCGCGAGACGTCCCGGACGCGTGGCGACGCCGCCACCTCGAAGTGATGGGGCGACGGATCGGCCCGATCCCGAAGACCCTCCCATACCGGCCGAGCTTCGAGGTCGAAAGACTCGACGCGCTGGTCCTCGCGCGCCTCGCGGATCCGGTCGTCTGGGAGAACGTTGGCGCGATCGACAACGACCACCTCGTGGACGCTCGGCCGCCCGTCACGCTGCAGGCCGACGAGGTGACCGATGCCCTTGGGCCGCAGCCCACGCCAGACCCGCCCGCAGCGACCGCCACGCCCGAGCCGGCGCACGAAGACGAAGCCACCCAGGTCGACGGCGGCGTCCAGACGCGGCTCGAGGACTTCCTCGACCCCGACGAGCGCGCGGAGCATTCGGACGACGACGAGACGTTCGCGCCACCGGCGGGGATCAACGTCGAGGTCATCTCCGCGACCGACGACCAAGAGATCAGCCCGGTGCTGCAGGTGGCCGCGCGCGGACGCGCACGGAAGGACACCGCCCCGTTGGAGATGACCGTCGACGAGCTCGAAGCGTGGGCGGGGTCACGCAGCGGGGGCGCGGCGCGTGCTGACGGGACGGCTCCCGACAGCCTCCGGCGCCTGGCCCTGATCGAGCAGATCGTCGGGATGGACTCGAAGAAGCTCGAAGAGACCAAGGTGCCGCCCGGCACAGGCCTGCCGGAGATCTCCGAGCAGAAGCTCACGATCCTCGCGTACCTCGACCGAGTCGGCATCGCACTCGGCGCGACCATCCACGCCGGTCTCTTCGACGACAAGAGCGAGCGGACCACCTCGCAGCACCTCGCTGACCTTCGCAAGCTCGGCATGATCGCCTCGGCGCCCGTGCGGACCGAGAGCGCGGACGCCGCGACCCGCCCCAGCCAGGTCCACATGCTCACCAGTCGCGGGTTCCAGGCCCTGCGCGATGCCAAGATCGTCCCCGAGCGGCGCGAGTTTCACCGCGTCAACCACCGGCGGCCCGGGCCGCTCGTGCACGACCTGCACGTCCAGGAGTACCTCGGCGCCCTCATGCGACGCCTCGACGGCGCGGCGACGAACAACTGGCGCACCCCGCGACAGGCCGCCGGACGCATGTCACCGCCCACCGTCGGCCGCGGCCAGCAGCGACGTGCAGCCACGGTCAACGAGATCCTCATGCCCGGCAGCGTGTCCGTGCTCGGCGTGTTCGACGAGGCGATGGCAGAGATCAAGCCAGACCTCGTCGTGGAGTTCCGCGTCGGTGATCCCGCGGTGACGTTCGACGTCATGGTCGAGGTCGACGTCTCCGGCAAGACCCCACGCCAAGAGCGCAAGTTCGCGAAGTTCGACGCGTTCCTCTGCTCGTGGTGGCACACCGTCGACCGGTACCAGGCGCTCGGCTCGCGGCCGCTCATCCTGTTCACGGCGAAGACGCGCAAGCAGATGCTCGCGTTCGCCGCCGCGGCCGACCAGGAGATGGTCGGGCGGGTCGGTCGCGTCGGGTGGCCCGCAGCAAGCTGGCAGTACCCCGGTCGATCGCACGTCCTGTTCGCGCTCGAGGAAGACATGCACCGCGGTGACCTCACGTGCCTGAAGCTCCCAGCGCTCCCGCCGCGCGCGCGAGGCAACGACGCCCTGCACATCGAGCGCGTCCAACTCATTGACCCGAACCTGTTGCCAGACGCCTGAAGATGTGGGTCAAAGCGCTGACTGCTTCCCACCAGGGAGCGCGATCCCGGCGAGGGTGGCACGCCACCCGGCAGTCTCGAAGAGCCGACCCGGCGACCTCGAGATAGTTGATGCCTGTTCGGCGGCGCTGATCTGCGTCGGTGGTATCGACGAGGCCGCAGAGCTCTGTACTTCATGCCGCCACCGTGCGGCGGCCAGGCCCGGCTCCGGGGCTACTCGGTGCGCCGCGGCGGCTCTTGGGCCGGCATCGGCAGCTCGGGCGGCGGTGCGACCTGCGGCTCGGTCGGTAGCGCCATCTGGGTGTCGTACTGCTCCTGGGCAGCCTTGAGACGCACAAAGGTGCGCATCAGCGGGTTGACGAACCGGTAGGCGCGGTCCTTGCTCTTCTTGACCCCACGGGTCTGCAGGATGCCGCGCTCGACGAGCTTGCCGAGATCGACATTGATGAAGTTGAGCTTCTTGAGGTCGTCGTACTGCGGGTGGATCTGCTGGAAGGCCTCGCGGATCTCGCGGAAGGTCATCTCCGACTTCTCGCTGCGCGCCATCGCCGTCATGATGCTCTTGCGCACCATGACCTCGCCCGAGGTCTCGGCGGCATTGGCGTACGCCCGGCGCAGTGAGAGGGAGGCGTCCTCGATGATCTCGCCCAGCGCGGCGACGAAGTGCGCCGACGAGACGCGGTTCTCGCCGTCCTCGAGCGCCTTGCGGGTCGCGTGCAGGGCGAGCAGGTGCGTGTAGTAAGGGAACCCGTCGGAGAACCGGATGATCGCCGCGCGGGCGTCGGCGTCGAACTCGATGTTCAGCAGCCGCTCGCCGTTCTGCAGGATCTCGTCGAGCTCCTCGTCGGACATCCGTGGGACCTCGATCTCGGCGGTACGCCGCGAGGTCGCCTCGTCGAGCAGCAGCAGCGCCTCGGACTCCTCAGGGATGCCGGCGACAACGAGCTTGACGTCACCGGTGTCCGAGAAGGACTTCATGAGCTGCGCGATCTCAACGGCGGTCTCCTTGCCATGGTCTTTGGCGCGTAGGTTCTCGAAGTTGTCGAGGAACAGCACCTTGACCCCGGCGGTGCTCAGCGCCACGCGGGCGGTCGTCGGCAGCGAGACGGGATAGGAGACCTTGGTCTCGGTGTTGGTGTCCGAGCGCTGCAAGCCGGAGAACAGCAGACCGAGGCTCGCCTTCACGCCGGCCTGGCCGGAGGTCTCCTCGACGATCTCGAACTTGTCCTCGGTCAGCCCGGCGGCGGCCAGGGCCTCTTTGATCATCGTGTCGAACGGCTGGCCGCACTCGACACGGATGTAGTCGACCTTGCGGGTATCAAGGATGTGCTGGACCAGCGAGGTCTTTCCGACGCCGGTGTCGCCGTGCAGGACGATCTGACGGCCGACCTCACCCATGCGCTGCTCGAAGCGCTTCTGCAAGCCCTCCGGGGTGCTGTGGCCGGCGTACATGCGCCGGGCCCACATCTCAGGGCCGACGGCGCGGGCGGGCGTGAAGACCTCCGCGGGGTCCGGACGCTCACCCTCCGTCTGCTTGAACAGCGGCACGCGGCGACATTACTGAACGCACCGTACGGCGTATGTGATCGCCAAGCCGTCTGCGCCCCCCGGGGCGCTGAATCCTCCGGGGCATGGCTTTTCCAAACCAGGACATGGAGGCGCAGGAGGACGCTGGCGCCCTCGACAGCGCCTACGCTGAACTGCGCGCGCGCGACACCGAGCGCGACGAGCAGCTCGAGGGGCTGCGGGAGCTCCTGCGGGAGGCGGTCGCCGAAGGCATCGACGATCTTCCGCGCCCCCAGCAGCAGACCGCACGCCAGTTGACGTCGGCGCCCGTGAGCGTGTGGCCGCCACCGGCCAACGAGGCAGTACGGGCGTTCATCAACGGGGAACGCCGCGCGATGCGGGACCTAACCGTGCGCTGCATCTGGGCGCGGGACGGGGGCGTCGTGGTCGCGGTGTCGTGGGACCGAGACCTTGTACAGCGCCTCCGCGGCATCCCCGGCGGCACGTTCCGCGCCACGGACACGACGTGGCATTTCGCCGGCGCAGAAGCGCATCGCGCCCTCAAGTCGGTCGTCGCGGACATGAGCGACCGGCCGATCGCCGTGTCGCGCCCCGCGCAGCGGCTCCTCGACGAGTCCACGAACGGTGGCAAAGTCGACCTCGTTGCCGCCGGCACGGTGTGGGAGGTCCGCCTGGAGTACAGCCGCAGCGCGGTCGACGCGATCCGTCACGTGCCCGGCGCGTTGTACGACCGCGAAGCGCAGACGTGGAGCATTCCCGTCACTTCGGCCACGGCCGCCGCATTGCTGCTGCTGGTCGAACAGGAGCGCCTTGTCCCAACCACGGCCGCGGCCGCGGCGCTCGTCCAGGGGCTCCCGGCAGCCGCCCAGCGGCACCTTCACGCGGCCACCGCATCGGCGCGGCGCATGTGCGAGCAGCTCGAGAAGGCACGCCGACTCGGCGCCGCCAACGCGCTACTCGCGAGCGCCGCGGAAAGCGCCCTGTCCGCCAACGAGGCCCTTGTCCAAGTCACGCAGTCCCACCTTCGGTGACTCATACATCAATCCCACAGGCCACATACTCGGCAACCACCGAGTGATGGCGACTTAGAACGCGCTGATCATGTCGCACACTCTCCCGATCCTGCCCTTTCGGGTCTACCTCGCGCAACGACTGCGCGCCGGTGAGACCCTGACCCACCTCGCGCACGACATCGACTGGAGCGTCGCCCGGGTGCGCAGCGTGCTCGACCCGCTCTCAGGGACGGAACGCATCTCCGTCTACGACGTCGAGGACGCGCTCAGCCACGACGGCAAGCACGTCTGGGACCTCGCCCAAGCGGGCCCATCGCGCGAGGACGGCATCTGCCGCATGCCGCCCGCCTCACTGCAGTGGCGGCAGCGAGTCGCCGACGCACTCGGCCGCCCCCTCGCGGGCGAAGCCGACCACGACGTGCATTGCGAGATGCGCGCGCTCGCCGTCGCCGCGGCCCGCCGCGAGTGGGACGAGCAGCCGAGCGAACTTCGCTTCTGCCCGACGTGCTCAGACACCGTCGACGTCCGGATGGACTCCTGCGAGGTCTGCGGCACCCTCATCGCCCGGCCGATCATCACGTTCCGACCCGGATGGGAAGGCGTCTCGATCATCGAAGCCAACGACCTGCTCGCGAGACCGCTCACGACGCTGGAGATCCGCGACGCGCTCCGCGCACACGTCCGGGGAGGCCCCGGGTTCCGGGCCGCTGTCGCAACCCTCAGGAAGCGCAAGTACCTCGCGCGACGCCTCGGCGAGCACGACCCGACGCCCTACCTCGTCACGAGCGCCTTCAAGCGCGAAGGCATCATCGACGACACGCTCGACCGCGCGCGAGTGAAGAGCGAGCCCGCGCTGTGGCGGGCCGAGCGGCACCGAGCCCTGACCTGGCTGGCCAAGCACCCTCGGTCAGCGTCCAACGTGACGGAGATGGCCTACCGCGGCAAGCTCCCCCCCGAACTCGTACGCGAAGCCGCCCGCCTGCACTGGGAAGAGAACCTCGGCATGGTCGCCGTCGCACGGAAGATCGCCGAGCACACCGATCAGGACCCCGAGACCGTCCGCAAACAGCTCCGGCGCGCGTTCAAGAAAAACGGCTGGCCCGTCACAAAACGCGACCTCGAGTCCATCCCACGGTCGATCAACGAGGTCAGGCTGCCCTCCAAGCCCCTCACCATCTGGCTGCAGAACGTCCTGCAGGAGTGCGACACCTGGGACGAAGCAGCGCGGATCGTCGGCCTATCGCGCACCCAGTTCGACACGCTGATCTCCCGCGGATCGCTCAGCCGCCACGAGCCGGCCCGGACGCTGACCGGGCACGACATCGAAGCGATCCTCTCGTCAGCAGCCCGCGCGCTGAGCGGCAGCGACTTCGCGGTCCCGAGCATCGACGACCTCTACGAAATCCGCAACGAAGAGCGCTCGGCGGTCCCCGGCCGCGAAGCCTCGTAGCCGTACGTACGGTTCGGAGCGAAGCGCGTCGACAAATGTAGCCGGGGGGCTACGCGAGGCGGGGATCATCACCGGGGTCCTTGAACGTCGCGGCGTTCGTGGCGATCACGGGGTAACCACGGCATGCGATGTGAGCGTCACCGATCGACACACCGCCAGACTGAAACGCAGCCCCCCTCAGATCGAGCGGCCCGGAGAACGTCGTCCCGTCGAATGCGACAGGCGCAGAGAACGTCGTGTTGCCGAACCAGGCGACCCAAGAGAACCTCGCGCCCGTGAACCGGGTATCTCCGGAGAACTTCGCCCCCCCGAACCGAGCATGTCCGGACAGCGTCGCCTGCTCGAATGAGGCGGTTCTGGAGAACCTTGCTCCCTCGAACCAGGGCTCGGCGAACGTTGCCCCGGCGAATCGCGCGTCTCCGGAAAATCGCACCGCCCCAAACCAGGCGATCGTAGAGAATGTCGCCCCCTCGAACAGCGCGTCTCCGGAGAACTCCGTGCCCCTGAATACGGCGTCTCCGGAAAATCTCGTCCGCTCAAAACGGGCTTGAGAGAACTTCGTGTCCACGAAGCCGGCCTGCCTGACGAACTGCGCCTCGGTGAACGAGGCGGACCTGGAGAAGTTCGCCTCGCTGAAGTGGGCGGCTCCGGAAAACACTGCTCCGTCGAAAGAGGCAGGACCGGCGAGATCCGTCCCCGTGAACCAGGCACTCCCGGAGAACTTCGTCCCCATAAACCAGGCGGTCTCGAGGAACTTCGTCCCCCTGAACCAGGCGGTCCCGGAGAACGTTGCTTCCTCGAACCAGACCTCTCCGGAGAACGTCGCTTCCTCGAACCAGGCAGTTCCGGAAAACGTTGCCTCTTCGAACCGCGCGTCTCCGGAAAACGTTGCCTCCTCGAACCAGGCGGTCCCGGTGAACGTCGCCCCGTCGAACACGGCGTGCCCGGGGAAGTAGGCCGTGGTGAATCTGGCGTTGTGGAGGTGGGCGTTGGTCAAGTCGACGCTGAGTGGTTGTTCGGCGTCACTCCAACCTCTCTGTCCGGCGATCGTTCCATCGGACAACTGGAGTCGGGTGCACAGGAGACGTAGGGCGGCGTCTCGCACTTCGGCTTCGGCGGCGATCATTGCGTCGGTGTAAGGCTGCCCGAGCGACTTGGCCTCGGCGCGGGCGTCGTCGAGCCGCTGTTGTTCTCCGGCCATTCGCTGCGCGCGTGCCTCGGCGTGAATCGTCCTAGCCTGCAAGTCGTCGCGCAGCCGGGTGTGCAAGACGAGCGGGTTCGGGGTGCGCAGGTAACTGCACCACACGTCGATCACGTTCTGGCGGTAGTCGGGATGCTGTTGGCCGAGGCGGTCAAGCGTGTACATAGCTGCCGTCCGTACCGCGGGCCGCTCATGGCCAAGCTGCTCGATTGCGCTGTTGTAGAGATGTGCAGCGCTGTCGGCCAGTTCACGGTCGCGGCGGTGCTGCTCCTTCTCTCGATCCTCCTCCAGCCTTTCAAGTTCGCGTTCGCGGCGGTACTGCTCGGTGTCGCGTTCGTGCTGTTGGGCCGCTTCCCTTACGCGTTGGGCTGCTTCGCTGGTGCGTTGCCGACGGTAGGCGAGAATTAGGCCGATTCCAAGGCCGATCCCACCGACCAGCGCGACAGTCGACCGAGCGATGTCGTACCAGTCGCGTCCCCCATTGCGGAAGTCGTGTTGGAACAGCCACCACGTTTGGGGATCTAGGGAATGCGCGACCAGCGTCGCGACCACGAACGTGACCGCGACGCCGGCGGCAAGACCGACCAGCAACGCCGGAGCGAGCGGGTAGCCGACATCGCGGCCGGCGCGGCGGTCGGCGCGGTAGCGCACGCCGACCCACATCTGCGAGACCACGAGCACGCCGACCGCGACAGGCGCCAAGTACCGCCACTGCTCGGCGATCCAGCGCAGGATTGCGGGTATCGGCAGAACCCCGGTCGCGATGCCCGATGCGGCCGAGACGGTCGCGCCGATGACCACGAGAGCGACCCACGTCCTGAAGGAGCTCGCGGAGGTCCCGTCTCCTGGGTTCTCATGTGGCGGAGCGCTCATGAGGACCGAGTACTACCAGCCGAAAGGCCAATCAAGCGTTCGACTCCGGCCGAGCAACACCTTCGTTGAAGCCCGGATCGGGAGGATTCACCGCGAGTCTCAGTCCCCGCGTCCCCGGGGCACCGGCTATCTCCGGCGGTGGAAGTCGCCGCCACACTTCGCCCAGACTCCGATCCGGCGGGCCTTGGCGTCGTTGGCGGCCGTCTTGTAGCGCGGGGTTCGGGTGAACGGCGTGTCGTCGTCGATGTAGACGCCGGCCCATCCGCTGGCGATGACCGAGCGGTTGACGTCGACCGTCGTGCCGACGTACGCCAACAGGCGGCCGTACCGGTCGGTGGCGGCTTGGGTCGGGTCGCTAGTCAGCGTGACGGTGCGCCCGCGGCCACGCTTGTTCAGCACGAGGCTCCGCAGGACGTTCTTGGCTTGCCGGGCGCCGCACTCGCCGCGGCCGGGCCGGGTCTCGGGAGCGTCGACGCCGATCAGCCGGACCGACCGTGACCTGCCCGAGCTCAGCCGAACCTTCAGCGTGTCGCCGTCGATGACCTTCGTGACCCGCCCGGTCTGTCGCGTGACCTTCGGCGACGGGACCTTCGCCGGCGGCTGCGTGGACTGCCCAGAAGGTGTCGTGTTGGTCGTCGGCGGCTTGGGTGCCGGGACCTGGACGGGGGCAGGTGGCGCTGGGGCGGGGTAGTCGCTGCCGAAGTAGCACGGGCAGGGCAGCGCTTCGCAGGCACGGCCGTCGAGGTCGCCGTCGAGCTTGTACGGGCGGCGCGGCAGCCAGCGGTTGTACTCCTCCTGGGCTGCGCGCTGGTTCGGGAAGCTCGCGCAGGTCTTGTTGTCAGTGGGGTAGACGTGCACGACGGTGACCGGGATGTCGGCGGACCCCACGACGGTTCCGCTCGTCCAGAGGCCATTGTTGATCACCATCGTCACGCAGATGACCGCGGGCCCGGCGACAGGAGGGTCGAAGATCTGCGTGAACGGCACGTCTGACCACGGGGCGGCCCACCCGACCGGCACGCTCCACAACGCGCCCGGCGACAGGTCGAACGGTGACGTGCGCGCAGGACAGCCCTGTGCGGCCGAGCGCATCTCGACGAACGTGTGGCCCTTGCACCCATCGACGACGGGAGGCGACGACGTCGGGGTCGGACACTCACCGGCAGTGAACGTCACCTTCGGCGTCACCTGCACCGTGATCGAGCCCCGGGACGGCGCGTCAACGGTCGCCGACGCGGTCACCGAATGCGACACGGCGGCCGAGACCGACGACGGCAACGCCAGCGCGCAGACCACCACAACGAGACAGACAAAGACCCGGTGCATCGCCGGAACCCTAGCGACCGGGTGTGCCAGTAGTCGAGTGCTCAGGCTTCCCCGACTCTGGCCTCAAGTCGCCGACGTCGGCTCGCCCAGGTTGAGGATCGTGTCCGGGGACGGCAAGTGAATCCAGCCCTCACGCTGGGCGGTCTTTCGACGGTGCCCCTCTGGAGGCAGCGTCCGGCCCGTCGCAGCCGCGTAGGCAACCAAGGCGCACAGCAGCGCGTCGAGGTGATCGTCGTTCTCCAGGCACGCATGCTCAACGGCCTCGCTGACCACGAGCCACGAGCCGGCATCACGGCGCAGCAGACCGATGATCTCGCCGCGCGCGGCCCGGGCGGCCGCGGCCGGGATGCTCGGCGTCGTCTTGTACCGGCGATACGGCAGCGCCCAGAGGGCGAGCGCCCCGGCGGGGTAGACCTCGACGATGCCGTGCGGCGCGACCAGGCCAGCATCGCTCGGGGCTGGTGGCGCACCGGCGGGCACGCCGATGCGGTCAATCGGTCGGCCGGTCCGTTCAGCGTGGCGGCTGAGGAGATTCGCGCAGCGCCACGCGCACACCGCGATCTTGTCGGCCGCGACGGAGAGGGGCCAGACCGACGTGTCGCGCTCTTGCGCGATGAGGTCGTGGACATGCCAGTCGGTGGTCCGGTAGCGGAGCCGCTCAGGGACCCCGTCCGTTGGCCACGGCCGACCGTTCGCGAATCCGTGGATCGCCTCGACCATCGCGTCGGGCCAGCCGAACGGCGCGTCGATCCCGACCCAGTCGGCGCGATCCATCAGCTCGAGCAGCTCGTCGTCGTCGACGCCCGAGCGTGGCGGTGCCGGGAGGGCGTGGCCGTCGACCCAGTTGACCTCGCAGACCGCCGTCTTCTTGGCCCGGCTTGCGAGATCGATCCCCAGCGTCGCGGTCACCGTGGCGAGGGTACGCGACGGTCGCAAGATGGCGGCGCAAGATGGTGCGTACGGCGGCGGGAGATAGTGCAGCGCAGAAATGCCGGTTTTGCAGGGAGAAAGCGCGATGCGCGCGGGATTTTCCGGCTCTTCATTATCCCCGGGATTCGCTTCAGTATCTCCTACAACCTCCAGGCCGCCGGTTCAGCCGAAACCCCAGTGTTCTCGGGCGATCAGGCTGTTCAAGCGGGGCGATCGGAGCGGTGACTAGGTGGTGGTTCTTCGTTTGGTCCCCTGGTGTTTGGGGGTTGGTGGTGGTTTGTCGGGTTCGTGGTGGTGTGGGGCGTTCGGTGTCACTTGTCGGGTTCGTGGTGGTGTTCGGCGTTCGTGGTGGTTTGTCGGGTTCTCTGCTCCTCGTTGTGTCGGTGTCGGTTCTCGTCGGGGTTCTCTGCTTTCTCGTGTGGTTGCTGGTTCGTTTGTCTGGCCTGCTTGCCCCGGTGCCGGGCTGGGTCGGTGGTTTGTCCAGGCTGGGGGCTCGGGGGTCGCGCGCGCACGCGGCTGGGCCGATACGTGGAGTGAGCCGGTTCGCTCAATACATACGCTCGGCCGCGGGGTTCGAGTCACCAGCACGGGGGACCAGCATGGGAATGGTCGACCGGGGGTGACGTTTCGAGCCCCGTTGTCGGTTCTACGGCGGGCCGGTGGTGGGATGCCGGGTCCCCGGGGGCGACCACTTCAGGCGACCACACGGTGGCGACGGTGCCCCGGAGGGCTTCGGGCGTTGCGCCGGGGATCTTCAGGGTTGGGCGACCGCTTCACCGGGCGTGTCGGGCGTGGCGCCCCGCCTGATGGGGGCGCTGCCTTGAAGCCGGCGCGTTCAGTGCGCGACCCCTGGGAGCAGGTCGACGAGGTCGAGGAGCTCGCGCAGGCGGTCTCCGGTAGGGAGCCGAATCGGGGTGATCCCGGACCGCTGGCCGCGCAAGGCTGCCGCGAGCCGCTCGTCGGGTGTGGTGGCGTCTCCGGGTGGGGCCATGAGGTACGCGGCGATCCAGGCGCGGGCCTCCTGCGCCTGCTCGGGGTCACACGTGTCGATGACGCCGGGGGCGGGCGCGTGCGGGGCCTCGATGACATCGGTGAGCTCCGCTGGGGCGGCCGCGGCGATGCGTTCGAGCGCCCACCGGTCGTCCGGGAGGTCGACGGCGTGGGTGCCGCGATCTGCGAAGCCCCGCACCCGACAGGGCCAGCCGTCAGCGTCCATGGCGACGTGCAGCGACGCGGTGGGCCTGCCGACCCACCCGTCCGGGGCGAGCGTCAGGACGGCCAGCCAGGTCAGGCGGAACAGCCACTCGGCGCGCTCAGCCTCATAGCGGCCCACGTAGCGCAGCTGTGGTGGCCCAGCGGCCCGCAAGCCCTGCCCGCGCAGATTCAAGACCGGCTGATGCTCAGCGATCAGCTCCACCTCGACGCGCCGCACCTCATCCCGCGAGACGGGCACCCATCCCCAGCGCAGATGCTGGTACTGCCACCCGAGGGCCTGGTCCTCGGTGACGCCGGCCAGCGGAGTCGGCGACACGGTCCTCCCGGTGGTGCTCTTCTGCGCGCGAACCCACCACGCCGGCAGGACCGTGCGGCGCATAGCGAGCAACTCGGCGAGATCCCAAAACGGCGCAAACACATGACGCTGGAGCCGGCGGGCAAGACCTGACGTGCTCAGCCCCACGTACAGCAACGCCGTGCCATCCTCGTCGGGCTCAATACCGGCCTGCTCCAGAGCGTCAGCGTCTTCGAGCCACGCGGCGTACACGCCCGGCTTGTGCGGCACGTGACGGACCGTCAGCGGCGTCAACGGACCCTGCGGCCCGGGCAGATACGACAGGTCAGAAAGCGTCATGCGGCAGACAGTGCACGAAAGGGGTTTAGCCGCGTGCGGCTGTGACTCCCCGGTGCGTCGTGCGCCCGGCGGCGGTCAGGCGTTCGATCGCGCGGGCGTGCCGGCGGATCTCATCGCGGCTGTCCAGCTGCTTCCACGTGACCAGCGCGACGCGGTGCACCGCCACGTCGTCGGGGTGCTCGTACTCCAGTGCGGCTCCGAGGTCGCGGGCCAACGGGCGGAGTGCGCGGGCGTCACGGTCGTCGAGCAGCGAGGTCAGGGTGACGAAGGCCGCGGGGTTCTCAGCGACAGACGGGTTGAGCGTCAACGAACGGGCAAGCAGCGCGAACGCGATCGCAGGCTCTGCGCAGCCGCGCGCCGTGCCGGCGGCCGCGGCCAACACCTCGGTCGAGCAGGTGCGGGTCGCCTCACGCACCAGGAGGACGAGATCCCGTTCCGGGCGGGCCCCAACCCGGCCAGCGCGGGTCGCGACGCGCATCACGTCCCTGGTGTCCCACGCGCCGACCGGGTGCTCATCGGCGAGGCGGTCCCGCTCACGCGCGACACGCACCGCATCACGACATCTGCGCGACGTCGAGCTCGACTCGGCCATCTCACGGGCCTGCACCGCGGTGTCGAACTCCGCGCGGCCGGTCGCCACGACGGCGAGGTGATCGGCGGCTGCCGCGACCCGCACACGGTCACCCGTCCGCTGAGCAGCCTGCACAGCAGCGTGCGCAGCCTGGGCGCCCGCGGGGGAGAGGTCGACCCCGTGCTCGTGGCAGCACGCCAGGGCACGGTCGAGCAGCGGATCGAGAACCGCGGCGGTGGGGTGGGGCACAGCAGACTCCTCACGACGGGGATGAGCAGGACGCCGGGCGCGTCGCGCCGGCGCTCTGGCTTGTAGACGCCGGTCGCGGGCAGAACAAGAGCTCTGCGCAGAACCGGCACACACGCTGCGCAGTGCTGTAGCTGCACGCGGCAGATTCGACGCAGAGTCCGTCGTTCTGGCCGCCCGGCGGCCCACTCCGCAGGCTGTCTGGTCGCCCGCACCCAACAGGCATCTCGCACGCGTCGCTGTGCACTACGATCCCGCCAGTGGCCCACCCGAACGCTCAACGGTTCCGTACCAGCGTGCTCAGACTCGTCGCCGTCATAGGCGTGGCTGGAGTAGTCGCCCCGGCGACCGCCCACTCGCAGGAAGCCGACCCCACGCTGGTTGACGCCCAGAACTGCCAAGACGCGTGGATGGACGGCCGCCTCTATCGCCCCGCGGTCTACGCCAACATCGCCGAGCCCATCCTTCGCCTCGAGACGTACTTCGCCACGACCGCACGAGACGTCGACCACGTCGGCACAGCCGACCTCATCGAATGCCCTGACGCGAACCGGCAGATCACCTTCCAAGTCGTCAAGCGCACCGGGAACTCGTGGACCCCGATCGGGTCGACCGCCCGGATCTCATCCGTGAAGGCTGTCTCCACACCACTCATGACGTTCATCCCCGGGGTCACACCCGGCGCTGGCGGACGCACGGCGTTCAACGCGGCGCTCACCAAGCTCCGTATGCCTCCGGGAGCGCGCCTCACTCGGGCTGCGGTCAAGAAGCGCCTGTATGGGGTGCAAGCCCGCCTGACCGTCGAACAGGCCCCGTTCGGCAAGCCCGCGGTCACCGTCGTGCCGCGGCAACGAGATCTCGGCGTCTGGACAATCGGGCCACGCCAAGCCCCGCGTCACAAGAAGGTGCAGGGCGTAGCCATTCCGAACATCGACGAACCGATGTCGTTCGGCAGCCGAGAGTTCATGCGGACTACGCGAGCCCTGTACGCCGCCTACGGGTCACCGATCACGGTCAGCCAGTACCACCCTCGCGTGCGGTCCGGGCGGAACTCGGCGGCCTTCAGGCTCCTGAACCCGGGTGTCGCGGGCGGTGGTTGGACCGTGACGTGGCGCCACCCGCGTGGCGTCAAGGTCGCCGCGCTCCTGGAGTCCCCCGGATCGTCTGACGGGTTCTTGCACCTTCGCCGCCCAACCCGAGACGGTCGGGTGCGCGGCACCTACCGCTCGAAGCCCGGCGACTCCCCGAACTCGTACGCGGTCTTCTTCACGCGCCGGTAGCGAGCGGCGCGACCGGCTCGACGTGCCCTCAGCACCTCCTGGGTGCTCCTGCGATGGCCGCGACGGGTACGGTGGAACGGTGTCGAGCAGAACAGATCCGCAGACCGGCGCGGCATACGCCGGCAGCCAACGCCAGACCCAGCTGTGGGTCAACGAGCGCGCCGACGAGCTGAACAGTGAGCTGGTCGTCGAGTTCCCCGAGCTCGCCGGACGAGCCGTGCGATGGACCAGCCCGCTGGCCGCCGACGGCTACCGCGAGTACCAGGACAACGCATTCCTCAACGCCGTCGGTCTCGGTGACCTCGCCAGCGCCCTGGCGGGCTTCTGGCCCCGCGGCGGCCCCGTCTGGGACGCGCTGGCGATCGTCGAGACACCGACAACCGACGGCACGCCCAGCCGGCCCGGGGTCATCCTCGCCGAGGGCAAGAGCTACCCCGGTGAACTGCGATCAGGCGGCTGCCAAGCCAGCCCCACGTCACGAGCAAGGATCGAAGCCGCGTTCGCGACCACCCAACAGACGCTCGGCGTTACCGACCGGACACCCGCGGACTGGTGCGGGCCGCTCTACCAGACCGCCAACCGGCTCGCGCACCTGACCTGGTTGCGCAGCCTGGGCATCCGCGCGTGGCTCGTGCACCTGCTCTTTGTCGATGACCCACGCAGCCCGACCAGCGCCGCCACCTGGGGGAAGGAGATCGCCGACGCCTCCGCCGAACTCGGGCTCCCGGCCCGGATCGATCACGTCGGGCACCTGCTCCTGGACGCCGGCTGACCGGACCCAACGTGCGAGAAGTCGCGGTCACAGACTTTCAACATGCCGCCAAGCGACGCCCGTACCGTGCCCCCGGCACGCCTCCGTGCGTCCGGAGGCCGCCAACAGATGGCCCTTCAGCACCTTCAAACCGTGATCCTGACCGTGCTCGCTACCGGCGCCGGCTACTGCACATGGACAATCGCCCGGGAGAACGACGAGTTCGAGGCGCCGGTGTTCATGGCCCTGATCACGGTCGGCCTGACCCTGGCCGCACTCGGCGTCATCGACCTCGGCTAGTGATCCGGCGACCGCTTGGGAGTCGCGCAATTGGGGCACGGTGGCGTTTCACTTTGATCGCATCGGCTCTTCCAGCCATGAGTCCCTGACTGGCACGATCGGCGTGTAGCATTCCGCCGGTGTCCGGGCCGTTACGGAGTCTCGTGCCTGCTGCCGCGGCGGTCCTTTCAATTGGCGCGGCCATCCCGGCCGGCGCCGTGGCCCAACAGGAGGTCCCGCCTCCGCCCGACACGATCATCGCGCCGGCCGAAACGCTGCCGAACCCATTCACGGGAAGCGTCGCCGCGTACTACGCCAACCTGCGCTCGTACCTACTGAGCCGCCATCCTGGCGTCAAAGACTTCGACCCGGACAGGGCGCAGATCCGCAACAACCTCGAAGGCGGCTGCGAGGGCTTCGCCGGACGCTCACCAACCGACCCCGTCTCAGCCTCCCCGCGCACGGAGACCGGTGGCATCCGCAAGGTGTACCTCCGCCCTCTCTTGAAGCGGCGGAGTGCGATCAGCGTGAAGATCGAGATTCGGCCACAGGTCGCCGACACCGGCCTCGATGGGTTTGATCCGGCGCTGAACACCATGTTCGCTGTCAACCAGCGGTTCAACTGCGGATCGTTCGGGCGGCGCATCGTCCGTCTGTCGCTGTGGAAGATCGTCAAGCCGCGCGGTAGCCGCGTATCGCGCGTCGTGCGAATCCGAGGTCGTGGAACGACCCGGACGCTCTCAGTGAGCGGCGATGCCTACGGGGCGCTGGCCACGCCGGTCAGCCGGACAGTTCAGCTCACCGACCCCGGGCGCAAGAACCGCCGACGGGAGCGATGGCTGGTCGGCATCAGCAGCGGATACACGAAGCATCCGAGTCGGTACACGGCGGTGCTGCGCGTCTCCGCCCGGTCGCGGAAGACTCCGTACCTCCGCAACCCGGCCCGCGACGACGTCCTCAACCAAGGCTGACGGCGCCCCAAGGCCCCCGACCCAGCGTGCTACGGCGAAGCATGTCGACGAGCACGCTGGGTGACCAACCTTCGTGCATTACGCCTCGGAGCCTAGAGGCCGCTATGTGCACCGCACGCGCGTAGTGGTTGAAGGACCGTACGTCGGACTGCCTGCCCCCGCCGGGATGGAGTCTGCTCGCGATGCGGCCCGACCCGGCAAGCCCGGCTCCCACGACGCGCCGCCGCTTGGCGATCCCCGTTGATGAGTACGGCCGGGTGATCAGCGCCCATGAAGGGCTCGTGCGAGCGGTCGCCTACGACTTCTACCCGCCGCCCGGCACCGGGACCGATGACCTGCTCTGAGAAGGCCGGATCGGGCTGTGGAAAGCCTGCCGCGACTACCCGCCCGACGCCGGCGCGCCCTTCCGCGCCTTCGCCGCGCTGTGCATCCGCCGGCAGATCCTCACCGCCCTGGTCGCTGCGACCCGCGAGAAGCGCCGGGCCGTGAACACCGCGACGTCCATGGCCGCCCCGATCGGCGAGGACGGCATGACGATCGCCGACACGGTGGCGTCCCCGCGAGCACTCGAGGACCTCGTCGTCCAGCGCGAACGGGCCGCACACGCGCTGGCCGCGGTCGCTGCGATTCCCGACCACTACCAGGGGCCGCTCGTCGACGTCGACGTGCGCGGCCTGGGTTACGACGAGGTGGTCGCCGCTCGGGGCTTCACCAACCGCAAGTCGCTGGACAACCTGCTGCAGCGCGCGCGGCGCGCCGTTCGCAGTCAGGCCGCCTGACCGCGGCCGGCTACACCCAGCGCTTGGCGCCGGTATCGCTGGGCCCGACGCGCGAGGCCTGGGAGAGACGGTCTCGCAGCTCGTCGACCTTGTTGGTGTCGTAGCCGCGCTTGACCACCCAGAGGTCGCGCGAACGCGCATCCTCGAGCTCCTTCGCAGCCTGCTGCAGCGCGTCGAGGCCATCGGCGACGCGCCGCTGCACCTCCGCGTCGATCTCAGCTGCGATCTCGGCGCGCCGCTCATCCAGATCACGCTCGAGCTGCTCCATCGTCTTGCGGGCACTCTCGACGGCGAGCACCGCAGCGTGGCGCATGTCATCGATGGCGAGCTGCGCGCGGTACTGCCGCTCGTCGCGAGTCCCCTCGCCCGAAGGGCCGAGCGCCTCGTTCAGGCGGTCGAGCGCGTCGTCCATCATGCTCACCCAGGACACGGTGTGACCGTAGCGCCCCCCGGCCGGGCGGATCGTTGGCGCGATGCGAACGAGCACGCTTCCCCGACGCGCAACGGGCTGGCTGTTCCCGGCCACCGTCGACCGCGAGCGCGCCCGCGACATGCACGAGACCGTCGGCCGCGCCCGCCTGCTCAGCATCCCGCTGCTGGCCCTGTACTGCGTGGTCGCGTGGATCGCCGGGACCGGCGCATGGTGGTGGCTGCCAGCCCTGGCCGCCGTCTGCACCACCCAGACCATGCTGCGAACCCTCGGAACACGCGGTATCGCGCCTGAGCTCACCGCCCTCGCCGGGTTCCTGCTCGGCGCCACATGGCTCGCCGCGGCCGGCGCACTGAACGGCGGCGCATCCAGCCCATTCCTCGTCTGGCTGCTCTTCGGCCTCGTCGCCGCCCCCGTCGGCCTGTCACACCGCGCCTACGGCCTCGTGTGCGGCTGGACCATGACCTGCCTGGCCGCCGCATGCCTCGCCGGCGCAGAGACCGGGGGAGAGCCACTCCTCGCGCTCGTGACGATCTGCCTGCTCATCGTCGTCATCCCCCTCGGCATCCGCGCGATCGACCTCGACATCGCCCAACGCCAAGCGCTCTGGCGCGACCCGCTCACCGGCGCGCTGAACCGCGCCGCGCTCGAGCGCCGCCACGCCGCCGCCACCCAGGACGGCAACCACGCCTGCTTCATCGTCTTCGACCTCGACCACTTCAAGCAGGTCAACGACCTCCGCGGCCACCCCTTCGGCGACCGGGCCCTCCAACACGCCGCCACCATCGCCGCCAGCGTCGTACGAGACGGCGACAGCCTCTTCCGGCTCGGCGGCGAAGAGTTCGCGATCCTGCTCCCCGCAGCCAGCCGCCAGGACGCGCTGCACGTCGCCGAACGCGCCCGCCAGGCGATCCGCAACACCACGATCGACGGCGTGAAGATCACCGCCAGCTTCGGCGTCGCCGAGGCCGCCGACGGCGTCAGTCTCCCCGACCTCTACGACCTCGCCGACCAGGCGCTCTACCGCGCCAAGCACAGCGGCCGAGACCAAGTCGTCGCCGCCTGGACACCCGCGCGCCCCCCGACCCGCCGGAGCATGCGCGCATGACCCGCACGAGCACTCGACCGTCGAAGCGCCACCGGCTCGGCAGGATCGCCGACCGCCTCCTCTTCCTCGCGGCGACGATGCTCATCGCGCTCTGCGCCTGGGCGCTCATCGTGTTCTGCGCGGCCCGCGGCGGCTACCCCGCCCCAGATGTGGCAGCAGGCTTCGGGGCGCTACTCGTCGTCGCAGCATCCCTGATGCTCGCCGTTCCGTCCCTCTTGGCCCGCGCCACCTCACAGGACGTCGACGAGACGCGGTCGGCGCGGCCCCGCGTCATCGTCGGAACCATCATCGGTGGGCCCGCCGGCGTCGAGCTCACCCCGACCGGCATCCAGTTCCTCCTCGAGGACCCGCACGGCACCTACCTCGTCACACACGAACCCGCGACCGCACCGAGGTGGCTTGCCGAGCGCCTGGGTCAGCCCAGCACCCGCGTGCGCATCACCACACGCGACACCCCCGCGGCCATCGTCGCCGCGCCCATCCAAGCCGAGACCCTCGATATCGTCACGTCCTGACGGACCCGTTTGGGCAGTTTCGATCTGCTGGCTGGTGACTCCGGGTCCTTCGCTGCACCGTTGGTCGCGTCACAGCGACGCCGGGCCTACAGGCCGACGACGCGCAGCGCGTGATCCAGACGGCCGAGGGCAAAGTCGCGAATCTCCGCCACGCCAACCACCAAGGTCGCCGTCAGCCACGTCGCCAAGAACGCGCTGACGTGCTGGACGATGAATAGGGGGGCGTGAGCGCGGAGGAACTCGCGCATCGTCGCGCGTTTCCGCAGTACGTCGGACAGCTTCGGGGGAGTCTGCGCCCGAATGTTCCATGCCGCGGCACTGACAATGCCGAACACGAGGAACGCAAGGAACGGCCAGCCGATCGCGAGCGCGAACTCGACGAGCCGAAACGCCCCCTCGGTGATGACCACCGTAGCCAAACCGGCTAGCCCCCCGAACGACGCGGAAACGAGGGCGCCTGTCACAGAATGGGGGATCTTGTCGAGGGCCGCGCACGCCAGGACCCAGCCTGAAAAAAGCGTCACGACCACGATGAGGAGGAGGGCGACGGTGTGAGGAGACGTCATGCGCCCATAATGCACCGAGACAGGCAGCACGCTCTAGCATTTTCGCCTGGCGGATAGCCCAGAGGCGCCTCCCCCCTGGAGGGAAACCGGACTTCTGTCCACGGCACGGACACGAAGTCGCGCACCGGTCGAGGCATGTCGATGCAACGCGCATGGGGAAGGGGACACCGCGCCGTGTGCTCGTCGCGATCGCACTGACCACCTGCCTGACCGCGGCCAGCCAAGCGCACGCGGACACCGCCAGCGAGCGGATCATCTACCAGCAGCGTCCCGGCCTGACCGCCAGCCAGGCGACCGACCTGCGCGCTGACGCCGACGTCGAGCTGGACGCCACGCTCACCGCCGGGATCCGTGTCGCGACTGTCGACACGCCCGGTGACCGTGCCGACGCGCTCGCCGACCTGCGCGACGACGCGCGCGTCACCTGGGCCGAACCCGACCACGTCCTCACCGCCGCGGTCACCACCGACGACGCCTACTTCAACCGGCAGTGGGGGCTGCTCAACACCGGGGCGAGCCCGAACCCCGACATCTCTGCCGCCGACGCGTGGAAGGTCACCGACGGCGCCGGCGTCACCGTCGCGGTCACCGACACCGGCATCCAAGGCGACCACCCCGACTTGGCCGCCAACCAAGCCGCCGGCAGCCACGACTACTACGACAACGACAGCACCCCCGTCGACAACAACGGGCACGGCACCCACGTCGCCGGGATCATCGCCGCCGCCGACAACACCATCGGCACGCTCGGCGTCGCGCCCGCCGCGAA
>CAMCUD010000016.1 GCA_945878865.1 Bifidobacterium breve | reverse complement strand
CCCGCCACGACGCCGACGCCGAGCGGCACCACGAGCGCGCGCGGGCCGCCGACGGCGCCGGCGGCCTCCTCGGGAAGCGCGCTCGCGCCCTCGGCCCACACCACGAAGCCCTGATGCTCCTGGCGCAGCTCATAGCGCAGCCGGCGGCTCGCGGCGACCGCGTCGACCGGGCCGCCGGTGAGAAGTTCCTGCACGGTGGCGCGGCGGACGGCGTCGGCGCTGCGCAGCCAGCGCTCGCGCTCCAGCGCGTGGCGCTCCATGATCGCGGTGATGAACGCGTCGCCGGTCGCGAAGACCGCGTCGGCCAGCGCCTCCACCGCCGCGGCGGTCTCCTGCGGGTCGTCCACGCGCTCGTGGATCTGCTCCAGCGCCCAGCGCCAGAGCGCCCGTTGGGCCACGCGGTAGGCGTGGCCCAGGTCGGAGACCGGCACGTTGCGCCGAGCGAGCTCCCGCGCGAACGCGGCCGCCTGCGGAGGCGGCTCGAGATCGACGAGGGCGACGTTGCCCGCCGCGAGCTCCTCGACGATCGCGATGTTCGCGGCCGTGCTGCTGCGCGCCGCTTCGAGGAGGTCGGAGTCGTGCGTGAGCGCCGGCAGCTCTTCGCAGAGCGCCGCGAGTGCGATGTCGACCAGGCGACCCGGTCCTGCCTCTCTCCCACCGGCAAGAACGGCCGCCTGCCACGAGGTGACACTGGCCATGGTCAGAATCCTACGGTGTGGCGCCAACACACTGCGTCACCACCCGTAAGTGGCGGCGCCACCCGCCCTGCTATCGCCCTGATAGCCAGGATGCTGGCGATGGGGAGAAGCAGGGCCGCCGGCGCCGTGCCGGCCGCCTCAGACGTCCCGCCATGGCTCTGGATCGACAGGCTCGGAGCGATGGTGGCACTCGGGATCCGGTGTGGAGCCGAGCTGCTGAGCAGGGGGCCGTCGTGGCGTCGTGAGTTGATCATCCAGTGCGTGACGATCGTGCAGCGGGTGCTGCTCGTGCTGATCGTCGTCGACCTCGCATTCGGGTTCTCGGCCGCGGGCATCTCCGCCGGTGGCGTGCTCTCGTCCCTGGGCGCCATCGACCGCGCGGCGGCCACGGTGCCCGTCGCGTTCCTGCGTGAGCTCGGCGTCCTCGTGACGGCGTCGGTCGCCGCCGGCGCCATCGGGACGATGATCACCGCGGAGCTCGGCGCCCGGAAGATCCGCGAGGAGCTCGACGCGCTCGCCGTGCTCGGGATCGAGCCGGTCCGCAACCTCGTCCTGCCGCGCGTCTTCGCGCTCATCCTGATGATGCCGGTGCTGAACATGATCGGCTTCATGGCCGGCTGCATCGGGGCGTACCTGGGCATCGTCGGCTTCTACGACGCCAGCCACGAGAGCTTCGTCGCGCAGTTCTTGGCGAACACGAGCTGGCTCGACCTCTGGGCCAGTGAGCTGAAGGCGGTCGTCTTCGGCGCCATCATCGGCGTGATCGGCTCCTACAAGGGGCTGTCCGTCAGCGGTGGCGCCGAGGGTGTCGGCCGGGCGGTGAACGAGTGCGTCGTCGCCTGCATCGTCGGCTGCGCGAGCGTCGGCCTGCTGTACTCCGCGCTCTTCCTCGCCATGTACCCGGACATCGCGGTGCAGCGATGAGCACCCGCCCGGATCCCCTCTACGAGGTCGGCGACTACGTCAGCTTCGTCGGCTCGTCCCTGCGGGGCATCGGCAAGCTCCGCCCGTACACCGGCGAGGTGCTCCGCCAGGCGGGAATCCTCGCGCTCGGCAGCTCGCTCGTGATCGTGCTCATGGCCTTCCTCATGGGCAGCGCGTGCGGGCTGGAGGCGTCCGCCGCAACTCGTGCGCTCGGCGGCGGTTCATCGATCGGCGTGTTCACCGCGTTCTGCAGCACGCGAGAGGTCGTGCCCTTCATCTTCGGTTTCATCCTCGCTGCGAAGGTCGGCTGCGGGATCGTCGCGGAGCTCGGCTCGATGCGGGTCCGCGAGGAGGTCGACGCGATCGAGGTCATGGGCATCCCGGCCGTGGCGTACCTCGTGAGCACGCGCCTCGTCGCGGCGATGCTCATGCTCCCGCTCGTCTACGCCGTCGCGGTCGCCGCGGGCCAGTTCGGTGCCTGGCTCGTCGCCGTCGCGTACTTCGCCGACGTCTCGCAGGGCACGTTCGAGATCGGCTTCTACGCGGCGCTCAGCCCGCTCGATCTCCTGTACTCGGCGATCAAGGGCCTCGCGATTGCGCTGCTCGTCGTCAGCGTGTCGTTGTACTTCGGCTTCAGCGTGCGGGGTGGACCGGTCGAGGTGGGGATGGCCACCGCCAGATCGATGGGCATCAACCTCATCCTGGCGACGTTCGCGAACACCGCGCTGACCTTGGTCTTCTGGGGCCTCGACCCGAATCTCCCCGTCGCATGATCAGCCGCACCCGAGCCATCGTCCTCGGTCTGCTCGCGACGGCGGTCGTCGCCGTCGGCCTCCTGATCGTCACGTCGGGCGGCGAGCCGACCGGCCAGCAGCTGCACCTGCGCTTCGAGGCCACCATGGGCCTCATCCCCGGCGCCGAGGTGCGCGCGGGCGGCGTCAAGGTCGGGAAGGTCGAGGAGGTCACGCTCGACGACGACGACACGCCGGTCGTCACGGTCCGCATGGACGACGACTACGTCGTCCATCAGGGGGCGACTGCCAGCGTGCGGATGCTCTCCCAGGCGGGTCAGCTCAACCGCTTCGTGGAGATGACGAGCGGCACGGGGCGTCCGCTGCGCGACGGCACGGAGCTCGGTCTCGGCCGGACCGACCAGCCCGTCGAGCTCGACGACGCGCTCGGCACGCTGACCCCGGAGGTCCGCGCCGATGTCCGCCGCGTCGCCGCGTCGCTGGACCGGGGCCTCGCCGGCCACGGCGGTGACCTGTCGCAGACGCTCGAGCACAGCGACGAGGCGCTGCGACAGACCACCGCACTCGTCGCTGACCTCGCGGCTGACGGGCCCGCGCTGCGGCGGCTCCTGCGCGAGAGCGACGCGCTCGTGACGCGGCTGGCGCAGGACCCGCAGACGCTTCAAGCGGTCTCTGACCGCCTCGCGAGCACGCTGTCGGTGACGGCCAGGCGCCAGCGCGAGCTGGCCGCGACGGTCGACGGGCTGCCCGAGGGGCTGCGCGGCACCCGTCAGGCGCTGGTGGAGCTCAACGAGGCGACGCCGCGGGTGCGGCGCCTCGCGGTCTCCGCGGGCCCGGCTGCGCGGGAGATCCGGAAGCAGGCCCCGACGATCCGGCGGCTGCTCCAGGTCGCCCCGACGACGCTGTCGAGCGTGCAGGACCTCACCGAGACGGCACCCGCGCAGCTCGAGGCGCTGCGCCCGATGCTGCGCGACGCCGCACCGGTCCTCGCCAAGCTGCCGCCGACCCTCAAGCAGTTCGCGCCGCTGCTCGACAACATGCGCGCGCGGCTGCCCGACGCCGTCGGCTGGCTGCCGCTGCTCGGCGACGCGCTGTCGAACTACGACGTCAACGGTCACGCCTGGCGGCTCATGTTCGTCGCCACGCCGCCCCCGAACACGCCGCTGAAGGCCGACGAGACCGGCGCCGGCCTGCTCGAGCGCCCGTTCGACCGCACGCCGGGCGCGGTAGGCGGCCAGCCCTGGAGGGACTACCGCAAGTCGTTCGTCGGCGACACGCCCTGGATCGCACCCGAGAACGCGAAGGCCGACAAGGAGAAGGCGGCCAAGGCGAAGGCCGCCCAGGCCGCGGCGGCCCGCGAGGGGGCCAAGTGAACCCCCGCATCGCCCGCTGGGCGGGATGGACGATGGTGCTCGCCCTCGTGGGCGCGCTCGGCCTGCTCTATCTGCTCTCCAGTGGCAAGCTGCTGGTCTCCCAGCGCGGCGCGCTGGGCGGCAAGCTCGTCAACGCGGAGTTCCGCAACTCCTGGCCGCTGGTCCCCGGCATGACGGTCCGCGTCCACGGCGCGGTCGCCGGCACGGTCGAAAGCGTCGAGCTCACCGACCAGGGCACGGCGGCCGTCGGCCTGCGCCTCACGCGCGACATCCCGCAGCCGCGGACCGACGCGAGCGCCGCGATCCGCCAGCAGGACGTGCTCGGGGACACGTACGTCGACCTCGAGCTCGGCAACGACTCCGAGCCGCTGCAGGGCGCGATCTCCGCGCAGCGTACCCTCGCGCTCCCGCGCCTGGACGAGCTGTTCAGCACGTTCCGCGAGCCCGAGCGGCAGGGGCTCCAGGCCCTCATGACCCAGCTCAGCATCGCCGCCGAGCACCGGGGCGCAGACCTCAACGCCGCCATCCTGCAGCTGCGCCCCGGCATGCAGGCGCTCGGCGACGTGCTGCGCGAGCTCGACAACCAGGAGGTCGACCTGCGCGCCGTCGTGCAGGATGCGCAGCGCCTCAGCGGCCAGCTCGCCGACTCCTCGCAGGACATCGACCGCGGCACGCAGGCCATGAGCGGGCTCCTCGCGACGACGGCGAGCCGTTCGCAGGAGCTCGATCGGCTGCTCGCCAACGCCCCGGAGGGCATGGCCGCGACGCGCCGCGCGCTCGCGCGGGTGCGGCTGCTCACCGACGCCGCCCGCCCGCTGGCGCTCACGCTCGCCGACGCGGCGCCCGAGCTGCGGACGGCCGCGCCGCTCATCAAGCCGTTCTCCCAGGACGTCAAGACGACGCTCACGGTGCTCGCGCCGGTCATCTCGCAGCTGCGCGCCACGCTCAAGGCGGCCGAGCCGGTGTCCGACCGGCTCACCGACCTCGATCCGGTGGATGTCCTCCTGCCGGCCTCCGGGCTCCTGCAGGTGCTCTCGCCGGTCTTCGGCGACGGCGCCAAGGCGCTGTTCGGCGCGGACACCTACGGCGACGACCCGAAGGGCCAGGTCGGGCTCGGGGCGATCGCCGTCGAACGCGGCGATCAGCCGACGACGCCCGAGGTCGACCCGGCGCGCATGTGGCTGCGCACCGGCGTCGTGCTGAGCTGCGAGACGTTCGGCGTCCCGATCCGGCCCGGCTGCCTGGCCCAGCTGCTCGGCCGGGGCGTCGATCTCCTCACCCCAGTGAACCTGCGCACCGCCAAGGACGCGAAGACGCCGCGGGAGACCACGCAGGCCGCCAAGCAGGATCCGCCGGCCGACGACGCCCAAGCCCAGGTCCTCGACTACCTCATGCGATGAGCCGACCGACGCGCACCCCCACCCACCGTCCCGGCCGCCCCCTCGTCGCGCTCGCGACGTCGGCGACGCGCAACCCGCGGATGCTCGGCATCGGGGCGCTGATCGTGGGCGCCCTCATCACGTGGGTGATCCTCCTCTCGGTCAACGGCGTGCCCTTCCAGAAGCGCTACAAGCTGACCATCGAGCTGCCCACCGGCGCCCTGCCGGTCGACACCGCGGACACCGTGCGGATCGCCGGTCAGCGCGCCGGCATCGTGAAGTCCTCGGTCCCCGTGGACGGCGGGACGAAGGTGGAGGTCGAGATCCTGCCGGCGTACTGGCCGATCGGCGAGGAGACGACCGCGAAGGTGCGCGTCCGTCCGGCATCGGGCCTGACGTTCATCGACCTCTCGCCGAAGGGCGGGGATCCGTTGGAAGACGGCGGGACGATCCAGCGCGCGCAGGTGACGAGCGGGACGAGCCTCCCCGAGGCCGCGGAGGCGTTCGACGCCGCCACGCGCACCGCCGTCGCCGGCATTCTGCGCACGGGCGGCGCGGCCGTCGCCGGGCAGGGCGAGGCGCTCAACACGACGGCGCAGCAGCTGCCGCGCATGCTCCGCGAGGGCGTCCCGGTCGCCGACGCGCTCACGCCCGAGCCCGGCGACCTCACGAACCTCGTGACCGGCGGCCAGGCGATCGCCCGGGGACTGGGCGGCAGCGGCCAGCTGCCCGCGACTCTGCGTGACACCGCCACGACGGTCGAGGCGATCGACCAGCGGCGCGACGACCTCGCGGCGACCGTCGATGCCGCCGGCCCGCTGCTGGCCCAGCTCAACCAGGTCAGCCCGGAGCTCGACGCGCTGCTCGACCAGCTCACGAAGTTGTCGCGCGACGTGACGCCCGCGACGGAGAGCCTGGCGGCCGAGCTTCCCGTCCTACGCCGCGCGCTGGCCAGCAGCCCGGAGCTGCGCCGCGCAGCGACCCGCCTGGGCCCCGTGGCGTCGAAGGCGCTCGCTCAGGGTCCGCGCGCGATGTACGCCATGCGCGGTCCCGTCGAGCTCATCCGGCCGGCGGTCGACCCGATCACGACGATCACCGAGCTGCTCGACGGCTACCGCTCCGACCTGCTCGCGGGCGTCAAGGGCCTCGAGGCGGTCACCTCGAAGACGTACGCCGAGGGCTTCACGGCGCCGGGCAATCCCGGGCTGCGCTTCGGCGCGGTCTTCACGTGCGGCACCGCGCGCAACCCGTATCCGGCGCCGCGCACGTCCCGCCAGGACGCAGGGGAGAAGGGTCAGTGCTGAGCGAGCGCATCACCCGCAAGCGCCTCATCGGCGCGGCTGTCGTCGTGCTCGTCCCGATCGTGGTCGCGGTGCTGACGGTGCGCCCGCATCCGTTCCGCGAGCAGCAGGTCGTGTGGGCGACCTTCGACGAGGCGAAGGGCCTGGCGCGGGTCGATCGCGACGTGCGGGTCGCGGGGGTGAACGTCGGCGAGATCGGCCGGGTGGTCCGCGTGGGCGACGACGCGAAGCTCGAGCTCAAGCTCACGCCCGAGGCGGGAACGGTCTACGCCGACGCAACGGTGTCGCTGCGCCCGCACACGGCGTTCGAGGGCGACGCGTTCGTCGACCTCGATCCGGGCACGCCGTCCGCCGGCAAACTCGGCGATCGCGTCATCCCGAAGTCGCGCACGACCGTCTACGTGGCGCTCGACGAATCGCTGCGCGGCCTCGATGCCCCCCGGCGCGAGGCGGTTCAGGACATCACCGAGGAGAACGCGAAGCTGGCGACGCCGGGCGCGGAGAAGGCCCTCGGCGAGACGCTCAGCGAGGCGCCCGAGACCCTGAAGGCCGCCGTGCCCGCGGCGCGCGCCGCGCAGGGGCCGAACGGCGACGAGCTCCGCCGCACCGTGCGAAACCTGTCGCTCGGCACGCCCGCGCTCGGGTCGCGCGCCGACGAGATCGCCGCCTCGCTGACCCACGCCGAGCGCACCCTCGCCGCGGTCGACACCGACAACGGGCAGACCCTCGATGCGCTGCTCGTGGCGCTGCCGGGCGCGATCGACGAGCTGCGCGCGAACTCGTCGACGCTGGTCGACATCACCCGCCGGCTGAACCGTTTGACCGCCGTGGCCGGCCCGGTGCTCGACGAGGCCACGCCGCTGCTGGAGGACGTCGGCCCGCTGCTGCGCCGTTCGGTGCCTGTCCTCCAGGCCGCGCCGCCCCTGACCCGTGACCTCCAGCTCGTCCTGCAGGACCTCGCGGCCTCGTCCCCGGCGGTCCGCGCGCTACTCGCGCCGATCGGCAGGTCGGTGGACACGCTGAACTCCCGGGCGCTTCCCGCCGTCACGGCCAAGGGCCGCCTCGGCACTCCGGCGTTCGACCAGTTCCTGGCGGCGGGCGCCGGCCTGACGGGCGCGTTTGCCAACTACCGTGCGGAGGGCCAGGACCCGACGTACGGCAAGGGCCACTTCGGCCAGATCAGCGGCGACCTCGTCAACGGCCTGCTCGGCATGACGAACACGCTGCCGAGCGCTGCGCGCAAGGCCAAGGCCTGCGGCCAGACCCTCTACGACGCGACGGGCCGCCCGGCCCAGGGGTGCGGCGGATGAGCGGCATGCCCATGGCCCGGCCGGCGGTGCTGGCGCTGATCATCGCCGCGGTCGTCGCGATCGTCTTCACGCTGAACAAGGTCGACGTCGAGCTGCCGTGGACCCCCGATCCGTACGTCGTGGAGGTGCAGTTCGACGACGCCGCCGGCCTCGACGGCGCCGACCACCCGCTCGCCACCGTGGCCGGGACGAAGCAGGGGCGCGTCGTCGCCGTGCACGTCGAGGGCGACAAGGCGGTCGCGACGCTCGAGCTCGAGCCGTCCGTCAAGGGCAAGGTCTTCAAGAACGCGAGCGCGGTGCTGCGCCCGATCGGCGCGGTGCCCGTCCTCTCGGTCAACGTCGATCCCGGCGACCCGTCCCAGGGCGAGATGCCCTCCGGGGGGACGATCAAGGCCGAGAGCTCGACCACGTACGTCGCACCGGACAAGGTCCTGTCGGTGCTCGACGCCGACACGCGCGCGTATCTGCAGGTCCTGCTGGGCGAGTCCGACGTCGCCCTGAAGGGGCGCGGGGGCGACCTCGAGGACGCCGTGCGCCAGTCCGCGCCGATGATGGCGAGCATCCGGCGGGTGACCGAGGCGGTCGCCGACCGCCGCAGGCTCGTCACCCAGCTCGTGGGCGACCTCAACGAGATCTCCACGGTGCTCGCCCGCCGGCGGGACGAGCTGGCCAGCGTGATCGACAACGGCAGCCGCGTGCTCGACGTGACGGCGGCGCGCTCGCCCGAGCTCGAGCAGACGATGCGTGAGCTCCCCGCCACGCTGGAGTCCGCGCAGGTGACGCTCCGGCACATCAAGGCGCTCGCGGGCCCGCTCACCGAGGCGATGGACGGGACCCTCCCGGCGCTCGAGGCGCTCCCGGACGGGTTGAGGACGGCGCGGCAGCTCACCCCGGCGGCCAAGCAGCTGATCTCCGACGCCGAGGCCCTGGAGAAGACCGGCAAGACGCAGCTGCCGGCGATCCGGGAGTTCACGTCGCGGCTGGGCTCGGCCGCGGCTGAGGGCCGGCCGTCGGTGGAGGCCGCCGCGCGCACGGTCGACACGCTCGCGGACTACAGCAAGGGCGTCGCGCAGCTCGGTGACCTCGTCAGCGGCGCCGTCTCGACGAGCAACGTCAACGGCGTGATGGGCCGCGCGATCTTCAGCTCGATCGAACCGGTCAATCCGGCGAACTTCGGCTTCGACACGTCCACGTCGGGATCGTCCACGCGGTCGGCCAAGCGCTCGGCGACCGCCAGCGCCGCGGACCGCCAGGCGGTTGAGGAGGGCGTCGCCAAGCTCCTCGAGGAGAAGTGCGCGACCGACAAGATGGCCTGCATCCTGCGGGCGCTCACCCCGGGCCTGCCCGGCAACGACCCGGTGACGAAGGGGAGCGGCGGATGAATCGGCGTGTCCCGGCCCGCGGCATCGTCGTCCTCGCGGTCATCTCGGCGGTCGCAATCGTGGCGTTCGTCGTCTTCAACCAGGCGTTCGGCGGCCCCGGCAGCCAGGTCGGCCAGTCCGGCTACAAGCTCACCGTCCACATGGACGAGAGCGGCCAGCTGCTGCCCAAGTCGCTCGTCATGGTCAACGGGGTGAAGGTCGGCGAGGTCACGAAGGTCGACGCCGGCGTCGACGGCGCCGACGTCACGTTCACCGTCGAGCCGGAGTTCCGCCCGGTGCGCCAGGGCGGCACCGCGCAGCTCGGGCGGCGCACCGCATTCGGCGAAGCGTACGTGCGGCTCTCGCGCGGCCCTCAGGGCGCTGAGCCGCTCGCGTCGGGCGCGAAGGTCCCGGTGCTGCCGACCGTCGACCCTGACGAGGCGCTGCAGATCGTCGGCCCCGGCACGCGTCAGCACCTGCGCAACACGATCCAGACGATCAACGAGGGCATCGACGGCGGTGACGATCCGTCGAAGCTGCGCAACACCGTGTCCAGCACCACGGACGTCGTCATGGAGCTGCGCCGCCTGACGAAGATCCTCGACGGCCAGGGCGACACCGTGGCCGGTCTGATCGCCAACGGCAGCACGCTCGCGCAGGCCCTCGGCCAGCGCGAGGCGACGCTGCGCTCCATCGTGGCCGACGGGCAGACGACCCTGCAGGCGTTCTCCACCCGCACCCAGGCGCTGCAGGAGGGCATCACCGAGACGCGGCGGCTGACGACCGCCGCCGGCGTGACGGTCGACAACCTGCCCGGCCTCGTCGATGACACCCGGCCGGTGGTCCGCGACCTCTCTGCAGCCACGACCGATCTCAAGCCGGTGTTCGACCGGCTCGGCCCGACGGTTCGCGGCGCCGCGGGCGTGATCGACGGCCTGCCCCAGCTCTCCGACGCGGCCGTGCCGGCGCTCCGGGATGCCACGCCGCTCGTCCAGCAGCTCGAGCCGCTCTCGGCCTGGCTCGTCCCGACGCTGCGCAACATCATCCCGCTGGCCAACTGGCTGGCGCCGCGGTCCAACGGCTACGCCGCGATGTTCGCGCACCTCGCCTCGGCGACCGCCAGCGGCGACAAGGACGGCGCGTGGCTCCGCGTGTTCCTCATGATCGACCCGGTGCTGAGCTTCGGGCGCAAGGCCGAGTGCGTCACGCCCAAGCCCGCCGGCGGCGGTGCCTGCACCAACGCGTACCCGGAGCCGAACGACGCGCTCGACAACCAGCCGGCGACCCCGGGGAACTTCCCCCGCCTGCAGCCCGCCCCCGCCCCGTGAGCGAGCCGCAGATCGGCGGGGCGGCGTCGGTTCAGGCGTCCAGCCGGTACGTGATGTTCACGAACGTCAGGCTGATCGACTGGGGCGTGGGCGTGGTCAGGCAGGCCAGGAAGTTCACGGGCAGCCGCGGCGTGGCGCTGCCGTAGAGCATCTTCAGCTGGTCGGCCGTCATGGTCGCGCGCGGTGCGACGGGCACCGTGGCCGTCGGATCGCCGCAGTCCTGGGTGCCGCGGCCGGGCTTGACGAACAGCAGCGTCGCGGAGCTGCTCGCGTTCTGCACGCTCTGCAGCGTCCCTCGGGTCCCGCCGCCGAAGCTGCCGGCGTAGGGCACCCAGCCCTGCACGATCGGCTGGGCGGAGAGCCCGACGCTGAACGACTGCGTCGTCGGCGCGGAGGTCTCGTACCACCCGAGGTTGATGCCGTAGTTCTTGACCTGGTAGACGAGGTGCTTCTTCACCTTCGTGTTGAGCAGGGAGAACGTTGCGCCCTGCTGGGAGTCGAGCTGCCACTCGTACCGCGGCGTGCTGTTCCACTCAAGCTCGGCTTTCGCGTCGCCGCGCTTCTCGTAGCGCAGGTAGCGCCGCGTCTTCGTGTTGTAGATCGAGACGTTCTGATCGGTGGCGAGCGGGCCGCGGCGGTGGTCGCGGACGTTCGACTTGCCGCTGTCCTTCATGAAGACGAAGTCGCCGCCGCCGCTGGTCCACTCCAGGTCGACGCCGAACCATCGGTCGCCGTAGCCGATGCGGCTGTTGTTCTTCGTGTTGAGCAGGTGGTACTGCACGCCGTTCTCGACGCTGGAGGCGTTGAGGACCTTCCATTGCTGCGCACCCGGGGGCGCGTCGGCGTGCGCTGCGGCCGGGACGGCGAGCAGCGTGAGGAGGGCGAGGACGGCGAGGACGATGCGGCGGGGGGACATGAGGGACTCCGGTCGGTGAGGGGATGGACTCCTCACCGAAGGTATGTCCGGCGTACGCGCTGGTCCGTGGGGTCGGTGACGGGCGCTGTGTCGTGTGCGCGACGGTCAGGCGGCGGGCCGAAGGATCGGGTCGACTTTGGGGTGGAGGAGGACCCGAAAGTCGACCCGATCGCCCGTCCGCTAGGCGCTCGTCAGCTCACGCTTGAGGATCTTCCCCGTCGCCGTCCGCGGCAGCTCGTCGAGGAACACGACCTCGCGCGGCACCTTGTACCGCGCCAGCGACCCGCGCACCGCGTCGCAGATTGCCCGCTCGGTCAGGGACTCGTCCTCCTCGAGCACGACGAAGGCCTTCAGCCGCTGACCGAACTCGTCGTCGTCGACGCCGAGCACCGCGACCTCGTGGACCTCGGGCAGCGAGGCGATGAGGTCCTCGACCTCGCGCGGGTACACGTTCTCGCCGCCCGAGACGATCATGTCGTCGTCGCGGCCCTCGATGCGCAGGCGGCCTGCCGCGTCGAACGAGCCCATGTCGCCACTGGACATGAAGCCGTCGAGCATCGCCTTGGAGTTGCCGTCGGTGTAGCCCTCGAACTTCGCCTCGGTGCCGACGAAGATCCGGCCGGGTTGGCCGGCGGGGACCTCGCGCCCCTCGGCGTCGAGCAGGCGCACCGCGGTGCCGCGCACCACCCGGCCGGCGGTTGACGCGTCGGCGCGCAGGTCCTCGGGGCCGGCGATCGACACGACCGCCACCTCGGTCGAGCCGTATGTGTTGTAGGCGTTGTCGCCGAACTCGTCCATCCAGCGGATCGCCAGGTCGCCCGGGATCGCAGAGCCGCCGAGCGCGACGACCTCCAGCGACGAGCAGTCGTACCGCGCGCGGACCTCCTCCGGCAGGGCGAGGATCCGCTGGGCCATGACCGGCACCATCGCGGCCGAGCGCGGGCGGAAGCGGCTGATCGTCGCGAGCGTCTGCTCGGGGTCGAAGCGCCGGCGCACCACGAGCTCCATGCCGAGCAGCATGCAGACGCCGAAGTGCGCGAAGCCCCACGCGTGGAACATCGGCGCGACGACGAAGTGCCGGGTGTCCCCGCGCAGCGGCACGCGCTCGAGGAAGCCGACGATCGCGTCGACCGGGGTGTCCGGGGAACGGCGGGCGCCCTTGGGCGTGCCGGTCGTCCCCGACGTCAGGAGGATCGTGCGACCCGGTTCCGCCGGGGGCGTGGGCGCCACCGGGGACGCCGCGCGGACGAGGCCGTCGATCGTCTCGCCCTCGGCGCCGGGCTCCGTCCACGCGAGCACCTGGCGCACGCTGCCGTCGCCCCCGCTGGCCAGCGGCGCGAACTCGGCGTCGTGGATGAGGACACGGACCTCTTCTCGCGCGATGACGTCACGCAGCTGCGGGCCGCTGAAGGACGTGTTCAGCAGCACGAGGTCGCAGCCGAGCTTGTTGATCGCGACCGCCGCTTCCACGAAGAAGCGGTGGTCGCGGCAGAGGAGGCCGACCCGCTCGCCGGCGCGCAGGCCGCCCGCTGCCAGCGCGTTGGCCAGCCGGGTCGAGCGGTCGTCGAGCTCTCCGAACGTCTCGGGCCCCAGTTCGTCGATGATCGCGACCCGCCGGGGGTCGCGCGCCGCGTGGGAGGCGACGGCGCCGGCGAGGCCGGGGCCCCACGTGCGCATCGTGCGAGCGACGCGGAGGGTCGTCAGCGGCGGGTCGAGCCGCAGCGCTCGAGCCCGGTGGAGCACGGTGACCGTGCTGGCGATCCTGCGCGCCGTCTCCTGCATGGGGGTGGCCTCCTACAAGCCGTACGTCTTGCCGATGATGTCCCGCTGGATCTCGCTGGTGCCACCGTAAATCGTGGAGACCAGCGTCTGTCGCACATGGCCCTCCATGTCGTACTCCGTGGCGTAGCCGTAGCCGCCCATCATCTGCATACCCTCGAGCGCGACCCGCTTCGCCGTCTCGGTGACCTTGAGCTTGGCCATCGACGCCTCGCGGGGGAACAGCGCGCCCGGGTTGGCGTCGACCTTGCGGGCGACGTCGTAGGTCAGCAGGCGGCAGCACTCGATCTCGGTCGCGAGGTCGGCGACCCGGTGCTTGAGCGCCTGGAACGAGCCGATCGGCCGGCCGAACTGCTCGCGCTCCTTGATGTACGAAAGGACGTCGTCGAACGCACGCTGCGCCGTGCCGAGCAGCAGGCCCGCGAGGATGAGCCGCTCGAGGTTCAGGCCGGTCATGAGCTGCATCCACGCCTGGTCCTGCGCGCCGACGAGCCGGGCGTCCGGGACGAAGACGTCGGTGAAGAAGACGTCGTTGACGACCTCGCCGCCCATCGTCTCGATGCCGCGGATCTCCATGCCCTCGCTGGGGACCGGGACGGACAGCATCGTCAGGCCCTCGTGCTTGCGCCCGCCGGGCGTCGTGCGGCAGACGAGCAGGATGTGCGACGCGAACTGCGCCTCGCTGATCCACGTCTTCTGGCCGTTGACGATGTAGCCGCCGTCGACCTTCTCGGCCTTGCACTGCAGCGCGCCGACGTCCGAGCCCGCGCCCGGCTCACTCATGGCGATCGACTCGACGTTGCCGTTGACGACGCCGCCAAGGATCTCCTGCTTGAGCTCCTCGGTGCCGAACTTCTCCACCGCGCCGGCGGAGATCATGCTGACGCCGAAGCCGCCGATCGGCAGCATGCCGCGCGACGTCTCCTCGAGGAAGAGCATGAGGTCGACCATGGTGCCGCCCGTGCCGCCGTACTCCTCGCCGATAGAGATGCCGAGCCATCCGAGTTCGGCGACGCGGCGGTAGAGCTCCATGTTGTGCGGATGACGGCCGTTGTTCGTCAGCGTGTCGCGCTGCTCGCGCGTGCCGACCTCGCGGTCGCAGAAGTCGCGGATGGCCTCCACGAAGGCGGACTGCTCGTCGGTCAGGGCGCTGGCGTTCGGGGCGAGTGTCGTGCTCATGGCCTGATCGTCGCGGGGCGACGCCCGGGAGGGCGCTGGTTCCGCCATGCACGCGGTGGACGGGAGTGTCGCCATCCCACACTCCACCGAGTCGCGGGTATCGGACAGCGCCGCCGGGCCGTGTCCGATTTCCGCCAGTATCGAGCAGGCTCATGTGCGACGGTGCAGGCATGCTGCTGGACGCAGACCGGATCTGGGAGGCCGTCGAGTCGGGTGACGCCCGCTTCGATGGCTGGATCTACGTGGGCGTGCGGACGACCGGCATCTACTGCCGCCCGAGCTGTCCGGCGCGGACGCCCAAGCGTGAGAACGTCCGGTTCTACCGGACCGCGGCGGCGGCGCAGGACGCGGGGTTCCGCGCGTGCAAGCGGTGCCGTCCCGACGCGACGCCCGGCTCCCCGGACTGGGATCTGCGCTCGGACCTCGTCGGCCGCGCGATGCGCCTCATCGGCGACGGCGTCGTCGATCGCGAGGGGGTGACGGGCCTGGCGGCGCGGCTCGGGTACTCCGAGCGCCACGTGCACCGCCAGCTCACTGCGGTCGTCGGCGCCGGGCCGCTCGGGCTGGCGCGGGCACAGCGGGCGCAGACCGCGCGCGTGCTGCTGGAGACGACCGCGATGCCGGCGACCGAGATCGCGTTCGCGGCCGGGTTCTCCAGCGTCCGCCAGTTCAACGCCACGATCCGCGAGGTGTTCGCGGCGACCCCGCGCGAGCTGCGCGCCCGCGCGCGCCGTCACGGCCGGCCGGCTGACAGCGGGACCATCGCCCTGCGGCTTCCGTACCGGGAGCCGTTCGACGGCGACGGGCTCGTCGCGTTCCTCGGCCGGCGTGCCGTGCCTGGGGTGGAGGAGGTCGTCGACGGGACGTACCGGCGCAGCCTGCGCCTGCCGCACGGCGCCGGCATCGTGGAGCTGACTCCGGCCGACGGCCACGTGCTGGCCCGCCTGCGGCTCGACGACGTCCGCGACCTCGCCGCCGCGGTGCAGCGCTCGCGGGTGCTGCTCGACCTCGACGCCGATCCCCACGGGGTCGCGGAGGTCCTGGGGCGCGACCCGCTGCTCGGGCCACTGGTCGCCGCTGCGCCCGGGCGCCGGGTGCCGGGGCACGTCGACGCCCACGAGCTGGCGATCCGGGCGGTCCTCGGCCAGCAGATCTCCCTGGGCGGGGCCGCAACGCTCGCCGGCCGGCTCGTCGCCGCGTGCGGCGAGCCCCTTGAGCGGCCCCTCGGCGGCGTGACCCACCTCTTCCCGGAGCCGGCGGCGCTCGTCGATGCCGAACCGGGCGTCCCGCGTGCGCGAGCCGCGGCGCTGCGCGGCCTGGCGGCGGCGCTCGCCGCCGGCGACGTGCGCCTCGACGCGGGCGCCGATCGCGAGGAGGCGCAGGCCGCGCTCGTCGCGCTCCCGGGCATCGGCCCGTGGACGGCCTCCTACATCGCGATGCGCGCCCTGCGCGATCCGGATGCCTTCCTGCCCACGGACCTCGGCGTCCGCCACGCGGTCGAGCGGCTCGGTCGCGACGGGGACCCGTCCTCCGTCCTCGAGCTCGCCGAGGCGTGGCGCCCGTATCGCGCCACGGCCGTGCAGCACCTCTGGGCGAGCCTGGATTCCGCCGCGCCCCAGGAGGTCGCCGCATGATCACGCTGTGTCACACCACCATCGACACGCCGATCGGCCCGCTGCTGCTTGTCGGCGACGGCGACGCGCTGCACGGTGTCGGCTTCGCGAGCGGCCCGCGTCCGCCGCGGGTCGACCCGGCGTGGCGCGAGGACCGCGCGCCACTGGCGCCGGTCATCGCACAGCTCGAGGAGTACTTCGCGGGCGAGCGGACGGCGTTCGACCTGCCGCTGGCCTTCACCGGCACACCGTTTCAGGTCGCCGTCTGGGAGGCGCTGCGCGAGATCCCGTACGGGCAGACGATCAGCTACGGCGAGCTCGCGCAACGCGTCGGCCGGCCCACCGCGGTGCGTGCCGTCGGCGCGACGAACGGCCGCAACCCGATCGCGGTGGTCGTCCCGTGCCACCGCGTGATCGGCACCGACGGGTCACTGACGGGCTTCGGCGGCGGTCTGCCTACGAAGCGGGCGCTGCTGGAGCTGGAGCGGCCGTCGCTGTTCTGAGCGCGTCGCGCGGGCGGACGGTGCGGAAGTCGCCGGGCGCCGGCGACGCGACGGCCTGCAGGTACTTCCCCAGGAAATCCGGCCAGTTCCGGGTCACGCGGCCCGTGTGGCCGGCCCGGTACCACGAGGCGCAGCCGGTCCACACCGTGCGCTGCATCCGGGCATCGAGCGCCGCGTTGGAGGCGGCCTGTGCCTCGGCGGTGACCTCGAGCGCCAGGCCAGGAGGGGTTCGCCCGGCCGCCTGGGCGATGTAGGCGGCCTGCGCCTCGAGCATCTCGATGATCGAGCCGGACCCGAGGTTCGTGTTGGGCCCGTAGAGCAGGTAGGCGTTGGGGAAGCCGTGGACGGTGATGCCGTGGTGCGCGAGCTCGCCCTCGGCCCAGGCGTCGGCGAGTCGCCGCCCGTCCCGGCCGGCGACGTCGAGCGGGGCGACAAGCCGGTCGGCGAAGCCGGTCGCCCAGACGATGACGTCGGTCTCGCGCTCGGTGCCGTCCTCGTAGCGGATGCCCGTCGGGGTGATCGCCGCGATCCCGTCCGTCACGAGGTGCACCATGGGCTGCTGCATCGCCTCCAGGTAGGACGAGCTGAACAGGATCCGCTTGCAGCCGAACGGATCCGCCGGAGTGAGACACCGTCGGAGCTCGGGATCGCGCACCTGGGTGCGGAGATACGCCTGCGACCACCATTTCCAGGGAAGGCTCAGCCTCGAGTCGAGGGTGAGACCTGCGGTGACGACCGTCCCGAACAGCTGCAGCGCGCGCCGACGAAAGGCCTGCAAACCAGGCATGTGCGCGATCATCGATCGCACCAGCGGGCCGTACTCGTTGTTCTTCCGGGGCAGGATCCACGACGCCGACCGCTGCACGACGTCCAGGCGCTCCACCTGACCAGCTACCTGAGGCACGACCTGCACGGAGGTGGCTCCGGTGCCGACGATCGTCACCTTCCGGCCCTCAAGCGGCACGCCGTGGTCCCACGCGGCGGTGTGGAACTGCGCGCCGCCGAACGCGTCGCGCCCCGGGACGTCCGGGATGGCCGGCCGGCTCAGCTGGCCGGTGCCCAGCACGAGGATGTCGGCCTCGATCTCCTCGCCCGCGGCGGTGTGCAGCGTCCAGCCGCAGCGCTCGGAGTGGAACCGGGCCGCGACGATCTCCGTGCCGGTTCGGACGTGCGGGGTGACGCCGAACGCGTCGGCGACGTCGCCCAGATACGCGAGCACCTCGTCGCGCGACGGGCACGGCCGCGACCAGTCCCGTCGCTGCGCGAAGGAGAACGAGTAGAGCTGCGAGGGGATGTCGCAGGCGGCGCCCGGGTAGTCGTTGTGCCACCAGACGCCGCCGAGCCGCGGCGCTCGCTCGTACAGCGTGACGTCCTCGATCCCGGCGCGGAAGAGCTCGATGGCCGTGGCGATCCCGCCGAACCCGGCGCCGACGATCGCGACCCGCGGGCTCATCCCACGGGCGCGGCCGCTGCGGCGTCGCCCTGCAGCCACGCGGCCTCCTGGATGCCGAGCGGGGTCTGCGGCTCCTCGCCGAACACCGTCTCACGGCCGATCTGGTGCCAGTTGTTGCCCGCCTGTAGCTGGCAGAGGATCCCGAGGACGAGTGAGAACGCGCGCAGCGTCGTGATCTGGTCGGCGGGCATCTGCACGTCGCCGAAGCCGTCCTTCATCCCGGCGTGCTCGGCGACGATCCGCGACATGTCGCGCGTGTGCAGGCGGACCTCCTGGTCGTCGGCGAACCACCAGGTCGCCGCGCGATACTTCTCCATGAGCGGCTCGATCATCTCGGGCCCTGCGTCGATGATCCCCTGGGCGCGGGTGAGCTCGTACAACCGCGGCGCGTCGTGGGAGTACACCGCCCGCAGCACCTCGAGGCTCGTCTCGACCTCCTCGCGCGTCTGGCGCTTGAAGAAGCCGAAGTCGAGGAAGGCGACGCGCCCGTCGTCGAGGAACAGCGCGTTGCCCGGATGCGGGTCGCCGTTGAGCAGGCGCGTCCGGTACGGGCCGTTGACGTAGAACCGGAAGAGGATCTCGCCGATCCGGTCGCGCGCCGCCTCATCGTCGTCGCGGACCTCGTCGAACCGGCGGCCCTCCACGAACTCGGTGACGATCACCCGCTCGCTGCACAGGTCGGTCAGCACGTCGGGCACGACGATGAACGGATGGCCCGCGAACGCGCGGGCGACGGCGCGGTGGTTGGATGCCTCGAGCTCGTAGTCGAGCTCCTCGGTGATGCGCTCGATGACCTCGTCGGCGATCTCCTTGGTGTTCAGCCCGGGGGAGAACCGGGCGGCCACCTTCAGCACGAGCTTGACGTTCTTCAGGTCCGCGCGGACCACGTCCTTGATGCCCGGGTATTGGACCTTCACCGCGACCTCGCGGCCGTCGGGCAGCGCGGCGCGGTAGACCTGGCCGATCGACGCGGCCGCGATCGGCTCCTCGTCGAAGCGGGCGAAGAGGGTGTCCAGCGCGCCGCCGAGGTCCTGCTCGATGACCTTGCGCATGTCGGCGAACGGCACCGTCGGCGCCATCGACTGGAGCTTGGCGAGCTTGCGCTGGAACTCCTCGCGCACCTCGTCGTCCTCGAAGGCGCCGATGTCGATCACCGACAACGACTGGCCGACCTTCATCGCCGCCCCGCGCATCGTGCCGAGCACGGTCACCATGCGGTCCGCGGTCTCGAGCGCCGCGCGGCGGTTCGCCGCGGCCTTGTCCTCGTCGTTGCGCACGACGTTCGTCGCCTTGACGCCGAGCGAGCGCGCCGCCGCCCCGCCGGCGAGCCCGCCCAGCTTTGCCGCGCGCCCGAAGCGCGAGGTATTCAGTCCTTTGGCCATCGTCCTGGAGCCTGGGGATCAGCGGCGTCCCGCGAAGTGCCTGCGGGGTCACCCGAATGCTCGGAAGGTGTGGCGCGGCCACACTGTCTTCCTGCATCTGCTGCGATTCCATGCCTGATGTGACCGAGACGCTCGCTGTCCACGATCCGACCGACGGCCGCGTCGTCGGTGACACGCCGACGCAGTCCCGCGAGGAGGTCCAGCAGATCGCCTCTCGCCTGCGTGCAGCGCAGCCGGCGTGGGAGGCGCTTGGTCCCCGGCAGCGCGCCGTCCACGTCGGCCGCCTGCGCGACTGGGTGCTGGACCATCAGGACGAGCTCGTCGACCTCCTGCGCAAGGAGTCCGGCAAGGCGATGCCCGATGCGAGCCTCGAGGCGATGGGCATCGTCGACGTCATGACGTACTTCGCCGGGCAGGCCGAGCAGGCGTTGTCGGATGAGGGCGTCAAACCGCACGGCCCGTTGACGATGAGCAAGCAGCTCGAGCTGCGCCGCCGGCCCTACCAGCTCGTGGGCATCATCACGCCCTGGAACTTCCCGCTGACGCTGCCGGTCATGGACGCCATCCCGGCGCTGCTCGCCGGCGCTTCGGTGATCCTCAAGCCGAGCGAGTACACGCCGCTGGCGCTCCAGCGGATGGTGCGGGCGTGGACCGAGGAGCTCGGCGCGCCGGACGTCTTCGCGCTGGCGCTCGGGACAGGCGACGTCGGCGAGTCCGTCGTCGAGGTGGCCGACTACGTCCAGTTCACGGGCTCCACCGTCACCGGCCGCAAGATCGGCGTGCGCTGCGCCGAGCGGCTCATCCCGTGTGGGCTGGAGCTCGGGGGCAAGGACCCCATGATCGTCCTCGCGGACGCCGCGATCGAGCGTGCCGCCAACGGCGCGGCCTGGGGCGGCCTCTTCAACGCCGGCCAGGTCTGCACGAGCGTGGAGCGCGTCTACATCGAGGACGCCGTGTACGAGGAGTTCGTCGACCTGCTCGTCGAGCGCGTGCGCACGCTGCGCACCGGCCCGTCGCCGAACGGCGAGCTGCGCGACGTCGGCGCGATGGCGAACCTCAACCAGCTCGAGATCGTCGAGCGTCAGGTCAACGACGCGGTCGCCAACGGGGCGCGCGTGCTGACGGGCGGCCGGCGCATCGACGGGCCGGGCTTCTACTACGAGCCCACGGTCCTCGTCGACGTCGACCACGACATGCTCGTGATGCGCGAGGAGACCTTCGGACCGGTCATCCCGGTCATGCGCGTCGCCGACGTCGAGGAGGCGATCGAGCGCGCGAACGACTCGCAGTACGGCCTGTCGGCGAGCGTGTGGACGGGCTCGCGCGACCGGGGCCTGCAGATCGCCCGCCGCTTGGAGGCCGGCGCGGTGAACGTCAACGACGTCTTCAGCAACCTCTTCGCCCTCGGGCTGCCGATGGCCGGCTGGAAGCGCTCCGGCCTTGGCGCGCGGCTGGGCGGGGACTCCGCGATCCAGAAGTACTGCCGGACCCAGGCGGTCACCGCCGCCAAGCTCACCCCCGCGACCGAGATCGCGTGGTACCCGTACGCCAGCTGGAAGACGAAGATCGCCGGGAGGATCGTGCGCCTCTCGGCGGCCCGGGACCTCCGCAGGCGGCTGGGGGTCTGAGTGTCATGAGTCCGAGTGTGCTGCCGTCCGCGGAGGAGTACGCCGAGCTGGTCCCCGCGCGGGGATCCATCACCTGGAAGCTCGCCGGCGACCTGCGCCTCATGGGCGGCGCCGGCTACGCGCTGCTGCTGCAGGTCGCCCATCCGACCGTCGGGTCGGGCGTCGGCCAGTACTCCGGGTTCGCGCAGGATCCGTGGGGCCGCCTGCTGCGCACCCTGGACTACGTCAACGGCTCGATCTACGGCGGCCCGGAGATGGCCGGCGAGATCGGCGCGCGCGTCCGCAACGTGCACAAGACGATCAAGGGCACGACGCAGGACGGCAAGCGCTACCACGCGCTCGAGCCCGAGGCCTTCGCCTGGGTCCACGCGACGCTCGCCGATTCGATCATCCGCAACCACCACCACGTGGGGCGCACGATCACGCGCGACGAACGCGAGGTCTTCTGGCAGGAGTGGCGCGCGCTGGGCCGCCTCATCGGCGTCCGCGACCGCGACCTCCCGGAGGACTGGGCCGGGTTCCGCCTCTACTTCGATCGCACGTGCAGCGACGTGCTCGTCGACCATCCCACGGTCCACGAGGTGCTCGACACGCTCGGCAAGCCCGGGGCGCCCCCGGTGCCGGGGCTTCCGCGCAGCGTGTGGAACCTCATGCGCATGCCGCTGGCGCGCGAGCTGCACCTCATGACGGTCGGCCTGCTGCCGCCCGTCCTGCGGGAGCGCTTCGGCCTGGCCTGGGGCGCGGCGCAGCAGCTCGAGTTCGACGTGCTGACCGCGTCGATGAAGCGGTCGGGGGCGTTGCTGCCCCCGCAGCTCAAGGAGTTCGGCCCGCTGTACGTGCAGTGGCGCCGCAAGCAGCTGGAACGTGGGGACGTCGCGTCGCGCACGCCCCCGAAGCGCGACGTCGCGCTGGTCTGACGGGCAGCCGGGCGCCCAGGGGAGGGCGCCACGGCAGGGGATGGGGAAGTCGTCGGGAGGAGAGTCGTTGTGCGAGGGTCACGAGGGTCGGTTCGGGCATGGAGGTCGTCCGCCCTGTTCGCTGCCGCAATGGTCTGGCTGCTGGTGCTCGTCACCGGGGCGCAGGCCGCGACGCCGTATGACGCGCTGGCGTCGGCGTCGCCCGGCGAGCGCGTCCGGCTTGCGCCGGGTGTGACGCTGACGCCGTCGCAGGTCAGCCGCGACGGGAGCACCATCCGGGTTCGGGCGGGTCGCCTGCGCATCGGCGGCGTGGCGACCGGGCGCGGGGTGCGCGCCGTCGCCACGCCCGCCGGCGTGCGGATCGTCGGCGGCCGGTTCGCCGTCGCGAAGTCGCTGACGGACCGCGAGTACACGATCTCGGGCGCCGCCCCGATCACGGTGACCGCGGGCGCCGACGGGGCGCCGGGCGTCACAGGCGGCCGCCTCGCGATCCTGCCCGCCCGCAAGGCGCGGGCGAACGTCCGGGCGTCGGCCGACGTGTCCGAGCCGCAGGTCGAGCAGGCGCTCCCGGCCGCTCCGGGAGGCCAGCGCTGGCGGTTTGGCTTCGGCCTGAACTCGTCCGGAGTCGTCGTCCGCGTGTTCCTGGGCGACGGACAGGTCGGCAGCGGCCTCGTGCGGTACGACGGCTCGTACCGCGTGTCGCTCGGGCTCACGGACTACCCGGTCCTCGGGGCGAAGGTCAGCGCGGCCGGCGACGTCGCCGGAGACAGCCTCTCCGACCCGGCGCCCGTCGTCGGCCTCGCCGGCCGCGTCGACGGTCAGATGAAGATCGCGCGCGACGTGTCGGTCGGTGACGGCACCGTCACCTGGGACACCGACGGGCTCGAGGTGGACGCGACCGCGAAGCTCGCCTGTCCGGACGGCGGGATCGCCGCCGACGCACAGGGCACGGTCAAGAGCGACGCGGACTGGAACTTCAAGGTCTCCGGCCAGCCGAACGGCGACACGTGCGCGGTGGCCGACAACGCGCAGGTCGTCCCGCAGTCCGTCGGTGGCGAGCTCACGTCGACTGCCGGCGCCGTGACCGGCGAGATCACGGCCGCGACCGGCGAACGCGACAGCATCAAGCTCGACCGCAACGGCACGGCGCTCATCGGCCCGACGCTGAAGTACAGCCTCAAGGGCGTCACGCTCGGCGCCGGGATCTACCTCCCGTGTCCGGCCGGCGGCGGCATCACCGCGCTGGTGGACGTCACGCTGCCGTACGACCTGAGCTTCAAGAGCTGGGCGGTCGGCGTGCACACGAAGACGAGCTCGGGCGGGTGCAACATCACCGACGAGATGACGATCCAGCCCGACACGGCGATCGATCTGACGATCTCGCAGAAGGGCGGCCGGCTCGGCGTCGACATGAACGTCGTCGCGAACATCAAGACGACGCTCATCCCCACGAAGACGTACTTCAAGGTCGCCTTCAAGCTCAGTGCCCGCGCTGGGGACTTCTCGTCCTACGTGTCGGCCGAGACCGACGGCGCCCGCTTCAGCGGGGCGGTGAACTCCGACGGCACGTTCGACTTCCAGTTCGACATCAACGACCTGAAGATCGCCAACTCGACGTTCGTCGCGAAGGGGCACATCACCCGCAAGGACCCGCACGGGAAGGCCGACGTCGATTTCCAGACGTCGCTGGACGGGAACATCCCGCTGGACAACAACTTCGCCATCCGGGGCTTCTCGCTGGGCATCGTCGGAAACGACCTCACGTTCCTCGGCGTGATCCGGATGAAGTGCACCCAGGGCTACTACGACCTCTCCGCCAGCGGTCAGGTGCTCGCCAAGGGCGACTTCCGCCTGGACATCGACGGCATGGCCGGCGACTGCCGCGTCGGCAACCTCGTGCGGTTCAACGGCCAGGCGTGGGACGGCACGCTCGCGTGGAGCGACGGCGCGCTCGACGTCGACATCAAGCTCGGGATCTCGTCCATGAGCCTGCCGGAGACGACCGACAAGAAGTTCGGGCCGCTGAAGGTGGATCTCTACGGGACGACGGCGCTCATCACGAACCGGTGCACCGACGGGTGCGGCCCGGAGAAGCTCCGGATCGACCTCGACGGCCGGGCCAAGATCGCGACGAACTTCCCGTTCGGCGGGGTTCCGATCCTGCTCGACGCCCGGCTGCATGTGAAGCTCGACCTCGACGGCGTGATCGCCACGACGTTCTACCTCGGGCTCACCGACATCTACATGAACGGCGAGAAGTCGACCCTCACGGTGGAGCTCACCGGCGAGCTCAAGCGCGCGCTCGGCAAGGGCTTCGCGCCGAAGGCACCGCCGGCCGAGGCACCCAAGCCCGAGGCCGACGGCGATCTCAGCGGCGCGAGCGTGGGCGGCCGGACCTTCGCGCCTGCCGTGCGCACCGTGAAGGTCCGCATGTCCGGCGACCGGCCGGTCATCGACGTGACGCTCACGAAGAGGGGCGCGGCATCCGTCGAGGTCCAGCGCCGCGAGTGCCGGTCCTCGTGCCGGTGGACGATCGTGACCTTCAAGGTGGTGCGGGCCAACGCGCGCGGCGTCGCGCGGTTCCGGCCCGTGGTCGGGCTGCGGGCGGGGTCGTACCGCGCGGTCGCCCGTGGTGGCGCCGCCGGATCGGGCGCGCCCAAGGTTCGGACGTTCCGCGTGCGATGAGCCGCCAATAACGTCAATGCCCTGAAGAAACGATCCGGTAATGCGGCGAGGTTCTGCTTAGAGCTTGACAAATCTCGCCGGCATCGAGCAGGATGCGCCCCATGGGAGGTTCTGGCGGCGCGCTTCGTAGCCTGCGCGAGCTCAACCGGGGTCTGGTGGTCGATGCGCTGCGACGCAACGGCGCGGCCAGCCGCGCGGAGCTGGCGCGGGCGACCGGCCTCTCCCGCGCGACGATCTCCACGCTGACCGCGGAGCTCATGAAGGACGGCCTCGTCGTCGAGCGCGAGGGCGACCGTGACGCCGAGAGCCATCGCGCCGGGCGGCCGCCCGTCCTGCTGGCGCTCGACCCACGGGCCGGCACCGTCCTGGGCATCGACTTCGGCCACAGCCACGTCCGGGTCGCCGTCGCCGACCTGTCCTCCCGTGTGCTGGCCGAGCACCGCGACGAGCTCGACGTCGACCGGTCGGCGGCCGCCGCGCTCGACCGCGCCGCGGAGATGGCCACCGCGGTCCTCGAGGAGGCCGGCGTGCCCGCCGACGGGGTCTTCGGCTGCGGCGTCGGCATCCCCGGTCCGATCGACCAGCGGACGGGCACGGTCGGGTCCGGTCCGATCTTGCCCGGCTGGACCGGCCTGCCGGCCGCCAAGGAGCTCGCCGACCGCCTCGGCTTCGAGGTCGACGTCGACAACGACGCGACGCTCGGCGCCCTGGGCGAATCCGCGCACGGCGCCGCGCGCGGGGTCGAGGACGTCATCTACCTGAAGCTCGCAACGGGCATCGGCGCCGGCCTGCTGCTCGGCGGCCGCCTGCACCGCGGGGCGACGGGCATCGCCGGCGAGATCGGCCACATCCTCTACGACCCGCAGGGCAAGCTCTGCCGCTGCGGCAGCCGCGGCTGCCTCGAGACGGCCGCGGGTGCGCCGGCCATCGCCGCGCTGCTGGCCGAGGCCTATGGCGGCGAGCTGACGACCACCGACGTCGTGCGCCTGGCCACCGAAGGCGATGTCGGAGCCGAGCGCCTCGTGCGCGACGCCGGCCGGGCCGTCGGCCGGGTCCTGGCCGACATCGTCAACGTCCTGAACCCCGAGCTCGTCGTCCTCGGCGGCGAGCTCGCCGCCGTCGGCGAGCCGCTGCGCGAAGGCGTCGTCGAATCCCTGCGCCGCTACGCGCTGCCCGCCGCGACGGCCGCGGTCCGCGTCGAGCTGGGCGTCCTCGGCGACCGCGCCGAGGTGCTGGGCGCGCTCGCGCTCGTCACCCATGGTCACGGCGTCCGGCGGCCGGGCACGAGCGCCCTGCATGCCGCACCGGCGCAGGTTCTCAGTCCTTCCCCCATCATCCGTTGAGTCCCACCAGGAGGAGAGTCACATGCGTACCCGCAACCTGAGGATGGCCGCCGGCGCGGCCGCCCTCGCGCTCGCCGCCGGCGGCCTTGCCGCGTGCGGCGACGACGACAGCGGCGACTCCGGGTCGTCGACGAGCAGCAGCAGCGGCGGCAAGAAGATCGCGCTGCTTCTGCCGGAGTCCAAGACCACGCGCTACGAGGCCAAGGACCGGCCGGCGTTCGAGGCGAAGGTCAAGGAGCTCTGCGACAACTGCGAGATCATCTACAGCAACGCCGACCAGGACGCCTCCAAGCAGCAGACGCAGGCCGAGGCGGCCATCACCAAGGGCGCGGACGTGCTCGTGCTCGACCCGGTCGACTCCGCTTCCGCGGGCGCGATCGTCAACCGTGCCAAGCAGTCGGACATCCCGGTCATCTCCTATGACCGCCTCATCACCGACGCCCCGGTCGACTACTACATCTCCTTCGACAACGAAGAGGTCGGCAAGCTCCAGGGCCAGAGCCTCCTGAAGGCGCTGGGCTCCCCGCAGGGCAAGTCGATCGTGATGATCAACGGCGCGCCGACGGACAACAACGCCAAGCTCTTCAAGGCCGGCGCGCACTCCGTGCTCGACGGCTCCGGCGTGAAGATCGCCAAGGAATACGACACGCCGGATTGGTCGCCCGACAAGGCGCAGACCGAGATGGATCAGGCGATCACCGCGGTCGGCAAGGGCAACATCAACGGCGTCTACGCCGCGAACGACGGCACCGCCGGCGGCGCGATCGCCGCGATGAAGGGCGCGGGCATGAACCCCAAGCAGATCCCGACGACCGGCCAGGACGCCGAGCTCGCCGCGATCCAGCGGATCCTCGCCGGTGAGCAGTACATGACGGTGTACAAGGCGATCACGCCGGAGGCCGAGGCGGCCGCGCAGCTCGCCGTCGCGCTCTCCAAGGGCGAGGATCCGCCAGCGAACCTCGTCAACGGCGAGACGGACAACGGCCAGGGCCAGGTCAAGTCGGTCCTCCTCAAGCCGGTCGCCGTGACGAAGGACAACGTCAAGGACACCGTCGTCAAGGACGAGTTCGTCAACGTCGCCGAGCTGTGCAAGGGCGAGTACGCGGCGGACTGCAAGGCCGCGGGGATCCAGTAGCGCCATGAGCACCACGACGCAGGCCGGCGCCGCCACGGCGCCGGCCCCCGTCGCCCCGCTGCTGCGGCTGCGGGGTCTGACGAAGTCGTTCGGCGCCGTGCAGGCCTTGCGCGGAGCCGATCTCGACGTCGGCGCCGGAGAGGTCGTCGCGCTCGTGGGCGACAACGGCGCCGGCAAGTCGACCCTCATCAAGGCCATCACCGGGGTGCAGCCCGCCGACGGCGGGACCATCGAGATGGACGGCGTCCCCGTCAGCATCAAGGCGCCGTCTGACTCGGCGGCGCTCGGCATCTCCGCCGTCTACCAGGACCTCGCGCTGTGCGACAACCTCGACGTCGTCGCGAACCTGTTCCTCGGGCAGGAGGCCCACCGGGGCAAGGTCATGGACGAGATCGCGATGGAGAAGGAATCGCGCCGTCTGCTCGACCGCCTCGCGGTCCGCACGCTGCGGTCCGTGCGGACCGAGGTCGGGTCGCTCTCGGGCGGGCAGCGGCAGACGGTCGCGATCGCCCGTTCGATGCTGGGCGACCCGAAGCTCGTCATCCTCGACGAGCCGACGGCTGCCCTGGGTGTCTCCCAGACTGCGCAGGTCCTCGAGCTCGTCAAGACGCTTCGCGGCGAGGGCATCGGGGTCATCATCATCAGCCACAACCTCGCCGACGTCTTCCAGGTCGCCGACCGCATCGTCGTGCTGCGCCTCGGAGGCAACGCGGGCGAGTGGACCGCCGAGCCGGAGAACCGGCAGGCGGTCGTCGGCGCCATCACGGGCGCCGACATCGAGAACGGTCAGGAGGCCACGCCATGAGCACCGCTCCGGCCAGTCCCGCGCCGGCCGTCGGGCAGGGCGACAGCTCTGAGGAGCACCACCGCCCGACGCTCGGGGACGCCGGCCGCAAGCTGCTCGCCGGCGAGATGGGGTCCCTGCGCGTCCTCATCGTCCTGGCGATCATCTGGGCGATCTTCGCGATCGCCAACGATCGCTTCCTCACGGCGATCAACCTCACGAACCTCGCACTGCAGATCGCTGCCGTCGGCACGATCTCCGTGGGCGTCGTCCTCGTGCTGCTGCTGGGCGAGATCGACCTGTCGGTCGGCGCGGTCAGCGGCCTCGCGTCTGCCGTCGTGGCGGTGCTGAACGTCAAGAACGGGTGGAACCCGTACCTGGCGATCGTCGCGGGCCTGCTCGTGGGCACGGCGATCGGCCTGTTCCAGGGATCGATGAGCACGCGCCTGGCGATCCCGTCGTTCGTCGTCACGCTCGCCGGCCTGCTCATGTGGCAGGGCGCGCAGCTGAAGGTGCTGGGCGAGACCGGCACGGTCAACGTGTCGGATCCGGCGATCACGAACATCGCCGGCACGTTCCTCGCGCCGTGGGTCGGCTGGGCCGTCGCGATCCTCGCGATCGCCGCGATCGTCGGCACCGCGCTGCTGAACCTCCAGCGGCGGCGCGCCGCAGGGCTGGAGGCCGAGTCGATGCTCGGGCTCACGCTGCGCAGCGGCGCGGCGACCATCGCGATCCTCGCCGCCGTGGTCGTCATGAACAGCGATCGCGGCGTTCCCCTCGCGCTCGTGATCCTCGTGGGGATCTGCGCGGCGGTGCAGTTCATGCTGGCCAAGACGCGCTTCGGCCGGCACATCTACGCGGTCGGCGGGGATGCCGAGGCCGCCCGCCGGGCGGGCATCCGCGTGACGTGGCTGCGGACCACGGTGTTCATGATGGCGTCGACGCTCGCCGCCGCAGGGGGCATCATCGCCGCGTCGCGCCTGCTCGCGGTCAACCAGTCCTCCGGCGGCAGCGACCTCCTGCTGCTGGCGATCGCCGGTCCGGTGGTCGCGGGCGTGAGCCTCTTCGGCGGCCGCGGCACGGCGTGGGCGGCGCTGCTCGGCGCGCTCGTCATCGGGTCCATCTCCAACGGCATGGATCTGCTGGCGCTGCAGTCGTCGGTGAAGTTCATGGTCACCGGCGCGGTGCTCCTCGCCGCCGTGTCGCTGGACGCGCTCGCGCGCCAGCGTCGCGTCTCCGCCGGCGGAACATGAGCCTGGCCGGGGGCGGTGCGCGTCCATCGCGTCGCCGCCCCCGGTAAGGTCGCGCCATGCGCCGCTACGAGGAGTCAACCTGGCAGGGCCTGCCGGGGGACGAGGCGACCAGCCGCCTGCGGGACGCCTTGATCTTCGGCCACTGGCTGCCGGGGGAGACGCTCGATCCCGAGGACGTCTCGCCTGAGCTCGAGATCGCCGTCGACGACCTGCCCGCGGCGCTCGACGAGATGGTCGTCGAGGGCATCGCCGAGCGGCTGGGCGACGGGACGTACCGCGCCGCGCCGCTCGAGCGCCGACCGACGATCCAGTTCCTCGAGGTGGTCCGCGCGCTCGTGGTCCGCTCCTACGCGCTCGGGGTCCGCGCGGTGACCGACGGCGACCTGCGGGTCATGCGCCAGGTCCTGCGCGCCTACGAGCTCATCGACCGCGACCGCGAGCCTGCGGCGGCGGTCGTCGAGACGTTCGTCTTCAACCGCCCCGTCCACGAGGCGCACGGCAACCAGGAGCTCATCCGGCAGCTCGACCTGCTGCGTCCGCGGACGGAGCGGATCGTCATGCTCGTCTACCCGGCGAACTGCTTCGCGTTGGGGTACGACACGCTCCGCGGCGTCCTGGCCGCGCTCGAGCGCGACGATCCCGACGAGGCACTCCGGCTGTTCGAGGAGGGCGTCGACCAGGCGATCCGGACGATCGAGCTGCTGCCCGACAGTGCGTTCGAGGAGCTCGCTGCCAGTTGAGCGGGTTCCGCCTGCGGTCTGACCGGTGGCGCTCGCCGACGGCGATGCGCTTCACCGGCTGGTTCTTCGCCATCGGCTCGGCGTGCTTCTTCGTGCCCGCGGTCGCGGCGCTGACGAGCCAGGCGTCGTGGATCGACGTGACGTTCTTCGTCGGGTCCGTCTTCTTCACCACCGCCGCGCTGCTGCAGCTCCTGGCGGCCGCCAGCGTGCCGCACAACCGGCACTCCGACGAGACGCGGACGATCCTGCACCCGCAGAAGTGGTGGGAGCCGCACGCCGACTGGGTGGCGGCCGCCGTGCAGTTCGTCGGGACCCTCTTCTTCAACGTGAACACGTGGAACGCGATGGACGCCGCGCTGACCCTCGAGGAGGCCAACCGGCGGGTCTGGGTGCCCGACGCCGTCGGCTCGGTCTGCTTCCTCGTCGCCAGCGTCGTCGCGCTCGTCATCGTGCAGCACCGGTGGATGGCCTGGGAGCCGCGTGATCCCGACTGGAAGATCGGCGTGGTCAACCTGCTCGGCTCCATCGCGTTCGGCGTCGCCGCGATCGCGGCGTTCGGCCGCCCGGCCACGGGCGACCTCGTCGACGATCGGCTGGCCAACACCGGGACCGCGGCCGGCGCGGTCTGCTTCTTCATCGGGGCGGTCCTGCTCGCGCTCGAGGGCCGCGCCGAGGCGCGGCGGCGGGCCTCAGCCGAGCGCCCCGGCGAGGTCGTGGCGTGAGCGCACGCCGAGCTTGCGGTACGCGTTGGTGAGGTGGACCTCGACGGTCTTCGGCGTGACGTAGAGCTGCTGGGCGATCTCCCGGTTCGCGTGACCGGCGACGGCGAGGTCGACGACCCGCCGCTCGCTCGGCGTCAGCGCATCGGCGCCGCCGAGGGCGTCGCTGCGCGGACGGGCGCCTGACGCGTAGAGCTCGGTGCGCACGTGCTCGACGAGGCCAGGGGCCCCGCACGCCGAGGCGAGCTCGAGCGCGCGCCGCAGCGGCTCGCGCGCCTCGGTCGGCTTGCGGGCGCGGCGCAGCGTGGCGCCGAGCGCGGCCAGCGCCTTGGCGAGCTCGAGTCGCGCGGACGAGCCCTCCAGGATCTCCACGGCCTGCTCGAGGGTGGCGACGCCCTCGTCGCGCTCGACGAGCCCGAGCACGCGAAGCGCCGCCCCGACCTCGCCCGGCGCGCCCCAGGCGCGGGTCTGCTCGACCCAGGCGCGGGCGACCTCGCGGGCTTCGCCGGACCGGCCGGCGAGGTCGAGGGCCATCGCCCGGACGCGCGGCCACGGGTAGTCGATCGGGCGGGTCACCCACGTGATGCGCCGCTCGAGCTCGTCGCAGAGCTCCAGCGCGCGCGCCGGGTCGTTCTCCGCGAGCGCGAGCTGCGCCTCGGCGTAGAGCCGGTGGAACGTCGCGATCGCGTCGCGCTCGGGCGCGACCAGCGAATCCAGGAGGGCCCGCGCGTCCTGCAGCTCGCCCTGCTCGGTGAGCAGCACCACGAGGTGGCACGCGCTGACGGTGAGGATCTCCGGGCTGTAGCCCCACTGGCGGAACTGCCGGTGGCCGGTCTCGAACTCCTCCCGGGCCTGCTCGAGGTCGCCCCGGCGCAGCAGCGCGCCCGCGTACCAGTTGTGCATCGTCGAGGTCAGCAGCAGCGAACCCGTCCGGTAGGCCTCCGCGCGCTCGCGCTCCCAGATCTCCAGCAGCTCGTCGTGTGCGGCGAACTGCAGGACGGCGAACGCGCCGCTGGAGATGAGTGGATCGTCGGCGAGGCGCAGGCGCCCGTCGCGCAGAAGGTCGAGCGCCGCGGCGCAGCACTCCTCCGCGGTGCCGTCGGTCTGCGCCCAGGTGTAGACGGCCATCGCGGCGAGCAGGAGCTCGCCGGTGCCGGCTTCCGGCGGCGGATGCCGGTGCTCGGCGAGCAGGGCGAGCTGGGCGTCGTCGACGACCCCGAAGATCGCGGCGATGACGCGGACGGCCTCCAGGCCGAGGCGCACGTCGCGCGCCTCCGGGACGTCGGGCAGTCCGTCGCGGGCCTCGGTGGCGACGTCGCTGCCCACTTCGGGCGCGCCGGTGAAGATGAGCGTCCGGGAGAGCACCTGGGCGATGCCGGCCCGGGCGAAGGGGTCGTCGAGGCCGTCGAGGACCTCGCGGAGGTGCGCAGCGGCGCCGGGGCCGTTGGTCTGCGCCTCGATGACGCCCAGCGCGCCGAGCAGGCCGGGGCGGACCTCGGGCTCGGGCGGCTCGTCCAGCGCGCGCTGGAAGTAGGCGACCGCGCCGTCGGGCGCGCCCCGGGCGACCGCGTCGTGGCCGGCGGCCATGAGCGTCGCAACGGCGTCGGCGTCACCGCGCGGCGGGGTGCGCAGCAGCTGCGTGGCGACCTGCTCCGCCGGTGCGCCGCCGGCGCGCAGCGCTTCCGCGGCGCGGCCGTGCAGCAGCTCGCGCTGGGCGGGCGCCATCTCCTGGTAGACCGCGTCGCGGACGAGTGGATGCTCAAAGCCGAGGGGCGGCTCGGCGCGCAGGATCTCGGCCCGGACGAGGGCGGTGGTCATCTCCGCCACGGTCTTCGGGGCGATCCCCGACAGCTCCGCCACCGCGTCGGGGCTCGTCTGCTCGCCGAGGATCGCGATCGCGCGCGCCACGGATTCGGCCTCGGCGGGGAGCCGCGCGAGCCGGAGCAGGACGGTCCGCGACACCGCGCGCGGCGCGATCTGGGTGACGACGTCGACGGCGTCCGCAGAGGGGCGGACCTTGTCGGCGGCCAGGGCGACGAGGAGCTGGCGCAGCAGCAGCGGGTTGCCGCCGGTCGATGCGTGGCACGCGGCGACGAACGCGGGGTCGGGCGTGTCGGCGAGGCGCTCGCCGAGCAGCGCGCCGACGGCGTCCTCGCTCAGGGGGCTCGGGCGCAACGGCCGCGCGACCGGGTCGTGGGCGAGCTCGGCGAGCAGCGCCGGATCGATCCCCGGCTCGGAGGTGCGCAGGGTCGCGGCGAGGAGGATCGGCGCGCCCTCGAGCCGGCGCACGAGGTAGGCGAGGTACCGCAGCGACGGGCGGTCGACCCAGTGCAGGTCGTCGACCGTGAGAACGAGCGGGAGGTCGTCGGAGAGGTTCTGCGTCAGCCAGTACAGGCCGTGGAGCACCGCGAACGACGCGTTGCCCGCCTGCGTGTTGCCCGTGGGCGCACCCAGGACGTCACCCGCGGGCGCAGCCGCGCCGAGGAGCGCCAGGTCGCGCAGGTCGGGGTCGGTCATCACCGATTCGAAGAGCTGGCGCACGACGCCGAACGGGAACGCGCCCTCGAGCTCGCTTCCGCGCGCGGTCAGCACCCGCATCCGCGTGCCGGCCCGGCGCCGGACCTCGGCGAGGACCCGCGTCTTGCCGATGCCGGCGAGCCCTTCGATGAGCAGGAACCCGCCCTCTCCTGCGGCCGCGCCGGTGAGGAGCTCGTCGACGAGCTCCAGCTCGACGCCGCGCTCGAGCAGGTCCGCGGCGATCACTCCCCGTCGGCCTTCGTGGTCGTCGTCATGACCTGGGCGGAGCTGCCGCCGATGGCGCGACGGACGAGCGACGGCAGCACGATGCGTAGCGCCGCTGGGATCCAGTACGCGCGCGGGACGTAGCGCTCGGGCCGGCGGTCGAGCGCGCATTGCGCGATCGCGTCGGCGGCCTTGTCGGCGGTGGAGACCATCCACCGCGTCCGCGGGCTGGCTCTCAGCTCGGCCTGCGGGAACCCCTCGGTGCTGATGAACCCGGGGAGCACGAGACCGACGTGGACGCCGTGCTCGCGCTCCTCGGCCCAGAGCGCATCGCTCCAGCCGGCCAGCGCGAACTTGGAGGCGGAGTACGCGCCGGTGCCGCCGCGCGCGACGCGGCCGGCGGTGCTCGCGACGTTGACGATCGCGCTCGGTGCGCTGGCCCGCACGAGCGGGAGGAGCGCCTCGGTCAGGCGCACCTGGGCGTCGAAGTTCAGCGCCATCGTCTTGCGTACGTTCTCCCAGCCGCCCTCGTCGAAACGTGCGCGCCATGCCGCGCCCGCGTTGTTGACGAGGACGTCGAGCCGGCCGTCGTGCTGCTCCTCCACGTGCGCGCGCACGCGCGCTGGAGCATCGTCCGAGGTCAGGTCGACGGCGACGACGGTGTGCGGGCCGCCGGGCAGGCGCGCGGCGAGTGCGGCCAGGCGGTCCTCACGCCGGGCGACGAGGACGAGCCTGGCGCCGGGCTCGCGGGCGAAGCGGGCCGCGGTGGCCTCGCCGATCCCGCTCGACGCGCCTGTGATGCAGATGACCATGCCCCCGATCCTTCCAGGTACCGTCCTCTCAGGAAGCTCCAAGCTTCGGAACCGACACTGTCTCCATGGCCACTGAGTCCGCCGCGGATCCCGACGCCCTTCGCGTGCTCGTCGTCGACGACGAGCAGAACATCGCTGACGTCATCGCGATGGCGCTGCGCTACCAGGGCTTCAACGTCGAGACCGCCGGCACCGGCCGTGAGGCGCTGGACGGCGTGGCGTCGTTCCGCCCGCACCTCATGGTGCTCGACGTGATGCTGCCGGACATGGAGGGGTTCGACGTCGCCGAGCGGCTCGGCGCCCAGCGCGCACGGGTGCCGATCCTCTTCCTCACCGCCCGCGACGCGACCGAGGACAAGGTCCGCGGCCTGACGATGGGCGGCGACGACTACGTCACGAAGCCCTTCAGCCTCGAGGAGCTCGTCGCGCGCATCCGCACCATCCTGCGGCGCACCGGCGCGTCAGAGCCCGAATCCGGGCGGCTGGTCTTCGAGGACCTCGAGCTCGACGAGGACACGCGCGAGGTCACCCGCGGCGGCGTGCCGGTCGATCTGACCGCCACCGAGTACCGCCTCCTGCGGTACTTCATGCTCAACCCGCGGCGCGTGCTCACACGTGCGCAGCTCCTCGACCACGTCTGGGAGTACGACTTCGGCGGCGACGCCCGCGTGCTCGAGACCTACGTCAGCTACCTGCGCAAGAAGCTCGACGTCGGCGAGGGCGTCCCGCTCATCCACACGGTGCGCGGCGTCGGCTACGCGCTGCGCCGACCGAGGAGCTGACGTGTCGCTGCGCGCCCGGCTCGTCGCGGGGTTGCTCGTCCTCTCTGCGCTGGGTCTCGTGCTGCTCGCCGGGATCACGTACGCCGAGCAGCGCTCGTTCCTCATCGAGCGGACCGACCAACAGGCCCAGGTGGCGATCCCCGCGGTGACGCGCGAGGCCTATCGCCAGGCGCAGAGCGGCAGCGGGGGAGGGGTCGATCGCGACGGTGACGGCTACGGCCGGCCGATGCCGGGCGGTCCACCGGGTGGGGATCAGAGTCTTCCGGCCGGGACGTTCGGGCAGATCCGGACGACCAGCGGCGATGTGCGGGCGACCGTTGCCCTCGGGTACGAGGGCACGAGCACCGAGACCCCCGAGCTTCCAGATGAGCTGCCGCTCGGAGAGGCCGTCACGGTCGACGGCGACGACGGGCACTACCGCGTCCTGGCCGAGCAGAACCCCGCCGGCTTCATCACCGTGGCGGCGATTCCGTTCGACGACGTCGATCAGACGCTCAATCGCCTCCTGGTCGTCGAGGGGCTGGTGATCGGCGCGATCCTCTTCGTGCTCGGCGCGTCGGCGTGGTGGGTGGTCGGGCTCGGGCTGCGGCCGCTGGACCGCATCGGCGCGACGGCGGGCGCCATCGCCGGCGGCGACCTCAGCCGGCGGGTCGAGCCGGCGAACGACCGCACCGAGGTGGGGCGGCTCGGGCTCGCGCTCAATCGGATGCTCTCCCGGCTCGAGCAGGCGTTCGCGCAGCGGCGCGCCAGCGAGGAGCGCCTCCGGCGGTTCGTCGCCGACGCCTCGCACGAACTCCGCACGCCGCTGGCGTCGATCCGCGGCTACGCCGAGCTCTTCCGGATGGGGGCGAGCGCGGATCCGGAAGAGACGGCGACCGCGATGCGGCGGATCGAGCAGGAAGCCGCGCGGATGGGCGTCCTGGTCGAGGACCTCCTGACGCTCGCGCGGCTCGACGAGGTCCGCGACCGCGTGCGCAAGCCGGTGGACCTCGCCGCGCTGGCGCGCGATGCCGCCGACGACGCCCGGGTCGTGGCACCGGAGCGCGAGATCACCGTGGCCGGCGACCAGCACGTCGAGGTCGTCGGCGATCCCGACCAGCTGCGCCAGGTCCTCGCCAACCTCGTCCGCAACGCGCTCGTCCACACCCCGGGCGACGCGGCGATCGAGCTGAGCGCGCGCGCCAACGGCGGCGGTCACGCGGTGCTCGAAGTGCGCGACCACGGCCCGGGGCTGCCACCGGACGTGGATCCCGAGGAGCTGTTCGAGCGCTTCTGGCGCGCCGAGGGAGGCCGGGCGCGAGGGCGGGGTGGGGCGGGCCTCGGCCTGGCGATCGTCGGCGGGATCGTCGAGCAGCACGGGGGCGCCGTCCGCGCCGAGAACGCCGAGCGGGGAGGCGCCAAGTTTACGGTCGAATTGCCTTCTGCGACCGTTCAGCAAACGTCGAGTGTGGGTAGATGAGTGTCCGGCGAGTGCCTGTTAACCGGTTCCGGGTACCCGCTTCTGGTGAGTTGCACCCGGAAACGTGCGTCTCTGGTTTCGGGAGTTTTCCGCTGAGCGGGGCTTTCTTGCGCGGTACGACGGTGTGACTCGCTATGTTCCTGAATACGGTTCATGTCAAAGGAAGCAGAGCGCTTTATGTCTTCGTCCGAATCTCCTGCCCTCGATCACCGGATCGTCAAGGCGCTGGCGCATCCGCTGCGCCAGAACATCCTCACGATCCTCAACGAGCGCGTCGCGAGCCCGAGTGAGATCAGTGAAGAGCTGGACGAACGCCTGGGCAATGTGAGCTACCACGTCCGCACGCTGCTCGATCTGGGCTGCATCGAGCTCGTGAGCACCACGCCCCGGCGCGGCGCCGTCGAGCATCACTACCGGGCGGTCATGAAGCCCTTCTTCAGCAAGGACGACTGGGCCCAGATGCCCGCGTCCACACGGCGCTCGGCGCACGACTCGGCGCTCAAGGGCATCGTCAAGGACGTCGTCGCGACCGCTGAGGCCAACGGCTTCGACGCCCCCGAGGACGTCGTGGCGAGCATCACCGGCGATCTCGACGCCAAGGGTCGCGCCGACCTCGCCAAGCTCCTGCAGGGCACGCGTGAGAAGGCGGACAAGATCTTCGCCGACAGCGCCAAGCGGCTCGCCGGCAAGGAAGGCGCCATCGCCAGTCAGGTCGCGCTCATCGGGTTCGCGCAGGCGGAGGCGCCCGCGAAGAAGTCCACGAAGAAGCCCGCCGCGAAGAAGAAGGCCTCTTCGCGCAAGGCGGCCTGAGCCCGCTCGTGACGCGTCGCCGCTCCCCCGGCGACGCTTCCGCCCAGTGGAACGCGCTTTGGCCGCACGGCTGCGAGGGATAGGATCGCGCTGATGGGTGGCGCGATGGCAGCCGGCGGCGGGAACAGCGCATGAGCGGTGCGCGCGCGCCCGATGCCGCGCTCGACGGCGCCCGGTTCGATCCGGTGTCGAGCGAGCTCTTCAGCCGCGAGCCCGAGAAGCTGAAGGTCCTGGCGCACCCGCTGCGCCTGAAGATCCTCAAGCGCGCGCAGATCAGCGAGGTCAGCGCGAAGGAGGCCGCGCTGGAGCTGAGCGAGCCGATCGGCAAGGTCAGCTACCACGTCCGGGTGCTCGCCGACGCGGGCCTGCTCGAGCTCACCCGCCAGACGCCGCGGCGCGGGGCGATCGAGAGCCACTACCGGGCGACCGTCTCCCTGCACCTCGACGACGATGCCTGGCAGCAGGTCGGGTTCGAGGGTCGAAGGCTCATGCTGGCCGCCTCCACGCAGGAGTGGTGCGCGGACGTCATGCGCGCCGTCCACGACGGCGGGTTCGAGCTCGACGGCGCGCTCGTCGCCAACGCGCACTTCTGCGCGGACGCGCAGGGGCTGGAAGAGCTGCGCGAGGCGCTGGACGCCTACTACGAGCGCCTGTTGGCGATCGAGGCCGGGATCGCCGCGCGTGTCGCGGCCGGCGAGGCAGCGACCACCGAGGTCAACGTCGGGATGACGCTCTACGAGGGGCAGGCATCGGCGTCGTCGCACGCGCCGTTCTTCGCCCGCCAGGGTGGCAGGGCGTTCCCGATGATCCCTGAGGACCTGCCGGTCAGCGGCTTGCCGGGCGCTGCGTCTCCCGACGCAGACGGGCTCGGCGCCCCCACGGTGTAGCGACGGGCCTCGGGCCCGGCCGGCGGACGCCGCGCACCGGCTCGGCGAGCGGGTCGGCCGCCATGCGCACGCACGCCTGGACGACATCGGCGGCGATCTGCTCGGCGTCGTGGACGATCCCGGGGTCGGCGTACACGCAGATGTGCGCCCGGCCGCAGTAGGACAGCGCGCCGATGGTCAGGCCCCGGCCCTCCCAGAGCGGGACGGCGGGGAAGACGGCGCGCACGCGGCGGCCGAGCAGGAAGAACGGGATGTCCGGTCCCGGCACGTTGGAGACGGTGACGTCGAACCGGGTCGCGGTCGCCACGAGCCGGCTCACGGCGCGACGGCCGGCGGTCGGGACGAGGTCGGCGAGCCGCACGATCCCGTTGAGCGTGGCCGCGTGATCGCCCTCCTTCGCGCGGCGGGTGCGCTGCGCGACCTCCGCGAGGCCGACCCGCGGGTCGTCGCGGTCGGAGGGCAGGTCGACGAACATGAACGAGATCGCGTTGCCCAGCTCGTTCGCCGCGCCCGTCCTGACGTTGACGGGCACCATCGCCTTCAGCGGCACGGGGATCTGATCGCGGCGCTGCAGCGCGTGGCCGAGTGCCTGGCCGGCGCACGCCAGGAGCACGTCGTTGACCGTCGCGTCGTGCCGGCGCGCGACGCGGCGCATGAGCTCGAGGTCCAGCACGGCGAGCCCGAGTTCGCGCGCGGGGCCGCTGGTCCCCGACATCGGCGTGGACGCGCCCGGTCGCAGCAGGTCGGTCAGGGCCGAGACCGTGCGGGCCGCTTCCGCCGGCGGATCGAGGCGCTTCGGCGGCGCTGCGGGGATGCGCACGAGCTCCTTGGTCCGAGCGGCGGTCTGCCGCCCGGCCCGCGCCAGCGCGGCGCCCTGGCCGGTGCCGATGCGCAGGCGGTCGCGGGTCAGCCCCAATGCGGCCTCCGCGACCCCCGTCCGCTGCGGCGTCCAGCGCGACGCGCGTTCGGGCCGGGGGTTCGGCTCGGCGTCGAAGAGCAGGGCCGCGACCTCGACGGCCGCGACGCCGTCGATGAGCGCGTGGTGGGCTTGGCCGACGATGGCGAACCCGTCGCGCAGGCCGTCGATGAGGTAGATGCGCCACAGCGGGCGGTCGAGCGGCAGCGCGCTGCTGAGCAGGCGGCCGGCGAGCTGGCGCAGCGCCTCGTCATCGCCCGGCGCAGGCGCATGGACGAGCGATGCATGGTTGGCGATGTCGAACGCCGCGTCGTCCTCCCACCGCAGCTCGCCGCCGGCGAGCGCGGTGCTGACGAGCCGCCGGCGAAAGCGCGGGACGCGGTCCATCCGTGAGAGGAGATGACGGCGCAGGCCGCCGAGTGACGGCGCGCGTCCGTCGATCCGGATCGTCCACCCGACGTGGAGCGGGGCGTCCGGCGAATCGAGGGCGAGGAACGCGTCGTCGAGAACCGTCAGCCGGTCGGAGGGCACGGCGACATCTTCGCAGGTCGGCAGGGCGAGACCGGCACGTCACGTCTCGTCTGGGACGACGCGTCTTGGCGTGGTGACAAGCCGGCCCGGTGCGCGGCGATGCACCAGGAAAGCGCCGGCTCCAGCGAGGGCTGCCGCCAGGATCCCGAGCCCGGCGACGAGGAACGCGACCCGCGGTGAGGTCGCCTGGGTGATCGCGCCGCCGAGCAGGTAGCCGATGCCCGGCACCAGCGTTACGACCGCCTCGAAGAACCCCGCGACGCGGACCTGCATCGCGGCGCTCACGGACTCCTGCAGGGCCGTCACGGCGCTGACCCACTGCACGCCGTTTCCGGTGCCGCCGAGCATCGCCGCCGCGCACGCGACGAGCAGCGTGGGCGCGCCGGCCATGATCGTGATGCCGGCACCCATCACCGCCGTGGACGCGACGAGCGAGACGGCGAGGTGCCGCCGCCCGACCCGCGCGAAGACGAGGCTCCCGACGGTGATGCCCGCGCCCCACGCCGCCGCGAGCGCCGCGTACGCCTCGGGCCCCGCATCGAGGGACTCCTTGGCGTAGACGACCTCGATCGGCGCGACGAGGGTCCCGAACATCATCACGAGACCCTCACCGAGGATCAGCAGCAGCGTGACCGGCTGGCGGCGCAGGTAGGCGACGGCCTCGCGCACCCGCCGCATCCAGCCCGCCTCGTCGCCGGTGACGGTCACGCGGGTGGTGTCGCTGCCGACGAAGATCGCGGCGACGACCAGCAGGCCGGCGCCGATGAGCATCACGACGCTCGGGTCCAGCAGCCCGACGGCGAGTCCCGCTGTCGCCGGCCCGACGATGTTCATCAGCGCGAAGCCGAAGTTCAGCGCGGCGTTGGCCTCGCGCAGCAGGCCGCGCGGCTCCATCGTCGTCGCCACGGCCGCGCGCGTGTATGCGCGGATGAGGGCGGCGACGCACCCGTCGACGAGCGCGAGCACGCAGATGAGTAGCAGCGAGAACTGCAGGATCACGCCCGCGAGCCCGGCGAACACCACCGCCTCGAACGCGAACAGGGCGCCGATACCGCGTGTCGTGGCCCAGCGGTCCGTTCTGGCCGCCAGCACCGGTACAACCAGGCTCGGGATGAGCTTCGTCGATGCGAACAGCGCGGTGGTGGCGAGCGCGTCGGACGTCTGGTCGTACACGACGACCGCGAGCGTGATGAGCGCGAACCACTCGATGAGCTCCGCCAGGACGAACGCGGCCGCCAGGCGATGAAACACCCGCACACTCAGCAGTTCACGCATATCGGCAGAGAGCCTCTCAACTTGAGCGTGGGGATGCCGCCCTGGACAAATGTCCGAGGCGCTCGCGTATCGGCAGCTCTTGCATTCAGGTTAAGTTCTGGGCTAGGTTTTGGACGGATGTTGGACCGTCTTTCGCTCCGCGGGTTGAACACCTCCGCGGGGGTCCACTGAGCGGACTGCACGTCCGCCCGACAACGACACCTGGGGGGTACACCATGATTGCCCGCACGCGCTAATTCGAGTTTCCATAACAAAAGAGAGCGACTCCTGCCTGGGTCGCTCTTTTTCGTTGGGCTCATGTATCCGCAATTTGCGCCGATAAGTCGTTTGTGACGCGGAAGCGTGCGCTTGTCGCAGCCAACTGCCTGGTCTTCACCACCAGCGTCCTCCTCGCGATCGCCACGCGAGATATGGGCACGTGGGACCCGGCGGTCTTTCTGCTGCTCCTCGCGACGGTCCTCCTGGCAGAGCTCCTGCCGGTCGAGACGACGTTCAAGGTCTCCATGTCGGCTTCGGCGCTCGGGTTCCTGCTGGCCATGTGCCTGCTCGGCCCGCTCCCCGCCGTGGCGATCGGCGTGATCTCCACCGTCTTCGACGGGATCCGCCATCGCTCGCGTTTCTCGGCGTTCGTGTCGAATCTCGCGGGGTTCACGGCGTTTCCGCTGCTCGGCGCGCTCACCGTCCAGTGGGCCAGCGCCACGACCGGGATCGTCCCTTCGGATCCCGGCTTCATCCTCGTGATGCTGCCCGGCCTCGCGGTCGCCGTCAGCGTGAACTACGCGATGGTCTTCCTCGACCAGTGGCTCACGTACGGCCGGTCCCCCGTGGAACTGGTCCGCAACGTCGTGTCCCCGGTCCTTCCATCGGAGCTGGCGATGCTCGTCCTGGCGAGCATCATCGTGTACGCGGAGACCCACATCGGTCCGGCGGCGCTTGCAACGCTGCTTGCACTCTTCTTCCTGTACCTCTGGCTGTACCGGGAGCTGCTCACGTCCCAGGCCCGCGCCGAGGAACTCGACTCCCGCACCCACCAGCTCGCGACCCTTCAGGTCGGCGTCCTCACCGCGATGCTCCGCACGCTCGCCCTGCGCGACCACATGACCGCCCGGCACTCGGCCGCGGTCGCGCGCTACGCGCGGGAGCTCGCGCGGGCGGCGGGCTGCACCGACGAGGAGGTCGAGCTCGTCCACACCGCCGGCCTGCTGCACGACATCGGCAAGTTCATCTTCCCCGATCACATCCTGCTCGCCGACTCCCGGCTGACCGACGAGGACTGGGAGATCGTCAAGTGCCACCCGTTCCAGGGGGCGAAGATCGTCCGCGAGGTCGAGGGCTACGGCCCGGTCGCCGACATCATCCTCGGTCACCACGAGCGGGTCGACGGCACCGGCTACCCGCGCGGGATGAAGGGCGAGGAGATCCCGCTCCTCGCGCGGATCATCTCGGTGTGCGACACGTACGACGTGATGACCGCACGCGACTCCTACCGCGAGCCTGTCAGCCCCGAGGCGGCGATCGACGAGCTGCGCCGCGTCGCGGGCAAGCAGCTGGACGCCCGGCTCGTCGACATCTTCATCGACCTCGTCAGCCGCGGTGAGCTCGGCTTCCGCCACGGCGACGACGCCGACTTCGAGGCCGAGCTGCAGTTCGACAAGCGCGTGCGGGACTACGCGGCCCCGCAGGGCTTGGCCGCCGCGGTCTCGCAGGCGGCCTGATCGAGTCGGCAGGCTCGGACAGGGCCGCCGGTACCCTCGCTGCGATGCCCGACGTCCTCGACGCCTACGACATCGCGCTCGTCCGCGCGGACAACCCGTCCCCCCTGACGTTGACGGGAACGAACACGTGGGTGATCGGGCGCAACCCCTGCTGGATCGTCGACCCGGGGCCGGCGCTGGACGCGCACCTCGACAACGTCGTCGCCGAGGCGGAGCGCCGCGGCGGCGCCGGCGGCATCGCCGTGACCCACGACCACTTCGACCACGCCGAGGGCACCGAGGGGCTCCGCGTGCGGCTGGGCGGCATCCCCGTGGCGGCGGCCCGTCTGGCCGCGAACGTCCGCCTCGCCGACGGGGACGCGTTCGGGCCGCTGCGCACGATCGCCACGCCCGGCCACGCCCCGGACCACCTCGCCTTCGCGGTCGGGGACGCGATCTTCACCGGCGACGCGGTCCTCGGGACGGGCACCGCGTTCCTCTTCCCCGACCCGCACGCGCTGCAGGACTACCTCAACGCCCTCGAGCACCTCAAGGCCCTCGAGGCGCGCGTGATCTGCCCCGGCCACGGCCCGGTCGTCCGTGATCCACGGGCGAAGCTCGACGAGTACCTCGCGCACCGCCTCGATCGTGAGGGACGGCTGCTCGAGGGGCTCGGCAGTGGCGCGCGCACGGTGGACGAGCTGCTCGACGCGGCCTGGGACGACGTGCCGGCGGAGCTGCGGCCGGTCGCCGCCGTCACGCTCGCGACGCATCTCGACAAGCTCGACGAGGAAGGGCGGCTGCCCGAGGGCGTCGAGCGGCCCGCGCTCCCCGGCTTCGGCGGCTGAGCGCTCAGCGTCCTGGGGCCAGCGCGCCGCCGGCGCCGGCCTCGACCGTCGGCTCGTCCAGCTCGGGCGCCCGCGAGGGCTCGGTGAGCGGGGCCGGGTCGGCGGCGGTGACGGGCGGCTGGTCCGTCGTCACCGACTCGGTCGGCGTCGAGGGCGCCGCCGTCGCGCTGCCGGTCGACGACGCGGCCGTCTCCTCGGTCGGAGCCGCGGCGCCCCCGCTCGGTTCGATCGGGATCGAGGCGGTGGTCTCCGAGGTGGCGTGCGGCGAGATCGCCCCGTCGGCCGACTCCGCGGAGGTGACCAGCTCGGCCTTCGTCTCCCGCGCGACGCGCGGCGACGGCTTGGCATGGTCGGCGACGACCGCGAGGGTCTTCACGGCGGGGAGCGCGAGCGGCTCGACGAAGTGGACGCCCGTCGCGGCCGCGGGCGCCGCGGCGCCCGTGCCCGACGACGATGCGGCCGGAGGCGTCGCCGCCTGCGCGGTCGCCGGGCTGGGGTGGCCCATGTGCTGGCGGACCTCCTTCGCGCCCCCGGCGGTGACGGCCACGGCGCACACCACGACGGCCATCTTCGTGGCGGCGGTGCCGCTCACCAGCGCGATCCCGCCACCGGCGGCCGCGGACGTGCCCGCGCCCCCGATCCCGAGGATCTGGGCGAGGGACGCAAGCGGCCCGAAGCCGGCCGGCGAGGGCGACAGCGCCGCCATCCCGCGCTGGACCGCCTTCAGCTGGGTGCGGTAGTCGCGGCAGTCCCGGCACTCGTGCATGTGGCGGCGCGCGAGGCCGGACGCGCGCACGCCGCGGCCGTGCGCCAGCGCGAGCGACTCGCGGATCTCGGTGCACGCGGTGTCTCGCGCCTCCCCGGCCTCGACGAGGCCGATCCGCGCGCGGACGAGGAGCGACTTCACCGCCGGGATCGTCACGTCGAGGGCGTCGGCGAGCTCGGCGTAGCTGAGCCCGTCGATCTCGCGCATGAGCAGCGCGGACCGCTGCTGCTCGGGCAGACCCTGCACGTCCCGGACCAGGCGCCGGAGGTCCTCGCGGCGCTCGGCTTCCTCAATCGGATCGTGCAGTGGCCGGCGCGACAGCTCGAAGATCTCTGCGGCCGGCGGGACCGGGCGGCGAAGATGGTCGATGCAGCGGTTGTGCGCCACGCGGTAGAGCCAGGCGCGTAGCGAGACCGGGCGGCTGTCGGCGCGCAGCGCGCCGTACGCGCGCAGGAAGACGTCCTGCAGCGCGTCCTCGGCGTCCTGGCGCGAGCCGCCGAGCATCTGGCGGCTGTAGGCGAACAGGCGCTGGCGGTACCGATCGTGGATCGCCTGGAACGCGGCCTCGTCGCCGGCCCGGAACATCGCGACGAGCTGCTCATCGGACCGCAGCCGCAGGAACCGCCCCGCCGGGGGTGCGGCCGGGCGCGTGACTGCCGGGGCTGGGATCGCTGAGGCTTCCACAAGCTTGCTCCGGGGCTCTTAACCGGTACCGGAGGCGGAAGTCGCGGACTTTCTCCGCGAATTCACAACGTACCACCGCCCGCGGGCGGCTCAGGCCGCTTCGTAGCCCGGTTCTCCGGGCAGCACCACCCGGGCGGTCTCTCCGCCCATGATGACTTTCGGCAGCACGGGGACGACCTCGCTCGCGGCAGCGTGCGCGAGCAGCGCGGCGGCCGACGGGAACGTCGAGAACTGCTCGAGATGCTTGATGGTGGGAAAGACGAGGTCGATCTCGCCGGCTTCGCCCGCCCGCAGCGCTTCCGCGGGGGAGAACCATCGGTGGTCGACGATCTCCTCGCCGTCGATCACGGGGTCGGCGCCGGCCGGCGCCTCGGCGAGGAAGAAGTGCGTGTCGAAGCGGATCTTGACTTCCCGGGGCGTGATCCACTGGCTGTACTTCACGAGCGCGGCCGGCGCGATGCCGCCGATCCCTGCCTCCTCCTCGAGCTCGCGCACGGCCGCCGTGCGGTGCGCCGTATCGCCCTCACCCTCGCCCGCGTCCACCGCGCCGCCGGGAAAGACCCAGACGCCGCCCATGAACCGCGCGTGCGGGGTGCGCTGGACGAGCAGCAGCTCGAGTGCGTCGTCACCGCCGCGCAGCAGGATGATCGAGGCCGCCTGGCGCGGCGTCGCGACCTCGGCGCCAGCAAGCTCCTGTCCCGGCTCTCCGACCCTCGACATGCCGGGAACCCTACCGGCGCGTCGGGCGGCGACGCGCCGATCCTGGCCGGCCAGCCAGGAGGCACGCGCGGGGCCGGATCTCTACGCTCCCGGGCATGACACGTTGGATCTGCGAGGCCTGCGGGTACATCTACGACCCGGAAGAGGGCGACCCGGACGGTGGCATCCCCGCCGGCACCGCGTTCGAGGACATCCCGGACACCTGGTTCTGCCCGGTGTGCGGTGCGCGCAAGCGCGACTTCACGCCGTACGAGGACTGATCCGCGTGGCCAAGGACAAGGACAAGCGCAAGGCCAAGGGCGACACGCCGAAAGCCAAGAAGAAGCGCTCGTCCGTCCCGGCCACCCCGGTCTTCACCGCCGAGCCCGTCGAGGCTCCCGCCGACATCCCGGCACCTGCCCAGGGCCTCACCCCGCGTCGCCTCCTCGCCCGGATGAGCGGCGCGCGCCTGTGCTACGGCAAGCCCGTCACCGGCGGTGATCTCACGATCGTCCCCGTCGCGCGCGTCCGTGTCGCGGGCGGCTTCGGCAACGGCCCGGCCGACGAGGGCCAGGGCGGCGGTGGGGCGGTCGACGCCACACCGGTGGGCTACATCGAGGTCGGTCCCGATGGCGCCCGGTTCCGCGCCATCCCGGATCCCGATCGGGTCCTGAAGACGACCCGGTCGCTGGCCGTCACCGCCGCCGGGCTCCTGGGCGCCGCCGCGGCGCTCCGCAGCCTCACCCGCTGACGGGCACGAAGCGCTCGGCCGCCAGCGCCCGCAGCCGCTGCACGTCCTCGGCGCGCGAGCGCGAGAGCGGGACGGTTGCGGCCGCCTCGGCGAGGAGCGCGTCCGTCGTCGGGGCCGTGCGGGCCTGCAGTGCGCCCAGCAGCGCGCCGACGACGACCTGCTCGAGCTCGGCGCCGCTGAACCCGTCGGTCGCCGCGGCGATCGTGTCGAGGGCGAACACCGCAGGGTCCTGCCGGCGCATCCGCAGGTGGATCGCGAGGATCTCCCGGCGCTCGGCCGCGGTCGGGAGGTCGACGAAGAACAGCTCGTCGAAGCGCCCCTTGCGCAGCAGCTCGGGCGGCAGCCGGAACACGTCGTTCGCCGTGGCCACGAGGAAGACCTCGGCGGGCCGCTCGGCCATCCATGTCAGCAGCGTGCCGAGGATCCGCTGCGACAAGCCGCCGTCGGCGCCGTCGCCGCTGCCGGTCGCCAGGGCCTTTTCGATCTCGTCGATCCAGAGCACCGACGGCGCCAGAGACTCCGCGACACCGAGCGCGCGGCGCAGGTTGCGCTCGGTCTCGCCGATGTACTTGTCGTAGAGGCGCCCGGCGTCGAGCTTGAGCAGCGGCATCTGCCACGACCGGGCGATCGCCTTCGCCGCCAGGGACTTGCCGCATCCCTGCACCCCGGCGAGCAGCACGCCCTTCGGGGCCGGGAGGTTCATCGCGCGAGCCTCGGGCGAGAACCCGACGCGGGCGCGGTCGAGCCAGACCCGCAGGCGCTCGAAGCCGCCGATGGCCGCGGCGTTGTCCGCGGGCGGGAAGTACTCGAGCAGCCCGTCGGCCTGCAGCGCCCGCGCTTTGAGGTCGACGAGGCGGGGGAGGTCGTCGCGGCTGAGACGGCCGTCCTCGATCGCCACGCGGGCGAGCGCCTGGCGCGCCTGGTTGAGCGTGAGTCCGCGCAGCGCTCCGGCGATCGCGGCGCAGTCGTCGGGCGTCAGGGTGACCGTCGCGCGCCCGCCCGCGGCCAGCGAGTCGGCGACCGCGGTCAGGGTCGTCCGGTATTCGGCGGCGCTGGGCAGCCCGAGCGGAAGCGCGACCACCCGGGGCGCAAGCTCCGGCGGCAGCGCCGGCCGGCTGCCGAGGACGACGACGGTCGAGACCCGGTGGCCGGACTCGAGGCGGTCGAGCAGGTCGCGCAGCGCGCGCGAGACCCCCGCGTCGGCGAGATGCGCTCGAAGGTCACGGAAGACGAGGAGGGCCTCGACGTCCAGCTCGGCGGCCGCGGCGAGCGCTGCCGCGGGCTTGGCGGTCTCGTAGACCGGCTGCTCGTGGCCGCGGCGGACCAGGCCTCGGGTGAGCGTCCAGTCGAACACGGCGAGGCCGAGGTCACGGGCGGCGGCGTCGACGAGGGCGAGCGCGCGGTCCTCCTCGTCAGTCTCCAGCGCCACGGCCGGATGGCGGGACAGCACGAGGGTCTTGAGGTCATGCACCGGCGACGGCTCGGGTGCGGCCACGGGGGCGGCGGTCGCGGCCGCGGGCATCGCCGACTGGGCGGACTCCATGGCCTCTCCATCGGCACGACGCCCGTGCCCGTTGACCCGGATCCGTATCGTGAAGACGAATGCGCCGCGCCCAAGCTGTCCCGCTCGAGGTCGTCGTGGGCGTGGTCGGCCTGGCGACGCTGGGCGCCGAGATCGCGGCTGCGCGGCTGCTCGCCCCGTATTTCGGCGCGTCCACGATCATCTGGGCGAACACGATCGGCGTCGTCCTCGTCGCGCTCTCGATCGGGTACTGGCTCGGCGGACGCCGCGCCGACCGCGACCCGACGTTCCAGGGGCTCTACGCCATCGTGCTGGTGGGCGCCGTGCTCGTCGGGGTCGTGCCGTTCGTCTCCGGTCCGTTCCTCGACGCGGCGGTCAACGCGCTCGACTCGATCGAGGCCGGCGCGTTCGTCGGGTCGCTCGTGGCCGTACTCGTGCTCGTCGCCACGCCGATCCTCGTGCTCGGGATGGTCGCGCCCTACGCCATCCGCCTCGCGGTCGAAGACGTCACCGAGGCCGGCCGCGTCTCCGGGCGGCTCTACGCGATCTCCACCGTGGGCTCGCTGGCGGGGACCTTCACCTCAGCGCTCCTGCTCATCCCGCTGGTCGGGACCCGCCGCACGTTCCTGACCTACGCGATCCTGCTCGCGGTGGTGGCCGTCGTCGGCCTGGCCCGCGCGCGCTGGATGATCGTGCCGGTGATCCTCATCGCGCTCATGGCCGTGCCGGTCGGCATCGTCAAGGCCGAGACCGAGAACGGGAAGGTCATCTTCGACGCGGACACCGAGTACCAGTACGCGCGCGTCGTGCAGCGCGACGACGGCAGCCGGTTGCTCGAGCTCAACGAGGGGCAGGCGGTGCACTCGATCACCCGGCCGGGCACGGTCCTGACCGACAACTACTGGGACGAGTTCCTGGTCGCCCCGTTCGCCGCGCTCGACGGGCCGCCCGCGCGCATCGCGATCCTCGGCAACGCGGGAGGGACCGTTGCGCGGGCGTACGGCGCGCTGTACCCGCAGACCGCCGTCGACGCGGTCGAGATCGACGGGGAGCTCACCGACATCGGCCGGCGCTACTTCGACCTCGACAACCCGCGGATGACGGCGTACACGGACGACGCTCGGCCGTTCCTGCGCCAGACCGACCAGCGCTACGACGCGATCTTCGTCGACGCCTACCGCCAGCCGTACATCCCCTTCTATCTCACGACGAAGGAGTTCTTCCAGCTGGCCGCCGACCGGCTGCGGCCCGGCGGCGTGGTGCTCGTCAACGTCGGACACGTCGAGGGCAACGACGAGCTCGAGCAGGTCCTCAGCGCGACCATGGGGGCGACGTTTGCGACGGTGCTGCGCGACCCCGCTGAGGACGTGAACACGATCCTGCTCGGCACGAACGGCGACGCCTCCGCGGCCAAGCTCGCCGCGGCCGTGCCCACGCTTCCGCCTGAGGTGCGCCCGCGTGCCCGGGAGGCGGCGGCGCGTATCGCGCCCCCGCTCAAGGGCGGAACGGTCTACACGGACGACCGCGCGCCCGTCGAATGGCTGGTCGACACGTCGATCGTGGAGTTCGCGGCGGGAGACGGCGGCTGATGCGCCGGGTCGCTGTGCTGCTCGCCGCCGTCGCGGCCAGTCCCGCGCTCGTCCCGGCGGGTGCGACCGCGGCGCCCTCATCGGACCTCCCCGCTTTCACGTCGTGTGACGACCTCGTCGGCTACGCGCGCCGCAACCTGCGCCGCCCGGCGGTCAGCCCCCAGGTCACCGCGATGCGCGCTCCCGGCTCGGTGGGGCCGCGGCCCGCCCTGGCCGAGCCGCCGCCGGCGTCCCCGGGCGACATGCCCATCGCCGCGGCGGCGCCGGCCGCCGCGTCGGAGTCCGCACCGGTGGAGGGCGAGGACTTCTCTGGCACGAACGTCCAGGAGCAGGGCATCGACGAGCCGGACGTCGTCAAGACCGACGGCCGGCGCCTGTACGTGGTCGCCGGCTCGGAGCTGCGCGCGTACGACATCACGGGGGACAGCCCCCGGGTCCTCGGCCGGGTCACCCTCGGCGGACCGGCCGAGATCCTCCTGCGCGGGTCGCGCGTCCTGGCGATCTCCGCGGCGCCGGCGATGGGCGCCGTGGCGGCGACGGTCGCGGTACCCGGCTCGGGCGCGACCCAGCTCACCGAGGTCGACGCGACGGATCCGGCGGCGATGCGGATCGCCCGGACGATGGAGGTCCCCGGCATCGCTGTGACCGCCCGCCTGACCGGCGGCACCGCGCGCGTGGTGATCTCCAGCCCGCCGAGCCTGGAGCAGCCGTCGTCGCCGACCGCGGTCGCGGCGTCCGCCAAGACGCAGCCACGGCTCTCGGCGTTCGTCCCGCGGACCGTGCTGCGCAGCCGCATCACCCGCCGCACCTTCCGCCGTGCGCTCGTGCCGTGCGCGGCCGTGCGCCACCCGGCCGCGTACTCGGGCAACGACCTGCTGACCGTCCTGAGCATCGACCTGGACCGCGGGCTGTTCGACGTCGACCGCGATGCGGTGCTCGCCGGCGCCCAGGTCGTCTACGCGTCGCCGACCGGCCTGTACGTCGCCAGCCGCAGAGCCACCGCGCTCGCGCCGGGCGACGTCCCCGAGGCCAGTCGCACGGAGATCCACCGCTTCGACACCACCGTGCCCGGCCAGACGACGTACTCCGCGAGCGGTGACGTCACCGGCTTCGTGCTCAACCAGTACGCGCTCTCGGAGTACCGCGGTGACCTGCGCGTCGCCTCCACGGAGGAGCCGCAATGGCTCTCTGAGGATCCCGCGGCGCGGGAATCCCGCAGCGCGGTCACCGTGCTGCGCCAGCGCGGCGGCGCGCTGCAGCAGGTCGGTCGCGTCGGCGGCCTGGGGCGCAACGAGCGGATCTATGCGGCGCGATTCATCGACGACGCGGCCTACCTCGTGACGTTCCGCCAGGTCGACCCGCTGTACACCGTGGACCTCGCCGACCCGACCCGGCCGCGGGTCGCCGGCGAGCTGAAGATCCCGGGGTACTCGGCCTACCTGCACCCGATCGGCGACGGGCTGCTGCTCGGCGTCGGCCAGGACGCGACGCCTGAGGGCCGGCGGACCGGGGCGCAGGTCTCGGTGTTCGACGTCCGCGACCCGGCACGGCCCGTCCGCCTGCACCAGGCGTCGCTCGGGGCGGCGGCATCTGCGGCCGAGTTCGATCCGCACGCGTTCCTGTGGTGGGCGAAGGCCAAGCTCGCGCTGCTGCCCTTCTCCGACTGGGACCCGAACGTGGGCCGCGCCGACAACGGGATGGTCGGGCTGCGCGCCGGGGGGGCCGAAGGGCTGATCGAGGTCGGACGGATCACGCACGGCCCGGAGTGGGACCGTGCCCCGGTCGAGCGCGCCGTCGTGGTCGGCGACCGGGTGCTCACGGTCTCCGACCTCGGCGTGGCCACCCACCGCATCGAAGGGCTCACGCCGGTGGGCTTCCTGCCGTTCGTCGGCTGACTACAGCTCCACGTTCGCCATGCCGCCCGGGTCGTAGCGCTCACCTGACGGCGGCTGCAGCGCGTCGAGCTCGGCTAGCTGGGCGTCGCTGAGCTCGACGTCGAGCGCGGCGAGGTTCTCCTCGAGGTACCGGACCCGCTTCGTCCCGGGGATCGGCACGACGTCGTCGCCCTGGGCGAGCAGCCACGCCAGCGCCACCTGGACCGGGCTGGCGCCCACCTCTTCGGCGATCGCGCGGACCTTGTCGACGATCTCCAGGTTGGCGTCGAGGTTCTCGTCCTGAAAGCGCGGCGCGTGCCGGCGGAAGTCCGTGGGATCGAGGTCGTCGCGCGACCGGATGGTGCCCGTGAGGAACCCGCGGCCGATCGGCGAGTACGGCACGAGGCCGACCCCGAGCTCGCGGGCCGCCGGGACGATCTCGCCCTCCAGGCCGCGCGTCCACAGCGACCACTCGCTCTGCAGCGCCGCGATCGGGTGGACGGCGCAGGCGGCGCGCAGCGTCTCCGCGCTGACCTCGCTGAGCCCGAGGTGGCGCACCTTGCCCTCGGCCACGAGCTCCGCCATCGCGCCGACCGTCTCCTCGATCGGCACGGAGGTGTCGCGGCGATGGGCGTAGTACAGGTCGATGTGGTCGATGCCCAGGCGCTGCAGCGAGGCCTCGCACGCCTCCTTGATGTAGGCGGCACTGTTGTCGATGCGGCGGTCGAACGGGTTCTCGCCGCGGACGATCCCGAACTTCGTCGCGACGACCGCCTGCTCGCGGCGCCCGCCCGCCAGCGCCTCACCGACGAGGCGCTCGTTCTCGCCGCGGCCGTACATGTCGGCGGTGTCGAGGAAGTTCGCGCCCAGATCGAGCGCGCGGTGGATCGTCGCGATGGACTCCGCGCGGTCGCCCGGGCCGTAGAACTCCGACATGCCCATGCAGCCGAGGCCGAGGGCCGCGACGGTGAGACCGTCCTGTCCGAGGGTGCGCTGCTGCATCGTGCCTCCGTCGCCGCGGGTGGAGTCGCCCACCATACGATGCGGCGGATGCGGCTCGGCGGGGCCGCGCACGACCCGGGCGACGAGACCGTCGCGCAGGGTGAACTCGAGGTGCAGTGGGCGGCTGAGGTCCTCGACGCCGATCTTCCCGTGGACGACGCCCTCGAAGACGACGGTGTCCGGCCCGGTCTCCTCGAGGCGCAGCGGCGTCACCCGCATCTCCTCCCAGACCCGCTGCATGTCCCCGAGGTACTCCTCGAGCCCCTCACGCCCGACGTAGGGCTCGTAGCGGCCGGAGAGCTGCGCGAGCAGGAACCCCTCGAGCCGGACGTCGTCGGTCATGACGCGCATCGCGTCGTCGACGTCGCGCGACCTGAAGGCGGCCACCAGCGCCTGGACGACGACGGCGGCGTTGCCGCCTGGATCTGAGGCATCGGGAACCATGTGCGTACCGCCGACCATACGCCTCTGTCCGGCGCGGCGGTCCCGGTCGCCCGCCTGGGCGGCGGGCCGCGGTCACCCTCGCGGCGGCAGCCAGGCGTCGAGCGGCAGGCTCCGGCCGACCGCCGCGAGCGCCCGGGGCGTGGCATGCTCGGCGCGCGCCAGGGTGGTGACCTCGACCTCCCCGAGCATCGCGATCGTGTCCCGGTTCGAGCGCTGCATCTCGGTGGGATGCTCGGGCCACGGGGTGAGGACCACGCCACGCACGTCGAGCCCGGCGGAGCGGGCCGATTCCAGTGTGAGCAGGACGTGATTGATGGTGCCCAGGCCAGGGCGCGCGGCGATCACGACGGGCAGGCCGAGCATGACCATGAGGTCGCGCATGACGAGCGTGTCGTTCAGCGGGACGAGGAGGCCGCCGGCGCCCTCGACGATGAGGGCGTCGGCGCCCTCCCCGAGCTCCCGGGCGCGCCGGATGAGCGCGGCGGCCTCGATGCGCTCGCCGTGCTCCTCAGCGGCGAGGTGCGGTGAGACGGCCGGACCGAAGCGGTAGGCCGTGACCTCGAGCGGGTCGAGTGTGCCGCCTGCCGCCGCGGCGAGGACCTCTGGATCCGTCGGCAGGTCGGGCTGGGGCTCGTCCACGCCGGTGACGACCGGTTTGTACGGGACGGCGTGCTCCCCGCGGGCGACGAGCGCGGCGAGGATCGCCCCGGCCAGGAACGTCTTGCCGACCTCCGTGTCGGTGGCGGTGACGAAGAGACCGCGCGCGTGGGCCGGGGCAGGGTCGTACACGAGCCCCGCGTCAGGCGGCGCGGGCGACCGAGTCGGCCTGCTGGTCGAAGATGCCGCCGCGCGGAGCGGGAGGCTGGGGCTCACCGCTGGCGTCGGGCGAGGAAGGGCGGCTCTGCGCCTCGGCGATCGGGACGCCGGCGGACGGCCGCCAGCCCGCTGCGAGCGCCGCCTTGCCCATGACGCGGGCGGCCTCGCGCAACTCGTCCTTCGTGTGGGACGCCATCACGGCGAGACGCAGGCGCGACGTGCCCTCGGGCACCGTCGGCGGCCGGATCGCCTGGGCGAAGACGCCGCGCTCGAGCGCGGCCTCGCAGACGCGCATCGCCACGTCGGCCTCGCCGACGATCAGCGGGACGATCTGCGTCGTGGAGCCCGCCACCTCGAAGCCCTCCTTCGCCAGCTCGTCGCGCAGGACGGCGGCGTTGGCCTGGAGGCGCTCCACGCGGCGCGGCTGCTCGAACAGGAGCTCGAGCGCCGCCATCGCGCCCGCCACCGCGGGAGGCGGCGGCGCGGTCGAGAAGATGAACGAGCGCGACGTGTTCGTCAGGTACGCGGCCATCTGCGCGTCGCACGCCGCGAACGCGCCGTAGGACCCCAGCGCCTTGCCCAGGGTGCCGATGACGACGTCGATCTGGCCCTCCAGGCCGGCCTCGGCGACCGCGCCGCGGCCGTCGGGGCCCATGCAGCCCGTGCCGTGCGCCTCGTCGACGATCACCCGCGCGCCGTAGTGCTCGGCGAGCTCGACGATGCCTTCCAGGGGCGCGACGTCGCCGTCCATCGAGAACACGCTGTCGGTGACGATGAGCGGCGTGCGCGTGCGGCCGCGGCGGCCGTCGCCGTCGCGCAGCGACTGCTGCAGGCCCCACTCGAGATGGTCGAGATCGGCGTGCGCGTAGACGAAGGTCTCGCCGCGCGCGAGCCGGCAGCCGTCGATGAGCGACGCGTGGTTGAGCTCGTCGCTGAAGATCATGGTGCCCTCGGTGCCCAGCGCGCTGATGACGCCGGTGTTCGCGAGGTAGCCCGAGCCGAACAGCAGCGCGGTCTCGGTCCCCTTGAACATCGCGAGCGACTCCTCGAGCCGGCGGTGCACCGTCATCGTCCCGCTGATGAGGCGCGACGCGCCCGCGCCGACACCCCAGCGCATGGCGGCGTCGGCGGCCGCCTCGCGCACGCGGGGATGGTCGGCCAGGCCGAGGTAGTTGTTCGAGCACAGCAGGAGCACCGGCTTGCCGTCCAGCACGACGCGCGGGCCCTGCGGCCCGCTGACGAGGCGCATACGACGGAACAGGCCGAGCTCCTTGAGCTCGTCCAGTCGCTCGTGGATCTCGGTCACGTCAGTCTGCCTCCCCGGGGATGACGTTCGCCGTCAGCTGCCGGCCTGGGCGGGAACGCGGTTCGACGTCCCGTCCGGTCGCGGTGGGACACGGCGCTTCTTCGCGTAGCGAAGCTGGGTGGACGGGTCCCAGAGCCGGACATCGAGCTCGACCTCGCCGGCGGGCGTGGCGGCGTCGAGGTAGTCGCCGACCGGGTCGGGCGTCGCGCCCTCGAGCCATCCGGTGCGGTTGTCCGGGCGCGGGTTCGCCCCGTTGTCGGGCTGCCGGGCGATGTTCAGGCCGAGGCCCTCGAACATCTCACGGTCCTCCTCGGGCGTGTTGCCGAGCGTCGTGAGGAAGTTGCCCATCATCACGCCGTTGACGCCGGCCTTGACGGCCAGCGGCTGCAGCTCACCGAGGTTCTCGGTGCGGCCACCGCAGAGGCGGAAAAGCGCGTCGGGGAGGATGAGGCGGAAGATCGCCACCCACTTGACGGCCTCCCACGGGTCCATGTACTCGCGGTCGCCGAACTTCGTGCCCGCGCGCGGGTTGAGCAGGTTGATCGGCACCGAGGTCGGGTTGATCTCCGCCAGCTCGAACGCCATCTCGACGCGCTGCTCCTCGGACTCGCCGAGGTTGAGGATCCCGCCGACGCACGTCTCGAGGCCGGCCTCCTTCACCGCGTTGATCGTGCGCAGCCGGCCCTCGTAGCGGACCGTCGTGGTGACCTCGTCGTAGTACGAGCGCGACGTCTCCACGTTGTGGTGGATCCGCTGGATGCCCGCGTCCTTGAGCTGCTTCGCGCGCGCGACGCTCATGTGGCCGATCGACGCGCAGCGCTTGAGGTTCGTCTGCTCGCTGACGAGCCTCGCGCCCTCGAGCAGCTTGTCGAAGTCGCGCTTGGAGAGGCCCTGGCCCTGGGTGACCATGCAGAAGCGGTGTGCGCCGGCCGCCTCGGCGGCCTTCGCGTGCTCCAGGATCTGCTCGGGATCCATCATCGCGTGCATCGGCGTCTCGGCCTCGGCGAAGCGCGACTGCGCGCAGAACCCGCAGTCCTCGGCGCAGCCGCCGGACTTCGCGTTGACGAGCGAGCACATGTCCGTGCTGTCGCCGAAGTGCTCGACGCGTGCGGCCCACGCGCGCTCCACCAGCGCCTCGATGTCCTTCGGGTCGGTGAGCGCTCCGAGCTCGAGCGCCTCCTGGCGGGTGATCAGCGGCGGCATGGCCGCAAGATATGCCCCCGCCCGGACGCCGTGTCGGCTGCCCCCAGGCTTTTCCCGCACGGTCCGGCCTGAAGTTCGCCGGGGGAAGTCCGGACCTGGTCCGCGGCTTTCCCGTGCACGTCCGCGGCGCGTCGCGGATGCCGTGTCTTTCGCCCAGCGGAAGGGTTGACCGATGGTCGGTCGCCACATGCTCGCCGCCTTCATCGCCCTGCTGCTCACCATCGCGCTTCCCGCCGACGCCGGTGCCGCATTCGGCTACCTCGACCAGCTCGGGTCGGCGGGGACGGCCGACGGGCAGTTCCAGGATCCCGCGGGCGTCGGAGCGGCCAACGGCGAGCTGGTCGTCGCCGACCGGCTGAACACGCGTGTCCAGCGGTTCAACCCGGACACGAAGGCGTTCCTCGGGAAGTTCGGCACGACGGGCGGACCCGCCGATGTCACGTTCGACCCCGCCAGCGGATCGCCCAACAACGTGCTGACGGTCGACTTCTCCGGCAACCTCGTGCGGAGGTTCACCTCGACCGGGACGCCGACGGGCACGCCGACGACGTTCGCTGCGCCGGGCCCCGACGGCATCGTCGTCGGGTCGACGGGGACGGTCTTCGTGAGCAACACCACGAACGACCGGATCGATCGCTACTCGAGCTCCGGGACCCTGCTGGGCAGCTGGGGCGGGCCAGGCAGCGGCGACGGGCAGTTCAACGACCCGTCGCGGCTCGCGCTCGACGGCTCGGGAAACCTCCTGGTCGCCGACAAGGGCAACAACCGGGTCCAGAGGCTCAACGGCACGACCGGGGCCCACATGCTCACGATCGGCAGCGCGGAGCTCAACCACCCCGAGGGGGTGGCGGTCGACCTCTCCGGGAACGTCGTCGTCGCCGACACCGGCAACAACCGCGTCCGCCGGTACCAGAGCACCGGCGCGCTGATCGACACGTACGGCGCGACGGGCAGCGGCCCCGGCCAGTTCTCCTCCCCGAGTGACGTCTTGGGGTTCCTCAACGGCAAGGTCTACGTCGCCGACGAGCTGAACAACCGCATCCAGATCCTCGGCGAGGGCGGCGCCCCGCCCGGCGCCTCGCCGACGGTCGTCACCGGGGACGCCGCCGACATCACGCAGAGCGGCGCGCGGCTGACCGGGACGGTCAACCCGCAGGGCGCGTCGACGTCGTTTCGGTTCGACTACGGGACGACGACGTCGTACGGAACGACGACGACGGCGACCGACGCGGGCGCCGGGTCGGCTGACGTGACCGCCTCCGCCACGATCTCGGGGCTGGCGGCGCGCACCACCTACCACTACCGGATCGTCGGCCTCCGCGGCGGGGCGGTGGTCGCCACCGGCGCCGACAAGACCTTCACCACGGGCGCCGACCCCGGCGGTGCGTCCGGGTGTGCGCGGGTCGGGCACACGATCGGTGTCGTCGCCGTCTGTGCGGACGCGATCACCTCGACGGGGACCGGCACGTGGCGCGCGTCGGGCAACGTCACGCTGAACGCCGGCGTGGTCGTCGGCGGGACGCTCGACCTCGACGACGGCCAGCAGCTCATCACGTCGGGGCCAGGGACGAGCATCGGCGTGAGCCGCGGCTCTGTCGTGAACTGGGGCACCGGCCGGCTGCAGATCGACACGCGGGCGACCACCGACCCCGTCTCCGGGCGGGGCAACCTCGCGGCCGTGACGGTCTTCGACTTCACCCGCATCGTCCAGACGACGGTCGGCGGCCTGACGATGGGCTTCCTCGGCACCTCGAACGAGTACCTCGACGCGGCCGACGGCGGCGGGCTCATCCTCTCGGTCAAGCCGAACTTCGATCTCGGCGCGTTCATCAACGTCCAGCCCGTCGGATCGTTCGCGCTCGGCATCCACGCGACCCCGTCAAGCGAGTTCCGCCTGCTCGGCGGCTCCATCGGCTGGAACGGCATCAACCTCCCCGGCGGCTGGAAGATCGGGCTGCTCAAGCTCGAGTACCAGGGCGCCACGAGCTCCTGGGCGTTCACCGGCGGCGCGGAGATCACCGGTGTCGGCGGCCTGGAGATCACCGGCGGGATCGTCGGCAGCCGGCTCGATCAGCTCGGCCTGAAGATCAAGACCCCGGGCGTGCCGCTCGGGCAGACCGGCATCGTGCTCGACACGTTCGGCGGCAGCCTCAAGGGGCTCTCCGGCGGGAACAACAACCCGCTCATCATCTCGGCGCTCACCGGGGGCGGGTGGACGCCGACGGGCGCGCCCGACCCGTTCAACTGGATCCTGCACATCAAGGACGTCACGCTGACGATCAACACGTCGGGGTCGGGGAGCCTGTCCGGCGGGATCGCGGTCCTCGACGGCGAAGGACGCCTCGCCGGCGGCACGATGAACCTCACGATCGCGATCCTGCCCTTCCAGGCGTCCGGGTCGATGAACGTCAAGCTCAATGCCGTTGCGCTGTCGCTGCAATTCAACGCGCAGGCGGCGATGAACCGCTCGCACTTCACCGGCTCGGGCAGCGTCTCGGGCAAGCTCGTCGGCTACACCGTCGGCAGCGCCAGCGGCATCATCTCCGACGTCGGTGCGGGGGCGAGCACGCGGGTCTGCTTCTTCAGGTGCTGGTCGGTGGGCTACGGGCTGCGGTGGGCGAACGTGTCGAGCTTCCCGCCGGACATCGACTGGATCGGCGGCAACACCGAGCAGTACCGGACCATCTCCGCGACGGCGGCGGCGACCTCCGCGCCGGCCGAGCGACGCTTCACGGTGGGCCGTGACCGCCCGCTGCTCTACGTGACCGCCCGCTCGGGTGACGCGAAGACGAGGTTCGAGCTGGTCGGGCCGACGGGCGTGACCTACAGGATCGGCGGCGAGCGCAGAGACCTCTACACCGAGGTGCGCGACGGCGGCAAGGTCAGCGCGATCGTCGTCCTCGAGCCGAGGGCGGGCACGTGGCGGCTGCGGGCCGTCGATGCCCCGAAGGCCCGGGTGAAGGTCCAGGAAGTCGCCGAGCTCGGCCGGCTGCGGGCGCGGACGCTGCGGCCGGCGGGCACCGCGAAGGCACCGCTGCAGCGGACGAAGGTCAAGGGCGTACTCGCCACGTGGCGGTCGAGCGGGCTCCCGCGCGGGACGAAGGTCGATGTCTATGTGTCCTCGACGCGGAAGGGCCAGGGCACGCTGGTCAAGCGCGGACTGCGTTCGGCGGGCCGGTACCGCATCCCGATGAAGGCGCTGCGCACCCGGATCAACTGGGTGTCGGTGGTCGCCCGCTCGGAAGGCATCTCCTTCCAGCGCGTGACGTTCCGCCGGCCGGTCTATGTGAAATGACGCGCGCCGCGTAAGACACCGGTCGCGGCGCCGTTGCCCGGTCGGAACCACGTTGAGGTGCCAGCTTGCGGAGGCGTAGGCTGCGCACGCCCCGCGCGAGATTCGCGCCTGACAGGAGACATGTCATGACCACTGCCAAGAAGCCTGCGGCCCTGCTCGTCGCCGCCGCCCTCGCCACCTCGCTCGCCTTCGGTGCGTGTGGTGGAAACGACGCGACCGACGACCTCAAGCAGCAGGGCGAGAAGATCAAGACGCAGGCCACGCAGCTCGCCGATCAGGCCAAGACCACGGCCCAGCAGGTCCAGAGCGGCGAGAAGACGCCGGAGGAGGCCTCGAAGGAGCTTCAGGAGTCGGCGAAGACCGTGCAGGAGTCGGTGAAGACCGCCGCGACCACGGCGATCGACGCCGCCAAGGAGCAGTCGGGCGTGCCGGACGACGTCCAGAAGCAGCTCGACGACGCGAAGTCGCAGATTCAGGACTCGGGCAACTAGACGGCGCTGAGCCGCGCGAGCTCGTCGGGCGCGAGGCTGAGCTCCTGCATCGGCAGGAGCTCAGCGAGCTGCTCGACGGTTCGCGCGCTGGCGATCGGCGCGGCCACGGTGGGCTGCGCCGCCAGCCAGGCGAGCGCGACAGCGGCGACGGTCGTGTCGTGCGCCGCCGCGATCTCGTCGAGCGCCCGCAGCGCGTTGACGGCCCGCGGGTCCTCGAGGTGCTTGGCGGCGCCACCGCCGCGGCCGCTCTCCGCCGGCGCGGCGTTCGGGCGGTACTTCCCGGTGAGGAACCCTGACGCCAGCCCGTAGTACGGGACGGTCGCCAGCCCCTCGCGTGCGACGATGTCGCAATCGCGCCGCTCGAAGTCGCGCTCGAGGAGGTTGTAGTGCGGCTGGACGGCGACGTAGCGGGTCAGCTGATGGCGGTCGGCTGCCTCGATGGCCTCCGCCAGCCGCAGCCCCGTGATGTTCGATGCCCCGATGTAGCGGACCTTCCCGGCCTCGATGAGCTCGTGGAACGCGCCGAGCGTCTCGGCGAACGGGACGTCGTGGTCGTCGATGTGCGCCCAGTAGAGGTCGATGTGGTCGGTCTGCAGCCGGCGCAGCGAGTCCTCGACGGCCTCCCGGATGTTGCGGGCCGACAGGCCGTGCCGGGCCTTCCACATGCCGACCTTCGTGGCGACGACAAAGCGGTCGCGGTCGGCGCGTGTCGCGAGCCAGTCGCCGACGATCTGCTCTGACTCGCCGCCGGTGTGCCCCGGCACCCAGGAGCTGTAGGTGTCAGCGGTGTCGATGAAGTTCCCGCCCGCGTCCGCGTACGCGTCGAGGACGGCGCGGGAGGCGGCGCCGTCCGCGGTCCAGCCGAAGACGTTGCCGCCGAGGCAGAGGGGGGAGACGTCGAGATCGGTGCGCGGGAGGGTGGGCATGGGGTTCCACGGTAGGTGGGCGGCTCGACGGTGACGTTCTTCCCGCTGGGCGGGAAGAACGTTCGGTTCGAGGCGGGGTGGACGCTGGAGCGGCCCGAGGCTCGCTGTCCATGTTCACGGAATGCTGACCATTGAGCCTGTCCACCGTGTACGATCCGCCGCTCGATGGCCCGCCTTGCACCTGTCCTGACCGTCGCGACCGTGGTCGTCGCCCTGCTTGCTGGAGGCGCTGGGGTGGCGTCGGCGGCGGCGCCGACGTGCGTGGTGCCGCCCACGAAGGACGTCCGGACGGACACGCTTGCCAGCTTCATTCCTGACTGCGGGTTCTTGTTCGGAACGGACGAGTACTACGCGGCGACGTACGAGATCACCACGCCGCCTCAGCACGGAACGGCACGGGTGGCTCGAGACATCGCCACGACCCTGCGCTACCTGCCGGCCGCCGGCTACAACGGCGCGGACAGCTTCTCGTATCGCGCCGTGACACCGGGCGGCGTGTCCGCCCCGGTGACGCAGTCGGTCAGTGTGTCAGCCTCCGCCAACGCCCTCCCGGTCTGCGCACCTGGAGCCCCAGGTCGCAAGGTGCGCGCCGGAGTGGCGAGGGGGTTCACGCTGGCCTGCACTGATGCCGATGGTGATCCGCTCACGATCGAGATCACGCAAGCGCCCGGCCATGCGGCGCTGACGTCCGGCGCGGTGACAGATACCTCGAAGCTCGTCACCGTCACCCCGACCGCCGGCTACACCGGCGTGGACTCCCTGGTGTACCGGGCATCTGATGGTCGTGGCCAGTCCGCCACGCAGACCGTGCCGTGGACCGTGGTCGCGGCGGACGTCAACACCGCGCCGACCTGCTCACCGCCCATGTTCCCGCCGACCCTAAACCGCGACACGCCGAGCGGCGCGACGCTGTACTGCCAGGACGCCGAAGACGATCCGGTCGGGCTCGAGGTCACCTCCCAGGCGGGGCACGGGGTCGCTCAGGGCGGGGCGCCCGCCAGCATCTCGCCGCAGTTCCCCTACCTCACCGCGACCTACACACCATTCGACGGATACACGGGGCCGGACGCGTTCACCGTACGCCCGCGTGACGCGCAGGGGGTGCTTGGCGCTCCTGTGATCATCACGCTGTCGGTCACACCACCGCCGGCACCTCTTGGGCCGCAGTGCTCGTCGTCGTCACAGGTCACCGTCCGCGCGGGGGCGACGGCGCGCCGCGGGCTGGCGTGCTGGTTCACATCGCCAGGCGGGCCGGAGATCATCACGCCTCCGGCACACGGCACGGTCGAGTTCACCGACGACGGCTATCGCTACACGCCCGCTCCCGGATACACCGGTCCGGACAGCTTCGGCTACCGCGTGCTGAGCGCCGGCGGGTCCGGTCCCACCGTCACTCAGGCCATCCAGGTCGTCGCCGACGGAAACACCGCGCCGGGATGCGGCATCGCGTTTCCGGGGCGCGGCTTCGGCTACGGCGCCTACGACGAACCCGTGGTGCGCATGGGGACGAGCGCCCCGATCCGAGTCTCATGCTTCGACGCCGAAGACGATCGGGTGACGATCGTCGCGGACGACCCGACGCACGGTGCCGTGCTCGGGTTCGCGCCCATCGGGTCGCTGCTGCCGACCGAGGACCCTGCGGCGACATCCGTCAGCGCCGGGACGTATCTGCCGGACACGGGGTTCGCCGGCTTCGACACGCTTCGGATCACCGGGGCCGACGGTCGGGGCGGGGCCTCCGCGGCCGAGGCGGTGGTCGCGGTCCGACCGGGCACGTTCAACACGGCGCCCCGCTGCGATTCCCTTCCCGTCTCCTCGCAGGTGCTGGTCGCCGGCGGAGAGAGCGCGTACGCGGAACGCTGCTCGGATCGCGAGGGGGACCCGGTGTCGCTGGTCGTGACGCCGCCCGAGGGCATCGCTGTGGAGCCGTTCACCCGTGACGGCGATGTGCTCTCAACCGTGCTGCGGCCCGATCCCGCCACGCGCGGCTGGCGGACGTTCGAACTGCGCGCGCGTGACGATCGTGGAGCCGACCTCGGGCCGATGGGCCGTTCGTTGCGTGTGGTCGCGCCCCAGGAGACGTTCGACCGTGACCTTGGGCGCGGCGAATCGCTCGGCGCCGAAGCTGACGATCTGCCGACGCCCGCCCGCCCGGTGACGGTCAGACTGACCACGCTGAACGAGGGGCGGGCCAAGATCGCGGTGACCAGCGGGGCGGCGCCCTCTGGGTACTCGGCCTTTGGTCTGAGCTTCGCCATCACCGCGCCTGATGCCATCCCGGAAGCCCCGCTGCTCCTGCGCTTCAGGTTCGACGCGTCGCTCCTCTCGGGTGTTGCGCTCGGCGACATCACGGTGTTCCGTGATGGCAAGGCGGTGTCTGCGTGCACGGGGCAGGGTGCAACCCCGAATCCGTGTGTCGCGAGCCGCATTCCCCTCCGCGGAGGCGACGCCGAGATCGTCGTTCGCACGGTCCGTGCCAGCACCTGGTCGTTCGGCCGTGCGGCGACGCCGACGCCCGGCACCCCGCCTGTCGACCTGCCGTTCGCTCCCGGCCCGAGCGGCGACAACGTCGGCGGCTCGTCGCCACAGCCTCAGCCGCAGCCCACCCCGCCCACCCTCACCCTCGGCGCCCTCCCGAAGCTCCGGGCCGCGCTCGCCAAGGGCTTCCAGGTGAAGCTGACCTCCACCTACGCCGGCACCGCCCGCGCCAAGCTCACCCTCGACGGCAAGACCGCCAAGCGCCTGAAGCTCTCCAAGGGCAAGCCGGTCGCCGTGGCCACCGGGACCACCTCCGCCGCGGCCGGTCGGCCGACCACCATCACCCTCCGCTTCACCAAGGCCGCCAAGCGGGCGCTGGCCAAGGCGAAGAAGGTCACGTTCACGCTGCAGGCCGGCGTCAACGACGGCCCGGTGACGACGAAGACGCTGACGCTCAAGCGCTGACGCGGATGGTCACGTTCTTCCCGTTCAGCGGGAAGAACGTCACCGTCCCTGCCAGTTCGGCTGGCGCTTCTCGGCGAACGCCCTCACGCCCTCGGCGAAGTCCTCGCTGTCAAAACAGCTGTGGCGCAGGTCGATGAGCTCCTGCTCGATCGCCGGGTCGAGCTCGCGCTCGGCGCGCAGCAGTTCGCGCATCACGCGCTTGTTGCCGCGCAGCGACAGCGGAGCGTTGCCGGCGAGCTTCTCGGCCAGGCCGACCGCCGTCGACGCGACGTCCTCGACGGGGACGACCCGGTTGAGCAGGCCCCAGTCCAGCGCGGTCGACGCGTCGATGTTGCGGCCGAGCAGGAACAGCTCGCGCGTGCGGTTGATGCCGATGGCGTCGATGAAGCGGCGCAGGCCGGTGTGGGAGTAGACGAGGCCGAGCTTGGCCGGCGGCATGCCGACCTTCGCGCCGTCGGAGGCCACGCGGAAATCGCAGACGAGCGCCAGCTCCAGGCCGCCGCCGATCGCGTGGCCCGGGAGCGCGGCGACCGTCGGGACGTCGGTGCCCTCGAGCGCGTCGAGCGCGTCCGCGAAGGGGTGGGCGACGAGTTCCTCAGCGGCCGCGGCGAAGCGGTCGGCCGGCAGGTCGGTGAGGTCGTAGCCGGCGGAGAAGAGCGGCGGCTCGGCGGTCAGGATCAGGCAGCGCGCGTCGTCATGGCGCTCCACCGCGGCGGTGATCGCGTCGAGGATCGCGAAATCCAGCGCGTTGCGCTTCGTGGGATTGGCGAGCGTGAGCCGGACGATGCCCTCGCTCGGATGGTCGATGTGCAGCTGCCCCGGCATCGTGGGGCGGAGGGTAGAGCAGGGGGCGCGGCTACGTCAGGACGACGAGCGTGTCGCCCTCCTTCACGCTCTGGCCCTCTTCGCAGAGGATCTGCGCGACCGTCCCGCCATCCTCGGCCTCCACGGGCATCTCCATCTTCATGGACTCGAGCACGACGACGGCGTCACCTTCGGTGATCTCGTCGCCGACCTCCACCTCGATCTTCCAGACAGTGCCCGTGATGTGGGCCTCGATCTCCGGCACTCGCGCCTCCTCGACTCTCCCCGATACCCGGTAGGCGGAGCGTAGAGCGAGGTCCGGGCGGAGGCCGGCCGGCACGAGCACACGCCCCCCGACCGGGTGTACGGGTGCCCGTCGGCAATCTCCGACCGACTGTCTATGGGTGGTTCCCCGGGCCCGACGTACCTTTGTGCCATGCGATCCAGCGAGGCCATGCACCGGGGACACACCGTCTCCTCCTGCGACGATCCCACCCGGTGCATGGGACTGGAGCGTGGCCGTCCTCGCGCCCTGACCCAGTGCGGCGACGGCGACGGGTGGAGGCCTTCGGGCCGGCGCGCAGTCTCCCGCGTGTGACACCACCCTTTCGGTGAGGCAGCCGGGGTCGAGGGGACCCCGTGGCGGGTATGGGACAGACCGGCCACAGGGCCGGCCCCGGCTGCTCACCGAAGACCTGACGCTGGCGCCCGGCCAGACGCGTAGGCTGCCGCGGCGATGATCCTGGCCATCGACCAGGGCACGACCGGCTCGACCTGCCTCGTCTTCGACGAGGAGGGGGAGCTCGCCGGGCGCGCCTACCGCGAGTTCCGCCAGCACTTCCCGCAGCCGGGCTGGGTCGAGCACGACGCGCGCGAGCTCTGGGAGGTCACCCGCGATGTCGCGCTGGAGGCGCTCGAGGACGCCGGCGTGCCCGAGGGAGGTCTGCAGGCGATCGGGATCACGAACCAGCGCGAGACCGTCTGCGTGTGGGATCCCGAGACCGGGCAGCCGCTGCATCGCGCGCTGGTCTGGCAGGACCGGCGGACCGCTGCGCGATGCGACGAACTGCGCGAGGCCGGGCACGAGCCGCTGATCCGCGAGCGCACCGGCCTGGTGCTCGACCCGTACTTCTCGGGCACGAAGATCGCGTGGCTGCTCGACCACGTCGACGGGCTGCGCGAACGGATGCGGGCCGGTCGCGCGAAGATCGGCACGGTCGACAGCTGGCTCATCTGGAACCTCTGCGGCGAGCACGTCACCGACGCGAGCAACGCGTCGCGCACCCTGCTCTGCAACCTGCAGACCGGAGACTGGGACGACGAGCTGCTCGCGCTGCTCGGCGAGATCCCACGCGAGGCGCTGCCGGAGATCCGCCCTTCGATCGGCGAGCTCGGTCGCGTGCGCGACGCCTCGCTGCCGGGGTGGGGCGGCGTGCCCGTGAGCGGCGTTGCCGGCGATCAGCATGCGGCGCTCTACGGGCAGGCGTGTCTCGACCCGGGGCTCGGCAAGAACACCTACGGCACGGGCTCCTTCGTGCTCATGAACACCGGGGACGCGCCGCCGCCGCCCGCTGAGGGGCTGCTCTCGACCATCGCGTGGCGCATCGGGGCGCGCACGCAGTATGCGCTGGAGGCCTCGATCTTCGTGACCGGCGCCGCGGTGCAGTGGCTGCGCGACGGGCTCGGCCTCATCGAGGTCGCCGCCGAGACCGAACCTCTCGCCGCGTCACTGAGCGGCAACGACGGCGTCTACTTCGTCCCCGCGCTCACCGGCCTCGGGTCGCCGCACTGGGACCCATACGCGCGGGGCACGATCGTCGGGCTGACCCGCGGCTCCACGCGCGCACACCTCGCGCGCGCGACCCTCGAGGCCATCGCCTACCAGGCGGTCGACGCCGTGCGGGCGATGGAGGCCGCAGGCGCGCCACGGCTGGAGGAGCTGCGCGTCGACGGCGGCGCGACGGTCAACCGCTGGCTCATGCAGTTCCAGGCCGACGTGCTCGGCGTGCCCGTCGTCGTCCCCCACGTGCACGAGACCACGGCGATGGGCGCCGCCCGGCTCGCCGGGGTCGGGGTGGGGCTGTGGACGCAGCGCGACGTGTCGCGGACCTGGCGTGAGGAGGCCCGCTACGAGCCAAGGATGCAGGCCGCCGAACGCGAGGCGCTGCTGGTCGGATGGCACCGCGCGCTGGATCGCGCGCGCAGCTGACATCATCTCGTCGCCATGGCCGGCCAGACGGACAACCTCGTCGCGATGAAGGAGCAGGTCTACCGCGACCCGCGTCCCAAGTCGTACTTCGACCGCTTCCACACGCGCACGCGCACGAAGAGCCCCGACGCGATGTACGAGATCGTCCGCGTCGGCGTCACGCTCTACTCGTACTCGTTCTTCCGGCTGAAGGTCTTCCGCTCCGAGCTCGTCCCGCAGAGCGGGCCGGTGATCCTCGCGCCGAACCACTTCTCGTTCATGGACCACTTCTTCGCCGGCGCCGCGCTGCGGCGCAAGGTGCAGTTCATGGCGAAGTCCCAGCTGTTCGCCCGGCCGCTGCAGTTCGTCTACACGCACGGCGGCGTGTTCCCGGTGCGCCGCGGTGAGCGTGACGACGACGCGTTCATCACCGCGCACACCGTGCTCGAGCGGGGCTCCACGCTGTGCATGTACTGCGAGGGCGGGCGTTCGCGCACCGGCGATCTCGCCGAGAAGCCGAAGCCGGGCATCGGCCGGCTGGCGCTCGAGTCGGGCGCGCCCGTCGTTCCGACCGCGATCTTCGGCTCCTCGAAGGTGCGCAACTGGAAGCGCGGGGAGTTCCCCCAGGTCACGGTGCTCTACGGCGAGCCGCTGCGCTTCCCGCGCGTGCTCGACCCGACGCGCGAGCAGTCGCAGGCCGCCGCGGAGGAGATCTACGCCGAGATCAAGACGCTCTACGGCGAGCTGCGCGAGCACGGCCGCGCGGGCATCGCCGCCCGCCTGCGGCGCGACGAACAGGCGTAGCGGCGACGCGCCAGCGGGGGAACTGCCGCCGCTGCTCGTCGCACCGGATACCGTCCCCCGCACATGGAGCCAGTCGACCCGCGGGTGCACATCGACCATGTCGTCCTGCGCGTCTCGGATGTCTCGCGCTCGGTGGGGTTCTACGGGGAGCTGCTCGGCCTCGACCTGCTGCGCGAAGGGGCCGATGGCGCGACCCTGGCCGCCCCTGGCGGCGACCACCCGCTGGTCGTCCTGCGGCCGAGCAGCATGCCCGGGACGGCGCCCAAGGAGGCCACCGGGTTGTTCCACACCGCGCTTCTCTGGCCGACGCTCGGCGGGCTGGGCGAGGTCTTCTCCCGGTTGCTCGACGCGCGCTATCCGCTGAGTGGCGCGTCCGACCACGCGGTGTCCGAGGCGCTGTACCTCGACGACCCCGACGGCAACGGCGTCGAGCTCTACCACGACCGCCCGCGCGAGACGTGGCCTGCTGGCGGGCCGGGCGAGCGGGTGGGGATGGTCACCCGGCCGCTCGACCTCAACGCGATCCTCGACGCCGCCGACGGCAGTGACGCCCACGACGTCGAGATCGGACATGTCCATCTCCAGGTCGCCGACCTGCCCGCGGCGCTGCGGTTCTGGGTCGACTGCCTGGGCTTCGAGCTCATGCAGCACTTCGGCAGCGAAGCCGCGTTCGTCAGTGCGGGCGGGTATCACCACCACGTCGGGCTGAACACGTGGCACTCCAAGGGCGCGCCGCCCGGTGCGCCCGAGCTGCCGGGGCTGGACACCGTCGCGATTGGCTACCCCGACAAGGACACGCTCGGCGACGCGATGCGCCGGCTGGACGGCGCCGAGCGCCAGCCGGCGGGGGTGCGCGTGATGCCGGTGCTCGCGTAGGTGCGGGTCGCGGCCATCTCGTTTGCGAGCATGCGCGGATGGGACTGCAGGACGACAGCACGGCAAGGCCCGCGACGACCGCCCGCGGAGCCCGGACACGGCGCCTGATCCTCGACGTCGCGGGGGAGCTCTTCTCGCAGACGGCCGTCAGCCAGGTGCGCATCGAGGACATCGCCGAGGGCGCGGGCGTCTCGGTCGGCACGCTGTACAAGCACTTCACGAACAAGCAGGGCATCCTGCTCGCGTTCACCACGGAGGCGATCGACGAGTTCGAGGCACGGCTGGAGGAGGCCCGGGCGAATGCGTCGCCGCTCATGCGCGTGTACGCCGTCGGGGACGCCTACAGCGCGTTCGCGCGCGAGCACCCCGTCTCGTACCGCTTCATGGTCCTGCGGGCGATGCAGCCGGACGACAGCCCGGAGCTCAAGGAGATCCAGGCGGACCTGTCGCGCCGGACACAGCTGCTCGTCCTCCAGGTCGCCACGGACCTGAAGGAGGCGATGGACGCCGGTGAGACGCCACGGGTGCCGATCGACGAGATGATCACGTTCCTGTGGGCGTTCTGGTACGGCATGACGTCGCTGATGATCCGCCGTGACGGGTCGGCGATCCCGCAGGAGTTGGCCGACCGATCGATCGAGCGGGGCCGCGACCTCATCCGCCGGGCCGCTGCGCACTTCGAAGCGCACCCGGAACCGCTGCCTCCGTTGTGAGAGCACGACCCGCCGGCGCGGGATGGGGCCGGGGGCCGGCGGGCCGTGCCTCGGTCTACCCCCAGCCCGGACAGGTTGTGTCGTAGCCGGCCACGTCACCGGGCGGCGCGGGGATCCGCGGACACAAGAACTGGGTGTAGCGGGTGTCGCCGTCGACGAAGCGCTTCAGCCACGAAATGGTGGCCACGGCGATCGTCGTCTGTGGCGAGTTCGGAGCCCCATGACCGACACCGGCGAGCCGGAGGTGGCTCTTCGGGGTCGACGCGGGGAGGGTCTGGTAGAAGCGGGTCGCGTGCTGCGCAGCCGGTGCCACCGTGTCGTTCTGCGCGCTGACGATGAGCGACGGGGTCGTGATCTCGGGCCAGGTCTTGTCCATGTCCCACGGCGTGAGGGCCACCGCCGCCTTCAGCGAGCGGCGTGCCTTGGCGGCCTCGAGGGTGCCGCCGCCGCCCATCGAGTGCCCCACGACCGCCAGACGCGACGGGTCGACGCGTGCGGCGACGGTGCTCGTCTTCGTGAGGTAGTCGAGCGCGGCGAGCAACTGCCGGCCCCGTGCCGCGGGTTGGTCGAAGATCGTCTGCGTCGAGTACGTGATGACCACGAAGCCGTGCGAGGCCAGCCGGGGGCCGAACCACGAGATCGCCGACTCGTACGACACGAACCCGGGGGAGACGGCGATGCCTCCGAACCGCCCTTCGGCGGTCGAGGCCGGGTACGTGATCGTCGCCGAGCCGAACCCCGGGGTCGCGCTGTCCGGGATCTGGATCGCGCGCACCTCGTACGGGCCGCTCGGGGCGGAGATCGTGTCGAGCGTCGGTTCCGGGCCGCGGATGGACGGGGTGACGGCCGCGCTCGCAGGCGCGGCGATACCGCAGGCCGCGACGATCGCGACCAGCAGTCGGGACAGGGACTTCATGGCTCTCTCCTTGCTTGTTGCCCCCGGGGCCGCCGTCCTGGCGGCGGCCCCGGGCGACGCCCCCTCTGCGCCGTTGCGGCGGACCGTACCCAGGCGTACGGGACAGTCAAGAAGGTGAACGTTCTTCACCCTGGCGCGTCGTGTGCGGCCGGGTGCGGCGGCGTCAGGCGGCCGCGGTGGCGAGCCCGAACCGCTCGCGGGTGAACTCCGCATCGATCCCGGCGCGCACGTCTGCCAGCACGTCGGCGCGCACCATCAGCTTCGTCTCCGCGTAGGCGCGCGCCTCGACGGCGCGCAGCTCCAGCGCGGCGGCGCGGGCGGCGTCCATCAGCTCGTCCGACGCCACGATCCGGTCGAGATAGCCAGCCGACACTGCGTCGCTGCCCTGCAGCAGCTCGCCGCAGATCGCGGCGCGCGGCAGCCAGGACGGTGCAAGTCGCTCGCGGGCGAGCGCCTGCACGAATGCAGGAAGCGTGAGCCCGATGCGGGTCTCGTTCAGCCCGATCTGGAACGGGCCGTCGGCACCGAGGCGCAGGTCGGCGGCGAGGGGGATGAAGGCGCCGGCGGCGATCGCGTGGCCGCTGACGGCGGCGACGACTGGCCGCGGGAACGCCAGGACCCGCTCGGTGAGCGTGCCACCGAGCGTGAGCATCTCCAGGAGCGGCTCGGGCCCTGCCTGGAAGGTGGCGAGGTCGAATCCGGCGGAGAAGCGACCTGCGCGGCCGGTGACGAGCACGACCGCGTCATCGGCTTCCGCGCGGTCGAACGCGCCGTGGAGCGCCTGCAGCATCGGGGCGGAGAGGACGTTCGCCTTCCCGTCGTCGAGCGTGATCGTCGCGACGCCGTCAGTGAGGTCATACCGGAGGAGGGAGGTCATGGAGATATCGTAACACTGTTACGAAACGGTGTTACGAAACAGCGATAAGGTGCCTGGCATGCCCCGCCCGAAGCAGCGCACACCGGTTCTGCGTGATCAGGTCCTCGATGTCGCACTCGATCTCCTGGCGCGGGAGGGGGCGGCCGGGTTCTCCACGCGGGCGATCGCGCGGGAGGCCTCGACCTCCACGCCGGCGGTCTACGAGCTCTTCGGCAACCGGGCAGGCCTGCTGCGCGCGGTGTTCTTCGCCGGGTTCCGCCGGCTCGCGGAACGGCTCGCGGCGCGGCCGGAGAGCGACGATCCACGGGCGGATCTGCTGGCGCTCGCCGACGACTACCGCGCGTTCCTCGTCGCGCACCCGGAGCTGGCCGGGGTGATGTTCTCCCGGCCGTTCGCCGACTTCTCGCCGGGGCCGGAGGAGTCGCAGGCCGGCGCCGATGTCCGTGACCTCGTCGTCGCCCGCGTTCGCCGCGCGATCGACGCGCGCATCCTTCGCGGTGACGCGACCGACATCGCGCACGCGTACGTATCGCTCATCCAGGGACTGGCGGCCGCGGAGAACGCGCGGCGGCTGGGCACATCGAAGGCGTCGGTCGACCGCCGCTGGCGCGTGGCCGTCGAGGCGCTCCTCGACGGCCTGCGTTGATCAGATCCGGACGTTCTCGCAGTTCGGGGCGATGACGTCCTCCGGTCCGGCGAACACCGTGTCGTTGCCCTCCCCGCAGTCGACGCGATCGACCCCGAGGCCCACGACCTGGATGCGGTCGTCGCCGTCCTCGCCGGAGATGACGTCGTCGTCGAAGCCGCCGAAGATCTGGTCGTTCCCCGGACCGCCGTTGAGCGTGTCCGCGCCACGGTCGCCGTTGAGCTTGTCGTCGCCCTCGTTGCCGAGGACGAGGTCGTCGCCGAAGCGGCCGTAGAGCTCGTCGTTGCCGGGGCCGCCGCGGACGGTGTCGTTGCCGTTCTCGCCGTCGACGTAGTCGTCGCCGTCGTTGCCGAAGAGCTGGTCGTCGCCGTCGCCCCCGAGGAGCGTGTCCTTGCCCGGCGTGCCGTTGAGGACGTCGGCGATCGCCGTGCCGATGATGGTGTTCGAGGCGGGCGGCGCGTCGGTCGAGGGCTCGGCCGGCACCTTGACGACGGTCTCGCAGCGGCGGAGCGTGTCGCGCGTGGGGGCGTCCTCTTCGACGTAGACGGTGTCCTTGCCCGTGCCGCAGTCGACGATGTCCCGGTCGCCGTCGGCGACGCGGATCGAGTCGACGCCGTTGCCGCCGTTGACCGTGTCCTCGCCCGGGCCGGCGACGATCTCGTCCCCGCCGTTGCCGCCCGAGAGCGTGTCGTCGCCCGAGCCGCCGTCGATCGTGTCATTGCCGTCGGCCCCGTAGATCGTGTCCCGGCCGGCGTCGCCGCGCAGCGCGTCATCGCCGTCACGCCCGTAGATGTTGTCGCCGGCGGTGCCGCCGTCGACGGTGTCCGCGCCCGGTCCCGCGTCGATGATCTCGCCGCCCGGCCCGCCGAAGAGCGTGTCGTTGCCCTCGCCGCCGACGATCTTGTCGGTCCCGCGGTTGCCGTTGATGTAGTCGTTGCCCGGCCCGCCGTCGAGCATCGGGTCATTGCCGAGGCCGGCCTCGTTGATCTTGTCGTCGCCGGCGCCGCCGAACACCTCATCGTCGCCGTCGCCGCCGTCGAGGTAGTCGCTGCCGTCGTCGCCGTTGACGTTGTCGTTGCCCGTTCCGCCGAATGCGACGTCGTTGCCGACACCGCCGGCGATCGTGTCGTTGCCGGCACCGCTCGACATCCGGTCGTCACCGTCGCCGCCGACGAGCTGGTCGTTGCCCGGCCCGCCGTCGAGGTTGTCGTTGCCGGCGCCGCCGTCGAGCTGATCGTTGCCACGGAAGCCGCGCAGGAGGTCGTCGCCCCCGAGACCCTCGAGCCGGTCGTTCAGGCGCGAGCCGATGAGCTGGTCGTTGCCCTCCGTGCCGCGCTTCAGCGCGAGTCCGGGCTGGACCTGCAGCGCCACTGGGCGCGCGCCGCGCGGGAGCTTCTGCATGGTCAGGCGCTTCCACGAGCGCGTCGCCAGCACGGAGATCGTGCCGCCGCGCTCATCGGCGACGTACGCGCGCAGGGTGTCCGGCGAGAACGCGGGGTGGCCGGGGCCGGCGCCCGTCTTCACCCGCGCGAGCAGGCGGCGCCCCGCGAGGTCGACGACCGCGGTCGCCTTGCTGGTGCGCGTCGCGCCGACGAGCGCGCGCCGGCCGTCCGCCGAGATCGCCAGGCCCGCGCCGACACCCGCCTTGAGCTTTACCCGTCGCAGGAGCTTGCCGGTCACCCGGTCGTAGTTGCGCAGCTCCCCCTTCGGGGACGTCGCCCAGAGCGCGCCGCCGGGGGCGAAGGCGACGTCGCCGAGCGTGCCGCTCTTCGCCCGCCGGGCGAGCCGGCTGCCGGCCACGTCGATGAGGCCGATCTTGTCCTTCAGCGTGACGGCGGCACGCTGACCGCCCGGGGCGACGGCGATCGCGCCTGGGGTCGCGCCGCCGAGCGAGATGGCCCCGACGCGCTGCAGCGTGGCCGGGTCGACGATCTCGATGCCGCCGCGGCGCGCGACGAACAGCCGGGTGCCATCGCTCGTCAGCGCCAAGGCCCGGATCGCGCCGCCCGCGGTGAAGGTGCCGGCGGACGTCCGGCCGCCCATGTCGATGGCGACCACGCGGTTCTGGGTCGCGACGTACCCGCGGTTGCCGTCGGGGGAGACGGCGGCGGCGATGGTCCGGCCGCCGACGGGAACCCGGCCGAGGACCTTGTTCGTCGAGGCATCGGTGATGGTCGCGGCGGCGTCGCCGGAGGCGACGAGGATCGAACGCGCGTGGGCGTCGGCGGCAGGGAGGAGGAGGGCGGCGGCGAGCGCGGCGCTGGTGAGGAGGCGGACGCGGGGCATCGATAGGGAAACACGCGCGCCCGCGCCGAGTTACGGCGTGGGAGGACTGCTCTCCAGGTCCCAGTCGTACGCGAGCCACTCCGAGCGCTCAGCGGGCGTCGCGTCGTACACGCGCTGGGCGGTGTGGTTGTCGGGCGCGGTCTCCCACTCGAGGATCTTCCGCCCGCGTGAGGCGGTCAGCCGCGCGCACGCGTCGATGAGCGCCCGGCCCAGACCAGTACCGCGCGCGGCTGGGGTCACAAACAGGTCGTTCATGAGGCCGATCGGCTCGGCGCGGGTGCTCGACCAGGTCCAGTACATCGTGGCGAACCCGATTGCGTCGCCGCCCGGAGCGCGGGCGATGAGCTGCGTGCCCGTCGCTCTCGGGTCGTCCAGGCACGCCCGGGCGAGACGCTCCAGCGCGTCGTCGCCCGGTGCCGTGCCGTAGAACTCGCAGTACCCCCGCATGAGGGGCAGGAGGTCGGCGAGGTCGCCCTCGCCGACCACCGAGATCGAGAACGGAGATGACACGTCGGGGCCTCCCGTCCTCGCGTCGGTGCTAGCTGACCATCCCGGAGAAGAGGCCGCCCGTGATGTTCAGGGTCTGGCCGGTGACGTAGTTCGCCCACGGCGAGCAGAGCAGGAAGATGCCGCCGGCGGCCTCCTCCGGGGTGCCCGCGCGGCCCATCGGGATGAGCATCGTCGACATGGCGCGGAGGTTCTCCGGGATGCCGAGCTGGATCTTCTGCCCGCCGATCTCGGCGACGTTCTCGTCGTCCTTGGCCGCCGTCAGGCGCGTCTCGATGAAGCCGAACGCGACCGCGTTGACGTTGACCTTGAACTGGCCCCACTCCTTGGCGACGGTCTTCGTCAGGCCGACGACGCCGGCCTTGCCGGAGGAGTAGTTCGCCTGGCCGGCGTTGCCGAAGAGGCCGGAGGTCGAGGACACGTTGACGATCTTGCGGAAGACCTCTTCGCCGCGCTCGCGCTCGGCCTTAGCCGGCTCGCGGAAGTACGGCGCCACCGCGCGGATGGTCTGGAACGGCACCACGTTGTGGATCTCCAGCATCTTGCGGAAGTCGTCGTCGGTCAGCTTGTGGACCGGCTTGTCGATCGTGTAGCCGGCGTTGTTGACGAGGATGTCGACCTTGCCCCACGCGTCGACCGCCGTCTTGACGAGCTCGTCCGCAGCGCCTTCCTTCGTGAGGTCGCCGGCGTAGACGACGGTCTCGCCCGCGATCTCCGACGAGGTCTGGTTGGCGACGTCCGCGTCGAGGTCGTTGATGACGACCTTCGCGCCCTGCGAGCTGAGCAGCTCGGCCGTGGCGCGGCCGATGCCACGAGCGGAACCGGTGACGATCGCCACCTTGTCGTCGAGAACTCCCATGTGCGTCTCCTCAGGGGGGAACTGAATGCTTGAGCGCCCGGCATCGTATGTGCGCGCGGCGAACGCTGCCGACTGGACATGGTGTCAGCAGGTCGCTAGCCTTCCGCACCGGAATCTGGACCGGCGCGGCTGCGCCAGTTCATGCCGCACGGACGCCAGAAGCTCCTCGCCTGGGGAGGGAGGACACCGGCCGGCGGCCGCCTCTCCCACGGAGGTCGCCGGCCGGTCTGCTCTGCACCCCTATCGTGGGCAACGTATGCACGGAATCCTGAGCGACTCTCACCACCGCCTGCTCCGCCGCGCCACCCGGGTGACGTTCGCGTCCGCGGCCATCGTCCTCGCCTTCGGCCTGGGCGGGTGCGGTTCGTCGTCGGACGACGAGTCCAGCGCGGCCACGTCGGCGCCGGCGAGCGCGGCGACCTCCAAGGTGCCGCCCGACGGCGTGGCGCTCCTCGGCGTGCTCAACGCCGAAGGCGGGACGTTCGCCGACGGCAAGCTCACGCTCACGGACGTCGATCCTCGCGGCGTGTGGTTCACCGACCGCCCGGCCCGCCGGGCGGGGACCGAGGGCATCGACGCCTTCACAAAGCGCTTCTTCGCCGGGGACGACCCGCCGAACGCGGCGGTCAAGGTTGCCGGCGCGCCTGCGTCGAAGGACCTCGCCGTGGTCGAGCTGTCCGAGCCCGCGTACGACGCGAAGGCGAGAACGTTGTCCTTCGCCGCGAACGTCGTCCCCGACGGTGAGTCGAAGTCCGCCCGCGCCGCGCGCATCGCGCGGCATCCCGGGCTCGCCGAGGCGCTGGCCGACCAGGACGGCGCGGTGCCCGCGAAGTTCGGTGCGGCGACGGTGTTCATCGACGACGCGCCGGCGGCGCCCGTCAACCAGGAGCTGCAGGCGCTTGTCGCCGAGGACGCAAAGCTCGAGTCGATCTACACCAACGCCGTGAACGTCACCCGGATCGCCATCGACGAGGACGGCGAGTCGGCCTGCCTCATGCAGTTCTTCAATCGCATGCTTGAGGTGCAGCAGTCCGTGGTCGCCGACGTGCCGTACGACCTGGCGCAGCTTCAGGCTGACGCCGCGAAGAACGGGGGCAAGGTCCCGTCGAGCGATCAGGGGATGCTGAGCTCGGTCCAGGACCAGCTCGAAGGCGCCTCGGAGACGGCGGTCCTGCTGCCGGCCGAGCTGGCACGGGTGCAGCGCGGCCAGTGCCCGTACGGGTGAGCGCGCCGCCTACATCGTGCGGCCGAGGATCTCGGCCATGATCTCGTCGGTCCCGCCGCCGATCGGCCCGAGCCGCGCGTCGCGCAGCGCGCGCGGAAGGCCGGATTCCTCGAGGGTGCCGTAGCCGCCGTGCAGCTGCAGGCAGACGTCGGCGACGTCGACGGCGGCCCGCTGGGTCTGCAGCTTGGCCATCGTCACCTCGCGCAGGACGTCGTGACCGGCGGCGAAGCGGCCGAGGGTGTCGAACGTCATCGCGCGTGACGCGTTGAGGGTGACCTCCGCCTCGGCGAGCCTGTGGCGGATCGCCTGCTGGGCGACGAGCGGGCGGCCGCCGACCTGACGGGTCTGCACGAACGGGATCGTCATGTCGAGCAGCGCCTCCATCGCGCCAACGGCGCCGAGCGACATCTGCAGCCGCTCCCACTGGAAGTTGGCCATGATCAGCGCGAAGCCCTGGTCGAGCTGACCCAGGAGATGGTCTTCAGGGACGAACGCGTCCTGCAGGGCGACCATCCCGGTGTCCGATGCGTGCCAGCCGAGCTTGTGGATGGGCGACGCGCTCACGCCGTCCCCGCGCTCGACGACGAGGAACGAGATCCCGGCATGCCGGTCGCCCTCGCCGGTGCGCACCGCCGTGACCATGGCATCGAACCGGACGCCGTTGGTGATGAACATCTTCTCGCCGTTGACGAGCCAGCCGCCGTCCACGCGCGTGGCGCGCGTGCGCAGGCCGGCGACGTCCGACCCCGCGCCGGGCTCGGTGATGCCCAGCGCGCAGCGCAACTCTCCGCGGATGGCGGGCGCGAGCCACCGGCGCTTCTGCTCGTCGGTGCCGAACTTCCAGATCGGCGGTGCGGCGATCTCGCTGTGCGCGCCGAGACCCGCCGCCAAGCCGCCTGATCCGCACCGTGCGAGCTCCAGCGCCCAGAGCGCGGCGCGCAGGGTGCCCTCCTGGAAGCTCGGAGCGCTGCCGCCCCACTCGGGCTCGAACTTCAGCCCGAAGTAGCCGGCGGCGCCGACCTTCGGGAAGAGCTCGTCGGGGAAGTACCGCGCCTCTTCCCACGCGTCGGCGTTCGGCGCGAGCTCGGCGGCGATGAACGCGCGCATCTCCCGGCGGATGCGCTCGTGGTCGGCGTCGAACGGCGGGTGGGGCGCGGGCGGGGCAGACATGGGCGCGAGCCTAGCTGGCTGGCCAGCCGAGACGTCGGACTTCGGGCCGGATGGACGATGGGCCTCCCGACTTCTCGGGATCCCATCGACTGGCGATCCAGAAGCAGCCCGAATGCGTCGATGACGACAGAGCATGCGCTCCGCCCCCGCTGTCGCCGTTCCCGATCCCTTCGACGAGGGCCACGTCCAGGCCGTCCTGGCGTCCGGGCCCCGGATGGCGGTGCTTCACCGGCTGCTCGCCGAACCCGTGCAGCTCTCGGACGCGCTCGATCGCTGGGCCACGCTGGCCCGCACGGCGCTCGATGCCCCCATCTGCCTCATCTCGCTGCTCACCGATGAGTGCTCCCACGCGGTGAGCCCCGCGGTGCTGGAAGGGGCGAGCCTTTCGGTCGCCCACGCGCTGTGTCGCTACGTCGTCGGCGGTGACGCGCCGCTCGCCGTCGAGGACCTCGCCGCGCACGACCGTCTTGCCGAGCACGCGGCGCACACCGAGTACGGGATCGCCGCCTACGCGGGCGTGCCGGTCCGCGCGGGTGGGGAGACGGTTGGCGCGCTGTGCGTGATGGACCGCCATCCGCATGCGTGGAGCGAACGTGACCGTGTGCTCCTCGAGGACCTCGCCGAGGCCGTGGGCGCTGCGATGCAGCTGCGGCTGCAGGATCGCGAGCTGCGACGCGCACGTGACGTCGCCGCGGCGCACAACCGCGCCCACGAGCTCATCGCCGCGGACGCGCCGCTGGAGGACACGCTGGGCACGATCGTCGACGGCATCGAACGCTTCGACCCGAACGTCTGGGCGTCGGTCCTGTTGCGCGACAGGGCCACAGAAACGCTGCATCACGCCGCGGGGACTCGGCTGCCGAAGGCCTACCGCGACGCCATCGACGGCGTGCACATCGCCCCGGACGTCGGCTCGTGCGGCCGCGCCGCCGCGCTCGGCGTCGAGGTCATCACGCCCGACATCCTCGCTGAGCCGAACTGGGACGCGTTCGCAGATCTCGCGCGGGCGCACGATCTGCGGCACTGCTGGTCGGTCCCGGTGCTCGACCGCGCCGGCGGCGTGCTCGGCACCTTCGCGCTCTACGGGGCCCACCCGCGTGAGCCCGACAGCGACATCCTCGAGTTCCTCCGCGACGCCGCACGCCTGGCGGGCATCGCGATCGAACGCAAGCGAGCGCACGACCGCCTCACGCACGAAGCGACGCACGACTCGCTGACCGGCCTGGCGAACCGGCACGGCCTGACCGCCACGATGGGTGAGCTGCTCGACGCCGCTCGCGCCCGCGGCAACGATGTCAGTGTGCTGTTCGTCGACCTCGACCGGCTCAAGCGGGTCAACGACGCGCTCGGCCACGAGGCCGGCGACGAGGTGCTCCGGGTCGTCGGCGAGCGGCTGCGCTGCGCCGTCCGCGCACAGGACGTGGTGGCCCGCTTCGGCGGCGACGAGTTCGTGATCGTCCCGCGGCGCCCGCTGGACGACCGGCGGATCGAACAGACCGCCCGGCGGATCATGCGCGAGCTCGAGCGCCCCATCCTCCTCGAGGGCGAAGAGCCCGTCACGGTGTCGGCGAGCATCGGGAGCGTCCGGATCGACCCGGCGGACACGTCGGTGCGCGAGGCGCTGCGCCGGGCCGACATCGCGATGTACGAGGTCAAGCGCCACGGCGGGCACGGCTATCGGCCGTACGCGGCAGCGGGCGAGCCGCAGGTCGCCAGGCGGCTGCGCCTCGAGCAGGAGCTCCGCGGCGCGCTCGAGCGTGACGAGCTGCGCGTCGTCTACCAGCCGATCGTGCGCGTCGCCGATGGTCGCGTCGAGACGGTGGAGGCGCTGCTGCGCTGGGACAGCAGGCGGCTCGGGCCCGTGTCGCCCGTCGACTTCATCCCCGTCGCCGAGGAGACCGGGCTCATCGTCCCGATCGGCGAGTGGGTGGTTCGCACCGCCTGCCGCGACGTCGCGCCGCACGCCGGCCTGCGCGTCAACGTCAATCTCTCGCCGCGGCAGCTCGCCGACCCCGGGCTCGGCGCCACGGTCCGCTCGGCGCTGCGCGCCGCAAAGCTGTGCCCCGAGCGCCTCGCGCTGGAGATCACCGAGACGGCGCTGCTGCGTGCCGACGCGCAGACCGCGCAGGCGCTCACGACGCTCGAGGAGCAGGGCATCGAGCTCGTGCTCGACGACTTCGGCACGGGCTACTCGTCGCTGGCGACGCTGAAGGAGCACCCGGTCCACGCGCTGAAGATCGACCGGATGTTCGTCGCGGGGCTCGGGACGGACGCCGGCGACGCCGCCATCGTGGAGGCCGTGATCGGGATGGCACACGGCATGGGACGGCCCGTGACGGCCGAGGGCGTCGAGCACGCGGGACATCTGGAGATCCTCCGTGGCCTCGGCTGCGACTTCGTGCAGGGCTACCTCCTCGGACGGCCCGGCCCGCTTGCCGACGCCCTGTCGCCCGCCTGGCCCGTGTAACGTCGGCGCATGCCCACCGCGGTCACCGACGGCCTGCCACCCGGACCGCGCACGCCGGCCGGCGTCCAGACGCTGGCGATGATGGTGCGCCAGCGCGAGTACCTCGAGCGATCCCGCCGCCGGTACGGCCAGATGATCACCGCGCGGGTGTGGGGCTTCGGCCCGTTCGTGATCGTCGCCGACCCGGCGCTGGCCAAGCAGGTCTTCACGGCCTCGCCGTCCGCGCTGCACGCCGGCGACCACAGCCCGCTGCGGCGGATCCTCGGGCCGAACTCGCTGCTCGGAATCGACGAGGACCGCCACCTCGAGCAGCGGCGTCTGCTGCTGCCGCCGTTCAAGGGGCAGCGGATGCAGACCTACGAGGGGCTCATCGAGGAGATCACGCTCGCGGAGATCGCGTCATGGCCGTCGGGGAGCGAGTTCGCCGTCGCGGGTTCGATGCAGCGGATCACGCTCCGGGCGATCCTGCGCGCGATCTTCGGCGCGTCGGGCACGGAGCTGCGCGAGCTCGAGGAGCTCATGCCCGACCTGACGGCGCGCGGCTCGCGGCTGGCCACGCTCACCCACCTCCAGCGCGACCTCGGGCCGCGGAGCCCGTGGGGCGCGTTCCTGCGCGTGCGGGCCCGGGTCGACGCGGTGCTCGACCGGCTCATCGCGATGGCGAAGGACGACCCCGGGCTCGAGGAGCGCGCGGACATCCTCGCGCTGCTGGTGCAGGCCACGCACAGCGACGGCTCGCCGATGACCGGGGAGGAGATCCGCGACCAGCTCGTCACGATGATGGCCGCCGGGCACGAGACGACCGCCCACCAGCTCAGCTGGGCGGTCGAGCGCCTGCGCCGCCACCCGGCGGTGCTCGCGCGGCTGACGGCGGAAGCCGACGAAGGCGGCCGCGCGCTGCGCGAGGCGACGATCCGCGAAGTGCAGCGCATGCGTCCGGTGATCTTCTTCGCAGGCCGGTACGTCATGGCGCCGTACGAGCTCGGCGGCTACCGCCTGCCGCGCGGCACGCGCATCGGGCTCGCGGCGGCGCTGACGCACTTCGACCCGGCGCTGTTCCCGCACCCCGACCGCTTCGATCCCGATCGCTTCCTCGACCAGCTGCCCGACACGTACAGCTGGATCCCGTTCGGCGGCGGCGTGCGGCGGTGCATCGGCGCGACGTTCGCGCACATGGAGATGGACGTCGTCCTGCGCACGCTGCTGCGCGAGGTGACGTTTGCGCCGACGGACGATCCCCCTGAGGGCTGGCGCTTCCGCGGGGTCGCGATGGCGCCTGCGCGCGGCGGCCGCGCGATCGTCACGCGGCGGGTCCGCCGCGCGGCGCCTGCCGTCGTGCCTGCCGCCGTCTGAGCGACGGTTTCGCGCCTCCGCGCTCAGGGGTAGCGTCCAGGGCATGAGCATCGCCACGATCCTTCTGGCCTTCCTGCTCATCGCCATCGCCGCGGTCCTCGCGATCGCGGCGATCCTGACCCGTGCGGCCGTCATGGCCGTGCGCCTGCGCGCGGCCCGGCGACGGGTCCACGTGCGGCGATGGGAGCCTCAGCGCGCGCGCCCGAACGCGCCGCTGTACCGCCTGCAGTAGACCATGCGCCGGCGGGTTGCTACCGGTCGGTAACATTCCGCGGCATGACCTCGGAGCACTTCGACGTGCTGATCGTCGGGGCAGGCCTGTCCGGCATCGGCGCGGCCTGCCACCTGACCGACCGGCTGCCTGGCACCAGCTACGTCATCCTCGAGTCCCGCGGCGCCACCGGCGGGACCTGGGACCTCTTCCGCTATCCGGGCATCCGCTCGGACTCGGACATGCACACCCTCGGGTACGCGTTCCGCCCGTGGACGGCGGCCAAGTCGATCGCCGACGGCCCGTCGATCCTCGAGTACGTCCGAGAGACGGCGCGCGACCACGGCGTCGACGACCACATCCGCTTCCACCATCGCGTGGTCGCCGCGCGCTGGTCGACCGAGGACGCGCGCTGGACCGTGGAGGCCGAGCGCACCGACACCGGAGAGCGCACGGTGATCACCGCGGGCTTCCTCTACCTGTGCAGCGGCTACTACCGCTACGACGAGGGCTACACGCCGGAGTTCCCGGGCCGCGACGACTTCGCCGGCGAGATCGTGCACCCGCAGCACTGGCCCGAGGATCTCGACTACGAGGGCAAGCGTGTCGTGGTGATCGGCAGCGGCGCGACCGCGATGACCCTCGTGCCCGCGCTGGCCAACGGCGGCGCGGCGCACGTCACGATGCTGCAGCGCTCCCCGACGTACGTCGTCTCGCTGCCCGGCGAGGACCCGGTCGCCAACGCGCTGCGCCGCGTCCTGCCGGCGCAGACCGCCTACGACATCGTGCGCTGGAAGAACGTCACGATGCAGACGATCCAGTACCAGCTGAGCCGCCGCGCGCCCGGCCTCATGAAACGGCTGCTGCGGTTCGGGGTCAAGCAGCGCCTGCCCGAGGGCTACGACCTGCGGCACTTCACGCCCACGTACAACCCCTGGGACCAGCGCCTCTGCCTCGTGCCCGACGCCGACCTGTTCAAGGCGATCCGCCGGCAGCAGGCGTCGGTCGTCACCGACCACATCGACACCTTCACCGAGCGGGGCATCCGCCTGCGGTCCGGGGAGGAGCTCGAGGCCGACATCATCGTCACCGCGACCGGCCTGCAGCTCCTGGCCTTCGGCGGCGTCGACCTCGACGTCGACGGCGAGCACGTCGAGCTCGCGCAGCGCATGACGTACAAGGGCATGATGCTCGAGGGCGTGCCGAACTTCGCGTTCGCCATCGGGTACACGAACGCCTCGTGGACGCTCAAGGTCGATCTCGCCTCGACGTACCTCTGTCGCCTGCTCGCGCACATGCGCGACCGCGGCTACGCCTGGGCCAAGCCGGTGAACCACGACGCGTCGGTGACCCAGGAGCCGCTGCTCGACTTCCAGGCCGGCTATGTCCTGCGCTCGATGCACGAGTTCCCCGTCCAGGGGTCGCGCCCGCCGTGGAAGATGCGGATGAGCTACGCCCAGGACGTCGTGACGCTGCGGCGCGGCGCGGTGGATGAGGAGATGGTGTTCGGCGGGACCCGCGAGGTCAGCCGACCCCCAGCGCCTGCGTCGTCGGTGCCCGCAGCCAGCTGACCTGCTCCGTCGTCTCGTCCTCGCGTGACGGGACGACGGCGATGTCGTAGCCGACACCGTCGGGCTCGTCGAAGGCCGAGCCCGATCCGTGTGTCGCGCTCCTGAGGCGAGGGCACGCGAGAGACGCACACACCCTCCCCGACCAAGGAGCGACACGCGTGTTCGTCCATCACTCCGACCTGGCCTACAGCGTCCGCGTCGACCAGCCCAACCCGATGTACGCCCGGCTCCTGCAGCAGGCCATCGGCGGCCCCGAAGGCGAGCTGCGCGTCATGTCGCAGTACCTCTTCCAGGGCTTCAACGCGCGGGGTGACACCCGCTATCGGGACCTCCTGCTCGCCACGGGCACCGAGGAGATCGGCCACGTGGAGGTGCTCGCGACCGCGGTCGCGCTGAACCTCGAAGGCGCGAAATCCGAGCTCGTCGACCAGGTCGCGACGAACCCGCTCGTCGCGGCGCGACTGGGCGGCATCGAGCCGCGGCACTTCCTCTCGACGGGCCTGGGCGCGACCCCGGCGGACGCCAACGGCGTCCCCTTCAGCGCCGGCTACGTCGACGCGGGCGGCAACCTGCGCGCCGACATGCGCGCGAACGTCGCCGCCGAGGCGATCGGCCGCACGCTCGCCACGCGGCTGTACGAGGCGACCGACGACCCGGGCATGAAGGACATGTGGCGCTTCCTCATCGCCCGCGACACGATGCACCAGCAGCAGTGGCTCGCGGTGCTCGAGGAGCTCGAGGACCCGGCCAACGCCCCGGGCGACTTCGAGAACGAGGGGGAGTTCGCCCAGGTCGCCTACGGGTTCTTCGACCACAACGCCGACGCCCCGCCGCCCGCCGACGCCCGCTGGGCGACCGGCCCGTCGATCGACGGCAAGGGCGAGTTCCACGTCACCGACCCGTTCGAGACCGCCGCGCCGCGTCCGGACCTGCAGCCGACGCCGCACGACATCCATCGCGGGCCGGAGGCGACGAGCGGCAACGGGGATGGTAATTCCGGCCCCGGCTTCCTCGGGCGCATCGGCGCGGCGCTGGGGTCGTAAGAGGCCTCGTGCTCCGCGAGGGGACATGCGCGCTCAGCGTCGACGGCTGAGCGGCTGAACGTCAGGCGCCGGGCGGCAGCTTGACGACGCTGACGAAGAACTCGTCGATCTGACGGACGACTTCGATGAAGCGGTCGAAGTCGACCGGCTTGGAGACGTACGCGTTGGCGTGCAGCTTGTAGCTGCGCAGGATGTCCTCTTCGGCCTCGGACGTCGTCAGCACCACGACGGGGATGGCGGCGAGGCCATCGTCGGCCTTGATCTCGGCGAGGACCTCCCGGCCGTCCTTGCGCGGCAGGTTGAGGTCGAGGAGCACGAGGTCGGGCCGCGGCGCGCCCGCGAACTCGCCCTCCCGGCGCAGATAGGCGACGGCCTCCACGCCGTCACTGACGATCGCCAGGCGGTTTTGCACCTTGTTGTGCTCGAAGGCCTCCTGGATGAGGACGACGTCGCCCGGGTCGTCCTCGACGAGGAGGACGTCGATCGGCTCGACGTGGGCGTCAGGATTCGTCATGCGCGCGCCTTTCTGCGGCGGGGAGGGTGAAGTGGAAGGTGCTGCCGGGAGCGCCGTCGGTCGCCAGCCAGATGCGCCCGCCGTGGTATTCGACGATCTTGCGGCACATCGCCAGGCCGATCCCCGTGCCGGGGTAGGCGGCCTTCTGGTGCAGGCGCTGAAAGATGACGAAGATGCGGTCGGCGAACTCGGCGTCGATGCCGATCCCGTTGTCGCGGATGGTGAAGACCCAGTCGTCGCCGTCGCGCGCGGCGGAGATGTCGACCTGCGGCGGCGCGTCGCCGTGGAACTTCACCGCGTTGGAGATGAGGTTCTGGAAGACGGCGACGAGAAGCGCCTCGTCGCCGCGCACCGTGGGCAGGCCGTCCGCGACGGTGATCGTCGCGCCCGTCTCCTCGGCGGCGTCCTGGACGTTGGACCGGGCCTGCTCGACGACCGCGCCGAGGTCGACGTCCTCGAAGCCCGTCGCGCCGACGCGCCCGACACGGCTGAACGCGAGGAGGTCGTTGATCAGGGCCTGCATCCGCTTCGCGCCGTCGACCGCGAACGCGATGTACTGATCGGCGCGGTCGTCGAGCTGGCCGGCGTACCTCCGCTCGAGCAGCGTGCAGAAGCTCGAGATCTTGCGCAGCGGCTCCTGCAGGTCGTGGGAGGCGACGTAGGCGAACTGCTCGAGCTCCTGGTTGGAGCGCTGGAGGTCCGCGGCCTGCGCCTCGACCTGCGCGCGCGCCTCCTCGAGGGCCTGCAGCTCGCGGACGATCTGCGCGCGCATGCGCTCGACGTCGTCGGTCATCGCCCGCATGTCGCGCGCGCCGTCGGGCGTGAGCTCGTGATCGAACTCGCCGCGCGAGACGCGGCGCACGTCGCCCGCGAGCCGCGCGAGGGGCGCGCCGACCGCCCGCCGGAGGAGCAGCCACAGCAGGAGGGTGGTGGCGAGCAGCACGATGCCGGTGAAGATGAGGCTGCGCTGCGTGACGCGCGTGGCCGCCGACAGGTCGTCGCGCGCTTCGGCGCGGGCGGCGGCGATGTCGCGCTGGACGCGCACGAGGCTGCGCCGGATTTCGTCGAACCGGGCCTTGCCCTGGGTGTCGATGCGCTGGTTGCTCGCGCCCGCGCCGCGCTCGCGGACCGCGAGGATCGCCGGGTCGGCGTACGTGTCGCGCCAGCGCGTCACGGCCGCTTGCGCCGCCGCGAGGTCACCGGTCAGCGCGGGAACATCGTCACCGGCCAGGGCGCGGAGCCGGCGCAGGGTGGCCGCGGACTCGGCGCGCCCCTCCCGGTAGGGCGCCAGGAACGCCTCGTCGCCGCTGAGCAGGTATCCGCGGACACCGGTCTCCTCGTTGAGGAGGCTGATCGCCAGGCGCTGGGACGCCGCGGTCGCGGGGTCGAGGCGGTCGATGACGAGATCGCGCCGATCTTGCTGGCGGTCGAGTGCCGCGAGGCTCAGCACGATCGCGGCCAGCGCGATGAGCGCGAGCGCCCCCGATCCGGCCGCGAGCCACTGCCCGCTGGTGAGCCGCCCGATCAGCGGGGTGGAGCGGCGCTCAGGCGGCATCGAGGTCGAGCATGAGGGCCGCGACATCGTCGGCGAGCGGCTCGCCGTTCAGCGTCTCCACCTCGTCGATCACGCGCTCGAGCAGGACCCCGCCCCGCGCCCCGCCGGCGTGGTGGCGGCCGAGCAGCTCCAGCAGACCGTCGATGCCGAGCCGGTCCTGCCCCGCGCCGACCCGGCCCTCGATGAGGCCGTCGGTGTACAGCAGCAGCGCGGCGTCCCGGTCGATGGCGATCGGCTGCGCCGGCACCGTCCGGCCCGGCAGCAGGCCAAGCGCGGGGGAGGGCGCGAGGCTGATCGCCTCGACGCTCCCGCCGGCCAGCAGCAGCGGGTTGGGATGCCCGGCGAGGCAGATGGATCCGCGCCGCCGGTCGGCGTCGATCACGAGGGTGGCGGCGGTCACGAAGATCTCTGCGGCGTCGCGCTCGTGCTCGAGGACCCGTTCGACGCCGCGCAGTGCGGCCTCCTGGTCATGGCCGGCGAGGACGAGCGTGCGCCAGGCCACGCGCAGGCAGACGCCGAGCGCCGCCTCGTCGGGCCCGTGGCCGCAGACGTCGCCGATGAGCGCGTGCACGCGGCCGTCGTCGGTCTCCACGACGTCGTAGAAGTCACCGCCGACGTACGTCGCGGCGCGCCCCGGCCGGGACTGGGTGTCGACGGCGACACGCGGATCGCGCAGCACCGGGCTGGGCAGCAGCCCGCGCTCCAGGCGCTCGTTCTCGCGGGCCTGTGACTGGGCGACGCGCAGCTCGCGCTCGGCGGCGTCCGCGCGGGCGCGCACGATCGCGTAGGCGATGCTGCGGCGCAGGGTCTCGGCGTCCGCCTGGCCCTTGACGAGGTAGTCCTGGGCGCCTGCGCCCACCGCAGCCACGCCGCGGTCGGTGTCGACATCGCCCGTGAGGACGACGACCGGGATGTCGGCCCAGCGCTCGAGGATGCGCGCGAGCGCGTCGAGCCCCTGGGCGTCGGGCAGGCCGAGGTCGAGCACGACGCAGTCCGGCCCGCCGGGGAGGTCGGTCAGCGCGGCGTCGATGCCCCGGAGGTCCGCGGCGCGGGCGACGACCGCCTCGGCGAACGCGTCGACGAGCAGCTCGGAGAAGAGGAACGCGTCACCGTCGTCGTCTTCGACGAGCAGGATGGCTGGGCCGTCCGCGGACGGGTCAGCAGCATCGGTGGACCACAGGGTGAGCGGCCGGTGCGTGTCGGTAGGGGCCATCCTCAGCTCGCCGGATGGGACGCGGCGTCCCCGAGGCGGGGCGCGCGCTGGTGTACCGATGACCCTACTCGCCCGGCTGGCGCGGGACGCGGCGTCACCGGCGCCCGGACCCGGGCGCGGCCTGCCGGCGGTGCAGCTCGGCCTTCACGTGGTCAGGGAGCACACGGCTCAGGGCGGCCTGCGCGCGGGTCTTGCGGCTGTGCGAGACGACGCGCTCGTCACCGTGCATGCGCGCCGTGATCGTCACGCCGCTGCCCTTGGCCTCGTTGCGCAGCGCGAGCGCAAAGGACGGGATGAAGGACGTCGACGCGTTGTAGACGGCCTGGAACGTGTCGACGCCCTCGTCCGTCGCAAGATCGACCTCGACGCTGTCGACCTCCACGGGGCCGCGGAGCTCCTCGCCGGCTTCGTGGATGCGCGGTTCGTTGGCGGCGACGCCGAGGTCATAGCCGTGCGCGGCGAACTCGCGCGCGAGCTCGCGTCCGATGCCGGTGGAGGCGCCTGTGATGAGCGCGAGGGGACGATCCGTCGTCGACGTCATGCGACGCCGGTGCCCGCGGCCGGGGCGGGCGAAACACCCGCGCCGGCTGGGCCGGCGAGGCGCCCGTGGGCGAGCTGGAGTGCGTCGGCCCCTGCGCGCATCGTCAAGAGCACCGCGAGGGTGCGGGTGACGCGCGGCGCGACGAGGTAGCCGGTCAGCAGTGCGGACGCCGTCCACTGATCGAGGCACAGCGTGCACGTCAGCAGGTCGCCGATCGCGCGACCAACGGTCCCGCGATCGGTCCGCGTGCGCTCGTCGAGCTCGGCGGGCGGCGCGGCGGCGTCCTCGCGCACCACGGTGAACGGGCGCCGCAGCGGCCGCGTCACCTTCTCCCGCGAGAGCGTGCGGCTCAGGCGGTGCGCGCCGACGGTCAGCACCGCGAGGTCGGCTGGCGGCAGCTCCTCGAGCAGGCCGCCTTGACGGCGCGCGGCCGCCAGCCCGCCGGTCAGGAGGACCGCGTACGCGCCGGCGAGGGCGGCGTAGCCCGCCAGCGGGCGCTCGGCGTCGAACCCGCGGCTCACGCGTTCGGCGGCGTCGGGATGGGACGCGCGGCCATGCATGCACAGCGCCTGCCCAGGCAGCCCGGGCGTGAACCCCGCGTCGGGCGGGTACGCGCCACGACCATGGCCTCCACCGCGATCGTCGACATCGACGGCACGCTCGTCGACACCAACTACCACCACGTGCTCGCCTGGCAGCGCGCCATGGCCGCCCACGGGTACGAGGTGCCTGGCTGGCAGATCCACCGCACGATCGGCATGGGCGGCGACCAGCTCGTCGGCCACCTCCTCGGCGACGAGGTCGAGAACCGCCAGGGCGACGACCTGCGTGCCGCCGAGAGCGAGCGGTACCAGGAGCTGATCGGCGAGGTCCGCCCGTTCCCCGGGGCCCGGGACCTGCTGGGGAGGCTGCACGATGAGGGCCTGACCGTCGTGCTGGCGAGCTCGGCGAAGGAGGAGGAGCTCGAGCACTATCTCGAGCTCCTCGACGCGCGCCCGGTCGTCGACGCGTGGACGTCGTCGGCCGACGTCGAGGCGACGAAGCCCGCGCCCGACGTTGTCGAGGCCGCGCTGGAGCGTGCCGGTGACCGCGACGCGGTCCTGATCGGCGACACGGTCTGGGACGTCGAGGCCGCCGCTCGCGCCGGGATCCCCGCGATCGCGGTCTTGAGCGGCGGCGTGGGCGCCGACGAGCTGCGCGACGCCGGTGCGATCCACATCGTCGACGATGTGCGCGCGCTGACCGCCGATCTCGCGGCGACGCTGCTGGCGGCTTAACCGGCGAGCTCGGCCGCGATGTCGGCGACCCGCTGGCCGCGCTGCGCGGCGAGCTCCTGCAGCCGGCTGAACGCCTGCCGCTCGGTCAGCGCGTCGCGCTCCATCAGCACGCCCTTCGCGCGCTCGATCACCGAGCGTCGCGCCAGCGCGGTGGAGAGCATCTGCACCTGGGTGGTGAGCGCCTCGCGCTGCTCGTGCAGGCGGATCGCGACCTCGATGGCGCCCTGGAGCTCCTCGGGGTCGAGGGAGGACGCGAACGCGTTGAGCCCCAGGTCGGCCGCCGACGCGAGGAACGCCGCGTCGGGCGGGTCGAGGAACACCATGACCGGGCCGTCAAGCGACGCCGTCATCTCGTCGACGAGCGCCAGCGCATGCTCGACGTCGTCGTGGAGCACCACGATCGCCAGCTCCGGGTCGCGCGTGATGATCTCGTCGATCGCCTCGCGCACGGACAGCGCGAACCCCGAGACCTCGTGCCCGAGGACCCTCAGCACCGCCGCGAGGCGCTCGAGCGCCTCGCGGTCCTGGTCGGCCAGCGCGATGCGGTGCGCAGCGCGAGTCCGCGTCACGTCCTGCTCACGGGGTTCGGTCCTGGTGTTCCCCAGAACAAGGCAGGTTCCATCTGGACTCCGTACCCGCCGCGCCCGCGCTGAAACGCGGGTGCGCCAGGTTCCCCTTACGAGGCCGCGGGCGGGGCCGCCGGCGCGGTGGGGATCTCCGGATCGACCGGCGGGGTCTCGGGTTCGGGCCCGACGGGTTCCGGCTCGTAGGACGGCTCAGAGGCGGGACCCGGCTCGACGTCCGGGCCCTCCGGCCCCGGCGCCTCGTGCTCGGGCAGCGGGTCGGGGACCTCGAGGAGGAAGCGAGGAACGATCGTGGTCATGGCTGGATCAGCACCTTCACTGTGCCGTCGCGCTTCTCCTGGAAGGCGGCATAGGCGTCGGGGGCGTCGTCCAGGGCGACCCGGTGGGTGGCGAACTCGTCGACGCCGAGGCGGTCCTCGTCGTCGAGCAGCAGCGGCAGGATGTCGTCGGTCCAGCGCCGGACGTTCGCCTGGCCCATACGCACCTGGAGCTGCTTGTCGAACATCGTGAGCATGGGCATCGGGTCGGCGTTGCCGCCGTACACGCCGAGCAGCGAGATCGTCCCGCCGCGCCGGGCGAGCTCGACGGCGAGGTGGAGCGCGCTGAGCCGGTCGATGCCCGCCTGCTCCTGCACCTTCGCCGCGACGGCGTCGGGCAGCAGCCCCGCAAGCGTCTGGGCGAGCTTGCCGACCGGGGCGCCGTGCGCCTCCATGCCGACGGCGTCGATCACGGCGTCGGCGCCGCGGCCGCCCGTCAGCTCCATGACCCGCTCGACGACGTCCTCACGGGAGGAGTCGATGACCTCGACGCCGCGTCGCCGCGCGCGCTCCAAGCGCTCGGGCACGAGGTCGACGCCGATGACGCGGGTCTCCTCGAGCTGGGCGACGCGGCAGCTCATGTCGCCGATCGGGCCGAGGCCGAGGACGACGAGCGTGTCCCCGGCGTGGACGTCGGCGTAGCGCACGCCCTGCCAGGCCGTGGGCAGCACGTCGGAGAGGTAGACGAAGCGGTCGTCGGGCGGCCCTTGCGGCACCTTGATCGGGCCGTACTGGGCTTGGGGCACGCGGAGGAACTCCGCCTGTCCGCCCGGCACCTGCCCGTAGAGCTTGGTGTAGCCGAACAGCGCCGCGCCCATCCCGTCGGTGCGCGTGGTGTCGCACTGCGACTGCAGCCCGGTGCTGCACGGATGGCAGTGCCCGCAGGAGATGTTGAACGGGATGACGACGCGGTCGCCGGGCTGGAGGTTCGTCACCTCGGACCCGACCTCTTCGACGACGCCCATCGGCTCGTGGCCGAGGATGTCGCCCTCATCGAGGAAGGGGGAGAGCACCTCGTAGAGGTGCAGGTCGGACCCACAGACGCCCGACGACGTCACGCTGATGATCGCGTCGGTCGGCTCCTCGATCCGCGGATCGGGGTGGGTGTCGACGCGGACGTCGCGCTTGCCGTGCCAGGTGAGAGCACGCATGCGACTATCGGGTGAGCGCCGTGGCGCGGAGGTCGCGGACGGGTGCGGGCCCCTCGGGGGTGGGGTGCCTCATGCTCGTCTCCTCGGCTCGGGGGAAGTCCCCTGCGTCTACCTCGCCGGCGGTCCTCGCGAAACGTCTATGCGCCGGCGGCGACGGCCCCGGCCATGCGCGCGACTTGGGCGGCGCACGCCTCGAACAGCGACGTCTCGGCGTGGCCGACGTCGAGCGGGCGGATGCCGGCGAGGGCGATGAAGGCGGCGGGCGCGTCGCCGCGCGCCGGCACGGCGGTGACGGTCACGCCGCAGGTGGCCGGGGCGCCGAGGGTGCTCGCGATCGCCGGCTCGAGCCACGCAGGGGTGTCATCGTCGCATGCGGAAAGAAGCTCTGACGCGACCTCCCGGGGTGGCGAGAACCGGCCCCGCAGGCAGGTCAGCAGGACCGGGACCCCGTCGCGCAGCATGAACGCCGCCGCGTCGGCGACTCCGGTCGCCTTGCGCAGCGCGTGCATCGCCATGCGCAGCGCGCGAATGGTGTCCTGGTCGGAGATCCTGGTGATCTCGGCGGTGGTGGCGGCCCACTGCTCGATGCGCGTCGTACGGTCGGCGAGCCTGGCGCGCTCGCGGCGGTGCAGGCCGACGTCGGACTGGGCGCGCCGGTTTGCGCCCGTCTCGATGCCGACGAGCGCGACGAGCGGCAGCGTCCCGGGCCGCTGTGGGACGCGGATGGCCATCGACCGCGCCGGCTGCTGCATGCCGGCGCTCCAGTCGGGATGGGTACTCGCGGCGACCCGCTCCCGGCCCGTGAACAACGACCGCATGCGCTCGTAGCCTTCGTCGGCGGTGAACCAGGGGGCGACGTCCTCGACGATGTCGCCCGTCCGCGGCCCGTCGGCCCGCTCGCGGAGCATGGCGTTGGCGTGCACGACGGTCAGGGGGATGGGGCCGGACAGCAGCACGACCGGCATCGGCAGCTCGTCGACGAGCGCCCGCCAGGTCGATGCTGCGAGGGAGCGCAGCGCAGCATTGGCGTGCTGCTCGATGGCACGGTCGAGCGGGACGCCGCTCTCGTGGAGCCGGCGGACGGCCACGACGCGGGCGGCGTCGTCGGTGGCGTACCGCCGGGCGCCTCCGTCGCTGCGAACCGGCTCGGGCCAGCCGTGCCGGCGCTCCCACGTGCGAAGGCGATCGCGGGTCATGCCGGTGACGTCGGCGAACTCCGACGCGCTGAGGGTCGGGCCACTCATGTCACCTGGGGGACTTCCCGACGTCCCGGCCGCTGAAACGGTCAGCGCCTACGGGCGTTCGGCGAGATACGCGGTGGCCTCGTCGAGGGTGTCGAACAGCGGCATGAGGGCGTCCAGCCCGGCCTGTCGGATCACCCGGGAGACCGTGTCGTTCGCTCGCGCGAGGGCGAGCACGCCGCGCTGGTCGCGCAGGATGCGGCGGGCGCGCAGGAGCGCCGCGAGCGCCGTCGTGTCCACGAACGGCACGTCGTTGAGGTCGACGCATACGTGGCGCTCGCCCGCGCACGCCTCGGAGAGCACGTCGCGGAACCGTTCGGCGCTGAAGACGTCGAGCTCGCCGGTGAGCACGAGGACGGCCGCGCCACCGGGGGCTCGGACGATGGTGGAGGTGAAGCTGAGGCCGTCGGAGGCGTCCACGAGAGAGAGAGCGTGAGCGTCGTGGCTGGGTGCGGTACTACCCGGTGCAGCGGGGTTGTCCACCCCTGTCCACCTGGTCTGCCCAGGTGGGACAGGGAAGGGTGAAAGACATGCCCACGTCCACCACAGAGGCAGACAGGCTCCGCGAGTATGCACGAACGCGGGACGCCCGACTCCGAGAGGACCTCGTGGTCGGCCTGTTGCCGCTCGTCCGGTCGATCGCCCGGCGGTACGCCCGCCGTGGCGAGCCCCTTGACGATCTCGTCCAGGTCGGGTCCGTCGGATTGCTCAAGGCGATCGACCGCTTCGATCCCGACCGTGGCGTGCCGTTTGGCGCGTTCGCCGCGCCGACGATCACCGGCGAGATCCGCCGCCACTTCCGGGACACCACGTGGACCGTGCGGCCCCCGCGCGAGCTCCAGGAGCTCGTGCTCGCGCTGAGCGCGGCCACCGAACGGCTCTCTGCGGTGCACGGCCGTCCGCCCACCGTGTCGGAGCTCGCCGAGGCGATCGATCGCAGCGTCGACGACGTCGCCGAGGCGAAGTCCGCGGGGGAGGGCTACAGCGCCACCTCGCTCGACGCTCCCGTGCTGGAGGACGGCACCACCTTGTCCGAGGCGATGGGCGAGCTCGACGGCGAGTACTCGATGGTCGAGTGGCGCAACGACCTTCGCGTGGGACTGGCAGGTCTGCGTCCCCGCGAGCGGCGCATCATCGCGCTGCGATTCCTGGGCGGGCTCTCGCAGCGCGAGATCGCTGCTCGCATCGGCATCTCCCAGATGCACGTATCGCGCCTGCTGCGGTCGGCGCTCGGACAGATGCGGTCGACGATCGGACAGATGGACCTCGAGCCGGTGGAGCGCCGGTGAGCGGCATCCGATGAGCAGCATCTCGACCTCACCCGGTGAGGCCTTCTCCTCGACCACGCAGCGCGCCGCCGCGCGCGCCGGGTCCTGGTGGCGCGCCTCCACCGCCGGGACAGGAACGCGGCCGCCGCTCGGCCGGCTCGGCCACGTCGATGTCGCCGTCGTCGGCGGCGGGATCGTCGGCGCCACCCTCGCGCTCCTGCTGGCGCGCGACGGCGCCCGCGTCGCGCTTGTCGAAGCCGGCCGCCTCGGCGCCGGCACCACCGGCGGCACGACGGCGAAGGTCAGCGCTCCGCAGGGTCTGGTGCACGGGCGTCTCGCACGCGATGTGGGCGAGGACCGCGCCGGCGCCTTCGCCGCCGCCAACGCCGCCGCGCTGGCGTGGATGCGCGAGCTCGTCACGACGGAGGACCTCGACTGCGAGTGGCGCGGTCGTGACGCGCTCACGTACACCGCGCACGAGGACCGCATCGACGACCTGCGGGCGGAGGCCGAGGTGTGCGCCCGGCTCGGGCTCCCGGCCTCCATGGTCGACGAGGTGCCGGGGCCGACGGCCGCCGTCGCCGCGCTGCGGCTCGCCGATCAGGCCGAGATGCACCCGCGCCGGTACGTGCTGGGCCTGGCCGACCGCGCGGAGGCCGCCGGCTGCATCATCGCCGAGGGCACGCGGGTCTGCGGGATCGACGCGGGCGACCCGTGCGTCCTGCATTGCGACGGGACCACCCTGCGCGCCAACCGGGTCGTCCTGGCAACGCTCTATCCGCTGCTCGACCGCTCGCTGCACATCGCACGGGTGTCCGTTCAGCGGTCGTACATCGTCGGGGTCCGGACGCCGGACCCGGTCGGCGCGATGCTCTACGGCATCGACGACCCCATGCGTTCGCTGCGGTCCACGCCGCTGCCGGACGGGCACGAGCTCGTCCTCGTGGGCGGCGAGGGGCACGCGACAGGGCGGGAGACGGACACCGAGGAGCGCTACGAGGCGCTGGCTGCGACCGCCCGCGACTGGTACCCCGGCGCGCCGCTGCTGCACCGCTGGTCGGCGCAGGACGTGACGAGCGCCGACGAGCTGCCGTACGCCGAGCCGATCCTGGGCGGCGACGGGCGGATCTTCGCCGTCACAGGGCTGCGCAAGTGGGGCATGACGCTCGGGACCGCGGCGGCGCACCACCTCGCCGACCGCTTCGCCGGGCGCCCCGCCCCGCACGCCGCCGCGTTCGACCATCCACGCGTCCCGCCGGTCCGCGCGATCGCCCACGCGGCGCGCGAGAACGCTGGCAACGGCATCCGGCTGGCGACCGGGCGCCTGCATCCGGGCGCCTCGTCCGACGAGCTCGAGCCCGGTCAGGGCGCCGTGCATGGACCGCCGCATCGGCGGGTAGCGGCCTACCGTGATGACGACGGAACGCTGCACTCGCACGCCGCCACCTGCACGCATCTCGGGTGCGAGGTGCGCTTCAACGAGGCCGAGCGCAGCTGGGACTGCCCCTGCCACGCCTCGCGGTTTGACGCGCGGGACGGGCGCGTGCTGACCGGCCCCGCGACCCGCCGGCTGCGCCCGGCGCGCGACTGATGGCCGAGAACGAGGCGTGGGTTCCCGCGTCCCAGACCACATGCTGGGACGTCGTGGCGGACCCGCGCAGCTACGCGTTCTGGGTCATCGGCGCGGATGACATCGAGGGCGTCGAGGGCGACTGGCCGTCCCCCGGCGCGACGTTCCATCACGCGCAGGGCAGCGCACCGCTGCGCCTGCACGACACGACCACCGTGCTGGAAGCCGTGCCGCCACGGCTCCTGCGCCTCGAGGTCCGCGCGCGGCCGCTGTTCGTCGGCGTCGTCACGCTGACGTTCACCCCGCACGACGGGGGCACGATCATCCGCATCGGCGAGGAGGCCACGGGTGGCCTGGCGGGGATCCCGCCGTCGTTTGCGACCGACCCGTTCATCCGCCTGCGCAACACCGAGAGCGTACGGCGCCTGGCGGCCATGGCGTGGGCGAGCGGGCACGTTTGAGCGAATCGGCCCGCATCACCCCGTACCGCGACGGCCCGCTGCTCGTGCGCGGCCCCTTCACGCTCGTCGATCAGGACGGCGACGAGATCACCGTCGACCGCGAGGTCGTCGCGCTGTGCCGGTGCGGGCATTCGCGCCAGCGTCCCTTCTGCGACGGCACCCACCGCCTGACGCGCTTCTCGGCGCCGGGCGGCGCCGAGAAGCGCTAGGCCAGGACCGGCTGGCGCAGCGAGCTGCGGCCCTCGTCGAACGCCGCGAGCACGTCACGCTCCCACGCCGCGTCGAGTTCCGTGAGCGCGGCGGCGCCCCACAGGATGTCGGCGCCCAGTTCGGGCTGCTGGCGGGCGAGCCCGCCCGCGAGGTCGACCGCTGCGATCGACTCGTGCACGGCGTCCGCGGTGACGTGCTCGTCGAAGAAGCCCGTCGCCTCCGGGGTGGTGAACCCCAGGCGCCTGGCGCCTGCCGCGTAGCGGCCGTTGGGCACGGACGACGTCATCTCGAAGACCGCGAGGTGGCCGACGAGCGCGCCGCGCAGCCGGCGGTGCAGGCCGAAGAGCGACATGAGGTTCACCGTCGCGAGCGTGCGCGCCGGGATGACGTCGAGGTGCGCGCCGTACGTCGCGTCGAGGTCGAACGCGCGCAGCGTCTGCGCGAAGAGCTCGGCGTGGATGCGGTCCGGCCGCCCGCCGCCGTACTCGTCGGCCTGGATCTCCACCATCGCGGCCTTCGGCGCGCCCCACAGCCGCGGGAGCGCCCACGAGTGCGGATCGGCCTCCTTGAGCTGGTAGGCCGATCGGTGCACGAGGAACTGGCGGAACTGGTCCACCGTCGCCTCGCGCGCGAGGTGGCGCGACAGCGACGGCCCGTCGCCGGGGTCGGAGATCTCGCGCAGCGCCACGTCGGTGTCGAGGGGGGCCACGGGCGCCGGCCAGGGGACGAGGTCGCGCAGCGCCTGCTCGAATGGGGCTTCGAACGCGGCCCGCGCTGCGAGCAGCGCCGGGTTCCATTCCCAGCGGGCGTCGACGTCGTCGAACCCGCGGTAGTGCAGTTCGTAGCAGGCGTACAACCCGAGCTGAAGGTCGTCGTCGGCGAGCGGGTCGTCGGCGACGACCGGCGGCAGGGTGAGTGTCTCGGCGGGCGCCTCGACCAGGGCGGCGAACAGGGCCTCGGTCAGCGGTCCGCGGGCCTCAGGGAGCAGTGGCACGCCCGGGCGGTACCCCACCGGTTTCCCGGTCAATCACCGATTCGACGTACCGCGAGGCAAGCCAGGCGGGCACGCTGCCGATGCCCGCCCGGGCGGCGATCTCCCGCTGCGCCGCGCATCCGCCGCCGGCGCCGAGCAGCCGCGCGGCATCGGCCAACTCAGCGTCGCACCCGAGCCGCTCCGCCATCGGGGCGAGGTCGCGCAGGCGCTCGGTGAGGATGTCGTGGACGGGGCGCTGCGCGCCGGTGTCGAGGTCGGCGAACATGGCGGCCACCCCGTCGCGGCATGCGCGCCAGCGCAGCTCCTCGATCCGCCAGGTGGGGTGGACGGGGAGCGCCACGCCGGCGTCGTGGCGTGCGGCGAGCGAGGCGGTCAGCGCGTGGACGAACGCGGCGATCGCCGCAGCGTCGGTCACCGTGGTCTGGGCGTCGGGCACGCGCACTTCGAGCGTGCCGAAGCGCGGGTGGGGCCGCAGCTCCCACCACCAGCGGCCAGTGTCGGGCAGCGCGCCGGCGGCGTCGCCCCACGCGAGCTCGCGCTGCCAGCCGTCGTGGCCGCCGAGGGCGGGCGGGACACCCTGGCGCGGCAGCAGCCGGCAGACGACGGGACGCGCGGATGCCAGCCCGGTGTCGCGCCCGGCCTGGAAGGGGGCGTTCGCCGCCAGCGCTGCGATCTCGGGCAGATGGCTGCGCAGCGCATCATGCACGACGACGGTCCGCCCGCGCTCGCCGAGGTCGACGTGGATCTGCAGCGCGCACACCTGCTGGCGGCGGGCGAGCTCGCCGAACTCGAGGTGCAGCGCGTCGTAGCGCGCGCCGCTTTGCAGCTGGCCAGCCACCGGGGCGGTGGGGTGGACGCCGGCGGCGGCGGGCACTGCGAGGCCGTCGAGCGCCGTGGCGAGGTCGCGCCGCGCGGCGGCGAGCGCGGCGGTGAGCTCCCTGACGGTCTGCGCGGGACCGATCGTGATCTCCAGCTGGTCGGCCGGCAGCTCGCTGGTGAAGCGCGGGTCGCCGCCGAGACGCTCGAGGGCCTGGGCGGCCACCGGCGCGGGCGCGAACGTCCGCGGGTCGAGGAGCAGGACCTCCTCCTCGAGCCCGATGGTCAACGGCGGGGCAGGCACGTCTCGCTTCGTGCCCGGCCGGCCCGCCGCCGAACCGCGGTTCATCGCGCGGTGCTCTGGGCATGGAAAGGCGCATGCTCCTGCGGCTCTCCGGCGTCTTCCGTCCCGTCTCCGACGCGCACCTGCGTACCGGCGCACTGCTCCGCGAGATCGAAACGGGCGCTCGTGATGTCACCGATCACGAGGAGCTCGTCGTGGTCCGCGACGCCGCATGACCGCTCGCGCCGCCGCCTGGCTCGGGCCCGACACCACCGACTCGACGCCCCACAGACGCCCGCGCCTCGTCGTGCTGCGTGCGCGCGGCCTCGGGGACATGCTCACAGCGGTCCCGGCGCTCCGCGCCCTCGCGCGGGCATTCCCCGAGCACACGCGGGTCCTGCTGGCGCCCCACACCCTGCGCGGGCTCATCGAGTTGGTCACCCTGCACGGCGAGCCGGTGGTTGACCGCGTCACCCCCTTCGCCGGGCTCGACGCGCCGGTGCCGGCGGAGTACGGCCCGGACATCGCCATCAACCTCCACGGTCGCGGACCGCGGAGTCATCGCGTCCTCCGCGCGCTGCACCCGCGCCGCCTCCTCGCGTTCGGGTGCCCGGCCGAGGGCGTGCCCGGGCCGCGCTGGCCCGGCGACGAGCACGACGTGCGCCGCTGGAGCGCGCTGTTGGCGCACGACGGGATCCCCGTGGACCCGGGCGACCTCGCGATCGACGTGCCGCCCACGTCGTGGGCGGTCCCGGGGGCCACGGTCGTGCATCCGGGGGCGGCCTCGCCGGCGCGGCGCTGGCCGCCGTCTCGCTGGGCGGAGGTCGCCGCGCAGGAACGCCGCGGGGGCCGCCGCGTGCTCGTGACCGGGTCGGCGACCGAACGGCCGATCGCGATGGCCGTCGCGCGGGAGGCAGGGCTGCCCGAAGGCGACGTGCTCGCCGGCCGCACGGGCCTCCGCGATCTCGTCGGGGTGGTCGCGCGGGCGGGGCGCCTGGTGTGCGGGGACACGGGGATCGCCCATGTCGCGACGGCCGTCGGCGCCCCGTCCGTCGTGCTGTTCGGGCCCGCCGCGCCGGCGCAATGTGGGCCGCCGCCCGAACGCCCGCAGCACGTCTCGCTGTGGGCCGGACACCACGGAGATCCGCAGGCCTCGACGCCCGACCCAGGCCTGCTGAGGATCACCGTCGGCGATGTGCTGACCGCGCTCGACCTCCTGCCGGTGCAGCGCGTCCGACAGCTTGGGTGACGCCACGTCGCCGAGCCCGCGCGGCCGATCACCTACCCTGCCGCCCGTGCGGATCGTGATCGTCGGCGGCGGCATCCTCGGGCTCGCGCTCGCGCGCGAGCTGACCACGCGCCACCCCGGTGCCGCGATCGAGGTCCTCGAGAAGGAGCCAGCCGTCGCGCTGCATCAGACGGGCCGCAACAGCGGGGTCGTGCATGCCGGCCTCTACTACGCGCCCGGGTCGCTGAAGGCGACGCTCTGCCGCCGCGGGGTGGGTCTGCTCCGCACCTTCTGCGAGGAGCACGATCTCGCATGGGAGGCCTGCGGGAAGGTCGTCGTCGCCACACACGACACCGAGCTGCCACGGCTGCGCGCCATCGAGGAGAAGTCGCGCGCCAACGGCGTGCCCGTCGAGATGGTCGGACCGGAGCGGCTGGCCGAGCTCGAGCCGCACTGCACCGGCGTCGCGGCGTTGCACTCACCGACCACGGCGATCGTGGACTACGGCGCGGTCTGTCGCGCGCTGCAGGCTGAGCTCGCCGATCGCGGCGCGACGGTGCGCGTCGGCGTGGAGGTCACGCGCGTGGAGGAGCGCGCTGACGGCGTGCGGCTGCACACGGCCGCGGGGGAGGATCTCGCCGCCGACCATGTGTGCGTCTGCGCCGGGCTGCACGTCGACGAGCTCGCACGTGCGTCGGGTGGCGACCCCGACCCGCGGATCGTGCCTTTTCGCGGCGAGTACTGGGCGCTGCGCCCCGAGCGGCGGTCGCTCGTCCGCGGCCTCATCTACCCGGTGCCCGACCCGGCGCTGCCGTTCCTCGGCGTCCACCTGACGAAGCGCATCGATGGGGAGATCCTCGTCGGGCCGAACGCGGTGCTCGCGCTCGCCCGGGAGGGCTACGACTGGCGCACGGTTCGCCCCGCCGACCTCGCCGAGATGCTCGCCTGGCGCGGGACCTGGCGGCTGTTCCGCACGTACTGGCGGACGGGGATCGACGAGGTCGTCCAGTCGCTGAGCCGGCGCCGCTTCGTCGAGGCCGCGCGGCGCTACGTCCCGGAGCTGCGCGACGACGACGTCGTCCGCGCGCAGGCGGGGGTGCGCGCGCAGGCCGTCGATCCGGACGGCTCGCTCGTCGACGACTTCCGCCTGGACACGACGCGCCACGTCACGTGGGTGCGCAACGCGCCCTCTCCCGCCGCGACGGCGTCGCTGGCGATCGCCGAGCACCTCGCCGGCCGCATCGACCTCTAGGTCACCGTCGTCCAGCCGCCGCGGTCCGGTGGACCGTCGGTGCTGGCGAAGCGCACGCCGTGCGCGCCCACGGCGACGAGTGACGACGACACCGTCCCGTAGTCGGGGACCTGCGCGATCCGCCGGACGTTCAGCGCGGCCGGGTCGCCCTCGGGCGTCTCGACATCGGCGAGCAGCGCCGGCCACCCGCCCCACCCGTCGGCGGGGTCGGGGCGCGGTGCGCTGCGAAAGACGGGCAACCAGCGCGCCTGGCGCACATGCGACGGGTCGTCGAGGTCCGCGCTCGTCAGCAGGTGGACGCCGGGTTCGACGACGTGCCGCGTCAGCTCGCGGCCGTCCCAGCGCCACCACGTCGCGCGGTCGGCGTCGATCGTGACGAGGTTGAACGGCCGGAAGAGGCCGGGATCCTCGGCGGCGACGGCGTCGTCACCGCCGGCGACGGCGAGCAGCGGCAGGACGCCCCGGGTGCGCGCGTGTGCGTCGTCGACCGGGGACGGTTCGATGCGGTTGAGGACCGCGGCGACGCGGCGGCGTTGCGGGTCGACGGCCAGCCACGTCCCGCCGGCCTCGCGGTCCCGCCCGCCCAGCACGCCGGGGAAGTCCTCGGGCCACCATGCCGCGGGCATGTCCCACGCGCGGCCGCGAAACTCGTCGCGGTTGGCGCCGATCACGGCGCCCCAGTCGGCGCCGGGCTCCAGCGAGAGGGCGAGGGTGCACATGCCTCCTGCGAGCGTAGCCCCCGCCCTCTCCTGGGCAGCTCAGATCCCGTACGACTTCCCGATCACCTCGAGCATCACCTCGTCGGTGCCCGCCCCGATGCGGTTGAGCCGCAGGTCCCGCCACACGCGCTCGACGCCGTATTCCTGCATGTACCCGGCGCCGCCATGGATCTGGATGCACTCGTCGGCGACCTCGACGGCCACGCGTGAGGCGTGCAGCTTGGCCATCGAGATCTCGCGCACGGGGTACTCGCCGTTGGCGAAGCGCCACGCGGTGACGTACACCATCTGGCGCGCGCTCTCGATCTTCGTCGCCATCTCGGCGAACTTGTGGCGCGTGACCTGGAAGTTGGCGATCGGGCGGCCGAACGCCTCGCGCTCCTTGGCGTACTGCAGCGTGCGCTCGAAGCACAGCTGCGCGCCGGAGACCGAGCCGGCCGCGCCGATCATCCGCTCGCCCTGGAGCTCCCACATGATGTGGTAGAAGCCCTTGCCGATCTGGCCGAGGACCGCGCTGTCGGGGACCCGCACGTCCTGGAAGGCCAGCAGCGCGGTGTCCGAGGCGTGCATGCCGAGCTTCTGCAGGCGCTTCTCGCGGATGACGCCGGGCGTGTCCATCGGGACGAGGAAGAGGGTGAACCCGTCATAGCCGGCGTCCGGGTCGGTCTTCGTCACGAGCACGATGACGTCGGCGCGGTGGCCGTTGGTGATGTAGGTCTTCGCGCCGTTGATGACCCACTCGTCCCCGTCCTTGACGGCGCGGGTCTTGATGCCGGCCACATCCGAGCCTGCGTCGGGCTCGGTGATGCCGAGGCAGAGGATCTTCTCGCCCTTGATCGCGGGGACCGCCCACTCCTGCTTCTGCTCTTCGGTGCCGAACGCGAGGATCGGCGGCATCGCCATGTCGGTCTGGACGGCGACGCCCATCGCCAGGCCGCCGGAGTGCGCGTGGGCCATCTCCTCGCCGAGCACCATGGCGGTGAAGTAGTCGCCGCCCTGGCCGCCGTATTCCTCGGGCTTGTCCAGGCCGAGGTAGCCCAGCTCGCCCATGCGCCGGAAGACCGAGTCGGGGAACGTCGTCTCCTCCCACTCGTTGGCGTGGGGCGCCAGCTCCTTCTGGCAGAACGCGCGGATGCTCTCGCGCAGCTGCTCATGCTCCTCGGTGAAGATGAAGTGCCGGCGCTGAGCGCTGTAGTCGGGCTTCAGGACGTCGTTCGCGGCGGTGGACACAGCGGATGCTCTCCTCGATCGGGCAAGGCCAGAAGTGGAATGTAGAACTTCCTACTTTTCACCGCAAGGCGCAGCGCTCCGGCATTCCGTCCATCCGCGCGACCCCCGGTGATACGCCTGCGTGCGGCGTGCCGATGCCCAGGACGTGCCCCGCCCGCCGCTCCTCGTCGTGGTCGTGCTCGTCGCCGTCGGGCTGCTGCCGCCGATCGCCGCGTCGGCGCGCCCGGGCGGCAAGGTGCGGCCTGTGCTCCCGGGTGCCACGCACGGCGACAGGTTCCCCGCGGGCGCCGATCGGATCCTGCGCGTGCAGCTCAAACGCGCCCGGCGTGTCACGAAGGCGAAGTTCGGCGCGGCGTCCGCCGGCGGGCTGGCCGACGGGGCGTGGTGCGGCGCCGAGCGGGCCACCGACGACACGACGTACGCGGCGACCACCGGCCCGCGCATCAAGGTCATCTACGCGTACCCGTCCGATCGCCCCAACCGCTTCTCGACGATGCGCGACCTCATCCAGGCCGACGCGCGCGACATGACCGACATCGTGCTCGCGGCCTCCTCGAACACGAAGACCCTGCGCTTCGACGTCGGCACCGTGTGCGGCGCCGGGTACCTCGACATCATCAGCGTGAAGCTGCCTCGCACGTCGGCGCAGTACCGGCAGGTCAACGCCTCGTCGCGGATGTCGATGCTCACGAGCGATCTCGCGTCGTCCGTCTCGGGCATGACGGGCAAGCGCAACTTCCTCGTCTACGCCGACGCGACCAGCGCCGGGGATGGCGTCGCGGGCATCGGCAGCATGTTCCTCGACGACCGGCCCGGCAGCGACAACCCGGCGAACGCGGGGAATCTGTGGGCGGTGGCGTTCGGCAACGGCAGCGACCCGGACTTCTCCGGCGGGCGCCTGACGACGGTGCTCCACGAAGTCAGCCACAACCTCGGCGCCGTCCAGGACTCCGCGCCGAACTCCACGGGCGCCGGGCACTGCACCGACGAGCAGGACGTCATGTGCTACGACGACGGCGGCCCCACCTCGACCATGTCGAACCCCTGCGCCGTGCAGGCCTACGACTGCGGGCAGAACGACTACTTCAACCCCGCGCCCGCCGGCGGCTCGTACCTCGCGACCCACTGGAACGTCCACCGGTCGGTGTTCCTGTGCGCCCCGTCGGCCTGCGTCGGGTCGAGCGTCGGTGGGGGCAACCCCGCTCCCGTCGCGAACATCGCCGTGCGCGACCTGGGCGGCGCGGCGACGACGACCGTCACGGCGGGTGGCCGGCTGGTCCTCGACGCTTCCGGCTCCAGCGACGACGAGTCGGTCGCCGAGTACGCCTGGGACGTCGGCGCCGACGGCAGCGTCGAGAGCCGCGCCGCGTCGTTCGTCGCTGCCTTCTCGAGCGCCGGGACCGTGCCGGTGAAGCTCACCGTCCGCGACGGCTACGGCGCCAGCGCGACGGCCACCACCTCGATCCAGGTCGCCGCCCCGGCCGCCGCGCCGCCGGTCACGACCACGCGGCCGACGACCGGGAACGCGGACGATCGCGGGCGCCGGCAGATCAGCTCCGCGCTGCGCGCCTCCCTGACCCGGCTGAAGGGCGCGCTGCGCGACGCGCAGCGCTCGGCGCGGCTGAAGGTCCGCTTCACCGCGCCGCAGGCCGGCTGGCTCGTCGCGTCGGTGACGGCGAACGGCCGCAAGGTCGCCGCCGCGAGCTGGAGCGTGAAGGGCGGCCGCAGCGAGCAGTTCACCGCGCGGCTCAGCCGCAAGGCGCGCGCCCGGCTGGCCAAGGGCGGCAAGGTCGCCCTCCGGCTGGAGTTCTACGGCGCCGACGGCGGGTCGACCGTCGCCCGCCAGTCGCTGAAGCTGCCGCGGCGCTGACCGCCGGGACCGTGCCGGTCAGGCCGCTGCCCGCTCCGGGTGCGCGACGCGACGCTTGCCCGCGTCCTTGGCGCGCAGCAGCGCGGTATCGGCGGCGGTGAGCAGGTCGTCCGCCGTCATGGCGTCGCGTCGGTACAGCGCGAACCCGACGGTGGCGGACACCCCGCACGCGGAGAACCCCAGGCGCCGCGCGACGTCCTCGACGGCGGCGACGCAGCGCTCGCCCAACGCACGCCCGGTGTCCAGCCCCGTCCCGGGCGCGACGATCGCGAATTCGTCGCCGCCGACGCGCGCGACGGTGTCCTCCTCGCGGACGACGCGTTCGAGCTCCTGCCCGATGCTGCGCAGCAGGAGGTCACCGGCGGCGTGGCCGTGGCGGTCGTTGACGCGCTTGAAGTTGTCGAGGTCGATGATCGCCGCGCACACCGTCGCGCCCGTCTCGTGCGACGCGTCGGCAAGGGCGGTGGCGAGGCGGCGGGAGAACGCGCGGCGGTTGGGCAGCAGGGTGAGCGGGTCGGTCAGCGCCTGCTCGTCGGCCTGCCGCTGGGCGCGGTCGAGCTCGGCGCGGTTGCGCGCGATGACGAGCGTGAGAATCGCCGCGGTGGTGACGAGCGCGAGGAACCGCACGCTGTAGTCGACGCGCTCGGCCGGCATCGCGTACAGCAGCGGCGTGGCGATCACGAGGATGCCCGCGACGAGCTGGATCACGGCCTGGCGGGCGTCGGCGAAGTACGCGTTGATCGCCGTGGGGACGAGCACGAACGGCAGCAGCGGGCTCGTCGTCCCCCCGGTGAGCGCGACGCTCAGGACGAGGCCGCCGAACGCGCACACGTCGGAGACGAGGTACGCGCGGTCGCCGTACCGCGCCCCGAACGGGAGCAGCAGGGCTCCGGCGCTCAGCGCGAACAGGGCGCAGCCGGCGACCATCACGGGCGCGGCCAGCTCCCCGCGGGACAGGACGAGGACCGCCGTGATGGCGAGTGCCGCCGTCCACCAGCCGGCCGTGCCCGCCAACGTCCGGCTCGGCCGCGAGCGCAGCCACGACGCCACGCGGCCGCTGGGTACCGGCGCCGGGGCCTGCTCGACGGCGGTCAGCGTGCGCTGGTGCCCCGCGTGGGGGCGGGCGGCCAGCGCGCCCAGCGCCGTATCGACGCGTCCGCGCCGCGACGCGTGCTTGCGGGCGAGCATGTCGCGGTCTGCGGCGTCGAGCAGCGCCGAGAGATCGTCGCCGTCGCGCGGCCACGCGGCCGTGCCGACGCTGGCGGTCAGGTCGGGTCCGGGCAGCCCTGTCGCCGCGCGGGCGCGCCCGGCCGCCTCCTCGCAGCCGGCGATGAGCGCCTGCAGGCGGTCGGCGTCATGGTCGCGGACGAGCACGACGAACTCGTCACCGCCGATGCGCGCGACGCAGGCGCCGTCGCCGGCGGCGGCCGTGAGTTCCTGCCCGAGGGCGGTCAGCAGCCGGTCGGCGCCGGTGTGGCCGAAGTGCGAGTTGACGCCCTTGAAGTTGTCGACGTCGAGCAGCAGCAGCGCGGCGCCGCCGTCCAGCGGCGTCGCCTCGACCTCGGCGCGCAGGCTGCGGAGGTTGTGCAGGCCGGTCAGGGGGTCGCGCAGCGCCTGGCGCCGGGCGCGCGCCTCGGCCTCCAGCAGGCGCCCGCGGTGCCAGGAGATCACGGTCCCGATCGCCAGCGCACCGGCGCCGATGATCAGCAGGCGTGCGGCCGTGTGGCCGGCATCGTCTGCTGGCTCGAGCAGGACGACCGTGAGGACCGCCGCGGCGTAGAGGAGGAGGTGCAGCGCGAGACTGCGCCGGGAGAAGAAGTACGCGGCGTAGAGCGAGGTGAAGAGGAAGAGCTCGAAGAACGGCGAGGCCGCGCCGCCCGTCAGCGCCGCGCCGATCGCGATGAAGCCGCCGCCGATCGCGCAGCACACGTTCGTGAGGACGACGAGCGTCCGCATCGAGACCCGGGGGAAGACGAGGGCGGTGACGACCGCCATGGCCATGCCCGTCAGCGCCAGCGCCCACGTCAGCGATTCACGGCCGGGATCGGTCGCGCCCAGGAGCGTGCCCCCCGCCAGCGTGGCCGCGCCTGCGACCCACATCGCCACGGCGGTCGAGACCCGCAGGTTGCGCTCTTCGCGCAGGGCGACGCGATGCGACGTGGCAGGTGAGCGGCCCATCTCCCCGGGGATCGTCCCGATCTCCCGGAATCTCGAGGAAGACGGCCGCTCCTGGACGTACCGACGGGTACGGAAAACGCGACGGGGGCCGCGTCCGGCTGCGGACACGACCCCCGTCGACAGGCCCCCGGCGTGGTCGGTCAGAGCGCCTTGGGCGACTCCAGGTTGTTGCTCGGCGGGCGCTTGGGCTCGCACGTGAAGTACCGCCGCGTGTACGTCCGCGTGCCGCCGTCGGCGAGCTTCGCGCGGATCTGCACCGCGAAGCGGCCCGCGGGCAGCTTGCGGAAGTCGATCTTCGCCACGAGGCGGCCGTCGCTCGTCCGGCGCGACGTCGCGATCGTCTTGCCGTTGAACAGCACCTTCGCGCTGGACACCTTCTCGCCCTTGCGCTCGCGGATGCGGATCGTCAGCGTGCGCCGCGACAGGCAGGCCTGCGGCGTCGCCGCCGGGGCCTGTGCGGCGACCGTCGGGGTCGGCGCCGGCGCCGCCTCCGTGGTCGCCGGCGGCGTGGTGGTGGTCTGCGGCTTGGCGACGACCGTCCACGTCACCTCACCGGTCACCTGCGCGCACGACACGCCGCTGCCCTCGGAGAACCCGCAGATCTCCAGGCTGGTGCTCGAGCTGTCGCGGCTGCTGCGCGGCGGCTCCTCCTCGAACCGGTCCGCCGGCGTCTTCGCCGTCACCTTGAAGGTGTGCTTGCCCAGGGCGAGATCCTTCAGGAGCACCTTCGGATCGGCGCTGTCCGGACACGCGATCTCGACGCCGTCGAGCTCGCAGACCTTGTCCTCCCACTCGCGCCAGTCGCTCGCGCGCTCATCGTCGATGCCGAAGACGTCGACGCTCCAGCCGATCTCCGCGGTGGTGTCGGTGGTGCTGTCCGGCGGCTGCGCGGTGAACGAGAAGATCACGCAGTCGGGATCGAAGAACGAGAAGCCGGACTGGAAGACCTGACAGCCCTCCGGCCCCGTCGGCTTCTCCGTCGTCGTCGTGCCGGTGCCTTCGGCAGCCTGGGCGGTGGTGAGCGCGGCCGCCAGCATCGTCCCCATGAGGACGACGCCGATGGCCGCGATGAACTTGCGCATGGGATTCCCTCCCCGAAGCAGCGGGGCTTAGATGCTCGTCTTCGACCCGAGGTTGTTCGCGGGCCCGAGCTTGGGCTTGCAGGTGTAGTACTTGCGGGTGTAGGTCTTCGTCTTGCCGCTCGTGAGCTTCGCGGTGATCTTCACCGAGAACCGCCCGGACGGCAGCTTGCGGAAGTCGATCTTCGCGATGACGCGCCCGTCGGTCGTGCGGCGGGACACGGCGATGACCTTGCCGTTGAACGTGACCTTCGCCGAGCGGATGCGCTGGCCCTTGCGCTCACGCAGGCGGATGGTGAGCGTGCGGCGCGAGGTGCAGGTCTTCTTCGTGGTCGACGTGCCGGTGGTGGTCGTCGACGTGCCGGCGGCCGGCGTCGTCGTGTCGGCCGGCGGCGTGGGCTGCGGCTGCGGCTGGGGCTGCGGCTCGGGGTTGGGCGTCGGCTTCGGCGGGCACGCCGGGCTGTCCGCGCTGGCGGTCGCCCAGCGGCCGACGAGCGCCCAGGTCAGGACGCCCGACGTGAACGGCACGGTGAAGACGTCGTCGTGCACGCCCGGCGCGAAGACCGTGGGCTGGCCGCGGTCGAGCGTCTTGTCGTCGACGTTGGTCCAGTCGTTGGCCTTGCCGTTGTAGAGGAAGTTCAGCCAGGAGTTCTTGCCCTCGCTGCGGGCGACCGTCCGGGTGACGGTGAACGTCTCGTCGTTGCGGTAGCCGAAGTGGGCGAGGTAGCCGTCGGCGGTCTTGTCAACGCAGGTGACGAGCGGCGTCATGTTCGTCGCCGACGCGCTCGGCGCCGCGATGAGCGCCATGGCGGCGAGGCCGGCGAGGATGACAGGGACGCGCTTGAGCATGGTTCTCCGTAAGTCGGGGTACGCGAGCGGGCGGCGAGACAGGGGGCCACCCGGCAGCCGAGCCGTCTCGGGCGCCGGTGGGCGCTCGGAGACCTCTGGCTTTGCGAGCCCACCTCACGGTGGGGGTGCCAAGCGGCGAGGATCCTACCGGTCGTGCGCGAAATCGGCCAGCAATTGAACACTTTTCCTGGGCGACGTGCCGCGTCCAGGCGCCTTGACCGCATTCGCCGGGGTCGTCAGAGTGGCAGGTGGGACGTGCCACTTCTGGCATGTCCCCTGGACCTCAGGCTCAACCTGAGGGTGAGACATGAACTCCGACGGCCTCCTGAAGATGAGCGAGCTCGCTGCGCAGTCGGGCGTGAGCGCCGCGACGATCAAGCACTACCTCCGCGAAGGGCTGCTCGGCGACGGCGCCGACATCGTGCGCACCTCGCGCAACATGGCGTACTACCCGCCCGCGTATGTCGAGCGCATCCAGCGCATCAAGCGCTTGCAGGAGGACCGCTTCATGCCCCTGCGCGTCATCCGCGAGCGGCTCATCGCCGAGGCCCAGGCCGCCGAGGGCGAGCGCGTCGACGCCGCCGAGGCCGAGGCGCGCTTCGCCATCCCCCGCGACGCGCTCGAGCGCCTCGGCGAGCTCGACGTCATCTCCGCCGTCGATGCGGGCTACGACCCCGAGGACCTCAAGATCCTCGAGGCGATCTCGCGCTTCCGCGCCGGCGGGTACGACGAGCGCCTC
>CAMCUD010000015.1 GCA_945878865.1 Bifidobacterium breve | reverse complement strand
GCCGGTCAGCATCACGACGTGCTCGACGTTCGCCCGCAGCGCCTGCACCGCGCCCGGGGCCTGTGCGCGTGGCTCATCGGCCAGCCCGAACACCGCGAGCACCCGATCGCCTTCGCCGAGCAGCACCGGGGTCTCGCCGCGCTCCTCGATGTCGCCGACGGCTGCCGGCTCGGCGACGCCGCGATCCGCAGAGAGGCGGGGACCGCCCGCCCACAGCGACCGGTCGCCCACGCGCGCGACCGCGCCGCGGCCCGGCAGTGCCGCGAAGTCCGCCGGTGCCGGAACCGACAGGCCTCGGTCCTGAGCGGCGCGCGCGAGCGCCACGCCGAGCGGATGCTCCGAGCCGCGCTCGACCGCCGAGACGAGCGCGAGGACCTCGTCCTCGCCGTCGTCGCCGAGCACGGCCACGCTGGCAAGCCGCGGGCGACCCTCCGTCAGGGTGCCCGTCTTGTCCACAGCGACGACCGCGACCCGCCCGAGGTCCTCCAGCGCCTGGCCGCTCTTGATGAGCACGCCGCGCCGCGCCGCGCCGCCGATCGCCGACACGACGCTGACGGGCACCGAGATCACAAGCGCGCACGGGCAGGCGACGATCAGCAGCGCCAGCCCCCGGTACGACCAGGTATCGAAGTCGCCGCCGGCCAGCGTCGGCACGACCGCCACCAGCAGGGCCGCGACGAACACCAGCGGGGTGTACACGCGCGCGAAGCGATCCACAAAGCGCTCCGCCGGTGCGCGGCTGCCCTGCGCGTCCGCGACCAGCCGTGCCACCCGCGCGAGCGTGGAGTCGGCCGCGACCGACGTCGTGCGCATCGTGAAGGCGCCGAACGCGTTGAGCGTGCCCGCGAACACCTCCGAGCCCGGCTCCTTGTCGACGGGGACGGACTCGCCGGTCAGCGCCGACTCGTCGATGCTCGACGCTCCCTCGACGATCACTCCATCGAGCGCCACGCGCTCGCCCGGGCGGACGATGAGCAGCACCCCGGCCGCGATCTCCTCGACCGCGACGGTCTGCTCGCGGCCACCGGCGAGCACGTTGGCCTCAGCGGGTGCCAGCTCCATCAGCTGCTCGACCGACTGGCGGCTGCGATCGAGCGCGAAGCTCTCCAGGGTGGTGCCGAGTGCGAACAGCACCAGGACCCATGCGGCCTCCGCGTACTCGCCGATGCCGACGGCGCCGAGCGCCGCCATCGTCATCAGCACGTTCATGTCCAGCGTGCGGCGTCGGAGCCCCATCATCGCCGCGTAGGCGATCGGCCACCCCCCGGCCGCCATCGACGCCAGATACAGCGACTCACTAACGGCGCGCGGCGCGTCCAGGAGCGACGCGGCCGCCGCCGCGAGCAGGAGCACCACCGACACCGTCGTCGACAGCGCCCGAGGGCCGCGTCGCCAGAACGGCACCGGCGCGCCGGACCGTGCCCCGGCCTCGTGGGCGGTGTACCCAACGCGACGCACGGCGGCCTTCACCGCGTCGGTTGGCACCTCGCCGTCGACCAACAGCGTCGCGTTGCCGAAAGACACCTGCACGGCGACGACCCCGTCGAGTCCGCCGACGACCTTCTCGACCGTGCGCGCACACGAGGCGCAGTCCATCCCCTCGACGCGAAAGCGCCGGGCGTCGACACCGACCACGGGCGGCGCGGTCTGAGCGTCCGCCCCCGCCATCGGCAATGTCGGAAGGCCGCTCACCGCGCCACGCCTGCCGCCGCTGTCAGGGCCGCCAGGAGCGCCTCGCCGCGGCCGGTCAGCGAGTACAGCACCATCCGGCCATCCTTGCGCGAGCATGCCAGCCCGGCCCCGCGCAGCTGCCGCAGGTGGTGGGAGACGAGCTTGTCCTGGCGCTCACTGACCCACGCCAAGTCACACACGCACATCTCGCCGCCGTCGCGCAACGCCAGCGCCAGCCGCAGCCGCGTCGGGTCAGACAGCGCCTTGCCCGCCTCCGCCGCGGACGTCAGCGCGTCGAGGCCCGGGAGGTCATGGCGCAGTCGCTCGGCCTTGACGGTGTCCAGGCACAGCAACTCACAGGTCTCGTCGGCGCTCATATCTACACATTCTAACGATCGTGCGAGCATCAGCGAGTGCGATTGATCCTTCGTCCTAGCCCGAGCGCAATCGTCCGACGAGCGGGACAAGTCGGCCTACCCGCCCGGCATACGCGCGATATCCGTCGCCTTGAGTCCCAAGCAGATACGGCTCTTCGACGACACGGACCTGCAGCTCCACGGCCGCAATGAGCGCCGCAAGGGCGGGGAACGCCACGACGCTGGGCACCATCAGGACGAGCCCGACTGCGACCGCGATCGTCGCCGTGAAGAACGGGTTGCGAACGTGGGCGAACACCCCGCCGGTCACGAGGTCCGTTCGCTCGTCGGCGTCGACGCCGATCCGCCACGACGCTCCCATCGCCCGCTGCGCCGCAACCGACAGCGCGATGCCGGCGAGTGAGGTCACCGCACCCAGCACCCCGGCGTCGGAGGTCAGTGCGCCCACCGGCGTGACGATGTCGGCGAGCGCCAGGATCGGCGCCGCCAGCCCGAGGACGAGCGCGACCACAAACAAAACGCCGCCGAGCCACTCCCACGAGCCGGGGCGGCCGCTGACACCGTGAAAGCCCGACGACCTGGTCCGCCGCCGCTGCAGCACCGTCCGGACACCGAAGGGCGAGCACGAGGTACACGACGTCGATGACGAGCGCAAGCTCGCTCACGCGATCGCCTCGCCGTCCAGCGCCCGCAGCAGCAGGCGGGCACACCGTTGGTCGGCAGCGCCTCGCCGGGGCGAACCACGAACACATCACCCACCGCAAGCTGCTCGGCCGGGACCTCCTGCTCGCGCCCGTCAACAAGCCGGCGGGCCTGCTTGGGCGCGAGGTCGAGCAGATCGCGGATGGCCGAGCGCGTGCGAGCGAACGCCAATTCCTCGATCGCCTCCGCCAGGGAGTACAAGAACACCAGCGCGGCGGCTTCCTTCCACAGGCCAAAGACGATGCAGCCGGCGGCGGCGATCAGCATCAGCGCCTCGATGCCGATCTCGCGCTCCTCCATGAACTCCTCCCAGCCCTCCTTGGCAAAGAACCACGCGCCCACGGGGATGGCAGCCACGAACGAGGCGATCGCGATCACCTCGGGCACGTCGAGCAACTCGAGGACGACGCCGAGCGCGAGCAGCAGCCCGGCGATCAGCGCGTTGCGCAGCGGCGCGAACCGGTACGTCGCCTCGAACCAGCTCAACCCGCGGGCGACCTCGGGCTCGGGCTCACAACCGCAGTTCATGCCGCGTCGCGGCGCCGGCCGCGCCCGTAGTTCGGGCAAGATTCGATCCGCTCTCCTGCGCGGTCGAGCAGCGCGTCAGCGACCGCGAGCAGTTCGTCGACGCCGTCGGCGAGCGAGTAGTGCACCTCGCGTCCGCGGCGATCTCGCTCAGCGAGCCCGCACTCCCACAAGCACGCCAAGTGCGTGGACGCGTTGGGCTGCGACAAACCCGTTGCTGCCACGACATCGGTCACGCGTGCCGACCTGCGCCGGAGCAGGCTGATGATGCGTTGGCGACTCGGGTCCGAGAGCCCGTGGAAGAGCACGGTGCGGAGGGCGATCGCGTCCACGATGCATTGACCGTAACAGATATGATTGACTATCGGCGATGATTTTGGCCCACTGGACAGCGCTTGGCGGTGAACAGCGGCATCGACGCATGCTTCTTCAGCGCCACTGGGCGGGCTTCGCCGCGTCTGGCTTGACGCCCGCGAGGCTGGGTACATCCTCGTGCGCCCGCTCCGCGCCTCGATCGCCGATTGGCTGTCGCAGCCGACAGCTGATGGCGGCTCCGGGCTGGGCGCGACGCAGACCGGCTGGGTGCTCCTCGGCCTCATCGTCCTGCTGGTCGGCTGCCCGAGCGTGACCAAGCGCGACGTGAACCCGCTGACCGCCGAAGCGGCGGCTCCATGATTGCCGCCGTCGATCCCCTGAACTACGCCCAGGCCATCGTCCTGGGCGTGGTGCAGGGCCTCACGGAGTTCCTGCCGATCTCCTCAAGCGCCCACCTGCGGATCGTCGCGGCCCTCGCTGGCTGGGGCGACCCCGGCGCGGCATTCACGGCGGTGACGCAGATCGGGACGGAGACCGCGGTCGTCCTCTACTTCCGCCACGACATCGTCCGCATTGCGCGCGCCTGGCTCGCGTCACTGCCCCCGCGCCGCTGGCCCGATGACCCCGATGCGCGGCTGGGCTGGCTCGTCCTCCTCGGCAGCGTGCCGATCGTCGTCCTCGGCCTGGCGCTCGAGCATCCGATCGACTCGGCCTTCCGGGATCTGCGGCTGATCGCGCTGGCGATGATCGGCTTCGCGCTCCTTCTCGGGTGGGCTGACCGGCGCTCGCCCGACGACCGCGACCTCGTTGACCTCACGGTGCGAGACGGCCTGATCTACGGTCTCGCACAGGCCATGGCGCTGATCCCGGGCGTCTCGCGGTCGGGTGGGACGATCACCGCCGGCAGGCTGCTGGGCTACTCGCGGGAAGCCGCGACGCGCTTCGCATTCCTGCTCGCCATCCCCGCCGTGCTGGGTTCGGGCGTCTACAAGCTCAAGGACATCGGCGGCCCCGACACCGGCACTGCGTGGGGACCGACGGTCCTCGCGACCGTGATCGCCTTCGCTGTCGGCTACGCCGTGATCGCGTGGCTGATGCGCTACCTGAAGACCGGGTCGTACCTGCCGTTCGTGGTCTACCGCGTCGCCCTCGGCGTGTTGGTCCTCGTGCTGGTGACGTCGGGCGCGATCTCGCCGGAGAGCGGCTACGTCGCGCCCTAAACCCCTTCGCCCGGGTCGCAGCGGGTTCACCCGCCGCCGCCGCGGGAAGTGCGTCTCGAAGCGCTTCGGTCCTATAGAGATCGAGGCACCGCAGATCACCGCTGTCGTCGCTCATCACACATACAGTCGGACCTCCGTTGAGACGTGAGAGCTACCGGACGCCTCACGCACACGCACGAGGCGGCCTTGGCTGACGCCCTACATCGCCATTGGTGTGCCGTCGTCGCAGGCATCGGATTCCGTTCACGGCGTTGCTCGCAGCGTCCAGTTCGCGCCGCCGTCGGTCGAAGCCTTGACCGTTCCGTCGTGCAGAGCGGCGTAGAGCTCGTCGCCGGTGGCAAAGAACGCGGCCGGCTGGCCGCCGACGTTGCCAGTGCCTTTCCACTCGCGGCCGCCGTCGCGGCTGACCTGGATACCGCCGTCGCCTCCGAGCAGGTACAGAGCATCCGCTCGGGGCCATGCGAGCAGGCCGCCGACGTCGGTGCGCAGTGGCCGCCAGCCACGGCCGCTGTTCGGGGATGCGAAGACGCCGTTCTCGGTGGAGGCGACGATGCGGTCGGGGTCGCGCGGGTCGATCGCCAGGCCGAACACGCCGGCGGGCGGGGTGTGTTTCTGCCACTTGCGCCCTCCGTCGGTGCTGGCGAACAGCTGTCCGTCGGCGCTGTTGACGCCATAGATGCGGTCGCCGGCGGCCTCGATGGCGTGGAAGTCGGCCTCGCCGAGCAGCGAGATGTTCTTCCAGGTGCGCCCGCCGTCGCGCGACTCGATCAGGCCGAGGTTGGGTGGCTGGTCGCGGTCTGCGGGATCGGGGTGGCCGGAGCCGATGAAGCGCTTGGCGCTGATCTGCGAGAAGCCCATGATGTCCTGGCGCGACTCGCTGAAGCGCTTGGACTTGACCTGCCCGTTCGGAGCGATCCAGAGGCCGTAGTGGGTGGCGATGTAGAGGTTTCCGTTACGGACACCGAGGCCGTGGATGTGCGCGAGACCCTCGTCCGTGGCGCCGGCGTTCCCGGGCACATCGGACTGCTCGGGGTCATCGGCCCCGCAGCCGGCGAGGATTGCGACGACCACGAGGAGAACGGGACCGAGTCTGCGCACCTGCTCATACTACTATTCGTCATAGTAGACGCGTGCTTCGCGGTGAACAGCGGCGTCGGCGCACGCACCTCCAGCGCCGCTCGGCGGGCGTCGCGTCTGGCTTGATGCTCGCGGCGCTCCTGGCGCCGGCGTCGGCGTTGGGTCACGCGGCGTTCGTCAGCTCGGAGCCGGAGCCGGGGGCGCGCGTTGAGGTCTCGCCGGCCGAGATCACGCTGTCGTTCACCGAGCCGCTGAACGCCCCCCTGAGCCGGGCGTAGCTGCTCGGGCCCGACCGCCGCCGGTTGCCGAACGTCGTGCTTGAGCGCACGGGCAAGCGCCTGCTGTTGAGGACGGACTCCACGCTCACGCGCGGCGCCTATCGGGTGCGCTGGCATACGGTGTCCACGGAGGATGGCCACGCGCTGGAGGGCGAGTTCTCCTTCGGGGTGCGCGCGGCCGCGGGTGGCAGCGAGCACGCGCTCGAGCAGAGCCCGCTGGCGCGCGGCGGGTGGCTGCGCATCGCGCTGCGCCTGCTGCTGTATGTCGCGCTGCTTCCGTTCGCAGCGGCAATCCTCTTGCCCGTCCTGCAACGACGGGAGCGGCCGTCCTGGCTTGCGCCCTCGCGGTTCGCGAGCGCGTGGCCCGAGCAGGCGCATGCCGCGGTTGAGCGCGAGCGGAGAGTGACCGGCGATCTGGCCTGGCTGAGCGTGGGCGCGGCGGCCGGGGTGACGCTGGCCGACGCGGCCGACGCCGCGGGTCGCGTGTCCGCCGCCGGGCTGCGTGACTTCCTATTCACCGGCAGCTCAGGCCCCGCGCGGATCGCGCTCGTGCTCGCGCTGCTGCTTGCCGCGCTGCTGGCCGGGCGCAGCCAGAGGATCTCGGCAGTGGCGATCACGGTCGCGTTGATGGGGCTTGCGGCTTCGGGGCACGCGGCCTCCGCCTCCCCGCGGGCGCCGAGCATCGTCAACGACTGGCTTCACCTGCTGTCGGGCGCGGTGTGGCTCGGGGGCATCGCCATGCTCGTGCTGGTGTGGTGGCCCGCGCTGCGGTCGGGCGCGGGCGAGCTGCGCACGAGCCTGGCACGCGAGGTGCTTCCGGCGTTTGGTCGTGTTGCGGTTCCCGCGTTCGTGCTGGCCGTATCGACGGGCGCCGTGAGCCTGCTCGTCCAGCTCGGCCATCTCGACGCGCTCTGGAACACGGCCTACGGACGGGTCCTGCTGGTGAAGATCGTGGTTGTCGGCTGCGTTGCGGCGGTCAGCTTCACCCACGCCAGGCGGCTGCGCCCGCGGCTGATGGCCGGAGCGCAGAGCGTTGTCGAGCGCCGCCACTGGCAGCTCCTGCGCAGCGAACCGCTCGTCGGTATCGGAGTCGTCGGCGCGGTCGCGGCGCTCGTCGCCTTCCCGCTGCCGCCGCGGCAACTCGCGGACACCGACGAGGCAGTTGCCGCGCGCCCGGCGTGCGATCCGTGCCCGTTGCCCAGGCCGGCCGGCGACGAGCTCGCCGTCGCCGAGCGTGCGGGCTCGCATGTCGTCGCGGGGTGGCTGCGCCGCGACTCTCGCGCGGGCTCGCGGGGACGCTGCGGGTACTCGACCGGCGCGGTCGGCCGGATCGCGCGCCGGTGCAAGTACAGGACGGGCGCGCGACCGGCTGCGGTCCGGGCCGCCTGCGCTTCCGTGCGGGCCAAGTTGGAGGCGCGGCACGGTTCCGCCGGACTGGAAGCGGAACTGGAAGCGACCGACGGCACGGGAGCACCACAGACCGCAACCGGGGAGCTGGCAGAAGTCCGGCAACTACGGGCGTAGACGACAGGCGGCTACAGGTCGCCAAACCCCGGCTCGCAGTTGCCATGCAGAAGGTCGAGGGTTCGAGTCCCTTCATCCGCACCATGAGATCGACGTGAGAAACCCCGCGGAAGGAAGCTTCCGCGGGGTTTCTTGCGTTCCGGGGCCCTTCGCTCCCGCCAGGCGTGGCAACCTCGCGCTGTCGGAGCCCCTTCGGGGCCCCGATCTCCCCGCGCGGGTGGGCGTCACAGACGTGACTCACTAGGTTCTCGTTGAGAAGCTCGTTGTATGGCTCCGCGTAGGCGGCGTCATCGACGTCTTCGTTGTCGATCCAGATCTGCTCGAAGATCGCTTGGTTGATGAGCCTGCGTTGCTCCGTGCTGGCGAGTATGTAAGCGTTCTGGATGTCATCCATGAGTTCCAAGGCCACGTCCAGGTACCTAAGCGCCTGTTCGTACGGCTGTTCGAGGCTCTTCGCCAGCGAGCGCGCTGCGGCGCGTTCGCGCGTGATCCGTTCGGTCTCCTCGGCGAAGAGTGAGTCGCTGATCCGGTCGGCGTAGTGCGCGTCGAGGAGCTTTCGCTCTTCGTTGGCGAGTCGGTTCTCGGTCGCCTCAGCCATCTTGAGTTCGTGGGCCGAGGCGGCCTCGACGTGCTTGACATGAGTGAGGGCGATCTCGCGGATTCGTGCCCGGCCCTCATCGGACAGGACGACCTTGCCGTAGTGCTCTTCGATCCTGGCCTCGACCGCTGAGACGCGGTGGTTGGGCTGTCGACAAGTTCCGTTCTGGCGACCCCGGCACACGAAGTACTCGTAGTACTGGCCGGTCTTGCCACGGACCCGGGTGTAGAACAGGCGCCCATTGCAGCTGGCGCAGTACAGCGTGCCGCGCAGGTAGTTGTGGCGTCGCCATGATCGCTCGCCGCTTTGGCGTCTGGCGTCGAGGAGCGCCTGGACCTTCTGGAAGGTGACGACGTCGACGAGCGGTTCGTGGCGTCCTGGGTACTCTTTGCCGTCATGTTCGACGACACCGATGTAGTACCGGTCACGCAGCGTGCGACCGAGCCGGTTTGGCGGAATCGGCTTGGTTGGTGCTCCGCGCTTCATTGGGCGACTGCGTAGGCCCCGGGCCTCCATGATGGACGCCAGGTCGCGCAACGGGTACTCGCCGCTGGCGTACAGATGAAACGCCTCTTTGATGAGTGGGCCGCGCTCGGGGTCGACGGCGATCGAGCGGATCTCGCGTCCGTCGACGACTTCCGGCACGTTCAGGTAGCCCAGGCGCGCGCGGCCTGGCGTTCCTCCGGCCTTGGCCTTCTGGAGTTGCCCGTTCTTGACCTTAAGCGCGTCACCTCGTGAACGAAACGCGTTTACGCCGGCCATGATCGTGAACAGCAGTTGTCCTGCGGGGGTGTCATCGACGCGCTCGAGAGTTGATTCGAGCTTGCTGCCCCGCTCCTGGATCTCACGCAGGAGCCAGAGGGCATCAACTTCGTTGCGCGCGACGCGTGAGAGGTCGTAGAAGATCACGAAGTCCGGTCTCAGTTCCTCGAGTTCGGCGAGCATCTTCTGCAGCGCCGGTCGGTTCAAGGTGGTCCCGCTCTTTCCTGGCTCGACGTACTCGGCGACCACATCGGCTCCGAGGCTCGTCGCGTATCGCTGGCAGGCTTCGCGCTGTGCGGGGAGAGAGTAGCCCTCGGCGTCGTGAGCCTTGTTCACCTGTCCCGTTGAGCTCACGCGCAGGTAGATGACGGCGGTTCTTTCGGCAGTCATCGCTGCTCCCTTCCCGGTGGCGCGCACCGTGGTGTGTCTTGGACGAAGCGCAGTTGCCGCAGGCGGATGTCCATGGCGGCTCGCGAGACGCCGTAGCGCCGCGCGAGGTAGGCGATGTCGGTGCGGCCTTCGAGCCAGTCGCGCTGGATGTGCGTTCTGGGCATGAGCAGGGCGGCGGCGAAGGCGTCGCAGATCCGTTCGGTCCGTTCGTGTGCGGTGGCGGTGGGGGTGGCGGGGTAGAGCCCGTCGGCCAGCACGCCGCCTTTGGCGCCCATGTACGGATCGTCCAGCAGGTGTTTCAGTTCATGTGCGAGGGAGAAGCGTTTGCGGACCTGTGGTTCGTCGGCGCGGATGACGATGATCCACCCCTCTTTGACCCTCGTGGCCATGCCGCTGGTGGGGAAGCCGTCGCGGTAGGTGACGGTGAGGAAGGGCAGCGCTTCGAGCGCTTCGGTGGGGATCTGGGCCGTCGTGATGTCCAGGTGTCGCCGGACGGCGTGGGCTTGGGCTTCGGCGATGCGGTAGGCGCTGCTGCCGAAGAGCGGCCGGCGCGGCACGATGGCTCGCAAGCGGGCGAGCAGGTCGAGCGCTTCTTTGGAGATGGCGCCTTCGGCTGCGGGCAGGGCGCGGGGTTGGGTGAGGCCGAGTGCGCGTAGGACGGCTTCGTCGTCTTCGGCGTGCAGGGCGTGGATGTCGGCGGTGGCCATCATGGTCGGCCTCCTGGTGTGCCCTCCGGTTCTCCACGCGGTTGTTCTGGTGCGCCGTACTTGGCGCGGATCTCGTCCAGTGCCCCCTCGATGTCCCGTAGCGCTTCTGGTGGCAGTGCTTCGCGGCTTCGGAAGTAGGTCTTGACGCTGGGTAGTGAGCTTCTGAGCAGGCCGCCGGAGACGAGGTCGACGCTGGCGGGGTCGATGCCGAGGTGCTCGACGATGCGGGTCACGAGTGCCGGGTTCGGTGTGGTGTAGCGGCCGGTCTCCAGCCGCACGATCCAGCTTTCGTCCATTGCCAGCCGTTCGGCCATGCGCGCGATCGAGAGGTCGCGGGCCTTGCGCGCGTCGCGCAGCAGCTGTCCGAGTGCGTGTGCTTGTTCGTTGGTCATGGGTGTCCCTCCTTTCTTGTGAGTGAGACGGTTAGTAGTGCTGTCTCCAGTATGTACTGAGTAAATGACATAGTCCATAGTAGATTTTACAACTGAGTAGTAGTAAACAGCCAGTGAGTCGCGGGCCTTTGGGGGCGTCGTTGGTACCCGAGGGAGCCGGGATGGGCTCGACCTCGGGTACCGGTGGGGTTCACCGCGTTCGGCGGCGCGGGGCGGTCTCAGGCACCTCCTCCGTCGGCGCCTTGGAGCGCGGCGATCTTGGCCTCGATCGCGGCGATGCGCTTGGTCGAGGACTCCTTGAGGCCCTCGTAGATGCGCATCGCCTGCTCGGCGCGGTGCTTGGCGGCCGCGACCTCAACCTCGATGGAGTCGATCGCCTGCCGCATGGCGTGGATCGCGGCCTCGACCGCGTCCTCGGTGGTGGTCGCCTTCTTGGCTCGCCGGCGCGGCGTCGCCGTGCCTGCTTCTGCGCGCTTGGCGCTGTAGTAGCTGCCGCGGATCGAGTCGACCGGCTGGTCGAACTCCTCGGCCAGCTGGCGGAAGGCGTCTGCCTTCTTGGTGCCCTCATCGACGAGCGCATCGACGCGCTCGCGGATCTGTTGTGCCTTGGTGCTCATGGCTGAGCTACTCCTTTGGTGGTGGATGGCGGTGACGGCACGACCGAGAGACCTCGGTCGCACCGCGGGGCCATCCGCCCCGACGCAGCACACCGGCTGCTCATGCCTGGCTGCCCTCGGCCAGCGCGGCTTTGGTCCAGTGCGCCAGCCGGGCCCGGGCGATGGGCACGTAGCGGGCGTCCCGCTCAATCCCGATGAACTGGCGACCCTCGAGCACCGCGGCGCAGCCGATGCTCCCGCTCCCGGTGAACGGGTCGAGCACCAGGCCGCCGCGTGGCGCGACCAGGCGCACCAGCCAGCGGCACAGGTCGAGGGGCTTGACGGTTGGGTGCTGATTGGCCCGCGGTCTGCCGCCGCTCTTGGAGGAGAAGATCTCGCTCTTGGTCTTGGGCAGGTGCTCGCAGCCGGCCTCGCGCTCAGTCGGTGTGGCTTTGGTGCTGTAGAAGAGGCGGGACACCGGCCGAGCACCTCGCCGCTCGCTCTCTGCGATCTCGTCGATGACCCGCACCGTGCAGCGCGGTCCGCAGGTCTCGGCGCAGCGCTCCTCGTGCGCCAGCAGCACGTTGGTCGGCCAGGAGCGGCTCTGCGGATCCGCCGAGGTGCCTTCGATGTCGATCGCGCCGAGCCCGGTCTCCCGAACGTGTTGCGTCAGAGTTCGGCCTGGCGGTAGTGGTTTGCGGGTCAGGAGGATGGGTTCGTAGGCAGGCTTCAGTGCGCTGCTCAGTCCGTTCGGCATGCGTCGGCCCTTGGGCACGCCGGTCGAGTAGAGCCAGAGCAGCTGGTCGCGGACCTCCAGACCGGCGTCCTCGACCCCGGCGACGAGCCGGTGCATGGTCCGGGTCGCGCCGAAGGAGGCGAGGTACCCGCCGGGCCGCAGGACCCGATGGACCTCGCGCGCCCAGGCTGTTGAGAAGGCTTGGAAGCCCTCTCCGGTCGCGAGGTACTCGCCGTCCCAGGACTCACCGGCGAAGGCGAGGCCGTAGGGCGGGTCCGAGATAACCGCGTCGACGCTGCTGGTAGGCACGACTTGGAGGAAGGCCAAGGCGTCTGCATGAATGAGTGCCCACGACGACAGGTCGCCGTAGAGCGGAGGTCGCGTTCGGTCGAGTGCCCGGCTCATCGGGTCCTCCTTCGCCCCGTGAGGGCCTCGATCGTCTGCTCGGCCAGGCCGGTGAGAAACAGCGCCTGCGTGGTCTCGGGCAGTTCGGCGATGAGGTCGTCGAGCAGCCGGACACGCCGCGGGGTCGGGCATTGCCAGTAGACCCGTGGGAAGACCTGGTGGGCCTGCTGCTCGCGACCGCTGCGGTAGTAGTCCAGGTAGGCGCTGAGCTTGCGTCGCAGGGTGGTCGACCCTTCACTGCCGCGGTCCACTTCGATGAAGGTCCGGATCTCGTACTCCTTCACGCCAAGCGCGACGAAGGCGTCGGGTCGCAGCCAGACCACGCCGCCCATCGCTCCGGGGTGTTGCCGCCAGGCGGCAGGCTCGGCCTGGTGTTCGAGGAGATCCAGCTCACCCTCCCGGGCGCCCTCCACGAGGCGGACGTAGAGCTCTGCGCAGTCGATGGCGTGCAGCACGAACGTCCGACCCGGTTCGTGCCGAGGGGCTGGCCGTCCAAGTCCCTCACCGTCGAGGAAGCGGACCAACGACACGGCCTCACTGCTGGGCATGTAGATGAAGCCCCGGCTTCCGCCCTGTACCCCTCCGATACGTCGTTCCAGTCGCCTGAGCAAGCCGTGGGTGCGAAGCCGTGCCAGTGTGCGGGTCGTGCGGCGAGTTCGGGTGGCCGCTACCTGGATGGCGGCGAAATGAAGCCGGGCGAGCTGGCCGGCGGAGACGAACCGCAGGCGCACCACATCGCGCACGACGGCCAGATCTCGAGGCGAGAGCTGCTCGGCCAGAAGGCTGAGGCGGGTCTCCCGGCTGAGCCCGGTCATGACTGGCCTCCAGCGGTCACCGAGGCTGCGGGCGACGACGGAAGGGAGACCACGTCAGTCACTGCACTCCTTGCGGCCGCAGCGCCCACATTGCGGGCGTTTGTCACCTCTGTCTCTGAGGCGATCGGCGCACCGATCGGCGCTCGCATGAAGCGGACGGTCATGACGTCCTCCGGCGCTGCCCGATGGCGTTTCCCTCATCCATAGATGGCTGCGCGGAGTCCGTTGGGGCCGTGATGCCATGGCGCGCGGCGAAGGCCGCGTCGACCTCGTCAATGGGGGCGCCGAACCGCTCGGCGGCGTGGGCCGCCAGCGCGTCGCCGCTTCGGATGGGCTCGGGTAGCGGGCTGGTGAAGGCGGTCATCACGGGGGTGGTCACGCCGTGACGAAGACCGAGTCGCAGGGCGATCTCGAACGGATCGAGGTGCTGCAGTTGGTCGGCCCGGACGCCAGGAAGCTCACGGGCCAGCGCCGCTGCCTCCTCACTCGAGCGCTGGCGGAAGGCGACGAGCGAGCCGACGTTGGCGAGCACCGTTTGGCGAAGCGCAGGAGCCAGCTGAGACAGACTCTGCGGCGAGAGCGTCAGTCCGACCCCGAGCCCCCGCGCCCGTTCGAGCAGGTCATCCAGCGGCAGTGGCAGGGCGCCGAGCGCCGAGAGCTCGTCGAGGTAGAGCAGGAACGGACGGCGCCTCTCCTGCGGGAGCGCTGCCCGCGCCTCCACCGCCTGAACGAAGCCCCACAGCGTCAGCGCAGCAAGCAGCTGGCTCGCGGCTGCGCCCATGAGTCCGCGGGGGAGCCGGACGAGGACTACCCTGGCGCGCGCGATCGCCTCGGAGAAGACGAGCTTCGGTTGCGTCTGGCCGAGGACGCCGCGCAGGCTGCGGCGGGAGATGAGCTGTTCGAGCTTGGTCAGCGCCGGAGCGATCTGCGTCGCCTGGTCGGCTGCCGACAGCGCCGCGAAGCGCTGCCAGGCAGACACGACCAGCGGGTCGCGGACGTGCCTGATTGCTTCACTTCGAACGCGGGCGTCACCGAACAGCAGCGGCAGCTCCAGCAGCGTGGCTCCCGGCCAGGCCGCCAAGGTCACGAGCCCGAGCCTCAGGTACTGCGCGCTGCGGATACCCCAGCTGTCTGCGAACAGCGATGCCAGCGTCCCGAGCACCACATCGGCGGTGAGCTCGGGGTCGCCGGTGCGAGAGAAGAGACGGATGCCGGGCTGCGGGAGATCCTCGCGGGACGGGTCGAGCAGGACGACGTCGTCCCGACGCCGATCCGGCAGACGCGCAAGGAGGTCGTCGACCAAATCGCCCTTGCCGTCAATGACGAGTACGCCTCGGCCAGCCTCGACGTCCTGCAGCACGAGGTTGGCCACGAGCGACGACTTCCCGCTGCCGGTCGGCCCGACGATGGCGGTGTGCGACAGCGCCCCTTCAACCTCTTGGTAGATGCCGCGTGAAGCAGTCGCCGGGAAGCTGGACGTGCCGAAGCGCCGGCCACGAGCCGGCAGGTGCTGCGGTGGCGCGAGCCGGGGTCCGACCCCGTACCCGATACCCGTTACCTGCGGCGCCTCGATGGGCCAGCCCGTCAGCGGCACTGCCTCGGCGGGGCTGAGGATGGTGCGCAGTCCGCCGAGCGATGTTGATGAGGCCAGCACCGACTCGGGACGTCGGAGCCTCGGGGACTGGCTGCGTAGCCGACCGCGCAGCCCACTCATCGCCCGAAGCGCGGCGATGACTCGTTCGGCCAGGGCACGAGCGGCCGGAGCGTTCTCCGCCTGGACGGCGAGCACGATCTCCACCTTCAGCAGCGGACCACTGGCCTTCAGGCGGATGGCACGGGCCTGCTCGCCCGGCAGCTGTCCGGAGGTTCCTGCCGCGCGCGGGGAGCCTGGTCGCCGGGCAGGCGTGAACCGCAGCACGAGGCGAAGGTGCCCGCTGCGGCTGCCGTCGGACAGTGCGCCCAGAAGTCCCGCGACGAGCGCCTCAGGATGCTCACGGTCAAGAAGCGGCCACGGCCCACTCCAGCCCAAACGGGTGACCCGCACCGGTGACATCTCGGGCAGCGTCGCCTCATCGAGCCGTACACGGGGCGCGAGCCCCGAGAGTGCCGCCGAGACATCACGCAGCAGCGCGCCTGATGCGCTCAGGTAGTAGTGGATTGTTCCGGCGTGGGCGTCGAGCGTCAGCGTGAGCGGCCGGGGACGCCCGGACGCCACCTGGCGAAGCAGCGCCTCGACCTGCGACGCCGCCAGGTCCTCCGGGAAGCGAACCTCGCAGACCTCTTCCGGTCCCGCCTGATCCAGCGCCCAGATCGCCAGAGAACCGAGCGCCACGACACCCAGACCGACACTGGCCTGGGTGAGAGCGCTGGCGAGCGGGTCGGTCACGACCGTCCCTCGCCCTCGTCAGCGTCGAGCTTCTCGGCCTCGCGCTGAACCTCCTCGGCGGTCAGCGCACGCCCGTCGGACTCGTCGCTCGCCAGCTGCTTAGCCAATAGCCAGAAAGCTAGAGTGAGCTTCGACTCATCTAGCTGATCCAGCCGCTTGGTGCGCACCCGAATGCGGTTGCCCTCCATCGGCCGAGCGGGTTGGCGGCGTGGCCGCGGACCTTTGTTCTTGCGTGTCTTTGCCATGTGTTTCCCTCCTTTCATGGACGTCGTCCTGTTTGGTTTACTGACACTTACTATGTGAGTAGTTCAGGACAATGTCCATGGTGAAATCAACAACGCGCAGACTCACCACCGAGTCCGCGCCCACACGACCCGCGCGACGAGGCCGAACACGACCAGGACGACGAGCCACGGCATGGCCGACGAGAGCTGCGAGATGGCGACGAGGGCCACCACCACGGCGATGAGGAACCCGATCGCCGTGGTGTAGAGCCGCGTGAGCGCGTCCAGCCACTCCTTCACGACCGCTCCTCGCTCACGACCTCGCCGTCGAGGACTTCGATGTCGGGCCGCGTCGCGAGCTCCACGTCGTAGTCGGAAAAGCCGAGGCCAGACGTCCGGACCTCGGACGGCCAGCGGCCCGCAGCGGGGGCATCCCCGCCACGAGCCATCACGTCGGCCATGCCGTGCAGCGCCTCGATCCGCACGTCGCGCAGCCGCTCATGAGCCTGCCGCTCCGCGAGGTGCCGCTGTCCCTCGTACGAACGACCGACCCAGTCGAGCAGCAGCCACAGCACAACAACGCCAGCGATGAGCCCGAACAGGAAGGCGAGCACCGTCACCGCACGGCCCGTCCCGATTCGCGCACGATCCGGGCCATCGCGGTGACGGACTCGTTGGCGAGGTCTCGCAGCGCGCCTTCTGCTGCGGGGCAGACCTGGGCGAGGTTGACCGCAGAGCGAACGACCTCAGTCGCCGACTCCTGGGCATCCACGGAAATGTTCTCCAGGGAACGGATCGCCTGCCTCGCCCGAGCCTCCTCGAACAAGATCTCCCGACGGGCCGAGCGCTCCAGTCGGGCGGGCAGGGCCGAGGTGTTCGGCGACCCGATGAGGCTCAGCGAGCCTGCTCGGGCCGGCAGGTTTGAGGAGCCCATGTCAGGCCTCCTCGCCACTCAGCACCGCCAACTGATCGTCGAGCTCCGCGACGAGCGACGCGCCGCTCTCAGGCTCGTACGCATCCAACCAGTGGACGCAGTCGAGATCGGGGAAGGGGTGAACCTTGCCGGTCGTGGTCCGGTGCTTTCGCACCGCCACGGGTTCTGGTTCGTAGGAAACGTGCGGCATTTGCGGCCTCCGATCTAGTGGCGGCCCACTTAGCCGCCGGGTCGTGGATTACGGTTTCGAGCCTGATGCAGCAGATTGCGACGACGAGGGAACTTGTGGCCGGCCTTGTCCTGGTCGCTGGCACGCACTGAGAAGTGCTTGCGCACACTGGAGATCCGCCTGGGTTCCAGCAGACCTGGAACCAGCTCATGGACCTCGTCTCTGCAGGCAAGCGCCGGTGGCGATCTGCCAACGATCTCGACGGCGACTCGATCTCTGCCATCGCCCCGTTGCGTGCAGCACTGTCAGCGGCCGACCCGCCAGCCCGACTGCCCAGCCATCAGGCGTGGAGTGTTGTCGAGAATGCGATCGAGGACGCGATTGGACGGCTGGCGGCCGATCGCTTCCGGCTGGCTGCACTCGACAGCTTTGGGTACACCGACCACGGTGGGTTCGGCACAGGGGTCAACACGCGAGATGACCTGGCGGCCAGACATTTTCAGCCCGAAGCAACGAGCGGATCGTGGTACCGCAAGCCGAATCGGAAGTTCGGCGGGCAAAAGCCACGCGACTTCACGGCCGGCCTCGTCGCAGCATCACTTCACGGCGTGTCTGAGCCGGAGCGCTTTCTTCGCGACTACATCGGCCGCCAAGCGGATTCCGACGGCTCAGCAGTGCCACAGTCGCCGCCAGAGCCACCATCGAATGTCTCGGGTTCGGCTCCCATGACGTCACCCATTCAGCTCGAGAATGCATGGCTGGAGCGGGCAGAGGCGTTGACTGATCGCGAGTACCCGGCGCTGCGGCTCGCCCAACAGCGGTCCATGAACGTTCTGGAACTCGCCCAGGCGCGACTGCGCGATCAACTTGCCGGGCACGACGAGCATCCGCTCGGAATCGTCGTCTGCGGCTCGCTGGCACGCGATGAGTTGTCGCAGCGCAGCGACTTTGACTACCTCATCGTGGCGCATGGCTTGGTCCAGCCAGCCAAGACCTTTCGGCAGTACCGCCTGGCATGTGATGAGTTCGCCCAGAAGCAGGGCCTCGAACGGCCCGGCGACACCGGCCTGTTCGGTCAGGTCGTGTCGGCCGTGGACCTGGTGGATCGCATTGGACTGGAACAGGACGGGAATACATCGACCACGAGGCGTGTGCTCTTGCTCGAGGAGGCGCGAGCGGTTCTGCGGCCCGACCTGCACGAGGCATTCGTCCGCGTTGCGCTCGACCGCTACCTGTCGGACGAGGCGGTGCAGCCCGACTCAGTGCCGCGGTTTCTCCTAAATGACCTGTGCCGGTATTGGCGGATGATCGCCGTCGACTACCAGGCGAAAGCTTGGGCGAGGCTTGACACGGCCAACTGGGCCCTGAGATACTTGAAGTTAAGAGTAAGTCGCAAGCTGACTTTTGCTGGCTCGCTCGTACCTCTCCTCGCAGTTCCGGCCCATGAGCCGCCGTCCACCAAGCGTGACCTACGGGAGCGCTTGGTGCAGACATACGTGGCCTTGCCGCCGCTCGGCCGACTGGCGCAGCTCGCTGAGTTCTTCCCGGGAGACGAGGTCTTACGGACCACGGTTCGCGATCTCCTTCTGGCAGCAGATCGCTTCAACGATCTAGCGGCGAAGGAGGACTGGCGCAAGGCGCTTGAAGAGCTCCCGTCTCGTGAGGGCGCTCAGCGCTCGCCTGCGTTTAGGCAGGGCAACGAGATAGCTGAAGACGTCGCCCGTGCCTTGGAGCGTCTGTTGTTTGACTCCACAGCACTATCGGCACAGAGCAGAAAGTACTTGGTCTTTTGACAACTCAGATCGAAAGGAAGTTGCATGAGCGTTGTGCCACTTGAAACGCCCGCGGAGCGCAAAGCCATCAAGTTCGTCCAGGCGGAGTTGAAGCGGCGCATCGACGCGGGGCTTGTGAAGGAAACCGCAGAGATCCTCGACGTGGACGACTACGGCGTCGAGACGCTCTCGCAGAGGTCCATCCACCTTGACGAGAGCTACCGCATCGCCGCTGCCCTTGGCGTCAGCGAGGAGTTCGCTAAGCAACTCGCTGCGTAGTCTGCAACGAGTGCTGGACGCCGACTCCGAGTTGGAGCGGGGTCGCCATTACCCCCGACGCTTGAAGGCCCCTGGCCTCGCGTCGGGGGTTCTTCATGTGTCGGCCTGACGGACCGTTATCCCAGCGACCGAGTACGGACGTTGGCTCGCCGCCAGCTAGGAGTTCCTCGCCTGATTGACGACGACTGGTACGGCGTGGCGGACTGGTACCGAGAGACCCGTGGACCGATGCCGGAGAGGCATCGATAGCTACATGCAGTCGCCGTCACGCGCCGGTGCCGCCTTCGTGCGAAGCGTCAGCTTGCCGATCGAGTACTGGACGTAAGCGGGTCGGCCGACCGCGCGTCGCGTTGCGCCTTGACTCGCCTTGACTCGTCGAAACGACCACCAAATTCGATTCGCTGCGGTGCCCGAAAGCTTGGTGTCGATTCGCAGGGAGTACCACCGTCCTCCGAGTCGAAGTCTTGCCCGGGTCGGCCGATTGCGCTTTGCGGCTCGCGCGACCTCGCTGCTGCTTGAGTTCGTGGATACCTGGGCGTCGAGACCAACGTAGAAACCAACCGGGCCGTAGCAGCCGCCAGATAGCGCGTTAGCGACCGTATCGCCCCGATAGCGAAGGGGCGATTCCGTGGCCGCCGACATCGTGGCCCAGATAGACATGACGGCAACAACTGCAACGACGAGACTCACAGTACGACCGCGGGCGCCTATTGTGTTTCGGGGAGTACTCATTTATAGTAAGTAACAATGAGAAGGCGGGGTACAAGTCAAGACGATCGACGGGCCTTCATAGCCGTCGGTCTCTCGGTTCCGCTCACGTTGTGGGCGATGTTCGCGTTTCACGCGTGGGACGGTCCCCGACCCTTCGTGGGATTTGTGGGCATCGCAGTCGTCGTCACACTCGGTCTGATCGGCGTCCTCAAGCTGCTCAGGGTGCCCTAACTAACGCATCGCTGCTGCGAGACCCTCGACGCAAGCCTTGAGTCCCGCAACTTCAAGCAGGTCAAGCGCCATGCCGTTGACGTCACCGGACCCGCTGGTCGTGTAGCGCGCCGCCGTCATTGCGATCTGCACGACATCGAAGATCGTGGCAGCGCTGCTCAGTTTGTCAGCGACTTCGCCGCCGGTGCGGAAGCCTGCTGGGGCGTCTTTGAACTTCATGCTTCGTAGCTTGTTGGAGAGTCGCAAGACCGCCTTCTCTGTAGCCGACAGGCCCGGCCGGCCCAGGTCGTAGAAGCCGCGCGGCGTCTTGGCAAAGGACGCCGCCTTCAAGGGAGTCGCGACCCATTGAGCAGCACCCCAGCCGCACTCGGCCTGGCGGACCGTCTGCGCCGCCGAACACCTGAGGCTTGCCCACAGGCGGTCTCCCAGCGAGGTGGAGGTCGCCACGCAAGGGTCGGCCAGACCTGATGACCCGCCACTCGGCCCTTCTTGAGTCGGCGACGGCGAGGCTAGGCACAGTGATTCAGCGCCGCCGCAGACGGGCGGCAGCGTCGGGCTGCTTGGCGTCTGCGGCTCACTCGGCTGCGCCGGAGCAGCGGGCGGTGGCCCTTCTGCTGGAGCATCGCCCTCGAGACTCGCGACGAACGTGCCCACAGCGTGGACAGCGGGGGCTCCCGCATCCGGACGCTCTTGGTGCCAGCCAATGAGCACCCGTCCGGCGCCTCGGACCCCGTGAAGCGCGCCTGGCGGATAGGTCGCATTCTCGACCGGCCCTATCGTCTGCACTTCTCCCGGCCCATCGGCTGTGACGGACCTGCTCTGCAAGGAAGTCCCAGCGACCCATGTCACGCGTACGTTGGCGCGCTGAGAGATGAGGACCGGTGGTTCGAGCACCTGGGCACTGGTGAGCTCCCATTCCCCCTGCTGGCTGCCGTCGGGCGAAAAGGCAACTACGTTCGTAGGCCGACCGAACCCGTAGGTCACTAGCGTCCCGAGCCCAGAGTCCGCTCCGGCAACGGCGGTTTGCGGGGGACCGCCGAACGAGGGATTCGTGCCCGACGCCCACGTCTCGGGAGTTCCGCCCGGTTCGCCGCTGGCAGTCAGTCTCTGGGCGCGGTAGCTCCACGCCGATCCGAAGCCGGTGGTCTCGGTCCATCCGACCACCGTCGTCGCAGGAGAAGCGATCACGGCGACATTGCCCGGGGCTATGCCTCCCGACGGTGGTGCAACCGTCTTGACGTCGACCGCACCGGTCCCGGTGACGACAGCTCGAGCGACGCCGGTGGCGCCTCCAGTCAGCACGCCGTCGATTCGCGTGGTGTCACGCTTCGTCCAGGCAACTACCAGAGCGCTGCCGCTGACCGCGGCGGCCATCTCGGTTCCCCAGTTCGGGCTCTGTTCCGGCTCGATCTCTGCAGTCGGCCCGACCGCGCCCGTCGAGCGGACGAGCCGACTCAGGATGCGTGTTGGCTCGGCAGCTTCGAGCCACACAACGAACGCGTCGCCGCTGGGTGTGGTTCGGATGAGAGGCGGCCGCGGCCCCAGGGTGCCGTCGGACGTCCGTTCGGCGGCGATACCGAGCGTGGCTGGACCAGCGACGAGTGTTGTGCCGTTGAGGAGCGCGTACCGGTAGAGCAGACGAGTCGGCGATTCGCGCTCAATCCACACCAGCAGGCTGCTCCCCGATCCAACCGGCGCCGCTCGAAGGACGCCCAGCGTCGGCGCCACGCCCGCGAGCAGCTGCTCGGGCGTGACGGTTCCCGATGCTCCGATTGCGGCGTGCATGATGCGGCTGTCGTCCCGCATCCAGTAGACGTCCGTGCTCCCGCCAGGGTGAGGAACGATCTGGACTGAGCTGTCACCGGCTCGGTCGTCGCCGGTCGTGCGTGGCGACGACAGGTCGAGCGGGGTGGAGCCAGAAGCACCGGGAAACCAGACTCCGAGCAGCGCGATGAGGATGCCGGCGAGAAGAGCTGTACGGCGCTTCATGGATCGAAGAGTACTGAGCGAATAGGGGCGTGATTCGCGCCTCCTCGCTTCGGCGTGCAAGCCACTGGTCTACCTCACCGTCACAGGGGCCGCGAGGATGACGGTCGTTCCGCTCCTGACCGTCAGGACGTAGCGCCCGGCCTTCTTCGGCACCGTGACCTTCACACTCGTCCCACGTACCGAGTAGGTCGCGCGTGTCGCCCGGCCGCGCTTCGGATTCCACGTCACCGAGAGCTTCGTTCCCTTGGTGACGCCGGTGAGCGAGAGCAGGAGGGCGCTTCCTCGCTTGGCGCTTCGTGATCGCAGCGCGGCGCTGGGCTTCGACGCGCTCGGCGGGGTGACGCCACCAGATCCGCTCGGAGGCGGTGTCGGAACGCCACCGGACGGCGCGGGGGACGATGGCGGGGGGCCTTGCGCTGGCGGTGTCGGATCGCTCGGCTGCTCGCCGGGACCGGGAGGTGTCGGTGCTGGCGGGACGGGTGTGGCGAGGTCGGCCTGGGCGATGGCGATGTCGCCGATGGGGTCGGTTCGATCGTTCCCCGGGTTGAAGACACTGACGAACGGCTGTGGCGTCCCCGAGCCACTCGTGTTCGCGACTTGGATCGTGCCTGGGGCGATCGATCCCGCGGTGTTATCGCTGGTTCCGCCATTCCAGAACAGCCTGGTGCCATCAATCGCGAGCGAGTCGGACTCGCCGGTGTTGTCGATGAACGTGTTGACGAGCCCCGATCTATCGAGAGCGACGCGTCCGATGCGCCGCTTCCAACTGTCGGCCCAGAAGAGGTGCGCATCGCTGACGGCGAGTTCGCCCGGGGAGTCCGTCAGCCCCGTGATGAACGGCGAGCTGATGGCCGTGCCGTCGATTGCTGCTCGGTCGATCGTCGGTCCGATCCCATTCTTGAAGCCAAGCCAGTACACGTGCGTTGCGGTCACGACGAAGCTGCCGATCGGTCGATCGCCGATCAGGATGTCGGGGCTGCCGCTGCCGTCGCGACGGACACGACCGAGGCCGATCGGGCCGCTGCCGAACTCCATGTAGGCGTAGCTCTGGAATGAGAAGTAGATGTAAGTGGCGTCGAGCGCGAGGTCAGAGAGCTCGTACGGGCCGACGTCGATAAAGCTCGGGGTGACGGCCGTCCCGTCACGCGTCGCACGCGCGATCCGGTTGTCAAGTCCGTTGAGCCAGTAGATGTAGTCCTTGTCGGCGACGAGTGCCTGAGGCATCGTGTTGTGACCGGCGACGAAGTTGTCGTTGATGCTGGTCCCGTCGAGCGCGGAGCGCGATAGGCCGGAGTGCTCATGGAGTGACCAGATCAAGCCCGTTGCCGTCGCGGCGAGTCCGGTCGGGCTGCTTTCGACCTTCATGAAGTTAGAGGTAGCCGATGCGCCGGCGAGGGTGGCTCGGCCGATGCGGCCGTACTTGCCGTCATCGTCGTTCGCGCGTTCCTCCTGCCAGTAGATGAAGCTGTCGGTGACCACGATGTCGCCGACGAGGCGGTCGTTGAAGTCGGCGGTCGCCAGGCCGGTGATCAAGCTCGGCTGGACGTTCGTGCCGTCGGTCTTCGCCCGGCCGATCTTCCCTACGGGGTCGTCGGTCCAGTACACGTAGCCGTTATGGGTCGTGATCCCGCTCGGTGATCCCCACCCGTCGGCGTCGAGGCCCCCGAGAATGAAGGTCTGCGAGATGCCGACTCCGGCCTTGGTCGCCTTGCCGATAGCGGTCTGTCCGTTGTCCGCCCATAGCCAGAAGACGTTGGACGCGTCGACAGCGAGATCGATAGGAACGCTGCTCAGGTTCCCGATGAGTGTGTCGTTTCGGCTCGTGCCGTCGAGTGCTGCACGACCAATGCGCCCCTTGTTCGTCGAGCCAGCCGACCAGGCGCCCCAGTACACATGCGTCGCGTCGGCCGCGATCCCACTGATTCGATCGGACTCCGACGGCGCCAGCCCGGTGATGAAGCGGCGGTTGACTGACGTGCCGTCGGTCTTGGCTCGGCCGATCGCGTTCAGTGCGGGATCCAGCCAGTAGACGTAGTCGCCGCTTGTCGCGAGCTGCGTCGGGGTGAAGTAGCCGAGGTCGATGAGTCGGTGGTTGACGTTGCTTCCGTCAAGCGCGCTGCCGCCGATGGTGCGCTCCACCTGATTGACCCAGAAGAACGATGAGGGATCTGCCGCGCGAGCGGTGGCAGCGCCGGCCAGCAGGGCGAGCACCACCGCGACGGCGGCGAGAAGAAGGTCTTGCCGGGGACGGGCTAGTCTGGGAATTGCAGGGACGGCACCTGCGCGAATGAGAGCTTTTGTCTGCATAGACGTCGGACGGTACCGCTGATGCGCTGGAAATGCGAGGTTTTGTCTGTAGAGGTCTTGTCCGCACAGGAGAACACTCTTGCGGGTGGAGCCTCGTGCTCAATTCGCCGCCAACCTGAGGGCCGCCCGTGAGCAGGCTGGCCTCTCGCAGGAGGCGCTCGGCGACCTCGTCGGGCTGCACCGCACGGAGGTTTCGTTGCTCGAGCGGGCGGGCAGGGACCCGCGGCTTGGGACCATCGTGAAGTTGGCGCGGGGTCTGGAGATTGCGCCCGGAGACCTCTTACATCGAATCGGCTAGCGGCCTTGCCGTCTCACGGCCGCTTGTAAAGACCTTGCAGCAGGACTTGCGATCTCCACCGGTTCGGGAGATCCTCGCTGACGCGTAGCCCGAGTAATGGAGATCCCAATGTCTTGGACGTGCCAGAGATGTGGGCATGACAATGCCGACGACGACGCTGACTCGTGCGATCACTGCGGCGGCTGGAACGCGAATGCCGGCAGCTACTCGGATTGGGATTGTCCGGACTGCGGCGAAGAAAACCCCGGCGCCTACACGACGTGTTTCAAGTGCGGGACGCGTCGGCCGTTCTGAAGCTGCTGATCGACGTGCCCAAGGGGCCTGTTACCGTACATCGGCTAGGCGGGGCCCGCTGGTCCACCGTGTTGATCGCAGAAGTGCACCGCCGCGTCGCAGAGGTGCGCTGGATGCTGGCAAGGGGTTTCGCGCGCACGACACATCGCCAGGTGCTCGTCGCACCAGCACGACGCGATCAGGACCAGCTCTGGGCAGCCAGGACGCAAGCAGACCGTCCGAGGCGTTCCGTGGTGAGGGTCGCTGCCGGGGCCAATCCATAGCCCGGTCTCGCGCTCGTGCTCGAGGATCTCGACACACTCTCGGCAGACGGGCTCGTGATGCACCTCGCACGTTGTCACGGCAGGGTTAAAGGGTTGGTGGCCGCCGAAGCCGCCACACGACCGTCCGCAGGCCGCGACCATCGTCCCGACCCCGTCCCGTACGGCGAGCACGTGGCACACCGAGCCGCCTCGGGCCAGTGGTCTACCGAGCTCGGTTGGTGCGTCCACGGGTCGATCTAATCGCACTCGTCGGAGGCTGCGGTGTGTGAGCGCAATCGGGATCAGTCGACTGGCGCGTTGTGGCGTGCAATTCGAGTCAGCAGCATGGCCGCAGGTGCGCCCTGATCGCCTAGCGGCGGGTCGCTGAGTCTCAGGATCAATCATGCGGTTCACTAGTCGACCCTCAACGGGGCCACGGCGTTGCACAGATCGCGGTTCGTTCGCTACAACGCGCAACCATGCCCGACGCGCTCACCGGCCCTGAGCTTGCCCGCAGCATCGGGGTAGCGCCGCACACATTCAACACCTGGCTGCGTCGCCAGTGGCGAGCTGGCCACGCGTTGCTGCGCGAGCATCACCTCAACGAGCGCTACCGGTTCGATGCGGAGACGGCACGGATCCTCTTGGCGCAGTACCGCGTCTCGCAGCAGCGCCGGTCAGCCTAGGACGACGACGCGGCGGGTGAGCTCAGGCGGCAAGCCGGCGATGAGGGCCGACAGGTGCGAGACCGCGGACGCACGCGCCTCCGCCTCGACTGATACGCGGAAGGTTCCACGGCGGCCGGTCAACGGCTCAATGCCGGGGAAGGCGTGCGCGAGTGCGGCAGCCGTTTCGCTGAGCTGCCGCGACGTTCCCCCGACTCGCAGAGCTACCTGGTAGGTCCGCACACCGGGAGGGTAGCGATGGGGTTCGGGCGCGGCTGGAGCGCGCACGTCCGAGGCGACAGCCTCGCCCTTGGCTAGCGTCTCCCGCGGGAGATCTCGGGCAGGACCTTGGGACACCCGGCGTCCTTCCAGCCCATCACCGCCTGACCGGCCGCGCATGACGCGCCGAGCAGCACGAACGCCGGGGCTCCGCCGAGCCCCACGGTGGCGATGACCGCTCCGCCGCCGAGCATCAGGTGCATGGCGCATCGCACGGGGAAGCGAAAGTCACCCTCAGTGACCTCGCCGCGACGCAGACGCTCGAGCTTCTCGGCGAGCACGTCCTTCTCCGCAGAGGCCTCCTCGCGCAGGTACTGACACGCCTCGATCGAGGCACTCCACAGCGTGAAGTCCGGCAGCGAGGTCTCCCACATCTCAACGAGATCGTCGGGCGCGGCCGGCAGACCCGCGAGGGTCGCTAGCCCGTCCTCGACCCGCGCCGATCCAGCGGCCTGCAGGATCATCGAGAGGAGTTCGGCCTCGGCCGAAAGCTGGTCCAGGCCAGCCTGCATGTCGGCGACCAGCGTCGCCGCGACCTCAACGTCTTCGTCCCCGACCGGGCCGCCGCCCTTCGCGGCTTCGAGCTGGGCGGTCCAGACGTCGTCGAGGGCGAGCAGCCGCTGCACCAATGTGACGGCCCGCATCGCTGCGGCACTGCCCGCGGGTGTACCGATCGCGGGCACCGCAAGAACCGGGGTCATGTCAGGTCGCTCCCTTGTGGATGGATGGCGTGAGGTGAGCCGGTTTTGGCCGGCCAGGGACCCCGGGAGCGATGGTCATACGGCGCCGCGCTTCCAGCCGGCCTGTTCGAACAGCGGGATGTACTCGTCCGGGACGTACAGCCGATCTTCGAGGTTCTCGATCTCGTAGTAGCGCTGAGGAGGCAGGATCGTGTCACCACCGGCCCCCAGGTCGATGACCCACCGCTCCGGTGGCTTACGGCGCGAGAGGAACCGCAGCTCCGAGGGCTGCAACGCCAACGGGTTGGCGGCGTCGTAGATGCCGTTGTGCTGCTCGCGGGCCGTGCGGACCGCGGTGCGCGCCCGCTCGAGCTCATCCCGCTGCGCGCCCGTCGCGTGCTCGGGTGCGACGTCGCCCGGCGGTGGGACGGCCTTCGCTAGCGACCCTTGCGGTCGGTAGGGGTCGAGGTTGGGCCAGATGAAGTACGGGCTCGCCAGGCCGTCGTCGAGCTGGCGGCGGTTGTACGAGGCGCGCCGCTGGGCCTTCGGCGTGTGCGGCTGATCTGGGTGGATGTACCCGAGCAGCCGGCCGTAGCCGTCCATGACCTCGTGCGCGAAGGCGTAGAAGAATCGAAACGCCTCCAGATCGTCGGCGAACAGTTCGGCCAGATCCTTTGCCACCTGCTCCTCGAGCGCCCGCTCGGCCGCCAGCGCATGGGCCTGGTGATTGGCCGCCGCCCCGGGCCCGGCTCGGCCGGCTATGTGTGCCTTCAGGCCCGGATCCAGCGGTGGGTCAAACGGCGGCAGCGCCGGGGCGAAGGGGTCGGTCAGGAACGTCGTCCACTCTTCGCTGCCGATCTTGACGAACCGATCCTGCGGCCCGGTCGGCAGCGGCAGGCTGACCTCCGGCGTATCGATCGCCAGGAACCGCACACCGAGGTTCCCGTCGGGATCGGTGGTGATGGTGTCGCCGTCGTGAACGGCGGTCTTGACACTCGACCGTTTGCCGGTGCTCCCGGCCGCCAGCTTGCCGATGCCGACCTTCAGGTTGCCACGAGTCGTGAATACCGCTTTGGCCACCGCGCTGCCCTCCCACTAGACATTGCGAAGACGCGACCATACTCAAGACAAGGTGTATAGCACAGGGCTGCTTTACCAAACCGCAACACGCCCCGCTGGGACGACGGCTCGGCCTGACGGTTGACTCTTGGCAGGGCGCGACGGCATCGATCGTGTTGCGAGGCTGTTGCGATCTTGCACGCGGACCACACAACCTAGAGGATGGTCGCTGAGTAGTCGAACCACCTGTCGGAGGGGACGTCGATGCGCATTCACGGGTCTGAGCCACGCGGAGCAAGGCGGGTGCCGCTGTCGTCGATCAGCGAGGGGCGGTTTGGGCGGATGTTCCGCCGCCTGCGCCCGGCCACGGAGTACGGCGACGACCAGCTTGCAGCGCTGGCCGAGCAGATGCGCGAGCCCGAGCCGGCTCCCGGTGGCGCACCGGGTGGTTGGGGACACCCCGGGGCGCCTGCCGGGGACGGCGACAACCCCTCGGTCCCGTCGGGTTACACCTACTTCGGACAGTTCGTCGATCACGACATAACCTTTGACCCGACCTCACAGCTCGGCCGCACCAACGATCCCGACGCGCTGCACGACTTTCGAACGCCGCGGTTTGACCTCGATTCGCTGTACGGGTCGGGCCCGGCCGACGAGCCGTTTCAGTACGACAGGAATGAGCCCGATGCGCTGCTCGTCGGCGAGAGCAACGGGCAGCCTGACCTGCCGCGCAACGCGCAAGGGATCGCGCTGATCGGCGACCCGCGAAACGACGAGAACATCATCGTCTCCCAGCTCCAGCTGGTCTTCCTGCGCTTCCACAACAAGATCCTGCGCGAGGTCGTCAATCCGGATCCCGCGATCACAGAGGAGAACCGACTTGCAGAGACCCAGCGTCTGGTGCGCTGGCACTACCAGTGGGTCATCGTCAACGACTACCTCCCACGCATCTGCGGCCGCGAGCTGATCGACCAGCTCTTCGAACTTGACCAAACCAGCGGGCAGCGACAGGTCGAGTTGCGCTACTACGACCCGAAGAACGACCCGTACATGCCCGTCGAGTTCTCCGGAGCCGCCTTCCGCTTCGGCCACAGCCAGATCCGCGCGGCCTATAACCTGTCTGACGCGGTGCCGGACCGCCCGATCTTCTTGCCCGGCGACGCTGTCGGCCAGTTCGACGATCTGCGCGGCAACCGGCCGCTACCCCCGAACTGGACGATCGACTGGCACATGTTCCTGCCAATCGACGGCAGCACGCCGCAGCCGTCGCGGCGCATCGACGCCAAGCTCACCCCCGGCCTATTCGACCTCCCACGGATCTCCAGCGACCAATCCCTGGCCCTGCGCAACCTCAAGCGCGGCAAAGCGCTCGGTCTGCCGTCCGGCCAGGACGTCGCCCGCTTCCTCGGCGTCACCCCACGCACCGGCGCTGAACTCGGCACCGAACTGGACCCGACCCCGCTGTGGTTCTACATCCTCAAGGAATCCGACCTCGAAGACCACCGCGGCGAACGCCTCGGCAAGGTCGGCGCCCGCATCGTCGCCGAAGTCCTCCTCGGCCTCCTCGCCGGCGACAAGCTCAGCTACATCAACGTCGAACCCAGCTGGCGACCGAGCGCACCGATCGCCACACAGCCGGACCGATTCGAGCTCGCAGACCTCGTGCGCTATGCGACGGCGTAGTCGTCACCTTGGGAACCGCCAGCGCAAACGGCCGCCATTCCGCGACGAACGGAGGTCGGAGTCAGAGTGGCTCGCCACGTCCGCCCAAGGGAGCTGATCGCGCAAGCTGTGGGGGCGTGTTCAACACGCGAGCAGTCTTGCTCCGACTGAGTAAGAATCGCGGGCATGAATCCGGGCACAGTTCTTGGCCTCTCCGTTGCGGCTTGCCTGCTGCTTTGCGCGCTGGTCGCGCTTGGGCAATCGGGTTTCGTCCTGGCGCTTGCCATCGTCGGAGCAGCCTGGGCGCTCGTGCTCAACCACGCATACGCGCGCAAGCTCGGAGCCCAGGCTCGTACACCGAGACGGATGGCCGGGGATCGCGCCATTGCGCGGCAGATGCTTCTGAGCTATCTCGCGCCTGGAGTGGTTGCAGTCGTGCTCCTCGCGAGCGGCTGGGACGTGGCCACAGGCGTCGGTCCCCTGTCTGAGGCCGAGGTCCAAGCGCTTGTTGGTGTAGTCGGCGTGACCGTGGTGGCTTGGTTGGCATCAAGTCACGTCGACTGGTACTACATCCGGCCGCGTATCGACGGAGTCGTGGGCGAACCACCTTGCCGATCCTCTCGTGACACCAAGTGGAAGGGCGTGACTCGGAAGTGGTACCTCCACCGCACTGCGGCGTCGCTCACGACGATGCTCGCAGTCGGCGCCATCGCGCTGATCGTGACGCTCGTGCTCGGACGGGAGTGGCCAAGCGCCGTCAGCGAGGTAGGGGGGTTCGCCGCCATCTTCTCGGTCGGGATCTGGATGATGCGTGACGAGATCCGCAGCGCCTCGCCGACATCGCGCTCGATCCGCACACCCCGCCACTGGGTGGGCGATGACCTCAAGTACGAGACCGACATGTGGAAGCACAGGGGCTACGTGCTGCACGTCGCCGTGCCGGTGACGAAGCTCGTGCCCCTCAGCCGCAAGACCGGGGCGCCCAAGCGCAACACGCCTCCCATCGAGGAGTCGGCAACGACGCTCTACCAGGCACGGTGCCAATCCTTGAAGTTCACCGGCTGCTTGAAAGCCGAAGGCGGTTGCGCCAGCGTCAACGCGGAATGCACCCACGGTCTGCCGCGAGGCGAGGAAGGGCGGTCACGCCCGTTCCTGTTCAGGTGATTCCGCGGAGGTAGGCAACCACCCGCTACGCGACAAGACGGCTGACTATCCGCGGCGGCCCTGGATGATGTGTGTCTGTGGCTCTTCGTTGGTGTAGCGCTGGCGAGCGATCCATTCGAGATGCAGATTCCGCGCGCCGTTGATCAAAGGCCCTATGTCGGTGCGGATCACGGCACTCGCACCGTGCTCGCCGACAAGGCGCTCGACCAGCAGCAGATGGGCTACCGCCTCGAAGGTGCCCTGTCCGAGGGGGAGCCCGTCCAGCGGCCCCAGTGGATCCTCGGTGCTCAGCATCCCGGTGAGCATGCGATCGAACCCATCGGGCGGCGGCTCGGCGAACAGCCCCGTCCGCAGACCCATCTCGACCTGGTCATCGGGCGAGTAGTTGCCGAACGACGCGTCCATCCCTCCGCCGCTCGCGCCCCACGAGACGTCTGCGGCAAGGGTCAGGTTCTGAGCTGACCGACTGCTGCTCTCCGCCACCAGGCCCGTGACTCGGGCGCGGCCCGCCTTCGCATGCGTCGCGACCGACACCTCCAAACCGCGACCGAACCCAGCGTCGGTCAGGCCGGAGAGGTACCGGACGACACCCTCGTCACGGACGGTCGCCTCGACTTGCAGCGTCTGGCCGTCATCGCGCAAGCGGGCGCAGCGGAACACTGCATCGCCGATCTTGATCCACGGCTGCTCGTCGTCGGCGGCCATCTCGGCGAGCCGGGTCAGCACGGAATCGAGCAACCCGGCGCCGTCGCGGAAACTGCCCGTGGTATTAAACGTCTGGATCTCCTGAACGAAGTCCCGAGCATTGCCCTGGCGGTCGCGGTCGTCGGCGTGAATCCAGACCGACATCCGCAGCCCGTGCTCGCGGGCGGTTCGGTACTCCTCGTGTGTGGGCGAGTACCCGGTTTCGAGCATCGCGCCGTAGCGGTCGCCGACTAGCCCGAGATAGATGTGGCTATTCGCAACGCCCGTCAGGTACGCGGTCTGTGCGTCGTCGTCGCGCCCGCCAAGGTCCTCGAACATCACCACCTGGAACCCGGCCTCGCGCAGTCCGTCGGCGAGCACTCGCCGAATATCGGCCAGCTCGCGCATCTCGCTGGAGATGAACACGACACGCCCCGCAGCCCACGCTCGAAACTCGTCGGGCGTGAGACTGCGCGCGGCCGAAGCCTGATCGATCAGTAGAGCCACCGGATTGCCTACGCGGCCTGGGCGCGCTGCGTGTACGCCTGGATGATCGAGACGGCATTGCTCAGCGCCGACATCGGCCCGTCGCCGTTCTGCCAACGCGACCGGATCCGCGACACCAGAGACGGCGGCTGGCGCGGCGATGGCGGACCGGGGAATCGGGGCCATTCGCCGTAGACCGCCTGCACGCCGCCGACCGAGACGCTCAGGCCCCAGGGCCGCTCGCCGCGCTCGGCGGGGCGCAGGAACAGCCCGATATCCCGCTCAGCGACGCGGATGGCTTCGGACCGGGAGCGGACGGAGACCGGACCGGTCGAGGTGATGACGGTGATGCCGAAGCCGTCCGCTTCGGCGTTGCAGCTGCGGCGAGTCCCGCAGAGCTGAGCATCGAGGGTGAAGATCTGCACGGTTACCTCACTGTTGATGATGGGTCTGATGACGGCTCACCGCGACGGGTCTGATCGACGAGCGCGGCTCCGGTTGCGAGCGTGGCCTGCGACTTTGAGGTGCGGTCTGTGGTCATGAGGTAGATCGTGTGGCGGTCGTCGGACGGAAGCGCGCTCCGGGCCCGCTTCCGCGGGTATCGCGAGTCATCGATCCCGCAAATTGCGAACAAAACGTTTCTGGCGCGCGGTCGAATTCACGCGCTGAGCGGCATCACAAGAAACCTTGTGGGACGCGAGTTCGGTATCGATCCAGTGGATGACATTCAGGCCGACGAACTCGCGCGCATGAGCGCCGTCCACCGGGCTGAGCCCACTGCCTCCTCGCTGAGCCAGCTCGAACAGCGAATTGAGGAGGCCATCGACTCCCACGCTCAGGCGACGCTCCACGTCAATGTGTTGCAGGCCGAACTCGACGCCGCCCAGGCGAACCGGCAGATCTCAGAGCGGCGCCTGCTGCAGCTCATCGATCTCGCCCGGTCTCAAGGGCTCGACGTCGACAATGCGGCGCTGCCGCTGGTACCCGTGGCCGAACCAGCGGCGAAGCGGCGTGTCGTCGCTGACGATCGCTTTGTGGCCGGAGCAAGGCTCCGCGAAGCCGCCGTTCGTGCAGCGCTCAGACGCGGCGAGGTGCGACGCCCCGTGCATCACGGTGAATGGCTGGCATGGCTGCGCGCCGACGGACTGGAGCCCGCCGGGAAGAAGCCGGAGAACGTGTTCCTCACCCAGATCGGACGAAGCCCACTGGTTCGTCGCGCAGGCGAACCCGGCTACTACGTCATAGACCCCGACCTCGTGGTTGAACTACAGCATCAAGTCACGCAGATGGCGGCGCAGTTCGCTCTTATCCCGCCACCGGATCAGATGAATATGCTCGGCGACGACGACCGCCAACGCCGCCAGGCGCTACGGACCGAGATCGCTCGCGGCGAGCGTGCGATCCAGGAGGCATGGCGCCTCCTCTCGTCCGAGCCTCCTCCCGAGGTCAGAGCGAATAGCGACGAGGAATGGTCGGCTCAGGCGTGGCTCGGACCGAGCGACGCGCGAGACCCTGATCACCCCAAGGACTGGTCGGTTGAGCGTGGCGTAAGCCCGGAGACGTCTTGAAGGCGACACGAGGGCACTGATCACGCGAGGTATGAGGTGGGCGCCCCGACGATGTCGCAAGTGGATCGGTTACGGCTGCCTGACCGGCGGCGTTCGTACGCTGCGGCACGCCGATGCCTGACGCAGATTCTCCCCAGATGGGCCATCACGGTCGCGTGATGCTGACGGGTATCGCTCTAGTTCGAGCAGTTCCGCCCGCGTCATCATGCGCCTGACACTGGGTCGAACCTCGTGACTGTGACCGATACGCGGCGGGACGTCCAAGTGCTGAGCGCCGAACTCGGACTGAGACCTCCAAGGGTGGCCCTGATGGTGCCGGAGATCGAAGGCGTGACGTGGCATCGCTCCTTTGACATGGCACTTGGGCATGCGTCGAGCATGTGGGGCGGAGCCGCGTACCTACCGCTGCCGCTGCAAGACGGTCTGGTCGGCCACGATCTGTTCTGGCGCGTGGCCGACATCTTCGATGCGGACGCCTACGAAGTCACTACGCCATCGATGGCCGACATCGGTGACTTGGATCGGCAGTGGCGGGACAAGTCAGCGGTGAACCTTCGGGCGAAGTCTCCGGAGATGAGCGACGCCGACGTCGACGAGTACTTAGCCCGCGCCACCTTCGACTCAGACGCAATACCTGAGGACCTCGCGATCCTGTTGCTTGACCGGCTCGCCCCGCTCGGAGCCGACCACCACCGCGAGATGCTCGACGGGGGGATTCGCATCATCGGCCATGTGATGGATATGGCCGTGGGGCAGCTCGTCGACTTGCCGACATCAGTCCAGACGGTGCACGCCGGGGACCCGCTCCTGTCATTGATGATCACCGCCGAACTCGGGCGACTCACGGGACAGGCACAGCGACAGCTCACTGAGCGCGGCATTGAAGTCATCGAGCAGACAGTCGCCGACGCCGCCAACGCCGCCACGTACCTCTATTCAGATCACGGTCAGTCCGGCAGCTGGCCGTGGGCGATGACACTCACCGGCCTTGAGATCTACACATTTGGATGGGTACGCCGCCCGCCAGTCGTCGTCGTCGGAGACGACGTATGGGACTTCGTCTTGTTCTACGCCCTCCGTCGCCTCGGTACCTGGGCGTGGTGGCTCCCAAGTCAGCTGCGGGCGGATCCACTCGTTTCGCATCTGCTGAAGAACCGCGTCCTTCGCGGCGGGTGGCGCTCGGGGCTTCACCCGGCTGTGACCAGCTACTCGTCGCCGCTCGCCCGCGACGAAGTCGCAGCCTGGCTCGCCGAGGACGATGCTCGCATGCAGGTGGAAGGCGCAGCAACCCGGGAGGTCAAGCCGACTGTTGAGGACTGGGCTGCGCTTCTGCCAGAGGTCCCGAATCGCCTATATGAGCGGGGCGGTGAGGGCCAGTCCTTGGGCGTTGTCATCCAAGATGGTGTCTCCTCGCCGCTGCCAACGCCACTGCCCGCGGAAGTACGGCACCAGAACGAGATCGAGACCCAGTGGATGGTCGACACACGAGTCGACGGTTGGGCGCCGGTGCGTCATCCCGCGGTGGCAGCGACGCTGTTCAGCGGGGCCAGGACATCTGACTACCTGCAACGACCTTCGACTGACGGGGCCGTCTACGTCGCGACGGGCACGATTCAGACGGCGAATACGCCGTTGCCGAGTCTTGCGATTCGGCCGCGGCTCCGACCTCTTCCGCTGCTTCGCCAAGTTCAGCTCATCCTGACATCGCGCGGCTGGAAGGCCGAAGTGTCGGACAAGGGCGCTTACGCGCAGCGAGCCTCGGACATCTTCGGTGGGTTCAACGAGCTCACCGTCGGGCTCCGCGACGAGTCGAATCGCCTCATCTTTCGCGCCTACCTCAGCGGCAAGAAGGAGCCGGAAGCCTTAGGGAAGTGGGTGCCATCCGAACGACGACGTCTCCTCACCCGAGCTGATTTCACGGAGCTACTCGGAGACTCTGACCAAGCCGACGCAGCGGTCGGAGACCTACTTCGACGTGAAGCACTCCAGCTTGGAACGGTGCTGAAATGTCGTCGCTGCAGGCAGGCGGTCTGGTACGACGTCGACGCGTTCGGTCGGTCCTTCACATGTGCTCGATGCCGCCTTGAGCAGGTCGCGGACTCCGATGCGTGGCTCGGTCACGCAGAGCCCGGATGGTCATACCGCCTCGACGAAGCGCTCCTTCAGTTCCTGCGCAACCATGGCGACATTCCGGTCCTCGCGGCAACACAGATCCTCGGCGACCGAGCGCAGAAAGCCGACGTCACATTCGAGCTGGACATCTGGTCGCCGCTGCCTGACGACGGTGACGCGGAGAAGTCCGAGATAGACCTCGTGATCAGCGCGGCTGGTCGGTTGATCATCGGCGAAGCAACGACGTCCAACTCGCTTTGTGCTTCCAAGGCTGACGAAATGGCCAGACTCGCTCGCCTCGACGAGATTGCACGGCAGCTCTCCGCTCATCGGGTCGTGCTCGCGTCGACCAACGAGCTACGGGAGATGACGCAGAAACGAGCAGTGGCTCAGTTCCCTGGACCGTGGCCGACGCTGGAGTTCGTTCCCGACATCGAAGGCGTGCCCCGGCCCGACAACCTGATCGACTGATTGGGTGCGCTGGGTTCGCGACCGGCCGACCGGTCATCGTTCTGAGCGCATGGCTCCTGCGCCCAAGAAGATCCACCTGACGTCGCGGACGTATCTGAAGAACTGGGCCATCAAGGACAAGGTCACCTGGACCGACGTGGAGACCGGAGCCGCTGCGAGCCGCGACATCGAGAACGTTGGGTTCCGGCGTCGATGGTGGGGCACGGATCCTGACCTCTCCAGAGCCGCAGAGGCCGCGCTGAGAAGTATCGAGAACGACGTGACAGCCTTCCTGCGAGACCCACGCTCGCATTGGCCAGTCGGGGAACTACGAGGGAAGCTCGCGCAATTCGTCGCGATCCACGTCGTCCGGACTCTGGCATGGCGTGCGTGGTTCGAACGCGCAGTCTTCAGCACCGTGGCGGAGAACATCGAGCAGCTACCCCTACTCGACCGAGCATTCATCCACTCGGGCCACGACATGGTGCAGCCCGAGGTGCACACCGAGTACGTGTTCCGACAGATGACACGCCTGGCCTCTCTGTTCGCGTCGATGCACTGGACCTTGGTCAAGTTCGACGGGCCGCTCCTGGCCACGTCCGACCAACCCGTCACGCCAGTACCAATGAGCGTCGCGACCGGGCGGGCGCCGATGCGATCCATCCCTGAGGGCAGCTTCGCTGAGATCGTGGAGTTTCGGATGCCGATGAGCCCCGACATCGCGCTAGTGGGTTCCTGGCGCGACGACTACGACGAGCCCCATATTCGTCGCGGGTCGCTAGGCGACGCGTGCAGTCTCAACGCGAGCACGATCAAGCAGGCGGAGCGCGGCTGGTGTCGCCAACCTGGGACGTACGCACCCAGGCTCGCGCCACCCCTGCTGCAGCCCATCTCGTACCCCTTAAGCCCGCAGCTGTTTCCCGAAATGACCCCTGCCTCCATCAAGGCGTCTACGCGTCGGCGGAACACGGACCGTCTGCTCCGCGAACTGGCGGCCGAGGACCGCGACGACGTCATGCGATGGTGCCAGCCGACGCGGGCCGCGTAGCTCGCTCCCGCGTGGGGTTCGAAACCCCGGGCAGCCATCCGGGTCTCGGCGACGCAACGACCCTGTCCACCACGCCCCGGCGCTGTCGGTCGCGCGCCGTAAGGTGATCGCATGTCTGACGACGATATGTTCGCAGGACATGCTCAGGAGCTGTTCGAGCATCTCCTTCACGGCCTGGTCGAGCCCGAGCTGGAACGGCGCATCCAGGCTGGAACCATTGAGGTCGGGACGCCGATCGTCGCCATGCAGGCGCTGTACTGGATCGATCGCCCAACTCAGGTTCGCATCAACAGCGAAGTCGGAGGCATTGCGCAGGTCAGGGCAACCCGCGAGATCGTCCGAGACCAGGACGTCACCACCGATGACTTCGATCTCGTCTCCCGATTTGAACTGCTGGACGCAGATCGCGATGCCGCGCACATGACGGCGCTGCTCCACAAAGAAGGCTGGTCGCTCGCGACATCATTTACGTACAACACGAACCGCATCCACGACCACATCGACGCCGCAGCGGAGTTCGTCACAACAGCCGATCAGGCACTCGCGGATGGGCGACTGCGAGCGTTCTCCGAGAACGCGTTCGCGGCGGCCGAGCTTCTTGCCAAGGCGGAACTGTTGCTTCTGCCAGACAAGCGTCTGATCAATAAGATGCGACACGGCACGGTTCGCAGCTACTTTCGCGCGTGGACCAGGTTGGAGAACGCCGACGCGGCTTTCTCGGACTTGCTCAACCAGCTTGATGACCTCCGAGGGACCGCCCGGTATCTCCGCGGTCCCTTCACGCTGCAACAGCAACAGGCCGAGGAGATGTCGGCTGTGCTGGCTCAGTTTGCTGAGCACGTCGCCGCTGTGGCCCCGCCCCGGTCGATCAAGGACCCCGTCGTCCCGCGAGCGCTGAACCTGATCGCGCAGCAGGACCTCCGTGCGGGACAGGCAGTACCGGTGCCCAAGCGGGGCGGTTTGGAGTCCCTGACCCCGACTCCGGTCACCAGCTGAGCTGCGAACGCGGGCAACGACCGAGAGCTGATCTGCGAGCCAGCCGCTAGTCAGATGCGACTGATTCAGCTGCGCGCCGAGACAGATCTGAAGACGGCACTGGCCGAGGGAGTCTTCGTCGAGGGGCATTCCTTCGACGCCAAGGCGAGCCTGCCGCCCTCGGGCAAGAACAAGGACTTGGCCAAGGACATCTGCGCCATGACGATCGACGGCAGAGCCCTGCTGTCAGTGACCCCACCCGCCGGGAGTCATACCGCCGTCCGGCCGCTGGGCATTGCATAGAGGGCTCTGCCGGTGCGGACAACCGGTGAGCTGCGTGAGCGGGCCGAGACGGAGAGGAAGCTGCCCACCGTGTCTCGAACCACCTTCTTCTCGAGTTTGCGCTCGACGGCGGCGTGGATCTCCGCGACGGACATTGAACGATCTTGCTCTGAGAGCTCGGCGAGCACGGCGGCACCTATCGCGCCGGTGCGCGGCTCCCGCCGCGCCGTGGTGGTCGTGCGGGATCGTCGCGTTGGCTTCGCAAGCGCGTCGGCCTTTGCCTTGCTGGCGCGGCGGAGTCGTTCCTGGTTCCCGGGTTTCGAGCTTGCTCCCATTGCCCGCTTCACCAGAAGGCCCGCAACCGCGGGCCTTCTGCGCTTCTCGAGGCATCGCACAGGCTTCCGGCCCGCTCGGGCAGACCAACCGAGCGGACCAAGTTGCACCTGGCGTCAGTGCGCTCGGGTGACGCGGCCAGGATGACCTGCTCCACCTGCGTACGGAGGAAGCGGACGTGCCGGCCGAGCTTGACCCTGGGCAGCGTCCCGTTTCGGCCCCACTCGAGCACCGTGGAGACCGGAACGTCCAGGAGCTCTGCGACCTGGGACGCTGTCATGAGGTCGGCTCGCGTCAGGCCACGCGGCGGGCCCGCGCTCACAAGGGGCAACCGGTGCTCTCGATCCCCGATGGTGGAAGACCGAGGCGATCCCGCGTCATCGGCCTCCGAGAGCCGGCTCTTCATACCGAAGAAGAGGCGACGAGGCGCATGCTGGCCCCCAACACGCCCGGCGGCTAGGAGTGGCGCAGCTCCGACTCGCTCAGAAAGGTGAGCTTGACCACCGGTCGGCACGCGACCGCGACGTAGCCCTGGTCGCGCAGATCGCTGATCAAGCCGGCCTCCTTCACGGATCCGGTGTGGTGCAGCTGCGTGGAGAAGACGCGCACCCCGAGGGACCGAAGGTCGAGCGTCGGGAGGACCTCGTCCTCCGCCCCTTCGATGTCGAGCTTGAGCAGATCGATCTGTTCGTCTCCAAGGTCCGCCATCAGACCCGGGAGCGTGCGGCCGGGGATCCGCGCTGGACATCGAATGGCTCTGATCGTGGTGCGTGACTTGCATGCGGATGGGCCCGTCGACTGCGGTGATTGCGGTGCGATGCGTGGTGATCAGCGGCTGATCTCGCGCCTCTTCGGCGGCGCGCTGCACGTACGCCTCCGCGGGCTCGACGGCTCGGACCGTGGCGCCGCGGGCAGCCAACGCGAGATCGAAGCTGATGTCGCCGCCCGCGCCGATGCAGTAGCAGGTCCAGGTCTCGTCGACGCGGGCGAGTGGGATGGTCCATCCGCCGTACGGGGTGCCGACGTCGACGAGGTCGTGGACGGCACTCAGGGCAAGTCTGGGCACCTGGCGCTCGAACCAGCGACGTCGCACCGCGCTTCGGACCTTGGCCGGGCGAAGCCGCGTCATCATCGCGCTAACCCGAACGCGGGGATGCACATTCCCGTTGTATCGCGAGCAGCGACGCGCTCTCGACCGCTTCCGCGCAAGATCATGCGGCGCCTCCATAGGAGCGGCTGTGCTGGACACGCATGGGTGACATCGCCATCGTGATGACGCGGATCATGCGGCCTGCCGCTCCGGGCCCGGCCAGCCGTTCCAGCCCGAGGCGCAGTCGGCAGGCACGACGAGCACCCCTTGGCCCGGCGCGGGGTAGAAGTGGTCGCGTGGCCTCTCGACGAAGTGCTCGCGCTGGAGTCCGAGCTGGTCGGCGAGCTCGCCGAGCGTCGGGCAGTAGCCGCCGCTGCCCTCGATCAAGATCACGGGGTCGTCGGCCTGGCGGAGCGCAACGCCGAACTCGTAGCGCTGATTCTCCTCGGTGTGTGGGGTGTCCTGCAGGAGCATGCCGATCGGCCTGCCTGCAACGACCTCGGGCAGCAGGTCGCCGGTCATCCCGATGACCTTGGTCCATCGCGCGGTGAGCGCCGACTCGTCACGGACGAGGAACCCGCACATCGGGTCGACGTCGATCGACACCAGCCGTCCTTCGACGCCGTCGTCCGCGTTGCGCTCGAGCGCGCGCAGCAGGACGAGCGACCCCAGGCCCTCATAGATGCCGGTTTCGACGATCAGCTCGGGCTTGCGTGCGCGTGCCGCGACGTACCAGAGCAGTCGGTTGCCGATCGGCAGCTTGTTCTTGGCGTCGAATCGCCACCGGGTGCGTTCGCTGAGACGCGTGGTGAGCTCCGGGTCTCTGCGGGCCTCACTCAGAAAGTCACGGGCCTGACGCGCGGTGACGCCGAAGTTGGCCTCAGCGAACGCGCAGAGTTCATCGTCGTTGGCGATGTCGTAGCTGTAGCTCTCGACTTCCGGGTCCCACAGCAGGTATCGGAGGTAGAGCGCCGGCCGGTCGCGCAGCGAGACGCCGTAGTGGTGAAGGATGCCGCGCTTGGTCAGCCACCGCAGTCGGCTGAGCCGCCGTGCGGCGTGACGCGCTCGCGCCTTGAGCGTGGTCTCGGCCATAAAGTCGTGGATGTGGGTCGGTGCGGAGCTCGAACCGCCGCCGCGCCCGCACGCGGGGCGCTCGAGGAGGGCTAGACCGACACGTAGGCGACCCGAGCGCCACGCATCCTACATCGCGTCGGAGATGAGTCAGTCGGCGCAGTGGCGCTCGGGGCCGTGCTGCGTGAGCGCGTGCACCCCGCTGGCAGCGGTCGCCGGGACGGCAGACGCGGCCACGAGGGACGCCGCAACGAGCGCCGCCGCAACGGCTGTGATGGACCGTCGCCACGCGACGGTGCCGGCATCGGGCCGCAGCAGCGCCTCGACTCGACGCACCGTACGCCCGCTCGCGAGTCCGGTAACCACTGGCGACCGCGCGGGCTCGAGCGCCGCTTTACAGATCGCACGGGCGAGCGCGGCCGGATCATTGGCGCGGCCCAGCGACCACTGGTCGGCGTCTCGCTCAAGGTGGTGCAGTGTCTCCAGGCGCGCACGCTCGGTTCCGGGGATGAGATGCGCGATGCCTGCGAGGATCTCCGCAGCGACGACGACGTAGCGGTGCCGTCGCGTGATGTGACCGCGCTCATGGTCGAGGCTGGCGGCGAGCTCCTCGTCGTCGAGTGCAACCAGCGCGCCCGCGGACACGAGAAGGCGCGGACGGGAGAGCCCGGCCGCAGCGATCACGACGGACTGGCCGCCAATGACCGAAGCGCCTCCGGGGCCGGTCCACAGCACCTCGTCGCGCAGCAGGCGACGTACGCGCGCGGCCTCTCGAGCGATCTTGCGGACCGCGCCGACCGTCGCGAAGGCGACGATCACGGCCGGGATCAGCGCGATCGCCTGAGCGACCTGATGCCCGGTGACGACGGCCTCAGCACCGCCGGGAATGACGACCGAGACGCACCAGTGTCCGCTCTGGGTGACGAGCGGCGCAGGGAGATAGAACGCCGCGCCTACGGCGGCGGTCAGCGCCGCGAGCACCCGGGCCGCCAGCCCGCAAAACCAGACCACGGCCGCTGGTAGGGGTGCCGCGCGCTCGAGCGGCAGCAGATGAGGCGCGACGCTCGCGCCGGCGACCGCGCAGAGCGCAACCGCCGCGACGAGGAGGTCACGCGCCACCGCGGCGGCCCTCCGCCTCTGCGGCGAGCCGCCGCAGATCTTCGAGCTCCGCGTCGAGCTCGCCGACGAGCTGCGCGAGCGCTGCGGTCCGGGCGTCACGCGACGCGAAGGCCAACGTGTGGCCGATCGAGCGTGAGATGTACTCGGCCTCGGTGAGGCGCGGGCGGTAGCGGATGCTCCTGCCTTCACGCTCGCGGTTCAGCAGGCCGCGCTCCGCGAGGCGATTGAGCACGGTCTGCACCGTCGTGTACGCGCTGCGGTAGCGGGCAGGCAGCGCCTGACGCACCTCTTCGACTGTGCCGCCATCGAGACGCCACAGGGTTGCCATGACCTGCGTCTGCAACTCACCTTGAAGTGGCGCGAGATCCATATCCGGACAGTATCGGCATGAGAGGCCCCGCCGATGAGCGCGCCCCTCCCACCGTGCGCGGCCGGGCAGAATGTCCGTCCAAGACCACCGCCTGACGTCCTACAGTTCGTAGGATATGCGGATGCCCGGACTCGCTACACCAAGCCGCATCACCCGCCTGCCGTCGCTGGCCGCACGCCACGCCCGCGCCCGAAGGCGAGCCCGATCGTTCGAGCGAGAGCTCCGCCCTGCCGTGAACGTCGAGACGATCAGACTCGGGGACCTGCGGTACGGCGGCTACGTGCTCCCAGCGCACGGGCTCGGCCCCGACAGCGTGTGCTACTTGGCCGGGGTCGGAACCGACATCACCTTCGACCTGCTGCTCATCGCGCGCTTCGGCTGCCAGGGCCATGCCTTCGACCCGGTCCCGGCGGCGGCGCAGTACGCGCGAACCGCCGCCGCGTATGAGCCGCGCCTGAGCTTCCACCCGCTCGCGCTCTGGAAGTGCGACGAGCAGTTGACCTTTCACGCGCCGCGGGAGAAGGGCTTCGTGTCGCACTCGGCCGTGAACCTCCACGAGACCGCCCCCGCCTTTCACGCACCTGGCCGGTCGGTCAGCTCACTGATGCGCGAACTGGGCCACGACCGTCTCGACCTGCTCAAGGTCAGCGCCGAGGGCTCAGAGCACGCGATCATCGAAGGCGCCCTCCGCGACGGCCTCCGCCCCGGCATCATGTGTGTGGAGTTCGCTCAACCCGGGCCGCTCGCGCCGGTCCGCGAGACGATGCGGAGGCTCGAGGCCTCCGGCTACGTGCTGGTCGGCGCGTCGGTCCAGCCGTGGAACTGGAAGCTGACCTGGGCCGCTCCGGCCCCCGACTTCGAGGCGGTCGCTGCCGTTGCGTGACGATCGGCGCTACAGCGGGGCGGCCGCGGCGTCGATCTCGGCGAGAAATTCGCGCCAGGGAGCGGCACGCCCGGCCAGGGCGCGTGCGAGCCCTGGAAGATGCTCCCAGGCGTCGTCCACCTCCCAGCCCCAGTGCAGCACGATGGGAATCCACCCGCCGCCCTGCCGGTCGACAGCGTCGCGGACCGCCGGAAGCACCCGCTCGGCGTGCTCGTAGAACGGGGCGTAGCTCGGCAGGTAGACGGCATCGTCCCACCAGGTCGGAGCGGCGTGAAACCCGACCTGCATGACGCTTTCCGGGCCGCCGCAGACGATGTCGAACCGCCTCGAGAGCACGGGCCACTGAGCTCGGTCAAATCGGTTCCACGGCGGGACGAAGACGCGCGGGCGCTCGCCGAGTGGAGCGAGCGCCAGGTCTGCGAGCGCCAGGCGCTCAGTCAGCTCGGCGGCACCGCGGCCGAGCAGCTCCGACTGCCGCCGCGGATGGGCGTCCCGCGTGCGATGGTCGAGGCCGTGGATCGCGAGCTCCACGCCGTCGGCTTGGAGCGCTCGCAGTGTGTCCAGGTCGGAGTCGGTCAGCGCGCGGCACGCAGTGCCGCGGGGGTCCAACGGGCGCTCGGACGGTCGGGGCACAACGGCCAGAAGGTACGGAACGCCGTGCTCGCTGAGAATGGCGTGGAACCTCTTGAATGCCTCCGTGCCGTACCGGGCCGGCTCGTCGTCGGCGAGCCAGTGCGGGAACTCATCGACGCGCACGAGAAAGCGCGGCGCCTCGAGTCGGACCTGGCCGAGAGCCTCGCGGCGCGCTCGCTCGCGCTGAATGATCGCGCGCTCGAACGTGAGCCGCCCACGCCGCATCGCCAGGCGCTGGGCTATCCGCACTGGCCGCGGGCCGGTGCGCCGCGGGCGCGCGGCCTCGAGCAGCGTCCGCGGCATCACTTCGAGCCCCGCGCCTGGCCCGAGGATGAGTCTGGCGTTCTGGCGGGTCTCCGCGTCCATCACGTTAGATCCTACAGTGTGTCGGAGGTTGCGCTACTGCACTGCGATGTCGGTGAACAGGACGTCCTCGACTTCGATGTCCGTCTCCTTTTCGAGGCGGCGCTTGATGCGCTTCTTCAGGCGGTCGCGGGCAGCGGACCTGCGAAGGGACGTCACGCGCGAGCTGGTCAGCGAGTCGGTGATGATGTCCCGGACGACCGGCCCCTGAGGCAGCACGCCGAAGCCCTCGACCGGTTTCGCCCCTCCCTCCTTCGCCCCCGCCTCCTTGGCGGCATGCTCCGCCGCCATCATGGCGCTGTAGCCGTGACCGAAGACCAGCGCGACGTTGACCTTCGCGAATCGGCTGTCGGCGAGGTTGACGAGGAACTCTCGCGGCAGGACGTAGACCTCCCCCTCGACCTTCGCCTTGTGCGGCTCCTCCGCCTTGGCGAACATGAACTGGTACGCAGCGGCCGCGCCGATGGCGACGAGCAGCACGGGGACGATGATCTTGACCTTGGTCATTGTTCTCCTACGGGATGTAGGGGAACTGTCGGCACGCCGGCCCGATGCCCGTAGCGCCGCTGGACGGACGGCCAGCGCCTCCACTCCCCTACCTCGACAATGCCTCGCCCGCCTCCACGCGCTGTTCCCTGTCGACGCGCGGCGTCGAGCACATGTGCACGTGCGCGGTCGAGCGGCCGCCGAATGCGTCGAAGGTGCGGCCTGGCGAACTGTGGTGAGTCCTCCCCACGACACCAGGACCGAGGAGACGCCGCGAGGCGGAGTGCGATGCCGCGCGATGCGCGGAGCCGCCCTGAGCGACCTGCCGAGGTACGCCTGCGCGCCGCGCCCTATTGCTCCCCCGGCTGAGGGTCGCCGGCGCCGCCGCGCCGCGCGGGGAGCCGCAGTCGCTTCAGCGCGACGGCGTTGACCGCGACGATGATGCTGGAGCCGGCCATGGAGATGGCGCCGACCTCGGGTCGCAGCACGAATCCGACCGGCTCGAAGACGCCGGCGGCGATAGGGAGCGCCAGACTGTTGTAGCCGACTGCCCAAGCGAGGTTCTGGTGCATCTTGCGCTTGGTCCCGCGTGCGATCGTGATCGCGGTCGCGATGTCGAGCGGGTCAGAGCGCATCAGCACCACGTCCGCGGTCTCGACCGCGACATCGGTGCCGGCGCCGATGGCGATGCCGACGTCGGCCTGGGCGAGCGCGGGTGCGTCGTTGACGCCGTCGCCGACCATCGCGACCTTGCGGCCTTCGGCCTGTAGGCGCTGGACGACGTCGGCCTTGTCGCCGGGCAGGACCTCGGCGATGACCTCATCCAGACCGAGCTCGGCGGCGACGCGCTCGGCGGTCGCGCGACTGTCGCCTGAGAGCATGACCGGCCGGACGCCGAGGCTCTTGAGCGCGGCGATGGCCTCGGCCGCGGTCTCGCGCGGCGCGTCGGCGACAGCGATGACCGCGGCGGCGCGCCCGTCGATGGCCACCTGGACGCTCGTGCGGCCCTGGCCTGCCAGCTCGTCCGAGCGAGCGGCGAGCCCGTCGCGCGAGATCCCCTCGCGCTCCAGCAGACGCGCGTTGCCGACCGCGAGCCGATGGCCGTCGACGGTCGCGAGCAGGCCGTGGCCCGGGACGGCCTCGAAGTTCTCCGCGCGCGCGACCGGGAGCCGCCGGGCTGCGGCGGCCTTGATGATGGCCTCGGCGAGCGGGTGCTCGGAGTCCCCTTCGGCGGCGGCGACCAGGCGCAGGACCTCGTGCTCATCCACGCCGTCGGCTGTTGCCACCGCGACGACCTCGGGCTCGCCGCGGGTGAGCGTGCCGGTCTTGTCGAGCACGACGGTGTCGAGGGATGCGGCCTGCTCGAGCCCCATCGCATGCTTGAACAGGATCCCGCGCTGGGCGCCGAGCCCGGAGCCGACCATGATGGCCGTTGGTGTCGCGAGACCCAGCGCGTCCGGGCAGGTAATGACGACAACGGTGATGGCGAACAGCAGCGCGTCCTGGACGTCGCGGCCGACGATGAAGTACCAGACGGCAAAGGTCAGGGCGCCGCCAATGAGCGCGACGAACACCAGCCAGAACGCCGCGCGGTCGGCCAGGCGCTGCCCCGGCGCCTTGGAGTTCTGCGCCTCCTGGACGAGCTTGACGATCTGCGCGAGCGCAGTGTCGGAGCCGACCTTCGTCGCGCGGGCGCGCAAGGTTCCGTTCTTGTTGATGGTCGCACCGATGAGCTCGTCGCCGAGGCGCTTTTTCACGGGCAGGCTCTCCCCCGTCACCGTGGACTCATCGACCTGGCTCTCGCCTTCCTCGACGGTGGCATCGACAGGGACCTTGGAGCCGGGACGGATCAGCAGCAGGTCACCGACGGCGACCTCCGCGGTCGGGGCCTCGACCGGCTCGCCGTTACGGATCACCACAGCCTTCGGTGGGGCGAGGTCGAGCAGCGCGCGAATGGCTTCGTTGGCGCCCCCGCGGGCGCGCATCTCGAACCAGTGGCCGAGCAGGACGAAGGTCGCCAACATGCCGGCGGCCTCGTAGAAGACCTCGCCCTCGATGAAGAAGGTGGCGGCGACGGAGTACAGCCAGCCCACGCCGATCGCCACGGCGACCAGGACCATCATGTCCAGGGTCTTGTTCCGCAGGGCCGCGACCGCGCCGGTGAAGAAGATGGACGACGCGTAGAGGACGACCGGCAGGCTGAGCAGGAACTGCCAGAGGTCGTGATCGATCCCGAACGGCGTCGGGAGCTCGGTGCCGAGCAGCTCGGTGCCGACCATCGACCACAGGACGATGGGGATGGTGAACAGCAGCGCCACCAGGAAGCGGTTGCGCATGTCGCGCTCCATCGCCTCCATCGACATGCCGGCGTGACCGCCGTGCCCGTGCCCGTGCGCGTCGTCGGCGCGCTGCATCGCCGCATGGTCATGAGCCATACCCTCGTGCTCTGCGGCGCCCTCGGCCATCGGGTCGCAGAGATGACCGGGGACCGACTGGCCGGAGCAGTGCTTGCCGCATTCCTCCACCCACCCGCGGAGATCCTCGATCGAGGTCCGGCCCGGGTCGAACGTCACCGTCGCGGTCTGCGCCACGGCGTTGGCCTCCACGGCGAGCACGCCGGGACGGCGACCGAGGACCTGCTCGACCACCACCGTCTCGCTCGCGTACTGGAGGCCGCCGACATGCAGGACGACCGTCTCGGTGGATGGGGCGCTGGTCGCGGTCATGCGCGCATCATATACCCTGTAGGGGTATCTGCGTCAGTAGTTTCGAGCAGTAAGGATGCGGACTTCGCCTGACGTGACTTGTACCCCTAGGGGGTATCGTCGGTGGGACGCTCTCCCGACCTCAAAGGACCGATATGCGCGGACATCGACCTCACATGTGGATCTGCGCCGCGATTGTCGTCGCAGCGCTCGTCGTGGCGGTCACGACAGGCAACGCATTCGCCCTCCTGCCCGTCATCGGCTGCGTGCTGATGATGGTCGTGATGATGCAGATGATGAGTGGGAGCTAACGATGACCGCCACGTCTCTGCCCGCTGCAGACGCGGCCGCACATCAGAGTCGACTTGAGCGGGTGCGGGAGGCTGTGGCGGCGGTCGGCGCGATGGTGCTGGGCGCGGCGCCCCATGTGCTGCACCACGCCGGGCCGCTCGCCGGCGCTGCGGTGTTAGCGGGCGCGAGCGGCAGGTTGTTGTTCGGCGCCATCGGGCTTGTGCTCACCGTTCCCCTGCTGCGTCGTCTGCATCGCCGGCACGGCTCTTGGGTGGTCCCTGGCGGCGTGCTCGCGCTCATGGCGATCCTCTTCGCCGTCTCGACGTTCGTCATCGGACCGGCCATCACCGGCGCTGGCGGCAGCCCCTCAACGCCCAAGCCCGCGGGTGTGTGCACGTCAGGGCACGAAGGCCACCACCCGTAGGGGATCTGATGACCGGAACAGCGACGACGACTTCGCCGGTGCTGACCGTCACGGACGTGACGAAGGCCTTCCGCTTCGGACCGCCCTGGCGCCGCCAGCGCATCGACGTGCTGCGAGGCGCGTCGCTCGAAGTCGGCCCGGGCGAGCTCGTCGGCCTGGTCGGGGAGAACGGCTCGGGCAAGAGCACGCTCATGCAGATCATCGTCGGCCTGCTTGGCCATGACGGCGGGACGATGACGGCCCCCGCGCGGCTCGGGTACTGCCCGCAGCAACCGCTGCTGTGGGAGAAGCTCACCGTCGCCGAGCACTTCGAGCTCTTCAACCAGGCATACAGGCTCGATGACGCCACTGCGGCGTCGGCCCGCGACGGCCTGCTCGACGAACTCGGCTTTGCGAAGTACCTCGACTACCGCGTTGAGGCGCTCTCGGGCGGCACCCGCCAGAAGCTCAACCTCGCGCTCGCGCTCGTGCACCGGCCGGAGCTGCTTCTGCTTGACGAGCCGTACGCCGGCTTCGACTGGGAGACGTACCTGCGCTTTTGGGAGATGGCCGAGCGCCGCCGCGAAGAAGGGATGGGCATCCTCATCGTCAGCCATCTGCTCGCCGAGCGCGACCGGCTGACACGCATCTACGAGCTGCGCGACGGCCGCTGCGAGGTCATCTCATGACTCGTACTGCCGTCTTCGCGCGCGAGCAGCTGCGAGCGCCGTTCACGCTCGCGCTGCTCGTCGTCATCCCCGCGCTGTTCGTGGTCTCGGCGGCCGGGGCGCTCAATGACTTCGCGTCGGCGCTGGGAGGCTCGCTGGCGGGCGACGCGGCCGTTGGCCTGAGCGCGGGCTGGGCTGCGGCGTTCATCTCCGGCGCGCTCGGGTTCTTCCAGGCGGCGTCCTCGCGCGGCGCGGACCGCCGCCTCGCGCTCGCCGGGCTCGGGCCGGCGCGCGTGGCCCTGTCGCGCATCGCCGCGTCCGTCGGACTGGCGTTCATCGCGGCTGCCGCCGCGTTCGTCGCATTGCTGCTCCGCGTCGATGTCGCGCACCCGCTGCATGCCGGAATCGCGGTCCTCGCGTTCGCGCTGCTGTACCTCGCCATCGGTGTGCTCGTGGGGTCCCTCGTGTCCGCGCCGCTGGAAGGGTCGCTGCTGGTCGTCTTCGTCTTCTTGCTCGACGCGTTCTCCGGCCCCGGCATGAGCGGGGGCTCGCCGCCGCCCTGGGCGGTCAGCCAGAAGGCCGCCGACGTCCTCATCGCCGCCGGCACCGGTACCGACACTCCCACCGACGAGTGGGTGAAGGTCGCCGTCGTCACCGGTGGCGCGCTCGTGGCCGCGTTCCTGGTCTTCGTCGCATCGGCAAGGAGCCGGGCGTGAACGCGCGCATCGCCGCTGCGACGCGGATGGGATTCCGCGAGCAAGCACGCCGGCCGCTGCTGCTGGTGCTCCTTGTGGTCCTTCCGTTCTTCTTCATCACGCGAGCCATCGCGCGGACCGAGCCGACGCCGCGTCTCATCGGTCTGCCAGGCGGAGGCGAAGTCCTGACGACCATGAAGGACGTCCACGGCGCGTCCATGGTCACCATTACCGTCGCCTTCCTCGCTGCGCTGTGCGGCGCGTTCATCATGCGCTCGGCGCAGAGCGCTGACCGGCGGCTCATCGTCGCGGGGTTCCGTCCCATGGAAGCGGTGGTCCCGCGCTTGGCCGTGCTGGCGAGCGCGACCGGTGTGGTACTAACGGTGTCGCTCGCGGTCACCGCTCTGAGCTTCACGCCAGCATCCTGGCCGGCGTTCATCGCCGGGAACCTGCTCGTCGGCCTGACCTACGCGTGCATCGGCGCACTTGCCGGCGCTGCGCTCGGCCAGCTCGGCGCCACGTACCTAGTCCTGTTCTTGGCCATGCTCGGCATCGGCATCCTCCAGAACCCGATGTTCGGCGACGGCACACCCGGCGGACTCGCGTACGTGTTCCCCGACTACGGGGCGGGCCGCGTCATCATCGACGGCGCGTTCTCACCTGGCTTTCACGCGTGGGGGGAACTCGCGCTGGCGCTCGCCTGGCTCACGGTGCTCGGGCTGGCGGTTGCGGGGATGCTGCGCCGGCTGCTCCGCACGGCGGCATGAGATCGTGCGTGTGCAGCCTGATGCGCCAGCACTGCGAACCCGGAACGGGACTCACACCCGTCGGGAGTACCCTCACCACGTGTTCTGCGCGCTGAACAGCATGCTGCGCCGTCAACGGCGCCGCCTGTTGGTACTCGCGGTCATGCTCGGGTTGGCGGGCACCGTCGTCGTCGCGCACAGCGCCATGGGCCACGACCACATGGGCGACGCCCTCGTCGTCTGCCTGGCGGTCGCCGAGACCGCGGTCGTGGCCGTCGGCGTCGCGCTCGCGCTCGGCACCTGGATGCGCCGGCCGCTGTGGCTGCTTCCCGAGCCGGCCACGCCCGAGCTTCCGTTCGCGCCTTCGCGTGTGGACATCCGCGCCCGCGGGGGCCCGCCGCTGCTGCAGGTCTTCCGGCTGTGAGTTCGGGCGCCTAGCCAGGCGCCCGCGCATCGGGCTGCGCGTTTCCCGCGCGCCCACGAACTCACACCTCGAAAGGAACCAAATCCAATGAAGACCAAGAACACCTGGCTGGCGCTGCTCGCCGGCCTGGCCGTCATCGCGTTCGCCGCCGTGGCCGCCGGCTGCGGAGGCGACGACAACAACGCCACGTCCAGCTCGTCGGGCAACGCGACCGACGCCGCCTTCATCACCGACATGACGGCTCACCACCAGGGCGCCATCGACATGGCCAAGGTCGCCCAGACGAAGGCAGACCACCCCGAGATCCGCACCCTCGCCGACGACATCATCTCCGCGCAAGAAGGCGAAATCGCCACGATGAAATCCGTCATGGATGACATGAACGCGATGGGCATGCACGAGTCCGGCCACATGGGCATGAGCCAGCACGACATGGGGATGGACATGAACATGACCGCCCTGGAGAACGCCAAGCCGTTCGACAAGGCGTTCATCGACGCGATGATCCCCCACCACCAGGGTGCCATCGCGATGGCCAAGGCACTGCAGAAGAAGGGGGAGCAGCCTGGACTGCGCAAGATGGCGGACGACATCATCGCCGCGCAGACCAAGGAAATCGCGCAGATGGAAGCCTGGCGCAAGGCGTGGTACGGCAGCAACAGCTCCTCGATGAGCACGCACAATGACGCAGGCACATCGACAGACGAATCCATGCCCATCGGCAACTGAGCTCCGCGTCCGCGCCTCCTCAGGACGAGCACGTCGCCGAGGTTGGGGCCGGGCGTTCGCGTCCGGCCCCGCCTCACCCGCGTACGGGACGAACACACCGGCCCCGAGACACAGAAGGCCCCGCTGTGCCGGGCCCTCACGAGGGGTGAGCGAGGGGAGTCGAACCCACGACCGCTTGGACCACAACTCGTGACCCGGGGCTGACGCCGGTAATCGCCATCCGACGTCGCTTACAGCAGCGCCTCGAGCCAGGATGCTCTTCGGCGCGCGCCCGGCACGACGCTTGGCCGAGATGAACCCCTCGATGTCGCGCGGCTCGATGCGGTTCAGCGACTTGCTACCGAAGAACGGCGCCAAGTGAACGCGAAGATACGACTCGCAGTCCATGAGCTTCGAACGCTTTCGCCCGAGTGCGGCGAGGTGATCGATGTACCGGCCGCCGGCCGTCCTGGACACAGAGTCGCTCGTGCGGTGACCGGGCTCGGCCGCTCGGCCGTGATACGCCGACGGAGATCAGCCTCCGCTTGCGCTTTGGTCAAACCAGTCCGCCCGGCACGCCTGCGCTTCTCGCCGGGCTTGCGCTTGATCAGAGCGTCACCCACTCGCCGCTGGCCGTACCAAGCCTCGCGACCGGCGGCGTCGAGGCGCACAAACAAGGCCCGTGTTCCGAACGAGCGCTTGGCCATGACGGCCATCATCCCGCCCTTCGTACGAGTGTCCCTGCTCCATACGCGCCATCCAGGCCTCGGTCGCTGACGGTCGGTACCGGACGCACCGGCCGAGACGGACAGGCAGCCAGGGCGGATGGGCTCGCAGCGTCGGCGCGCACGACGAGCGCCGTGACCGGGCACCTTCCTGACGTGGTCGCGCGCGTGCGGCGCCACGGCGACGAAAGTCCCTGTACCGACGGCCGCAGCACGCGCGCCAGGCGCTACGGCGTCGCGGCGTCGCGGGGACGGCGCCACGGCCGCCAGGCCAACAGGACTCCTATGAGCCCTGCGGCGAGCAGCAGGCCGAGGCCGCCAAGCACGTAGTCGCGCGCCCGCCAGCCGTTGTCGTCGGAGCGCATCATGCCGGGTCCCATCCACTGGTCGCTGACGCGTTCCCAGTCCGCGCGGCTCATGTCCTGCCAGTTGCCGTCGCGCATCCAGTCCCAGTCGCGCGTGTCCATCATCGAGCCCCACGTGCTGTCGTCGCTCCAGCCTTCGCCGCCCATCATGCCGGGCCCCATCATGGGTCCGGCGCTGCCGCTCGACGTGCAGTCCGCGTAGCGCCGGCCCATGAGGACGTGCATGCGCTCTTCGTTCTCGGCGCCCATGACGGAGCGCATCCGCTCGTTCATCGCGCCGTGCAGCTGGAGCGAACCCGTCATCCGGTTCATGACGAACTCGCCGAGGTGCTCGAAATCAGCCGTGGCGAGCCTTTCGCAGCTCGTTTTCCCGCCCTTCAGCTGCTGGGCGACTGACTGCCCCGCGCTGACCTCGTCGCTCAGCGACGCCGAGGCCGGAGCTGGGGCCGCTGCGCCGAGAGCTAGCGCGAGAAGAAGGCAGGTGAGTCGCCGGTTCATATCCGTAGGCTCGCAGCGACGGTCGGGCGACGCATCCGTATGGCCCGCTGGCCGCTGGGTGGCCAACTACGGAGCCGGCTGGACTCTTGAGAACCTCCTCAGGCGCTGGCAGGAACAGGCCCCGGACGTCTTGCGGCGCGGACGCCGTTGCCAACGGCGAGCAGTTCGGCAACCTCGTGCACGGCGACGGCGACGACGACGGTCAGCAGTCCGAGGACGGCGCTGGGGATGAGGATCGCGAGCAGCACGATGCTGAACAGCAGGTTCTGACGGGAGATGCGGGTGGCACGACGGCCGAGGCGCAGCGCCTCGGCGACCTTGGTGATGTCGTCGGCCATGAGCGCGACATCGGCGGCTTCGATGGCGGCGTCAGTGCCGCCCGTGCCCATGGCGATGCCCAGGTCGGCCGTGGCGAGCGCGGGCGCGTCGTTGATGCCGTCGCCGACCATCGCCACAGACCCGAACCGCTCGTGCAACTTGGTGACCTGAGCGACCTTGTCCTCGGGCTTGAGCTCGGCGAACACCTCATCGAGCCCAAGGTGGTCGGCGATCGCACGAGCGGTGCGGCGGTTGTCGCCTGTGAGCATGGAGACGTGCTCGACGCCGAGGCGACGCAGCTCAGCGACCGCGCGGACAGCCTCCGGGCGCGGCTCATCGCGCAGCGCCAGCAGCGCGAGCAGCTCATCGCCGGCGCCGACGAAGACGACCGTCTTGCCCTCGTCCTGCAGGCGCTCGACCTCGGGCGGCAGAGTCGCGGTCGCGACGCGCTGTGCAACCAGCTGTGGACTGCCCACCCACACCTCGCGACCGCCCACCCACGCGCTCGCGCCGTGCCCAACGAGCGCCTCGAAGTCCTCGGCGACTGCGGGCTCGATGCCGCGCTCGCGTGTGAAGATCACGACGGCCTCTGCGAGTGGATGCTCGGAGCGAGCCTCGACCGCAGCGGCGAGTTGGAGCGCTTGCTGCTCCTCGTAGCCGTTGAGCGTGACGACGTCGGTGACTTCCGGCTGACCCTTCGTGAGCGTCCCGGTCTTGTCAAACGCGACGGCTCGTACGCGCCCGAGGGCTTCGAGCTGCAGGCCTCCCTTGACGAGAATGCCCTCACGACCAGCACGGCTGATGGCGGCCGCCGCCGCAACCGGTACCGACATCACCAAGGCGCATGGCGCGCCGGCGACGAGCACCGTCACGCCGCGCAGGGCCCACTCCGTCCAGTCGCCTTCGAGCAGCCCGCCGAGGACCGCTACGAGCACGGCCGCGATCAGGACGGCGGGGCTGTAGCGGCTGGCAAAGCGATCGACGAAGCGCTGCGCACCAGACTTCTGTCCCTGGGCCTCCTCGACCATGTGAACGATGCGCTGCAGCGTGTTGTCGGCGTACGCGCGCGTCACCTCGACCTCGACGCCGCGCGACCCGTTGACGGTGCCCGCGAACACGGTCTGGCCAGGCCCCTTCTCCACCGGCACCGACTCCCCGGTGACCGGCGCCTCGTTGAAGGTGGACTGGCCGTCGCGGATGACCCCGTCGGTGGGCAGCGCCTCGCCGGGCCGGACCGTGAAGACGTCGCCGACACGCAACTCCTCTGCCGGCACCTCCTCCTCGTGGCCGTCGACCAATCGGCGCGCATGCTTGGGCGCGAGATCGAGCAGGTCACGGATCGCCGAGCGGGTGCGCGCGAAGGTCAGCTCCTCAATGGACTCCGCGAGCGAGTAGAGGAACACCAGCGCGGCCGCCTCCTCCCACAGCCCGAAGACGATGCAGCCCGCCGCGGCGAGGAGCATCAGCGCTTCGATGCCCATCTCGCGCTCCTCGACGAACTCCTCCCAGCCCTCCTGAGCGAAATACCAAGCGCCAACCGCGATGGCGGCGATGAACGCTGCGATGGCCAGCCCCTCGGGCGCCTCCAGCAGCTCGAAGGCGACGCCGAGCACCAGCAGCAGCCCGGCGAGGAGCGCGTTGCGCAACGGCGGGAACGTCGAGGTCGCCTGCCACCAGCTCAGCCCACGCGGAGCCTCATGCTCCTCGTCGTCGTTGTCGCGGGTCACGCTGCCTCAGCCCCCGGCCGCGGCCGTGATTCCGCACCCTCGGCCAACGAGTAGTACACCTCGGCGCAGCGCTCGCGGTCCGTGAGCCCGCACTCCCACAAGCAGGCGAGGTGGGTGGAGACGGTCGGCTGCGGCATCCCGGTCACGGTAACGACATCGGTGCCATCCGGAAGCGTGCTGCGCCCTGACGGGCCTTGATCAGGCACGCAGAGCCGGTAGAACCCAGATCACGAACACCGACGCCTAGCGGAAGAGGATCGCGTCAGCGGCCGCCGAGCAGCTCGGCAACCCCGTCAGCAAGGCGGAAGTGCACCTCAGGCCCGCGGGGTGCGCACTCGATCCCACAGGCACGAGAGGTGCGCGGATACGTCGGGCTGAGCCCGTCCGGTCGGGCGCACGATGTGGGTGACGCGCTGCTCCCCGCCGATGAGCTGCTCGACGGTGAGCACGCGGTCGCGGTCGGCAAACCCGCGGAAGAGTGCGGCGCGACGCTCGGACGGTTGCGGATTCGTACGGACGCCAGTCTGTATCCAGCGCCATAGGCTTTCCCAATGCCCCCCGCATCGACTGGCCGCCGTGCGGTCGCGGCTCTCACGCTCGTCGCGGCCTTGGCCCTGAGCCCCGGTGCCGCCACTGCCGTCGCGGCGCGGCCCACACATCACTTTCGCGGCACGGTGACCTCTTCGAGCCAGTCCCACCACTGGTTCCGGATGCGCACCACGACGCACAGGTCCCTCAAGATCCACACCAACAGCGACACACGGTGGGATGACTGCGACTGGGACAGCATGAATCCCGGGCGTCATATGGACGTGCGCGCTTACCGCAGGCACGGCAGGTGGATCGCGTCAAGCCTGCACAACTGGCATGACGACGACATGGGGATGCACTGACCCACCTCCACCCGCAGCCAACCGGCGGCGGACGGCCCCTGGCATTGCGACACGCCGTGGTAGATCGGACGAAGGACGCGTCTACTCGGACAGGGACGCGCGGGTGCGCGCAATCCTGCCGAGACCGGGCACAAAGCGTCCAGTCCTGAAGGCGTACTCGCGGTAGGAGCCGCCCTGAGCACGAAGCAGGTACGGCTCTTCGACCACCCGGACCTGCAGCTCGACCGCGAACAGGAGCGCGATCAGCGCTGCTCCGGCCAGCACGCTCGGCACCATCAGAACCAAGCCAATGGCGACTAGTGCGGTCGCGCTGAAGAACGGGTTACGCACAAGGGCGAAGATCCCGGTCGTCACGAGCGCCGTACGTTCGCTCTCGTCGACGCCGATTCGCCACGAGGCCCCCATCGCGTGCTGCGCGACGAGGGACAGGACGATCCCAGCGCACACGAGCGCCGCTCCGACGACCCCGGCGGCAGTCGATTGGAACCTGGCGATTGTCGGGACGACATCGAGTAGGGCGAGGAGGGTGGCGGCCAGCCCGGCGACGACTGCGACGACGAACAGCACGCCGCCGAGCCACTCAGCCGATCCGGGTCGTCCGCTGACGCCGCGGAAGCCGGAGGAGCCCGTCCGGCGGCGCTGCAGGACGCTGCGCAGGCCGAACGCGAGGACCAGGTAGGCGACGTAGAGGACCAGCGCGAGTTCGGTCATGACGGCTCCGGCGCGCAGCAGTCGTCGTCGCAGGCGGTCGCGCCGGGAATCGGCGGTGCGGCGCAGCAGCCTTCGCCCTGGAGCGTGTCGATGCCCTCCTTCACAGCGACACCGGCGATCAGCAGGCCGACGACCGGGTCGAGCCACCAGGCGCCGAAGAGCGCATTGCCGAGGAGACCGACGAGCAGCGCGCCGGCGAGGTAGGCGCACAGCAGGTTCTGCCGCCCCTCGCCACGGGTCGCGGGTGACCCGAGACCGTCGGCGATCCGCTGCTTGGCGCTGCCCAGCATGGGCATGATCACGACCGAGCTCGCGGCCAGTGCGATCCCGACGATGGTTTCGTCGGGCCGCTCTCCGCTGCCCAACGCGCGTACGGACTCGAACGCGACGTAGGGGGCGAGCAGGAAGAATTGGGCCGCGACGAGTTGCTGCGCGCGGCGTTCTGCCGCCTCGGAGTGGATCCGTGCGCCGGTGAAGCGCCACACGATCACGATCGACGCGAAGCCTTCGATGACCGAGTCGAGGCCGAATCCGATGAGCGCGATGGAGCCGGCGACGATGCCGCTGCCGATCGCGACGGCACCTTCGACGGTCATCCAGGCCAGCGACAACCAGGAGAGAATCCGGGCCCGGCGGGCCAGATGCTCGACGGTCGAGCCGTCCGTCGCCGGAGAGCCCGACAAGGGCAGCGACGCGCTCATGCCGCCGCCTCGGTCCTGAGCGTGCGGAGAAGGGCGTGTCCCGTCTCAGTGACCGCGTAGAGGACCATCTTGCCCTTGCGGCGACTCGTCACGAGCCCGGCAGCGCGCAGCGCGCGAAGATGGTGCGAGACGAGGTTCTCGGCGCGGCTGCTGATCCACGCGAGGTCGCAGACGCACAGCTCGTCGGTTGCCGCGAGCGCGAGCGCAAGACTGAGGCGGGTCGGGTCACCGAGCGCCCTCGCACGGGCCGCGGCGGCCTCAACCGCCGCGGACGCGGGAAGCGCGGCTCGCAGTGCCTCGGCTTTCTCGAGGTCGAGGCAGAGAAGATCGCATGTGTGCTCGCCACCCATGGGCAACAATCTAACGTCCATTGAGATGTTAGGTCAAGCAGGTGGTCACGCAGCGCGCTCGCTGTCGTCCTCCTCGCGTCGCTCCCGTCGCCTATCCCGCCAGGCGGTGACTGCGATCCCGCCGGTGACGACGACCACCGGCGAGAAGTAGATGAGGCTCACCGCCCAGTGGCCGGTGTGCGCGAGGATCGGCACGGCACTCCCTCAGTCGACATTCGAGAGCAGCCAGAGTGCAAGGCACGTGAACGTGATCATCACGCCGAGCATCCAGTACTGCGATTGGGTTGCCTTGCGCCCCGAGCCGTAGAGCTCGAGCGCACGGTCGTGCGCGAGTGCGAGTCCGGCGGCGTGCCCGAGGACGAGCACGGTGATCTGCACGTACCAGATCGCCGTGGCGCTGATCCACCCGTAGTCGATGGTGGCGCTGGCGGTGCCGAACAGGTCGGATCCGCGTCCTAGCGGGTCGCTGACGAGGAACGCCATTGCCTGACTTTGGTAGGCGAACATGCCGAAGTAGTGCGCCAGCACGTACGCCAGGGCGATCGGAATCAAGCTCGGCGCGAATTTCCGAGCGAGTTCCATCGTCGTGCGCGTCCGGTCGACGGTGCGGATCCCGCGGGCGCCGAGCAGATAGAGCGCGCTGATGGCCGCTGTGCACAGGACCAGGCCGGTGAGGAACGTCAACTCGACCGCCGGCCGAAGCGACAGGCCGATGTCGAGGTATCGCTCTCGCAGCCAGTCGGCCATCGTCCGCCAGACCTCCGTCGAGGTGAAGCCATCGAAGCTCGTCGAGCCGATCATCACGCAGAGCAATCCGATCGTCCCGGCGATCGGGACGACCTGTGCGGTCCCGCTGAGCGGCACGCGGCGGGCGATCGCCCGCGGCGACAGACGGAGGAATGAGAGCGTCGCGAAGAGCCCGAAATAGACGCCGAATGCGTCGCCGTGCGCGCACCACGGGCGGACACCAAAGATCGCCATGCCGAGGAACTGCACGACGCTGTACGCGACGATCAGCGCCGCAAGGTGGCTGGGGTCGGTCCCGTCGGAGTAGACGAGCTCCAAGCAGGCGAACAGGAAGATCCCGATCGCCGCCGGCCAGTGGCCGAGACCCGTGGGATAGGCAATGGGGTCGGGCACGTCTCCCATCGCCTTCTGAACGATCCATCCGGTGAATCTGCCGATGGCTCGCCACGGGTTGAGCGGGCGGAACACGTCGCCGAAGACCAGCGACAGCATCGGGATCCCGACCCAGAACATGACGTACACCGATGTCGGGACGAGGTTCGCCGTCTCAACCTGCGATCCGGCGAATCCGGCGTAGATCAGCAGCGCAAACCATGCGACGCCGATTGCCCCGAGCAGAGGGTCGAGCAGCGCAGGCAAGCCGATGACGCGCTTCGCGTGGGCGGCCACGAGGATCGGCTTGGTCCACAGGGCGGCCAGGCCGACGAACGAGATGACCAGCACGATCGTCGCCGACCAGGCGAACATCCATCGCGGGATCGGCAGGTCCTGCTTGCCGACGAGGCCATGGGCCGCGGCCGGCGTCGCGGCAACGAGCGAGGCGCACGCTGCCGACGCCGTCCATGCCGCGGTGAGCGCGGCCCGGTTCACGGCGTCACCTTCAGGCGCCCGATCTCGGTGCCGCTGTGCTCGAACTCGATCTCAAAGATGCCTTCGAGATCGGCCTTGAACGACATGCTGATGGTCTTGCCTGCCGGCGCGTCCTTGCTGATGTCGTAGCCGTGGACGTGCACTTCGTCGCCGGCGCTCGACACTGCACGGAAGCGCACGGTGTCGCCCTTCTCCACCTCGATCTCGGTGACCTTCGCCGTTGTCAGCAGGGGTGCTTTGGGCTGGGCCTCGGGCTTGAGCGTCGTGGTCCGTGTCGTCGCCTGCTCGACGGTGTCCGTGGCTTGCGTCGACGCGGGAGGCGCAGCGGCGTCGACTGTCTGCGCGGTTGTATCGGCCGTCGGCGTCGGGTCGTTATCAGACGGTCGCAGGACGAAGAAGCCGGCGACGAGCACGACAAGCGCGGCGGCCACCAGCGCGGTGCGTTGGGTGCGGGACATGAATCGTTTCCTCGTGTTGATGTGGACGATGCGCCGACGCGGTGATGCGCCGGCGCGAGGTGTCACAACATCGGGAGAGGCGGGCCGCGTCCTGCGATGTGGCGCCCGATGCAGAGGTTGCGGGGGCGCTCAGGAGCCGCCGGGGTGAGGACCACGAGCGGCAGCGTCAGGCGGATCGAGAACGGGACGCGCACGCGGGTGTCCTCTGCTGCCTCCTCGACGTGCACCAGCAGGAGAGCCACGCCGATACCGACCAGGAGCGAGAGAGGCAACGCCAGCCAGCCCCCCGATCCGATCACGCCATCGAGCCCAACCGGGTGTCCGGCGGCCAGGGCGCCTTCGAGCAACTCCTGCGCGGTGTAGACACCGAGCACTGCGCCCGCTGCGGATGCGGCCAGCGCCAGACGGCTGGCTCCCCGCCGGCTGATCGGCACCGGCCGCGCCAGGGCCCACAAGAGCTGGCCCGCGGCGAGCGCGAGCAGGGATCCGATCAGCGGGCACACGGCCTGCGCCAGGTAGGTGTGTCCCTGTTCGGCGAGCGCATCCGCCGCGCCAGAGCGATACGCAAGGACGTACCGGAGCTGGTGCACCATGTATGCGCCGACGAGCACCGCGCACATCGCACGCAGCCGCCGACCGTGGCCGAGGGGTGAGAGAGCCCTCACGACGAGCGCTCCGGACGCGACGAGATCACAGCCACGACCGCGAGCATGACGAGTCCGACCGACGCTGACGCCAGCGGGGCCGCTGTGCTCTCGCTGGTCGCCGCCAGGGCGAGCGTGTTGTTGGCGACGTGGAGGCCGATCGACGGCCAGAGCGAACCGGTCCACTCGTACAGGAGGCAGAACAGCGCGCCGAGCACGGCGAGCGGAACGATCACACCGGCGCTGTCCGGCCCGGAGTAGTGGATCGCACCGAAGCCGACGCCGACGACCGCCGCCGCGATGCCGGGCGCCATCGCATTGCGCAGCGCGCGGTAGGCCAATCCGCGGAAGAGAAGCTCCTCGGCGACGGGAGCGGCGACGACGACCAGCAGCGCAGTGAGCACCAGGTTCGTCGTGCTGTCGTCTGTTCCCAGGGATTCAAGGGTGTCCTGTTCGGCCGACTGCCCGGTGACCGCGGTCCACGTAGCTGCGAACACGAGGAACGCGACGAGCCCGCCGGCGACCGAGACCGCAAGTCGCGTCCGCCCAACCGGCCGCAGGCCGAGTGCGGCTGCCGACAGGGTTCCGCCGGCGGCGGCGAAGGCCACGGCCGTGACGATGAAGACTGCGTCTTGGACTGCGGTGAGCGCCAGTGCGACGCCGGATGCATTGGCATCGGCCGACGAGCTCGCAGTGACGATCCCGATGACGACGGCCGCGAGCAGACCCGTGGCGGCGAAGGCGCACAGCACCCCGGCCGGCGCGAACCACCACGGCCAGGCGTCGCACGCGGCCGAACCGAGAGGTCGTCGCGGCATCTCAGTGGTCTGGATCCCACGCCCGCACGCGCGGGAGCGGGTCGATGGGCGCGCCGCCGCGGTACCAGCCGGGCGCGGACCACAGCTCGAAGTGCAGGTGGCAGCCGGAGGCATTGCCGGTGTCGCCGACCGCACCGAGGGGCTGTCCCGTCGTCACCGGGTCGCCGGTCTCGACGGTGGGCGGGGCCTGCAGGTGCATGTAGACGTAGTCGAGTCCGCTGGTCGCACCGGTGATCACGAGATAGTTCCCGGCGCGAGGGTGGTCGGCCTTTGCGATCCGCACGGTCCCGCCCTGGGCGGCCACCAGCGGGGTGCCGCAGTCCGCGAACATGTCCTGCCCCTGGTGGCCTCGCCCGCCGCCGAAGTTGTTCGTCTCGCTCTGCCCGACGTCGTGGCGGCCCTGGATCGGGAAGACGTGGTCGTCGCGCTGCGCGGCAGGGAGCGCCAGCGTTTCGACGACCAGCCGCCGCACCGCGCGGGTTGTGGTCCCACCAAGGACCACGAGGTCGAGTGGTCCGGTGCGGGCCTTCCCCGGTACCTGGACGTCGGCGTGGCGCGCTCCAGCGTGGGTGACGCGCGCCGCGATGTCGTCGCGCCCGCCGGACCCACCGCGAAACACGACTTGCCGCACTTGGCGAAGGTCCGTCCCGAGCATGCGCACCTGTGCGCCGGCGGGAACCCGTTCGGTCGAGCAGGCCTCGCCCTTCGGGGTGACGCACTCGATGCGTTCGAGCTCGGGCTCGGCGAACGCCGCGGCTCCGCCCTCCGCCTGTGCTGGCTCGGTCGAGATCAGCAGGATCGTGGAGGCGACGATCGGGATGAAGGCAGCTCGGCGCAGCACGCGATGGTGTTGTGGTCGTCGTCGAGCCTCCGGGGTTAGCTGACGGGCTTGCGCTGACGCGCTACGGCCGAGACCGACCGATTCGCCCCGGGACATCTGGGTCCCCCGTACACGGCCGCAGGGCGGCCACGACTCGGCTCGGCCGGGACGTTAGCAATTCGGACGGCGCATCAACGACTTGCCGTAGTAGATGTATCGGCTCGTCGATTCGCTGGCGCGTACGACGGCGCGTAGTAGCGTCCACCGTGTGCTGCCTTCGTCACGTTCTCGCTCGCGTCGCTTCGGTATCGCCGCAGTGCTCGCGGCCGCACTCTTTTCGGGCTGTGGGTCCGATGACGCCGAGACCGGCGACACCGAGCCGCGCGCCGCGTCATCGGCAGAGCTCCGCAAGCAGCTTCGGGGCGCGACCTCGTCGCGGGCTTCGGACTTCCCCGCGGTTCGGGGTCGGACGCTGCAGCAGGTCGCCGATGGTGTTGGCGCGACGGGCCCGCAGTTCGCTGCCGCCGGCAGCGTGTACACGCCGGGCCGCAACCGCGTCGCGTTCGGTGTCATCGACCCCAAGACCGGATTCGTCTACGGGCCCACGGCGCTGTACGTCGCGCGGTCGCCCGATTCGCCGGCAACCGGGCCGTACCCCGCCCCGGCAGATCTGCTGGTGACCGATCCGCCGTTTCGCAGCAAGCAGGCGGCGACGGAGGATGACCCGTTCGCGGCGATCTACTCCGCGCAGGTGCCTATGCCCAAGGCGGGTGCAGTCTCGGTGCTTGCCGTCACGAAGGTCGGCGAGGATCTCGTGGCCTCGCCGGGTGCCCTCACGGTGGTCAGCGCCCGGGATGACCCGGTCGTTCGCGTCGGGGAGCGTGCGCCGCGGACTCCGACGGACACGGCCGACGAAACTGCGGACATCAGCGAGATTGACACCCGCGTCCCGCCCGATGACATGCACGACGCCGACTTCGCGGACGTCGTTGGGCGCAAGCCCGTCGCGCTGTTGTTCGCGACACCGCAGCTCTGCCAGTCGCGCGTCTGCGGCCCTGTGGTTGACATCGCCTTGCAGCTGCGCGAGCGCTACGGCAACCGGATCGAGTTCATCCACCAAGAGGTCTACGTCGACAACCAGGTCGATGGCGGACTGCGCGAGCCGCTGAAGCGCTTTGGCGTCCCGACCGAGCCGTGGCTGTTCGTTGTGGGCGCCGACGGCCGCGTGACGGCGCGGCTGGAGGGCTCGTTCGGCTTCAACGCGGTCGAGCAGGCATTGCGAAGCGCGCTGTGATCGCTTCGAGCTAGCCCAGGAGCTTGTTCGTGGCCCAGTTCCCGGTCGCCGAGACTCGTGGAAACTACGCGGCGTAGTAGCCTGAGGTCCGATGGTTGGGTTCGCCGTATCGATCGTCGTATTCGTGCTCCTCGCGGCCCTCGTCTTGCGTTGGGCACGCGCCGACCTTCGCGAGAACGGCGGACCGACGACGAGGTCCGCGGTTGCCGCGTGGCTGCTCTACGTGCTGCACGCCGATTCGGTGGCCTGGGCGGCCTGGGGGCAGATGGCGCTCGTTGGGATCCCCGAGGGCCCTGCTCTAGTCGTCGGGATCGTGGTCGGTGGCCTGGGGTTCGTGCTCTTCCTCGTCTCCAGCGTGCAGCTGGGCACGCGGGCGGACTTCAGCCAGATGCGGCCCACGCGGCTCGTCACCAGCGGGGTGTACCGATGGGGTCGCCACCCGCAGAACACCGGGTGGGCGCTGGTCCTGACTGGCACCGCGATCGGTGGACGCAGTCTCCTGGCGCTCGCGCTCGTCCTTCTCTTCGTGGTGTTCGCCGATCGGTTCGTTCGCATCGAAGACGAGCAGCTCGCGGAGGCGTTCGGCCCCGAGTACGAGCGGTACCGCGACGCGACGCCGGCCGTGCCGTGGATCGCCGCGCCGTTTCTGCGCCAGCCCGCGTGACCCGCGCGCACTTGGTCGGGGTCCTTGTCGTCGCCCTCGCGACTGCCGCCGCAGGCATCGCCGTCATCCCCGATCGAGACCGCCGGCCGCCACCGGACTCGCGCTCGCCGTTTCGCGGTGCCCTGATGCCGCCCGGTGTCCCGGCGCCGGACTTCTCCCTTGCCGATGAGCGTGGCAACACCATCCGGATGCGGGCCTTGCGCGGGCGCGCGGTGGTCGTCGCCTTCCTCTACACGACATGTCGCGACAGCTGCCCCATCGAGGCACAGCTCGTGCGCCGGGCGCTCGAGCGCCTCGGTGACGATGCGGAGCGCGTCGTCGCGCTGGCTGTTGCCGTCGATCCCCCGCGCGACACGCCAGCACGCGCCCGTCGCTTCCTCCTCGACCAGAAGGTCGTCGGCCGCATCCGCTTCGTCCTCGGGACGCGCGACCAGCTCGAGCCGGTCTGGCGTGGGTTCGCGGTCGCCCCGCAAACGGCGGAGTCCGAGCATCAGGCGAGGATCACGCTTGTCGATCCGCGGGGGATGCAGCGCGTCGGCTACAACGCGACCGACGACCCGGAGGACATGGCGCGTGATCTCAAGGTGCTGCTGCGCGGCACCTGACGGTCAGCGGGCGATGCGCCCCGAGGACGCGGCGCGCACCAGCGCCAGCGCCGTCTCCCGATCGATGGCCCCGGCCCGGTGTCCGACGATCCGGCCGGCTGCGTCGATCGCGAAGGTCTCGGGGACTCCGGTCGCGCCGAGGCGCTTTGACGTCTCGTCGGTCGGATCGCGCACGCTCGGGTACGTCAGGCCCTCCTTCCGCGCGAAGCGACGGGCCCCCGCACGGACGTCCTGCTGATTGAGTCCGAGCACCAGCACTCCCGTTCGCCGCGCTTGCGCCCACGCGGCCCGGAGCGCGGGCGACTCCTCACGGCACGGGCCGCACCACGAGGCCCACACGTTGATGAGCATGGGTGTGCCACGTAGCTCGCGTGGACTGAGCGCGCCGTCGGAGAGCGTCGGCCCCGCGGCTCGCGCGAGGGTGGCAGGCAGCTCGCCTCGCACGAGGACCTCGAGGTTGAAGTCGGGCATCGCGACGGCTTCGCCGCGCCGGAGGGCGTCGCCCAGCGTGCTCTGCGTCGGACGTCCGAGTACGCCGTAGAGCAGGAGCGCGATCAGCGACGCGCTCATGACGACGATCACCGTGACGACCGACCAACGGCCCAGAGAAGAGTCGGCGCGAGTGGTCACGGATCTGGAATCTCGATGTCCACCAGACCGGCGTGTATTCGATGCTCGACCTGGAGCGTCGTGTGCTCGATGTCGAACCGGTCGTGCAGCAGTGCAGCGGTCTGCTGTCGAAGCCCATGGCAGTCGGCGTCCGGTTCGACGATGAGGTGCGCAGCCAGTGCGGGGAAGCCGGACGTGACCTCCCAGACGTGGAGATCGTGCACTTCAACCACGCCGGGGACACGCGCCATCGCGTTGCCGATCTCCTGAGGGTCGAGTCCCTTCGGCGCGCCTTCGAGCAGCACGCGGCCCGAGTCGCGAACCAACCCCCAGCCTCCTATCAGCATGACGCCGGCGACCACGAGCGCGGCCAGGCCGTCGGCCTCGAGCCAGCCGGTCGCGACGATCAGCAGACCGGCTGCGGCCGCGGCGACGGACGACAGCATGTCGTAGAGATTGTGGAGCCAAGCGCCCCGGACGTTCAGGCTGTCGCGGTTGGCGCGCGCGAGCGCCGATGCCGCCGCACCGTTGACGCCGGCGCCGATGACCCCGGTCCAGAGCACGAACGCCCCGTCTACGTCTGGTGGCGCGATGATCCGGCCGATGGCCTCAATGCCGATGACGCCCGCGAGCACGAGTAGCACCACGCCGTTGATCTGCGCGCTCAGGATCTCCGAACGCTTGAGCCCGAAGGTGAACGCTCCGAACGGGGGACGGCGGGCCAACCGCAGCGCGACGATCGCGAGCCCGATTGCGAAGGTGTCGGTGAGCATGTGCGCGGCGTCTGAGAGCAGCGCGAGCGAATCGGCGAGGAGGCCCACCACGACCTCGGCGCCCATGAACAGCCCGTTGATCGCGAGCGCGACGAGCAGCCACCGCGTGTCGCTTCCGGCACTGACCCCGTGGGAGTGGCCGGCGTGATCGTGATGATGTGCCTGGTTCGACATGCTCGCTCGGGTCAGCAGGCGCAAGCGTCGCACCCGCCCCTAGGTACTACACACAGTAGTAGGCTCGCGTGCCGATTACTCTGACGTGATGCCCTCCGATCCGCAGACGCCACCTGAGCTCCACGAGCTCGAGGCTCTCGTCATGGACCACGTCTGGGACGCCGGCGAGGTCACCGTCCGGCAGACGCTGGACGCGCTGAACGCCAGCGACGAGCGCCAGCGCGCGTACACGACGGTCATGACGATCATGAACCGCCTCGACGGCAAGGGGCTGCTAATCCGTCGGCGCGAAGGCAGGACCGATGTCTACGAGGCGGCGCTCACCGCCGATGAGTACCGCGCGCGGCGTGCCGCCGCTGATGTCGAGGAGCTCGTCGCGCGCTACGGCGACGAGGCGCTCGTCAGCTTCGCGCGCGAGATGTCTCAGCTTGACCCTGACCGGCGCCGCCGACTGCAGCGCCTCGCGCGCCGTGACTGACGCGCGCCGTCTCTATCGACTGCATGCGTCGATCGTCGTGCTCGGCGCGCTCGTCGTCGGCATTGCCGTCGGCGTCGCGGCGACGCGTTTTCGGCTGGATCCCGGGCTTGGCGGTGCCTGCGCCGACCTGCTGTCGCGCCACGACGTCCTGGCGTCGGGATGCCTCGCGCTCCTCGCGCTGGGCGCGGTCGCAACCACCCGGTTCTCCGTGACCTTTCTGCGCCTCGTCCGAGCCCACTGCCGTGTGACGAGCAATCTGAGACCGGTTGCGTGTCGCGATGACGTCGTGATCGTCGAAGGCAGCCGGCCGAGCGCCTTCTGCGCAGGGCTGCTCCGCCCACGCATCTACGTCAGCGCCGGGGCGACCACCGCCCTCGAGCCGGATGAGCTCGCCAGCGTGATCGCACACGAGCGCCACCACGCCGTGCGCCGCGACCCGCTTCGCCTGGTCCTCGCGGCGAGCGCCGCGAGCGGTCTGTTCTTCCTCCCAGTCCTCCGTCGCCTGCTCGATCGGTATGCCGATCTCGCAGAGTTCGCTGCGGACGACGCTGCGTGCGAGACGCCCGATCGCCGGCGCGCGCTCGCGGCAGCGTTGTTGGTGTTCGACGACGCTGGAGCCGGCGTCGCCCCCCAGAGAGTCGATCGACTCTGTGGCTCGGGCCAGGGCGTTGACCTCCCCCTGACCCCGCTGTTCTGGGCCGCAGTGGCGATGACGGGCCTGGCCGGGGCGACCGCAGCGGTCGCCATGGGCGCGGCGAGAGGCAGCGTGGCTGTGCTGGTCGTCGCGCCGCACGCTGTCGTCGGGCTCGCGCTGGCGATGACGCCGATCCTCCTGATCGGCGCCCTCCGCCACAGGACCGTACGCGCCGCCTGACTGCCTACTACACACCGTAGTAGAATTCCGGGGGTGCCTGACCACGCCGACGACCCCACCGCCGACGTTGCGGAGCCGAATCGACGCCATCGGCCGATGCTCGCCGCCCTGTCGGCGGCCGCGATCCTCGTGGTGGTCATCGTCGCGGCTCGCGTACTGAACGTCGGCGATGCATCGACCGGCGACGACGTCAATGGCGATAAGTCAAGCCTCTCGTCCATGGCCAAGGCGGCGAACTGCAGTGTCCGCGAGCACCCCGACGAAGGCGCGGAACACACGACGCGGCGTATCTCGTACGGCACGAATCCGCCGACGTCCGGAGACCACGCACCGGAGCCGGCGCAGGACGGCATCTATGAACCGGGAAACGAGCCGAGCCCCGAAGCTCTCGTCCACACGCTGGAGCACGGCCGGGTCGTCATTCAGTATCGGCCCGGCATCGCGGAGGATCGTCGGCTCGCCCTCGAGGAGCTCGTCGCCGAACCCGTCAAGGGCTCCCCCGGCTACCACACGGTTCTCGTCCAGAACAACACGGAGATGCGTCCTGCCCTCGCCGCGACAACCTGGACGCGCGCGATCACGTGCGCCGGCGCCGATGAGCCGTCGCTCGACGCGGTTCGCGCGTTCCGCGGCCGCTTCGTCGATCAGGCGCCTGAACTCGTGCCCTGACGAGCTACTGGACGGCGACGTCGGTGAAGAGCACCTCTTCGACCTTGACGTCGGTCGTCTTGTTGATCTTGCGAGCGATCCGCTTCTTCAGCCGCTCGCGTCGCTCGCGAGAGGCGATCTGGCCCGCGGTTGAAGCTGAGAGCGTGTCGGTGACGATGTCCCGAACGAACGGCTCCTGAGGCAGGATGCCGAAGCCTTCCACCAGCTTTGCGGCAGTCTTGCCCCCTGCGTGCTTCGCAGCCTCTTCGGCCGCAATGGCCGACGAGTAGCTGTGGTCGAAGATCAGCCCGACGTTGAGCCTGGCGAACCGACCGTCTCGAAGGTTGACGACGAACTCGGTCGGGAGCACGTAGACCTCCCCTTCGATCTTGTGCTTCGGCTTCGCTGCGGGTTCCGCCAGGGCGAACTTGTAGACGCCGCCGGCAAGAAGCAGCGCAGCGACGAGGATGATGGGGAGTTTCTTCTTCATGGGTCCGGAGAGGGAACGACACCCTGTTGGTCGGCAGGCGACGGGCCCCTACCGAGCGGTTCCGTGACCGCTGGACGGATATCAACTACGCCCCGTCGTAGATGGGGCTGCACCCGCTCTGGATGCAGGGCGCGCGGGCCACAACGGCGAGCGTCGCGCGAACGCGCGCGATCACGATTGCGGCAGGACGCCGGCATCAATGCTTCAGCCATCCGCTACTACGAGCGAAACGGCGTCCTCCCCACGCCCGTCCGAGTTAGCGGGCAGCGACGCTACTCCGAGGACACACTCACTCGGCTGCGCATCATCAGCGTCGCCCAGCACGCTGGGTTCACACTCGACGAGATCAAGGTCCTGCTCGCCTCGACCGGGGACGGGCAACCCGCCCATGAACAGCTTCAGGCGCTCGCCGTACGCAAGCTGCCCGACGTCGACGCACTGATCGCACGCGCACAGATCATTCGCGGCTGGCTCGCGACCGCAACGTCATGTGGCTGCGACGATCTCGATCTCTGCGGCCTGTTCTCTGCGGAGACCGGCACGGCGATCACGTCACTTCCGGTCCTCCACGTCGCGCCGACGCGATAGACCTGCCTGGCGGCAGGCGATGATCGCGCTCGCGCGGCACCGTTGAGCGCGCGAAGTGCGGCGCATTCGCGTACTTCAACTGCCCTCCAGCCTGACACGTACCGCCGATTGCATGGGAACATATGTTCGTGTAGCGTCGAGGTCGTGCCCACCTTTATTGCTGCTGACCGCGCCCGTCCCTGGATCGTCGCCTTCGCGGCCCAGGATCTGGGAGAGCTTGCCGCTGCGTTGGCCGCACAGCCCGACGCCGACGGGTTCGAGATCCGGGCCGCCGATGGAGCCGGTGCCGGCAGCCGTGACCTGACGCCGGAGGAGACGCTGGCCTTACAGCGTCACGTCACGGCTCGCACGGAGGGAGCTCGGGATCGAGGTCAAGGAACAGGTCGAGGAGCATGATGCGCGTCTCCTCGAGCGCGGCGCTCCAGGCGGCCCGGAGCAGTGCGTTGGCGAGGTCGCGTCGCTCTGCGGGGCTGAGTACTTCGAGGTCGATCAGGAGCCGCTGCACGTCGTCCTCCCGCCGAGCTGCGAGGCAACTGTGGTCATTGCAGTACAAGAGGTTTGGTGCAGCTACTTGGCCCCTCGCGCGCCGGGGTGTGCCCGCAGGCGCTCGAGCCTGATGCGGGCGCGGGCTCTGTCCAGCGTCTTGTCGACGTTGGTGCGGGTCCGGCCGCTCAGCTCGGCGATCTCCTTGTAGGTGAATCCGGCGGCGTGGAGGGCGTAGTCGCGGCGCTGCTTCTCCGGCAGCGAGGCGAGCAGGCGGAGCGCCTCGCGCGCGCGGACGGAGTTGTCGAGGTCGAACCCGTCGCGGATCGCGCGCTGTCGGTCGCCCGGGAGCAGGTCGAGTCGGAGCTCGCGCCGCTCGATCCGGGAGAGGCGATACGCCTCGTGGATCGCGACCTGCCGCAGCCAGCCGAAGACGGACTCGCGGCGGGGCTGGTTGCGGAGCAGCTGCGTCCAGGCGATCTGGCAGGCGTCCTCGACCAGCTCGGGCGACGCGTTGACGACGTGCCGGACCGCGCGTCGGAGCTCGGCGTGGTGCCGGCGGAATAGGGCCTCTTCGTCGCCCATGACGGCAGCTGTGGTGGATGCGGTTCGGGGCTGCATGCTCCGCACCGCGGACGCCGCGTCGGCGAGAGCACCGCCACGCACCCTGTCCGCGCCGCCCTGGCCGTCGCGGCGTCCGACCATGGGGCATGCAGCCCGGCCGCTGCCACCGGGTTAGGCGATCGACTCGGGGAGGTCCGCCGGTGCCGGCTCGCTGCTTGCCGTCAGGGCGTCTTCGATGCGCCGGGCGAGCGCGTCCACCGTGTCGGCGTACTCGCGGACGGCTTCGAGGGCTCCGTCTTCGCCCCAGCCGGCGACATAGGGGATGGACTCGCCGCCGATGTCGAGACCGACCGACGAGCAGACGACATAGGTGACGCAGTCGACGAGGACCTCGGCGTGCTCGCGGCCGTATTGCTCGTATCCGATGCCGAGTGCGTGCGCGATCTCGTGTGTGAGGGTTCGGACCTGGCCGTTGGCCGGACCGCTCGCGATGACGATCCGCTTGGCCTTCGCGTCGCACCAGCCCTGCGGCCCGTGCTCCTGGAGGTCGCGGAACTCGACCGCGTAGCCGAGGTCAGAGGCGAGCGCGACGAGCGGCCCGACCAGGTGCTGGTGGCTCTCGCCGATGATCGGTTCGCAGGGCGGCTCGAGCGCGATGGCTTCCTTCCCCGGGAGCGGCTCGGTCATGCTCACGTCAAAGACGGGAACGGACCGGAAGAAGACCTTCCTCTCCCCCGTCTCCTCGCCGGTGTCGTCGCGCTCTTTGACCGGGCACGGCGCGAGGATCTTGATCGCGCGCTCTCCCTTGCGCACGCAGCGGTTCAGGTCGAGGAAGGTGCGAAAGCCGGCGACGTAGGTCGGCGTGATCCCGCGCAGGTGGCAGTCAATGGCGATGAGCAGCTGGTTGCCGACGCTGTAGCGCGAGAGGCCGTTGCGCGCGCGCACGCGAATCCAGCGCTGCCATCCGTCCGTGGTCAGGAGAGCGCGAGCCGCCTGCTCGAGGCGCTCGCGGTCGGCCTTGCGACGCGCCTCGCGTTCGGCGGGCGAGAGGGACTTCTTCGTGGATCGGCGGGCCATGACGGGCTCCTGCTTCGGGTCGCCCGCGCCGGGTGCGCGGGCCGAAGTCTCGCCGCCCGCACGCCCGCCAGGGCGTGCCACGCTCGGGTGGCGATCGGCCCGCGCGCCGCAGCGCGCTACGCGGCGCGCTCCTCGTCCGAGGAGAACGTGCCACCGCTGGTGCGCGCCTCGGTCTCCGCGCGCTCGTACGCCGCATGCACCCGCTTGACGGACCGCTCGAGCTTCGTCAGGGACGCCGGGACGTGGGGCCCCGCGAGCTTCCGCAGCGCCTTCTCGGCGTGGTCCTTGTGGGAGCTCCACCGGGTCGCCGGCGTCCGCTGACTCGGGCTGACGACGAGCCGGCTCGCGTGCTGCTCGGCGGCGATGACGACGAGCGCCCGGCCGTAGAGCTCGCCCGCGGTCTTCGCGCCGTCGACGAACTTCCATAGCCAGGCGATCGCGGCCTGCGGGTCGCGGTGATCGCCGTAGTCGATCCGCAGCCGGCCGCGGCTGCCGTCCTTCTTGGTCTTCGTGACGTCGGTGCGCAGCTCCTCGACCATGAGACGGACGCCGCCCGCGGCGATCCGGACGATGCGCTCGCCGGTCTGCGTGTACGGGGAGCTGTCGTGGTCAGCGCCGAGCAGCGCGTAGACGAAGAACCGGGCAACGTTCATGTCCGTGGGGTCAACGGCGGCCAGGTCGTGGAGCAGCGCGTGGCCGAGGTCGAGGTTGACGCTGTGCGCTTGGTCGGCGAGCTCGCGCAGCTGGCCGTCGCGCTCGCGCTTGGCGACGGCTACGGGATCGGCCGGCTTCGCGGTGGAGCGGGCCGACTTCTTGGCTGCGGCGGCCTCGGCGATTTTCGTCTCGAGCTCGGTGACGGTGCGCTTGACCGCGTCGCGGACGAGCTCTCGGTAGACGGCGCGGTCGACGATGACCGGCCGGCGGTGCTCGAACTCGATCAGCACGCCCGCGGCGCGCGCTCGGTCGATGTCGTCGTCAATGAAGCGGATGTCGGGCGGGCCATAGGCGTAGCGGTCGAGCTGGTGGTGAAGCTCGTCGGCTTTGGCGTACAGCTGGTCGGTCTTCTTGCCGAGCCGCAGCTCGGCGATCTGGTGCCCGCTCGCGCGGTCGAGATAGGCGGCGAATACGCGCCGGTCTTCGCCCTGCGACATGGCCGCGTCGAGCACCCAGCCGGGCTCGCGCGCGAGTCGCTCGGCCGCCCACGCGTTGTCGCCGTCGAGGTAGCGGACGACGAGGTCCAGCAGGTCGGGCGAGACGGTGCCGATCGAGCGCAGCTGGTCGACGGCGCTGAGCGGGATCAGGTTCTCGCCGATCATCTCCTGCGCGCGCTCGGGCAGCTCGAGGATCTTCATCCGCGCGGTGATGCGGGCCTTGGACCAGCCGAGGGCCTGCGCGGTCCCGTCTTCGCTGAAGCCTCGGGCGAGCATTGCGCTGACCGCCTTGGCCTCTTCGTACGGGTTGAGCTGCTTGCGCGCGATGTTCTCGACCGCGCGGTCGGCGTCCTCGTTGTCGGCCTCGCGGATGACGACGGGCACCTCGGTCAGGCCGAGGGACTGGACGGCGGCGATGCGGTGGAATCCGGCGACGAGCTCGTAGCCGTCCGCGATCTCCCGGACGACCAGTGGGACGAGGACCCCTTGCAGCTGGATGGAGCCCGCGAGGGCCGCGACGTGCTCGTCGTCGAGCCCGCGGATGTTCTCCGGGATGTGGATCCGAGCGACTTCGACGCGCTGACCGGATTGCGTGGCGGTGGTCATCTGGGTCCTCCTGGACCTCGGCTGGCCCGCCCCGTTGGCGGGCCGATCCCCCGCCACCCGCGCGCCCGCCAGGGCGTGCCATCCTCGGGTGGCGGTCGGCCCGTCGACGGGTGGCCGCGATCAGGACGACCGGGTGTGGTCCAGGCAGACCGGCCGTGCCGGGACAGCGTCCCACCGCGCGGCCTGTCCGACGTAGTCAGCGACGATCGCCTCGAGCTCGGCCATGCTGTCCAGCTCGCGCTCGATGACGTACCGTCGGCCGCGAGCGTCCGCGCGCTCGTCGACCAGGCGGACGACGCCGTTGATGCGCTGTCCGTAGATGACGTGCTCGCCTTCGCTAATGCGGTAGCGAGCGAGTTCGACGCGCGGATTCGTCGCGCCGCGGCGCTGGGCGATGGCGCTCATGAGTCGTCCCGCTTCCAAGTGGCGGTGCGTCCGTAGCCCTCGGTCTCGACGTCGTGCAGGACGCGAGCGTCGTCGCCCCGGTTGCACGCCATGTCGCGCTGCACAGCGCGGATCTCGCGGCTCCGGTCAGCGAACGGCTCGGGCTTGCGGCGCTTCAGCGCGTCGATGGCGCGGGATGCTTCGGCGCGGGTCGTCGGGACGACGAACGTGACGCCTCGCTGGATGGCCAGCTGGCGGAGGTAGCGCTGCTGGCGCGGTGTGGGCGGCGGACCGCTTGGGGTGCTCGCCGGCTGGTGGTGATTGGTCATGGCCGCGCCAGGGCGCGGTGTGCGTGGCGGTCAAGCCACGGTCCGTCAGGACTCGCGGAGCGACCCGAAGGGCGGAGCTTGACGGCCGCCGAGCACGCCGTGCTTGGCTGCGAGCCCTGACCGAGCGCCACCTCCGCGACGTACCAGGGTGTGGACGAATGCTCGGACCGTCGCGTGGACTTGCGACCGCCGGTTGGGTGAGCTGGCCGGCTTGGGGTCGCGCTGGCGGCGCCACTCGCGGATCGTCATGCCTTCCGGGATCTCTGTCGTGACGTAGGAGAAGTCGTGCGACGGCCGCGCTTGGCCCATCACTCGTGGTCCAGTCCGAAGAGTCGCCGCAGCTCTGTCTGGAGCTGCAGGAACTGCTGGCCGGTCGTGGCGTATCCGAACAGCGGGCCGGCGAGGTCGTAGATCGACCCGCCGCGGCGACAGCGCCCGAAGCAGTACCAGCCGCGCTCGGGCGTCCCGTAGACGTGCAGGCTTGCATGCTTGTCGTCGTGGAACGGACACGGCACCTTGCGGTGCCGCGGCACGGTCACTCCGAGTAACCGCTGCACGTAGACGTCCGGCGAGATGCTCCGCAACGGGTCGGGGCCGCTGTCGCGAGGCGCGGGCAGCGCGCGCGCCGGCGTCGCCTCATCCGGTGGATCAGCAAGCTCGCCGACGATCTCGTCAGCGGAGAACCGATGCCCCGGGTCCAACACGGTGGCGTCGACCGGGGTCGGCGGCTGATGCTTGTGCGACCACGTCGCGGGGACGCGCAGGATCCGCGCGGCGTCAGCCGACGCCGGGTCAGCACCAAGTGCACACGCGAGGCGGCGATTGGCCCGCTCGATTTCGTCTCGCTGAAGCGGAGCGGCCAGCGGCCAGTAGGCGTGGCAGTTCGAGCCGCTCCCCGAGGCGATCACGATCGCCGGCTCTGGGCGGAACGCACGGAGGGCGGCGACGGCTTCATCTCCATCGCAGTCGACCCACAGCGCGTGCGCCTGGCGCACCGCGTCGCGGCCGCCGAACCGGCGCGTGCGGGGAGCGCAGCCGACATAGACGTCGGTCCGCCGCCCGAGCGAGATCGCACGTGTCGCGAGCCCTCGCAGCTGCGAGGGCCGGTAGAAGACCTGCCCCATCCCCTGCCCGTCCTCGAGCCGGTAACGCAACTCGAGCAGCTCGTCCGTCGTGTCGCTCCGGACGAGCGCTGACAGGAACTGCAGGACCGTCTCGTGCCTGGTGAGAGTGGTTGTGGTCATGAGCGTTCCGTTCAGGTCGTCAGGCCCGCGGCCGTCGTGGCCGCGGGCCCGCGATGTGGGTCAGGCGGCCGGGTCGGCCTCGCGCGCCTCGCCGCCAGCGGCGACGGGCTCATCGGGCGACGGCTCGGGGCTGGCCTGACCGTTGGTGCGGTTGCGGCTGGCGAGGAACTCGACGCGCTCGCCGACGATGTAGACCCGGGAGGCGTACGCGCCGTCCTGCGTCTTGAACTCGTCGAACAGCAGGCGGCCGTCGATGGCGACCTCGCGTCCGGCCTTCAGGTACTGCATGCACGCCGACGCCTGCGCGTCGAAGCACTTGACGTCGAAGTAGCCGTCCTGGCCCTGCTTGCCGGCGCGCTTGACGGCGATCCGCAGCGTGCAGATCGAGGTGCCGTTGCTGGTCTCGAGGAGCTTTGGGTCCTTGGTGAGGTGCCCGGTACCGGTCCAGCGGTTCATGGTGTTCTCCTTGCCCCAGTGGGGGCGGGTCGCGTGGCTGACAAGGCGGCTACCGGCGCCCGCGAGTGGGGCTGTCAAGCGACGGTCCGTCAGGACTCGCGCAGCGACCCACAGGGCGGCGCTTGACAGCCCCGCGTGGGGGGTGCCGACGATGCAGCCGCGGGCAGCCACGCAACCCGCCTCACGGGAGCGCGGGAACCCACCGCTGGTCGCTGGCTCCACCTGCGTGCCCGCCGTGGCTCGGGACCAGCGCCCGTCTTCGGTGCCCCGGCGGATGCCGCTCCAACGTGCACATGCGCCGCCCGCTGTGAACGCGACAAGGACCATCAAGTGCGGAGTGCGGATCGATGACATGCGCCTCTACCGCCCAAGAGGGACGCACACTCCCCCTGGCCCCGCTCGCTCCTCCTACCTCGCATCCCTACCTGGTCGTCTCATCCTGTCTCCGACCGACCCCTGGCCTTCCGACAACCTCACGCTTCTCGGTCCTTCTCTCCACCTACCTGCTTCACCCACCTATTGCTTCATCCACTCATCTCTGCTTTGCCGACTCCCTCCGATCTCTTCTGGCTTCCCCAGCCGCCGCCGCGCCGCCGGCCTTCACCGCCCTCTCCTACAGCCCTGCCCGGTTTATCTGGCAGGTCGAGGAAGGGGGGTCCAGCGCGAAGCGGTGGACCCCCCTTCCTCGAAAGGTCAGGCGTGACGGGGATTCTTGGCCGGCGGCGCGGCGGCGGCCTGTTGAGCTCTGAGATCAACCCCAAGAGATCAACGCATAGAGATCAACAGATAGAGATCAACGGGCGTGCTGCTGCCACGTGCGGATGCCGTGAAGTCTTCGGGCGACTTCCCGACCGCGGGATGCCGCGTTGGTCTCGGTGAGAGACTGCGCGCGATGAGCGTGCCGATCGTCGTGTTGGACGAAGCCGGGCACACCGGCGAGAACCTCCTTGATGCGGCACAGCCCGTCTACTCGTTGGCGGCCGTTCGTTTGGAGCGCTCAGTCGCCGAGCAGGCTGTGTCCGCTGCTCTTGCACGCTCGGCAAACACGACCACGGAGATCAAGTTCAGTCGGTTGAAGAAGAGCAATGTCGGTCGCAAGAACCTGCGGTCGGCAGTTGAGATGAGACCGTGCTGCCCTTGCGCCCATTCGTCCCAATACGAGAATCGGTCCGCGAGAAACTCTCGTCGTTCAGGTGTGACCCATTCCTGGATCGCAGCGGCCTCCGCTTTCCCGGCAACGATCGCCAGGTCGCGCGCCGTGCTTGGACCAAGGCGAACGGTGGGCGGCACTGTGACAGCCCGGTAACCGTTCGACGTGCGCCGAACGCACAGGTAGTCGTCGCAGTCGCGGTCCGGCCGAAGGTGCTCGTATGCCATGACAATTCTGTTGGCAGTTTGCAGCCTCGAGCGAAGCCGGCTGACGGCCTCCGGATCCTCGTCGCGGCGCCCGTAGACCAACAGCCAGACGGGACTCCATTTCCGCTGGCGTAGGTACGACGGGACCTCAAAGGCCTCCAGAAACACTTGCCGGTTCTCGAGGCGACCGAACCACTCGGACCACTCGTCGACCTGATGCAGTGCCTGGGTCAGCTGGTGACTCTGGTACCCGGCGGCCGTCAGCCAGGGCTTGTCGGGAGCCTCGAGCTCCACGAATACCGGGGAGAAAGTCAGGCTGTCCGAGCTCATCCACAGGAAATCCGGAGTTCTCTGCGTGAGGCCAGTCAGGGTCGGCTGTGTCACCAGCGAGCAAGGGAAAGGAGCATGCCCGCTCCGAAGCTGACCCGGAACCACGTGCGCGCCGGGGACGAGCGAGGGATGACGCTCCAAGAACGCTTGCACCTCGCGCTCCGACGGGTGAGATGCCAGCAGGTCCTGCCAACCGGTCTGCATGCGGTTGACGTAGTCCTCCCACGGCAGCGCGGGAGGCGGAGCTGGATGCAATTCGTAGGTCTTGGCCAGGAGGTCGCTCATGGCTGGGTGCGAGGCAGATTATCCGGGGATTTGCGCGTGGGATCACATCCCGCGTGAGCGATCAGCAGCAGCACCACCGCCGGACCGTTGAGCCGCGAGATGGTCGCCCGTCTTCGGCACGACCTCGGGGTCCTGGACCAATCCTCATCTGTCGGCCGGCTCGTGAGGTCCGGAGCAGTACGCCCGACCGACCGACCGATCCGCGTTGACGATGACGGGCAGCCAGGGCACAAATTTCGTCGCTCGCCTCCTACCCCGCCATCAGTATGCCGGAGGGTCGGCGAGGGTAGTCGTGCGCACTTCACAGTCCACACCGACCGCTCGGAGATCGGCTTCAACGCGCTCAACCATCCCGGGGTCATGGTGGGGCCCCACGCGTACCTGATCGATCAGTTCGGTGAGGTCAACCGCGACCGGCACCCCAGCGTCGGGGATCGGGACACCAAACTCGACAGCCATTCGGAGAGACAGGATCGCTCGAACCTCCGACTCGTCCTCGAACGCTGCCCGCTTGTGGAAGAAGATGCCGAGCATCGACCCATCCGCGAAGTCGTCCGCGTCGTAGTCAAGGTACTTCACGCGTCCGATCCTGATGGGTTCGGCTCCATATCTAGGATCAAGACGGAAGTCTTCGAGGGCTCGCTTGAGTCGTCCCACGGTCGACCGCACGGCCACCCCGCCACGCGGGCAATAGCGCTCCCACATGCTCACGTTCTCGTGCGCTCTCGCGTGCCAACAGTTGATCTTCGTCATGCGACGGAGATCCTGAAATGCACCCCCGAGATCACGTTCGTACCGCTCATGTTGCTCAGGCGTGAGGAAGCTCGGCGTCGCCTGGTCCCGGCGCGCCCGAGCGGCTGCAGTCATCGCTCCCTCGAAGAGGTCCCCAAACTGTTGCGCCGCGGCGAAGTAGAGCGCCCCGTTGAGCACGTCCGAGAAGCGCTCGTGCGGAAAGTATCGCCAGATCCGCGTGTCGTCAGGAGCTTCGAAACCTGGGAAGTCAGACGCCGCCATCAATCAGACGGTAGGGGTCACCGACGCCGCTTGATCGTTCCCCGGGCAGGAGACACCCGGACAGCCACTCGCCGGATGCGTCGGTGTCCCCTGGTGTCTTTATTCGCGAACACCCGCGTGGCATTTGGAAAGTCACACTATGTCGGATCTCGCCGTCAAGATCCTCTTCATGGTCCTGTCCACCGCGTGGCGCAGCATTCGAACACTTCGCTCAGCCCCGCCGGGTCTGGCCGGTTCTGACAACGCCCGCCGCGGGGTCTTCGCAGCTTCTCTAGAACAGAGCGAGGAGTTGTTCACCGCAGCGGCCACTGTCGGCCCCGCGTCCAAGCCGCTCTTGCTCTTCTATGGGCTTAGCCAGGCCGGGCGCGCGATCGCCGCGGCTCACAACGAGTCGGGCACTTGGAGGATCCTTGGCCACGGCCTGAAGGTGCGCAACGGCGGCCCCAGCCTTGGGAGCGCCGTGGTCATACCAGTGCCGCGAAAGGACCAGGCCGACGCGTATTCCTCGGTCGCGGCAGCCACCCACTCACCCACGCTGGCGGGTGCGACAACCCTGGGAGCGCTGTGGGCCGCGACACCAGAACTGCACGACGCCCAGCACATCGCCGCAGGTGAGACGCGGGCGTTGCGAATAGCGCTCCCAGCGGCACACTCAAGCATGCTGGGCTCCATGCTCGAGCCCGCACAAGGCTCGGTTGTCGTGGCGGGCGAGGCAACCGAGGTAGCACTCGCAAGCATTCTCAACCGATATGCCCGAACGGAGGGCTACCAGCTCGTTGGGGACGTCACACCGGTCACGCCAGGAACGTGCAGCGCGCTCCTGCACTGGCCCGCGGAGCCGTCGGTCATGGCCACGCCGGGCACGAAGGCCTTTCGATCGATCCACTCTATCGCTGACTATGTGGATGGCAGCTGGTTCCTCCAGCCACGACTTGGCGATCCTCCATCCGCTCCATCGCGACTCCTTGTCTGGTGGGCCTTGCTCATCGCCCTCTCCTCGCTGGCCCGTTACCACCCTTCGTCATGGACGGCAGCGCTAGATGTCGACCGCTCGCCCATGACTGTCGAGCTGGAGGACGGACTGCGAATCGCCGAGCGGCGGGTGCCCGAGCTCATTGCTCACGCGCTTCGTGGACCCGACGAGACCTGACGCCCACGCCACGAGCCGTTCGCGCGGCTAGTCGTCGCCCCCCCTCCTGCCGGTTGGCATCCCGATGAGGTCACCAGCCGCCGCCTCCGCCGCCACCAGCTCCCACAGGGCGCGCTTGCCAGAGGCGTGAACATCGAACGTCCTTGCGCCGAAGCACGTGGCCAACGCCAAGCTCCAGTACACGCCACTGACTTCTCTGCCGAGAGGCAGCGTGATTCGGTGACCGGGGCGAGACGGCTCGCGACTCCCCTAGTACGAATGCCGGCTTTGGTGATGGGCCCGCGCCCGCCCGCGCAACCGGCCGACCGGATCAGCCTCGCGCGCCCATCACGACCAAGGCGAGCAAACCCCGCGGCCTCGGTCGACCTTCACGAGACGTGCCGCTCCTCGCCCAGTCTCGTCATACTTTCCAGAAGACGCTCAGCCTCTTCCGGTGCCAACCGCGCAACGGCCGCTTCGAGCGCCGCCCGCACCGTTGAATCCGCGTCCGCCGGCGCCGCCTCGGCGAACGCGCGAGTTGCGACATCGGCAAGGCGAGACGCACGAACGGCGTGGAGATAGCGCTCGGTCGTCTTGAGATCCGCGTGCCCGAGGATGTCGCGAACCGTGACCGGGTCGAGAACGCGAGTCAGGAGCGTCCCGGCGGTATGGCGAAGATCGTGAAACCGCAGCGGTGGGAGACCTGCCGTATCTCGGGCGGCAACGTATCGCCTTCGAAGCGCTGACGGGTCCAGCCGGTCCCCTGCAATGCCGGCGAACACGTAGTCATCCGCCCCGGTGAAGTTCGCGCGTCGCGAGAGGCGATCAAGGGCTCCGAGAGGCTGATCGCCAAGTGGCACGTATCGCGGTTTGCGGCTCTTCGTGCTCCCCTCAACGTCGCCAGACAGCGCGCGCTCCACCACGAGGACGCGTTCGGACCAGCGCACATCGCGCCAGCGCAGCACCACTAGCTCGCCGCGGCGTAGCCCTGTGTACGCCGCGACGCGCAGCAACTCTGCCAGTTGCTCGTCCTCGCCGTCTTCGCCGGTCGTCCCCTCCGCCCGCCACGCGCCCGATGCCGCGACCCGTGCGAGCTGCTCAATCTGCTCGACGGTGAACACCTCGAGACGGACCGGGTCGTCCTCCCTCCGCCTCGGTGCCGCAGCGGCGGGATTTGAGATCAGGCCCCACTCAGTCGCGTGAGCGGGCTGGAGCCCGTAGTTGAAGATCGTCGCGATCACCTGACGATGCTTGTTGACGCTGCGCGCGCCGACGCCCTCGCGGGCGTGCGCGGCGAGGAGTTTCTCGACATCGCGTGTGGTCACGGCCGATGCGGGCAGATCACCAAGGGCGCCCATGATGCGACCGACCGTCGTCCCGCTGCCACGCCGATGAGGGACGCCGGGCTCAGCGAGCATGGAGCGATAGTCCCGCAGGGTCGAGGGTTTGGCAGCGCGAACATCGGCCAGGTGGTCGAGCCACGCGTGCGCGAGCTGGCGAAACGTGCGCGCGCTCGCTGCCTCGGCCGCTTGTGATCGCCTGACGGCTGCCGCCGCAAACTCCGCCTCGGCGGCCCGCACGAACTCCGGCATGTGCCGGCGGGCCTGGAACTCCGTGAGCGCCGTGCCCGCGGGCGCACGTCCGTTCCGGGGACGCCATCCCCCGCCCTCTGCCGGCTCGACCCAAGCATCAGCGCCAAGCCGTCGACGCACGCGTTCGCCACTGGCGGTCCGCCACTTCACCGCCCAGACCGGGGCTCCCGTCTTCTTACGACGTTCGACCAACAGGAACGCGGTGGACACGGGATCAGGAGCGTGCTCGGCCATGACTCCCTGGCACGGTACCGCCGGGCGGACCAGCTGAAAAGGCGGGGCGGACCAACCCTTCGGGCGGACCACCGGGCGGACCAATCTGTCATGATTTGCCCGTGTTTACTGACGTCTACGCGTCTCAGTCAGCCCACGAATCCGCGTGTCGGCGCCGATCTGTCTGTTTGCCATGCAGAAGGTCGAGGGTTCGAGTCCCTTCATCCGCTTCACCGAACGGCCCGCACTCGCGGGCCGTTCGCGTCTCTCAGTAGACGACGAAGCAGCCGTCGTCCATGGCCTGGTCCGCCACAGCCTCGACTTCGGCGCTGGGCTGCGCCGCGCTCACGGTGCCGTTGATCTGGAGCGTGAACCCCGCGGCCGCCTGGAGACGGGCCGTCCACTGCGTGCACTTCTGACGCTGCTGCTTGCTCGAAGGGTCGGTGGGTGCGGCTTGGATCTTCGTCGTGGTGGACACGGCCACCGGACGGGCGTGGCTCGCACCGCCCTTCGGCGCAGCGCCGGCGTCAACCGTCGTCGCGGCGAACACACCGAGAGCGGCCAGGGTCGCGGCAGCGGCGCGCAAGTTGATTCGGGTGGACACAGTGGGCTCCTCACGGTCGAACGTCGGTTATGCCCACAGGGACGCGGCCGACACAGGGGAAATTCCCGCTCCGCAGTGTCACGTTGGCGACACAGGCAAACCGCGAGCCACAGGCGTCGTGACCGCAACAGGCGTTGCACACCCTCGCGCCGCAATGCGAACATGTGTTCGTGTCTGCCGCCCCCAGCCCCTACGAACGCTTCGCCCGCGCCCTCAACGCCGGCGACCTCCTCACCGCCCGCATCCACGCCGCCGACCTGCCACGCATCTCGCTGGCCGACGCGCTCGCCCTCACCCTGCTCTACGCCCAGGCCGATCCCGCCAGATACGACCGCGCAGCCGCCCGCTGGCTCGCCCTCCTGGTCGACCTGCCCGCCGTGACCATCGAGGAGGCAGCCGCCGCCGCGGATGCGCTGCGTCGCCGAGGCCTGGCGGCGCCCGCAGGCCGACGGGCGCTCAGAGCGCTGATGTACGACCTGGGGCAGCCGGACGCCGCCAAACGCCTGCCGCTCGAACCCTCATGAGACTCGCCGTCGACGGCGAGCCCGTCTCACCGCGGCTCGGCGGCCTCGCGGCGCGACCACACGAACGCCAGCAGCACCCCGATCGCCGCGAACGCCGTGAGCGCCAGCGTCGGGATCGTGATGTAGCCGAACTCGTCGATCCACTTCGTCGCGCACGAGCCGCCGCCGATCTTGCAGCCGGCGGACTCGGCGTCGGGGTTGTGCTCGATGTAGAGGTGGTAGATCGAGACGCCCGCGCCGATGATCGGCAGCAGGAACGTGTACTGCACCGCCGTGCGGACGTCCTTGCGCAGCGCGCCGACGAGCAGCAGGAACGCCAACGGATACATGAAGATCCGCTGGTACCAGCACAGCCGGCAGGCGACGAAGTCGGCGTACTCGGAGAAGAACAGGCTGCCGAGCACCGCGATGAGCGCGATGCCCCAGGCGATCCAGAGCTCCGTGCCGAGCAGTGTCTCCCGCATCTCGACGAGCAGTCGCCGCGCCGGCTTGAAGACGAGCGCCGCCAGCGCCACGAGGACGACGATGGCGACCAGGATCTGGAGGAAGACGGCGCCGGCGGCGAGGCCGGTCGCGACGGCATCGGTGATGTCACGCTTGCTCATGGGCGCGGCGGACATTAGCCGACGGCCGACGCGGGCCCGCCGCCCGCCGGGTCAGCGCTTCGTCCCCCGGTGCCCTCGCCGGATCAGCTCGATCATCTTCACGTTGATCACCGCGAACCGCCACATCTGCCAGGGCAGGAACGTCCGCATGAACACGGTGCGCCGGGTCGGCTTCGTGGCGTACATCGCCTGGTCGTGATCCATCGCCATCACTCCGGGATGAGGCGCCAGCCGGGCCGCAGGCGCGCCTTGTAGAGGAACATGTGGTGCAGCAGGATCTTGATCCAGTGGCCCGCCAGGCCGATCTCGCCGAACGTGCGCTTGATGTCGCGCCCGGTCTCGGGGTATTCGTCCCAGTCGGGGACGATCGGGAAGACCGTCATCGCGGCCGCCGTGCCGGTGAACGGGTTCGCGCCGGCCGACGCGACGCATGACGCGCCCATCTCCGCCATCGACGCGGTGTGCGTCGGCCCCTCCCCTCCGCGGACCATGTCTGTGACGCTCGCGGCGACCGCCTTGGCGATCGTCGCCGACGGCATCCCGGTGCGCGGCGGCGCGGGCGCGATGACCGTGCCGTTCGGACTCTTGCGGGGAACGGAGATCGCGTGCGGCGGGGCGAACGCGATGCCCGCGGCGAACAGGTTCGGGTAGACCGGCGACTGGTACGTGCGCGGCCAGTCCGACGCCTTCCACTCTTCGTAGGGCTTGCCGGAGTAGTCGGCGTCGACGCGCATGAAGCCGTTGGGCGCGAACACCTTGTCGGTGATGTCCGCCCCGTGGGCGTCGACCGCGGTCAGCCCGACGCCTGAGAACGGCGGCAGCAGCATCGCGAAGTCGAACTCCTGCTCGGCCTTCGCGCCGTCCAGCGTCTCGTACTGCACGCGGTCGGGTTCGACTTTCTCCACGTGCGCGCGCGTGATCCAGTCGATCCCGCGCTCGGCGAAGAGCGACGCGTTGAAGATGCTGCTCGGCGTGACGTACCCGCCGTGCTTGAGCTGCATCCCGCCCATGCCGAAGTCGCCGAGCTCGTACTCGTTGGTGATCCACGTGATGTCCGCCTTGTCGCGGACACCGCGGTGGCGCAGCTCGAACTCGAGGTTGACGATGTACTCGAAGGCCGCGCCTTCGCAGGTGCACGTGCCGTGGCCGACGCCGACGAGGAACTTGCGGCGCTCGCCGCGCTTCATGCGCTCGACCTCCTCGTCGAGCGCGCGGGACGCCTCTGCCGCGTGATCGGGCAGGCAGACCGAGAGGCTGTGGCCCTCCGGCCCGAGGCCCTCGGTCTTGTCGAACCGCAGGGCGGGGCCGGTCGCGTTGATGAGGAAGTCGTAGGGCACCCGGTGGACCTTGCCGTCGTCCGACGCGGCGACGACGTACGGCGTGCTGTCCTGCGCATCGCCCTCAGGGTGAAGCTGCGTCGCCGCGGCCTGAACGAACTCGATGCCCTTGCGCTCGTAGATCGGCGCGAGGGGGAACGTCACCTTGTCGGGCTTCATGAGCCCGACGCCGACCCAGATGTTCGACGGCACCCAGTTGTAGTCCGGGCGGGGTGAGATGACCGTGACGGTGTCGTCACGGCCGAGCCAGCGGCGGAGATACGCGACGGCGGTGTGGCCGGCGATCCCCGCTCCGAGAACGACAACACGGGACATCGCTACACCTCCGCCAGATCGTGACGGATCTCGATCGTGGTGTCGACCGGCAGGTCGAGCGACACGGCGACGAGGCACGTCGCGTGCGCCTTCTCGACCAGCGCGCGGGCAGCGTCTTCGTGCTCGGCGCCGACGGCCAGCGACACCTGCTGGGTGATGCGGGTGAAGCCGAACGCCCCGTCCTCGCGGCGGCCGACGACGCCGTCCGCCGATACCGAGAGCGCACGCATCGCCAGGCCCTCGCGATCGGCCATGCCGGCGATCGTCACGGCCAGACACGACGCGGCCGCGGCGACGAACGCGTCCTCCGGGGACCAGACGGTCGGGTCGGTGCCCTTGAACTCCGGGGGCGTGGCGATGTCGAGCGGCGCCTTGCCTTCGACCCGGGCCGTCGTGCGACGCCCGCCGGACCACTCGACGTCGACGGGGAAATGAAATTCACGCGAACGGACTGCCATGGTGCACCTCTCGTTTCACAACTGCACAGATGTAGAGTAGTGTAAACGCGCGCGGATTGCCAGTTCGTGGCTCCCGTCGCCCCCGTCGTGTAGGACACACGAGATGAGCCGGCCCCCGCGCCCCGCCGACGTCGAGGCGTTCCTCGCCACCGACCCGTCGCTCGACGACCTGCGCGACGCCTACCCCGACGACTGGGAGGCCGTCCAGACCGAGATCGGCGCCCGCCTGGCCAGTGGCGGCGCCGCGGGGCTGCGCGCCTACGTCCAGTCCCTCGCCTCACCGGACCCCGTCGCGGCAGGAAAGGGTCGCGTCAAACGCCAGGAGGCGCTGGCCAGCGCGACGATCCGCCAGCGCATGGCGGCCGAGACCGTGCGGCGGATGTGCGTCGCGGCCGCGACCGGCGTGACCACCGGCAAGGTGCGCTTCAACCTCATCAACGGCTGGCTGGCGCAGCGGCTGCTCTTCCGCGGCGGCGGACTGCAACGCAAGCCGGTGTCGATGCTGCGCTTCCGGCTGACCTGGCCGCTGCTCACCCAGCGCCGGTTCCTCATGCCGCTCGTGCAACCCCGCGGGATCTACTGCTTCTACTCCAAGCCGCTGCTGCGCGAGCTCGAGGGGTTGATCGGCGACCGGCCGTGCCTGGAGATCGCCGCGGGCGACGGCACCCTCTCGCGCTTCCTGCGCGCACGGGGCGTCGACATCACAGCCACCGACGACCACAGCTGGAAGGACGTCGCCGTCGCCGACGACGTCATCGAGGAGGACGCGGTCACAGCGCTTGCGGGCCGGCAGCCCCGCGTGGTCCTGTGCTCATGGCCGCCTGCAGGCAACGGGTTCGAGCGCCACGTCTTCACGACCGCGAGCGTCGAGCGCTACATCGTGATCGCCAGCCGGCACGAGTTCGCCGCCGGCAACTGGGGCGACTACCGCCGCCAGACGGCGTTCACGTTCGAGGAGCTCCCCGCGCTGAGCCGCCTCGTCCTCCCGCCGGAGCTGGAGTCCGCCGTCTACCTGTTCGACCGCGCCTAACCGCGCTGGCGCAACTCGATCCGCCTGATCTTGCCCGTCAGCGTCTTGGGCAGGTCGTCGACGAACTCGATGACCCGCGGGTAGGCGTAGGCGCTGAGCCGGTCGCGGACGAACTCCTGGATGTCCCGCGCCAGCGCATCGGAGCGCTCGGCGCCGTCGGCGACGACCACGAAGGCCTTGACGACGTTGCCGCGCCGCTCGTCGGGGATGCCGACCGCCGCCGCCTCGGCGACCGCCGGATGCTCCAGGCAGACGGACTCGACCTCGAACGGGCCGATCCGGTAGCCCGCCGCGATGATGAGGTCGTCGGCGCGACCCTCGTACCAGACGTAGCCGTCCTCATCGAAGGACGCCGCGTCTCCTGTGTGGAACCACTCGCCGCCGAAGACACGCTCGCTGTCCTCGGGCCGGTTCCAGTAGCCCAGCGGGTAGTGCGGGTTCGACCGCGCCTTCAGGCACAGCTCCCCGGTCACGCCCGCTTCCGTGACCACGTTGCCGTCCTCGTCGAGGATCGCCATCTCCCACCCCGGGCACGGCTTGCCCATCGAACCCTCGCGGACCTCCATCCACGGATAGTTGGCCACCATCGGGTAGCTCTCGGTCATGCCGTAGTAGTCGAGGACCGTGAGCCCGTACTGCTCGCGGAACCACCGGATCGCCTCCGGGTTCAGCGGCTCGCCCGCGCTGCAGACGATGCGGAACTTCTGCGGGTACCGCGTCCCGGCGTCGGCGATCGACATCATCGACCGCATCGCCGTGGGGGTCGTGAAGACGTTCGTGACGCCGTGCTCGGAGAGGAACCGCAGCTGGTCGTGCGGGTCGAAGCCGCCCTTGCGCTGATAGACGCACTGGACGGCGCCCTTGCGCCACGGGCCGAGCAGCGGCGCGATCCCCGCGGCCCACGCCCACTCCCCCATGCCGTGGAACAGCTCACCGTCCTGGACCTCATGGCAGTAGTCGAACTCGACGTGCGCCAGCAGATACCGGTGGGCGTGCAGGATCCCCTTGGCCAGGCCGGTGGTACCCGACGTGTAGTAGAGCTGCGCCGGATCGTCGGCGGACGTGTCGGCCGTCGGGTGCTCGGTGGGATGGCCGTCGAGCAGCCCTTCGTCGAGGATCAGGACCTCCGCCCCCATGCCGTCGAACCGCGAGGCGTTCTCGGCGTTCGTGACGACGACCTTCGCCCCGGAGTCGGTGAGGCGGTGGCGGATGCCCTCGTCGCCGTAGAGCACGCTCATGCTCAGCAGCAGCGCACCGAGCTTCCACGTGCCGAAGAAGACGCCCGCCGTCTCCGGAGTCGGCGGCAGCACCACCGCGACGCGATCGCCGCGCTGCACGCCTGCCGCCGCCAGCGCGTGCGCCGCCTGTCCGGCGAGGTCCTGCAGCTCACCCCAGGTCACCTCGCGCTTCTCGCCGTCGTAGCGCTCGTGCAGCATCGCGAGCCGATCACGTGGCCAGCGGTCGCAGACGTCCGCGGCGATGTTGTAGCGCGCCGGCACGTCCCAGCGGTGGGCGGCGCGGGCCTCGTCGTACCTCGTCCCAGTCACCGCTCGAAGGTACCGAGAAGCACCGCGCCGCGGCTCCGCTTCCGCCACCCGGAGGGTCCCCGCCCCCATCACCGGGGACCCTCCGGTGCCGGTGGTCAGCCGGCGCTCGCCGAGAGCGCAGCCGCAGCGGCCGTGTCGAGCACCCCCAGACGCTCGCGCTGCGGGTACCAGCCGACCGGTGTACGGGCGACTTCCCTGCCCGTCCCGTAGTCGATGACGGCGATGTAGTTGCCGGTGCTGTTGGACACGATGCACTTCGTGCCCGAGCGGTCGGTCGTCGCCCAGTACGGCTTGGCGTAGCCGCTGACGGTGCTCTGCACGGCGAACGTCGCGCGATCGACGATCGAGATCTGGTTGTCGATCGTGCCCGCGTTGCACAGCTTCGTCTCGCTGCCGTTGAACGCCAGGCCGTGGTGCATCGAGTTCGCCGGGAGGTTGTCCGGGAACAGCGCGTCGCCGGCCTTCGTGCCGGGGAGCGTCGCCGTCCGCGTGGTCTTCCCCGCGTTCAGGTCGAACTCGATGAACCCGCGGTTGTAGGACCGCTGGATGTAGGCGTAGCGCTCGTCGCTCGTGATGACCGTCGGGCGGACGCCGTAGTCGAACTTGAACGTCTTCAGCACCTGCCATGTGGTCGCGTCGGCGACGGTCAGGAGCTTGTCGCCCTTCAGCGCGTTCAAGGCGTACGGCAGCGCGGTCGTCCCGATGCTGCCGACGTACACGCGCTTGCCGTCGGCCGAGTAGTCGACGCCGTGCGGGTAGTCCCCGGCCGCGAACGTCGTGATCAGCGCGCCCGTGGCGGTGTCGATCACGCGGTCACGCCCGGAGGTCGTCGCCGACACCACGAGCTTCGAGCCGTCGGGTGACAGCGCCATGTGATCGGAGTTGAAGCTGTTGACCCCGACCCGCCAGAGCATCTTCTTCGTCTGGATGTCGAACGCCGCGACGTCCTCGAGGATGCCGCGCGAGACGTACAGGCGTCTGCCGTCCGGCGAAAGCGCGACGTCGTCGATGTAGTTCTCGCCGCCCTTCTGGCTCTTGACCACGTTCCAGCCGACGAGGCTGACGGGGTTGAGCAGCAGCGCGGCCTTCCGGCTGGCGAGGTCGGGCACGGCGTTGAACGACCCGAGGTTCTGGAACGTGGAACCGTCGAGGAAGCTCACCGTGCCGGCGAACGCGTTGCCGACCACCACGACGTCGCGCGTCGCGGCCGAACCCGCCGCGGGCATGACGCCGAGTCCCGCGACCCCGAGCAGGGCAGCGGTGATCGCGCCGCGGCGCAGGCGTGTGCGCGCCGCGACGGATCGATGCCGTCGAGACATGGACTTCTCTCCTCCTCCTGCGCGGGCCACCCCTCGTGCCCGCTTGGACGAGCGCGACCGTACCAGCCGCGTGAACGCATGCGTTCAGTTTTGGGCGGATGGCCAAGACGCGTTGTCCCGGCACGCTGACTGCGCGGTCAGACGGCGTCGAGCTCCAGCCGCACGGTCACCTCGTCGCCGTCACCGACACCCTCACGACGCCGGATGTCGGCCTTGACCGGCAGCAGGTACGAGTCCCGCTTCGTGTCGGCGAACAGCTTCGTCGTCCAGCTGCTCGCTCCGATGGTCGCACGGACCGCGACCATGCCGAACGCGCCGTGCGCGAACCGGGCGTGGATCTCGTCGGCCAGCTCCTCGGGCAGCGTGACGAAGTGCCACGCCGCGCCGCCATCATGGCGCCAGAGCGGCGCCGTCACGGTGTACGCCGCGTCGCTCAGGTCGCCTCCACGACGACCTGGCGCAGCACGGACGCGGCGATCCCGTCCTCGAACCGCCGGCGCACGGCGTCCTCGACGCGCTCGGGTGTGTGCTGCAGGCTGTCGTACACGATGACGATCGCCTCGTCGCCCGGTGCCAGGAACGTCGTCTCGCCCACCTCGGTGTAGCGGGTCGCGCCGATCCCGACAAGCAGCTGCGCAGGCGGTCCATCCACGCGGAGGAGCGCGCCGACATCCTCGAGCGGGGTGTCGTCGCTGCCGTGCTGATGGTTGAGCCGGTCGACGATCCAGTCGATGAGCTGGTCGCCGTAGTACGAGTAGCCAGGCAGCGGGCTATCGACGCCGTAGGGGTGCGTCTCATCGCCGCGGCGCAGGAAGGACGCCAGGCGGAACGTCGACGTCGGGCCACCGGGCGAGAGGTCGGTCACATCGAACGCCGCGCGCGCGACGCCCTTCGATGCGGGGCCCCAGTTCTTCTTGTGGCTGATCTTCTTCGCACCCGGCCGGCGGATCGAGCAGTCGTTGAAGGCCATGATCGCCGTCGGCGCCAGCGACGCCACCGATCCATCGGCGGCGGCCTCCAGGTCGAACAGGACCCCGACCTCCGGCTCGATCTGCAGGTTCAGCGGCGCATCGCTGCGCGGCAGCTCGATGCGGTCGCTCGCGAGCGGGAACTGCCCGAGGAACGACGAGGCGCCCGGCACGTACCACGGGAAGATGCCCTTCGGCGCCTCGCCCTCGGTCGCGACGCTGACGAAGTCCGCGGCCTCCCCCGCCTGCTCCAGGTGCCCGGCGAAGTTCCCGGCCACGCCGATGCCGGCGGCACCGCGCAGCGCGTCGAGGTCGACATCCATGCCCGGCACCCTACGAGCCCCATTGACATTCGGCGTTGTCAGTTGGGACCATCCTGGCATGACGACGCCCTCGAATCCGGCGGACCGCGGCTATCTCGGCCCCGCCGCGGTGACGTGGCCGGTGCTCGCGCACCCCGGGTCGCTCATCGGCGGGCTGCGCGCGCTGCTCATCCAGTCGCTGCATCCGCTCGCGATGGCCGGCGTCGCCGAGCACAGCGACTACCGCCACCGCGCGCTGGACCGCCTGCAGCGCACCTCGGCCTACGTGGGCGCGACCGCCTTCGGGGACAGCGCGACGGCCGAGGAGGCCGCGGCCCGGGTGCGGCGGCTGCACTCGCGCGTCCGCGGCGTCGATCCGATCACAGGCTGGAAGTACAGCGCCGACGATCCCGACACGCAGGTGTGGGTCCACAGCGTCGAGTGGCACTCGTTTCTGGCCGCCCATCGGGTGTTCGGCCCGCGCCTGACCGCCGCCGAAGAGGACGCCTACATCGCCGAGGGCGTCGTGATCGCCGCGCTCCTCGGTACGCCCGAGCGGCTGGTCCCCGCCTCGGTCGCGCAGATGCACGAGTACTTCGACGACGTGCGCCCCCACCTGTGCGTGGGTGCCGCGGCCCGGGACGCCATCGACTTCGTCGCCTCGCCGCCGATCACCCGCGAGCTCCTCCCGTTCCAGGTGCCGCTGCGGGTGTTCGCCAGCGCCGCGGTCGCGCTCGTCCCCCGGGAGCTCCGTCACCTCGCCGGGATCGACCGGTCGCCCGTCGTCGACGCCGCCGCGATCGCCGCCGCCAGGCCGTGGGTGCAAGCGCTCGGCACACCCGTGGGCCGCAAGCTCCTCACCGCCGTCGTCGGGCGCCACAGCGGCTCGCTCGGCGAAGGCATCCGCGCGGAGTGGGGCGCGCCGTCGGTCGCGTCGATGCGCGCCCGGCGCGCAGACGGCCAGACGTCGCCGCTGAAGCCCGCCTCGGCGGCGCGGACGCTCGCCGTGGTCGCCTAGCGTGCGGCGTCGAGCGCCTGGTTGACGAGCGCGTCGGCGTGCGCGTTCTGCGCCCGCGGAACGGAGCGGACCTTCCAGGCCGCGAACTCGCCGAGCACCTGCAGCGCTGCGGCGTGCAGCGGCTTCATGTCGGCGTGCTTGACCTTGTACTGCCCGTTGACCTGCTTGGCCACGAGCTCGGAGTCGTTGACGACCTCGACCTCGGTGGCACCCAGGTCCTTCGCGCGCTGCAGGCCGAGGAGCAGCCCGCGGTACTCCGCGACGTTGTTCGTGCAGACGCCCAGGGTCTCGGCAGATTCGTCGAGCACCTCACCGTCCGGCGTGGAGACCACGGCGCCCGCGGCGGCCGGCCCGGGGTTGCCCCGCGAGCCGCCGTCAACGTGGACGACGACCTTCACGCGGCAGGCGGATCGACGGGCGGGAACTCGCCCACCACGCGCGGCCGGCGCCGGTCGCGCACCAAGCGGAGCGCCGGGCCCTCGTTCTCGGTCGACGTGTCGCGCCGCTCGCCCTGACGGCGGTCGACGATGACCTTCACGTTGGGATCGTCGGCGTAGTAGTCCTCGAGCTGCTGCAGCAGCTCGGGCGCCAGCTCCTGCGGTACCACGCAGTAGATCACGCAGCCATCACCAGCCCTCCGCGTTCATCAGCAGCCGCGTTTGCGGTCTGCTCCTCCACGGCGAGCTCCTCGAGCTCCGCCCCCTGCGCCACGAGCCGCACCCCCGAGGCCTCATCGGCCAGGTCCACCTCGTACCGGTACCAGCACAGTTCCCACGCGACGACGATCGAGACGATCGCGCCCTCGGTCATCGACGGATGCACCGAGACGATCGGCGCGCCCAGCGAGCGGGCGATGCCCGCCACCTTCCGTGGCGCGTCGCTGCGGTTGAAGATCTCCAGCGCCCGCTCGAGCTTCATCTGCGTGTTCGTGGGCACGGCGTGCACCGTGCGGTTGACCCGCTCGATCTCGCTCTCCAGGCGACTGGCCTTCGCCTTGGCCGGAGGCGGTGACGGCGCCGGCTCGCTGTAGGCGGGCTCGGCGATCGGGTCGGTGCCCTCGTCGGGCCACTCGTCCAGCAGCGGCGCGGCCTCCGGTGCGGAGCCGCTCAGCGTCGCGCGCGTCGCCGGCCGGGGCGTGCCCTCACGCCGGCGCAGGCGCCGCAGCAGCGACCCGCGGCGTTCGCGGCCGGTGCCGTGGCCGTTGGCCGCCCCGCCGACACCCTCGCGGATCCAGCCCTCGTGGGTGGCGCGCTGGGTGCACAGCTCGCAGACAAGCCGGCGCGAGCCGCCGGCCAGGAACGGCTCGGCGTGCTCGCCGCGCAGCAGCGTGCGACCGCACACGTCACAGGAGACGGCCTGGTGGCGCGTAGTGATCTGCTTGCGACTCACGAGACGGCGAGGATAGCGGTCCCCGCCGTCTCGCAACGGTCAGGCGCGCAGCGCGGCGGCCGCATCCTCCCCGCTTTGCACCACTTTCTGGGCGAGGTGGCCGGGCACCTCCTGGTAGCGCGAGAGCTCCAGCGTGTAGTCGCCCTGGCCGCCCGTCAGCGCCCGCAGATCCGGCGCGAAGTCGAGGAGCTCTGCCATCGGCGCCTCTGCCCGGACCTCGGTCATCTCGCCCTGCTGCTCCATGCCCAGCGGGTGGCCCCGGCGTGCGTTGAGATCGCCGATCACGTCGCCGACGCTCGCCTCGGGGACGGACAGCGTGACGAGCATCACGGGCTCGAGCAGCACGGGCGCCGCCGCCTCGAGCGCCGCGCGCATCGCGATCGACCCGGCGGTGCGGAATGCCTGCTCGGAGCTGTCGACGCTGTGGTAGCTGCCGTCGACGAGCCGCACGCGCACCCCGCGCACCGGGTAGCCGGCGATCGGCCCGTGCGCCAGCGCGTCGCGCACGCCCTTCTCGACCGCCGGGATGAATCCCTGTGGGATGACGCCGCCCTTGATCCGGTCCTCGAAGACGAGATCGTGCGGGTCGCCAGCGCCCAGCGGCTCGACCTCGAGGTGGCAGTCGCCGAACTGCCCGCGCCCGCCGGTCTGCTTCTTGTGGCGCCCGTGCGCCTTCGCCGACGCGGTGATCGTCTCCTGGTAGGGCACGCGCGGCGGCTTCAGCGTCACCTCGGCGCCGAAGCGGTCCTTCAGCCGGCCGACGATGACCTCGACATGCACCTGGGACAGCCCCGCGACGATCTGCTCGCCGGTCTGCGGGTCGCGATGCAGGTCGATCGTCGGGTCCTCCTCCTGGAGGCGGCGCAGCGCGGTGAAGACCTTCTCCTCGTCACCGGGGCTCGACGGCTCGATGGCGAACGCCATCACCGGCGCGGGGAAGCGCACAGGCGGCATCGTGATCGGCTCGTCACGCTCGGCCAGCCAGTCGCCGGCGCGGGTCTCCTTGAGCTTGGCCACGGCGCCGATGTCGCCGGGCCCGAACGCGTCGGCGTGCTCGGTGTCGCGGCCCGCGAAGACGATGAGCTGGCCGATGCGTTCCTTGTGGTGCGTCCGGGTGTTCATAACCGTCGTGTCGTGGTCCATGACGCCCTGATAGACGCGGAAGAGATTGATGCGCCCCGCGTACGGGTCGGCGCGCGTCTTGAAGACGTAGGCGAACAGCTCGCGTTCGGGATCGGCCTCCAGCGTGACCTCCGGCAGCTCGAGCGCGCCGTGCTTCACCGGAGAGGGCAGGTCCTCGACGATCGCGTCGAGGAGCCGGTCCGAGCCGAGGTTGCGCGTGGCCACACCGCACGTGACCGGGAACAGGTCCCCGTGGTTCGTGCCGTCCTTCAGCGCCGCGACGATCTCCTCGTGGGAGATCTCCTCCCCCTCGAGGTAGCGCTCGGTGAGCCGGTCGGAGACCTCGCAGACCTCGTCCATCATCCGGTCGCGGTACTCCTCGGCGACCTCGAGCAGGTCCTCGGGGATGTCGATCGGGGTCGCGGTCCCGTCGCCGTCGTAGGCGTACGCCTGCATGTCGACGAGATCGACGACGCCGCGGACCTCGTGCTCGCGCCCGATCGGGATCTCGGTGGCGACCACGTGCGGCCCGAACGCGGCCTTGAGGCCCTCGAGGGTGCGGAAGAAGTCCGCCCGCTCGCGGTCGAGCATGTTGACGAAGATGAGCCGCGCGAGATCGAGCTCGGCCGCCTGCTTGAAGAGGCGCTGCGTGCCGACCTCGACCCCCATCACCGCGTTGACGACGAAGACGGCCGATTCACAGACCTGCATCGCGCCCAGCGCGTCGGCGACGAAGCTCGGCTCACCCGGGGTGTCGATGAGGTTGATCTTGCGGTCCTGCCAGTGAAAGGACGACAGGTGCGCGGAGATGGACATCCGCCGGGCCTGCTCGTCGTCCTCGCTGTCGGAGACGGTGGTGCCCTCGGCGACGTTGCCGAGCCGGGACACCGAGCCGGCTTGAAAGAGCAGGGCTTCATGCAACGACGTCTTGCCGGCACCACGGTGGCCGACGAGGGCGACGTTGCGAATGCGGTCCGCCTGAGTGGGCATGGCGGCCTCCTCTCTTCGGGTGCGGCCGACACTACGGACCGCGGTACGTGCGGTCCAGCGCGAACCGCCCTCAGCCGCGAAGGCCCGGGGTGAAGGCCCGCGTCCAGCTGCCTTCGTCGAGATAGGCGCCGATGTCGGCGGCCGGCATCGGCCGCCCGAAGAGGAATCCCTGGCCGACGTGACAGCCGAGGCCGGCGACCGCCTGCAGCTGGCGCGCGTCCTCGATGCCCTCGGCGACCACGCCGAGACCGAGCGCGCCCGCCATCTGCACCGTGGCCCGCGCGATGGCGGCCGCGGTGGTCGACGTCGGCACGGAATCGACCATCGTGCGGTCGAGCTTCAGCTCGTCGACGCGGTGGCGCTGGAGGGCGCCGAGCGACGAGAACCCGGTGCCGAAGTCGTCGAGCGCGAGCGTCACCCCCATGTCGCGCACCGCCTGGAGCACGCCGTACGCACCACGTTCCTCGATGACGAGCGACTCGGTGATCTCAAGGGTCAGCAGCCGGGCGGGCAGGCCGGTGTCCGCGAGCACCGCGCGCACGTCGGCGATGAGGTCCTCGGTGATCTGCCTCGCCGAGACGTTCACCGACACGCCGATCTCGGTGCCGCGCGCCTGGTTCAGCGAGGCGACCTGCGCGCACGCGCGCTGAAGGACCCAGCGCCCGATCGGCTCGATCAGCCCCGTGTCCTCCGCGAGGCCGATGAAGTCGCCGGGCGGGACCAGCCCGCGCCCGGGCCGTTCCCAGCGCACAAGCGCCTCGAAGGCGAGCGGCCGGCGCGAGCGCAGATCGATCAGCGGCTGGAGGTGCAGGACGAGCTCGCCGCGATTAATCCCCTGCCGCAAGTCGCTTTCGATCGCGAGGCGGTCGATGACCTGGGCGCGCAGTTCGGCGTCGAAGACCTCATGGCGGCCGCCCCCGCCGGCCTTCGCCCGGTACATCGCGACATCGGCGTCGCGAAGCAGCACGTCCGGCTCGACGACGTGGTCGTCGGCGAGGACGACGCCGACGCTCGCGGACACCACCAGCTCCCGCCCGCCGACCTGCACGGGCGCGCTCATCGCCTCGATGATCCTGCGCGCGACCGCGACCGCCTCGAGGACGGACTCGACCTCGTCGAACACGACGACGAACTCGTCGCCGCCGAGCCGGGCGACCAGGTCACCCCCGCGCGCGTGCTCGCGCAGGCGGTCGGCCACGACGAGGAGCAGGTTGTCGCCGGCGCGATGTCCGAGGGTGTCGTTGACGCTCTTGAAGCGATCGAGATCGACGAGCAGCAGCGCGACACGTCCGGACCTCCGGGAGGCGTTGGCCAGCGTGCGACGCAGGTGATCGGCGAGCAGGGCGCGGTTCGCCAGTCCCGTCAGCGGGTCGTGGAGCGCGCGGTGACGCTGCTCGTCCTCGGCCGCCGCGCGCTCCTGCGCGCTGGTGAGCACGTTGGCGATCGCCTGCAGGAAGCGCGCGTCGTCGGCGGCGAACGCCGGCGTGCCCGGGCCGCGATAGGCCGCGATGACCGAGCGGGGCGCGCCCGTCGGCAGGACCGGCATCGTGAGCAGCCGGGCGGCGTCCGCCGGGACGAACGGTTCCGCGGCCTCGATCTGCTCGACGGTCAGGCTGCGTCCGCGCTCCAGCGACGCGGCGATCGTCCCCTTCAGCGGCGCGATGCCGATCGACGGGTCGGCGTCCCCGGCCGCGGCGAGCAGCCCGGCCATGGGCGCGTCGCGCTCGGCGGTCAGCACCACGCAGCCTCTGGCCGGCAGCGCGTCCGCGATCACTCCCGCGGCTTCGCGCATGAGCACCGAGACCCTCGGCTCGTCGAGCGCCAGGCGGGTGAGGCGCGCGACTGCCGCGGCCCACCGGTCGGCCTTCCGCTCGGCGGTCACGTCGCGGGCCTGCGCAAAGAGCTGCGGCTCGCCCTGTTCGCCCTCGACGACGCTGCCCGTCACCTCCACCTCGACCGTTGCGCCGTCGGGCCGACGCAGCCGAGCCGGCACGGCCCGCAGCGGCTCTCCGCCCGAGAACGCGGCGTCGATCGCGGCGCCCAGCTCCGGATCACCCGTGAAGACGTCCGGAGCGGCGGCGCCGGTGAGCGCCTCCCTGTCCACTCCGAGCAGATCGGCGAGCGCGCCGTTGACGCGGACCCACCGCAGGTTCGCATCCAGCAGGGCCATGCCGACCGTCGCCTCGTCGAACCCGCGACGGAACTGCAGGCTGCCCTGGATGGACGCGAGGTGGCCGTAGACGAGCAGCATCCTGACCGTCGCCAGGGCGAGGACGGCGAGCGCCAACCCGTCGGAGAGGCGGTCTGCCGATGTCGCGAGCAGCAGGAGGCACGCCACGGCGACGCTGACGGCGGGCAACGCGACGAGACCGCCCAGCCGCGGCCGCATCACCCGCGGAGCACCGCGCGGGCGCCAGGCCGCAAGCCCCATGCAGGCCATGGCCACCGGGAAGCACACGGTGATGAGCGAGTCGCGATCGAACGAGGCCACGCTCGTCTGAATCATCAGGCCGAGATCGCCGGCCAGGAGCACGGCGAACGCCAGCGTGAGCCAGCGCCACATCGGCTGCACCCCCCATCCCGCCATGCGGGCGACCCACAGCGTGAAGCCGAACAGCAGGAGATCGCCGGCGGCATAGGCGAGGCCGATGGCCATGTCGAGCTCGGTGATCCGGCCGTCGCCCGAAGGGCTGGCGACGACGGTGGCGACGGCGGCCAGCGCGAGCGCGGCCAGGAGGCCGTCCAGGGCGAACGCGATCGTGAACGGGCGCAGCGTGGCCCGCGCGAGCACCACGACCCCCGCGTACGCGAGCGGATAGAACGCGAGCCATCCTGCGTGGGCGAAGGCCGTCGCGCCGACCGACCCGGGGATCGTGCCGAGGGCGTAGCACGTGATTCCCGCGCCGATGAGCCCCCACGCGACACGGTCACGCTCGACCTTCACCGCACGCACGAGGCACGAAGCGGCGGCCGCCGAATAGACGACGCAGTCGAGGCCCCAGCGCACCGCGGCGTGGAGCGCCCCGTCGGCGAACGGCAGCACGAGGGGCCACGCGAGCAGACACACCGCGATCAGAGCGAGCAACAGGCGCTCACCCTTCCCGCGGTGTGGAGCTACGGCGTCAGTCGTCATTGGCAGCGGCCCGACAGTCCCCTATCGGGGCACGCTGCCTCACCCTTTATCGGCGGGACGCACTTGGCGCGTGCGCGCTTATCCCCCGAAGGACGACACCTGTTCGAACGTCGGGCGGTTCTGCCAGCGCATCGCCGTCGGGAGCGTCACGAACGGGACGAACAGGATGTTCGCCGCGGTCTGGCGCCAGCGGTCCGGCCGGTCCTTGACCAGCCACAGCTGCGAGTTGCGCGCGCGGGTGTAGGCGATGTCGAGGGCCTGCCAGACGATCGCGCGGCATGCCGCGGCGTCTCCGCCGCCGCACGCCGCCGGCACACCCGCCGGCCGCGTCGCCGCGCCGGACGTCCGGTCGAGCTCGCGGGCCAGCGGCGAGAACCACCCGTGCTGGTAGGCGCTGCCCGTCGGCCCGGGACGGTCCTCGCTGATCGGCAGGATGCGCACCGTCTCGTCGCCCAGCAGCGCCCGGTACGTGCGGTCCAGCAGCGCATCGGCCAGGGGCGCCACCAGGGTCGCCGCGGGCGCGTCGGTCTGCTGGTCGCGGTTGACGTCGCGGCGGTGTGCGCCGGTCGCCACCCAGTCGCGCAGCATCTGCCGGGCCCGCGCCGCACCCGTCGTCGGCGCCGCCGAGGCGCCCAGGAGCCGCTCGATCGACCGGTCGAGCGTGACGGCCTCGACGTCCTCGGTCGCCGCGTCCTGGTGCTTGGCGACCGCCTGGTCGGGCGTGACGTTCGTCGCGTCCTTGAAGCGGTCGGCCAGCGCGTCGGCGCGGTGGCGGACGTTGCCGCCCCACCAGCCCTCCCCGGTCCAGCCGGGCGCCGGGATGTTGTTCCAGCTCAGCGCGAGGTCGCTCTTGGGCGCGATCTCGGCCGGCTGGAGCTTCGGGTCCAGGCGTCCCTTCCACTCCCACTGGCCGGTGCCCCACGTGGGCAGATCGTTGCGGGTGCCGGGCGCGCGCACCGGGTAGCGCCCGGTGTGCGCGTAGGCGATCTGGTCGCTGTTGACGTAGCCGAGGTTCAGCGAGAGCGTGATCGTCCGGGCCGCGTCGACGAACTCCTGCGCCGTCTTCGTCTTCCCGGTCTGCATCCGGTAGAAGCCCAGCGCGCTGACGGGCGTCGACATGCGGTCGAAGCGCTCGTAGGAGAACGCGACGGGCTTGCCGTCCACGGTGCCGCGGCTGAGCACCGGGCCGTGGACGGTCCGCCACGCGGTGTTCGCCGGCGCGTTCGCGGGTCGCGTCATCGCGCGACACTCGCCGTCGTAGACGTAGTGCGTGCTCTGGCGGGTCGGGGCAGCGCCGTCCGGCTCGCAGAGTTGCTCGGCGCGCACATCGGTCGCATCGGTGCCGCCGGAGGTCGGCGACCACGCATAGTCGGTGGTGCGCCCGGCGATGAGGATCGGCCCGAGACCCGGGACGGCGATCCCGCGCGCCTGGAAGCTGTCGGTCTTCACGACGGCCTCCATGACGATCTCCGGGGAGAAGTAGCCCATCTGCGGGCCGCCGATCAGCAGCGGATGGCCTGTCGACATGCGGCTGGCGCCCAACACGACCCAGTTGCTCATGCTCGGCTTGCGCGGCATGTCGGCGGCGCTCACCGGCGTGTCGGCGTCCGGCATGGCGATCGCCTTGGGATCGACCGGCCCGCCGTCCCCCGTCGGCGCGTCGCCGGCCTTGGCGGCGAACTCCGGATAGTCGTAGCGCGTCTGGGTGTGCGTCGTCGCCCCCGGGTCGGGAACCCGCAGGTCCTCGTAGAGCGAGAGGCCGGCCTCCTGCCCCAGCTTGCCCTGCAACTCGCGCAGCGCCCGGGCGGCGCCGAGCTCCCCGCCGCCGCCCACGCCGAAGACATCGTTGATGACGACCGCCGCGGCTGCGACGTCCAGCGAGCGCCACGGCTTGACGTCGCCGATGGTCCCCAGGCCGAACGGCAGCTGCATCCGCCACGGGATGCGGCTGCGGTTGGCCGCAAGCCACGCGTTGATGCCGTCGACGTAGCCGTTCAGACCGGCCCGGAGGTCGGCCTCATCGGGGCCCGCCTGGGCGTACAGCTCGTCGATGCCCGCCTGGAGCTCCTCGTCGGAGTAGTTCAGCGCCGGGCGTGAGCCGCCGCCGGGAACGCCGGTGCTGGTCAGCGATTCGACGGTGCCCGCGCGCCCGAGCGTGCGCAGCGCCTCCAGCAGCGACAGCCGCGCCTCGGCCATCACCCAGCCGGCGCCGAAGGACGCACCTCCGATGTCCGGCGCGGAGATGTACGGGACGCCGTCCTGGTCCCACCGGATGAGGACGCCGGGCCTCGGGCGCTCCTCGCGCTTGACCTGCTTGGGCTCGAAGCCGGCCTGCTTGTACCAGGGCGCCGCGCTGCCCGGCTGACCGAGCGTCCCGGCGCCCGCCGCGGTCTCCAGCCCGTCGTAGAGCCGGATCTGGTCGGCACGGTGGTCCGACGTCGGCCCCCAGACGTCGCCATTGCCCGGGGGCAGGACGGAGAACGCCGTGGTGGCGCGGTCAGGCGGTGGCGCAGCGGCCGCCGGGGCGACGGCGGCGCAGCACGCCACCAGCATCACGGCGACGACCTTCAGCAATGGAGCACGCATGGACGACCCAACCCCTCCCGGTCAGATGAACGGGAGCGATCCTACCCATGGGTAACTTGGACGTCCACCCAAGTTCGGGCGGACGCCCCAGATCAGTCTTCGCCCTGCAGGCGAGAGCGCAGGCGCAGCACGGCCTTCGTGTGCAGCTGGCTGATGCGCGATTCGGTCACGCCGAGGACCTCGCCGATCTCGCGCAGCGTCAGGTTCTCGTAGTAGTAGAGCGCCACCACGAGCTTCTCACGCTCGGGCAGCCGGGCGATCGCGTCGGCCACCCGGTCCTTGAGGTCCGTGATGTCCATGACGTGCGCCGGATCGGGCGCGCCGGGATCCTGCAGCGTGTCGAGGAGCGACACCTGGTCGCCCGACGAGTCACTGACGGTCCACAGCTCGTCGAGCGCCGCCACCGAGGAATTCGAGATCTGCAGGAGCGACTCCTGGAACTCCTCGACCGTGCAGTCCAGCTCCGACGCCATCTCCTCATCGGAGGGCGCCCGCTGGAGCTCGTGCTCGAGCTTGGAGTTCGCGCGCTCGATCTCGCGGGCGCGGGCACGGACGGACCGCGGGACCCAGTCCAGGGACCGCAGCTCGTCGATGATCGCGCCCTTGATGCGGGTGATCGCGTACGTCTCGAACTTGATCTCGCGCTCGAGGTCAAACCGCTCGATGGCGCTGATGAGCCCGACGAGGCCGTACGAGATGAGGTCGGCCTCCTCCACGTGCGCGGGCAGGCCGGACGCCATCCGGCCCGACACGTACTTCACCAGCGGCGAATACGCCACCACCAGCCGTTCGCGCGCGCGCTCATCACCGGTCGACTTGTACCGGCGCCACAGATCTTTGAGCTCGATCGCCTTGACGTTCGTTTCCAGGGTGCTTCCCTCCCCCACCTACGCCCTCGGGTGCGCCCGGGCGTACGCGGACTTCAGCCGCGCGGACTCTACCCGAGTGTAGACCTGCGTCGTGGAGATGGAGCTGTGTCCGAGCAACTCCTGGATCGACCGGAGGTCCGCGCCGCCATCGAGCAGATGCGTCGCGAACGAGTGACGCAGGGCGTGTGGCGACACGCCGCCCTGCAGTGCGGCCTGCCGCGCCCACGTGCGCAGCCGGCGACGAACGTCCGACGTGGAGAGCCTCCGGCCGGACTTGCTGACGAACAGTGCCTGCTCCTCGACGGGTGGTCGCAGCGCCGGGCGACCCCGCTCCAGCCAACGGCTGAGCGCGGCCAGCGCGCTCTCGCCGACGGGGACGAACCGCGTCTTGGCGCCCTTGCCCTCCACCCGGACCTGCTCACGGTCGAAGTCCACGGCGGCGACGAGCAGCGAGATGAGCTCCTCGGCACGCAGGCCGGAGGAGTACGCCAGCTCGAACAGGGCACGGTCGCGCAGCTCGAGCGGCGTCGAGGACGGGATCCGGTCCAGCAGCGCAGACATCTGCTCGGACGTCAGCACCTTCGGTAGGGACTGGGGCTTCTTCGGCGCCGCGATGAGATCGGCCGGGTTGGCCGGGACGATCGCGTGCTCGCGCAGGCTGCGGTAGAGGCTGCGGATCGCCGCGAGCTTGCGCGACGTGCTCGCAGGCGCCAGCCCGGCCGCTGACAGCGACGCGGCGTAGCGCCGCAGGACGCGCCCCGATGCCTGCTCGGGTTCGATGCCCTGGCCGGTGCACCAGATCGCCAGCGCGACGAGATCGGAGGTGTACGCACGCCGGGTCTTCTCGGCCGCCCCGCGCCGGGCGAGATCCGCCTCGTGGAGCGCGAGGGCGCGCTGCCACCCGTCGCTAGGGTCTTGGCTCGTGGGCAAGTTCTTCATCGATACGCGTCAGGGCGCCGTGGCCACCCAGCGGCAGCTCATGGAAGCCGGGATCGCCGGCGACGACGGTGTGCCGCCGAAACCGTGGCACCGCATCCAAGGCACGGATGACGCCACCACGCTCTGGTACGCGGTCATGCGCAGGCAGGAGAAGGGGATCTTCATCGGGTCGCTGGTCATTCGCCACAGCGACCACCATGCCCTGCTCCTGCAGCGCGGATGGCAGGAGGTTCCCGTCGAGGACATCGGGCCGGCGGCGCCGAACCCGTTCTAGGCGATGTAGACCGGCGTGCCCACCGACACGCGGTCGTAGAGATCCTCGACATCCGGGACGTGCATCCGGATGCAGCCGTGCGAGGCGTTCGACCCGATCGACGCGTCGTCGCTGGTTCCGTGAATTCCGGCCCCGCCGATGATGCCCATCCAGCGAGCCTTGATCGGGTTCTGCGGGCCCGGCGGGATCACCTGACCGGCCAAGCTCCCGGCCCAGTCGGAGTTCGGGACGTGCCAGTACGGATTGATCTGCTTGTTCTCGATGTCGTAGAGGCCCGCGGGCGTCTCCAGGCCCTGCTGCCCGACGGCGATCCCGTACGTCTTCTCGAGTTTGAGGTTCTTCCACAGCCGGAGGGTGAACGCGCCGCGATCCACCGTGATGATCGTCGGGTACTTCTTGGCGACCTCGGCGGTGCTGACCTTCGGCTTGACGCGCCGCATCGTCGCGGTGATCTCGCGGGACTCCGACGGGTCAGCGAGCGCGCGCTTGACGTTCGTGCGCAGCGTCGTGACATTGACCGCCTTGCCGGAGTGCCCGCGCTCGACCTTCACCGCGTCGGCGCTGAAGTCCACCTTGGCGTCCTGGGGCTTGACGTCGGTGTTGACACGCACCCGGTCGACGAGGCGGGAGACGGCATCGTGGTTGTAGGTGATCTGCGGCGTGATGCGCGCGTTGACCTTGCCGCCCGTGATCCCGCGCCACGTCCGCGACGCGGCGTTGCCGTCGCGGCTCTGCGCCAGCGCCTGGTCGACGCTGGCGTCGAGGTTGATCGACGTCTTCGCCTCCTTGGCGGTGAGGCGGAACGTGCCGTCCTTCGTGCGCACGACGATCGTGCGGTTCAGCGGGGCGACGAGCTCGCGCTGAAGCGTGGCGCGCGCCTGCGATGCGGTCTGGCCGCCGACGTCGACGCCGCCGACGGTCACGCCCTTGGCGATCTTGTCCTTCTGCGTCTCGTCGTAGCCGAAGACCACGGCGGCTCCGACCAGCAACACCGTGGCGGCGACGACGATGACGGCGATGACAGACTTCCGGCCCATACTCCCGGTGCTACAGGCTAGCCATCCGCTCCGATGGCATCCACCGGTGCAAGTTCGCGTCCGCTCAGCCTGGCGCGACGGGACGGTCCCGGACAGCGGGGCTGCGCTTGAGGAAGTCCTCAAGTCCCTCGTCGTAGCGGTACTCCGCTGCGGCGCCGACGAGCGTGGCGACACGCTGGCTGCGGCGGAGCTCGACGGCCGCCTCGCGGGCGGTGTAGCGCAGGCGCAGCCCGCTGGCCTTCAGCCGCCGGTTGTCAACCGCGCGTCCGTGGCGCAGCAGCGCGAGGAGCTCGCCCGGGAGCGGCGCGCCGAGCCGGCGCAGCGGCGCGGCGGCCAGACTGGTGCCCCACGGCGGGAGAACGGGGACGGGACGCCGGTCCAGCAGCGACGCGAGCTCGGAGAGGGCGAGCACCCCGTCGGCGGCGACGTTGAACGTGCCGTCCAGCCGCTCGGTGGTGGCGTGCTCGAGGGCCGCGGTCGCGTCGTCAGGGTGCAGGAGCTGCACGCGCGGGTCGAACCCGGCGACGGTGGGCACGACGCCCGGCAGGGCCAGCAGCCGGCTCAGGGCGCTGGGACGGTCCGCAGCGGCGACGTCGACGAGTCGCAGCACGGCCACCCGTGCGCCCGGGCGCAGCGTTCGCAGCTCGCCGGCCGCGTCCTCGGCGTCGCGCAGCTGCTGTTCGAGCGTGGTCGGACGCGGCGCAAGCGCCATGTCCTCGCGGAAGTACGCGGGGTCCCCGGCGGCGCAGCCGTAGACGTGCGCGCTTGACGCGAGGACGAACTGCGCCACCCCTGCGGCGGCGGCCGCGGCGACGAGCGTGCGCGTCTCCTCGACGTTGATGCGCCGCCTCGCGCGCTCGGACGCCACCGTTGTGTCGGTGATCAGCCGCGCGTCGACCACCGTGTCGATCGCGGCTGCCTCCAGCACCCGGCGCACCGTGAGGCCGTCGACGCCCACACGGACGAACTCGGTGCGATCCAGGGCGATCGGCGGGTCGCGCTCATCGATGCCGACCAGCGCGTCGACGCGGGCGTCGAGCTCGAGCTCGCGGGCCAGCTGCGCGCCGAGCGGGCCGGCCAGGCCGGCGATGAGGATCCGCCGGCTCATCCCAGCCACACCGATCTGCGGTCGGCCACGAGATCGACGAGCGCCGCCTGGAGCACCGCGCCGGTCTCGTCGGCGAGCTCGCGCACCGACGCGGGGCCGCCTGGATCGATCGGCGCCAGGAACCTGATCGCGACCTTTGCCGGCAGGAGCGCCGGGATCGGGACGGGGAGGCGATGTCCACCGGGGAGCGGGATGCGCCCGAGGACCGGCGTGACCTCCTCGGTGCCGACGATCGCCACCGGGACGACGGGCACCCGCGCGACGCGCGCGGCCGCCAGGACCTCGTCGCGCAGCCGGCGCACCCGGTAGCGGTCGCGCAGCAGCCGCGGTCCGCCGTCCTCGGGGAACACGAGCGCGAGCTGGCCCTCCTCGGCGAGGAGGCGCCGGACGTTCGCGGGATGGTCGGCGACCGCGCCGAGCTTGGGCAGCAGCATCGCCAGCCCCGGCTGGGCGAGCGCGCCCGCCGCGACGAGCGGGACGACCGGACGCGGGCGCGTGTGCGTCTCGGCCACCGCCTTGCTGACGAGCAGCGCGTCGAGGGCCGCCGCGCCGGCCCGGTGGCAGACCAGCAGGGCGCCGCCCTGTGAGGGCACATGCTCGGCGCCGTCGACGGTGACGCGATGCCACACGTGGTAAAGCGCGTCGCCGACCGTTCGATCGACGGCCTCCTCGAGCCGCTCGGAGCGGCCCCAGTCGGTCACGCGGCGCTCAGGTTCCAGTCCCGGAAGGTGCGCCCGCAGGTCGGACTCCCGCCCGGGGGAAGCCGAGGCGGCCACGAGCTGCGCGGCGGGATCGGGCCGCGTCGCGCCGTCGCCGTCGGCTGCGTCGCTCACATCCACCTGCGCGAGAGTACCGGCCCACCCCGTGCGGTCGTGTGCGGCCGCTCCGCGGGGTCAGTCGCGCAGCAGCACCGGCTCCAGCGCGGTGGCCAGGGTCAGCCAGTCCTTTCCGGAGATGACGTCCTCCTCGTCGCGGACGTCGGCGTTCCAGGGATGCTCGAGCGTCGCGGGGACGATGCCCGCGTCGACGGCGCCGCGGAGGTTCAGCGGGCTGTCGTCGATGAGCACGTCGATGCCGATCTCGCGGCATCGGGTGACCTTGTCGAAGCTCAGGTACAGCTCGTCGTACGGGAGGCCGATCCGCTCGAGCCACCGGGTGGTCGGCTCGTACGCGTCGTCGACGCGGTGGCTGGTGATGTGGACGAAGTGCCCGGCCTCGTGCCATGCCGTGACCGTCTCGACCGCACCCGGGTAGGGCTCGGCGGCGAGGATCGACTGCTCGCAATGCGTTGCCGCGATGCACGCGTGCAGCTGCTCGGGGCGCAGGCGGGAGATGCCCCAGTCCAGCTGCTGGTCATACGGCAGAACGATGCCGAACCGGCGACGAGCCTCCTCAGCGAGCTGGTCCCAGTAGTGGTGGAGCGTGGAGTCGATGTCGATGGCGATCCGCATGGCGTTCTGACTAGGCTATGCGCCCCATGGCGGTCGCGACTTCACCCCGGTACTCGCCCGACGAGCTCGACGCCTACGGGCCGCTCGGACGTTCGTCCTGGATGGACGTCGACTGGCGCGAGCACCTGCGCTGGATCGATGTCGACGGCGATTTCGTCAACCTCGTCGACCTCGGCGACGAGCCGGGCCGCCCGGCGATCGTCTTCATCCACGGCCTCGGCGGCTCGTGGCAGAACTGGATCGAGAATCTGCTGCCGTTCGCCGTCGACCATCGCGTGGTCGCGATCGACCTGCCCGGTTTCGGCGCGTCGCCGCTGCCACGGGAGCGGATCACCATTCCTGGGTACGCGGACCTCGTCGACCGTCTCCTCGCGATCCTCGGGATCGACGCGGCGGCCGTGGTCGGCAACTCGATGGGTGGGTTGATCTCCGCGGAGCTGGCGACCCGCCACCCGCAGCGGGTCGAGCGGCTCGTGCTCGTCTCGGCGGCGGGCCTGAGCTCTGCCGATCAGTACCAGCCCCGGGTGCTTGACGCGTTCAAGCGCCTTGAGGTCGTCTTGACGATGTTCACCGCCCAGGCGGCCGCCCGCTCGACCGAGGTCGCCCGACGTCGCCGGCTCCGCCAGGCGGGCTTCGGGATCGTCGCCGACGCGCCGGAGCTGCTGCCGGCGCCGCTCGTCGCCGAGCAGATCAAGGGTGCCGGCAAGCCCGGGTTTCTCCCTGCGAGTGAGGCGCTGCTGACGTATCCGATCCGCGACCGGGTGGGCGCGATCGTCTGCCCGACGCTCGTCGTGTGGGGCACGCGCGACAAGCTCGTCCCGCTCCGTGACGCGCACGAGTTCGAGGAGCTCATCCCGCAGGCGCGCAAGGTGCTCTACCCCCGCACAGGCCATGTGCCGCAGCTTGAGCGCCCCGCGCGGTTCAACACGGATCTGCGCGCGTTCCTGCGCGAGCCCGGCGTCGCCCGCTGATCGCCGGCGGGCGGCTCAGCGGTCGTCGGTCGACGACGCGCCGACCTCACGGGCCTGCCGGCGCATCCGCTCCTGCTCCCACTGCGTGAGCCGCCACAGGTCGCGACGGACCTGATCCGGGTCCACCTGCCGGCCGGGGAGGTGCAGGTTGGCGGAGCGCAGCAGACGCCGCTCGTCACCGGTGAGCGCCATCCACTTGGCGAGCACGTCGTCGCTGTCGGGCAGCATCGTCGAGCCGTAGGGCCGCGTCTCGTCGGGGAACCGGACGCAGTACTCGGCCAGCAGCTCGCGGGTCTGCGGCAGGAAGGCGACGATCGGCTTGTGCGGGTAGACGAGGTAGGCGTACGGCGCACCGCCCGCGGCCCGAAGGTCGCCGGGACCGTCGCTGAGCCCGCCCCAGACCCGGAGGAACCCCAGGTCGCGGTACATCTCCCACTCCTCGTCGTTGACACAGGAGCGCAGCAGCGCGCGGGCGCGCTGCTCGGCCCGGCGTTCGCGGCCGGGGTCGTAGCCCTCCATGGCGCCCGCGTCAGGCTTCGCGCGCCGCGCCCGTCGACGCTGGTTCCACTGGTAGATCGTGGGGCCGACGACCTCCGACAGGAGCACGGCGATGACGATCAGCGTGGCGCAGAGCGCGAGGACCACATCAGCCCCCGGCCGCGCGCGGGAAGAAGATCACGCGGTCGGCGTCGCGCGGGATGTCGCGGTAGTCGCGGACCATCTCGGCCTGCCGGCGGCCGTCGGTGCCGTTGCGCGGCACCGCCGCCCACATGCCCGCTTCGAGCTGCTCGCGAAAGGCCGTGATGAGCAGCTGCTCATCCTCGCGCACCTCAGGATCGCCCTCGGCGAGGACGATCTCGCCGTGCCCCGGCTTCATGCGCAGGAACCTCATCGGTCGCGATTATGACAAAGGACCGGCCGTTCGCTGCCCTGTTCGGGCGCCGAGTCCCATCACGTCGACCGGTCCCGCCCCCGCGCCGATGCCCCGCAGGCCGTCCCGCACGGCGTCACCCGTCACCTTCCTGGCGATCCGGGCGGCCTGGAGCACGTCGTGTCCGAGGGCGAGCTGGGCCGCCACCGTGGAGGAGTGCGTGCAGCCCGATCCGTGGGCCGCACCGTCGGGGTGGCGCTCCCCGGGAACCGGGGTCGTGGTGGCGCCGTCGAAGACGAGATCGGTCGCTTCGTCGCGGTGACCACCCGTGACGATCACCCACGCCGGGCCAAGCGCATGCACCGCGCGGGCCAGGCCCTCCCCATCGATGTCGGGCGCACCAGCCAGCGCACGCGCCTCCGGCAGGTTCGGCGTCACCACCGTCGCCCGGGGAAGGATCTCCCCCACCAGCGCCTGCATCGCCTCCTGCTCGAGGAGGCGAGCGCCGGATTCCGCCACCATCACCGGGTCGTGCACGATCGGCACGCTGTCGGGCAGGGCGTCGAGCGACGCTGCCACCGCGTGGATCGTGGCGGCATCGCCGAGCATGCCGATCTTCACCGCATCCACGCCGATGTCGCTCGCGACGGCCTCCATCTGCGCGCGAATCATGTCCGGGGCGACAGGTGCAATCGCAGCGACGCCGACGGTGTTCTGCGCCGTGATCGCCGTGATGGCAGTCGTCCCGTGGACACCAGCCGCCGCGAACGCCTTCAGGTCCGCCTGAATTCCCGCGCCCCCACCCGAGTCCGACCCGGCGATCGACAGCACGACGGGAATCGGGCGAGTGGGCGACGGCACGCAGCCGATCATAGGAGCGCGCCGATCCGGCCGGTCGGCAGGTACCGGCCCGCGCCGTCCCGGCATACCGCCCCGACCATCTCGAGCCTCGTGAGATCCGCCGTGGCCTCCGCCACGGCCACGCCGCGCCGCGCCGCCAGCTCGCCCGCGGTGCACGCGCCGTCACCGACTGCATCCAGGACCGCGCGCAGTCCATCGTCCAGCGCCGGGACCGCAGGAGTCTGCGGAAGCGCATGGCCGGGCAGGAGGGCCTCGAGCACATCGCGGGCGTCGCGGACGACATGCGCGCCGTCGGCCAGCAGCGCATTGGTTCCGTGCGAGAGAGGCCGGGTGACCGGCCCCGGAACGGCACCGACCGGCCGACCCAGCTGCATCGCGAGGTCGGCGGTGATCAGCGACCCGGAGCGCTCACGCGCCTGCACCACCACCGTCATCCCGGCCAGCGCGGCGATGATGCGGTTACGCGCCGGGAACCCCCACTTGCGCGGCGGTGTCCCGGGCGGCAACTCGCTGATGACGCACCCTGCACGCAGGATCTGCGCATACAGCCCTCGCGCTGAGGGCGGATAGACGACATCCGCACCCCCGGCCAAGACCGCCACGGTGGGTGGCCGACCGCGATCCGGCGCAGGCGCCACAACCGACAGAGCGCCGCGGTGCGCGGCGCTGTCGATGCCGAGCGCGAGACCGCTGACGACGCAGACCCCCGCCGCGGCGAGCTCCTGGCCCAGCGACCGTGCCACCTCCTCACCCTCACCGGCGGCCCGGCGCGCGCCGACCACCGCGACCGCGGGGGCGACGTCGTCCACCGCCGCGAGCGCGTCAAACGCCTCGGCGCGGCCGGCGACGAAGATCGCCCACGGCGCGTCAGCTGCCTCCTGCAGTCCTCCCGGGAATGGTCCGCCGTGGCGACAACGAGACGCGAGCCCCGCGGCCGCGACCAGCTTGCGCGCCGCTGCCGGATCGAAGCCGGCATGGCGTCGCCGCAGCTCCTCGCGCGTCGCGCCGCCGAGGGCCTCGATCAGCTGGTTGTCTTCTAGGGCCAGCACACCGCCCTGCCGCCGGCCTCGCTCGAGGTGCCCGCTCATCGCGCGGAGCAGCCACGCACGCCGCAGGCAGTCGTCACACGCGCTCATGCGGCCCGCTCCGTCGCTGCCGGCTCCTCGGCCTGCCGCAGGCCGAGCGCCTCCAGGACGTGCTCGACCGCGATGTCCGGCGTGCCCGCCAGGTCTGCGATGGTCCGCGCCACGCGCATCGTGCGCACCTGCCCGCGGGCGCTCAGCGTGCCGCGCTCGTAGACCTCGCGCAACAGCGCACGGGCACCCGGACGCATCGCGAGATCCAACGCGTCGGCAGAGATCGCAGCGTTCAAGAGGCCGCCAGGCCGTCCGAGCTGGAGGTCTCGCGCGGCAGCCACCCGTGCCCTGACGTCCTGTGATGACGTCACCGGCGGGGCGGCGAGCTCCGCCGCAGTCGGGCGGTGGACGGCGACGAGCAGGTCGAGCCGGTCGAGCAGCGGACCGCTCAGCCTGCGGCGATGGCGGGCGAGGTCCGCAGCGGTGCACCGGCACGCGTCCCCTCCCTCCCCGCACGGACACGGGTTGGTCGCCGCCACCAGCATCACGCCTGTCGGGAACCTCGATGCCGTCTGGCCGCGCACGATCGTCACGGCGCCGTCCTCCAGCGGCTGGCGCAGCGCTTCCAGCGCGGGACGAGCGAACTCGGACAGCTCATCGAGGAACAGCACCCCGTGGTGCGCCATGGTCGCCTCTCCCGGCGACGGGCCGGTGCCGCCGCCGACCAGACCAGACGCCGAGATCGTGTGGTGCGGGGCCCGGAACGGCGGCCGCCGCACCAGACCGCCGCCTACCCGAAGACCGGTGATCGAGTGGATCCTCGTGACCTCGAGGGCGGCAGCATCGTCGAGCGCAGGCAGAATCGAGGGGACCCGCCGCGCGAGCATCGTCTTCCCGGTGCCGGGCGGCCCCGAAAGCAGGAGGTTGTGGCCACCTGCGGCCGCGATCTCCAACGCCCGGATCGCGCCCGCGTGGCCGCGGACGTCTGCAAGGTCAGGCAGCACGCCGGCGTCCGCCGACGGCTCGACCCCCGCGCCCGCGGGCCTCCCGCCCTTCACCGGGGCGGTTCCGCGCAGCAGCGCCGCGACATCCGCCAGGCTCTCGACGGCGGCGACCCGCAGGCCCGCGACGAGGCCGGCCTCCGATGCGCACGCGTCGGGCACGACGATGCCCTGCAGTCCGGCCGCCCGCGCCCCTTCCGCTGCGACAAGTGCGCCTGCGCACGGTCGCACCTCACCGCCGAGGGAGAGCTCTCCGAACACCGCCCAGCCCGCCAATCGCTCCGGGGGCACCTGACCGCTTGCGGCGAGGATGCCGCAGGCGGTGGCCAGGTCGAACCCAGGCCCCTGCTTGCGCAGCTGCGCCGGCGCGAGGTTCACCGTGATGCGGCGTTGCGGGAAGTCGAAGCCGGAGTTCAGCAGAGCGCTGTGCACGCGCTCACGCGACTCGCGCACAGCGGCGTCGGCACGACCCACGATGGTGAGCGCCGGCAAGCCTGTGCGAAGGTCGACCTCCACAGTGACGCGGCGCGGACGCAGGCCGTCGAGGGCGAAGCAGGTGACTCGAGCGAGCATGGCGGCGACGCTACGGCGGAAGACGTGCCGGATCTGCGCAGGACGGCACCGCTTCTCCGCAGGCTTTGCACCGTGTCGGCATCCCGGCACAGGATCTGCGCACGATTGGCACACCGCGGCGCAGACGCTTCGCAGATGCGGATCTACGGTCCAACCCATGACCGAAGATCCGCGACGAACCCTCGGCCGCACTGGTGAACACCAGGCGCTCGAGCACCTCCAGCGACGGGGCTACGCGCTGGTCGCGCGCAACCACCGCACCCGCCACGGCGAGATCGATCTCATCGTGTGTGACGGACGCGCGCTGGTGTTCGTGGAGGTCAAGACACGTCGCCCGCGCGGCGGGGCGGGAGGACCGTTCGACGCGGTCTCACCGGCCAAACAGCGCCAGGTCCGCCGGATGGCCCGCTCGTGGCTGGCGAGCACGCCGGACCGGCCGCGAGTCGCCGAGCTGCGCTTCGACGCGATCGGCGTCACCGTGGATGCGGCGGGCCGTCTCCTGGGGCTCGAGCACCTCGAGGGGTGCTTCTGATGGCGTCAGCCCAACGCGAGCTGTTGGTAGGCCGTGCTCTGGAACGACATCCGGTGCAGCGGGGACACGCCCTGCCGGCGGATGGCCTCGCGGTGCTCGGGCGTGGAGTAGCCGACGTGCCGGGCGAACTCCCACCCGGGATGGCGGGTGTCCGCGCGCTCCATGAACCGGTCCCGCGTGACCTTGGCGACGATCGACGCGGCGGCGATGGCGGCGCTCTTGGCGTCGCCCTCGACGATCGCCCGCGACTCGCAGCCCGCGATCTGGCCCACCGGGAACCCGTCGGAGAGGCAGATCGCGTCGGGGCGCGCGACGCGCGTGAGGGCCGTGCGCAGTGCCTCGAGATTCGTGCGGTGCAGACCGCGGGCGTCGATGCCCGGGGCGCATCGCGTGACGACCGCGACACGGCAGGCGACGCGCAGGACGATCGGCAGCAGCGCCTCGCGGGCTTCGGCGTCGTGCTGCTTGGAGTCGTTCAGCGCACCCAGGGCGCGGACATCGGAGACGGTGACCTGCTCCAGGTCGAACAGCACGGCGCCGGCGACAAGCGGGCCGGCGAGACATCCCCGGCCTGCCTCGTCGGCGCCGGCGACGAAGCGATACCCCAGTCCGCGATCGTGCGCGAACAGCTTGCTGCCGGACGAGCGCCGCCGACGCGGCGCCACGTCAGAGGATCCCGATCTTCTTGGGAGGCCAGTAGGTGGCGAAGGCGTTGCCGATGATCCAGGCATCAGGGACGGGACCCCAGAAGCGACTGTCGTCAGACGCTCCGCGGTTGTCGCCCATCATGAAGTAGTGCCCGGCGGGAACGCGCAGCGGCGTCGGGAAGTTGCAGGACGGATCCTCAGGGTCCGCGCACTCGCGGATGAACGGCTCGCTCTGCCGCTTGCCGTTGAGGATCGCGTGACCACGCACGATCGCGATCGTGTCGCCGGGGCCGGCGACGATCCGCTTGATGAAGTTCACGTCCGACTTGTCCGGCGTCGGCCGAGGGCAGGCCTGCCCTTCCTTCTGCGGGGCGCCGCACTCGTTGGTCTCGGACCCCTTGGGCGGATGAAAGACCGTGACCTGGCCGATCTTCGGATCGGTGAAGTGGGTGCCGATGCGGTTGACCAGTACGCGCTGGCCGATCTCGAGCGTCGGCACCATGGACTCAGACGGAATCCGGTACGGCTTGACGAGGAACGCCTGGATACCCAGCGCGAGGCCGAGCGCGACAGCGACGATGACGACCAGCTCGACGAGCGAGTTGCCCGTCGACTTGGCCTTCGAGCTCACGACTTGTCGGCGTCCGCGTCGGCGTCGCCCTCGGCGGGCTCCTCCGCCGCGGCCTCGGCCTCGGGCGCGGCCTCGGCGGCCGGCTCCTCAGCGGGGGCCTCAGCCTCGGGCGCGGTCTCCTCGACCGGCGCCTCGGCCTGGGCCTGCGCCTCCTCGACCTCGACCGCCACCGCGGCGACATCCTGCGCCGCAGCGGCCTCGGCCTCAGCCGCCGCCGCTTCCTGCTCGGCGATCAGCCCCGGCGTGACCTGCTCCTCGGGGCCGGTGTAGCGGCGCTCACGCACGCGGGCGCGCTTACCGACACGGTCACGCAGGTAGTACAGCTTCGCGCGACGGACGTCACCGCGGGCGGGGACCTCGATCTTCTCGATCTTCGGCGAGTGCACGGGGAACGTGCGCTCGACGCCGACGCCGAAGGACTGCTTGCGGACCGTGAAGGTCTCGCGCACACCGTGGCCCTGGCGCTTGATGACCACGCCCTCGAAGACCTGGGTGCGGCGGCGATTGCCCTCCACGACCTGGAAGTGGACGCGGACGCGATCGCCCGCCTGGAAGCTTGGGACGCGGCGCAGCTGCGCGCGCTCGATGGAGTCGATGACGGTGCTCATAGCGAGAGAAGGGCGCGGGCGCACCATTGCGCCCGCAGCGGGGCTGAGCATGGTAGCGCAGTCGTCGCGCCTCCCCTGGACGGCCAGGAAACTCGGGGCGTCAGTCGTCGGCCGGCGGCAGGGCCCT
>CAMCUD010000014.1 GCA_945878865.1 Bifidobacterium breve | reverse complement strand
CCCCCCCCCCCGCCTCCCCCTGACTCTGCACGAAAGGTCGCTCCATGTCCGACGCCTCAGCCAGCCAGCTCGTGGTCTTCTGCCTCGACGATGACCGGTACGCGCTCCCGATCTTCTGCGTGCAGGAGATCATTCGGTACTCCCCGCCGCGTGATGTCGCCGCTGAGGATCCGAGTGTCCGAGGCGTGATCTCACTGCGTGGAAAGGTCATCCCCGTCTACGACCTGGCCGCCGCGCTCGGCCGCCCACAGTCAGATGCGGATGACAGCGCGAGCATCGTGATCGTCGAGACCGGCGACGCGCTCTCCGGTCTCGTCGTCGACACGGTCGAGGAGGTGCTCACGGTTGGGGCGCACGAGATCGAGCCGGCGCCGCGAGATGCGGCGGCGGCGATCGACGGCATCGTCAAGGTCGACCGCCATCTCGTGGTCCTGCTTGACCAGGACCTCCTGGTGTCCGGCGACCCTGCTGCGGTCACCGTCGCGTAGGCGGCAGGCCGCTGCGGGCTGCGACTAGTTCGCTGGCGCGGGCTCCCCGTGCGGGACCTCCCGCGCCGCGGCCACGGTGGGAAGCTCGACCGTCGCCTGCGCGTCGATCGACCCGAAGGTGCGCGGGAGGTCGAACATCGCGCTCGAGTCGACGAGCTGGAGCTCGAGCTCGTCCTGCGCGGCGACATGCGCCACGATGGGCTCGAGCGCGAGGGTGATCCGGTGGTCGCGTCCGTCGAGGGTGACCGGCACCGGCGAGGCTTGCCCGCCGATCACGACCCGCCTGCCCGAGGCCACGCGGCGCACCACCTGGGCGTAGACGTGGCTGGACCGCGCGGGCCAGGCGCGGCCGCGATAGCGCAGGTCGAGCGTCGGGGCGCCCACGACGTCGGCGCCGCTCGGGGTCGCGATGGGAATCGAGAGGCCGCGCTGGGCCGGCGTCGCGGCGATCGGGTTCCCCGAGGAGTAGCCGGGCCGCAGCGCGAGCCGCCCGCCGCCGGTCCCGCGCAGCGGCACGCCGGGCGCCGCGGGCCATGACGTCGCGTCGCGCCACCGGCCGTCCTCGGCCATCCAGGTGAACGGGGCGCCGGTCGAGACGGTGGCGTCGTCGCGCAGCCAGCGCTGCAGCCAGGCCAGCGTCGCGTCGAGCACCGCATCACGCGGGCCCGGGTCGGTGTCGCAGGGGACGTGTCCGCCGCAGATCCAGATCATGCGCGTGGGCGTTCCCGCGCCGTGGATCATCTCGTAGTTGGCGACGGCGTTGCGCAGGCTGAACAGCGTGTCGTTCGTCCCCTGGATGATGAGGGTCGGCGCGGTGATCGCGCGGACGAGGTCGCCCGGGCCGCGTGACAGGAACCAGTCGATGTCGGATTGCCGCGCGGCGCCCGTGGCGGAGGCCGCGGCGTAGGCGGCGAGGAGCTGCGGGGCGAGGTTGCCCGTGGCCTTGCCGCCGGCGACGAGGAGCGTCGCCCAGCCGAGCCGGAAGTCCCCTTCGGGGATGAGCGTGTTGCGCAGGTCGTGCCACGGGACGGTCGGGGTGATCGCGTCCACGCGGTGGTCGATCGCCGCGGTGACGAGCTGGATCGTGCCGCCGTAGCTCGCACCGGCCATCCCGAGACGCGGGTCCCCCGGTCCGTCCAGCTGCGCCTCAGGCTGCCGGGCGATCCAGTCGATGAGCATCTGGGCGTCGCGTCCCTCGAACTCGGGGCTGTCCGCCTGCACCTGCCCGCCGGACTTCCCCCACCCGCGGGCGTCCCACGTCACGACGTTGTATCCGGCGGCGAGCAGGTCACCGACGCCGATCGGCGTGACCTGGCCGGCAGAGTGCGCGTCCTCCACGCGGGTGGGCCCGCTCTGGGTCCACCCGTGTCCCAGCATGACCGTCGGGGCCTGGTCACGCTGCCCCTCTCGCACCTCGGGGGCGGTGAAGAGGTGCGTGACGATGGGCGTGCCGTCAAACGACGTCAGCGTGGCGTCGCGCCGCTCCACGGGGCCGGCGGCCTGTGAGGGGACAGGGGTGACCGCGACGGCCAGGGTGGCCGCCACGAGGGCTCTCTTCCACATAATGGTCATTATATGTGTGGATCGAGAGGGCGGCGCGCCGGGCGTCAGCCTTCGCCCCGGAGCATGTACCGCCATGCGGGCGCCAGCACGGGCGCCCCGGCGCCGTCGCGTTCCAGCCAGCGGTCGGCGGCCGTCGCCCCGTGCCGCTCGAGCCCGGAGCACGGCAGGAGGCGGCCACCGCAGGTCGCCGCTGACGTCTCGGTGACGAGTCGGTGGCTGTTGCCGTACGGGGGTCGCGCGACATCGACGGACGTCTCTTCGCCGGGGAGGCCCAGCGCCGCCCAGTTCCGAGCCGTGCCGTCTCCGAAGCCTCCCTCGCTGGTGTTGCGCAGGCCGTAGAGGTCGGCGGGGGGCGTTGCGGGTCGCCGAGTCAGCCAGTCGGGGGACCCGCCCGCGGCGGTGTCGTCGGGCGCCGAGAGCGCGAACGCACGGTGGACCGCGACGTGCGTGGCGAGGAAGAGCGCGCTGCCGCCGCCCTGTGAGTGGCCCCCGACGACGATCCGGTCCCACGCGGGCAGGGCGCCGTCGTACGGGGACGCCGGATCGGCGATCAGATACGCGCCCCAGGATGCTTCCCGGAGGACGGAGACGAGTCGGCCTACCACCGACGCGCTGAGGGGTACGTTGACGTGGGGGCTGCTCCAGCCCCCGCTTGGCGCGGCCCCGTACTGCGCGCCGGCACCGAAGACCGACTCTCCGCGGGTCATCTCGTAACAGGAGGACGGCATCTCGCCGGGGTAGGGCAGCAGGCAGGCGGCGCCGATCAGCGTCCGGTTGTCGTACCTGAGGGATACGACGTCGAAACCGTCCTCGGCAGCCGACGCTGCGAGGGCGCGGTAGTCGCGGGGCGACGTCCACGTCCCGCCGAGGAACACGAACAGGAGGCGGCGTGCCGGCGTGGCCGCGCGCCAGAGCCGACTGCCCTGCGTGGTCCGGGTCTCGGCGTGGCTGGGCGGGGTCGCAAGGCCCGCGCCCAGCGCGGCTGCGAGAACGGCGGCAACGAGACGTCGGGACATGACGGCTGGTCCTTTCGGATGGGGCTCAGCGTCCGCGGAGCAGGAGGCTGTCTCCGGCCCGCAGCTTCCAGGCCTCAATGCGGTCGAGGCGGTTGAGGAGGGCCGCGGCCCAGGTGATCTCCGCACGCATCCGGTGCGGATCGAACTTGTCGAGGTGGCCGCCCGGAACGTCGCTCAGCAGGTAGTTCGGGCCGGTGATGTACGCGGCGCTGGGGATTCCGGCGGCGTGCAGGTCTGCGCCGACGCCGAAGAAGCGCGGGCCAGCCGGCGGGAGCATGACGGTCCGGCGCAGGTCGGACTCGCGGAGCGAGGCCTGGAGTGACCCGCGGATACCGGTCAGCGAGTGAAACGCGACGCCGATCTCCGGCCGGCCGGTGGGGTGATACCCGCCGTCATCGTCGATCCACTCTCGTGCTCCGAGATGTTCGAGCGTCAGGGAGGCGACAGCCCGGCGGCGCATCTCGGGGTGGCGGTGCAGCAGGCCGCGCGTCTCGGGCAGGCCCGGTCCGAAATGCCCGGTCACCGCGCTGAAGGCGAGGGTGCGGTGCCAACTCCGGCGGGAGGCCCACCGCGCGAGCTCGGCGAGCGCGATCCCGCCGTTCTCCTCGACGGCGTTCGGCCCGTCGGTGTGCGTGTGGACGAGGATGGTCTCCGCAGACGCCCCCGGCAGGACGGCGAGCAGGCTGTCGGTGGAGGTGCCGGGGTCGACACGGGCCCGCAAGGTCAGGCGGATCGAGGCGCCGCGCCGGGCGCGCAGTCGGGCGCCGGTGTCGCGGTCGACGATCAGGGCGGGGAGGCCCTGGAGCGGGTGAATGAAGGGCACGTACTGGCCCGCGGCGTTCGCCGCTGACGCATCGAGGACGACGATCGCCGCGATCGCACCCGCGCGGCGAAACGGTGCGAGCGGCGCGGCGGCCATCCCGGTGATCCACGCGCGCGTGTAGTTGTCCCGCCCTCTGATTTGCCCGTCCGGGTCCCAGCCTCCGTCGCGGGCGGCGCGTAGCGCGGCGCCACGGATGGGCGCGGCGGGCGCGTCGAACAGCACGACGGCTCCGCGGAGGCCCCGAACGAGCGTCTGCGCTCCGGGCCGTCCGAGATCGACGAGCTGGCCGGTGACGCCGTCCGGACCCGTCGCGCCCGAGTACGTGTACGCCGACGCGACGGGGATGCGGTCCGGCTCAGCCCTCGGGTGGAGGACCTCCAGGCTCCACGCCTCCGCCGTCCATCGGGTGAAGGTGAAGCGGTCACGCTGGATGGTGAGGCCCGCCTCGACGAAGCGCGCGTCGAGGTCGTCGACGAACCGCGCGTGGGCGATGCTTCCCGGCAGCCGCGGCCCGAGCGCCGCCATCCCGCCGACGCGCTCGAGGAGCGCGTCGGGCGGGGCGAGGTCGTTAGGCGCCGGGAGCCCCCACGCCGGCAGCGCGCCTCGAGCGCCCGCGGCCAGCACGCCGGCCGCCATCGCCTGCACCGCCCGCCGGCGGTTGAGCCGGGCGGTCACAGCTTGCGGAGGTGCAGGCGACGTTGCGCTCGCACGAGCGGACTGCGCAGCGCCGAGGCCGGGGCCGTCATGCAGCGGTCGATGAGCCAGGCGAACGCGTCGACCTGGCGGCTGAACAGCTCGTAGTCGTGCTTGTCCGAGGTCTGCGTACCGCTCAGCAGATACGTCGGCCCGGTGGCGTAGTTCATCGCCGGGATCCCGATGCGGGCGAGCTCGACGCCCTCACCGGTGTAGGAGATCCCGAGCTTGCGCCCGGAGCCGTCGAGGCGGACGGATTCGGGATCAGGGATGTAGCGGTGCTGGACGAAGTGGCGTCGCAGGTCAGCGTGGCGGAGCATCGCCTCGACCTCGCGCCGTAGCGGCGTGCTCTCGACGAGCATCATCGATCCGACCTCGAGCTTGCCCGTCGGCTCGAACACCCCCGTCTGTGGGTTGACGATCCACTCCTTGGCGCCGAGATGCTCGAGCGTGAGGCACGCCACGCAGCGTTCGATCCAGTCGTGATCGTGCTGGGCGATGAAGGACTTCGACGCGAGCTCGCTGCGGAAGTGTGCCGTCATCGCGATGTGCATCGTTCGCGGGCGCTGCTCGCGGCGCATCGCGGCGAAGCGGCGTGCGAGGGCGACGATCGCGATCGGCCCGTTGTCCTCGAACGCGCTCGGCCCGTCGGTGTGGGAGTTGAGGATGATCGTCTCGCGGTCCGTGGCCCCGGGGATCGTGCCGGTGACGACGTTGAGGTTCGCGCGCTCGACGCGGGCGTCGAGGGTGAGGCGGACGCGGTGATCTGTTCCCTGCAGCGCGGCCTTAAACGCCCGGCCCTCGTCGCGGTCGAGGAAGACTCCGGGGCAGTCCTGGAGCTGGTCGACGCCGTCGTAGTAGCTGCCGTACGGGTAGTACGAGCCGCGGGCGAGGTCCCACGGCTGGTCGGCGAGGACGACGACCATGCCCGCCGCGTGCAGGCGGGTCAGCATGACGAGCTGGTTGAACGGCGCGACCACCTGCGAGATCCAGGGGCGCCGGTAGGGCTCGTTGCGCCGCAGCTCGCCGTCGGGGTCGTACCGCGACCACGACGTCGCGAAGGAGATCGCGAGCGTGAGCGGCAGCATCGAGGCGTCGAAGACGACGATCTTGTCGCGGACGCCCCCTGCGCCGGCGAGTCGCTCGAGGATGTTGCGCGTCGCCCGGGTCGGGTCGAACGGAAGCGCGGACATCACGTTCGCGCTGATCACGACCGCACGGCCCTCGACGCCCCCGGGCCCTGTGCTGCCGGAGTAGGGAACGTAGTTGGCGACCTTCCAGCGGCGCGCGGTCGCACCGCTCGCGTCCAGCGTCTCGAGCATGACGCCCGAGCCCTCCGCGTTGGCGTGCCACGGGTTGCGCCCGCCTGCGGCCCGAGTCATCGCGTCCTCGGCGGGCAGGAACCACCGGTCGATCGCCAGCGGCTCGTCGCGCACATCCATGACCCCGGCGGCGACGAGTTGCTCCTTGACGAGCTCGTTGTAGGCGGCGTGGCTGGGTGAGGCCGACGGGCGGCCGCCGAACGCCTCAAGCTCGAGCACGCGCTCGTGAAGCCAGGCGGGGGTGGCGGCTGATGGGGCGGCACGGGCGCTGTCGGCGCGGAGCAGCGGCACGAGTCCGCCCGCGGACGCGGCGGTTAGCCCGGCCGCCCCTGCCTGAGCAAGCAACCTGCGACGAGTGGTCCGGCTGTCATGACCCACGTTCCGTCCTCCTTTTCCGAAGCGCTCCGGACGGAGCGAGCGGCACCGTAACGAGTTGAACTCCGGAGTTCAACATGCAAGAGTGGAACCGGCGGGTTCAACTGAGCCCGGATCTGTGTGGTCAGGGTCCCGGGGAGGGAATGCATGCGCGTGGTACTCCGTGGTGTTGCGGCAGCACTGCTGCTCGTCCTCGTCGTGCCGCAGGCGGGGAGCGCCGCGGTCACGCACCGCGTGGAGGTGGCGATGGACGGTCCCGTCGGGCCGTTCCCGGCGGTCCGTACGTCGCTCGTGACCCTGACGGCACCCATGCCGGCAGGCGTACAGGGGGCGCCGGCAGCGTGTGACGAGCTCGCGTATTACCGCTACCGCAGCACGTCGGGCCCGGATGACCCGCAGCAGGCAGACGCCGTCTTCGTCTCGATGCCGGGGCTGCTGGGCGGAGCCTCGTCGCTCGAGCTCAACGCGGCGCAGGTCGTCCAGCGGGCAGCTGATGCCGGGCACGCCGTGGAGTACTGGGCGCTCGACCGCCGGTCGAACTGCATGGAGGACCACAGCGGCATCGAGGCCGGACTCCGGGCCGGGAATCCGGGAGTGGCGCTCGACTATTACCACCACGGTCTCGAGGTCGACGGGCGCACCTTCGGGGGCTACGGGACGCAGAGCCGCTTGAAGTGGCTGGGATCCGTCGGTCTCGAGCAGACGCTCCAGGACTACCGCGACGTGATCACGAGCGGGATCCCCGACCCGGAGGTGCGTCGCACCAAGGTGTACTGCGGCGGCCACTCGCTCGGGGGGCTGCTGGGGGGTCTGCTCATGGCCTGGGACTTCGACGGCGACACGCGCACGAGGGCGGACGCCGGCTACAACCTGTGTGCTGGAGGTGTTGCGCTGGACACCCTCTTCAGCGCCGACCCGGACGCGCTGTACGCCCAGCCGTCGCTCGCGGCGATGATGCGCGCGGCGACGCAGCCGCTGTTCGGCCTGGCCAACGGCCTGCTGGCGCGAGGCAAGGTGCCGTACGACATCGACATCGGCGTCATCGGCCCGCCCGGCCTCATCGGGATGTCCGAGTTCGGTCTCATCGCCCATCAGCGCCCGCATGACGACATCTCGCCGTTGCTGACCCGCCTGCCTGGGGCCAAGAGCGGCATCGATCTCGCGCTGCGGTTCCTCGGCTCGCAGAACACCCGCGACGCGATGGCACCGGTCGCGCGGCTGCGGCGCATGCACCTGACGGGGTGGGCTCTGCTCGGGGCGCTCCAGGATGACAACAGCCAGCAGACCGGTGTCCTGAAGGCGAGCATCGGCAGCTACGACCGCGGGCCGGTCCAGCGCAAGACCTTCCCGTGGGCGGCCAAGCAGGGCGGCTGGTTCGGCGACGTCTGGACGGGAACCCAGCAAGTGATGGTTCCGTCCGATCCCGGGGTGCTGTACGACTGGCGCGCCTTCGACGAGCCACAGGCCGACCTGCTGACGCCCAGCGGGCAGCCCTACTCGTCACCGGAGGAGGAGGTCACGGACATCCGGGACCTGGCGCGACTGCTCATCGCGCAGCCCCTGGACATGATCGAGGCATACTTCCCGCTGCGGCTGCTGAGCGACACGACCTACGCGGTGGCCGGGGCGCGCAACGGCGATCTCTCGCATCTGAAGTACCTCGACGCCCCAACGCAGGTGCCACGGGTCACGCTGTTCAGCCACCTCGGGAACGCCCTGCGCCACGCAGGCATCCGAGATGTGCCGAAGGACGCGATCGACCTTCCCGGCTACGACCACATCGACGTGGTCACCGCGAGCCCGCGCCAGAGCTCCGGTGCGCCCGAGCGGTCGTCGAGCGCCGTCGCAGACTTTCTGACTGCCCCCCACAGCGGCACTCGCGCGACGCCAAGCGTCGTGACGGGGGCCGCGTCGCCCGAGGTCGTGCGGCGACGGATCCGGGAGGCCGAGCGGCTGCCCGGAGCCGCGTGACCGCGGACGGCGTTCCGGCAGGGACCAGCACCGGCGGCGCCCCCCATACGCCGCCGGTGCTCGATCTCCGCCGCCCCGCAGATGTCGACCTCCCGTGTCGCAGGGGATCCCGGCGCGGCTCGTTCGCCTTGGGGCAGCCGGGCGGACACCTCACCGGGGCCGACTCGCTGCACCGAGGTCCGCAACGACGATGACCCGGAGGTTCGGCAGACTGTCGCGCGTGTCATCCCCCGCGCCCCTGCCGGAACGTGGCGGCAGCCGCAACCCGGAGTCGTCACCTCGCCGCCCGTTCGACTTCCACGCGATCGCCGAGGTGTTTGCCGCGCAGGGGTTCCACGAGGCGTCGATGAACGAGATCGCGCGGCGGGCAAAGGTCGCGAAGCCGACGATCTACCGGTACTTCGCGTCGAAGGAGGAGCTGTGCGATGCGACGGTCGATGCCGTCTGCGAGGACCTCCTCCAGCACCTCTTCGCGGCGTATGACCGCGCGGAGGGACTCCCGCTCCGCGAGCTCATCGAGGTCGCGATCGCGGCGTATCTCGACTATGCGCGCGAGCGACCGGCGGCACTCCGCCTGCTGCTCGACAGTGGGATCCCGCGGTCCTCTGCCGCCGCCCAGCGGGTGGACGAGACGTTTGCGGCCATCACGGCCCGCGTCGGCGAGTTGTTCCGGACCGAGTTGGCTGACCGCGGCATCGCGTCCACGGTCGGTGCCGACGTGCTCGCCACGGTCACGGTCGCCAGCGCGCAGCAGGTTGGCCGCGAGCTCACGGAGCGTCCGGAGTGGGACCCGGATGCGGTGCTCGATCTCGTGACCGAGTTGTGGTCGAACGCGCTGGCGAACCTCAGCCGGCGTTCGCTGTCGCGCGTTGATCGCGCGGCGGCGCGGCGTGGGTGACGGGCGTCCGCGTCGACATTGCGGCCGTCGCCGTCGGGTAGGGCTCGTCGCCCTACTCGTACTCCTGCCCCGCCTCGAGGAACGCGACCACGTCCGCCCAGGTGATCGCGGTGAGCGGCTCGCCGGCGACATCGGAGTCGTCGGCGGTCGCGCCGGGAACGAGGTGGCGCCCGGTGCCATCGCCGGGCAGCCAGCCTCCGAACGTGCCCATGAGCCCGCTCTCCAGGAAGGTCGCGGGCTCCCAGTTGAACCAGCGGGTGCCCGTCGCGCGGGCGCCCGGACCTCGGCGCGGGACGTCGAGCCCGCCCGACCGGTGCGGATCGCGGTCGGTGCCCGCCGCGCGGGCGTCGGCTAGGTCCAGGATCTGCGAGCGCAGCATCCGGTCCGCGTCCTCGGCGCGCGTCGCGCCGCCGTCGAGATCGACGTCGAGGTCCTCGTCGCGCCACGCGTTGAGATCCTCACGCGGCGCCTCTGCCGTGAGTGCCCCGGCGATCGCGGCGGCGAAGGCGTCCGGTGTGAGGGTGTCACCGGTGCAGCCCGCGAAGGCCCGCCGCAACGCGAGGAGGAGGTCGAGGAGCGAGCGGTCGGCGACATCCGGCTGGCGAACCCGGTCGGTCACCGTGACATACAGCGCGCGGGTCGTCGTGATGGGCACGCGGCCAACGTAGCGGCCACGTCGCCCGACCTACACTCGGCCCATGGCCCGCCTGCCCGACGGCGACCCCGCCCCGCCGGACGGCGCGCTTCCCGCCCGCGCGCTCGTCACGCTGCGCGACCGCCAATTCGGCGTGTACGTCCACGTCCCGTTCTGCGCCACGCGGTGCGGGTACTGCGACTTCAATACGTACGTCCCCGGCGAGTGCGGCGCCGAGCAGGTCGCCGGGTACGCCGACGCGCTGATCGCCGAGCTCGAGCTCGCTCGGCGTGTTCTCGGCGACGACGCACCGCCCGCCCAGACCGTCTTCTTCGGCGGTGGCACGCCCACGCTGCTGCCGCCTGACACGCTCCGCCGCATCCTCGCCGCGATCCCGCGCACCCCGGATGCCGAGGTCACCACCGAGGCGAACCCGGAGACCGTCGACCCGGAAACCCTCGCCAAGCTGCGCGAGGCCGGCTTCACCCGCATCTCGCTCGGGATGCAGAGCGCCGTCCCGCACGTCCTGGCGACGCTGAACCGCACGCACACGCCTGGCCGCGCCGTGCAGGCCGCGGCCGAAGCTCGGGCCGCCGGGTTCGAGCAGGTCAGCCTCGATCTCATCTACGGGACCCCGGGCGAGTCCGCCGAGGACTGGGAGACGTCGCTGCACACCGCGATCGGTGCCGGGCCGACGCACATCAGCACGTACTCGCTCGTCGTCGAGCCCGGCACGCTGCTCGCGGCGCAGGTCCGTCGCGGCGAGGTCGAGGTGCCCGGGGAGGATGTCGTCGCGCGGTTCGAGGCGGCCGACCGGATCCTCGAGCGCGCGGGGATGCACTGGTACGAGACGTGCAGCTGGGCCGTCGACGAGGCCGCGTACTGCCGCCACAACCTCGGCTACTGGCGTGGCGGGAACTGGTGGGGCGCCGGGCCGGGAGCGCACAGCCACATCGGCGGGGTGCGGTGGTGGAACGCGCTGCACCCGCGCGCGTGGGCCGAGCGCGTCACCGCGGGCGCATCGCCGGCCGCAGCCCGCGAGGTCCCCGATCCCGATGCGGCCCGGCTCGAGCAGGTGATGCTCGGCCTGCGGCTGGCGAGCGGTGTCCCGCTCGCCGACCTCACGCCCGCGGGCCGCGCCGCCGCGCGCCGGCAGCGAGACGACGGACTCCTCGACCCGGTCGCGCTGGATGCCGGGCGCGCCGTGCTCTCGCAGAAGGGGCGGCTGCTCGCCGACCCGGTGACGCTCGCGCTCGCCGCCTGAGCCCGCGACCGGGGACGGGGTTCACGTCCGGCGCGGCCCCATGTCGCTCGTGCGCACCGACGTGGCGAGGCCGTCGCGCAACGTCCACGTCCACATCACCGCCCGCTCGACGCGCTCGCCGCCCTGGCGGCCTTCGACATGGCCGAAGACCACCACCGACCCGGGCGCCGCGCGCATGTCGTCGGCGTGCAGCACGAGCTCGTCCCACGCGCGAGCCACGTCGCCGAAGTACTCCCGCGCGCCATCGTGGCCGCGATAGGGCTCGCCTCGGCCGAGGCGCGACTGCGTCCCGCGCAGGTGCAGCTCGACATCGGGCGCCATGCGTGCGACGGCGGCGTCGATGTCCCGCGCGGCGAACGCCGCGTAGATCCCGCGGACCGCGTCGAGCTCGCGGCGGGCGTTGCCCGGGTCGCCGTACTGGATGTCGCGGGTCTGGCGACCGATCGCCAGGACCGCCGTGTCGTCGGCCTGACTGCCGGAGCTGAACTCGTCCAGCGCGCGCTCGACCCGCGCCACGGCGTCGGTGGCACCGCGCGCATCACGCAGCGCGGCGTGCAGGCGCGCTTCTCCGAACCGGTCGCGCTCGCCGCGCGCGTCCAGCACGCCGTCGGTGTAGAGGACGAGCACGTCGCCGGGCTCCAGCGCCACCGAGACCGCCTCGAACCACGTGTCCGCGTACGCGCCGACTATGGTGCCCCACGCCCCGAGCTCCTCGGTCGCCCCGTCGCGGATCCGGATCGGCCGGGGGTGGCCGGCGCACGCGACCCGCAGCTCGGCATCGCGGGCCCCCGCGGACGGCAGCAGGACGGCGCAGACGCTGCACATGGCGATCTCGTCGCGCTCGGCGAGGTCCGCGTTGAGCACGCCGAACGCCTGGGCGATGTCGCCCGTGAGCACGCAGACCGTACGGAGCGTGTGCCGCGCCCGCGCGGTGAGGGCAGCGGCTGCTGCGCCCTGGCCGGCGACGTCGCCGACGAACGCCGCCCAGCCCGCCGGCGTCTCGAACACGTCGTAGAAGTCGCCGCCGACCCAGTTCTCCGTGCCCGCGGCGCGGTAGGCGGCGGCGAGGTCGTAGCCGGGGACGTCCGGCAGCTGCTCGGGCAGCAGGCTCGCCTGGAGGGTCTCGGCGATCCGGGTGCGCTCGCGGTACAGCCGGGCGTTCTCCAGCGCGAGCCCCGCGCGCCGGCCGAGTTCGGCGGCCAGGTCGCGGTCGGCGGAAGTGAACGCCCGGTGCGACTCGGCGTTGACGAGGCAGAGGACCCCGATCGCTGCGCCCTCGGGCGGGCAGATCGGCACCTGGATGAGCGAGCGCAGCCCCGCGGCGCGCAGCCGCTCGAGCTCCTCGGGCCCGTCGGCATAGTCCTCGAGCATCTCGTCGGTGACGCGCGCGACGAGCAGCGGTGGATCGTCGGTGAGGACGCCGTCGTCACCGGCCGTGCGCCGGAGCAGCTGGCGCGCCGTGGCGCGCGCGGCGTCGCGCCGCGCGGCATCGCTGTGCGAGATCCCGGCGATCTCGGCCGCGTCGCCGCGCCACAACCCGACGGCGCACCAGTCCGCGGCGTCGGGTACCACGAGGTCTGCGAGCTCCTGCAGCGTGCCCTCCACCGTCGCGCCTCCCTGGAGGAGCTCCCCGGCCTGGGCGAGGATGCGCTGGACGAACTCCGCACGCTTGATCGCCGTGATGTCTTCGGTGACGCTCACCGTCATCTGGAGGGCGCCGTCGTCGTCGAAGACGGGCGTGGCGTGCACCCGGACCCAGCGCTCGACGCCGGTGAGGCGATGCACGCCGCGCGTGACCATCGCGGGGGGATGCTGGTCGCGCCCGGACATGATCTGCGCGCTCGGATAGGCGTCGGGGGTCAGCCGGCTCCCGTCCTCCAGCCGGGATTCCCACTCGCGCCCGATCTCCTCCGGCGTCGATGCCAGGACCGCCGCGGGGTTCGCCAGTCCCATGGACTCCGCGGCGGCCTGGTTGGCGTAGACGATGCCTTCGCCGGGCCGCTGGATGAGCACCGCGGCGTCCATCTCGTCGAGGGCCGTCCCGAAACGTCGCTCAGCCTCCTGCAGTTCGGCGGACAGGCCGGCGTTCTCCAGCACGAGGCCGATACGGCCCGCGAGCGCCTGGACGAACGGCAGGTCGTCCGTGGCGAACCGTCCCCGCGAGCTCCGGCGGTTGGCGAGGGTCAGCTCGCCGACGATCCGCTCGCGCACGCGGACCGGAGCCATCACCGCGGAGGCCATGCCGGCCTCGCGCAGCGGCGCCAGACCCTGGTCGCGGCGCGGCAGGTCGAGCTGGCGGATCACGGGCCGGTCGCCCACGGCGATCCCGAGCCGCCGCTCGTGCGCCGCGCGCAGCAGCGCGTCTGCGTCGCCGACGGCGCTGCGCGCGGCGACCCGCCGCGTGTTCGTGTCGCGGCGGAGGTCCAGGACACAGGCGTCGGCGACCCCGTCGACGACGAGGTCGGTGACCCGCTCCGCCGCCCGCTGCACCCCGACGTTGCCGGTGAGGTCGGCGATGTCGGCGAGGAGTCGCAGTCGGCGCTCGACGATGGATGACCGTGCGCGCTCTCGCGCGGCGATCACCGCGAGCCCGGACCCGACGAGGACCACGGTGATGCGGAGGACGTGCAGCGTCGAGCCGGGATCGCTCGTCCACGCCGGTGACAGGATCGCGCCCGCGCACGCCGTGGCCGCGACGATCGCGGTCTGGCGAACCGTGCACAGCATCGACGCGAGGAACGGCCCGAGGACCACCGTCGCGGTGACAGGCTGGGCGGCGGAGCTGCTCGCGTCGAGGACCATCAGGCCGACGACGAGGCCCAGCGAGGCTGCGAAGACGAGCCACGGGGCCGCGTTGGCGACGCGGCGGTCAGGCGTGGCCGCCACCGCCCGCATCAGCGGGATCGAGCCGGTCGAGCCGGTCGGCGACGCCGGCGATCTCCAGCACGCGCAGGACCTCGGGCGAGCCCGCGACGAGCGCGAAGCGCCGTCCCTCCTCCCGGGCGCGCCGGTCCTCCTGGATGATCACGCGCAGGCCCGAGGTGTCGAGGAACGTGACCTCCCGGAGGTCGAGGGCCGCGTCCCCCTTCGCGTCGCGCAGCGCGGAGCGCACCCGGTCGACCGTGGCGATGTCGATGTCCCCGGTCGGCGCGACGACGATCCACGTCCCCGTGTCACGCACCGTGAGATCGAACGCCGGCGGAGGTGGTGCGGGACGCGCAGAGCGCGGGATGCCGGGATCCATCCCGACATTGTCGCGGATGGCCGCAACCGGCGCGGCGGGTCGCGGTCACCCCAAAGAGGTGAGACACCGGCCGGTCCCGCGCCGTACCCTCCTCAGCCTTCGCGCGACGTCGCGGTCGCACCGGTCGCCGTGGGGTGAGCATGGTGGCCGGTGCGACCGGGGCGCCGTCATCTGCGCTCGAGCAGCTGGTACGGGCCGGTGGTCGCGACGACGTCGTACTGCGTGGCCAGTTCCTGGTCGAGGATCGTCGCGCCGCCGCCCGCCCGGCGCGAGCCCTTCTCGCGCGCGGCGCCGCTCGGATCCATCCACCGGACCACCGGTGCGCGGGTTCGCCTGAGGTCATCGACGATCTCGCGTTGGACGTCGGCGCGGGTCACCACCCCGGGTTGCATCACGTCGTAGCGGGTCGGATTGGGGCGGTCCATGAGGACGTACATGAGCGTCACACCGGCGCGCACGTCGTCGTGCCGGGCGTTGGCGAGGAAGATCGGCGCCCGCGGGGGGTACCGCTGGTCGAGGAGCACCCGGAGTTGCTCGGTCTCCTTGACGTCGCCGGGGAACGTCTGGATCCAGCGCGCCTGTTTGATGTTGATCCCCGCGACCGCCGGCGCGTCGCTGACAAAGTCGATCCTGCGTAGGACGCCGTCGACGGTGAACAGCACGAGCACCGCCGCGCAGGCGACGCCCAGTGCCGTCCGCGCCCGGCCGGCGCGCACCGTCTTCGCGGCAACGACGGCGAGCATCGCCGGGACGGCGGCGACGATCGGGACGAGGTGGTAGACGTCGGCGCGCCCGACGAGGTACGCGGCGCCCGCGAGCCCGAGCGGCGCCAGCGCGACGATCCTCGGGAGCGGACGGATCACGGCGAGCCCGAGAAGCGCGAGTGCGAGCCCGGCCATGAGCAGGGCGGGGAGGTAGAAGTGCAGGAACGTCCCGGCCTCGAAGTCCAGGTCGTACACGAGGGGGAACGCGAGGCGCTGGTCGGGCTGGACGGTGAGGTCGAAGCCGAACGTCGAGTCGACGATCGCCCATGGCCCGGCGAGGATCGCGAACGGCAGCAGCGTCACCACGGAGGCCGCGAGCCACGCCAGCGCCGCCCGGGCGCGCGCCGCCGGCGCCGCGGCGATGAGCAGGCACGCCAGCGCGACGAGCCCGAGCTCGGGCCGGAAGAGCGTCACGATCCCGGCGGCGATCCCCGCGGCCACGGGCCAGCGGGTCGCGAGCAGCAGCGACAGCAGCACGAGCGCCGCACACGTCGCGTTGGGGTTGGGCAGGCGGACCACGACCATGAGCACGACGGTCGCCGCCCAGGCGCCGAGCGCCCACGGTTGCGTGGTCTCGCGCAGCACCAGGCGGTACGCGGCCCACGCGACGAACGCGTCCTCGGCGGCGCGCACGAGCCGCCACGTCATCAGCGGCTCGGTCTTCGGCAGCCGGTCCAGCAGCGCGAGCAGGAGCGGCTGCCCGGGCCCGTAGTTCCACCAGAAGTCCCGGTACGGGACATCCCCGTCGCCCATCCTCGCGGCCGCCTGGAGCACGAGCCCCTCGTCGTGCGGGTTGAGGTAGTGGCGCACCAGCAGGAGCGCGACACCGAGACCCGCGAGCAGCAGGACGGCGTCGACGACCAGCTGCCGACCTCCGCCGAGGCGGCTGACCAGACGGGACGTGCTGCTCATCGGGGGCGCGATCATGCCAGACGGCCCCGCTGGTCCTCAGGACCGGCGCGCGCCTGCCGATCTTCCCGGGGGTGAACCCCCGTCTGCTCCTGTCGCGCCTCGCCGACGGCACCCCCGACGCCGAAGGCCTGCACGCCCGCCTGCTCGACGAGATCGTCGCGCACCGCCTGTCGACGTCCGTCCCGCCCGCGGTTTCGCGCCGCGAAGAGGACCACGCCCCCGGCACCGAGATCGAGCGCCGCCTCGTCCGGCCCGACCAGCCCAAGCTCGTCTTCCCCGTCGTGGTCGGGACCCGCCCGGAGGCGATCAAGCTCGTCCCGATCATCCTCGCGATGCGCGAGAGCGAGTCGCTGCACCCGGTCGTCGTCTCGACCGGCCAGCACCACCAGCTCGTCGAGGAGATCTTCGGCCTGGCCGGCATCCACACCGACGTCACGCTGTGGACGGGTCCGCGCCGCGGCCTGAACGAGAAGGTCACCTCGGTGATGCGCCGCTTCGAGGACTTCATCGTCGAGGCGTTCGGCATCCAGCCCGGAAGCGACCCGCTCGACGCCGAGGACGTGCTCGCCGGCCGCTATCCCGCCGCCGTCTTCGTCCACGGCGACACGAGCAGCGCGATGGCCGCCGCGCTCGCCGCGTTCCATCTGCGCATCCCGGTCATGCACGTCGAGGCGGGCCTGCGCACGGGCGGGCTGAACTTGACCCCGTTCCCCGAGGAGCTCAACCGCCAGCTCATCTCGTGCATCGCGTGCCTGCACTTCGCGCCGACGCCGAAGAACCTCGAGGCGCTGATCCGGGAGAACATCCCGGTCGACCAGATCTTCGTCACGGGGAACACCGGGATCGACGCGCTGCGCTGGGCGTGCTCCCTGAACGTCATGCCGGAGGACCCGAAGCTGCGCGAGCTGTGCGAGAGCGACGCGCGCTTCGTCGTCGTCACCGCGCACCGCCGCGAGAGCTGGAACCACGGCCTGAGCGGGATCGCCGAGGGCGTCGCGCGGCTTGCCGCCGCGCATCCGGAGACGCGGTTCGTCGTGCCGCTGCACCCCAACCCGATCGTCCGCGAGAAGCTCGGCGCGCCGCTGGAGGGCATCGACAACGTCCTGCTCACCGAGCCGGTGAGCTACGCGCCGTTCGCCACGCTGCTGGATCGCTGCCACCTCGTCATCACCGACTCGGGCGGCATCCAGGAGGAGGCGCCGGCGCTCGGCAAGCCGGTGCTCGTCACCCGCGAGGAGACCGAGCGGGCCGAGGGCGTCGACGCGGGCACGCTGCTGCTCGTCGGCACCCACGCCGACTCGATCTTCGCCGAGGGCGACCGGCTGCTGCGCGACGACATCGCCTACGCGCATATGGCCCGCGCGGAGAACCCGTACGGCGACGGCCACGCCGCCGACCGGATCGTCGCGGCGTGCGAGCACCTCGTGCGCGGTGGTCACGCGCCCGCGCCGTTCGGCTCGATCTACTCGCGCGGCGCGGTGATCCGCGCGACGGGCTTCACCCCGCTGCACCACCACGAGACGGGCGAGGCCGCGGCCTGATGGACCTGTTCGGCGGCCTGCCCTTCGGGTGGGCCGTGCCGCTGTGGATCGGCTTCGCGGTCATCGTCGTGATGTTCGCGTGGACGCTGCTGCTCTACGTCCGCGGGCGGCGTGCGCGCCGCCGCCCGACCGAGGCGCCGCCCGAGGGCGCCGACCGCTTCCTCTGGGTCTTCCTCGTCCCCGCGCTCAACGAGGAGGTCACGATCCGCGACAGCGTCGACCGGCTCCTCGGGGTGGAGGCCGCGCGGCGAAAGATCGTCGTCATCGACGACGGGTCGGAGGACCGCACACCCGAGATCCTCGCCGGCATCGAGCACCCGGATCTCGCGGTGCTGCGCCGAGACAAGCCCGCCGCTCAGCAGGGCAAGGCCGCGGCACTCAACGACGCCTACCAGCGTCTCGACGGCATCATCGGCGACACGCCGCGCGACGAGGTCATCGTCGTGGTCGTCGATGCCGACGGCCGGCTGCACCCCGACGCGCCGCGCTACGCCGCGGCGCAGTTCGCCGACCCGCGGACGGGCGGCGTGCAGTCGCTGGTGCGGATCTACAACCGCGGCCATCTCCTCACGTGGATGCAGGACCTCGAGTTCGGCGTCTACGGCAACCTCTTCCAGGCCGGGCGCAACGACTGGGGCACGGCCGGCATGGGGGGCAACGGCCAGTTCAACCGGTTGAGCGCGCTCGACGACGTCAGCGATACGACCGGCCCGTGGCACGACCGCCTCACCGAGGACCAGGACCTCGGCCTGCGCCTCATCTCCGCCGGCTGGGAGGGGCGCCAGGAGCTCCGGTGCGTCGTCGACCAGCAGGGCCTGCCCGGCTTGCGCAAGCTGCTGCGCCAGCGCACCCGCTGGTCGCAGGGCAACCTCCAGGCGATCGGCCTACTCGGCGAAGTGTGGCGCGCCAAGCGCGGGCTCGCGCCCCGGGTCGAGCAGGTCGCCTACCTGCTCATGCCGTTCTGGCAGGGCCTCGTCGGCCTGTCGCTGCTCGTCGGCGTGATCCTGTGGGCCACCGGCCAGGCCGCGTTCTGGAACGGCGGCCCGACGTGGTGGCTGGCGGTCGTCTACCTGCTCGGCTTCGGCGGCACGATCATGGGCTGCGTCGCGGCACGCGGCGTGCTGCGCGGGATCCTGCTCGCCCAGGTCTACGCCTTCTACAGCTGGCTGCTCTGGCCGGTGCTGATCCGCTCGACGTTCCGCCAGCTGACCGAGCGGCGGGACTGGTCGAAGACCGAGCGCGAAGCCCTGCCCGACCAGCCCGCCGCTGCTGCCTGATCAGCAGACGATGTTCGGCGTGGTGAACGTGTTGTTCGTCTCGCTGGACTCGGTGACCTCGTTGAGCGAGTCGACGGTCGCCCGGTAGATCCCGCCGCAGTCGGGGCCGTGCGGGTAGGCCTTCGTCTCCTCGCCGCCCGCCGCGAGCCCGCCGGTGAACCGGATCGGCGTGAAGCCCGTGACGGTCACCGTGAACGGCCCGGCCGCCGCGGTCCCGACGTTCTTGATCGTCACGTCGTTCGGCGTGAGCGCCGTGATGATGAGGTCGGGCTTGCCCGCCGGCGTGGTCGGCGTGGTCGGCGTGGTCGGGGTCGTCGGCGTCGTGGGGGTGGTGGGCGTGGTCGGCTCGCCGCCGCCGCCAGCGCCGCCCGTCGGCACCGGCTGGATCGGCGGCGCCTGGCCGCGGACCGTCGTCAGGCGGTAGGTGAGCTGGCCCTTCTCGCCGTTGTCCATCTCCAGCCGGCCCGAGAGGCGCCCGCCGCCGGTGACCGTCCGCTGCAGGAGCGGGCCAGGCGTGTAGGGGAGGATCTCCAGCGTCCGGCGGTCGAACGGGTTGATGTCGCCCAGGTCGTCGCCGCCGTAGACGAGGTCGTCCTCCATGAGGTTCAGCCAGACGGGCATCGCCGGGGTCGTGCGGTGATCACGCGGCAGGTTCGTCGTGAACGTCCGGTGGCTGTCCTCCAGCCACCGGTTGATCGCGAGGTTGCTGAACAGCCGCCGGCCGTTGACGAACAGCTCAGCGCCGCCGAGCCGCCAGCCGCCCGCCACGCCGTCGCGCGCCTTGCGGATCTCAAAGCGCGAGATCTGGTCGAGCGTGATGCCGCCGCGCAGCGTCTGGCTGTCGATCGGCAGCGAGTACGTGTCGTCGTCGCCGCGCTCGAAGTCGTTGTACGCGCGCTTGTCGGGGTGGAACTGCAGGCCCGGCCCGAGGTCGACGACGACGTCGTCGTCCGTGCCCGCGAAGCGGACATCCCCGGTCTTGATGCGCACCCGGATGTCGGTCACCGGCTGCTTGAACTGCGCGCCCACCGGCACGGCCTTGATCCACGTGAACGGGCCGTGCGGCTTGCCGAACGTGAACTTGTCGTGGTCGTGGATGACGGTCGAGTCGTAGTCCTGCCCGGCGACACCCGCGCGGACGAACAGGTCGGCGTCGTCGGGGCCGGGGTCACCGAGCTCCCAGTCGAACCCGCGCATCTGCGTGACCTGCAGCTGGACGAACTGCGTGTCGCGCTGCATCTGCGTGCTGATCGCCGGGACCGGGAGGTTCGGGTCGGGCTCGCCCTGGATGAGGTCGCGCCCGAAGATCTCCACGGTGCGCTCGAACGCGCGGCGGTACACGCTCGGGCCCTGGTCGAAGTAGCGGTTGATCGCCTGACGCAGGTTGATGAGCGAGCCCGCGGGGCCGACGAGCGGGCCGCACGAGAACGCGCCGCCGCCGTCGTGCTGCGGGTTGCACGGGCCGCCGCTGCCGGCCCAGCGGCCGGTGTAGCGCGAGATCTCCAGCGCGGCGTTGAGGTCGCGGCCGAGCTTGTCGGTGCGGCCGATGCGCTGCGCGCGGGCCCACAGGGCGTCGTCGCCGAGCCAGAGCTTCATGGTCTGCACCCACTGCCGGGAGGCGAAGTGCGCGGTGATGTAGGACGGCTGGAAGAGCGGGCGCCCGGGGGTGTCCTTGTTGTCGGCGTTCGCCAGATTGTCGTTGTTGTTGTCCTTCCAGCCGCCGTGCGGCCGGGGGACGCCGGCCGAGCCGGCCATCTGGATCTTCGTGCCGTCGAGCTCGCCCTTGGGCACGTCGAACCACGTGGGGAAGTCGCCGTAGCCGCGCGCCTTCCAGCCCGGGCCGAAGAAGCCGGGCGTGTTCGCCGGCTCGACCCAGTTGCTGTGGGTGTAGAAGTCCTGCACGGCGTGCAGCGAGATGCCGACGGCGGTCAGCAGCTGGATGGGATCCTGCGTGCGCTTGGAGGCCTGCAGCGCGTCGTTCGTGTTGCGCATGAGGCGCACCCACTCGCGGGCGACGCCCGCCGTCGACGCGAGGTTCTTCGGCTGGGCGTTCGGGGCGAACGTCCGGGTCGAGTCGAAGTGCGTGGTGTTCGCCGAGTCGACCATGTGCTGCGGCCAGTGCTCGGTGAACACCGCGAGGGAGATGATGCGGCTGAGCGTGTCCCCGTGGCCGGAGTACGGGTTCTTGTCGGCCTGTGAGTAGAAGTCGCTGAACCAGTTCTCCACCGCGGCGATGTCGCCGGCGTTCGCGTTGAAGCCCTCGGCGGCCAGCGCATCGTGGGTGAGGTCGTTGTGCGGTCCGGTGTCGTACGCCAGGGCGTTCGAACCTGGACCGGCGGCCACGGCGATGGTGGTGGCGGCCGCGGCGGTGAGAAGAGACAAAGTGCGTCGCATAGGGCGACGGTACGCCCGCCCAGGGGCCCGCGACAGTCCATGATCGGGACCGGGATCTGTCGGCGTTCTGACAGTACGGAGCCGCGTGCCGTGCTCGGGGGACTACCGCCCCGAAACCCGGGAGCAGGCGATGCGACACGCGTCCGCGCACGTTTTCCTGGCGCGGTTGCGTGCGAATACGCAAGTGACGCTCACCTCTAGGAGTCCCGCCCGATGTTCCCGCCCAGTTCCCCTCCCGCCCACCGCGGCCACGGCCGCCGCCTCGTCGACGCCATCCAGGCGCTCGACGCGTTCCCGGCCTTCGTCGAGTCACGCGACGCGCTGCTCGAGAGCCTGGCCGCGCGCCAGCCGCATCACGGCCGCGCCGTCGCCGCGATCGAGTCGGACATCGCGCTGACCGTCGCCGTGATGCGCCAGGCCGCCGACGCCGTGCGCAACGCGCCGGGCGTCCGTCGCCCGCAGTCGATCGTGCAGGCCGTCGAGCTGCTGAGCGACGCGAGTCTGCTGCAGCTGGCCCGCACGATCCCGACCTTCGACGTCTTTGAGCGCGCCACCATGTGGGGCGCCGAGCCCGACCGCCTGCGCCTCCACAGCGAGGCGACGCAGGCTGCCGCCTGCCGGCTCGCCGACACGATCGGCCTCAGCTCGCTCCAGCGCGACCGGCTGCTCGTCACCTCGCTGCTCCATGACGTCGGCCGCCTCGTGCTCGCGCGCGCGTATCCCGACCGCGGCGGGCATTCCCGCGAGCCGAACCTCACGCCCGAGCAGCGGGTGCACGCCGAGCGCACCGAGTTCGGCGTCGACCACGCCATGGTCGGCGGCGTGCTCGCCCGCAGGTGGGGCCTGCCCGCCTCGATCTCCCACGCGATCGAGCACCACCACCACGTCGATCGTGACGATGCGCCGCCGTACGTCGCGCTCGCCGACATGGTCGTCCACTACCAGGCCGGCGACCCGGTGGACCCGCGGACGCTCGTCAGCGCCGCCACCGCCGTGGGACTTGACCGCGACGGGCTGCGGGGTCTCCTGCGGCTGCCGGGCGTCGCCGGACCCGCGCGCCGCGGCACCGACCCGTGTCCGCTGTCGCACCGCGAGCTCGGCGTCCTGCGCGAGCTTGCGAGCGGGAAGGTCTACCAGCAGATCGCCGACACGCTCGGCCTCTCACGGTCGACGATCCGCTCACACCTGCACAACATCTACGGGAAGATCGGCGCCGCCGACCGCGCCCAGGCGGTGCTCCTGGCGACCGATCACGGCTGGCTCTAGCCCGCCGCGGCCCGCCAGGCTTCGGGCCGGCGCTCGTCCCAGCACGCCGCCTGCTCGAGCTCGCCGGCGAGCGCGAGCAGCAGCGGCTCGCTGTTGCCCGGCCCGAGCAACTGCGCACCGATCGGCAGACCGGCCGACGTGTGCCCGGCCGGCACACTGACGCCGGGCCACCCGAGGACGTTCCACGCCCACGCGTACGGACAGGAGCCGACGACGAGCTTGTGCGTCTCCCACGGGGAGAGGTCGTCCAGCGCGCCGATCGGCAGGGGCGGCAGCGCCGTCGTCGGGGCGAGGACGACGTCGGCGTCGCGGAAGATCCGGCCGATCCGTCGGCGGAAGACGTGCTCCAGGCCGCGCCCGGCGGCGAGGCCCGGGCCGGCGAGGATCCGGCCGAGGATGAGGTGCTCCTTCGTGCGCGCGTCGAGCAGCGACGTGTCGGGCAGCCGGGTGGCCCACTCGCGCAGCGCGACGGTCGAGCGCGGCACGAAGCTCACGCCGATGAGGCCGTAGTCGGGCTCGCGCTCGACGACCTCGTGGCCGAGATCGCGCAGGAGCGTCGCGGTCGCGCGGATGTGGTCGACCACCTCGTCGTCGCGCACCTTGGGGACAAGGGCGAACGGCTGGCGGAACGAGAGCGCGATGCGCAGCCGGCGCGGCGGGGTCGCGGCGGCCTGGGTGTACGGCACCGGTGGCGCGGGCGGCGCGTGCAGGTCGCCGGGATGGTTGCCGCCGAGCGCATCGAGCATGAGCGCCGCATCGCCGACGGTGCGGGTGAGCGGCCCGAAGCAGGTCAGGCCGTTGAACGCCTCGGGGTCGGGCCAGGTCGACAGCCGGCCGCGCTGGGGCTTGACGCCGACGAGGCCCGTCCACGCCGCGGGGATGCGGACGCTGCCCGCGCCGTCGGAGCCGATCGCGCCTGGGACGAGCCCCGCGGCGACGGCGGCTGCCGCGCCGCCGGACGAGCCGCCGGGCGTGTGGTCGAGGTGCCACGGGTTGCGGGTCGGGGCGAACCACGGCCCCTCGGTCACCGGCCACTGACCGAGCTCGGGCGAGGTCGTCTTGCCGACGATGATCGCGCCCGCGTCGCGCAGGCGGCGGACGATCTCGCTGTCCTCGGTCTTGGCGTCGAAGGTCCCGTCGCAGCCGAACTGGGTGGGGTGGCCGGCGACGTCGACGTCGTCCTTCACCGCGATCGGGACGCCGAGCAGCGGCGCGGTGTCGCCGGCCTCGCGGCGGGCGTCCGCGGCGGCGGCCTCCTCGCGCGCGGACTCGTCCCGGATGCACGCGAACGCCCCGAGGACGGGCTGGGCGGCATGGATGCGCCGCAGCGAGAGATCGACGAGCTCGGCGGACGTCAGCTCGCCGGTCGCGATGAGCTCGGCCTGCCGGCGCACGCCGGCGTAGGCGAGGTCGTCCTCGGTCATGGTCTGGGTCATCGGCACGTGCTCCCGTTCGTTCGAACGAACGGGAAGGTACCGGGAACGCGTACGATGCCGCAACCCCATGGCCGCGCGCGAACAGATCCTCCACGCCACGATCGAGCTCATCGGCAGCGAAGGGATCGGCGCGGTCTCCAACCGCCGGGTCGCTGCGGACGCCGGCGTCGCCCTGGGATCGCTGACGTACCACTTCCCCGACCAGTCGCAGCTGCTGCACGAGGCGCTGGTGCTCTACGCCGAGGAGGAGATCGCCCGCTTCGTGGAGATCGCCGCGCGGCTGCGTGCGGCCGAGGCGACGCCGGAGGAGGTCGTGGCCGAGGTGCAGCGCGCGATCGCCGCGTCGGCGGAGCGCCGCACCGCGCAGGTCGCCGAGCTCGAGCTCTATCTCCACGCCTCGCGCAATCCGGCGCTCGTGGAGGCCTCGCGCCGGTGCTTTGCGGCGTACGACGACTTCGCCGCGGCGGCGCTCGAAGCGCTCGAGGTGCCCGACGCGCAGCGGCTGGCCAAGGTCGTCGTCGCGCTCATCACCGGGCTGGGGGTCCGTCGGCTCGGCACCGCCGAGGAGGACCTCGAGACGCCGGGCCTCGCGCTCGCCGCGCTGCTGCGCGGGGTGCAGGCGTCGTGAACGCGCCGCGCGCGCCGGAGGAGGCCGACCGCGAGGTCGACACCGAGGACGACGCGGTCCGCATTACGGGCGCGACGCTCACCGGCCTGGCGGTCGAGCCAGGTGCGCGGAAGGTGCGGCTGCGTGACAGCGTGCTCGTCGACGCCGACCTGTCCAACGTCCACGCCCGCTTCGCGGCGCTTCGCCGAGTGGAGCTGCGGCGCTGCCGGCTCGTGGGCCTGGAGCTTGTCGAAGGCGAGGTCGAGGACGTCCTGTTCTCCGAGGGCACGCTCATGCTCGGCTCCCTCGGGCATGCCCGGCTGCACCGGGTGCGCTTCGAGGCGATGAATCTGCGCGAGGCGTCGTTCGTCGGCGCCGACTTGCGCCACGTGGAGTTCGTCGACTGCGCGCTGGAGGGCGCCGACTTCCGCGACGCGCGGTGCACGAAGGTCGTCATCCGCGGGTCGACCCTCGCGGGCGTCGTGGGGATCACGTCGCTGAAGGGTGTCGCGATGCCGGCGGACGACCTCGTGGCGAGTGCGACGACGCTGGCGGCGGCGCTGGGCATCGAGCTCGAGTCGTAGGTCGCGCGGCTGGACACCGGCCGTATATTGGATCCACTTTGGATCCCCGCCTGTTCGCCTTCAACGTCGGTGTCGAGATTGTCGATCTCGCGAACTTCGACCCGCTCGGGCCCGAGGTCGGGACGAAGGTCCGCACGCCGTACTTCTTCTACGTCGTCCTGCACGAGCGCGGGCCGGTGGTCATCGACACCGGCGCGCATCCGCGGTGGACGGGCGCCTACGACCCCGACCGCGACCCCGTTCCGGAGGGCCCGCGCATCGCCGTCCGCGAGGGGGAGGACGTCGTCGCGCGGCTCGCATCGATCGGGGTGGCGCCGGGCGATGTCGAGCACGTCGTCCTGACCCACCTGCACATCGATCACGCCGGCGGCGTCGGGCTCTTCCCGGGCGCGACGTTCCACGTGCAGGCGCGCGAGCGGGCGTTCGCGTTCTCGCCTCCCGTCTACCAGGAAGGCTTCTACGTCCGCGAGGACTTCGACCTGCCGGTGCGCTGGCAGGACCACGACGGCGAGTCTGACGTCTTCGGCGACGGCAGCATCGTCCTCGTCCCCACGCCCGGCCATTCCGGCGGCCACCAGTCGGTCCTCGTCCGCCTGTCCGGCGGGGCGGTGATCCTTGTCGGCGACGCCGCGTATTCCCCGCGCACCATGGCCGCGCGCCGCCTGCCGGGGATCCTCTGGAGCCCCGACGAGATGGTCGCCAGCTGGGAGCGCCTGGAGGCGCTGCGAGACGCCGAGGGTGCCGAGCTCGTCTTCACCCACGACCTCGACTGGCGCGACACCGTGCGCCTGGGTCCGGAGGCGTGGTACGCGTGAAACGACTGCGACGACGGGGGATGTGACGCATGGCGGGCGAGCTTGATGGCCGGGTGGCGGTGGTGACCGGCGGGCGGCGCGGGATCGGGCGCGGGATCGCCGAGCGCTTCCGCGACGAGGGGGCGAAGGTCGCCGTGCTCGACAGGGAGGTTGAGCCGATCGACGGCGTCCTCTCGATCGCCGCGGACATCACCGACGAGACGCAGGTGCTCGCCGCGTTCGCGCAGATCGGCGAGGAGCTGGGCACGCCGTGGGCGCTCGTCAACAGCGCGGGGATCGGGCCGGCCGTGCCGTTCCTCGAGCTCGGCGTCGACGCGTGGCGCGAGATGCTCGCCGTCAACCTCGAGGGGACGTTTCTCTGCGCGCGCGAGGCGGCCCGCGCGATGGTGGCCGGCGGCGCGGGCGGGCGCATCGTGAACATCGGTTCGCAGATTGGGCTGAAAGGCGGGGTCGAGCTCGCGCACTACGCGGCGTCGAAGGCCGGCGTCCACGGGTTCACCCGCGCGATCGCCCGGGAGCTTGCGCCGAGCGGCATCAACGTCAACGCGATCGCCCCCGGGCCGATCGACACGGAGATGCTCATGGGGATGCCCGACGACTGGCTGGCGGCCAAGCAGGCCGAGCTGCCGCTCGGGCGCTTCGGCCGGGTCGAGGAGATCGTCCCGACGGCGCTGCTGCTCGTCTCGCCCGTCGGCGGCGCATACATCACCGGCGCGGTGATGAACCTCTCCGGGGGCGACGTCATGGCGGACTGAGCCTGGCCCGCCGGTCCATGTCACGGCCGTGAAGCGCGCCATATTGTATCCAACATATGGCGAATCGCTTCACGGACCGAACGGTGCTCGTGACCGGCGCGGCGGGGCAGATCGGGACCGCGTGCGCGGCCGCCTTCGCCGCGGAGGGCGCCGACGTCGTCGCGGTGGACCGGGCGCGCTGCCCGGTCGAGTACGACGGCATCTTCAACCTCGTGGAGGACCTCACCGCCGACGGCGCGATCCCCGCGATCTTCGACGCCGCCGAGGCGCGCTTCGGCCCGGTCTCGGTCATCGCGCAGTGCGCGGCCGGGCACGGGCGGATGCCGTATCTCCAGCTCACACCCGAGCGCATCGACGAGGTCTTCGCCATCAACGTCAAGGTGCCGCTGCTCGTCGGCAGCATCGGTGGCGCGCGGATGGTCGAGCACGGCGTGATCGGCGGCAGCATCGTCAACCTCACCTCGATCTCCGGGGTCATCAGCCACGCCGAGTCGGTCGCCTACGAGGCGTCGAAGGGCGCGGTCACGATGGCGACGAAGGGCATGGCCAACGCCCTGGCACCGCACGGGATCCGCGTCAACGCGGTCGGCCCGGGCGTGATGGTCAAGCTCCAGGAGATCGACGGCGTCCGCGAGCCCGACGCGCTCGCGCCGTTCGAGCGCCAGCGCATCCCGCTGCGCCGGTACGGCACGCCCGACGAGATCGCCGAGGCGGTGCTCTTCCTCAGCTCGGGCGCCGCGAGCTACATCACCGGGACGGTCCTCTACGCCGACGGCGGCGCGCTCTCGGCCTGGGCGTCCCACGAGGAGGAGGCAGCATGAGCAGCACCCTGATCCGCGGCGGTCTGATCGTCACCGCGCTCGGCCGCTACGAGGCCGACGTCCTCGCCGTCGACGGAAAGATCGTGCAGATCGGCGCCGGGCTCGACGTGGCCGCCGACCACGTCTTCGACGCGCGCGGCCAGTACGTCATCCCGGGCGGCGTGGACCCGCACGCCCACATGAAGATCACGTTCAAGGGCGTGCCGAGCGCCGACGACTTCACCGCCGCGACGATCGCCGCCGCGCACGGCGGCACCACGACGGTCTTCGACTTCGCCTTCCAGGAGTTCGGCCAGCCGCTGCCCGACGCGATGGCCGAATGGCACGCCGCGCTGGCCGCGGCGCCGCCGGTCACCGACGTCGGCGCCCACCTCGTGATCCGCGACCTCACGGACCCCGCGCGCGTGGACGAGCTGCGCGAGATCCCGGCGCAGGGCGTGACGAGCTTCAAGCTCTTCATGGCCTACCGCAACCAGTTCATGGTCGGCGACCCGGCGATGTGGAACACGATGAAGGTCGCCGCCGAGACGGGCGCGATCGTACTCGTGCACGCCGAGAACGGCGACGCCATTGACGCGCTCATCTCCGAGGCGCTGGCCGGGGGCAACACGGCCCCGCCGTTCCACGGCACGACACGGCCGATCGAGACCGAGGCCGAAGCGGTGACCCGGGCGGTCATGTTCGCCGAGCTGACCGGCGCGAAGACGTACATCGTCCACACCACATGCGGCCCGGCGATCGCGCCGATCGTCGCGGCGAAGATGCGCGGCCTGCCGGTCTACGGCGAGACCTGCCCGCAGTACCTGCTGCACGACGACTCGCTCCTGCAGGGCGGCGACGAGGGCCTGAAGGGCATCTTCTCCCCGCCGCCGCGCCCGGCCCCGGCGCAGGACGAGCTGTGGCACGCGCTCGCCGGCGTGGGTCTCGACACGATCGGCACCGACCACTGCGCGTTCCCGTACACGATGCGGCTGGAGCGTCTGGAGGAGGACTTCTCGAAGGTCCCCAACGGGGTGCCGGGGATCGAGGAGCGTCTCGAGCTCATCTTCGACCGCGGCGTGCGCGCCGGACGGCTGACCCTCGAGCAGTGGGTCGACTTGTGCTGCACCACACCCGCGCGGCTCATGGGGCTCGGCGGGCGCAAGGGCGTCATCGAGGTCGGCGCCGACGCGGATCTCGTGATCTGGGACCCGGAGCGCACGCGCACGCTGAGCGTCGCGACCCAGAAGAGCAACTGCGACTACAACCTCTACGAGGGTTGGCAGGTCACCGGCACGCCGAGCGCGGTCATCGCCGGCGGGGTGCCGCTCGTGGTCGACGGGGCGCTCGTCGACCAGCCCGCCCGCGGCTTCCTCGCGCGCGGCCCGGCGGTGGAGGCGGCGGGTGTCTGAGCGGGTCGCGCTGGTCAGTGGCGCGGCGCGGGGCATCGGGCTGGAGGTCGTGCGCGAGCTGGCGTCAGATGGGATGACGGTGTTCCTCGGCGCGCGCGACGTGGCGGCGGGGGAGGCCGCGCGGGCCGGGCTCGGTGAGGACCTCGCGGCACGCGTCGTGGTCGTCGGGCTCGACATCACCGACGACGTGAGCGTCGCGGCGTGCGCGGAGACGATTCGCGAGCACGCCGGCCGGCTCGACGTCCTCGTCAACAACGGCGGGATCATCCTCGACCGCGGCGAGAGCCCGCTCGAGGTCGACTTCGAGATCGTGCGCCGGACGGTCGACGTGAACCTCTTCGGCGCGTGGCGCCTGACGCTGGCCGTCCTCCCGCTGCTGCGCGAGGCCGCGCCCGCGCGCGTGATCAACGTGTCGAGCGGCATGGGCCAGCTCGACGAGATGGGCACGATCTCGCCGGGCTACCGGATCAGCAAGCTCGGGCTCAACGGCCTGACGCGGATGCTCCACTCGGCGCTGTTCCCGCAGGTGTCGGTGAACTCGATCTGCCCGGGCTGGGTGAAGACCGACATGGGCGGCGACGGCGCGTACCTGTCGATCGCCGACGGCGCGGACACGATCTTGTGGCTCGCGCGGATGGACTCCGACGCGCTGCCGAGCGGCGGGTTCTACAAGCGGCGCGTGAAGATCCCCTGGTGATCAAGGCCGCGCTGAACGGCGGCCGGTCGAAGGCCGAGCACCCGGCGGTCCCGATCACGCCCGAGGAGCTGGCGGCCGACGCGGTGGCGTGTGCGGCGGCGGGCGCCGGCGCAATCCATCTCCATGCGCGGGATGCCGCCGGTGCCGAGACGATCGACCCGGTGGTCGTCAACGAGGTGGCGCGGCTGGTGCGCGAGGCGTCGGGGCTTCCGGTGGGGGTGTCGTCGGCGCCCTGGATCGAGCCCGATCCGGTGCGGCGGCTTGAGCTGCTGCGCGGCTGGCGCGAGCCGGACTTCGGCTCGGCGCTGTTCGGCGACGCGGGCGCGGTGTCGCTGGCCGCGGCGTTCCTGTCGCAGGGACTGGGAGTGGAGGCGGCGGTGCTGACGGTCGGCGATGTCGACCGGCTGGCGGCGTCGGGCCTGGCCGACCGGATGCTGCGGGTCATCGTGGAGCCCGTGACCGAGGATGTGGATCAGGCGCTGGCGGAGTGCGCGGCGATGCACGCGGCACTGGACCGGCACGGGATCGAGGTGCCGCGGTTGCAGCACGGGATGGGCGCGGCGTGCTGGCCGCTGGCTCGCGACGCGCTGGCGCGGGGCTATGACACGCGGATGGGGTTCGAGGATGTGCTGGTGGACCCGGGGGGTGCGGCGGTGCGCGGCAACGCGGACCTCATCACGGCCGCCACACGCCCCCAACCCCGCCGAACGTCGAAATGATGTCGCTCTAGCGACACCTCCTCGACGTTCGGCCTTAGGGGCGCGGCGGTCCCGCCCCGATCCGCGCCCGCGTCGCCTCCAGGTCGTCCTTGTCCTGGTGGATCGTCTCCCACCACCACGTCATCCCGACCTCGGCGAACTCCGCCACATGCGCCACGCCCGCCGCTCCGGCGGACGACCGCCCGATCGCGATGACGTCATACCCGTCCATGTCACCGCCCCGGTGCTCGGAGACCGTCGACACGATCTCCGCCAGCTCCCACGGCTCCATCATCCGATCGAGATCCCACGGGTACCGGATCGCCGCCACGCCGTCCACGTCCGCCGCCCGTGCCAGCGCGTTGGCGTTCGTGTGGCCGCCGGCCATCCAGATGGGCACCGACCCGCGGACCGGCCGCGGCTGCATCACCACGTCGGAGACCGAGTACCGGATCCCATGGAACGACACTCGCTCACCACTCCAGAACCGTCGCAGCAGCTCGATTCCCTCGAGCAGCCGCTCCACCCGCTCCGATCCCGCGCGCGGCTCGGCGAACGTCACGTAGTCCTCGAGGTCGCCGAGCCCGGTCCCGAGCACGAGCCGCCCGCCCGAGATGACGTCGAGCGTCGCCGCCTCCCGCGCGACCTTCCACGGTCGCCGGCGCGGCAGCGGCGTGATCATGGGCCCCAGCGTGATCCGCGAGGTCCGTTCCGCGATCAGCGTCAGCGCCAGCCACGCGTCCACCGTCGGGTCGCCCGACCCCGGGTCATGCACGATGTGGTCCCACAGGAACACGCCGTCCCAGCCCGATTCCTCGGCGAGCACGGCCAGATCCGCGAGCACGAACGGGTCCCCGAACGGGCCGTAGTGCGGCAGGTACACCGCGTATTTCGGCGACGTCATGGCCGCGAGATGGCCTGGCGCCGCTTGGCGGCGCGCTCGTCGAGCCCGCTGTCCACCGCGTCGGCCGCGGCGTACTTGCGCTCGAACCAGTCGGCCACGAGCTCGCCGGTGCGGCGGCAGTGGTCGGTCGTCCAGCGGCGGGCGGCGACCGGGTCGCGACGCTCGATCGCCGCGCGGATCCGCGCGTGCTGCGTGACGTTGTCCTCCAGCAGGCTGGGCTCCTCCGCCAGCGCCGCCCACGACAGGTTGCGCGGGAACGCCTTGCGCAGATCGGCGATGAGCGGGCGCAGCCGACCGATGCCGGCGGCGTCGATGATCGCCCGGTGGAACGCGAGGTTCGCGGCATCCCACGGGCCGTCGGCGATTGCCTCGACGCCCTGGTCGCGCGCGATCTTCGACAGCACCGGAATGGCCTGGCGGAACGCCTCTTCGGCCTCGCGCAGCCGGCGCAGCTGCTCGTCGTCGATCCGGGCGACGGCCATCTCGGCCGCGAGCCCTTCCAGCTCGCCGCGGATGAGGTAGGACTCGCGAATGTCCGTCGCCGTGGGGGCGCGCACGAGCGCGCCGCGGTGCGGGATGACGTCAACGACGCGCGCGGCCTGCAGCTTGCGCAGCGCCTCACGGACCGGGGTGCGGGACACGCCGAACTCCTGCGCGAGCGCCTCCTGGCGCAGCCACGAGCCGACCGCATACTCGCCCGTCAGCACCCGGGTGTGGATGCGATCGGCGAGATCGTCGACGAGGCCGGGGTCGGTGCTCGACAGCGGTTCCTCGACCGGGGTGGGATCCGCCGCGCTCATCGCGTGACAGTCCTGCCGGGGGAAACGACCACGTAGACGACTTCGACCATGGAATTCCCCACGAACCCTAGTGAACCCGGCGGTTGTCCGGCCTCGCCCGATCATGCCGCCGCCAGCCACCAGGTGTCCGGCAGGGACGTGTCGCGGGCGACGTCGTCGTCCGGCGCTGCGTCGGCGAACGCCGCGCGGGCCGCGGCCGTCGCCTCCGCGTCGACGGCGAGCGTCTCCCAGCGGGCCGGATCGCCGGTGAGCACCACGCCGTACGCGGCCGTCGCGCGTGCCGGGGTGATGTAGCCGTCGACGACGTCACGCAGCACCCGCTCGGGGTCGCGCTCAGCGGCCGGGCCGTAGCCCGCACCCGCGCCCGACCACGACAGGATGCACTCGCCGACATCGACCGGCACCTCGCCGACGGTCTCGGTCCGCTTCGTCGCCGCGCCGTCGGCGCTCACAAGCCACGCCTCCGGCCCGCGCGACATCTGCCCGCCGCGCACGCCCTGCGAGCGGTTGACCACCGCGTCGAGGTAGTACTGGATCTCCAGCGGGTCGAACCGCGGACCGAACACCGTCGTGCCGCCCGGCGCGCCGCGCATCCGCCCGGCGCCCTCGGAGTCGACACGCACGACCTTCTCCCACACCACGATCGGGTACTTCTGCTCGACGACCTCCGTCGAGTCGACGTACTCCAGCCCCGCGCCCGCGGTGTTGGTGAACTGCAGCCACCCGTCGTTGTGCGCGGTGGCCGGCCCGCCGCTCGTCCCGCTGAACAGCTGGAAGACGTAGTCCTCACCGTCGCGCCGCGCGTCGACCCCCGACGCCACGCCGGTGTACGGCGGCTGGCCGAAGCACGGGTGCGCCGCGCCGACGCCCTCGCGCATCGTGGCGACCGCGCGCAGCACCATCCCCACGACGCGGTCGACGACGGTGTTCGTCGCCACCGACGCGCTTGCCGGGTGGCGCGGGATCCCGACGACGCAGTTCTCGCGCAGCAGCACCTCGATGCGCCGGTAGCACCCCGCGTTGTTCGGGACGATGACCTCACGGGTCTCCGGCACGCTGTTCAGGCACATGAGGATCGCCGTCGTCGCGGCGTTCTTCGACGTCGACTCCGTGAGGTTCAGCCCGGTCGGCGTGCAGTCCGGGTTGTCGCGTAGGTCGACGACGACGCGCCCCTCGTCGGGCATGACGTCGATCGTCGCCTGCAGCGGGATCCCGTCGGGCAGCCGCGGGAACGGGTCGAGGCACGTCGACGCGTGCACCCGCCCGGCGGGCAGCTTGGAGATCGCCTCCGCGGTCATCTGCTCGCAGTAGTCCAGCCACTCGGCGACGAACTCGCGCACCGTCGCCAGCCCGTAGGCCTCGCAGAACTCCTGCAGCCGCCGCTCGGCCAGCCGCGCCGCGCCGAGGGCGGCGAGGTAGTCGCCGTACCACGTGTCGAACGCGCGGATCCGCCGCTCGCACATGCGGATGATGTCGGTGACGTCCTGGTAGCGGTCCTGCACCTTCACGCACGGGAAGATCAGGGCGCCCTCGTTGTAGACGTCCAGCGCGGTCGGCGAGTACGTCGTCGGCTTGGCGTTGCCGATGTCCGCCTGGTGGGCCTTGGCCACCGACGTGAACACGTGCTCGCCCTCGAAGAACACCGGGACGAGCACCGTCTGGTCGGCCGCGTGGCTGTTGCCCTGGTACGGGTCGTTCGTCAGGTACGCGTCCCCGGGCTTGATCGCGTCGCCGTGGATCTCCGTCATCGCCTGCGCGATGAGGCCCGACCCGTAGACGTGCACGGGAATGCCCTCCGGCGCGCTGACCATCTCGCCCTCGGACGACACGATCGACGTCGAGAAGTCCTTCGCCGCCATCGTCGTTGAGCGCGCGGTGCGCACCATCGTGTTCGTCATCTCGCGCGTGATGGAGTCCAGCCGGTTGGCCATCACGCCGAGCGTGACCCGGTCGATCGCCATCGCTACGCCTCCGCCCCGACCGTGCCCGCGGCGATCGCGGCCTCGTCGGCGCCGGCGATCTCCACGAGGTAGTGCGTCGGGCGCACCTGCGCGACCGAGCCCGGGTCGAGCACGATCGTCGTCGTGGGCTCCTCGATGATCGCCGGGCCCTCGATGCGTGTCAGCGCGCTCATGTCCTCGACGCGGTGCACCGCGGTGTCCATCGGCTCACCGCCGAACCAGCCGGTGCGCGTCGTGACGTCCACATCGGCCGCAGCGCCCGCGTCGTCGTCGTCGGCGCCCGCCGTCGTGAGCGCCGGCTTCGGGCGGATGATCCGTCCCTCACCGCGCCACGTGACGATCTCGATCGGGAAGCCCGGCTGGTTGACCGCGAAGAGGTTGAGGTGCGCGGCGTCGAAGCGCTCCTGCAGCCACGCCAGGTCCTCGGGTCCGTGGAACTCGCGGCCCTCGCCGAGGTCGACGTCGATCTCCCAGATCTGCTGGTCGTAGCGGGCCTCGCACACGAAGCGCATCTCGCGCTCGCCGGGCTGGTCGACCGCGTCGAGGAACGACGTCAGCGCGGTCTTCAGCTCGCCGACCGTGGCGTTGACCTTGTCGAAGTCGAACGCGGCCGAGCTCGCGTACTGGCCGATCGAGAACGTCGCGCTGATGTCACTGAACTGCCCGCCGGTGGCGCTCAGCCCGGCGGCGAGCCGCGGGATGATGATCTGCCTGACGCCGAGATCCCGAGCGATACGCACGATGTTCAGGCCCGCCGCGCCGCCGCCGGCGATCATGACGCACTGCCGCGGGTCGCGCCCCTGCGCGACGGTCATGTCGGTGATGAACCCGCGCATCGACTCCGACGCGACGCGCAGGATCGCCTCGGCCGCGCCCTCGGCGCTCAGCCCGAGCGGCTCGCCGACCTTCTCGAGCATCGCCGAGCGCGCCGCCTCGAGGTCGAGCTTCATCGCGCCGCCGAGGAAGTTGTCCGGGTCGATGTAGCCGAGCACCAGCGCGGCGTCGGTCACCGTCGGCTCCGTGCCGCCCTTGCCGTAGGCGACGGGCCCCGGGTCGGCGCCCGCGCTCTCCGGGCCGACGTGCAGCAGGCCGCCCGCGTCGACGCGCGCGATCGAGCCGCCGCCCGCGCCGAGCGACTGCGTGTCGACCGCCGGCAGGCCGGTCATGTGCCCGTACCACTTCGGCCCGAGCCACTTCTCGCGCGTGTAGAGGATGCGGCCCTCGTTCGCGATCGACACGTCGAAGCTCGTCCCGCCGGTGTCGACGACGAGCACGTCGGGCGCCTTCGCGTCGGGCTCGGCCTCCGCGTAGACCACGCCCGCGACGGGCGCGAGCGCCGGCCCGGAGTCGACGGTCTGAATCGGCCGCTCGCACATCTGCTCGGTGCGCATGACGCCGCCGGAGACGTGCGTCACCATCAGCGGATCGCCGTTGAAGCCGAGCCCGCGCAGCCGGCTCTCCAGGTCGTTGAGGTGGTCGCGCATGAGCGGCTTGATCGACGCGTCGATGACCGTCGAGGACGCGCGCCGGTACTCGCGCACGATGCGGTTGACCTGGTGGCTGAGCGAGTACTCGACGCCGGGCAGGATCTCCTCGATGAGCTCGCCGATCCGCAGCTCGTGCTCGGGGTTGAGGATCGACCACAGCAGGCAGACGCCGATCGCCTCGACCTCCAGCTCGCCGATCCGCTCGAGCGTCGCGCGCGCCGCGGCCTCGTCGAGCTCGACCGCGACGCTGCCGTCGGCCAGCACGCGCTCGGTGATCTCGAAGCACAGGCGCCGCGGCACGTACGGCGTCTTGAACGGCAGCGCGAGGTTGTGCGGCTGGTCCTTGCCGCCCTCGCGGTAGAGCAGGATGTCGCGGTTACCGCGCGTCGTGACAAACGCCGTCTTCGCGACGTTGCCGGTGAGGATCGCGTTCGTCGAGCGCGTCGTGGAGTAGACGAACACCTTGGTCGCGGCGAGCAGGTCGGCGATCGGCAGGCCGACGTGCGCGGCCGCCTTCTCGATCGCGCCGGTGATGCCGACGAACAGGTCGTCGGGCGTTGTCGAGCTCTTGAACAGGCCGATGACTTCGTCCTGATCGGCGAGCACGAGGTCGGTGAACGTCCCGCCGGTGTCGACGGAGATGGTGTACGTGGGGGTCATGGTTCCTCCGTCGGGATGTCAGGCGGCGCGCAGGGCGGCCGTTGCGTCGTGGTCGATGACGCCGTCGAGGTCCACGGCGACCCCGTAGACCGCCTTCGCACGCTCAGGGGTGATCACGCGCTCGAGGACGTCCTTGGCGACGGCGTCGAGCTCGCGCTCGGTCGGCGGCCCGTAGCCGCCGCCACTGCAGGACACGCCGACGAGGGTCTCCCCGTCGGCGAGCGTGATGCGGTGGAAGGTCGGGATCTCCTCGAGCGTGCCGTCGACCTTGCGGCGCCACATCTGCATCTGCGTGCCCTCGCCGCCTCCGCGGGCGCCACGGGCGGGGACGACGCTGCCGTCACCGCCGTTGACGACCTCCATCGAGCAGCCGACGGGGCCGAACTCGGTGAACGCCGCCGACGCCCCGATGCTCCGTCCGGGGCCCTCGGAATCGATGATGCGCTTCTCGGCGACGACGCGGATCGGGTGGATCTGCTCGTCGATCTCGATCGAGTCCTTGTAGAGCATCCCGCAGCCGCCGACCGTGTAGGCGTTCAGCCAGCCGTCGGTGTGAAACGGCGTGCCCGGCCCGCCGCTGGCGGCGAGGTAGAGCTGGTTGACGAACGGCTTGCCGGTCCGCGGATCGGTGCCGCTGATGACCGAGCCGCCGGCGGCCTGGCCGTAGCCGAACTGGCCCATGCCCCAGCCGTCCGCGATCTCCGCGAGTGCCTCGAGCGTCGCGTTCGCCACACGGTCCTGGAGGTTGGTGGTCGAGGCCGAGCAGCTGTACGGGTGCACCGGGCTGCCGACGCAGCACCCTTCCCGGATGAGGACGTCGACCCGGCTGAGCGATCCGCCGTTGCTCGGCACGCCCTTGCCGATGCCGAGGAACACCCCGATGAGCGCCGAGCTCTTCGCGCACGCCTCGCTGAGGTTGATCCCGCTCGGCAGGTTGTCGGGGTTCTCGCGCAGGTCGACGACCATGCGCCCCTCCTCCGGGAACGTCTCGACCGTGACCTTGATCGGGATGCCGTCGCCGTAGCCGGCCTCGGTCATGGCGTCGAGCGGCAGCGGGTCGTGGATCGTCGTCGCGGTCGCCTTGCCCTTGGGGATCTGGCGTAGCCGCTCCTCCATGAGCTCGTCGCTCATCTGCAGCCACTGGCGCGAGTAGGCCAGCAGGGTGTCCGCGCCGACCTCCTGCATGAGGTCGAGGGTGCGGCGCTCGCCGATCCGCGCGGAGCCCATGAGCGCCAGGTAGTCGCCCCACCAGTGGTCGGGCGCGCGGATCCGCATCTGGCACATGCGGATGATGTCCTGGTTGTCCTCGTAGTTGGACTGGACCTTGACGGCGGGGAAGATCAGGCCGCCCTCCTCGTAGACGTCGCGCGCCTGCCACATGTAGGTCGTCGGGACGCTGTTGCCGCAGTCGCCCTGGTGCGCCTTGGCCAGCACCGTGAAGTGGTGCTCGCCGTCGTCGTCGATGATCGGGATGAGCATCGTCCAGTCGGCCGTGTGCGAGCAGCCGTGGTAGCCGGAGTTGTGCAGGAAGGCGTCACCGCGCTTGAGGTCGGGGTGGAAGCGCTTCATCGTCTGGACCATCTCCTTCGGCCCGTGCAGCACGTGGATCGGGATCGACTCGGCCCAGGCCAGGAGGTCGCCGTCCTTCGTCAGGACGGCGCAGGAGAAGTCGTGCGCGACAGCGAGGACTCCGGTGCGCGCGGACCGCAGCAGCGTGTTGAGCATCGAGCGGGCGATCGCGTCGAAGCGGCTCTCCAGCACCGCGAGCTGGACGCTGTCCAGGGTCTTCGTCGTCGTCATCGGGCTCCGGTCGTTGCGAGGTGAGGGCGGATCCGGCCAGCAGGAATTGGATCCAGGTTGGGGAACAGAGGAAAACGGGCCGGAACCTCAGCAACATCGGACCCGATGACCAAATCAACCGGCATGGTCTTGGACTTCTGGTCGGACCAGTGGCGGGTGTGGCGATGGCATATTGGATGCAATCTTGTCCCTGGCCCGCTGAGGATCCACGCATATGACCGAACCTGTCCTGCTCATCACCGGCGCCAGCTCCGGCATGGGGCTGGCGACCGCGAAGCTGGCGGCCTCGCGCGGCTACCGTGTCGCGCTCGCGGCGCGGCGCGCGGAGCTCGTCTCCGCTGAGGCCGCGGCGCTGGGCGGCCCCGACAAGGCGATCGGCATCACGTGCGACATCTCCGACTGGGACTCCGTCCAGGCGATGGTCGCCACGACGCTGGAGGCCTTCGGGCGCATCGACGGCGTCTTCGCCAACGCCGGCGCCTTCACCGAGCCGGGGTGGAAGACCGACCCGGTCGAGGTGTGGAAGACCAACGCGCTGGTCAACGTCTACGGCACCGCGATCACCGCGCGCGCGGCGATGGACGCGCTGATCGAGACGCAGGGCAAGCTGATCCTGACGTCGTCGCGCGCGGCGCGGTTCATGGTTCCCGGCTCGTTCTACGCGTGCACGAAGGCGGCGGTGACGGCGATGGGCGAGGCGCTGCGCCTGGAGTTCAACGACACCGGCGCGCATGTGTGCGTGATCGAGCCGGGGTGGGTGAACACGCCGATGGCCGCGACGGTGCCCGGGCTGCCCGACTCGATCGTGGAGGGCGAGAACATCGCTGCAGCGGTGATGTTCGTCATGGACATGCCGCCGAACGCCGACGTCAATCAGATCCTGATCCGCGCGACCACGCAGCCGGTCTGATGGTGACTTTGGGAAGCACCGGCCTCGACGTCTTCGAGCTGTGTCTCGGCGGGAACGTCTGGGGTTGGACGGCGGACGAGGCGCAGTCGTTCGAGGTATTGGACGCGTACGTGGCGGCGGGTGGCAACTTCCTCGACACCGCGAACCAGTACTCGTTCTGGGCTCCGGGGAACGACGGCGGGATGTCGGAGACGATCATCGGCCGGTGGATGGTGTCGCGGGGGAACCGTGCTGACGTCGTGCTCGCGACGAAGGTCGGCGGCGAGATGCCGGGGCTGCCGCATGACCTTCGCGCGTCGACAATCGCGCGCGCGTGCGACGAGTCCTTGGCGCGGCTGCAGACCGACTACATCGATCTGTACTACGCGCACTTCGATGATCTGGGGACGCCGTTGGAGGAGACGCTCGACGCGTTCGACGCGCTGGTTCGGGCGGGCAAGGTGCGGCACCTGGCGGCGTCGAACCACAGCGCTCCGCGGCTGGCGTCGGCGTTGGAGATCTCGGCGCGGGAGGGGTTCGCGTCGTATGAGGTGTTCCAGCCGCACTACAGCCTGGTCGAGCGGGAGTTCGAGGCGGAGCTGCAGCCGCTCCTGGTGGAGAAGGGCATCCCGTCGGTGCCGTACTGGACCTTGGCGCAGGGGTTCCTGCTCGGGAAGTACCGGCCAGGTTCAGCGGGTTCGGATGCGAGCCCGCGGGCCGGCGAGGCGTCGGTCTACCTAAAGCGCGGGGGCGCGGCGGTGCTCGAGGTGCTCGACGAGATCGCGGCAGTGCACGAGACGACGCTCGGGCCCGTGGTGCTGGCGTGGACGGCGGCGCAGCCGTCGGTGGCGACGCCGATCGCGAGTGCGCGGACGGTGGAGCAGTTGGAGGGGCTGCTGCCGTTCGTCGGGCTGACATTGACCGATGACGAGATCGCGCGGCTGGATGCGGCCAGCGCGGTGGTGACTTCCTCCTCCTAGGGAAGCCATGCGGGCCCGGGGCGCTGTGTCGCCCCGGGTGCCGCGGAACGCTCCTGAAGACATGGTCGCCAGGCGACCATTTCTTCAGGAGGGTTCGACGGCGCGGGCCCACCACCGCGATGCGGCGAGCGGCGCACGCCCACCGCCAGATGCCGTCCCGTCGCCGCGACGCGCGGCGGTGCGGCGGACGTCGACCACCAGCGACTCCCACCGTGAGGGGTCGCCGTCCAGAACAACGCCGTACGCGTCCTGCGCCCGCGTCGCCGAGACGTACCCGTCGACGACATCTGCCAGCACCGCCGCCGGGTCCCGCTCGAACGGATCGCCATACCCGCCGCCGCCCGCCGACAGCGACGCGATCGCCTCACGCGCCCCCAGGTCGACCTCGCCGACCACGTGGTCGTACGCCGACCACGTGCCGTCGACCGCCACGTGCCACGCCTCCGGCCCCAGCGGCGAGCCGCCGCCATGCACCCCGGCCGGCAGGTTGGTCACGCCGTCGAGGAAGTAGTGGCAGGTCATCTCCGCCAGTCGAGGGCCGAACACGGCGACCCCGCCCGGCGCCCCACGTGTCCGTCCGGCGCCCTCGCTGTCGGGGCGGACGACCTTCTCCCACACGACCAGCGGATGCTTCTGCTCAATGATCTCCGTCTGGTCGATGTACCCGATCCCCGACGCCCCGGTGATCTGGTACGTCAACCACCCGTCCGACTCCGCCGTCGCCGGCCCGCCCGCCGTCCCCAGGAAGGTCTGGAACACATAGGGCTCGCCACCGCGGCGCGGGTCCACCCCCGACACCACGCCCTGGAACGGCGCCGACCCGTACGTCGGCTCGGCCGCGCCGCGCCCCGGGGCCGCCCGGGCCATCCCGACCATCGTCATTCCGACGACCCTGTCCTGCACCGTCGTCGTTGCGCACGATGCGCTGGCCGGGTGCCGCGGGATCCCGACCACGCAGTTCTCGCGCACGAGCACCTCGATCCGCCGGTACGCGCCCGAGTTGTTCGGCACCCGCACGTGCTTGGCGTCGCGGCGCGAGTTCAGGGCGACGAGCACACCCGCGGTCGCCGCGTTCTTCGACGTCGACTCCGTGAGGTTCAGCCCGTTCGGCACGCAGTGAGGGTTGTCGCGCAGGTCGACGACCACGCGGCCGGCGACCGGATCGATGTCGATCTCGGCCTGCAGCGGCAGCCCGTCGGGCAGGCCGGGGAACGGGTCGAGCTGCGTCGACGTCGTGACGCGCGCCGCCGGCAGCTCGGCGATCGCCTGCTCAGTCATCCGCTCGGAGTAGTCGAGCCACTCGGCGACGAACTCGCGCGTGCCCGCGAGCCCGCCGAGGGCCGCGCAGAACTCGTGCAGCCGCCGCTCGGCCAGGCGCGCCGCGCCGATCGTCGCGAGGTAGTCGCCGCGCCAGATCTCGTACGCGCGGATGCGCCGCTCGCACATCCGGATGATGTCCCGGTTGTCCTCGTAGCCGGTCTGCACGCGGACGCACGGGAAGATCAGCGCGCCCTCGTTGTAGACGTTGGTCGCGGTGGGCGAGTACGTGGTCGGCAGCGCGTTGCCGCAGTCGGCCTGGTGGGCCTTGGCCAGCGCGGTGAACACGTGCTTGCCCTCGAAGAAGACAGGGACGAGGATCGTGTGGTCGGCGGCGTGGCTGTTGCCGTCGTACGGGTCGTTGCTCAGGTACGCGTCGCCGGGCGCGAAGTCGGGGTGAATGCGGCCCATCGCCTCGGCCAGCAGCGACGACCCGTACACGTGCACGAGCGCTCCGTCCGGCGAGGAGACCATGTCGTGGTGGTGGTCGGTGATCGAACACGAGAAGTCACGCGAGGCCATCGTCGTCGAGCGCGCGGTGCGGACCATCGTGTTCGTCATCTCGCGCACGATGCCGTCGAGGCGGCTCGCCATCACGCCGAGCGTCACGGTGTCCATCGGGTCATCCTCCCGTCGCGGGTTCGCGCGGCGGGGCGGCCCGCGCGCCGGTGAAGCCGGGCAGCTGCGCCGCGGTCGCCGCGCAGAGGACGAGCACGATGCCCGCGATCTGCGTGGGCGTGAGCGCCTGCCCGAGGGTGACCCAGGCGCCGATGACCGCGACGACCGGCTCGACCGTGGCGCACACGCCGACGACCGGGCCGGGCACCCGCAGCGTGGCGCCGGCGAACAGCAGGTAGGGGAAGAGCGTGGCGAGGAGCATCACGCCGATGAGGCCGAGCCACTGCGCCCCCGTCGTCTCGGCGAAGGGGAAGGTCCAGATCGGATACGGGACGAAGGCGAGCGTCGCGGTCGCCACGCCGAACATCGTCACGACGATGCTGACCGTCGGGACCTCGACCGGGAGTCGGCCGATGATCGTCACATACGCGGTGAACGACGCGGCGGTGGTCAGCGCCATCGCGACGCCGAGCAGATCGATCGAACCGCCGGCCGATGCGTTGACGACGAGCCAGCAGCCGCCGACCGCGACCGCCACAGTTGCCGCGGCGACCGGCGGCGGCCACTGCCGGCCGATGATCGACGAGACGCCGAGCAGCATGATCGGCGACGTGTAGATCAGCGCCTGCGCGGTGGCGATCGGCAGGAGGGTCAGCGCGAGGATGTACGCCAGGCCGGTGCCGAACGAGCCGAGCAGGCCGGCGACGAACAGCGGCTTCCATGCCCGGCGCGGAATGCGCAGGAGCGCGGGCCGTGTCGCGGCGAGGAAGAGCGCGAGCACGATGAACGCCCCGATGAACCGAAACTGGTTGACGCGCTCGGCCTGGACGCCATCGTCGGAGAGGGCGCGGGTGATCGAAGCGGAGATCCCGCCGCACATCGCACCGACGATCGCCATGCCTGCACCGATCGCGAGCGTGCGATCACGGGGCGGGGTGGCGACGGGGGAGGAAGTCAGGGCGGTGAGGAGCCGGGTGAGTGGCGCAGATCGTATCCAATCCTCCGCACGAATTCAGGCGGAAGCTCACCTTGTCGGATCGGAAGGCGACTCATAGGATCCAATGCCTGGAACGCTCCACGCCCCGACCTCCAGCCGTCGCCGCCGAGCACATGGTCGCCGCCTCCCAGGGGCCGGCGGTGCAGGCGGGCCTCGCGATGCTCGGGCGCGGTGGGAACGCCGCCGACGCCGCGGTCGCCGCGGCCGCAGCGCTCTGCGTCTGCGAGCCGATGTCGACCGGCATCGGTGGGGACGCCTTCGCCATCGTCCACCGCGACGGGCGCGCGGACGGCCTCGACGCCGCGGGGCCTGCCGCGTCGAGCGCCGCCGAGCTCCCGGTGCCTGAAGCCGGTCCGGCGTCGGTCACGGTTCCCGGCGCGGTCGCCGGCTGGGACGCGCTGCTGCGCCGGTACGGCCGCCTCGGGCTCGATGCGTGCCTGGCTCCCGCAATCGACCTCGCCGAGCGCGGCTTCGCGGTCGCACCGCGCTGCGCGTGGGGATGGAAGACCGCGCCGCGGCTGCCGGATGGCTATGCGCCGCCGCCGGCGCGCGGCGCTGTCGTCGTGCTCCCCGCGCTGGGCGCGAGCCTCCGCGCCATCGCCGAGCGCGGGCCGGATGCGCTCTATCGCGACGAGGTCGCGCACGCGATCGCCACAGCAAGCACGCTGACCGAGGACGACCTCGCCGCCTTCACCCCGGCCTGGGTCGAGCCACTGCGTCTCCGCTACCGCGACGTCGACGTCCTCGAGCTGCCGCCGCCGACCCAGGGGGTGGTCGCGCTGGAAGGTCTCGGGATCCTGGAGCAGCTTGCTGAGCGCCCGGGTGACGCCGACCGGCTTGACGCCGTCCGTCTCGCGCTGGAGGACGGTCTCGCCCAGGTCCGCGATGGCGCCGACGTGTCCGGACTGCTGGATCCGCGACGTCTTCGCGCGCGTGCGCGCGCCCGCGCGCGCGACGACGTTGTGGAGCCGGCGGGCGGCACGGTCTACCTCTGCGCCGTCGACGGCGACGGCATGGCCGTCTCGTTCATCCAGTCCCTCTACGAGCCGTTCGGCTCGGGCGTCGTCGCGGGCGACACCGGGATCGTGCTGCAGAATCGCGGGGCCTGCTTCAGCGTCGAGGGGCGCGTGCGCCCGGGGCGGCGGCCGTACCACACGATCATCCCCGGCCTGCTCGAACACGACGGGAGGCTCCTCGGCCCGTTCGGGATCATGGGCGGGTTCATCCAGGCGCAGGCGCACGTGCAGTTCGTCTCTGCGCTCGTCGACGACGGACTCGATCCGCAGGCCGCGCTCGATCGCCCGCGCTTTCGCCTGGAGGCCGACCACGTCTTGGTAGAGCGCGGCGCGTGGAGCGGCCCGCCGCCGACCGACCTACCGCTGTGCGCGGAGGACGACCCGCTGCCCTTCGGCGGCGGCCAAGCGATCCTCGTCGACGGCGACACGCTCGTCGGCGGATCGGACAGTCGCAAGGACGGATACGCCGCGGGCCGCTGAGCCCGCCTGACACTGGAGCATCCATGGACCAGGAGCCCTCGCCCGACATCGGCACGACCCTGCTCTTCGAGAACGAGCGCCTGCGCGTGTGGGAGCTCGTGCTCGAGCCGGGCCAGAGCAGCGGCATCCACCGGCACTTCCATGACTTCGCGTTCGCCTACGTCACCGAGGAGAACGAGCTCGAGGTGCGGGTGCCGGGGGCGGAGCCGGCGCCGACGTCGGCGCAGGACGGCTACGTGTCGGCGACGACGATCGGTGACGGGACGGACTCCCGGCTCGTGCACGAACTCGTCAACGTGGGGGCCACGCGCCATCGGCAGATCCTGTTCGAGGTCCTCGATGCGCCGGCGCGCAGCGAGGGGCCGGCGGTGACGGAGAACAACGGGCGCGGGCGGGATCAGTGGGCGGAGGAGGGCGGGGCCTAGCCCGACCGGGCGTCCAACATCGCCTCCCCCTGCGCCCACGCCACCCCGCCCGGCCCATGCAGCGCCAGGTCGGCACCACCGAACCGCGGCGCCACCGTCTGACGCTGGTGCCAGTAGGGATAGGGGAGCGCCGGGTTGGAGACCGCATCCAGCCGCCCCCGCTGCTCGTCAGACAGCGTCACCTCCACCGCCGCCAGCGAATCGGCGAGCTGCTCCACCGTCCGCGCGCCGACCACCAACGAGCTCATCGCTGGCCGGTCCAGCAGCCAGGCGATCGCGACGCGCACGGGCGGGACGTCGAGCTCCTCGCCGATCGCCACGAGCTCGTCGACGATGTCGTAGAGCTGCTCGGTGTCGTAGACCGGCGGCTCGTTCCAGTCGCTGAGGTGCCGGCCGTCGGCGGGTACGACACCCCGCCGGTACTTGCCCGTGAGCAGCCCGCCGGCCAAGGGACTCCACGACAGCACGCCCAGACCCTGATCCACCGACAGCGGCAGCAGCTCGTACTCGGCCTCGCGCGCCTGCAGCGTGTAGTGGATCTGCTGGCTGACGAACGGGGTCGCGCCGAGCGCGTCGGCGGTCCAGAGCGCCTTCATCACCTGCCACGCCGAGAAGTTCGAGCACCCGAGGTAGCGCACCTTGCCGTCGCGCACCAGCGTCTCGAGCGCCGCCATCGTCTCTTCCAGCGGCGTCATCCCGTCCCATGAATGCACCTGGTACAGGTCGATGTGGTCCACCCCGAGCCGCCGCAGCGAGCCCTCGCACTGGCGGATGATGTGGTGGCGCGACAGGCCGCGGTCGTTCAGCGACGGGCCGAAGTTCATCCCGACCTTCGTGGCGATGAGCAGCTCGTCGCGGCGACCGCGGATCGCCTCGCCGATGATCTCCTCGCACACGCCGCCCGAGTACGCGTCGGCCGTGTCGATGAGGTTCACGCCCGCCGAGAGGCAGAGGTCGATCTGCGCACGCGCTTCGTCGACGCCGCCGGCGCCGACCCGGTCGAAGCCGCCGACCCCGCCGAAGCCCATCGTGCCGAGCGAGATCGCGGAGACCTGCAGGCCGGAGTCGCCCAGCTGGCGGTAGATCATGCGAGCGTTCCGGCGAGCTCGGCGCCCGCCCACCAGGCCGTCTCGTCACGGCGGGTGCGGGTCGCGTCGTCCTCGGCGTCGGACAGCGGTGCCATCGCTGCCCGCCGGGCGGCCGTCGCGGGCTCGTCGACGACCAGCGTCTCCCAGCGCGCCGGGTCACCGTTGAGGACCACGCCGTAGACATCGCGTGCGCGGCCGAACGAGACGAACCCGTCGATGACGTCGCGCAGCACGTCGGCCGGGTCGCGCTCGACCGGCGGCCCGTAGCCGGCGCCGGCGCAGGAGAACGAGACGATGACCTCGCCGAGGTCCACCGGCACCTCGCCGACCGCGCCCTCGGTGTTCTGCCGGTCCCATCCGCCGTCGGCGCGTACGACCCACGACTCCGGGCCGCGCGACGGCCCGCCGCCACGCACGCCCTGCGGGCGGTTGACGACCGCGTCGAGGAAGTACTGCACCTCGATGCCCGAGAAGCGCGGCCCGTAGACCGTGATGCAGCCGGGTGCGCCGCGCCGGCGGCCGGCGCCCTCGCTGTCCCAGCGCACCGTCTTCTCCCACACGACGATCGGGTACTTCTGCTCGACGATCTCCGTCGAGTCGACGTACTCCAAGCCGGCGCCACCGGTGTTCGTGAACTGCATCCACCCGTCGTTCATCGCGGTCGCCGGCCCGCCGGCGGTTCCGCAGAAGAGCTGGGCGACGAACTCCTCGCCGTCCCGGCGTGCATCCAGGCCGGAGACGACCCCGGTGTACGGTGGCTGCCCGAACGTCGGGTGGGCGGCGCCGATGCCCTCCTGCATCGTCGCCATCCCGTGGAGGATCATCCCGACCACGCGGTCGGCCACCGTGTTCGTCGCCACCGACGCGCTCGCCGGGTGCCGCGGCTTGCCGACGACGCAGTTCTCGCGCACGAGCGCCTCGATCCGGCGATACGTCCCGGCGTTGTTCGGCACCTTCGGCGCCTTGGTCTCCGGGTCGCTGTTGAGGACCATGAGGATCGCGGTCGTCGCGCTGTTCTTCGACGTCGACTCGGTGAGGTTCATGCCCGTCGGCGTGCAGTCGGGGTTGTCGCGCAGGTCGACGACCACCCGACCCTCCGACGGCACGACATCGATCGTCGCCTGCAGCGGGATCCCGTCGGGCAGGCGAGGGAACGGGTCGAGCGCGGTGCGGGTAACGACCCGGCCGGCCGGGAGCTGCGCGATCGCGTCGGCGGCCATCGTCTCGCTGTAGTCCAGCCACTCCACGACGAACTCGCGGATCGTCGCCAGCCCGTACGTCTCGCAGAGCTCCTGCAGCCGGCGCTCGGCCAGGCGGCACGCGCCGAGCGTCGCAAGGTAGTCGCCGTACCACGTGTCGAACGCGCGGATACGCCGCTCGCACATCCGGATGATGTCCGCGATGTCGGTGTAGTTCGACTGGATCTTCACGCACGGGAAGATCAGCGCGCCCTCGTTGTAGACGTCGAGCGCGGTGGGGGAGTACGTGGTCGGCTTCGCGTTCCCGCAGTCGGCCTGGTGCGCCTTGGCCACGGCGGTGAACACGTGCTCGCCCTCGAAGAAGACGGGGACGAGGAACGTGTAGTCGGCCGCGTGGCTGTTGCCGGCGTACGGGTCGTTGGACAGGAAGCAGTCGCCCGGCTGGAAGTCCGGGTGGATCTCGCGCATGTCGGCGGCGAGCATCGCCGAGCCGTAGACGTGGACCGGGATGCCCTCCGGCGCGCTGACCATCTCGTCCTCGGACGACACGATCGAGCAGGAGAAGTCCTTCGCCGCCATCGTCGTCGAGCGGGCGGTGCGGACCATGGTGTTCGTCATCTCGCGGGTGATGCTGTCCATGCGGTTGGCCAGCACCCCGAGCGTCACGCGGTCGATGCTCATGCGGCCACCGCCCACCAGTCGAGGTGCGGGTGCGCTGTGCGGGAGGCGTCGTCGAGCTCGATCGGCAGCGGGCCCGCAGCCGTGAGCTCCGCGCGGCGCGCGACGGTCGCGTCGGCGTCGATCGCCAGCGTCTCGGGCCGTGACGCGTCACCGGTGATGACGACGCCGTAGACCTCCCGCGCCCGGCCCGCCGACACGTAGCCCTCGACGACGTCGGTGAGCACCGCCTCGGCCGGCCGGTCCAGCGGCGAGCCGTAGCCGCCGCCACCCGCTGACAGCGACACGATCGACTCGCCCGCGCCGAGAACGACCTCGCCGACGACGTGCTCGTACTTCTCCCACGCGCCGTTCCCCGCGATGTGCCACGCCTGCGGGCCCATCGGCGAGGACCCGCCGTGCACGCCCTTGATCCGGTTCTCCACGCCGTCGTGGAAGTACTGGACCTCCATGTCCGCGAAGCGCGGGCCGTAGATGCAGACGTTGCCCGGCGCGCCGCGGGTGCGCCCGGCGCCCTCGCTGTCCTGCCAGACGCTGCGCTCCCAGATGACGATCGGGTACTTCTGCTCGAGCACTTCCGAGTTGTCGATGTAGTTAATGCCGCAGCCGCCGGTGACAAGGAACGTCAGCCAGCCGTCGGACTCGGGCGTCGCCGGGCCGCCCTGCGTGCCCGCGAAGATCTGGAACATAAACGGCGGGGAGCCGTCGCGGCGCGGATCGTGCCCGGAGAGCACGCCCTGCACCGCGGCCTGGCCGTACGCCGGCTCGGTCGCGCCGAACCCGTCGCCGAGCGCGGCCATCCCGATCAGCGTCATGCCCACCGTCCGGCACTGCACCGTCGTCGTCGCGCACGACGCGCTCGCGGGATGCTTCGGCCGGCCGACGACGCAGCCCTCACGCGTCAGCACCTGGATACGCCGGAACGCGCCCGCGTTGTTGTAGACGCGCAGCCGCTCGGCGTGGCGCTTGGAGTTCAGCGCGATGAGCACGCCCGTCGTCGCGGCGTTCTTCGCGGTCGATTCCGTCAGGTTGAGCCCAGCCGGGACGTTGTCCGGGTTGTCGCGCAGGTCCACGACGATCTTCCCCGCCGCCGGGTCGACGTCGATCGTCGCCTGCAGCGGGATGCCCTCCGGCACCTGGGGGAACGGGTCGAGGTGCGTCTTCGTGACGATGCGCCCGGCGGGCAGCTCGCCGATCGCCTCGGCGGCCATCTGCTCGCAGTAGTCCAGGAACGCGGCGAGGTACTCCTTCGTCGCGTCGACCCCGCCGAGCCAGACCGCCAGCTCGCGCAGCCGCCGCTCGGCCAGGCGCACCGCGCCGAGCGTCGCGAGGTAGTCGCCGTACCACGTCTCGTACGAGCGGATCCGCCGCTCGCACATCCGCAGGATGTCGGTGTTCTCCCAGCCGCCGCGGGCCATGAGCACCATGGGGAAGACCAGGGCGCCCTCGTTGTACATGTCGGTGGCGGTCGGCGAGTACGTCGTGGGGATCGCGTTGCCGATGTCGGCCTGGTGGGCCTTCGCCAGCGCGGTGAAGAGGTGGACGCCGTCGAGGAAGACCGGCACGAGGAGCGTCTGGTCGGCCGCATGGCTGTTGCCGCCGTACGGGTCGTTGCTCATGAAGACGTCGCCCTCGCGGAAGTCCGGGTGGATCTCCGCCATGTCCTCGGCGAGCATCCCGGAGCCGTAGACGTGGACGGGCGCGGCTTCGGCGAACGACACCATCTCGTGGGTGTGGCTCGTGATCGAGCACGAGAAGTCGCGCGCGGCCATGGTGGTGGAGCGCGCGGTCCGCACCATGGTGTTCGTCATCTCCATGACGATCGAGTTGATGCGGTTGGCCATGACCGTGAGGGTCACCTTGTCGACTGCCATGCCGTTCTCCATGTCATGTTGAGCGGCCCCGAGAAGGAGCCGCAGGCGAGTTCTCGTCAGGGCATCCGAGGCCCTTGGCCGAGCGATGTCCCGCCCACCAGCGCGCCTGGGGCTGCGCGGCGCGAGCGAGGTCGTCGTCGACCGCCCGCAGCGGCCCGGCGGCACCAAGCACTGCTCGCCGGGCCGCTGTGGCGGCCGTGTTCACGCGCAGCGTCTCCCAGCGGGTGGGGTCGCCGGTCAGGACCACCCCATAGACCTGCTCGGCGCGCTGCGCTGACACGTAGTCGTCGACCACGTCGACGAGGACGGCTTCGGGGTCGCGCTCCAGCGGCGGGCCGTAGCCTCCGCCGCCGGCCGACAGCGAGACGATGTTCTCCCGCGGCGCGAGATCGAGTTCGCCGACGACCTCGTCGCGCAGCGCCCATGCGCCGTCGGGGGCGACGACCCACGCCTCGGGCCCCTGGGCCTGGCCGCCGCCGCGCGCGCCCTGCGGCCGGTTGGCCCGGCCCTCCATGAACCAGTGGCATGTCATCGGGTCGTCGAGCGGGCCGTAGATCGAGACGTTCCCCGGCGCTCCGCGGGTGCGCCCGGCGCCCTCGCTGTCGGCGCGCACGACCTTCTCCCAGACCACCAGCGGGTACTTCTGCTCGCTGATCTCCGTGGAGTCGACGTAGCCCATGCCCGACGCGCCGGCGATGAGGTACGTCAGCCAGCCGTCGTTCTGCGGGGTCGCCGGGCCGCCGGCCGTCCCGCTGAAGATCTGCAGGATGTACGGCGCGTCGTCGCGGCGGCGGTCGTGCCCGGAGACGACGGCCTGCACCGGCGACGAGCCGTACGTCTGCTCGGCGGTCCCCATGCCCTCGCCGATGATCGACAGGCCGCGGGAGACCATGCCGACCACGCGGTCCTGCACGGTCGTCGTCGCGCACGACGCGCTGGCCGGGTGGCGCGGGGCGCCCACGACGCAGTTCTCGCGGACGAGCACCTCGATGCGCCGATGGGTGCCGCTGTTGTTCGGCACCTTCACGCGGGTCGCTTCGGGATCGCCGTTGAGCGTGTAGAGCACCGCGCTCGTGGCGGCGTTCTTCGTCGTCGACTCCGTGAGGTTCAGGCCAACGGGCACGCAGTCGGGGTTGTCGCGCAGGTCGACGACGATCCTCCCGGCGGACGGGTCGACCTCGATGGCGGCGCGCAGCGGGATGCCGTCGGGCAGACCCGGGAACGGGTCGAGCCGGGTCTCGGAGACGACCGTGCCGGCGGGCAGCCGGCGGATCGCGTCGGCGGTCATCTGCTCGCTGTAGTCCAGCCAGGACAGGACGAACTCGCGCACCGCGTCGATGCCGAAGAACGCGCAGAGCTCCTGCAGGCGGCGCTCGGCCAGGCGACACGCGCCGAGCGTCGCGAGGTAGTCGCCGTACCAGATGTCGAACGCGCGGATCCGCCGCTCGCACATGCGGATGAGGTCGCGGTTGTCGGTGTACCCGGACTGGATCCTCACGCAGGGGAAGATCAGCGCGCCCTCGGCGTAGACGTCGGCGGCGGTCGGCATGTAGGTCGTCGGCAGGGCGTTGCCGCAGTCGGCCTGGTGGGCCTTCGCCAGCGCGGTGAAGACGTGCTCGCCCTCGAAGAAGACGGGGACCATGAACGTGTAGTCCGCGGCGTGGCTGTTGCCGACGTACGGGTCGTTGCTCAGGAAGCAGTCGCCCTCGCGGAAGTCCGGGTGGGTGTCGGCCATCGCCTCTGCGAGCAGCGCCGTGCCGTAGACGTGCACCGGGTTGGCGTCCGGGCAGCTGAGCATGTCGTGACCGGGCCCGGCGATGGAGCAGGAGAAGTCCTTCGACGCCATCGTCGTGGACCGCGCGGTCCGGACCATCGTGTTCGTCATCTCCCGGGCGACGCTGTCGACGCGGCTGGCCATGACGCCGAGGGTGATCGGGTCGAGGGGCATCTCAGCCGGCAAGGTTGGATCCAGAACGGATCCGGGATAGGGTCGCGGACATGAGCAAGGACGCGGATCGCGTGGCTGGTGGAGGGTCGATTGGATCCATTCTTTGGATTCCAGCCGCTGGAGGAGGCCATGCCATCGGACCTCCTGCCGAAAGTCCCCTCCCGGCCGTTGGACCCGCGGTCGAAGCGCGCACGTGAGCCCCTCATGGCTGATGACCCGGCGCGGGCTGCTGCTCGGCGCGGTGGCCGGCACGGCCGGTCTGGCGATCTCGGCGCCGGGTGTCGTGCTGCCAGACGTCGCCGACGCGCTCGGGGTCGGCGACGAAGCCACGGCCTGGGTGCTCGCCGCGTTCGTGCTCGGCAGCGGCGTGGCGATGACGCTCGGCGGCCGGGCGCTCGACCTGCTGGGCTCGCGCGCCGTCATGCTCGCCGGCGCGGCGGCGACCGTCCTGGGCACGGCGCTCATCGTGGTCTCGCCCGAGTTGCTCGGCGTCTCGATCGGGCGATTCGTCCAGGGCGCGGGCAGCGGCTGGCTGTGCGTGACGGCGTTCAACGCCGTCTCCTACGTGCCTCTTGACGACCGGGCGAGGGTCGGCGGAATCCTCACCGCGGTGTCGTTCACCTGCATCGCGATCAGTCCGCTGGTCGGGGCGGTCCTGGAAGCGCTCGCGGGGTGGAGGGCGGCGCTGAGCTGCGGGATGCTCACGCTCGCGCCGCTGCCCGCGCTGCTGCGCGGCCTGCCACCCGAGCGCCGGGCGCCCGGGGCGCTCGACCTGCGGGGCGCGGCCATCGCCACGGTCGCCGCGATCATGGTGGCCGCCGTCCTGCAGGCCCCGGCGACCGCGACTCCGGCCCTCGTCGCCGCGGGTCTCGCGGTCGGCGCGGCGGGCGGGATCGTCATGCTCGCCGCGCATCTGCGCCGGCGTCCCGACGGGTTCCTGCCGCTGGCGGTGCTGCGCAACCGCGAGCTCATGGAGCTCTCGTTCGCCGCGGCCACCGTCCAGGCCGGCTACACCGGGCTCACGTTCGCGGCGCCGATGCTCCTCGATCGCGAGACGGGCTGGACGGCGCTGCAGACCGGGGTGGCGCTCGCACCGTGTGCCCTGGTCGCCGCGACCTCCGCGCACCTCGCGGGCCTGCTGGGGCCGCGCATCGGTGCGGCGCAGGTCTTCGCCGGGTGCTGCGCGGTGTCGGCCGCCGGCGTCCTCATCGCCGGTGCCGGCGGTGGGGTGCCCGTGCTCGTGATCGCCGGCTCCGTGCTCGCGATCGCGCCGTATGCAGGGGTGCAGGCGGTGATGCTCGGAAAGGTCTCCACGCTGGTCGCGCCGCAGGACATCGGGGCTGCCACGGGGACGTTCACCTACGTCTTCATCACCGGCGGCGCGGTCGGCGCAGCGGCGGCCGGCGGTCTCTCCAGCGTGCTGGGGCTCGAGGCCGCCGTGGCCGCGCTCGTGGTCCTTCCGCTCTCCGGCCTCGCGGTCGTCCTGCGCGTTCGTGCGCGTGAAGCGCGGGCCGTTCCCGCGTAGGCGCCCGCGCGCGGGAACTCCGGCGAAGGGGTGCCGGTCCGCATCGAGGTGCGTCGGATCGACCGCCGGTCGAACGGCGCTTCGCACTCTTTGGCCGACGCGGCCAATGCGGCTCCTGCGGGCCACCGGTTTCATGGCCAGGCCACTACTTGGATCCAATTCGAGATCCGAACCCGACGAGCGCCCTCACTGGAGTCTTCGTTTATGCCACAGCATGCGCCCCCGCTGACGCCTACTGGATCCGATCCGGACCGGCGACTGCTTCTTGGATCCAACCTACGTCCGCGTGGCCGCTGGCTTCGCGGCGCGATCGCGGGCCTCGCGGCACTGAGTCTGGTGGGCTTCGCCGCGGGCTGCGGCGATGACGACTCCGAGAGCGCGTCGTCCACCGCGGCCGAGACCACCGCATCCTCCGCTTCGGGCGGCAAGCTCTCGTTCACCCCGAGTTCCGGCACCGACATCCCCAAGGTCAGCGTGAAGTTCGCGATGTGGCCGTACGGCGACACCACCATCGCCGTTCCGGGGATCGAGCAGGGCTGGTTCAAGGAGGTCGGGATCGACCTACCCAACGGCAAGGAGACCCGCACGATCAAGCAGGTCCAGCAGCAGCTGCTCAACGGCCAGCTGGACATCGGCTCGGGCTACGTCCCGAACACCATCCAGACCTACGGCACCGCGCCCGAGCTGAAGATGGTGCAGCTGCAGAACTCCTACATCGGCAACTACATCTGGTCGAACCCGAAGAACAACGCGACCTCGTACACCGAGCTCAAGGACCAGGGCAAGACCTTCGACGAGGCGTCGAAGACCGTCATCGAGCAGATGAAGGGCAAGCGCGTCGCGCTGTCGGACTCCGGCTCGAACCGCGAGTTCTTCAACACGCTGCTGAAGATGGGCGGCCTGACCACGAAGGACTTCTCGAGCTTCGACGTCGTCAGCGACACGAAGATCGTCCAGCTCGCCAAGGCGGGCAAGATCGACTACGCGTTCCCGGCCGGCGCCGCGCAGAGCGTCGAGGTCCAGGACCTCGGGTTCGAGAACCTCTTCGGCTTCAACGACATGGTCGAGGGCCTGCCCAAGGGCGACCCGCGCGTCCTCAACGGCGTCGGCCACGCCGGCATCCAGGCCACCGACAAGTACGTCGAGAACAACCGCGAGACGGTGCTGCGGTTCATGGGCGTCTTCTACCGGATCATCGACGACCTGCAGAACAAGCCGAACCAGATCCTGAAGTACTCCCTGCCGACGCTGTCGACCGCGACCGGCACCGACCTCACGCTCGACCAGGCCGTGTCGCTGTTCAAGGACTTCTACGGCACCGCCAACTTCGAGCAGGCCAAGGACCTGATGGAGAACCCCGACTACCCGCTCTACTACGACATGGTCTACTCGTCGCAGATCAAGGCGGCACAGCAGGGCGGCATCCTCAAGGACAAGGACGTCACGCCGGACGACATGATCGTCATGAAGGGCCTCTACCAGGACCTCGTCGCGCTCAAGGAGGGCTACGAGAAGATCAAGGAGGAGAAGGCCCCGACCGGTGAGCTCGCCGACAAGGCCGCGACGTTCTACGAGACGTACGACTACCTCGACGCGTACCGGTTGATCAAGGCCGCGTCGGAGCAGTAGCCATGGCCGCGACGGCTGCTGCGACGCCCGCCGGGGCCTCTGCCATCCGTCCGCGCCTGCGCGCCGCCGGCCGCCTTCTGGCGGCCGGCGGTCTTGGCGTGCTCGGCATCGCGATGGTGTTCGGCTTCTGGGCGCTCGTCGCGGCACTCACCAACTCAGGGAAGTTCCCGCGGCCGCTCGAGGTGCTGCAGGCCATCCCCGACGACCTGGAGAACATCCCGGCCGTCACGTACGTGACGTTCCAGCAGATCGGGCTGCAGGGCGCGCTCGAGTACACGACGGTGAACGTCATCGTCACGGTCGCGGTGGGCACGCTCGTCGGCCTGCCGCTCGGCATCCTCATGGCGCGGGTCCGGACGGCGCGCCAGCTCCTCGAGCCGCCGCTGCTCGTGCTCGGCACGATGCCGCTGCTGATCATCCTGCCGTTCATCACGCTGTGGTTCGGCACCGCGCGATTCGCCCAGTCCGGGCTCGTCCTCATCTTCACGATCCTCACCGTGACGATGTCGGCGCAGGCCGCGGCGCAGACGGTGAGCGGGCACTACGCGAACTTCGCCGCGTGCCTGGGTGCCTCGCAGGGCCGTGAGCTGTGGACGGTCGTGCTGCCGGCGTCGATCCCAAACGTGCTCGGCGCGATCCGTGTCGCCCTCGCCGCGGCGTGGGGCTGGCAGTGCATCGCCGAGCTGCTCGGCGCCGAGACCGGCGTCGGGCGGATCATCGGCATCACCTCCGACATCCTCGCGACGACGGACCTGTTCGCGACGCTCCTGTGCCTCATCGTCGTCGCGGTGATCTGCGACGCGATCGTGGCGCTCGTGGGCGGCTACATCACCCGGTGGAAGGAGTAGGGATGGCTGACGGAACCACCACCCCCGACCAGCTCGTCGGTGCCGCGCCGGCCGCGCCGCGCCGCGCGCGGGTACGGCTGCCCAGGCGCGGGAGCGACGCGTTCCTGACCCTCGTCTCCGTGGTGACGCTGCTCGTCGTCTGGCAGGTCGCGTCGCTGCTGGCGGGCCGGACGGGTGTCAGCGGCGAGCGGTACATCCCCAACGTCGTGGACATCGCCGGCGCGTTCGACACGCTCGCGTACTACTGGCAGGGCGGTCTCGGCGTGAAGGCCACGACGGACGGCGGCGCGGTGACGTTCGCCGGGGCGGTGCTCGGCCTGGTCAGCAACTCGCTGGCGACGCTCGTGCGGCTGGGCATCGGCCTCGCGCTCGGGTTCGTCATCGCGGGGCTCGCGGCGGCGCTCGTGTGCTGGTCGACGTTCCTGCGCAAGGTGTTCCTGCTGCCGGCCAACGCGGCACGCATGATGCCCCTGCTGGCGATGTCGCCCCTGTTTGGCATCTGGTTCGGCAAGAGCGAGATCGGCGCGGTGCTGTTCATCGCGTTCGCGACCTTCGCGATCATCTTCGTCGTCGCGCTCACCGCGATCGACGGCGTGCCGGGCTACTACCAGCACTACGCGCGGTCGCTAGGGGCCAACCGGTTCCGCGCGTACATCACGGCGGTGCTGCCGGCTGCGCTGCCGTCCCTGCGGGGCGGGGTGATGCTCGCGCTCGGCTTCGGGTGGAGCATGGTCATCGCGGCCGAGTTCATCGGCCAGGATCTCGGGCTGGGCAACATCGTCAACCGCGCGCAGGAGTTCGGGCGCACGGACACGCTCGCCGTCGTCGGGATCTTCGTCGTCCTTTACGCGTGGCTGTCGTACAAGCTCATCGCCAAGGGGTTCGACCACCTCGTCCGCTGGGCAGAATAGGTCTCGATCGGATCCAATGTCTGGCGCACTGGACGGGCGGATGGCAGATATCCGCCCGTCTGGCGAGGTGCTTTGGACCCAATGGCGATCACCGGATGCCTATAATTGGATCCAATAAGGCACCCGCAGTCGACCCCTCTGGAGTCACCGATGTCCGTCACAGATCCCCAGCCCACCGCGGCCGAATCCCTCGAGCTGGACGCCGTCCAGATGGCGGTCATCCAGTCCCGGCTCGAGGCGTCCGTCCGCGCGATGATCAACACGCTGCTGCGCTCCGCGCGCTCGGGGATCCTCGCCGTCGCCCGCGACTTCTCGTGCTGCATCCTCACCGCCGAGCACGAGCTGCTCGCGTGGGCGGAATCCATCCCGATCCACGTCATGCGCGGGCCGGACATCATCAGCCGCCACATCAAGGAGTGGCATCCGAACTTCAAGCGTGGCGACGCCTTCCTGCACAACAGCCCGTACCACGGCAATAGCCACGCGGCCGACTGGTGCCTGCTCATCCCGGTCATCGACGACGACGGCGTCCACCGGTTCACCGTCTTCGCGAAGGCCCACCAGGGCGACTGCGGCAACTCCGAGCCGACGACGTACGCGTTCAACGCCCGCGACGTCTACGAGGAGGGCGCGCTCATCTTCCCGGGCGTCCAGGTGCAGGAGAACTACGAGGACAACCAGGACATCATCCGCATGTGCCGGATGCGCATCCGCGTGCCCGACCAGTGGTGGGGCGACTACCTCGCGCTCATGGGCGCCGCGCGCATCGGCGAGCGGCGGATGCTCGAGCTCATCGACGACATCGGCGCCGAGAAGCTCGCGGCCTACAGCAAGCAGTGGTTCGACCTGTCCGAGCAGAAGATGGCCGACGCCATCCGCAAGCTGCCGAAGGGCTCGAGGACGGTCCACACGAAGCACGACGGCTTCCCGCGCCTGCCTGAGGGCGTGCCGCTCCAGGTCACGGTCAGCGTCGATCCCGACGACGCGAAGATCACCGTCGACCTGCGCGACAACCCCGACTGCGTGCCGGCGGGCATCAACCTGTCCGAGGGCTGCGCGAACTCGTCGGCGATGATCGGCGTGTTCAACAGCCTCGGCCCGGAGGTCCCGGCGAACGCCGGATCGTTCCGCCGGCTCGACGTGCTGCTGCGCGAGAACTGCTGCGTCGGGATCCCGCGCCACCCGCACTCGGTGAGCGCGGCGACGACGAACCTCCAGGACCGCGTCTGCAACATCACACAGCACGCGATGGCCGAGATGGCCGACGGCGTCGGCATGGCCGAGTACGGCTACGGCGTGCCGCCGAGCGGCTCGGTCATCAGCGGCCACGACCCGCGCACCGGCGAGCCGTTCATCAACCAGATCCAGCTTGCGGTCACCCTCGGCCCGGGCGGCCCGAACGCCGACGGCTGGGTCACCGCGTACACGGCCGGGGGCGCGGGCATGATGTACAAGGACTCGATCGAGATCGACGAGATCAAGCATCCGTTCCGGGTGACCGAGCAGCGGCTGCTGACCGACACCGCCGGCGACGGGCGCTTCCGCGGCTCGCCCGGCGCGCTCGTGCGGATGCAGGCCGTCGGCACGCCGATCACGTTCATGACGAACTCCGACGGGATCGACGACACGGCCCGCGGCGTGCGCGGCGGCACCGACGGCGCGATCCCCGCGCAGTGGATCGAGAAGGTCGACGGCGAGGTCGTCGAGATCGACGCGTTCCACCGGCTGGCGATCAAGGACGGCGAGACGATGGTCTCGATCTGTGGCGGCGGCGCCGGGTACGGCCCGCCCTACGAGCGCGACCTCGCGCTCGTCCGCCGCGACGTCCTCGACGGCTGGGTCTCGCGCGAGCGGGCCGAGCAGGTCTACGGCGTGATCTTCACCGGCGAGGAGCTCGGCGAAGGCGTCATCGACGAGGCGGCCACGGCCGCGAAGCGCGCCGAGCTCGCCTCGGCCTGAACCCGATCCCGACTAGGAGCCGCACCATGCCCATCGAGAGGCACAAGTCCGACATGCCGTTCGCCACGATCTCCCAGATCACGGCGGCGAGCGGCCCGGGGAAGTACGCGTTCATCCAGGGCCAGCTCGCGCTCGACTCCGACTGGCAGGTCATGAAAGACGCCTCCTACGCCGAGCAGACCCGCGTCTGCTTCGAGCACATCGCCGACGCGCTGAGCAAGGTCGGCGGCACGCTCGCGAACATCCTGAAGCTCACGGTGTTCGTGCTCGACATGGAGCAGTTCCCCGAGGTCAACAAGGTCCGCGCCGAGCTGTTCGGCGACGACCTGCCCGTCTCGACCGCGGTGGAGATCTCCGCGCTTTACGGCGGCGCGTCGGTGGAGATCGAGGGGATCGCGTTCATCCCGGAGTAGGACGCCCGAGCCGGGCCCGGATGTCGCGCGGGTCCGGCGCGTCCTCCACCGCCTGCCGGCGCTCGAACGCCTCGGCGACGAGCGTGCCCGTGCGGCGCAGGTGGTCGGTCATCCAGCGCCGGGCGGCGACCGGGTCGTGGCGCTCGATGGCCGCGCGGACCCGCTCGCGCTGGGCGATGCTCTCGTCCAGCAGGCTGGGCTCCTCGGCGAGCGTCGACCAGACGAGGTTGCGCGGGAAGGCGTCGCGCAACTCGCCGGCCATCCGCTGCAGGCGCTCGACGCCGCATGCGTCGAGCAACGCGTCACGGAAGGCGAGGTCGGCGACGTCCCATGGGCCGCTGCGCACAGCGCCCGTCCCGCGGGTGGCGACGAACGCGCGCAGCTCGTCCATCGCGGCGCGCAGCGCCGCTTCGGCCTCACGCAAGGTGCGCAGCTGCTCGTCGGTGATCCGCGCCGCGGCGAGCTCGGCCGCGAGGCCCTCGAGCTCCGCGCGGATCTGGTAGGTCTCGCGCAGGTCGACGGCGGTCGGCCCGCGTACGAGCGCGCCGCGGTGCGGGAAGACCTCGACGATGCGGTCGGCCTGCAGCTTGCGCAGCGCCTCGCGCACCGGTGTGCGGCTCACGCCGAACGCGGTCGCGAGCGCCTCCTGGCGCAGCCACGTGCCGATGGGGTAGTCGCCCGAGCGGATGCTCGCGTGGATCTGCTCGGCGAGGTCGTCGACGAGCCCCGGGTCGGAGAGGGGCCGCCGGCGCGGCGCTTCGGCGGCAGTCACGCGGCTGCGAACTGCCCGCCGGCTTCGTCGACGTCGGCCATCGCCGCCTCGAGCTGCTCGAGCACCGCGAGGCGGACCGCGTTGACCTCCGGGCTGAGCAGCGCTTCAGCGTCGCGGGGGCGCGGGAGGTCCAGCCGGGCCTCGTGGACGACCGTGCCGTTGACGACGACGAGGATCCGGCTGGCCAGCGCAAGCGCCTCGTCGAGGTCGTGGGTGACGAAGAAGATCGTGTTGTTCGCACGCTGCCACAGCTCTATGAGCACCTGGTGCAGCACCGCGCGGCGGGCGAAGTCCAGGCCGACGAACGGCTCGTCCATGAGCAGGACGTCCGGTTCGTTGGCGAACACCGCGGCGATCGCGGCGCGCCGGCGCATGCCGCCCGAGAGCTGCTTGGGCCACGCCTTGGCGAACCGCGTGAGCCCGACGATGTCGAGGTACCGCGCGACGATCTCCTCGCGCTCGGCCTTCGGCACCCCGCGCGACTTCAGGCCGTAGCCGACGTTGTCGGCGACCCGCTTCCACAGGAACAGCGTGTCGCGCTGGAAGATGACGCCGCGGTCGGGGCCCGGGCCCTTGACGGTCTCGCCGTGGGCGAGGACCTCGCCGGTCGTCGGCTCGATGAAGCCGGCGATGAGGTTCATGAGCGTCGACTTGCCGTGACCGGAGGGGCCGAGGACGCACACGAACTCCCCGGGTTCGACGACGAGGGACATGTCGTTGACGGCCGTGAGCTTCTCGCCGGACGCGAGGGTGAAGGTCTTCGTGACGCTCCGCAGCTCGACCGCGGGGTAGAGGCGGTGGTGCGGGTCAGGCTGCTCGGGAGTCATGGGGAGCTCCGGGACGTATTGGATCCAAACAGGGCTCAGGTATTCCACCATGTCGGCGCGGTGCCGGGGTTCGACGGCCGGTCCCAACAGCGCGCTGCGGTTTCGACCGATCGTCCCGTCGGATCCGTTATCGGTGAGTGAAAATCCCGGAGGTGGACGAGATGTCGGAAACGTCCGGCGATGTCCCGACACGAGGTCCAGTCCCCCTGCGCGCGACGCGTGGCTAAATGGACGAACCGCAAAAGTTGGATCCGATTCGGTCCAACTTGCCCTGTTCGTCTCACCCCCGTCGCCGGAGAACCGCTTCATGGCCACCGACCGCCCGCTCCGTCTCGCCTTCGACACCGGCGGGACGTTCACCGACCTGACCATCGACGGCCTCGGGCTCTACAAGTCCTCGACGACTCCCGACGACCCGGTGGTCGGTGTCATGAACGTGTGCGACGTCGCGGCCGCCGACCTCGGGCTCACGCGCCGCGAGCTGCTCGAGCGCGCGTCCCAGGTCGTCTACGGCACGACCCGCGCGACCAACGCGGTCATCAACGCGAACACCGCGAAGACCGCGATGCTGCTGACCACCGGCCACCCGGACATCCTGCTCTGGCGCGAAGGCGGGCGCATCGGCACGTTCGACTTCACCGTCCAGTACCCCGACCCGTACATCCCGCGCCGCTTCACCTACGAGATCCAGGAGCGCGTCGGCGCCGCCGGCGAGGTCGTCATCCCGCTCGACGAGGCCAAGACGATCGAGACGCTCCAGGAGCTCAAGGCGACCGGCATCGAGGCGGTCGCCGTCTGCTTCCTGTGGTCGATCCTCAACCCCGCGCACGAGCTGCGCGTCGGCGAGCTCATCGAGGAGCACCTCCCCGGGGTGCCGTACACGCTCTCGCACGTCCTGAACCCGAGCATCCGCGAGTACCGGCGAGCGTCGGCCGCCGCGATCGACGCGTCGCTGAAGCCGCTCATGGGGACGTTCCTGCACCGGCTGTCCGAGCGCTTCGCCGAGGAGGGCTTCACCGGGCGCGTGCTCGTCATGACGTCGGCGGGCGGCGTGCTGGACAACAACTCGGTCGCCGAGGCCCCGATCCACACATTGGCCTCCGGCCCGGCCGCCGCGCCGGTCGCAGGCCGCCGCTTCCTCGGCCTGGACGATCTGGGTGACACCGCGATCGTCACCGATGCGGGCGGCACGAGCTTCGACGTGTCGCTCGTGCGGCGCGGGCAGATCCCCTGGACCCGCGAGACGAAGATCGGCCGCTCGTACTACGGCCCGATGACCGGCTTTCCCAGCGTCGACGTGAAGTCGGTCGGCGCCGGCGGCGGCTCGATCGCCTGGCTGGACGGCGGGATCCTGCGCGTCGGCCCGCAGAGCGCGGGCGCGGTCCCCGGGCCGGCGTGCTACGGCGCCGGCGGCACGAGCGCCACGGTCACCGACGCCTGCGTGGCGCTCGGCTACCTCGAGCCCAGCCGCTTCCTCAACGGCGCGATGCCGCTGCACGCTGACCTGTCCCGCGAGGCCATCGAGCGGGAGATCGCCGGCCCGCTCGGCATGGGCGTGGAGGAGGCCGCGGCGGCGATCCTCGAGGTCGCCACCGAGCGGATGATCAACGCGATCGAGGACATCGCGATCAGTCAGGGGGTCGACCCGCGCGACGCGGTGATGATCTCCGGCGGCGGCTCGGGCGGCTTCTACGCCTGCGCGATCGCACGGCGCCTGGGCTGCGACCAGGTGATCGTCCCGGAGGCGGCCGCGGCGCTCAGCGCGGTCGGCGCCTTCATCAGCGACCTCGTCGCGGACTTCGCGGTCACGCTGCCGACGAGCACCGACCGCTTCCCCAACGACGAGGTCAACCGCGTGCTCGCCGAGCTCGGCCGCACGTGCGAGGACTTCATCGCCGGGCCGGGCTCGGACAGCGTCGAGCAGACGGTCTCCTACTCGGTCGAGGCACGCTACCCGCAGCAGATCTGGGACCTCGAGGTGCCGCTCGGGCGCAGCGAGTTCACCGAGGACGACCACATCGAGGAGCTCCGCCAGGCGTTCCACGGGGTGCACAACGAGGTCCTCGGCATCCACGACGAGGGCTCGGCCGTCGAGACCATGACGTGGCGGGCGAAGGTCCGGTGCGAGCTGGGCACCGACCTCTCCGGCGCCACCGCGCTCATGGCCGCGCCCCCGGAGGAGCCCGAGACCCGCGAGGTGTACTTCAGCGGCAGCGGGTTCGTCGACGCGACGATCCGTACGCTCGCCTCGATCCGGCCCGACGAGACACTCGCCGGGCCGGCGATCATCGAGGGTCCCGCGACGACCGTGGTCGTCGAGCCGCAGGCCACGGCGAAGCGGCTGGAGAGCGGGTCGCTCGTCATCCACCCGACCGGGAACGCCTGATGGCGGCGCCTGAGACCCGTCGAGGGCAGGCCGCGCCCGTCCTCGACCCCGTCCAGATGGCCGTCGTGCAGTCGCGCCTGGAGGGCACCGTCCGGGCGATGATCCACACGCTGCTGCGTTCGGCGCGCTCGGGCATCCTCGGCGTGGCGAAGGACTTCTCCTGCTGCATCCTCAACGCCGAGGACGAGGTCGTCGCGTCGGCCGGGAGCATCCCGATCCACGTCATGCAGGGGCCGGACATGATGGCCCGCTGGATGAAGCGCTTCCATCCGGACCTGCGCCGGGGCGACGCGTTCCTGCACAACAGCCCGTATCACGGCAACACCCACGCGGCGGACTGGTCGATCCTCGTGCCGGTCATCGACTACGAGGGCGTGCACCGCTTCACCGTGCTCGCAAAGGCCCACCAGGGCGACTGCGGCAATGGGGAACCGACGACGTACGCGATCAACGCGCGCGACGTCTACGAGGAGGGCGCGCTGATCTGGCCGTGCGTCAAGGCGCAGGAGCACTACCGCGACAACGAGGACCTCGTCCGCACCTGCCAGATGCGCATCCGCGTGCCCGAGCAGTGGTGGGGCGACTACCTCGCGCTCGTCGGGTCCGCGCGGATCGGGGAGCGGCGGCTCCTCGAGCTCCTCGACGACCTCGGCGCCGACATGCTCGCCGCCTACGGGCGCCAGCTGTTCGAGGAGAGCGAGCAGCGGATGATCGAGGCGATCCGCTGGCTGCCGCGCGCGCGGCGCACCGCGGTCTCCACCCACGACCCGTTCCCGCGGCTGCCCGACGGGGTGCCGGTGCGGGTGAGCGTCGACGTCGACCCCGACGACGGGCTGATCACCGTCGACCTGCGCGACAACCCCGACTGCCTGCCCGTCGGCATCAACCTCTCCGAAGCGGCGGCGCGGACCGCGGCGCTGATCGGCGTGTTCAACAGCGTCGGCAACGTCGCGCCGATCGGCCAGGAGCTGAAGGCCAACGCCGGAAGCTTCCGGCGGGTCAGTGTGCTCGTGCGCGAGAACTGCTGCGTCGGGATCCCGCGCCATCCGCACTCGGTGAGCGCCGCGACGACGAATCTCCAGGACCGCGTCTCGAACGCGACGATGCGCTGCTTCAGCGAGATGCTCGACGGGGTGGGCCTCGCGGAGTTCGGCGCGCCCGTGCCCCCGTCGGGCGCCGTCATCAGCGGGACGGACCCGCGGACGGGCAAGCCGTTCATCAACCAGCTGCAGCTCGCCGCGGCGGGCGGTCCGGGCGGCCCGTCGACCGACGGCTGGCTCACCGCGTACAGCACCGGCGCCGCCGGCATGATGTACAAGGACTCCGTCGAGATCGACGAGGTCAAGCACCCCATCCGGGTGCTCGAGCAGCGGATCCTCCAGGACACCGCCGGCGACGGGCGTCACCGCGGCGCGCCCTCGGCGCTCGTGCGGATCGAGGCCGTCGATGCCGCGATCGAGTTCATGATCAACTCGGACGGGACCGTCAACCACCCGCGCGGCGTGCGCGGCGGCCACGACGGGATGCCCGCCGACCAGTGGGTGCAGCAGGCCGGTGGCGGGCTCCGCGGCGTCGGCGCCTTCCACCGCGAGACGATCTCGCCCGGCGACGTCATGGTGTCGGTGTCCTCGAGCGGCGGCGGATACGGGCCGCCGTGGGAGCGTGCGGTCGCCGACGTCGTGCGTGATGTCGAAGAGGGCTGGCTCTCCCGCGACCGGGCGATGGAGGTCTACGGCGTGGTGATGAACGAGCACCACCGCGTCGACGAGATCGCCACGCACCGGCTGCGCCAGGAGATCGCCGAGTGGGGCTTCCCGCCGGCGATGGCCCCCACGCCGCCCCCGGCCTCGGGCGTGCCCGGGCTGCCCCGGCTCCTGTGATCGCCGCCCAGCGCGGGCGCCCGAGATGGGCGCTCCTGTGCGCGTCGCTGGGGTTCGGGCTCGTCGTCATGCACACCACGGCGGTGAACGTGGCGCTGCCCGACATCCAGGCCGCGCTGGGTGGCCAGGTCGCCGCGCTGCAGTGGTGCGTCAACGCCTACGGCCTGGCGCTGGCGACGCTGCTGCTGCCGTTCGGCGCGCTGGCCGACCGGTTCGGCGCGCGCCGGATGTTCCTCACGGGGATGGCGGTGTTCGGATCTGCGTCCCTGGCGTCGAGCCTTGCGCCGGGCGTGGCGCTGCTCATCGCCGGGCAGGCGGCGGCGGGCGTCGGTGCCGCGATGGTCGCGCCCACCGCGCTCGCGCTCGTCCGGGAGGCCTACCCAGATCCTGCCGGCCGGGTCCGGGCGATCGGCAAGCTCTCGCTCGGGCTGGCCGCGGGGTTCGGCCTCGGCCCGATCATCGGCGGCGCGCTCGTCGACCTCGTCTCCTGGCGGGCTGTCTTTCTCATCGACGCGCCGTGCGCCGCGGCGCTCGCCACCTGCGCGGCGCTGTTCGTGCACCGCAGCGCCCCGCGGCCCGGCCGCGCGCCCGACCCCGCAGCCGTGGTGTTGGGCGCGCTGGCCGTCGGCGGCGTGGCGTTCACGCTGACCGAGGCCGGTGACGCGGGCTGGACGGCCGCCGCCGTGTGGATCGCGGCCGGCGCCAGCGTCCTGGCGGCCAGCGGGTTCGCCTGGTGGGAGCGCCGCTCGCCCTCGCCGCTCCTGCCCGCCCGCCTGCGCGCGGTGCCCGCCGTGCGGCGCGCCGCGGCGATCGGGGCGATCTTCAACGTCATGGTCTACGGCGAGATCTTCGTCCTGTCGCTGAGCTTCCAGGAGGTCCAGGGCCTCTCGCCGCTGCAGGCCGGGCTGCTGTTCCTGCCGCAGCCGATCGGCACGACGATCATCGCGGTGACGACCGGGCGGTGGGTCGCGCGGTCGGGGCCGCGGCCGGCGCTGGTCGCCGGGCTCGTCCTCAGCGTCGCGGGCGCCGCGATGCTCCTGGGCTTCGACCAGGACCCGTTCCCGCTCGCGGTGCTCGCCGGGCTGCTGTGCGCGGGGATCGCGGGCGGGCTCGTCGTCCCGGCGCTGCACGCGATGATCGCCGTCGACACCCCCGCGGACCTCGTCGGGATCGCCGCGGCCGCGCTGAACGCCAGCCGGCAGGTCGGCGGCGTCCTCGGCGTGGCGATCATGGGCTCGCTCGTCGCGGCCGCGGGGCTGACGAGCGGCGCGCGGATCGCGTTCGCCGTGAGCGCCGCGACGCAGCTCGCGGCCCTCGCGCTCGTCGTCGCGCGGGTGCCGCGCGGCGTGGTCCGGCACGACCCGGCGTGGGCGGAGGCGCGATGAACGTCTGATCACCGTCGCCATGACGACGGTGATCAGACGTTCACCACGGTGAGGGCTCGTAGTCCTTGAGGAAGACCCCGAAGATGTCCTCGCCCGCCTCGCCCCGGACGACGGGGTCGTAGACCCGTGCCGCCCCGTCGACGAGGTCGAGCGGTGCGTGGAACCCGTCCTCGGCCAGGCGCATCTTCTGCGGGTGCGGCCGCTCGTCGGTGATCCAGCCGGTGTCGACCGCGGTCATGAGGATCCCGTCGGTCTCCAGCATCTCCTGCGCGCTCGTGCGCGTGAGCATGTTCAGCGCGGCCTTGGCCATGTTCGTGTGCGGGTGGCCGGGGCCCTTGTACCCACGCGAGAACTGGCCCTCCATCGCGGAGACGTTCACCACGTACTTCCGCCTCGCGGGCGCCGCGGCCATCGCCGGTCGCAGCCGGCCGACCAGGATGAACGGCGCGGTCATGTTGCACAGCTGGACCTCGAGCAGCTCGATCGGGTCCACCTCGTCGACGACCTGCGACCACGAGTTCGCGTCGTGCAGATCGGGGACGAGGCCGCCGGCGTCGATCGCCGTCTCCGCCGCGATGCGCGAAGGGGACGCCGATCGCGCAGTAAGCGCCAAAGCGGTCAGCGCATGCGGCGTGGGTGCCCAGTGCGCCGTGGCGGGCTCGGCCACGGCATGGCCGTTCCCCGACGGGAGCGCCGCCGGCAGCTCGACCTCGGTGCCCAGCGTGACGACCTCCGGCAGCGGCCCGGCCGGCAGCTCCGCGTTCTCGGCCGCCACGAGCGGGGCGTAGGCCTGCGGGCTGCGCCGCACGGTCTGCGCGGCGTTGTTGATGAGGATGTCCAGCGGGCCCGCCGCGGCGACCTCGTCGGCCAGGCGGATGACCTGGGCGGGATCGCGCAGGTCGATGCCGACGATCTTCAGCCGGTCGAGCCACTCGCCGCTGTCGGGCATCGCGGTGAACCGGCGGATCGCGTCGTTCGGGAACCGCGTGGTGATCGTGGTGTGCGCGCCGTCGCGCAGCAGGCGCAGCGCGATGTACATCCCGATCTTCGCGCGGCCGCCGGTGAGCAGGGCGCGGCGCCCCGCGAGGTCGGTCCGCTGGTCGCGCTTGGCGTGGTTCTTCCGCGCGCACTCGGGACAGAGCTGGTGGTAGAACGCGTCCACCACGACGTACCGCTGCTTGCAGATGTAACACGCGCGCGACTCGATGAGGGTCCCGGCGCTCGCGCCGGTCGCGCGTGAGACGAGCGGCAGGCCCTGGGTCTCGTCGTCGATGCGGTCCGGCGCGCCGGTCGCCGTCCGCGCGGTGATCTCCTCGTCGTGGGCGAGGATCGCGTCGCGCTTCTCGCGGCGGCGACGCAGCTTCACGGTCTTGTAGAGCTTGGCCGTGGCGCGCTGGATGGCGATCGCGTCGGGGTGCTCCAGCGGGAGCTGCTCCGCGCGCGCGAGGACGTCGAGCGCGGCGGCGAGCTCGGCGGGGTCGAGTCCTTCGGGGGTGTCCTTGCGTTCCGGCACGACCCACCAGGGTACGGTGGACCGCGTGACCCGCGAGATCCGCTCCTGGCTGATGGACATGGACGGCGTGCTCGTCCACGAGGAGCACGCCATCCCCGGCGCCGCCGAGTTCGTCGCCGGGCTCGTCGAGCGGGGCATCCCGTTCCTCGTCCTGACGAACAACTCGATCTACACGCGGCGCGACCTCGCCGCGCGCCTGGCGGCCAGCGGCCTCGCGATCCCCGAGGACCGCATCTGGACGAGCGCGCTGGCCACCGCACGATTCATCGCCGACCAGCGGCCGAACGGCACGGCGTACGTCGTCGGCGAAGCGGGCCTGACGACCGCCCTGCATCAGGCCGGCTACACGCTCACCGAGCGCGACCCCGACTACGTCGTCCTCGGCGAGACGCGCACCTACAGCTTCGAGGCGATCACCCGCGCGATCCGTCTCGTGGAGAACGGCGCGCGGTTCATCGCCACGAACCCCGACCCGACGGGTCCGTCGGTCGAGGGATCGATCCCCGCCACGGGCTCGGTCGCGGCGCTCATCACCCGCGCGACGGGCATCGAGCCGTACTACGTCGGCAAGCCCAACCCGCTGATGATGCGCTCGGCGCTCAACCGCATCGACGCGCACTCCGAGACCACCGCGATGGTCGGCGACCGGATGGACACCGACGTCGTCTCCGGGCTCGAAGCCGGCCTCGAGACCGTCCTCGTCCTCACGGGCGTGACGAAGTCGGCCGAGGAGACCGAGCGCTTCCCGTACCGCCCGACGCGCATCGTCGACTCGATCGCGGCGCTGATCGACGACCTCCCGTAACCGGGCGCCACCCGTTCGGGGGGTTGCAGGTGGGCGGATCGGCGCGGAAAGCGGCGCGTTGCGGCACGATTCGCCGTCCTTGACGGCGGCGGGCCCCAGACATATCGAGGCGATCGAGCTCCTGGCGGAGGTGCTCGGTCAGATGGAGCAGGAGGCGCCGACCAGCGCATTCTACGGCCGCCTGTGCCACAGCGCGTGTGAGCTCGCCGCACTCGACCGCGCCGTGATGCTGCTGTACGACGCGGACCTGCGGCGCGTGCGCCCCGTCGGCGCGCACGGCGTGGAGACCACCGCGTTCAGCCAGGCCTACGTCCATGCGGACACCGCGCCGATCGCCCGTCAGGCGCTCGCCGAAGACCGCGTCGTCCAGGTCGACGGCAACATGCTGCTCGCCGACGTGCCCGAAGAGTTCCAGCACTTCGTCCGCGACCGCCGCATTCTGTGCGTGCCGGTGGCCGCGCCCGGCAACTGGGTCGGGGTGATGTTCGTCGACCGCGCGCTCGAGGCCGAGCCGGTGGACGACGACGATCTCGAGCTGTTGTGGACGCTGGGCAAGGCGGTCGCGCTCGCCGCCACGGCCCGCGACGCGACCCGTCAGGCGGAGATGGCGCGCCAGCTCCAGCAGCGCATCGACCTCGCGCGCGAGATCCATGACGGCGTGATCCAGCGGCTCTTCGGCGTCTCGCTCGTCCTGTCCGGGACCGAGGGCGACCTCGCCGACGAGGACCGCGCGCGCTGCGCCGAGGAGGTCCAGGAGGCGCTGCACGACCTGCGCACGGCGATCCAGCGCCCGCTCGGGCGTGACGCGCCGCCGCCGACACTGGCGTCGTTCGAGGCCGAGGTCGGCCGGCTCGCCGCCGCGCACGCCGACATCGAGCTGCAGCTCGAGGAGGATGCGCCGGTGCCGCCTGAGGTCGGGCCGCTCGCGCAGTCCGTGCTCGCCGAGGCCGTCCGCAACGCGCGGCGCCACGCCGACCCCACGCGGGTGGAGGTCCGCACCCGCCGGGACGATGGAGCGTTCTTCCTGGAGATCGAGAACGACGGCGTGGGCGGCGCGGCGCTGCTGCCCGGCACGTCCGGCGTGGGGCTGCGGCTCACCGCATTCGAGGCGCTGCAGCGCGGCGGCGTGCTCGAGTTCGGGCCCCGCGGCGACGACCGATGGCAGGTGCGGCTCGTGGTGCCGTTGAGCGATGGCTGAGGATCGCCGGCTCAGCGTCCTCGTCGTCGACGACCACGACGTCGTGCACTGGGGCTTTCGCCTCATGCTCGGGCGCCAGCCGTGGGTCGAGCGCTGCCTGAGCGCGCGCAGCTCCGCCGAGGCGCTGACGCTGACCAAGCGCTACGAGCCCGACGTCGCGGTCGTGGACCTCTTCCTCGGCGAGGAGTCCGGCGCCGAGATCTGCGAGCGGCTGCGCGAGGCGTGGGGCGGCGTGCGGGTCCTGCTCGTCTCCGGCGCCGGGCGGATCTCCCCGACCGCCGCGAAGGCCGCCGGTGCGGCCGGATTCGTGTCGAAGGACCTCCCGGCCGCGGACATCGCGCGGGCGGTGCGGATGGTCGGCCTCGGCCACACGGTCTTCCCGCCCCAGGACGAGAGCGCCGGGCGCGCCGCCGGGCTCAGCGCCCGCGAGCGCGAGGTGCTCGAGCTGCTGGGCTCAGGCGCGACGAACCGGGAGATCGCCGAGCGGCTGCACCTCTCGCCGCACACGATCAAGGAGCACACGAGCGCGCTCTATCGCAAGCTCGAGGTGCGCAACCGGGCCGAAGCGGTGCAGCGCGCGCAGCGGCTCGGACTCGTCGACTAGCAGGTCCCCGGTACCGGGGAGGGACGCGTGGACATGGGAGGGGTGGACAGCATGTCCGCTTCACCTTCACCCGGTGGTGCCGACAACCCAGTCGATAACTCCATCCGTCTCGACTTCCTGAGGTCCACTCCCGTATGCGCCTTTCCATCCGCGCCAAGCTGCTTGGCGGCGCGCTCCTTCTTGTTGCTTTCAGCGCGGTGATCGCCGCGGTGGCGATCGTCCGCCTCGGTGACGTCCGCGACAAGGGCGACGCCCTCTACCAGCGCGGGTATGAGCCCGTCGTCGCGTCGAGCACCATCCAGACCGCTGCCAAGGACATGGCTCTCCAGGGGGCCACGTACAACCTGCTCGTCGCCCAGCTCGGTCCCGTCGAGGCCGGCAAGACCCCGCAGGGCAAGGCGATCGTCCCGTCGATCACCGCGGATCAGAAGCGCATCAAGGCCGCGCTGCCCGATCTGGCCCAGGCGCCGGCGTCCATGCAGGGCACGGCCAAGCAGATCAGCACGGCGGCCGAGGACTACTCGGCGGCGCTGGCGGCGATCCTGAAGACGCCCGCCGGCTCCCCGATCTCCAAGAAGCTCGAGACGCAGATCAACGACGCGCTCACGCGCCTGAACGCCAGCGCGGCGAAGTTCACGAAGGACGGTGACGCGTACGCCAACGACGCGTCCGACGACATCGCCGCCGTCTACACGTCGAGCCGCAAGGTCGTGCTCGGCACGCTGTTGCTGGCGATCCTGTTCGGCATCGCCGGCGCGCTGATCCTCAGCGCATCGATCCGCCGCGGCGTGTCGGCGATCCGCGAGCGCCTCTCCTCGCTGCAGGAGCACGACACCGCGTCGCTGCGGCGGGGCCTGGAGGCGATCGCCGAGGGCGACCTCACGGAGCGGGCGAACGCGGTCACCGAGCCGATCACCAAGATCTCGCACGACGAGATCGGCGACATCGCCAAGGCCGTCAACGAGGTCACCGAGGACACCCGTCGCTCGGTGGAGAGCTACAACGCGTCGCTGGCGTCGCTGTCGGACCTCATCGGCCGCGTGACGGAGAGCGCGCAGACGCTGTCCATGGCATCACAGAACATGGCGACGACGTCCGGCGAGGCCGGCCGCGCGGTGGGCGAGATCGCTTCCGCCGTCGGCGAGGTCGCGATGGGCGCCGAGCGCCAGGTCCAGGCCGTCGAGGGCGCGCGCCAGATGACCGAGGAGATGGTCGAGGCGACGAAGGCGTCGGCCAACGCCGCCGAGGAGACCGCGCACGCCGCGGAGGCCGCGCGTGACGTCGCCCAGAAGGGCGCCGACGCGGTCGGTCAGGCGACGGACGCCATGGCGGCCGTCCGCGAGGCGTCGTCGGAGGCCACCGACGCCATCCGCGAGCTCGGTTCCAAGTCCGAGCAGATCGGCGGCATCGTCGACACCATCACGACCATCGCCGAGCAGACGAACCTCCTCGCGCTCAACGCCGCGATCGAGGCCGCCCGCGCCGGCGAGCAGGGCCGCGGCTTCGCCGTCGTCGCCGACGAAGTCCGCAAGCTCGCCGAGGAGTCGCAGCAGGCGGCGGCGTCGATCAGCTCGCTGATCGGCGAGATCCAGCACGAGACGCGTCGCGCCGTCGACGTCGTCGAGGCCGGCGGCACGCGCAGCAGCGAGTCCGCGCAGACGGTCGAGGAGGCCCGGGCGGCGTTCGGCGAGATCAACCGCCACGTCCAGGAGGTCGGAGACCGTATCGGCCAGATCGCGGCCGCCGCGCAGCAGCTGTCGGCCACCTCGTCGCGCATCGGCTCGGAGATCAACTCCGTCGCCGCGGTCGCCGAGGAGACGTCGGCGTCGACGCAGCAGGTGTCCGCGTCGACTGAGCAGACGTCGGCCTCCACGCAGGAGATCAGCGCGTCGGCGCAGACCCTCGCCCACACCGCGTCCGAGCTCCAGGAGCTCGTCGGCCGGTTCTCCCTCGAGCATGCGGCGGTCGCCGTCGCGGTCGAGGCCGAGACGGAGCTCGTCGCCGACGAGCACCCGCAGGACTGACGCACCCCCCACTCGTCGGCGGTCCGCCCCCCACACGGGGGGCGGACACACCGTCAAGCCGGGCGAAGGCGGCGGCGCGCACCTAGCGTCGCCGCACTGTGAGCGCAGAGACCGCGATCCTCTTCCCCGGCCAGGGCAGTCACGACGCCGACGCGCGTGATCACGTCGAGCATCATGCCCCCTCCCTGCTCGAATTGTGCATCGACCTGGTCGGGGAAGATCCCTTCCCCCGGGCCGGCGAGAGCACGCGCTTCGCGCAGCCGGCCATCTTCCTCGCCAGCATCGCGCGGTGGACGACGCTGCGCGACCAGGTCGAGCCGCTCGCCTTCGCCGGCCATTCCCTCGGCGAGATCTCCGCGCTGACCGCCGCCGGCGCGTTGCGTCCCGAGGACGGGCTGCGGCTCGTCGTCGAACGCGGGCGCCTCATGGGCGAGGCGCAGGCCGGCGGCATGGTCGTCGTCCGCGCCGGCGCGCAGGAGGCGGAGGAGCTCGCCCGGTTCACGGGCACGGTCGTCGCCAACGACAACAGCCCGACGCAGGTCGTCCTCTCCGGCCCGGAGGAGGCGATCGCCGGGGTACGGCCCGCCGCCAAGGCGCGCGGGATCAAGGCCCGGCGCCTCGATGTCGCCGGCGCGTTTCACTCCCCGCTGATGGACGACGCCGCGCGCCGCCTGCGCGAGGTCGTCGCCGACATTCAGGTCAGCGCGCCGACCGCCCCGGTGCTGTGCTGCGCGACCGCCCGCAACTTCCACGACGTGCGCGGCCAACTCCCGGAAGCCGTCACATCGCCGGTGCGCTGGCGCGAGGTGCTGGACATCCTCGACGCCCGTGGCGCGCGCCGGTTCCTCGACGTGGGGCCTGGCGACGTGATGTCTGGGCTCGTGCGCCAGGTGCTCCCGCACGCCGAGGTCGTGGAGGTGGGCGATGCCGCCATCGTCTAGCGAGACGGGCACCGTCGCCGTTGCCGCCGAACCACCGGCGGCCTGGACAGGAACGGCGGCGGTGCTCGGGCTCGGCTCCGCCCTCCCGCCGACGGTCGTCGAGAGCGACACGGTCGCTGCGCGGATCGGCAAGGCGTCCGGCTGGATCGAACGCCGCACGGGCATCGAGACGCGCCGGCACCTGCAGCCCGATGAGACGATGACCGACCTGGCGGCGCGCGCCGCGCAGGACGCCCTCGTCGACGCCGGTGTCGCGGCGGCGGAGATCGACGTGGTTCTCGCCGCCACCACGCAGGGCGACGACCTGCTCCCGAACCTCGCGCCGCAGGTCGCCGCGCGCATCGGGGCGGTCAACGCGGGCGCCTGCGACGTGGGCGCCGCGTGCGCCGGCTTCGTCGCCGCGCTGCCGATGGCCGCGGCGATGATCGAGACCGGCCGCGCCGAGCGGATCCTGCTGCTGGGCGCCGACGCCCTTTCACGGTTCCTCGACCACGACGACCCGGTCACGGCCGCGCTGTTCGGCGACGGCGCCGGCGCGATCGTCATCGGGCGCAGCACGGGCGACGGCGCGATCGGGCCGGTCCTCGTGCGCAGCGACGGCGACCAGGGCCGGCTCGTCGGGATCCCCGGCCACCAAGGGCCGATCGCGATGGACGGGCACGGCACGTTCCTCGGCGCCGTCAACAACCTCAGCGCCGCGACCGCCGAGATCGTCGCGCGCGGCGGCCTGGCGCTCGACGACATCGACCTCTTCGTCTACCACCAGGCCAACCGCCGGATCCTCGCGGGGATCGCCGAGCGCCTGGGCATCGACGGCGACCGGGTCGTCGACGCGATCGCGCACGCCGGCAACACGTCCGCGGCAAGCCTTCCGCTCGCCCTCGCCGCCGCCCGACGCGACGGCCGGCTGCGGCCCGGATCCCGCGTGCTGCTCGGAGCCGTCGGCTCCGGGTTCACGTGGGGCGCGGGCGTCGTGACCTGGTGACCACCACACAGAGAGAGAACCCATGAGCACCGTTGACACCACCACCGTCGAGCAGAAGGTCTTCGAGGCCCTGGAGGCGCTCGGCGTCGAGGCCGACATCACCCGCGAGGCGACGCTCGAGGAGCTCGACGTCGACTCGCTCGACCTCGCCGAGTTCGCGCAGATCATCGACGAGGAGCTCGGGGTCCGCCTCGAGGGCAAGGACCTCAAGGACGTCAAGATCGTCGGCGACGTCGTCGACCTCATCGCCGCCCGGGTGGCGTAGCACGATGTCCGAGGTCGTCGTCACCGGGGTCGGCGCGGTCACGCCGCTGGGCGTGGGCGCCGATGCGCTGCTGCGCGAATGGATCGCGGGCAACGCCGGGATCCGCGACGGCGAGGCGCCGTGCGCGGAGTTCGACCCGCGCGACGTCCTCTCGGCGAAGGAGGCGCGGCGCGCCGACCGCTTCACCCAGCTGGCGATCGCCGCCGGCGAGGAGGCGATCGCGCAGGCGCGGCTCGGCGACGTCGACGGCGCGCGCGTCGGCTGCATCGTCGGTACCGGCATCGGCGGGATCCAGACGCTGGAGAGCGCGCACACGACGCTGGGCGAGCAGGGCCCCGATCGGGTCCCGCCGCTGTCGATCCCGCTGATGATGAGCAACGCGGCGCCGGCCGCGATCGCGATGCGCCACGACGTGCGCGGCCCGGTCTTCGGCGTCGTCAGCGCGTGCGCCGCGGGGGCGCACGCGATCGGCGCGGCAGCGCGCACGATCCGCTGCGGCGATGCCGACGTCGTGATCACCGGTGGCGCGGAGGCGTCGCTCACGCCGTTCGCCAAGGCCGCGTTCGCGGCGCTCGACGCCACGTCGCCGACGGGTGAGTCGCGGCCGTTCGACGCGCGCCGCAACGGGTTTGTCATGGGTGAGGGGGCGGGGGTCCTCGTCCTCGAAGACCGCGAGCACGCCGAGGCGCGGGGCGCGGAGATCCTCGGCGTGCTGAGCGGCTACGGCGCGACGGCGGACGCCTACCACCTGACGTCCCCGCGGGAGGACGGCTCGGGTGCGGCGGACGCGATTCTCGCCGCGCTCGCCGACGCGCAGCGCGCGCCTGAGGAGGTCGACTACGTCAACGCGCACGGGACGTCGACCCCGCAGAACGACGCGGCGGAGACGAACGCGATCAAGGCGGCGCTCGGCGCGCACGCGGCCGAGGTGCCGGTCTCCTCGACGAAGTCGGCGATCGGGCATCTGCTCGGCGCGGCGGGCGCGGTCGAGGCGGTCGCAACCCTGCTGGCGCTGCGCGAGCGGGTCGCCCCGCCGACCCTCGGCTGGGAGGTCCGCGACGAGGGCCTCGACCTCGACTACGTCCCGGGCGCCGCGCGCCCCCTGGCGATCGACGGCAGCGAGCGCGCCGTGGGGATCTCCAACTCGTTCGGGTTCGGTGGCCACAACGCGGTGCTGGTTCTGGAAACGGCATGACGCTCGCGCTCGTCGATCGCGCCGACGAACGGCTGACCGCCGACGAGCGGCTCGCCGCGCTCTGCGACCCCGGCTCCGTCCAGCGCATCCGCAGCGCGGTGCGCTCCCCGTGGCTGGCGGACAAGGCCGAAGACGGCGACGGCGTGGTCGCCGGCAGCGGCCGCGTGCACGGCCGGCCGGTCGCGGTGTTCGCCGAGGACGGCGCCTTCCGCGGCGGCTCGCTCGGTGTGCAGCACGCCGAGAGCATCGTCGCGGCCGCGCGCCACGCCGATCGCGCCGGGGTGCCGTTCGTCGGCTTCATCGAGTCGGCGGGCGCACGCCTGCAGGAGGGCGTCGACGCGCTCGCGGGCTACGGCCGGATTTTCGCCGCGCACGTGCAGCTCTCCGGCCGCGTGCCGCAGATCAGCGTCGTGTGCGGCGCGGCGGCGGGCGGCGGTTCCTACGCGCCTGCGCTGACGGACTTCGTCGTGATGACGGAGCGCGCGAGCATGTTCCTCACCGGCCCCTCGGTGGTGCGGGAGGTCATGGGCGAGGACGTGGACTTCGCCGGACTCGGCGGCCCGCGGGTGCACGGCCGCCAGTCCGGCGTCGCGCACTTCGTCGTCGGCAACGAGGTGGATGGCGCGCTGCTGGCGCGCGACCTGCTCACGTATCTCCCGTCCCGGGCGGGCGGCACGCCCGAGCGCACGGTCCCGATCCCGCCGCCGTCGGACCGGCCTGATCGCACCGTCCCCGCCGAGGGGCGCAAGGTCTACGACGTGCGCCAGGTCATCCGCGACATCTCCGACGGCGGTGAGCTGCTGGAGGTGCATGCCGGCTGGGCGCGCAACGTCGTCTGCGGCTTCACGCGGATCGAGGGCCACAGCGTCGGCGTGGTCGCCAACCAGCCGCGGCATATCGGCGGCGTCCTCGATGCGGAGGCGTCGCAGAAGGCCGCGCGCTTCGTGCAGACGTGCGACCGCTTCGGCGTGCCGATCGTCGTCCTCGTCGACACGCCCGGCTTCCTGCCGGGCACGCGCCAGGAGCAGGGCGGCGTGATCCGGCACGGGGCGAAGCTCGTCCACGCGTTCGCCGCGGCGACCGTCCCGACCGTGACGGTCGTGCTGCGCAAGGCGTTCGGCGGCGCGCTCATCGCGATGAACAGCCGGGCGCTCGGCGCGGACGCGGTGTTCGCCTGGCCGCAGGCGACGCTCGGCGTCATGGGCGCGCCCCAGGCGGTCGGCATCACGCACCGCCGCGAGATCGCCGCCGCGGACGATCCCGAGGCCGCCCGTATGGCGCTGGCGAAGGGCTACGAGGACGAGCAGCTCGGCGCGAAGGTCGCCGCGAGTCTCGGCCACGTCGACGAGGTCATCCCTCCGTCGACGACGCGGGAGCGGATCGCCGGGGTGCTCGACGGGTTCGACGGCGCGGTCCGCGAGACGGCGATCGCCAGGAACGGCCCTCTGTGACCGTCGCCGAGACGCTGGACTGGAGCGCCCCGTTCGCGGCGCTGACCGAGGGCCTGGCGTTCACCACGGAGTGGCGCGCGGTCACCGAGACCGACGTCATGGTCTTCGCCCAGCTGACGGGGGATCACCACCCGCAGCATGTCGACGCGGCGTGGGCGGCCGACAGCGCGTTCGGCGAGCAGATCGCCCACGGGCTGCTCGTGCTCAGCGCGGCGGCCGGCTTGGTGCCGTTCGATCCTGAACGGGTCGTCGCGCTGCGCCGCGTCGGCGACGCCGTCTTCAAGCGGCCGGTGAAGCTCGGCGACGAGATCCGGGTCGAGGGCTCGGTGGTGAAGTTGCGCGAACTCGGTGACGACGGTGGTCTCGTGACGTGCCGCTGGAACGTCGTCGGTCGCGACGGCAAGACGATCATCCGCGCGGAGGTCGAGGTGGTGTGGCGATGACCGGGCGGCGGCTGCTGATCACCGGTGTCATCACGCGCCACTCCATCGCGTTCGAGGTCGCCCGCCAGGCGCAGGAGGCAGGAGATCAGGTAATCCTGACCGGCTTCGGCCGCACCCGCCGGATGACCGAGCGCGCGGCCAGGCAGCTGCCGGTCGTCCCAGAGGTGCTCGAGCTCGACGTCAACGACGAGGGTGACCTCGCGCGGCTGGCCGACGACCTGCGCGACCGCTGGGACCATCTCGACGGCGTGCTGCACGCCATCGCCTACGCACCGGAGGACGCGCTCGGCGGCAAGTTCCTCGAGACGCCCTCGGCGAGCGCCGGGCTGGCGTTCCAGACGAGCGCCTTCAGCTACAAGGCGCTGGCCGTCGCGCTGCTGCCGCTGCTGGCGGATGCGCCGGACGGTGGCGCGGTGGTCGGCCTCGACTTCGACGCGTCCGTCGCGTGGCCGGTGTACGACTGGATGGGGGTGGCGAAGGCGGGCCTGGAGTCGGTCAACCGCTACCTCGCGCGTGACCTCGGCCCGCACGGCGTGCGGGTGAATCTCGTCAGCGCCGGTCCGATCCAGACCGCCGCCGCGGGCGGCATCCCCGGCTTCGAGGCGCTCGCCGACTCGTGGCAGGAGTCCGCGCCCTTGGGCTGGGACGTCCTTGACCCGGCGCCGGTCGCGTCGGCCGCGTGCTTCCTGCTCGGCCCCGCGGCGCGGGGGATCACCGGCGAGATCCTGCACGTGGACGGCGGGTACCACGCGATGGGCGCGCCCGGCGCCACTGCGGTCGCCGCGACGACGGCGTAGCCGCGTGACCCGTCAGACCGCGGCTTCGACGCCGCGGTCCTCCTCATGCCCCTCGAACGAGATCTCGGGGAGCACACGGTCCAGCCAGCCCGGCAGCCACCACGCGCGCTCGCCCAGCAGCGTCATCACCGCCGGCGCAACGACCATTCGCACGAGCGTGACGTCGATGAGGATCGAGACCGCGAGGCCGAGCCCGATCGTCTTGACGATGACATCGGGGTCGGTGACGAAGCCCAGGAAGACGGCGGTCATGATCACGCCGGCGCCGAGGATGATCCGCGCCACCTGCGACAACCCGCGGACGACGCTCTCGCGCGCGCCCGTCCCGCGGAGGTACTCCTCGCGGACCCGCGAGAGCAGGAAGACGTTGTAGTCCATGCTCAGCCCGAACAGCACGGCGAACATGAACAGCGGGACGAAGCTCACGATCGGCACCTTGCCGTCGACGCCCAGCAGCGACGAGCCCCAGCCCCACTGGAACACCGCGACGACCACGCCGTAGGCGGCGAGGATCGACAGCAGGTTGAAGATCGCGCTGACGATCGCGACCGGGATCGAGCGGAACACCATCGTCAGCAGGATCACCGAGAGACCGACGACCACCGCGATGAACCACGGCAGCCGGCTCGCGATCTTCTCCGAGAGGTCGCCGAACGTCGCGGTCGCGCCGCCGACGTAGGCGCGCACGTCGGTCCCCGCGACGATCGGCGGGATGACGTCGTCACGCAGGCGGGCGACGAGGTCCGAGGTCTTCGCGTCCTGCGGCGAGGACTTCGGGATGACCGCGATCGTGGCGGCGTCCTTCGCGTCGTTGACGACGGGCGGCGCCGCTGACGCGACATCGGGGTCCTTCGCGATCGCGGCCTGGAGTCGGTCGAGCTGCTGCGCGCCGCCGCCCGCGGGAAGTGAGACAGCGATGAGGAGCGGGCCGTTGAAGCCGGCGCCGAACCCCTCGGCGAGTTTGTCGTAGGCGATCCGCGTGGTCGTGCCCTTGGCGTCGTTGCCGTCGTCGGGCTGGCCGAGGCGCAGGGCCAGGAACGGCGACGCCAGGACGACGAGCGCGACGAGCCCGAGCGTCGCCGCCAGCCAGGGCCGGCCCGTGACCTTCTCGTCCCACCATCGGTCGCCCGCGGCCGGCGTGAGCGTCCGGTCGTCCTTCGGCCGCAGGCGCTTGGCGAACGCGCCCATGAAGATCGGCAGGAGCGCGACGGCGCCGACAGCCACCGTCGCGACGACGATCGCGGTCGCGATGCCCATGCGGCCGAGGAACGGCACGCCCGTCACCAGGAGACCGCTGATCGCGACGACCACGATGAGCCCCGCCGCGATTACCGAGGTGCCGGCGGTCGCGTTGGCCACCCGCGCGGCGTGGGGTACGGAATCCCCCGCGGCGAGCTGCTCGCGGTAGCGCCCGACGATGAGCAGTGCGTAGTCGATGCCCGCGCCGAGCCCGAGCATCACCGCGAGCGTCGGCGCGAATGACGGGAAGTCGATCCATCGCGCCCCGATGGTCACGAACATCATCCCCACGGCGATGGAGAGCAGCGCGCTGACGAGTGTGAGCGCCATCGCGGCGGCCGAGCGGAACACGATCGTGAGCACCACGATCGCCACGGCGATGCCGATGAGCTCGCCCACCGGCGCCGTCCGCTGTTCGGCGACGTCGACAACCTGGCCGTTGCGCGCGACCTGCACGCCGCTGCCCTCTGCGAGCTTCGAGGCCTCCGCGAGCCGGTCGCCCGCCTCCTCGCCGAGGTCCTGCGCGGGCTGGTCGTACTGCACCCGGGCGAACGCGATCGTGCCGTCCCGGGACACCTGTCCGCTGCGGGCCGATGCGAACGGGTCACTGACGCCCGTGACGTGCGGCTGACCCTCGACCTGATCCAGGACCTTCTTCACGGCGGCCTCGCGTGCGGGCGTCGTGAGCCTCCCGTCGTCGGTGAAGAACACGAGCGTCGCGTCATCTCCCGACTGGGCGGGGAACCGCGCCTTGAGCAGGTCGAGCGCCTGCTGCGACTCCGTCCCGGGCGCGGAGAACTTGTCGACGAACTTCCCGCCGACCGTGCCCGCGAGCACGCCGATGCCGACGACGACCAGCAGCGCGAGCGGGAGCGCGCGCTTCCAGCGGGCCGCGACCGAGGCAGCGTAGGCGGCGAGCAGATGGGCCATGCGTGAGACAGATTCGCACGCCGTCGACCGTTGCGACGCGTCGTCATCGCGTGGGACACTGTGTCGGATGGCTGAGGCGGGAGGGCTTCGCGAGCGCAAGAAGCAGCAGACGCGCGATGCGATCATCGATGCGGCGCTCGACCTGTTCGCGCGCCAGGGGTTTGAGGCGACGACGATCGCGCAGATCGCCGAGGCCGCGGACATCGCGCCGCGGACGTTCTTCGGCTACTTCCCCTCGAAGGAGGACGTCGTCTTCTACGACGTCGCGGCGTCGCTGGAGAGCTTCGCCAGCGCGGTCCGTGACCGCGGGGAAGGCGTCTCGACGCTGGCGGCGCTCCGGGCGTGGATCCTCGACGAGGGCCACCACGAACGCGACGCCGCCGATCGCGACGTCTGCCGTGACCGCGTCCTCGCCGACTCGCCGTCCCTGCGGGCGCGGGAGGCCGACGTCATGCGCCAGTTCGAGGAGGTCCTCGCCGAGGGGATCGCCGAGGATCTCGGCGACACGCCTGACGGGCTGCGGCCGCGGATGGTCGCCGCCGCGGCGTCCGCCGCGCTCGACGCGATGAAGCCGGCGGACCCGGCGGACCCGCTGCCCACCGACGAGGCCGTCGCCGTCCTCGACGAGGGCTTCGCGTTCCTGGAGAGCGGCCTGGCCGCGCTCAGGCGCGGATCCCCTGCGTGATCGCGAACCGGTTGTCCGGGTCGATGTCGCCCTTGATGGAGCGCAGGCGCGCGAGGTTGGACCCGTAGTAGTCCTGGAGCGGGCTCTTCAGATCGAGGTCGCTGTAGTTCTGGTACGCCTGCCCGTTGCCGTACTTCGCGATCTTCGCGCGGGCGCTGTTGACCCGGCTCGTCGCGGTGCCGATCGGGGCGTAGGAGACGATCTGCACGCTGAAGCGCGCGCCGCGGTGCACGAACGCGGTGGCCTTCGGCGAGACGTCGTTGATCTTGCCGCCGTAGCTGTCGCACACGAGCGTCGCACCCGTGTTCGCCGCGGAGACGAACGCGCTGCGCGCGGCGGTGCTGAGCTTCTTCGACACGTAGATCGAGGACGCGTCGAAGGACTGCGGCGCGATGTCGATGCACTGCTGGTTGCTCGCACCCTCCGCGCACGCCGCCCACATCCGCATGAGCTGGAAGTAGCTCATGGTGCCGACCTCCGCGCGTGCCCCCGGCAGCCCGCGCAGCGGGGCGATGAGCTTCTCAAGGTTCGCCTGCGCGCCGAGGTACTGACCCTGGATGACGGCGCCGGAGTTCGTCAGCGTGCAGATGCCGGTGAGCGGGCTCGGCCCGCCGGGGAAGAGGTCGTCGAACGCGCCGAGCGCCTCGGCCCGCGCGCCCGCGGGGTAGAAGATGCGGAACCACGCGGCGCTGCGCACCGCGAACGTCCTGAGGGTGAAGGACGTGACGAGCGCGAAGCTGCCGCCCCCGCCGCGCAGCGCCCAGAAGAGGTCGCTGTTCTGCGAGGACGTGCACGTCCGGATCTTCCCGTCGGCGGTGACCGCCGTGATCGAGCGGATGTGGTCGAGCGCGAGGCCCTGCCCGCGGCCGGCCAGGCCCATCCCACCGCCGAGCGCGTGGCCGCCGAGCGCGACGTTCGGGCACGAGCCTGCGGGGATCGACGCGCCCTTGTTCGCCAGGGTCGCGTAGACGTCGAGCAGGCGCGCGCCGGGGCCGACCGTGGCGGTGCCGCCGCTGACCGCGATGCGGTTCAGCGCGCCGACGTCCACGACGACGCCGCTGCTGCTCGTCGACGCGCCGTTGTACGCGTTGCCGCCCGAGCGCGGGACGAGCGGGATGTCGTACCGGCCCGCCCATTGCACGACCGCCTGGACGTCGGTGGCGTTGGCGACCTCGACGACCGCGGGCGGCTGGATGCCGTTGTACCGCGTGTTCCACAGGCGCGCGGCCGACGTGTACCCGCTGCTGCCCGGCGTGTAGACGCGGCCGCGCACGACCTTCTTCAGGGCGCTGACCTGCGCGGGGGTGAGGCGGCTTGCGGCGGTGGTCTGGGCGGCGAGCGGGCCGAGGGAGAGGGCGAGCGCGCCGGCCGCCGAGCGTTGGACGAACTGCCTGCGCGTCTGCGTCATGCGCGGATCGTACGGGCGGGGCAGGCGGCGGCTGGCCGGTTCGCCGAGCGCCGTGGCGCGATATGCATCGTCAACGTGCAGAAGTCGCCACGGCGGCTCGGGGCGCGGGTGTGGCGGGAGCCCAGGCGTCAGCTGGCGCTCCGCGGGTACCCTTCGGCCATGGAGCGAGCGCCGCACGTCGCGATCCGCGACGAAGAACTCGACCCTGGGGCGATCACGGCGCGCGTGACGGACCCGCGCGCAGGCGCGGTCATCACCTTCAGCGGCGTCACCCGCGAGGTGCCGTCGCTCGACTACGAGGCCTACGGCGAGATGGCGGAGAAGACGATCCGCGAGATCGCGCTCGACGCCCAGCGTCGCCACGGGCTGACCGCCGTCGCGGTCGAGCACCGCACCGGCACGGTCGCGCTCTCCGAGCCCAGCGTCGTGGTCGCGGTCTCGGCCGGACACCGGCCCGAGGCGTTCGAGGGCGCCCGCGAAATCATCGACGAGCTCAAGGCGCGCGTGCCGATCTGGAAGCGCGAGGAGCGCGACGGCGCCTACGTCGACGTCGAGGGCACCGTCCCCTCATGAGCCTCGCCGACGCGCACGGCCGGACGATCGACGACCTGCGGGTCAGCGTCGTCGACCGCTGCAACCTGCGGTGCACCTACTGCATGCCCGCCGACGGGCTGCCGTGGCTCGACCGCAGCGAGATCCTGAGCTTCGAGGAGATCGAGCGGCTCGTGCGGGTCTTCGTCGGGCTCGGGGTCAGGACCGTGCGCCTGACCGGCGGCGAGCCGCTCGTGCGCAAGGACTTCCCGGTGCTCGCGTCGATGCTCTCCGGCATCGACGGCATCGAGGACCTCTCGGTGACGACGAACGGCGTCCTGCTCGAGCGCGACGCCGCCGCGCTCGTCGCGGCCGGGATCGACCGCTTCAACGTCAGCCTCGACAGCCTCGAGCACGAGCGCTTCCACCAGCTCACGCGCCGCGACGAGCTCGACCGCGTGCTGCGGGGGCTGCGGACGCTCGGCGCGCAACCGGGCGTGGGGAAGATCAAGGTCAACTGCGTCGCGCTGCGCGGGGTGACCGAGGCCGAGGTCATCGACTTCGCCGAGCTCGCGCGCCGCGAGCCCTACGAGGTGCGTTTCATCGAGTTCATGCCCCTCGACGGGGATCGGAGCTGGCGGCCGGAGGACGTGCTCACGGGTGAGGAGATCCGCGCGATGATCGACGAGGTCTTCCCGCTGACCGACGCCGTCCGCCCCGAGCACGGCACCGCGAAGGTGTGCGCTTTCGCCGACGGGCGCGGCAGCGTCGGGTTCATCAACCCGGTGAGTGAGCCGTTCTGCAGCGACTGCAACCGCCTGCGGTTGACCGCCGAGGGCGAGCTGCGCACCTGCCTGTTCAGCCGCCGCGAGACGGACCTGCGCGCGCCCATGCGCGCCGGCGCGTCGGACGCCGAGCTCGCGCAGCTCATCGAGGACGCGGTCTGGCGCAAGGAACTCAAGCACCATGTCGGCGAGCCGGGGTTTGTCCCGCCGCCGCGGACCATGTCGCAGATCGGAGGGTGACGCGCCGATGAGCGACCCGATGCTGACCCACCTCGACGACCAGGGCGCCGCCCGGATGGTCGACGTCGGCGCCAAGCCGGAGACCGAGCGCGCCGCCGTCGCGCGCGCCACCGTGCGGGTGTCGCCGCAGACTGCGAGCCTCGTCGCGGCCGGCAACGCGACGAAGGGCGACGTCGCCGCCGTCGCGCGTATCGCGGCGATCAGCGCGGCGAAGAAGACGGGCGACCTCATCCCGCTGTGCCACCCGCTCGGTCTGACGGGCGTCGACGTCGACGTCGCGGTCGACGAGGCGGCCGGCGCGATCATCGTGACGTGCGAGGCGCGCTGCTACGGGCGCACCGGCGTGGAGATGGAGGCGATGACCGGCGCGAGCGTCGGCGCGCTCACGGTCTACGACATGGTCAAGGGCGTCGAGCGCGGGGCGGTCGTCGACGAGGTCGTCCTGCTGGAGAAGCGCGGGGGCCGCTCAGGTCACTGGCGGCGCTCGGACAGCGCATGAGCGATCACCCGGGCGCGGCGGAGGTCCTCCGGCGTGTTGACGTTGAGGAACGCGTGCCCGGTGGGGTCGAGCGTCGCGAGGCGGACGCCCTCGAGGGTCGCGACGCCCCGCACCGTCGCGGTGATCGACGCGTCGTCGGCGAGCGCTTCCTCGAGCGCGGGCAGCTGCGCGCGGTCGTAGCGCGCGACGAGCGGCTGCGGCCGGCCGGCGGCGACGGGCACGAGCGGCCCCGGCGCCTCGGCGAGCGCGCGCAGCAGCGCCGCCGGCACGAACGGCAGGTCACCGCCGTGGACCACGATCCCGCGCGCGTCGGGCAGCTCCTGCAGCGCGGTGACGATTCCCAGCAGCGGGTGCTCGGGCTCTTCGGGCTCGAGGAGGACCGGACATGACACGGGCGGCAGGTCACTCCCGGGCTTGGCCACGACCACCGGCGGCAGCCCGGCCTCGGCGACGTGGTCGAGGGCGATCTGCAGCAGCGGCCTTCCGTCCAGCTCGGCGTGCATCTTCGGCTCGCCCAGGCGCCGCCCCTTGCCCCCGGCCAGCACGACACCCACGATCTCGTCCATGACCAGAGTCTCCCTTGCCGCGGCCGTCGATGCCGTCCTGGCCCACGCGCCGCCGCTTCCCGCCGAGGGTGTGCCGCTGGCCGACGCGGTCGGCCGGGTGCTGGCCGAGGACGTCCGCGCGCTCGAGGACCGGCCGGTGGCCGCCGAGTCGGCGATGGACGGCTACGCGGTCTGCTCCACCGACACGGCCGCACCGCCGGCGGCCCTGCCGCTCGTGGGCGAGTCGCGCGCGGGCCGGCCGATGCCGGGGGTGCTGCCGATCGGCAACGCGGCGCGCATCTCCACGGGCGCCCTCCTGCCCGACGGCAGCGACGCCGTGGTCCGCCAGGAGGACACCGAGGTCACCGCCGACGGCACGGTCACGGTCACCGTGTCGGTGCCGAAGGGCTACGACGTCAGGCAGGCCGGCGAGGACTGGCGGGTCGGCGAGACGATCCTCCCGGCGGGGACGACGGTCACCCCCGAGGCGCTGACGCCGCTCGCCGGCGCCGGGGCGGCGATGGTGCGCGCGGCACGCCGGCCGCGGGTGGCGGTGCTCGCGACGGGCGACGAGCTCGCCGGCGTGGGCGACCCGCTGCCGGCCGGGTGGGTCCGTGAGACGAGCACCACGACGCTGCCCGCCATCCTCGGCCGCGCCGGCGCCCAGACCGTGTGGACGGCCATCGCTCGCGACGACCCGGCGGACCTCGACCGCGCGCTGCATCTCGCGCTGGCCGAGGCGCCGGACCTCCTGCTCGTCACCGGCGGCGCGTCGGTCGGCCCGCACGACCTCGTCCGCCCGGCGGTCGCCACGCACGGGTTCGAGGAGCTGTTCGGCCGCGTGCTCGTCAAGCCCGGCGGGCCCGCATGGGCCGCGCACCGCGAGGGCGGTCCGCTCGTGCTGGGCCTGCCCGGCAACCCTGTCGCGTCGGTCGTGGTCACGCACCTTCTCGCCGTGCCGGCCGTGGCGCGGATGCTGGGCGCGCCCGATCCGATCCGCGAGGTGACCGCGACGCTGACGACCGAGGCGCGCGGCGCCGGGCCGCGGATGCACGCCGCCCGCGGTCGGCTCACCGCGGGCGCGGGCGGGTGGGAGCTCGAGGTGCTCGGCGTGCAGGGCTCGCACCAGCTCTCGTCGCTCGTGGACGTCAATGCCCTCGCGCTCGTTCCCGAGGGCACCGAGGCGCCGCTGCAGCCGGGAGACCGCGTGACGGCGAGGCTGTTGTGACGGTCACCGTCAAGCTCTTCGCCAGCCTGCGGCGCGAGGCGGGCACCGGTGAGGTGGAGCTGGAACTTCCCGACGGCGCGACGGTCGCCGACGCCGTCGCCGCCCTGCGTGCCGGCCCGTTGCCCTGGCTGCCCGATCGCGAGACGTTCGCCGTCGCGGTCGATCGCGAGTACGCGGCGGACGGGACCCCGCTGCAGGACGGCGCCGAGGTCGCGCTCGTCCCGCCGGTCAGCGGGGGCTGACCGCCCTCGCGTCGAGCCAGGCGAGGACGTCCTCGATCGCCCGGTCGCGGTCCTCGGCCAGCTCGTTGAAGACCTCATGCAGCAGCCCGGGGTAGACGTGCATCGTGATGTCGTCGCTGCGGACGTGGTCGCGCACGTGCTCGCTGGCGTCCAGCGGGATGAGCGGGTCGTCGCTGCCGTGGATGAGCAGGATCGGGACGGTGATCGCGCCGAGGTCCTTGGCCAGCGGCCCGCGCATCGCCTTGGCCATCTCCGAGGCGGTCTTCGCCTTGAGCTTGCCGCCGCCCGGCACGAGCGGGTCGTCGATGTACGCCTGCACCTCCGCCGGGTCGCGGCTGAGGTCCTGCGGCGGCAGCGCGACAAGGCCGAACTCGGGTGACAGCCGCGCGATGAGGCGATCGAGCTGGAGGATCCGGCCCGCGTAGCGCAGCGGCAGGGGTGCGGCGGCGTCCGAGGTCGCCGGGGCGCTGATGATGAGCCCGGACAGCTTGGCCTGATGGCGCAGCGCGTACAGCAGCGCGATGGCGCCGCCCATGCTGTGGCCGAGGAGGAACAGCGGGGCCGCCGGGTCCTCGGCGCTGACGAGCTCGACGAGCTGGTCGAGGTCGGTGACCGCGTCGTCGTAGCTCTCGAGATACCGCGGTCCTTCGCTGCGGCCGTGGCCGTGGTGGTCGATCGCCCACACCGGATAGCCGCGGCCCGGCAGCGCCCGGGCGAGGTGCCGGTAGCGCCCGCCGTGCTCGCCGGCGCCGTGGGCGATGACGATCCGGGCGCGGGTCTCGGCCTCGGGGTCGCGCCAGGACTGCCACGCGATGCGCCGGCCGGCAGCGCCCGTGAACGATCCCTCGGCGTGCTGGGGCGCGGCGATCGTGCTCATGACTCCGGAGTGTGGCGCAGTGGACGCGGCGGCGCGACGCATGGATGTGTAACCCTAGGGTTGCACGAGCGGTGGAAGTGTGTAACTCTACGGTTACACAACCGACCCCAGGAGGGCGACGATGGTTCCCGACAGCATCGAACGAGAGACGACGATCGACGCGCCGATCGAGCGCGTGTGGGCGCTGGTCACCGAGGCTGAGCACCTCGGCCGCTGGTTCGGCGACGCCGGCGCCGAGATCGATCTGCGGCCCGGCGGCGCGATGGCGCTGCGCTGGGAGCAGCACGGGACGAACCACGCGGTCGTCGAGGTCGTCGAGGCGCCGCATCGCTTCGCCTTCCGCTGGGCGCCGTTCAAGGATCCGGCCGGCCCCGACGTCCGCGACGGCAACGCCACGCGGGTCGAGTTCACCCTCGCCTCGCACGGTGACGGCACGCTGCTGCGGGTCGTCGAGACCGGCTTCGCCTCGCTGGCGACGACCGAGGAGACGAAGGCGCGCAACCACGCCGGCAACACGGAGGGCTGGGCGTTCGAGCTCGGTCAGCTCGCCGACTACGCCGCCGCGGTGGAGGTCTGACCGCATGCAGGACGGAGAGGTGTTCGCCGCGCTCGCCGACCCCACGCGGCGCGACGTGCTCCAGCTTCTCGCCGACCGCGGGCAGGCGAGCGCGACGACCCTCGCCGCCGACCTGCCGGTCAGCCGGGTCGCCGTGGTCAAGCACCTCGGCGTGCTCGACAAGGCCGGTCTGGTGGCTCGCCGCGAGGCCGGACGCGAGGTCCGCTACGAGGTCCGGCCCGAGCGCCTCGAGCTCGCCGCGCGCCGGCTCGTCGAGGTCGCCGCGGCGTGGGACGCGCGGCTGGCGGCGATCAAGCGCATCGCCGAGGAGGAGCGCTAACGCGTGAAGCGCCCCGTGCGGCGCGGAGCGTGCCCATCGAGCCAACCCACGAGGTCCGCGAGCGCGCGGTCGCGGGCCTCGGGCAGCTCGTTGAACAGCTCGTGCCGCGCATCGGGGTAGACGAGGAGTGTCACGTCCTGGCCTGACACGCGGTCGCGGATGTGCTCGCCCGCGGCGACGGGGACGAGCGGGTCGGCGGCGCCGTGCAGGAGCAGAAGGGGAAGGGTGAGCGCGCCGAGGTCGCGCGCGAAGGGGCCGCGGATCGCCCGGCGCAGCTCGCCGGCGGTTCGTGCCGGCAGTTTGCCGACGGTGACAAGCGGGTCCTCGATGTACGCGCGGACTTCGGTGGGGTCGCGGCTCAGCCCCTCGGGGTCGAGCGCCAGCAGTCCGAGGCCGGGGGCGAAGCGCGAGAGCACCCGGTCGGCCTGCAGCGTGCCGGCGATGCGCAGGTGCGCGGGCGCGCCGGCGTCCGAGGCGGCTGGCGCACTGAGGACCATCCCGGCGAGGCGCTCCTGGCGCTCGAGCCCGTAGAGCAGCGAGAGCGCGCCGCCCATGCTGTGACCGAGGAGGAACACAGGCCGCCCCGGGTCGCTCGCGGTGACCGTGTCGATGAGCCGGTCGAGGTCGGCGGTCGCGTGCGCGAACCGGTCGACCATGATGCGGCGGCCCTCGCTGCGGCCGTGGCCGCGATGGTCGATCGCCCAGACGGGGAACCCGCGCGGAGCGAGCTCCCGCGCAACCCGCACGTAGCGGCCGCCGTGCTCGGCGGCGCCGTGCGCCACGACGACGTGCGCGCGGGTCGGCGCCGTGACGTCGTGCCAGGACTGCCACGTGATGCGCAGTCCACCCGCGCCGGCGAACGCGCCGTCGGCGTGCTTGAGGCTCACCCCCGCCAAGGTCTCCACGGCGCGCAGTCTGCACCATGCGGCGGCGTCGCGCAGGTTTTCGGGGTAGCGTTGGCCGCATGTTCCGGCTCGTGATGCTGTCCCTGGCCCTCTGTGGCGCGCTCGCCCTGGCCGCCCCCGTCGCTGCACCCGTCGTCGATACGGCCGACGCCGCGGCGAAGAAGCGCGGCTGCGCGACGAAGAAGACGAAGAAGGCCCGCGCACAGTGCCAGCGCCTGCGCAAGACCGGGAAGTACCGCAAGGGCCAGGTCTGCGCGCTGAGCGCGAAGAAGCAGCAGGAGTACAGCCGCTACGGCTTCTTCTGCCTCGACATCTCCGCCAATCAGGACGGGTCGCTCACGTACCTCGAGGACCTCGAGTAGCGATCTCGCCCACGACGCGCGCGGGATTGCCGGCGGCGACCACCCCGGCCGGCAGGTCGCCGATGACCACGGCGCCGGCGCCCACGACCGTGTCGTCGCCGATCGTCACGCCCGGGCAGACGATCACGCCGCCGCCGAGCCACACGTTGTCGCCCAGCGTGATCGGCCGAGCCGACTCCCAGCCGACGCGCCGCGGCTCGGGGTCGACCGGGTGCTCGGCGGTGAGCAGCTGGACGCGCGGGGCGATCTGGCAGTGCGCGCCGATGGTGATCGGCGCCGGGTCGAGGAAGACCGCGTCGTAGTTGACGAAGGTCTCGTCACCGACGGAGACGTTGCGCCCGTAGTCGCAGCGCAGCGTCGGCATGACCGTGACGTTCGCGCCGACGTGCCCGAGCAGCTCGCGCAGCAGCGTGTCGCGCTCCCCGGGTTCCGACGCGTTGTACCGCGCGACGAGCGCCTGGGCGCGGTCGTAGGCGGCGACGAGCTCGGGCTCGTCGGCGAAGCGGTACAGGCCGCGCGCTACCGGGTCAGCTCCCACGCGAGGTGCTGCAGCTCGGGGGCGAGGAGCTTCGTCCAGGCGAGCTGCACCGCGTTCGTCGACCCGGGCATGCACACGACGAACGTGTCGTCGATCGTGCCGGCGGTCGCGCGCGACAGCATCGCCGCGGCGCCGACCTCCTCCCAGCTCAGCATGCGGAAGAGCTCACCGAAGCCGGGAAGCTCGCGCTTGAGCGAGGAGGCGATGAGGTCGTACGTGCGGTCGCGCCGCGCGATCCCGGTGCCGCCGTTGAACAGCGCGATCCGCGCCGGGGAGCGCAGCGCCTCGGTCAGCGCCTGCGTGATCGGGTACGGCTCGTCGGGGACGATCCGGTAGAGCGCGACCTCGTGGCCGGCGGCGGCGATCTGCTCGCGCAGGTACCCGCCGCTGCGGTCGTCGGCTTCGGTGCGGGTGTCGCTGACGGTGATGACCGCGACGGGGATCGGGCCGAGCTCGGCGGCCGCGGCGCGGTGCTGGTCGGTGGACTCGCTCACGCGTCGGAGTATCTCGCACGCACGCTGACGGTTCGGTCGGTACTGTGCGCGGCGTATGGCCTATCCGCACCTCATGGCGCCGCTGGACCTCGGCTTCACCCAGCTGCGCAATCGCATCGTGATGGGCTCGATGCACACGGGGATGGAGGACCGCCTCAAGCACGTCGGCGAGCTCGCGGAGTACTTCGCCGAGCGGGCGCGCGGCGGCGTGGCGCTGGCGATCACCGGGGGCTACGCGCCGAACCGGCGCGGCTGGCTGCTCCCGCTCGCGGGGGACATGACGTCGAAGCGCACGGCGCACCGCCATCGGGAGATCACCGGCGCCGTGCACGACGCGGGCGGCAAGATCGCGCTGCAGCTGCTGCACGCCGGCCGGTACGCGTACCACCCGTTCAGCGCGAGCGCCTCCTCGACGAAGTCGAGGATCAACCCCTTCCGCGCGCGGGCGCTCAGCGGCGGTGCGGTGGAGCGCACCATCGACGACTACGCCGCGGCGGCGGTCCTCGCGCGCGAGGCGGGCTACGACGGCGTGGAGGTGATGGGGTCGGAGGGCTACCTCATCAACCAGTTCCTCGCGCCCTTCACCAACCACCGCCGTGACGAGTGGGGTGGCACGCCGGAAGGGCGGCGGCGGCTGCCGGTCGAGATCGTCGACCGCATCCGCGAGGCCGTCGGCCCGGACTTCATCATCGTCTACCGGATCTCGCTCATCGACCTCGTCCCCGACGGCCAGACCTGGGATGAGACCGTGGCGCTGGCCCAAGAGGTCGAGGCGGCCGGCGCGACGATCCTCAACAGCGGGATCGGATGGCACGAGGCGCGCGTGCCGACGATCGTGACTTCGGTCCCGCGCGCCGCGTTCGTCGACCTCACGGCGCGGCTGCGCGAGCACGTCACGATCCCCGTCACCGCGTCGAACCGCATCAACATGCCCGATGACGCCGAGGCGATCCTCGCGGCCGGGCAGGCCGACCTCATCTCGATGGCCCGGCCGCTGCTCGCCGATCCCGCCTGGGTGGAGAAGGCCGCGGCGGGCCGGCCGGACGAGATCAACACCTGCATCGCCTGCAACCAGGCGTGCCTCGACCACACCTTCCAGAACACGCGGGTGTCGTGCCTCGTCAACCCGCGCGCGGGCGCGGAGCTCGAGCTCGAGATCGAACCTGCCGCGGTCCGGCGGCGGTTCGCCGTCGTGGGAGCCGGGCCCGCCGGGCTGGCGTGCGCGACGACTCTGGCTCAGCGCGGCCACGACGTCGACCTCTACGAGGCGGCCCAGGAGATCGGCGGGCAGTTCAACCTCGCCCGGCGGATCCCGGGCAAGGAGGAGTTCGCCGAGACGCTGCGGTACTTCCGCGGGCTGCTGTCGCGGACGGGCGTCAACGTGTTCCTCGGCGCGATCGCCGACGTCCCGTCGCTCGCGGCCGCCGGGTACGACGAGGTGGTGCTCGCGACCGGGGTCACCGCGCGCGTGCCGGCGATCGAGGGGATCGACCATCCGATGGTGCGCACGTACGCCGAGGTGGTCGAGGGCGCGGAGGTCGGCCGTGCTGCGGCGATCGTGGGCGCCGGCGGCATCGGGTTCGACGTCGCCGAGCTGCTCGTGCACGACACGTCGCCGACCCTCGATCTCGCCGCGTGGCGGCGCGAGTGGGGCGTGGGTGATCCCGCCCAGACACGCGGCGGCCTCACGGCACCGGTGGTCGACCCGCCGGCGCGGCGCGTGCACCTGCTGCAGCGCAAGACCACCCGGATGGGCAAGGGCCTCGGCAAGACGAGCGGCTGGGTGCACCGCATGTCCATCCAGGCCAAGGGCGTGGAGATGGTCACGGGCGTCGAGTACGAGCGCATCGACGACGACGGCCTGCACGTGCGCGTCGGCGGCGAGCCGCGGCTGTTCGAGGTCGACACGGTCGTGATCTGCGCGGGGCAGGAGCCCCGGCGCGACCTCCTCGACGGTCTCGTCGCCGCGGGGGTCACCACGCACGTCATCGGCGGCGCGGACGTCGCCGCGGAGCTCGACGCCAAGCGGGCGATCCGGCAGGGGACGGAGCTCGCCGCGAGGCTCTGAGACGTCGCCGCTGCGCGGCCCGCGGCGGCGCGTCACCATGGGGCGCATGGCCGAGTTCCGTCTCCGCCCCGCGACCGAGCGCGACGCCCCCGCGGTGTCGGACGTCCTCACGGAGGCCGGCGTCGCGGGCTGGTCGAGCTTCCTCGGCGAGGAGCGCATCCGTCGTGCCAACGCCGGTCGGACGCACCCGGCCGACGTCGTCGCCGAGGACGAGAACGGCGTCTGCGGGTTCGTCGCCTGGGACGTCGAGACCGGTGAGGTCCTCCGGCTCTACGTCCATCCTCGGTGCTGGGGTGCGGGCGTCGGACGTGCGCTGCTCGAGGCGGCCGAGGCCGCGCTCACGGCCGCGGGCGTCGCCCAGGCATGGCTGAACACGGAGGAGCGCGGGCCGGCGGTCGCGTTCTACGAGCGATGCGGCTGGCGCACGGAGGGTCCTCCGCGCGTGCGCGACTGGCACGGTGCGGCGCTGGTCGAACCGCGGTTCGTCAAGGACCTGCGGCGGGGCTGAGCCGCGATGCGCCCGCGTAGACGTTGATCCGCCCTTCGCGCGCGAAACCGCCGAGCGTCATCCCGCACTCGCGCGCGAGGGACACCGCCAGCGAGGTCGGCGCGCCCACGCCCACGAGGACCGGGGCGCCCGCCATCGCCGCCTTCTGCACGAGCTCGAAGCTCAGCCGCCCGCTCACGCACAGGAGCCGGTCCCCCAGAGGGAGCGCGCCGTCGAGGAGCTGGCGCCCGATGACCTTGTCCATCGCGTTGTGCCGGCCGACGTCCTCCCGCACGCAGAGCAGCGTGCCGGCCGCATCGAAGAGGCCGGTCGCGTGCAGGCCGCCGGTCGCGGCGAACCCCGGCTGGCGCAGGCGGTCGGGGAGCGCCGCCAGCAGCTCGCGGGAGACCTGCGGCGTGTCGCGCGCGCCGACGTCGGGCGCCCACAGCGCGACCTCGTCCAGCGCGCCGCGTCCGCAGACCCCGCACGACGAGGTCGTATAGAACCGCCGCGCGCCCGGGTCGCGCGTCAGCGTCGCGGTGACTTCGACGATGTTCGCCGCGAGGTCGTCCGTCAGGCCCGCGCGCACGGGGGACCTGAGATCGAGCAGGCCCTCCCCGTGCAGGAACCCCACCGCGAGCTCCTCGTCGTGGCCGGGCGTCCGCATCGTGACCGCCAGAGGCGCGCCACCGACGCGGATCTCCAGCGGCTCCTCGACGGCGACGAGGTCGTCGACGCCGTCAAGCGCGACGCGCGAGGTCATCTGGGACGTGTCGGACATCGTTTCGATGTTGCCGTAAGACGCGGGAGGGAGGAACGTTGACGCACCATGGGACTCTTCACCAGCAAGAAGAAGCGCGCCGCCAACCTCATGGCGGAAGGCGCCAAGGCCGTCGGGACGGTGACCTCCGTCCAGGACACGGGGATGACGATCAACGACAACCCCCGCATCAAGATGACGTTCCGGATCGAGCCGATCGACGGCGCGCCGGCGTTCGACGCGACGAAGACCACCACGGTCTCGCGCGTCCAGATCCCGCAGCCGGGCCAGCGCTACCCCGTCTGGTACTCGCTCGAGGACCCGAACGAGTTCGCCTACGCGACCATCGCCGATCCGAGCGGCCGCGCGAACATCGTGCAGATGTTCGGCCCGGAGGCGTTCGGCCCCGACGGCGCGGGGATCGGCATGCCGGCGATGGCGGCCCAGCCTGCGGCCGTGGCCACCGCCGACGACGATCCGATCGCCAAGCTCGAGCGGCTCAGCCAGCTGCACCAGGCCGGCGCGCTCACCGACGCGGAGTTCGCCGAGCAGAAGGCGAAGCTGCTCGGCTGAGGCTCAGAACACGATCCCCACGTCGTCGGCGACGACGGTCGCCGCGTTGCGCTCCGCCAGCGCGGCGATGGTCAACGACGGGTTGGCGCACGCCGTCGACCCCGGGATGAGCGCGCCGTCGGTGACGTACAGACCGCGCTGGCCCAGGACGCGGCCGTGGCGGTCGCACGCCTTGCCGATGACCGCGCCGCCGAGCTGGTGGAACGTCGCGTTCGCGACGCGGGTCGAGTCGAAGTTGCCGACGGCGCCGGCGGCGCGCGTGAGCTGGGCCATCCGCCGTCGCGCGACCCCGATCGCGTGCGCGTCGGCGGCCTTCGGCCAGCGCACCTTGAGCTTGTCCTTGGCGCCGTCGTAGCTCAGCGTGCCGTGCCCGTCGGGGATGAAGATCGCGACGAGCTCCATCATGTGCGACTCGCTCGAGACGGGCAGCGGGGCGAAAATCAGCGTCACCGGCCCCTCGGGGTTGTCCCAGTCCAGCGACGCGACGTTCGCCGGGCCGCCCTGCCACGTCCCGGTCTGGTCGCGCAGGACCGTGGTGTGGATGACGTCCCCGTTCGTCCCCCAGAAGCGGCCGATGTCGTCGGGCAGGTCGGGCACCGCACCGGTGTCGCGGGCGCGCAGCAGCAGCTTCGACGTGTTCATCGTCCCCGCGCCGAGGAAGAGCGCGTCGGTCGTCACGCGCAGCCGGTCGACCACGCGGCCGGTCGTCGTGATGATCTCGACCTCGACGACCCAGCGCCCGCTCGCGTCCCGCCGGATCTCCGTGACCTGGTGCAGCGGGCGCAGGTCGAGCCGGCCGGTCGCGCGCGCCGCCGGCTGGTAGTTCGTGTCGAGGGAGCGCTTGCCCGGGCCGCTCACGCCGATGACGACCTCACCCCGGCTGATCAGCGGCGGCAGCTCGCCGCGCAGCTCCCGGCGGACCTGCTCCCAGTCGATGGTCATCGGCACGGGCCGCGCCGGTGGGAGCCCGGCGCGCCGGACGTACTCCTGGAACTGGCGCGAGCTCCTGTACCGCGGGTGGTTCAGGACGTCGTCGGGCATGCGCGCGACCTGGAGCATCTGCTCGGCCTTCGGGTACCAGACCGAGGCGAACTCGTCGTAGTCCAGCTCGCCGGGCATCACCTCGCCGAAGAGGTCGGCGCGGGGCCGGACGGACATGCCGTGGTAGGGCACCGAGCCGCCGCCGACCGCCGCCGGCGCCATGACGTCGATGCCCTCGCCCGCGAACATCTCGACCAGGCCGGTGTACCGCTTCACACCCGGGATCGGGATCGAGTTCAGCCAGACGCCGCGGTGATCGAGGTTGGACAATCGCGGGAAGACGCCCGGTTGCCCCGCTGGCCACGCGCGTCCGCGTTCGAGCATGAGCACGTTGACCCCCGCCTGCGCGAGCCGCAGCGCGGTCACCGAGCCGCCGAACCCGCTGCCGATGATCACCGCGCGGTGGCGCTCCTCCCGGACGGCGGCGGCCGCCGGGCGCACCCCCACCGCATAGGCCGCGGCGGCCGCCGCTGAGCCGGCGACGAACCGCCGGCGTGTGGTCCTCGTGTCCTGCATCGCTCCCCCTGGTTCCGTACGCGGGGCAGTCTCGTCGGGCGGTCAAGGCCGGCGCGCGCCGGATCGCCCGAGTTCTCGGGCGTTTCGCGCCGCACCGCGCCGCCTGAACTGAGATGGAACGTCAACGTTCCACGCGGTACGGTGTCCGCTGGATGGGGGGACCACCGATGCGCAAGGACGCGGCGCGCAACCGCGAGGCGATCCTCGACGCCGCCGTCGAGGTGCTCGAGCGCGATCCGGATGCGAGCGTCGACGAGATCGCCGAGGAGGCGGGCGTCAGCCGCGCGACGCTGTACCGCCACTTCCGCACGCGGGAGGACATCGTCGCCGCGCTGAGGGACGAGGCCGAAGCCCGCGGTGCCGCGTTCGTCGCCGAGTCGCTCGGGCCGTTGCTGCGCGACCTCGACGGGTTGAGCGTGCTCGACCTTCTCGACGAGATGCTCTGGAACATGCTCACGCTCGAGAGCCGCTACCGGCGCCTCATGGTCGCCGATCCGCGGCGTGGTGAGGAGATCGTCGCGCGCTTCAGCGAGATCGCCGTGGCGACGATCCGGCGAGGCCAGGAGCGCGGGCAGATCGTCGATGACGTCCCGCCGCCGCTGCTGACCCGCCAGCTCATCGCGATCGCGCTGGCCACGCTGCGGGCGATCGACGAGGGGACGGCCGCGCCCGAGGACGCGGCCGCCTCCCTGCGGCGCTACATCAACTCCCTGCGCCCTACGGCGTCGGTCCGAATCGCTTGATGAAGCGCGCCTGCGCGTCGTAGGCCGCCGGCCACACGAACGCGATATGCGCGGTGCTCTCGCCGAACAGCGGGAGCCACGGGGTGGCGCCGAGGAACGCCGGGTACTGCCTGATCTCGTAGCCGTCGGGATCGGCCCGCTCGGCGGTGCGGACGCCCGGCATCGCGTAGCGCTGCGGACCGGTGAGCGGCAGGTCGACGAGGTTCGCCACGGCCACCGACGCGGAGTTCGGCACGATCGCGTCGCCGTCGCCGGTCATGACGAACATCGGCTTCTTGGCCTGGCCGGGACGCGGGTGCCGGACGAAGTCGATCGAGTTGATCCCGTCCGACGGGTCGATGACCTGCTGGAGCGCGGCCTGCAGGACCGCGTCCTCGGTGCCGGTGCGGCCCTTCGGCAGCACGTTGCCGAAGACGTCCCACAGCACCGTCTGGCTGATGATGTGCGAGAGGTTCAGCCCGGTGACGTGGAAGTCGATGAAGTCGAGCTTCGGTGACATCGCCGCGAAGTTGCCGCCCAGCACGCCGCCGAGCGAGGTGCCCTGCATGCTGATCGAGGTCGTCCGCAGGTCGGGCCGGCCGTCCCCGCCACGGCCGAACGGGTTGTTCCAGGTCGGCCGCCGGACGACGTCGAGCTGCATGTCGCCGATCGCCCGGTACAGGCCGGTCAGATCGATGGTCGCCTGGTTGAACAGGCCCGACAGCGTGCCGAGCTTCGACGCGTCGAGCAGGTCGAGCAGGTAGCCGCCGTCGGCCCGTGAGCGCTCGCCGTGGTTCGGCCAGTCGATCGAGATCGTCGCCAGGCCGAGCTGCGCGTTCATCTGCGAGACGATGACGTCGCTCTCCTTCTGGATCGTGATCCCGTGGGCGTAGATGACGACCGGCGCCGGCCGGGTGCCCGCGCTGCGGGGCAGGGTGAGCTGGAACGGCACCCACTGGTCCTTGCGGGTCGCGCCCGAGAAGTCGACGGGGCCGCGGCCGTCACGGGTGCGGTAGTTGTCCAGCCGCACCCAGCCGGTGACGACGCCGAGGGTCAGGGGCGTGGCGAGGTTCCAGTTCATCCGCACGTCGCGGACCGGGTGCGGGCGGCTGCTCGTGTCGTCCATCAACCGCTGGGTCGCGTTGATGACCTCGGCGCGGTCGCGGACCGTGAAGACCGTCGCGGTGCGGGTCGCGGCCGGGGCCAGGCCCGCCTGCTTCAGTGCAGCGGCGACGCTCGTGACGTAGTCGCCCTGGCGCGTCCCGGCCTTCCACTTCGCGGCGAGCTCGGGGAACGCCGGGTCACTCTGCCCCATCGCGGTCGAGACGGCGACAAGCACCTGGTGCCCGTACGGCCAGCGTGAGCGCGGGAAGACCTGCAGGACGTTGGACTGCTTCTCGCCGACGAGTGACGGGTTGCGCGCGGCCCGCGACAGGAAGGCGTGGACGGGGATCTCTTCGCCGGCGTCGAGGTCGTACGCGGTGACGATGTCGCCGCCGTCGGGCGGCGGCGGCGCCTGCCGCTCGCCGAACTCGAATACCGCGCCCGCGCCGGCGCTAAAGCCGGTCGCCCCGTTGAAGATCCCGCTGGGGGAGATCCCGTCGGCGACGGGCAGCTGCGCGAGCAGCTCGGGCCGGAGGACGTCGTCGGCGACGTTGCCTCGCACCCCGGTCGGCGAGCTGCTGTCGGGCGTCGCCCAGTAGTTCGACGGGAACGGCGCCAGGCACGTCTCGAGGCTCAGCGGGCTGCAGTCGTCCGACGCGGCGAACGCGGCGGATGGCAGCGCCAGCACGGCGGCGCAGACGGCAAGGCCGCGGCGAAGCACGCGCGCGGCGGACACAGACGGCATGGACCCTCCCGGGGATCGTGCCGCGTCACTCCCCCGGACGCGGCAAGCGGCGCGACCCTACTTCTGCATCGATAGTGAGTCAATTGGCGGTCGGTCGATAGCGTCCAGGGCATGGGATGGACGCCATCGCTGTGGGCCAGTCGCCGACCGTTCGGGCTCGGGCTCCAGCGACCGAACAACTACAAGGAAGTCTTCCGCGCGGTCTGGGAGAGCCGGGACGACCTCGGCCACGCCCACCGGATCCTGCGCGACGGCTGCTGCGACGGCTGCGCGCTGGGCACCACCGGCATGCGCGACTGGACGCTCGACGGCACGCACCTGTGCAACATCCGCCTGCGCCTGCTGTCGCTGAACACGATGGCGCCCCTCGATCCGGCGCCGCTGCTCACCGATCCCGGCGAGCTGCGCGGCCGGCGCACCACTGAGCTGCGCGAGCTCGGGCGCATCGGCGAGCCGCTCCTGCGCCGCGCGGGCGACACGGCGTTCTCCCGCCTGACCTGGGACGACGCGCTCGAGCTCGTCGCCGAGCGGATCGGCGCGACGACGCCCGACCGGGTGGCCGCGTTCCTCACGAGCCGCGGGATGCCCAACGAGTCGTACTACGCCGCGCAGAAGGCGATGCGCGCACTGGGCGTCAACTCGATCGACAACGCCGCACGGATCTGCCACGCCCCGTCGACGGTCGCGCTCAAGCAGCAGATCGGCGTCGCCGCGACGACGTGCTCGTACCCCGACGTCATCGAGAGCGACCTCGTCGTCTTCATCGGGTCGAACCCGGCGAACAACCAGCCGGTGATGACGAAGTACCTCCACCACGCCAAGAAGCACGGCGCGCGCGTGGTGTGCGTCAACCCGTACCGCGAGCCGGGCATGGAGCGCTACTGGATCCCGTCGATCCCCGAGAGCGCCGTGTTCGGCACAAAGATCGCCGACGCGTTCTACGAGGTGCACGTCGGGGGCGACCTCGCGTTCCTCACGGGCGCGCTGCGGCACATCGTCGAGCAGGGCTGGCAGGACGAGGACTGGATCGAGGCGCACACCGTCGGCTTCGAGGAGGCCGCTGCTGCTGCACGCGCCACGGACTGGGAGGCGCTCGAGGCGGCCGCCGGGTGCTCGCGCGACGACATGCTCGCGTTCGCCCGTGAGCTCGCGGAGGCCGACACGGCGGTCCTCGTGTGGTCGATGGGCATCACGCAGCACGCGTGCGGCGAGGACAACGTCCGCGCGATCGTCAACCTCGGCCTGTCCCAGGGCTTCGTCGGGCGTCCGGGGTGCGGGCTCATGCCGATCCGCGGGCACTCGGGGGTGCAGGGCGGCGCGGAGATGGGCTGTTACGCGACGGCGCTGCCCGGCGGGGTGTCGCTCACGCCGGAGACGGCGGCCGAGTGGTCGGCGCGCTGGGGCTTCGAGGTGCCGGCCGCGCCGGGCCTGACCGCGCCCGAGATGCTCGACGCGGCCGCGTCCGGCGACCTCGACGTCCTGCTCTCCGCCGGTGGCAACTGGATGGAGGTCCTCCCGGATCCGCTTTGGGTGGAGTCCGCGCTCGAGCAGGTCGGCCTGCGGGTCCACCTCGACCTCGTCCTCACGCCGCAGATGCTCGTCGGGGGCGGCGACGTGCTGCTCCTCCCGGCCGCGTCGCGCTACGAGATCCCGGGCGGCTGCACGTCGACCAGCACCGAGCGGCGGATCATCTTCTCGCCCGAGATCCCCGGCTCCCGCGTGCCGCAGGCCCGCGGCGAGTGGGAGGTCTTCGGCGAGATCGCCGGGCGTGTGCGTCCCGAGCTGCGCGACCGGGTGCGGTTCGCCTCGACGCAAGCGGTGCGCGACGAGATCGGCGCGCTCGTCCCCTTGTACGCCGGGATCGAGACGCTGCGCGAGAAGGGCGACCAGGTCCAGTACGGCGGGCGGCGCCTGTGTGAGGGCGGGGAGTTCCCGCTGCCCGGCGGCAAGGCGCGATTCGTCGCGGCGGTCCCGCCCGTCCCGGTGGCCTCGGACGGCGACGCGCGCGTGCGCGTGACCACCCGGCGCGGCAAGCAGTTCAACTCGATGGTCCACGAGGAGGGCGACGCGATCACAGGCGCCCGCCGCGAGGACGTCCTCCTGTCGGCCGAGGATGTGGCGCGCTTCGGCCTGCGCGACGGCGACCGGATCCTGCTGCGCAACGCGCAGGGGGAACTTGCCGGCCGGGTGCGTGTCGCCGAGCTGCGGGCCGGCAATGCCCAGGTCCACTGGCCCGAGGGCAACGTGCTGCTCGACCGCAAGGCGCGGTCGCCGGAGGCGGGCGTGCCGGACTACAACGCGTGGGTGACGGTGGAGCGGGTGTAGCGCCCTCCCCGCCCCGCTCACCACCCCCGCGTGCCGGGCGCGCCCTTGAATGGGCCGGTGACGTCCGACGTGATCCACCCGCCGTAGAAGTCGCCCTCCTGGGCGCGCACCCGCTCGTCGTCGAGCCAGCAGGCGCTCATCCGGCCCGGGTAGAACGCGACGTAGCCCGTCAGCGCGACGTACGCCGGTGCCGGCTCGAGATACGTCCACGCGGCCAGCGGGGCGAGCGTCCCGTCCGGCGCGACCACGTCGAAGTACGAGGCGATGCCCTTGAACTCGCAGAGCGTGCGGTGGCCCGGGACCGGACGCAGCGCACCCTCCGCCACGTCGCCGCGGGGGACGTAGATGTTCGGCGGATGGCTCGTCTCCAGCACGCGCAGCGCGGACGTCGAGTCGGCGATCGTCGTGTCGCCCAGTTCCACGCGCACACGGCGCGCGCACGGCTCGACGGCAGGAGGCCGCGGATAGTCCCAGACCGATTCCGGCATCGGCCAAGATACGGACCATCCGTGCGAGGCGGTTCAGGAGGCGCTCGGCCCGCCGGACACTCTCTGTACGGTGTGTCCATGAGTTCCCGAGCCGAGGAGAAGGCCGCCCGCCGCGCTGAGCGCGAGGCGGCCCAAGCGCAGCAGCAGGCCGCAGACCAGCGTCGGCGCCGCCTGGCGATCCTCGGCGGCGTGCTCGCGCTCGCCGCCGTGGTCGTCGTCGTCGCCATCGTCGTCAGCCAGTCCGGCGGCGACGACACGAAGGCCGGCGGGTCTGAGGAGGGCAAGGCCGCGGCCGCCCAGGTCAACGGCGTGCCCCAGGACGGCATCGCGCTCGGGGATCCCAAGGCGCCGCTGACCATCGAGGAGTTCGTCGACTACCAGTGCCCGTTCTGCCAGCAGTACAGCACCAAGACCTTCCCGACGGTCCTGCAGAACTACGTCAAGACGAAGAAGGCCCGGGTGGTCCTGCGCACGCTGACCTTCATCGGCGAGGACTCCGTCACCGCCGCCCGGTTCGCCTCCGCCGCCGGCTTCCAGAACAAGCAGTGGCAGTTCACCGAGGCGTTCTACGCCCAGCAGGGTGAGGAGAACACCGGCTACGTCACCGACGACTTCCTCAAGCAGGTCGCCAGTGATGCCGGGGTGGACTACGACAAGGCGAAGAAGGACGCGACGTCGGAGAAGGTCACCGCGCTGCTCAACGACGCGCAGAACCAGGCCAACGGGTTCGGCATCAGCTCGACCCCTTCGTTCGCGATGGGCCCGACGGGCGGCAAGCTCGACGCCGTCGAGACCGACCCGCTGGACCCGGCCGCGTTCACCAAGACCATCGACGAGCAGCTCGCGAAGGTCGAAGGCTCGTGACGACCTGACGGCTGCTGCGGGCGCCGGTCCCGGCGCCCGCAGCGACCGTGTCGTCCGCCCTTAGCGGGCCTGGCCCTTCACCGTCGCGACGCCGAGGGTCACCTGCGGCACCGTCGTCTTGAACGCGCCGGACAGCGCGGAGGCGCCGGCCGCGTTGACCTTCGCCACGACGCCGCTGACCGTCACGTTGCGGCCGTCGACGGCGACCTTCGCGTTCGACGCGTCAAGGTCGACGGCCGGCGCCGGGGTGCCGCCGTTGACCTGGAGCAGGAGCTTCGGCAGCTGGATGTCGAAGTTCGTCAGCTCGACCTTCGTCGCACCGGCGGTGAGGCTGATGCCGCCGCTGTGGGTGATCGAGCCCTCGAGCGACTTCGCGTCGACCTTGCCGCCCGTGATCGGGAAGGACGCGGTCGTGCCCGCCAGCGTCGCCGGGGCGACGATGCCCGGGGTGACACCCAGGCCGGTGAGCGCGGTCAGCGTGCCGCCGTCCAGCGCGAGGTCGGTCTGGCCGCCGGCGAAGACGATCTGGCGGTACGTCGCCTGGCTGCGCACGGTGCCGAGCTTCAGGCCCTTGGAGAAGAGCTTGACGCCGAAGTAGCTGTTCAGCGCCTTCGCGCCCGTTGCGTTGAGGCTGGCGACGATGCCGCTGACGTCCGTGCCGAGACCCGGACGCGTGATCTTCGCCTTCTTCGTGCTCAGCGAGATGATCGTCGCGCGAGAGCCGTTGTTCACGCGGGCGTTCAGCGACGACGACGCGCCGACCGAGACGCGGAAGTTCGTCAGGCGCAGCGTCTTGCCGCCGGCCTTGATCGAGATGCCGCCCTTGTGGTTGAGCGTGCCCGCGTAGGTCTTCGGATCAAGCGCCGAGCCCTTGGTGTCGACCGGGAAGGTCAGCCCGCTGGAGCTGCTCTTCGCCGGGCTGACGAGCCCGAGCGAGATCTTGTTCTGCTTGAGCACCTTCGCGGTGCCGGCGTCGAGCTTGAGCATCGTCTTGCCGCCGGCGACGTCGGCGGTGGTCGGTGCCTGGGCCTGGGCGGCGGCGGGAGCGGCGAGCAGCGCCGCCGCCGCGCCGAGCCCGAGGATCGTGGTGCGCATATCGGTGCGTCCTCCGGGAGGGTCGTGGGAACGCTCGATCGTCCGAACGTGACCGTGTCAGCGGTTCGCCGCGGCCATGGCCTGGCGCGTCAAGACTCGCCGCTGAATTCCGGTGCGCCACCTCTTCGAGGGCGCGGCTTCCCGCGAACCGATCCGGGCCCCCGCCGCGTAAGGGCCAATGTGGAAGCCAGCCTGCTCCCGCGTCCCACGCGGATCTCGCCGGAACCCGTCAAGCTTCGGGGCATGACGCGGCGACCCGATCGCGCAGAGCGGAAACTGGCTTCGCGCCTGCGTGCCCGCGATGAACGTGTCATGACCGAGATCTACGACCAGTACGGACGCCTGACCTACGGGTATCTCACGCGGGCGCTCGGTGACGCGGCGCAGGCCGAGGACGTGCAGCAGCAGGTGTTCCTCGAGGTGTGGCAGCGGGGGCCGACGTTCGACCCGACCCGCGCGAGCCTCGCCACGTGGATCATGACCATCGCCCGCAGCCGCGCGGTCGACCAGCTGCGCAAGCGCGTGCCCGAGCCGCGCGACCCCGCGGGCTCGCTCGCGCTGCTCGACGAGCAGCGCGCGACGACGCCCGTCGACGAGCTGCACGAGCAGTGGCGGCTCGCCGCGCTGCTGGCCGAGCTGCCGGAGGAGGAGGCCGAGGTGCTGCGCATGCGCTTCCATCTCAACCTCAGCCAGTCCGAGATCGCCGAGCGCACCGGCATTGCCCTGGGGACCGTCAAGACCCGGATGGCCCGGGCGCTGGACCGCCTCCGTGATGAACTGACGCTGGAGGAGGTGGCGTCGTGAACGAACATCGAGATCCCACCACGGACGACGTCATCCGCCGGCTGCAGGAGCTGCCGGCCGACGCCTGGAACCCGCCCACGCCGCCCCCGCTGCGGCTCGACTTCGGCGCCGAGACGCGGCCCGCGCCCGCGGCCGCACCCGCCCGGCGCAGCCTGCGCGCCTGGCTGGCCGGCAACCTGACCCTGCGCCCGGTGACCGCCGCGGCGCTGGCGAGCGTCCTGCTGCTCGTCGGCGTGGCCGGCGGCCTGATCCTCGGCAACAGCGACGACGGCGGCGCGCCGACCGGGACCGACGCGGTGCAGCTCGCCGCGCTCCCCGGCGTGGCGACCGGCGCGAGCGCGACGGCATCGATGGGCGGCTCCCTCGACGGGATGGAGCTCAAGGTCAGCGGCCTGCCCGAGTCCAAGCCCGGCGAGTACTACGAGCTCTGGGCGCTGAACACGCCCAAGGACCTCGCGCCGATCGGGACCTTCCGCGTCGGCGCCGACGGCAAGGCCGACGTGCGCTTCGCGCTGGGGATCGACCCGGCGAAGTACAAGGCGCTGGACGTCAGCATCGAGCGCGAGGACGGCGATCCGGGCCACTCGGGCGACTCGCTCCTGCGCGCGCCGCTGCAGGCCTGATCGCGGATCGGTCGGCGGGTGGGGCCTGGGGTCGACGAACCGGCCCCGCCGGGTAGGGTGGAACCCCCTGGTTTGACACAGACTCCGCGAGGACCCGATATGGCCACGAACAGCTTCGACGCTCGCGCGACCTTGACGGTCGGCGACCGCGCGATCGACATCTACAGGCTCGACGCGCTCCAGGCCAAGTACGACGTCGCGCGCCTGCCGTTCTCCTTGAAGATCCTGCTGGAGAACCTGCTGCGCACCGAAGGTCAGGGGTCGGTGACGGCCGATGACATCGTCGCGCTGGCGACGTGGGACGCGAAGGCCGCGCCGAGCAAGGAGATCGCCTACACGCCCGCGCGCGTCGTGATGCAGGACTTCACCGGTGTGCCGGCCGTCGTCGACCTCGCCGCGATGCGCGACGCGATGGGCGCGCTCGGCGGCGAGCCGTCGAAGATCGAGCCGCTCGTGCCCGCGGAGCTCGTCATCGACCACTCCGTGCAGGTCGACGTCTTCGGCACCCGCGACGCGTTCCTCATCAACGCGGAGAAGGAGTTCGAGCGCAATCGCGAGCGCTACCAGTTCCTGCGCTGGGGCCAGTCCGCGTTCGAGACGTTCAAGGTCGTCCCGCCGGACACCGGCATCGTCCACCAGGTCAACCTCGAGTACCTGTCCCGGGTCGTCTTCGTCAACGACAAGGAGGGCCTCGCCTACCCCGACACGCTCGTCGGCACGGACAGCCACACGACGATGGTCAACGGCCTCGGCGTGCTGGGCTGGGGCGTCGGCGGCATCGAGGCCGAGGCGGCGATGCTCGGCCAGCCGATGCCGATGCTCATCCCGAACGTCATCGGCTTCAAGCTCACCGGTGAGCTGCGCGAGGGCGCGACCGCGACCGACCTCGTCCTCACCGTCACCGAGCTGCTGCGTCAGAAGGGTGTGGTCGGCAAGTTCGTCGAGTTCTTCGGCGCGGGCGTGAGCGCGCTGCCGCTGGCCGACCGCGCGACCATCGGCAACATGAGCCCGGAGTTCGGTTCGACGTGCGCGATCTTCCCGATCGACGGCGAGACGCTGCGGTACCTGCGCTTCACCGGCCGCTCGCCCGAGCAGGTCGACCTCGTCGAGGCCTACGCGAAGGTGCAGGGCCTCTGGCACGACGCCGACAGCGAGGAGCCGACCTACACCGACATCGTCGAGCTCGACCTCGCCGACGTCGAGCCGTCGCTGGCCGGCCCGAAGCGCCCGCAGGATCGCATCTCGCTCGCCGAGGCCAAGACGGAGTTCCGCGAGGTGCTGCCCAACTACGTCGCGCACGAGGAGGGCCCGGCGACGGGCTCGACGGTCGCAGACAAGGGCTCGGCGCTGAGCTTCCCGGCGTCCGATCCGCCCGCGACGGTGGACCCGGCCAACGGCCACAGCGGCGATCCGGGCGAGTCGTCGCGTGAGCACGACCATTCCTCGGTGGCGACCCGCGCGTCGACGAAGACGGCCGTGACGATGGACGGCGAGACCTTCGAGCTGGACCACGGCCACGTCGTCATCGCCGCGATCACGTCGTGCACGAACACGTCGAACCCGAGCGTCATGGTCGGCGCCGGGCTCGTCGCCCGCAAGGCGCGCGAGAAGGGCCTGACCCGCAAGCCGTGGGTCAAGACGTCCCTGGCGCCGGGCTCGAAGGTCGTCACGGAGTACCTCGAGAAGGCCGGCTTGCAGGAGGACCTCGACGCGCTGGGGTTCAACCTCGTTGGCTACGGCTGCACGACGTGCATCGGCAACTCCGGCCCGCTGCCGCCGGAGATCAGCGCGGGCGTCAACGAGGCCGACCTGGCGGTCACGTCGGTCCTGTCGGGCAACCGCAACTTCGAGGGGCGCATCAACCCCGACGTGAAGATGAACTACCTCGCGTCGCCGCCGCTCGTCGTCGCCTACGCACTCGCGGGCACGATGGACTTCGACGTCGAGACCGATCCGCTCGGCCAGGACCAGGACGGCAACGACGTCTTCCTGCGCGACATCTGGCCCACGGCCAAGGAAGTCGCCGAGACCGTCGAGCGCGCCGTGCTGCCCGAGCAGTTCACGTCGAGCTACGGCGAGGTGTTCGACGGCGACGAGAACTGGCGCTCGCTGGAGATCCCGACGGGCGACCGCTTCGCTTGGGACGACAGCTCGACCTACGTGCGCAACCCGCCGTACTTCGAGGGGATGGCGAAGGAGCCGTCGCCGGTTGCCGACATCACGGGCGCGCGCGTGCTCGCCAAGCTCGGTGACTCGGTCACGACCGACCACATCTCCCCGGCGGGGGCGATCAAGAAGGACTCGCCTGCGGGCCGCTACCTGACCGAGCACGGCGTCGAGCCGCGTGACTTCAACTCGTACGGGTCGCGCCGCGGCAACCACGAGGTGATGGTGCGCGGCACGTTCGCGAACATCCGCCTGCGCAACCAGCTCGCCCCGGGCACCGAGGGCGGCGTCACGGTCAAGTTCCCCGAAGGCGAGCAGACCACGATCTACGACGCCGCGATGGCCTACGCGGCGGAGGGCACGCCGCTCGTCGTCCTCGGCGGCAAGGAGTACGGCTCGGGCTCGTCGCGCGACTGGGCGGCGAAGGGCACGAACCTCCTGGGCGTCAAGGCGGTCATCGCCGAGTCGTTCGAACGCATCCACCGCTCGAACCTCGTGGGCATGGGCGTCCTGCCGCTGCAGTTCCCTGAGGGCCAGAACGCCGACGCGCTCGGTCTGACGGGCGAGGAGGAGTTCGCCATCACCGGCCTCGCCGAGTCGCTGAACGCCGGCGAGCTGCCCAAGACGGTGAAGGTCACCGCCGGCGACGTGTCGTTCGACGCCACCGTGCGGATCGACACGCCGAAGGAGGCCGACTACTACCGCAACGGCGGCATCCTGCTCTACGTGCTGCGCAACCTGGTTACCGCCTGACCACCCTGCCGAACGTCTGATCGCCGTTGCTCAGGCGACGGTGATCGGACGCTCGGCGATGTGGGTGGGAGCGCCGACGCGCCCGGACGTCGAACCGTCCGGGCGCTCGGCCGGAAGGACCGGGCATGACACCCGATCCGCACCCGATGATCTCCGACGCCGTCGACCGCCTGCACGCCGGCGAGTCTGCGGCCACGCGCCGCCGCTTCGTCGGCGGCGCCGCCGCCGCGATCGGCGGCCTCGGCCTGATGGGCCTGCCCGCCTCCGCGATGGCGGCCAACGACGCGCAGACCATCCTCAACATCGCGGCGACCGCCGAGGTGCTCGCGACGATCGTCAACACCGTCGGCGCCGAGAAGGTCGACTTCGACAGCAAGGTCACGCGCAACAACGTGCGTGCCGCGGCCTATGAGGAGCTTCTGCACTACCAGTTCCTCACCGCGAACGGGGCGAAGCCCGCGACGACGAAGATCTGGATTCCCGACGGGCTCTTCAAGAGCGAGAAGAACCTGCTGAACGGCCTGGTCGCCGGCGACCAGGTCTTCGTCAACGCCTACCTCATCGGCGTCACCGCGTTCGCGCAGGGCGGCCAGGCCGACCTCGCGCGGTACGCCGCGGAGATCATGGGCGTGGAGGCCGTGCACCGCGCGCTCGCGCTGCAGTCACTCGGCAAGCTCGGCAACGATCGCGCGTACAGCAAGTACGAGTTCACGAAGATCGAGGACGCGGTGGCCGCGATCACGAAGCTCGGCTTCGGCCTCGGCACGGCGGGCAAGGGCAAGGGCCGCTTCTACGACTTCGCCGAGGTCAGCAAGCGCACGCCGAAGCCCGGGGGCGTCAACACCACGAAGCCGGCGTAGTCATGCCCGGCATCGGACCGATGGAGCTCGTGATCGTGCTGGCGATCGCGCTGATCGTCATGGGGCCCAAGAAGCTGCCGCAGGTCGGTCGCCAGCTCGGCAGCGGCATGCGCGAGTTCAAGGGCGCGATCAGCGGCGCAGCCACGCCCGAGCCGGAGGACGACCGGGCGTGACGTGAGGGTCCGGCGGCGCGTTCACGCCCCCGCGCGCGCCGCCGGCACCTCCACGCGCAGCGCGCCGATCATCCGGTCGAGGCGCTGCGCGAACTCCTGCGGCTCGATCGCGAGCGTGGCGGGGATCTCGCTGCGGTCAGTCCCCTCCACCAGCATGCCGAGGATCGGCAGGTCCTCAGGGTCGATGCGCGCGGTCGCGTCGTCGAGCTGCTCGCGGCCGATGGGCGGGAGGGCGCCGTCCCCGCGCGCGGCGCGTCGAAGCGCATCGAACAGCTCGGGCGCGGGCGCGCTCTTGTGGACGAGACCGTCCGCGCCGGCGAGCAGCGCCGGGATCGCGAGCTTGGCGTCCGCGTACGCGCTGTAGAGGACGACGGCGGGCGGCGGCATGACGCGCTTGATCCGCCGGCACAGCGCGACCCCGTCGGCGCCGGGCAGGTGGTAGTCGAGCAGCACGACGTCCGGGCGCGTCGCCTCGAGCTTCTTCCACAGGTCCGCGTCGCCGGAGGCGGCGCCGACCGGCACGAGGCCGGGCTCCGAGCGCAGCACGGCCTCGAGGCCGGCGCGCAGCGCGGGGTGGTCGTCGACGAACAGGATCCTGATCATGGGAGCGGCTCCGGGGGTTCGAGGGGAAGGGTCAAGAGGACGGCGGTGCCGCCGCCCTCGCGCGGGCCGATCTCCAGCTCCGCGCCGATCGTCGCCGCGCGGCCCGCCATCCCGCGCAGGCCCGAGCTGCCCGGCCGGGGTTCGGCGGGCAGGCCGGCGCCGTCGTCGCAGACGCGGACGAGCAGGTGCCCGTTCTGGCGGCGGATCTCGACATCGATGTGCTGGGCGTCGGCGTGGCGCACCGCGTTCGTCAGCGCTTCGGCCGCGATCCGGTGCACGTGCGCCCGGGTCGTCACCGGCAGCGACGGGGCGGTGCCGCGCACGACGATGTCCGCGTCGGCGATCTCCGCGAGCTCGGCGGCTCGCTGGCGCAGCGCCTCGTCGAGCGACCGCCCGTCGGACGGCGTCTGGAGCTCGTCGATCGCCGACTGCATGTCGGCCACTGCGGCGTCGAGTTCGCGGCGCGCGTGGTCGACCTGCGGAGGCGCCGGGTCGACGGTGCTGAGCACGAGACTCGCGGCGTGCAGCCGCTGCTTGGCCGAATCGTGCAGCTCCCAGGCGATCCGCTGGCGCTCGGCGTCGACGGCGAGGCGCTCGCGCTGCTCGCGCTCCTCGTGCAGCCGGCGAAGGATGGCCGCGGCGTAGCCGAGTGCGAGGGTGACGACGAGCGGGAGCAGCAGGTGGGTCGCGAGCGTCTCCAGCCGCGCGGTCTCGCGCAGCGTGCGCCCGGCTGGGAGCGCGGTGACGATCGCCACGCCGAAGTAGGCGACGACGTACCCGCTGCCCCACGCGACGGCCGGCCGGGCGCGCAGCTCGGTGACGGGGAGCACGAGCGTGGTGAGGCCGTAGATGTAGAACGGGCTGCGCCAGTCCTCCGACGCGTAGATGAGGCCGAGCACGACGACGGTGTCGACGAGCCACGCGGCGATCGACCGCTCCAGGGCGGGGATCCGCAGCACCGCGAGACAGGACGCCGCCGTCCACGCGAAGGTCGCGAGCAGGAGGACGTCGTCGAACGCGGTCACCCGGTGCGCCACCAGCAGCACCGACGCCGCGGCGGCCGCGAACAGCCGCGAGGCGACGAACAGGTGGACCCACAACCCGTGCTCCGGATCGCGGGGGGCGAGGGGTGAACGCATCTGTGCCCCTATGCCATACCCGATCACGCGCGCCCGCACGCTGGTTCTCGTAGGGTCCACGGCATGTCGCTGTCGCCCACGCTCCGCTCCCTGCTCACCGCCGCCGGCCCCTCGGGCTACGAGACCGCGCCCGCCGCCGCGTTCGCCGCCGCCGCCCGCACGTTCACCGACGACGTCGCCATCGACGTGATGGGCTCGGTCACCGCCCGGGTCCCCGGGACGGCCGAGGGGGCGCCGCGGGTCATCGTGGTGGGCCACATCGACGAGATCGGCCTCATCGTCACGCACATCGACGACCAGGGATTCCTCTACTTCACCGGCGTCGGCGGCTGGGACCCGCAGATCCTCGTCGGCCAGCGCGTCGACGTCATCACCGCCGACGGCGTCATCCCCGGCGCGGTGGGCAAGAAGCCCGTCCACCTGCTCAAGCCCGACGACCGCAAGAAGGTGGCCGAGCTGAAGGAGCTGCACATCGACATCGGCGCCGCCGACGGCGACGAGGCGAAGACGAAGGTGCGCATCGGCGATGTCGCGGTGATCACCGGTGAGCCGGTCGAGCTGCTCGGCGACCGCGTGATCAGCCGCTCGATGGACAACCGGCTCGGCGCCTTCATCGCGCTGGAGGCGGCGCGCCTCGTCGCCGAGGCCGGCGGCGCGCCCGGCGACGTCATCGCCGTCGGTGCGGTGCAGGAGGAGATCACGTTCGGCGGCGCGCGCACCTCGGCGTTCTCGCTCGACCCGGACGCTGCGATCGTCGTCGACGTCACGCATGCCACCGACGCGCCCGGGGTCGACGTCAAGGAGCTCGGCGAGCACAAGCTCGGCAGCGGCGCCGTCCTCGAGCGCGGCAGCACGCTGCATCCCGTCGTCTCCGCCGGGCTCATCGAGACCGCCGAGCGCGAGGGGATCGACCACACGCTCTCCGCGTCCGCGCGGGCGACCGGCACCGACGCTGACGCGATCCACCTCTCGAGGGCGGGCGTGGCCACCGGCGTCGTGTCGATCCCGCTGCGCTACATGCACTCGCCCGTCGAGATGGTGCAGCTCGGCGACATCGAGGCGTGCGCGAAGGTCATCGCGGCGTGGGTGCAGACGCTCACGCCTGAGACCTCGTTCGCCCGGGGCTGACCCTTCCTGCGACCTCCTCGCAGATGTGAGGAGGTCGCAAAAAGTGCGGTTTTGCAGGACTTTTTACTGAACCGTACGCGCGGAAGCCGCGAAGTGAGGGGTGTACATCCCCTCCATCGCAAGGAGTCTCCATGCGCAAGCTGCCCCTCTTGGTGGCCGCGTTGCTGGCCGCACTCGCGGCCGGCGTCGTCTCGGTCTCGCTCGGCGTCACGTCGAGCCATCGCGAAGCGCCCCTGACGTCGCAGGACCCCACCGGCGATGACACGGACGTCTACGCCTTCACCGCCAAGGATGCGCCGGACAAGCTGACCGTCGTCGCGAACTGGATCCCGTTCGAGGACGCGGCCGGCGGGCCGAACTTCTACGGGTTCGACGACCGGGCGCGGTACTACGTCAACATCGACAACACCGGTGACGGCGCGTACGACGTCCGGTACCGGTTCGAGTTCGACACGAAGATCGAGAACAAGGACACGTTCCTCTACGCCTTCCCCGGCGTCAGCTCGATCGACGATCCGAAGCTGAACATCAAGCAGTTCTACAACCTGGATCGCCTGACCTACCGCAACGGCAAGGTCACGTCGGTTCGCCGGATCGGCACCCGCCTGAAGGTCGGGCCGAACAACGTCGGGCCGCGCACGTTCCCCGACTACGCGAAGGTCGCCAACCAGGCGATCACCGACCTGCCGGGTGGCAGCAAGGTGTTCGCCGGCCAGCGTGAGGACCCGTTCTTCGTGGACCTCGGCGCGGCGTTCGACGGCATCAACCTGCGCAACGGCACCGGGAACGCGGGCGGTGGCAAGGACGACGTCGCGGGCTACGGCACGCACTCCGTCGTGCTGCAGGTCCCCGAGGCCGACGTGACCCGCGACGCCAAGCCCGTGAGCGGGATGGACGCGAAGAACGCGGTCGTGGGCGTCTGGGCGTCGGCTGAGCGCCGGGTCCTCCAGGCGACGCATCAGACGGTCGTCGGCGACCCGTTCCTCTCGAAGTACAAGAAGCACAAGAAGTCCGCCCGGAAGTCCTCGTTCGACCTGAACCCGTACGTCCAGGTCAGCCGGCTGGGCAACCCGCTCATCAACGAGCTCGTCGTGCCGCTGCGCGACAAGGACAAGTTCAACGCGACCCAGCCGAAGGACGACCTGAAGAACTTCGGCACGTACGCGCTGAACTCGCACCTGGCCGACGTGATCAACCAGGTGTTCGGCACGGACATCCCGTCGAAGAACCGCACGGACATCGTCCAGGCGCTGCTCGTCGGCATCCCGGGCCTGACGAAGATCAGCCCGGACGCGGTCCCGGCGGACACGCTGAAGATCAATCTCGGCGTCGCCCCGGCGGCGAAGGAAAACCGTTTCGGCGTGATCGGCGGCGACAACGCCGGCTTCCCGAACGGCCGGCGCCTCGCTGACGATGTCGTTGACAGCGAGCTCCGCGTCGTCGGCGGCTACCTGATCGGCAAGAAGCTGCCGCTCGGCGACGGCGTCGACCAGAACGACGTGCCCTTCCTGAGCACGTTCCCGTACGTGGCCCCGCTGCAGTCGGGCTTCGATTCGAAGCTCAAGCGCACCGAGCCCGCGCACGCCCCGACCTCGGCGGACAACCCGTCCTGACCGGAGCCCGTCCCGGTGGGTCCGCGCGGCGACGCGCGGGCCCGCCGGAGCGCGACCACACCGCCCACATGCGCACCACCGTCATCACCACCATCGTGACCTTCGCCCTCGCCCTGGGCGCCTTCGCGCTTCTCCGCTCCGGCGGGGACGCGACGCCCGCCGCGCCTGCGGCGACCCTGGGATCCGAGGTCCCCGCCGCCAGCACGCCGCAGAAGATCGCGCGCCTGCAGGCCGCTGTCCGCGCAGACGCCGACAGCCCCGTCCTCTACGCCGGCCTGGCCTCCGCCTACCTCCAGCGGGTGCGCGAGACCGGCGACGTGAGCTTCTACGCGCGCGCCGGTGCCGCGCTCGCACGCGGCCTGCGGGCCGGTCCTGGCGAGCCCGCACTGCTCGCCACGCGCGGCGTCCTGCGGCTCGCGCGGCACGACTTCCGCGGCGCGCTCGCCGACGGGCTCGCCGCGCGGCGCGCGGCACCGGACGTCGTCAAGCCGCTCGGCGTGCTCGTCGACGCCAACGTCGAGCTCGGCCGCTACCGCGAAGCCGCGCGCGTGCTGCAGGAGATGGTCGACCGCAAGCCCAACGCCGACGCCTACGCGCGGGTGTCGTATCTGCGTGAGCTCACCGGCGATCTGGCGGGCGCACGGGAGGCGCTCGGATACGCGGCGTCCGCGGGTGGCGAGGCAGCCGAGAACGCCGCCTACGTGCGGACGCTCATCGGCAACCTCGAGCTCCAGCGTGGCCGCGAGGCGGCCGCTCGGGTCGCGTATCGCGAGGCGCTCGCGCGCGTCCCCGGCTACGTGCCGGCGCGGGCCGGGCTCGCCCGGGTCACGGCGGCGGCCGGCCGGCTCGACGCGGCGGCGCGGATGCTGCGCGCGGTCGTGGCCCGGCGGCCGCTGCCCGAGTACGCGGTCGCGCTTGGCGAGATCGAGCTTGCCGCGGGGCATCGGGTCGCCGCGCGTCGCGACCTCGCGCTGGTCGGTGTCGAGTCCCGGCTGCTGAGCCAGGCGGGCGTGAACACCGATGTCGAGTTGGCCCTCTACGAGGCCGATCACGGCGACCGGGCGCGCGGGGTGCAGCTCGCGCGGGCGGCGTGGGCGAACGCCCCGAGCGTCCGGTCCGCCGATGCGCTCGGGTGGGCGTTCACCCGCGCGGGGAACCCCGGCGAGGGGCTGCGCTGGGCGCGGCGCGCGCTGCGCCTCGGCTCGCGCGATCCCATGTTCCTGTTCCACGCGGGCATGGCCGCGAAGGCGGCCGGCCACCGCGCCGAGGCCGCGCGCAGGCTGCGCGCCGCGCTCGACGGCCGCCCGCACTTCAACCCGCTCTATGCGCCGCAGGCCCGGCGCGCACTGGAGGAGCTATGACTCGCCTGTTCGCTCTCGTCCTCCTCGCGCTGCTCGCGTTCGCCGCGCCGGCGGACGCCCACCCTCTCGGGAACTTCTCGATGAACCGGCTCGACGTCGTCCGCGTGTCCTCGGACCGCATCGACGTCCGCCATGTCGTCGACATCGCCGAGATCCCGACGTTCCAGGCGCGCGACCGCACGCCGTCCCAGCGTCTGGCGGCGCTCCGCGCGGAGGTCGCGCGCGGCGTGACGCTGCGCGTCAACGGCCGGCGTGTCCCGCTGCGCCTCGACGGGCCGGGGGGCCTGGCGCTCCGCCCGGGCGCGGGCGGCCTGAAGACCACGCGTGGTGGGGGGGGGGG
>CAMCUD010000013.1 GCA_945878865.1 Bifidobacterium breve | reverse complement strand
GGTGCGCGCCGCGTTCGCCGACGTGCCCGAGGCGCGGCACGACAGGAACCTCGACCTCAAGGCCGTCGCGGCGGTGCGGCTTCGTGCTGCCGGGGTCCGCACGGTGCTCGACGCCGGCCTGTGCACGATGTGCAGTGACGCGTCGCTGTTCTTCAGTCATCGCCGCGACCGCGGCGTCACCGGACGGCAGGCGGGAGTGGCATGGCGGAGCTGATCACCGGGCTCGAGGTCGAGGCGGTCCGCGCCGGGCTGGCGCGCGTACAGGGCCGGATCGACGAAGCGGCACGCAGGACGGGCCGCGACCCGCAGGACGTCCAGCTCGTCGCCGCGACGAAGTACGTCGCGCTGGAGGAGATGGGCACGCTCGCCGACGCGGGGATCCACGTCGTCGGCGAGAACCGGGCGCAGGACCTCCAGGCGAAGGTCGACGCCTACGGCGACCGCTTTGCCTGGGAGTTCATCGGGCACCTGCAGAGCCGCAAGGTCAAGGTCGTCGCCCCGCTCGTGCGGCGCATCCACTCGGTGAGCAGCGACTCGGTCCTCGCCCAGCTTGAGCGCGTCGGCCCCGAACTGGGCCGGGACCTCGAGGTCCTCATCGAGGTCAACATCAGCGGGGAGGAGGCCAAGAGCGGCCTGCATCCCGACGCGCTCGATCCGTATCTCGAGCGGCTTCGGGCCATCGAGGGCGTCGCCGCCGTCGGGCTCATGACCATGCCGCCGCGCGCCGAGACGCCGGAGGACAGCCGCCGCTGGTTCGCCGCGCTGGCCGAGCTCGCGGCCGCCCGCGATCTGCCGCAGTTGTCGATGGGGACCACCCAGGACTTCGAGGTCGCCGTCGAGGAGGGCGCCACGCTCGTGCGGATCGGCACGAGCATCTTCCGATGATCAGGGAGGAATCCGGGCCCGGAGGGCTAACCTTGACCCGAGATGGCCTTCAGTGACTCCTGGCATCGCGCGCTCGTGTACTTCGGCCTCGCCGAGGAGCGCGAGTACGAACCCGAACCGGCCCCGGCCCCCGAGGCCGAGCTCGAGGACCGCTACCGCGAGCGCCCGAACGTCCGCCGCCTGCGCCGCCGCCGCGACGAGATCGACGACATCTTCGCCGACGATGAGCCCGCCGGGCGACCCACGACGACGCTGCGGCCCGTGGGTGGTCGCAGCAACGGAGATGTCCGCGTGCACCTCGTGATTCCGAAGAGCTTCAACGACGCGCAGCAGGTCGCCGACAAGTTCAAGGACAGCGTGCCGGTCATCCTGAACCTCCAGGGGACCGAGACCGACCTGAGCAAGCGGCTCATCGACTTCGCGTCGGGCCTCACCTACGCGCTCGACGGCGGCATGCAGCGCATCGCCGACAAGGTCTTCATGCTGACGCCGCGCAACGTCGAGATCTCGGCGGAAGAGCGCGCGCGGCTCATCGAGAAGGGCTTCTTCAACCAGTCCTGACGGCCTGGCGGAAGGTCCTGATGCAGATCGGCATCGTCGGCGCCGGCAACCTCGGGCTCGCGTTCGCACGTGGGCTCGGCCGCCCGGTGCTCGTCTTCGACGCCGACCGCGCGAAGGCACAGGCGCTGGCCGACGAGGTCGGCGGCGAGGTCGCCGGCTCGAACGCCGACCTGGCGGCGCGCGCGGAGATCACGGTGCTCTGCCACAAGCCGCCACTGCTGCGCGCCGTCTCCGACGAGATCCCCGAGGTCGCGGGCGGCATCCTGTCGTTCGTGGGGGCGACGACCGTCGCGCAGCTGCGGGAGGCCTATCCGGGCACCCCGGTGGTACGCGCCATGCCCAACATCGCGCTCGAGGTGTCTGCGTCGGTGACGGCGGTCGTCCCGCCGGAGCCAGGCGACGAGGCGTTCCACGGGCGCGCCGTTGGGGTGCTCGAGGGCGTGGGCGAGGTCGTCCTGCTGCCCGAGGCGCAGATGATGGTCGCGCAGGCGAGCGCGGGCGCCATGCCGGCGTACGTCGCGCTCTTCGCCGAGGCGCAGGTCGACGCGCTCGTCCGCCACGGCGTGGACGCGCAGACCGCGACGAAGCTCGTCGTCGGCAGCATCCCCGGCGCGGCGACCCTGCTGGCGCGTGGCGGCGGCGACACGCTCGCTGCGCGGCGCGCTGTGACGTCGCCGGGCGGGACGACGGCCAAGGCGCTCGCGGCGCTGGAGAACGCGGCGGTGCGGGGCGCGTTCAACGACGCCGTCGACGCGATCCTCGGCCCGTCATGATGTCGGCCGTGCTGATCCTCGCCGATGCCCGAGCTCAGATCGCCGATTTCGTCGGCGCGCTGGTGCTCGTCTACACGCTCATCATCTTCGTCTACATCATCACGTCGCTGATCTTCTCGTTCGGCGGCCGTGTCCCATACAACCGCTGGAGCGACGCCGTTCTGACGTTCCTGCGGGATGTGTGCGAGCCCTATCTCGGGATCTTTCGCCGGTTCATCCCGCCGATCGGCCCGCTCGACATCAGCCCGATCGTCGCGATCCTCGTGCTGAGCTTCGGCGGGCGGATCCTCGTGAGCCTCATCGCCGGGTGACCGCGGCCGGCGGGTGGACCCGCGCCGCGCTGACCGCGGCGGTGGTGGTGCTCATCGATCAGCTCGCCAAGCTGTGGGCGGTCGACGCGGTGGCGCGAGGCGCGCGGGAGAAGCTCTTCCTGTTCGTCGACCTCGTCAACGTCCGCAACAGCGGCGTCGCATTCGGGCAACTGCAGAACGGGGGCGTGATCGTCGGGCTCGTCGTCGCCATCGCGCTCATCGCGCTGCTCGTCTTCTTCTCGCGCAACGCGACCCGCCCCCTGGCGTGGCTGCCGGTGGGGATGCTGCTCGGCGGCGCGATCGGCAACGCGATCGACCGCATCCGCCTCGGCGCGGTCGTCGACTACATCAAGCTCCCGAACTGGCCGGCGTTCAACGTCGCGGACATGGCGATCACGGTCGGGGTCGTGCTGCTCGTCGTCGTCATCGAGCGCGCCGCGCGCCACGAGGATGCAGCTCCAGGTCCCGCCTGAGGCCGAGGGCGAGCGCCTCGACGTGCTGCTCGCCGAGCCGCTCGGCTCTCGAGCGCGCGCGCAGCGGTTCATCGAGGCAGGGCAGGTCCTCGTCGACGGCGCGCCGGCGAAGAAGCGCCACCTCGTCACTGCCGGCGAGACCATCACCGTCGACGAGGCCGACCCGCGACCCGTGCCCGCGTCGGCCACCGGGATCGACGTGCCGATCGCCTATGAGGACGAGGATGTGCTCGTGGTCGACAAGCCGGCCGGCCTGGTGGTGCACCCCGCGCCCGGGCACCGGGGGACGACGCTGGCCGAGCTGCTTGCCGGCCGGACGGCGGGCGGCGAGCCCGAACGGCCGGGCATCGTCCATCGCCTCGACCGCGATACGTCCGGTCTGCTCGTGGTCGCGCGCACCGAGGACGCCCATCGGACGCTGAAGACGGAGCTCGAGGCACGCGCGATCGAGCGGGAGTACGTGACGCTCGTCGAAGGACGACCGCCGGCGCGGACGGGGACGATCGACGCGCCTCTCGGACGCGACCGCCGGCGACGGACGCGCCAGTCGACGGACACCGACGATCCGCGAGATGCCGTGACGCACTTCGCGATCGAGGAGGAGCTGCCGGGCTTCACGCTCCTGCGCGTGGCGCTGGAGACCGGCCGCACCCATCAGATCCGCGCGCACCTGCACGCCATCGGGTATCCCGTCGCCGGCGACCCCGAGTACGGCACGGCCGGACAGCTCGGTCTCGGCCGGCAGTTTCTGCACGCGCGGCGGCTGGCGTTCACCCATCCGCGGACCGGGGAGCGCGTCGAACTGACGTCCGAGCTGCCCGAAGATCTCGCGTCGGTGCTGGCGCGGCTGCGCTCCGGCTAGACTGCTCGCGTCCTTTCTGTACCCGACCCCGCCGGGTGCACATAGGCCGCGGACCCTGTCCGGTCGCCCTTCGACCGGATCCGCGCGCCAGCCGGCGGGCTTCTTCATCCATTTCTCTCAAGGGAGCTGCACCACGATGGCCACGAACGTTGGCATCAAGGAGCTGCTGGAGGCCGGCGTCCACTTCGGCCACCAGACGCGTCGTTGGAACCCGAAGATGCGCCGCTTCATCCATGGCGAGCGCGCCGGGATCTACATCATCGACCTGCTGCAGACCGAGCGGCTGCTGCGCGAGGCCCAGGAGTTCGCCAGCGCGCAGGCGCACCGCGGCGGCACCGTGCTGTTCGTCGGCACGAAGAAGCAGGCGCGTGACGCGATCAAGGAGACGGCCGAGGCCGCCGGCATGCCGTACGTGCAGAACCGCTGGCTCGGCGGCCTGCTGACGAACTTCCAGACGATCCAGAACCGGATCAAGCGCCTGCACGACCTCGAGCGCTACGAGGCCGAGGGCCAGCTGCAGCTGCTGCCCACGCGTGAGCGCATGGCCGCCCAGGCCGACCTCGAGAAGCTCCGCCACAACCTCGGCGGCGTCAAGAACATGACGCGCGTCCCCGACGCGATCTTCATCGTCGACCTCAAGACGGAGGTCATCGCGGTCGCCGAGGCGCAGCGCCTGCGCATTCCGATCATCGGGCTCGTCGACACGAACTGCGATCCGGACGGCATCGACTTCGTCATCCCGGGCAACGACGACGCGATCCGCTCGTGCGCGCTCATCACCCAGGCGATCGGCGCCGTCGTCGCGGAGGGCAACCAGACCTACCGCGAGGAGGAGGAGCGCCAGCGCAAGGCCGCCGAGGAGCGTGCTCGCGCGGAGGCCGAGGAGCGCGCCCGCAAGGAGGCCGAGGAGAAGGCCCGCAAGGAGGCCGAGGAGCAGGCGCGCAAGGAGGCCGAGGCCGCCGCTGCCGCCGAGGCTGCCGCCGCCGCTGCGGCTCCCGCGCCTGAGACGCCGGCGGCTGAGGCGCCCGCGGCTGAGGCTCCCGCGGCTGAGGCTCCCGCGGCCGAGGCCCCCGCGGCCGAAGCCCCCGCGGCCGAGGCTCCGGCGGCCGAGGCGCCTGCCGAGGAGAAGCCCAAGCCCAAGCGCAAGCCGGCGGCGAAGAAGGCTGCCGCGAAGGCCAAGCCTGCGGCCAAGGCCGAGGAGCCCAAGGCCGAGGAGCCCAAGGCGGAGGAGCCCAAGGCTGAGGAGCCGAAGGCTGAGGAGACCACGACCGAGTCCGAGACCGAGGAAGCGACCAAGTGAGCACCGTCCAGATCAGCGCGAAGGACGTCAAGGCCCTGCGCGACCGCACCGGCGCGGGCATGATGGAGTGCAAGGGCGCCCTGCAGGAGACCGGGGGCGACATCGATAAGGCCGTCGAGCTGCTGCGCGTCAAGCTCGGCAACAAGGTGGCCAAGCTCGCCGGTCGCGAGACCAGCGAGGGCACCGTCCAGGCCTACATCCACGCGACCGGCAAGGTCGGCGTGCTCGTCGAGGTCGACTGCAACACCGACTTCGTCGCCACGAACGAGGACTTCGTCCAGTTCGCCAAGGACATCGCGCTCCACATCGCCGCGATGCCGACGGCGAAGTACGTCAGCGAGGACGAGGTCGACGAGGAGGCCAAGCAGGCCGAGCTGCGCGTCTACGAGCAGCAGGCCGCGGCCGAAGGCAAGCCCGAGAACATCCAGGCAAAGATCGCCGAGGGCAAGCTCAAGAAGTGGCTCGAGGAGGTCGTGCTCCTGCACCAGGTGCACGTCAACGCCGACAAGTACGACGGCCGCACCATCGAGCAGCTTCGGTCCGACCTCTCGGCCAAGACCGGCGAGAACGTCGTGATCCGCCGCTTCGCCCGCTTCGCCGTCGGCGACGAGTGACCGAGCCCGCCTTCAAGCGGGTCCTGCTGAAGCTCTCCGGCGAGGCCCTCATGGGCTCGCTGGAGTACGGCACCGACCCCGCGCGCCTGACCGCGATCGCCGCCCAGGTGGCGCGCGTTCACGCGATGGGGGTCGAGGTCGCGATCGTGGTCGGCGCGGGCAACATCTACCGCGGCATGCAGGGCGCCGCCGCGGGGATGGACCGCGCCACCGCCGATTACATGGGCATGCTCGCCACGGTGCTCAACGCGCTGGCGTTCCAGGACGCGCTGGAGAAGCAGGACGTCCACACGCGCGTGCAGTCGGCGATCACGATCAGCGAGGTCGCCGAGCCGTACATCCGGCGCCGCGCGATGCGTCACCTCGAGAAGCAGCGCGTAGTGATCTTCGCGGCGGGCACGGGCAATCCGTTCTTCACGACGGACACCGCGGCGGCGCTGCGCGCGGTCGAGATCCACGCCGAGGCCATCCTCATGGCCAAGAACGGCGTGGAGGGCGTCTACTCCGCCGATCCGCGGACCGCCCCCGACGCGGAGTTCCTGCCGGAGATCACGCACATGGATGCGATCCAGCGTCAGCTGCGTGTGATGGACTCCACGGCCCTGACCCTCTGCATGGAGAACCGACTGCCCCTGTACGTGTTCAACATGGACGACGAGCGCAACATCGAGCGCATCGTCGCCGGTGAGCGCGTGGGAACATTGGTGGCGACGAATGACTGAGCTGACTGACGAATTGATCGCCGACGCGCGCGAGCGCATGTCGAAGTCCGTGGAGGCGACGCAGCACGAGTTCGCGACGGTGCGCGCCGGGCGCGCCAACCCGTCGCTGCTCGACCGCGTCTTCGTGGACTACTACGGGACGCCGACGCCGCTCAAGCAGCTGGCGACGATCCATGCCGCGGAGGCACGGCTCCTGACCGTGCAGCCGTTCGACGCCTCCTCGATGAAGTCGATCGAGAAGGCGATCAGCGACTCCGACCTCGGGCTGAATCCCAGCAACGACGGCAAGATCATCCGCCTGTCGATTCCCGAGATGACCGAGGAGCGCCGCAAGGAGCTCGTCAAGGTCGTCCACCGCCTGGCCGAGGACGGCCGGGTGAAGATCCGCAACGTCCGCCGCGAGATCATGCACGACCTGCGTGAGCTCAAGGACGCCGGAGACGTCGGGGCCGACGACGAGCACCGCGCCGAGGGCGAGCTGCAGAAGCTCACCGACGAGAAGATCGGTGAGGTCGAGGCGGTCCTGAAGGCCAAGGAAGCCGAGATCCTCGAGGTCTGATGACCTCCTCCGCGGCGCGCTACGTCGCGATCATCACCGACGGCAACGGGCGGTGGGCCCAGCAGCGCGGCCTGCCGCACAACGACGGGCACGAGGCTGGCGCCGACAACGTCAAGGCGCGGCTGAAGGATGCCGTCGAGTTCGGCATCGAGGAGCTGACCGTCTACTCGTTCTCCACGGAGAACTGGTCGCGCCCGGCCGAGGAGGTCCAGGGCCTCATGGAGATGTTCGGCCGGCGCATCGAGCACGAGACGCCCGAGCTCGACGAGCAGGGCGTCCGGATGCGCTTCATCGGCCGTCGCGACGGGGTGTCCGACAACCTGCGCGAGCGGATGGCGTGGGCGGAGGAGACGACGGCCGCCAACGACCGCATCACGTTCTTCGTCGCCTTCAACTACGGCGGCCGCGCGGAGATCCTCGACGCCGCCGCGCGCTACGAGGGCGGGGGCGAGGAGGCGTTCAAGGCCCTGCTCTACGCGCCCGAGATGCACGATCCCGACCTGGTGATCCGCACGAGCGGCGAACAGCGGCTCAGCAACTATCTCATCTGGCAGAGCGCGTACTCCGAGCTGGTGTTCGCCGACGAGCTGTGGCCCGACTACACCCGCGAGGCGTTCCGCGCGTCGCTCGACGAGTTCGCTGCGCGGCAGCGGCGGTTCGGCGGCCGCTGATGGCGTCCCGGGGCGATCGGCTGGAGGGCCACGGCGCGGAGCTCTGGCAGCGCGTCATCGTCGCTGTCCCGGCGCTCATCGTGGCGGTGCTGCTCATCGACTACGGCGGCCTGCCGTTCACGGCGCTGCTGATCCTGCTGGGGATCGCGTGCCTGCACGAGCTCTTTCAGATGTTCGACGACGTCGGCCCGGTCCGCCTGGCCGGCTTCATCGGGATCATCGGGATGCTGCTGGCGACGTACTTCGGCAGCGATCGCGGCACGTACTACCTCATGATCGCGCTGTGCGCGACGTTCCCGCTGATCTTCCTGTTCGGCGTGGTGCAGGTCCGCACGACGGCGCTGGGGTGGACGGTGACGGTCTTCGGGTTGGTGTGGATCGGCGTGGCGCTCGGCCATGCCGTGCTGCTGCGCGAGCTGCCGCACGGCGTGGCGGCGATCGTGACGATCCTCGCGGGCGTGTTCATCGGCGACTCCGTCGCCTACAGCGGCGGCAAGGCGTTCGGCCGCACGCCGCTGGCGCCGCGGATCTCGCCGAACAAGACGATCGAGGGCCTGATCCTCGGAATGGGCGGCGCGGTGCTGGCCGTCTGGCTGGCCGGGCTGTACCAGGACTGGTTGTCCGGGGTCGACGCGCTGATCCTCGGCGCGTGCGTCGCGGTGATCGCGCCGCTCGGCGATCTCTTCGAGTCCTACATCAAGCGCCAGGTCGGCACCAAGGACACCGGCAAGCTGTTCGGCGCGCATGGCGGCGCGCTGGACCGGCTCGACGCGGTGCTGTTCGCCGCGGTGCTCGGCTACTACGTCTGGGTCGCGATCATCTAACGCGTTTTACGGGCCGCTGAAGTGGTCCTGCTCTAATCCTTGGTCGTGTCCCGCCGCCTGCTCATCCTGGGGTCGACCGGCTCGATCGGCACCCAGGCACTCGACATCGTGCAGCGCTCCGACGAGCTCGAGCTCGTCGGGCTGAGCGCTGAGCGCTCGTGGGAGCAGCTCATCGGCCAGGCCCGCGAGTTCGGGGTCGACCGGATCGCGCTGGCCGACGCCGACGCGGGCGCCCGCGCGGCGGAGGCATGGACCGACGGCGAGGTGCTCGTCGGCGCGGAGGGCCTCGTGCGCCTCGTGCTGGAGTCCGGCGCCGACCTCGTCCTCAACGGGCTGGTCGGCAGCGCCGGCCTCGGCCCGACCGTCGCGGCGCTCGGCGAGGGCATCGACCTCGCGCTGGCCAACAAGGAATCGCTGGTCGTCGGCGGCGAGCTCGTCACCCAGCTTGCCGAAGCCACCGGTGCGCAGCTCATCCCCGTTGACAGCGAGCACAGCGCGCTGCACCAGCTCATCAGCGGCGAGCGCCCCGGCGCGGTCGACAAGCTCGTTCTCACGGCGTCGGGCGGCCCGTTCCGCGGCCGGACGCGCGCCGAGCTCGAGGGCGTCACCGTCGACGAGGCGCTGAAGCACCCGACGTGGGCGATGGGCGGCAAGATCACCATCGACTCGGCGACGCTCATGAACAAGGGCCTGGAGATCATCGAGGCCCACCACCTCTTCGGCACGCCGTACGACCAGATCGACGTCGTCGTGCACCCGCAGTCGATCGTCCATTCGCTCGTCCTGCTGTGCGACGGCGCCGCGCTGGCGCACCTGGGCTACCCCGACATGCGGGTGCCGATCAGCTACGCGCTGCACCATCCCGAGCGCGTCGACGTGCCGCTGCGCCCGCTCGACCTCGCCGAGCTGGGCAGCCTGACGTTCGAGCCGCCGGATCGGGACGCGTTCCCCTGCCTGCGTCTCGCCTACGAGGCGGGCCGCGCGGGCGGCACCGCACCGTGCATCCTGAACGCCGCCAACGAGGTGGCGGTCCACGCGTTCCTCCAGGGCCGGCTGAGCTTCCTCGGAATCCCCGCGGTCGTCGAGGACACGCTGGCGAGGCTTGACACCCAGCCGGTGCGGGCGTTCGAGTCGCTCTACGACGCCGACCGCGAGGCGCGCGCCGTCGCCGCCGAGCTCATCTCCGACGGGGTCACCGCGTGAGCTGGCTCCTGGCGTTCCTGGGCTTCGCGGTCCTCATCGTCCTGCACGAGCTCGGGCATTTCACCGCCGCGAAGGCGGTCGGCATGCGCGTCGAGCGCTTTGCCCTGTTCTTCCCGCCGCTCGTCGCCCGCAAGCAGATCGGCGAGACCGAGTACGCGATCGGAGCGATCCCGCTCGGCGGCTACGTGAAGATCAGCGGCATGAACCTCGAGGAGGACATCCCCGAGGAGCACGCGCATCGCGCCTACCACCGCCAGCCGGTGTGGAAGCGCGTGCTGGTCATCTTCGCCGGCCCGGCGGTGAACATCGTCCTGGCCTTCCTGATCCTCTGGGGGATCTTCGCCTTCGGCGGCCGTGAGCTCGTCACGCCGACGATCGACCAGATCGGCAAGGGCACGCCGGCCGCCGCGGTCCTCGAGCCCGGCGACCGGATCGTCTCGGTTGACGGCGTGGCCGGCTACACCTCCGGCGCGACTCCTGAGCAGCTCGAGGAGCGCGCCGGGGACCTGCGCAGCGCCATCAACGGCGACCGGACCTGCACGACCGCGCCGCGCAACGGCTGCAAGGCGACCGAGCCCGTCACGATCGTCTACGAGCGCGACGGCCGCGAGCGCACCGCCACGATCACGCCGGAGTACAACGCGCAGGCCGAGCGGTTCCTCCTGGGCTTCGCGTTCGGTCAGCAGCACGACGACGTCGGGCCGGTGCAGGCCGCCAGCCTGAGCATCACCGGCATGTGGACGGTGACACGGCTGACCGTCGAGAACATCGTGAAGCTCTTCTACAACTCCGAGGCGCGCAAGCAGGTGTCGGGCGTCGTGGGGTCCTACGAGGCCACGCGGCAGTCGTTCGAGTTCGACACCGTGCAGGCGCTCACGGTGCTCGCCCTGATCTCCCTGTCCCTGGGCATCATCAACCTCTTCCCGTTCCTGCCGCTCGACGGCGGCCACATCTTCTGGGCGCTCGCCGAGAAGGTCCGCGGCCGCGCGATCCCGCTCGCCGTGATGGAGCGCGCGAGCTTCGTCGGCATCATGCTCGTCGCGTTCCTGTTCATCATCGGCTTGACGAACGATGTCGGCCGCATCACCAGCGGCGAGGGCTTCGGCATTCGCTAGAGCAGGTGCTTCGGCCCGACGTCCGCGGGCGTCGGCGCGCCGAGCAGCGTGAGGCCGAGCCGGATCTCCTCACGCAGGAGCTCAAGGACGTGCGCCGCGCCGTCGGCGCCGGCGACGCTGAGACCCCAGAGCGCCGGGCGTCCGACGAGCACGGCGTGCGCGCCGAGGGCCAGGGCGACGAGGACGTCCGTCCCGCGGCGGATCCCGCCGTCCATGAGCACGAGGGCCTCCTCGCCGATCTCCGCGGCGATCGGCCCGAGCATGTCGATCGTCGCGGGGACGCCGTCGAGCTGGCGACCGCCGTGGTTGGAGACGATGACACCGGCGGCGCCGTGGTCGACAGCCCGCCGCGCGTCGTCGGCGGCGTGGACGCCCTTCAGCAGGACAGGGATGGGGCTCTCGTCGACGAGGCGCTCGAGGTCCGCCCAGGTCAGCGTGGGGTCCACCAGCTCGAAGAACTCCGCCGGGGTGGGGCAGCGTGGCGCGCCGACGGCTTCGCGCACGGCGGGCATATCGATGTCCTCAGGCACCGCGAAGCCGGTGCGCAGGTCGCGTTCGCGGCGGCCCGCCCGAGGCGCGTCGACGGTCAGCAGGATCGCCTCGAAGCCACTCTCGACCGCCTCGTCCAGCAACGCGCGACTGACGGCGCGGTCCTTCAGCACGTAGAGCTGGAACCACTTCCGCGCGTCGGGGACCGCGGCGGCGACCGAGGACGGGCGGGTCGTCGCCAGCGAGGACAGGCAGAAGATCGTCCCGGCCTCGGCGGCCGCGCGGGCCATGCCCGGTTCGGCGTCGGCGTGGGCCATGCCGTGCAGCGCCGTGGGCGCGACGAGGACAGGCATCGAGATCTCGGCGCCGAGCACGGTTGTGCGCGTGTCGACGGATCCCACGTCGACGAGCACCCGCGGCAGGAGCCGGCGACGCGCGAACGCCTCGACGTTCTCGCGCAGCGTGCGCTCGTCCGCGGCACCTCCGGCGTAGTACCCCAGGAGGCCCGCCTCGAGGACCTCCGCGGCCAGAGCCTCGTACTCGGCGACGTTCACGGGCGTGGTCATGCGCGCGAGTCTGCCGGAACCGGGCGGACGGCGATCCAGCTCTTCACCAGGCCGCCGAGGCGCTCGGCGATGATGTCGCCGTCGAACAGCGCGGCCAGCTCGCGGCGGCGCAGCAGCGAGATGTCCTCCCAGTCCCCGGCCGCTCCCAGCCGCCAGTAGCGCCGGCGCGCGCCTCGCGGCAGCCAGTGCGCGAAGGGGAGGAGCGCATGCGGCTCGACGGGAAACGAGTACGCGGGTGTCTGGACGTAGAAGCCGCGGCCCACGCGCTGGAGCTCGGCGGCGAACGCGGCCCGATCGGCCGGCGCGATGTGCTCGATGACCGACGACGAGTACGCGAGGTCGAACGCGCCGTCCTCGAACGGCAGATGGACGGTGGCGTCGGCCTGGACGAACGGGCCGGGGTAGGTCGGTCGGTCGGTGACGTCGACCCCGGTGATGTCGAGCTCGGGCTCCAACGCGCGCAGCCCGAGCGTGCCGCAGCCGACGTCGAGGATCCGCATGCCGGGCGTGATCGCGGTCGCGGCGAAGAAGAGCTCGTGGCGCCGAGCCCGCGCCCGGGTCGCCACCGGGTCGGCGATCCGCGCGAGCGGGCCACGCGCGGTCCCGTACACGTTCACTCGCCGACGACCCCTGGGACGAGGGTGTTCGTACACTCTGTGGACATGGCGAGCACGCGACAGATCACTGTAGGCGGCGTCCCGATCGGCGGCGGCGCCCCGGTCGCGGTGCAGACGATGACCAAAACGGAGACGGCGAACCTCCAGGCCACGATGGCGCAGATCCATCGGGTGGCCGAGGCGGGCGCCGACCTCGTCCGCGTTGCGGTGCCGCGCGAGCAGGACGCCGAAGCGCTGAAGACGATCGTCGCCGAGTCGCCGATCCCGATCATCGCCGACATCCACTTCAACCACACGCTCGCGATCAAGGCGATCGAGAGCGGCGCGCACGCCGTCCGCATCAACCCGGGCAACATCGGCGACGCGGACAAGGTGGCTCAGGTCGTCGAGACCGCCAACCGCTTCGGCACCCCGATGCGCATCGGCGTGAACTCCGGCTCGCTGCCCAAGCACCTGCGCGACCTCGAGTTCGAGAACCCGGTCGAGGCGCTGGTGACCGCCGCCGTCGAGTTCGTCGAGCTCATGGAGCGCCTCGACTTCACGAACTTCAAGGTCTCGATGAAGTCGACCAGCGTCCCGAACACCATCGCGTCGAATCGCCTGCTCTCCGAGAAGATCCCGTACCCGCTGCACCTCGGCGTGACCGAGGCGGGCACGAAGTGGTCGGGCTCGCTGAAGTCCGCCGTGGGCCTGGGCACGCTGCTCGCCGACGGCATCGGCGACACCATCCGCATCAGCCTGTCGACCTTCCACGCGGAGGAGGAGGTCAAGGTGGGGTGGGAGATCCTCAAGGCGCTGAAGCTGCGCGACCGTGGCCCGGTGCTCATCGCCTGCCCCACGTGCGGCCGGCTGCAGTTCGACATGGACTCCGTGGTCATGGAGGTCGAACGGCGCCTCGAGGCGTACGAAGACCCGATCGAGGTCTCGATCCTCGGCTGCGCGGTCAACGGCATCGGGGAGGCACGCCACGCCGACTTCGGCATCACGGGCGCGAAGGACGCCGGCATGATCTTCTCCAAGGGTGAGCCGCTGAAGAAGGTCCCGACCGAGCGCTTGGTCGAGGAGCTGTTCGCCGAGATCGACCGGTACTACGCGGCGGGCAAGACCGTCGTCCGCGACGAGGCCGCCGCTGCCGAGGCCGTCGCGTGGCTGGCCGAGAACGAGGACACGAGCGCGATGACCCCCGAGCGTCTGGCGGCGCTCGAGGCCGCCGCCAACGAGGCGTCCGGCGGGGGCGACGCGCTGCTGGTCGACGAGGCGGCCTCGCCGACCGACGGCCGGCGCTTCACGCGCAGCTAGCGCAGCTCGACGTCGTCGACGAGCTCGGCTTCGACGCGGACCAGGCGCGCGGCCACGCCCGCGCCGCGCAGCGCGGCCCGCGCGACGGGCACGATCGCCGCAACCGCGGCGTGCGGATCGAGCGCCTCGAGGGCGAGGACGACGTCGAGATGCCCACGGTCGGCCCACCAGCCCACGACGGGGCCGAACGCCGGCGCCTGCTCCTGCAGGACGTCCAGCACGGCGCCTGCCGGCAGGGGACGGTGGGGTACCCCGTCGAACCCGAGGATGATGCGGTGCTCTTCGAGTTTCACGCGTCAGGCTGTCCGTAGCGGCCGATCAGCGCTTGCACGTTGCCGGCTGTCCTGCGGTGCGCCGACCCCACGCCGGTGAGCACCAGGTTGCCTCCGTGCGGAGCGCGAAGCGTGAGATGTCCGGTTCCGGACATCTCCAGCTGCCACCCCTGATCCCGGGCGGCCTCGGCGACGCGCCAGACAGCGCGTTTGGTTTCGTCGCTCATCGAACGAACGTCATACCGGTCTGGGAGGACTGACCGTATACCGACGGGCAAGTTGTGGAGGTTCTGCGCAGGCTTTCGGTGAAAACCGTTGCAGAACCTCCAACGCGTACCGAAACTCGGTGTGTCAGGACGCGGCGGCGAACCGCTCCGCGACCTTGTTCCAGTCCACGACATTCCAGAACGCCTTGAGGTACTCCGGGCGACGGTTCTGGTACTTCAGGTAGTAGGCGTGCTCCCAGACGTCGTTGCCCAGCAGCGGGGTCTTGCCCTCGCTCAGCGGGGTGTCCTGGTTCGGCGTGCTGGTGATGGCCAGCGAGCCGCCGTCGAGCACGAGCCAGGCCCAGCCCGAGCCGAAGCGCGCGACGCCGGCGGCCTCGAACTGCTCCTTGAACGCGTCGAAGCTGCCGAACGCGCTGTCGATCGCCGCGGCGAGGTCGCCGGTCGGGGCGCCGCCGCCGTTCGGGCTCATCGACTCCCAGAAGAGCGTGTGGTTGTAGTGCCCGCCCGCGTTGTTGCGCACCGGGCCCTGCTTGTCGGCCGGAAGGTCGCCGAGCGCCTTCAGCACGTCTTCGACGGCGGCGTCGGCCCACTGCGTGCCCTCGAGCGCGCCGTTGGCCTTGTCGACGTAGGCCTGATGGTGCTTGTCGTGGTGCAGCTTCATCGTCGCCTCATCGATGTGGGGCTCGAGCGCGTCGTAGGCGTAAGGGAGCGGCGGAACCTCGAAAGCCATATGTAATCCTCCGGAGGGACGGGGTTTTCGGTGGTGCGCGCCTGACTCTAGTGCGGTCCCGGCCCGAGCCGGGACCATGCGGTGCGAGACGCTGGAGCCGCACGCGGCGCCGGTCGCGCGATACGGTCCCGGCGTGCACGGACGCCGATTCCTGATCACTGCGATGGTCCTCACTGCGTTCGCGACGCCCGGGGATGCGGGCGCCGAGACAGTCGGGTCGTCACTGGGCGCTCCGGCACAGGGCTGGAGCACGGACTCGTGCCAGGCGCAGGGTCTGCCGGCCGAGTGCTCCTACGTCCACTCCGCGGGGGTGACGACCGAGGGTGTCCTTACGCGCGTCGTGGTGCGATCCGACGGTGCCGTCGTCGCCGCGCCGGTGGTGGTCCGGCGCGAGTCCGGGGTCTGGAGGTACGTCTCGGTGCTCCGTGACACGCCCGAGCCGGAGCCGATCAACGGTGCCGGACTCAGCACTGGCGACACCGTCCTGCCGGTCCGCGTCCGGGTGTCCCCGGGCGACCGGATCGGCCTGCGCACGCGTGCGGCGCCGACCTTCCTGTCCGCGGTCGGTCAGACGGAGGTGTTCGGGCCGTCGGAGGCCGGGCCGCTGGACGTCCTCGCCGACGCCTCGGGCGAGGTGCTGGTTCAGGGCGTCGTGGAGCCCGACGGCGACCAAGACGGCTACGGCGACGTCTCCCAGGACCGCTGTCCGGAGCGGCGCGATTGGCACGTCGCCTGCCAGCGCCTTGCGATGCGCAGCTCGGCCGAGCGCAGGATCGCGCTCCCGGGCAGCACGGTGGCGTTTCAGACCGTCGTCACGAACCTCGGACGGGAACGCAGCGGTGCCGGCGCGGTGACGCTCGAGCTCGACCCGCCCGTCGCCGGGGCGGTCGTGCGGTCGTCGGCGGGCGCGTGCACCGCGCCGCCGATCGTGCGGTGCGACTTCGCTGGCGTCGATCCCGGCGCGACGGTCGTGCTGACGACGTCGGCTCCGGGCCTCCACGAACCGACCACCCTTCGCACCGAGCTCCTGCTTCCACCGAACGCCTGGGCGCACGCGTCCGAGGCGTACAACCGCCCGCGGGTGAGCGTCCCGACGATCGAGGCCCTCCGGATCGGGCTGGTGCTCGGGCGCGCTCGCATTCCCCAGGTCACCCTGCTCTGCGGCACGTGGCTGCCTGAGCCGTGCTCGGGCTCGCTGTCGGTGGTTCGCGCAGGGCGCCACGGCCCGCGGACGATCGCCGCCCCCCGGGCGATTCGGGTTGGAGCCGGGAAGAGGCGAATTGTGAAGCTGCGGCTGACTCGGGCGGCGAAGGCTGCCCTGCGCCGGCGTTCGCTGCCCGCAGCGGTTGTCGTGACCCGCACCGGCCTGGACACGGACCCGCTCGTCTCGAGCCAGCGCGTGACCCTTCGCGCGGCGCGCTGATCAGGACGCCGCGCTGGGCGCTGGCGCGACGCGCAGCCCGCCCGTGCGCGCCCGCTTGTCGGCGTACAGCCGCGCGTCGGCCTGCTGGAGCGCCTCGACGATGTCCTGGGTCCCGGCGAGGTCGAGGTGGCCGCAGGAGGCACCGATGCAGTAGTCCGCGCCGTCCTCGGTGAGCGCCCGGCGCGCGCGCTCGACGAGCAGGGGCAGCTCACGGTCCTCGCAGTGCAGGAGGACGCAGAACTCGTCTCCGCCCAGCCGGTACGCGGTGCCGGCGCCCGCCACCGACTCGCGTAGTCGCGGACCGAGACGGGCCAGGAGGTCGTCGCCCTCGGTGTGGCCGAAGCGGTCGTTGAACGCCTTGAACCCGTCGAGGTCGAACATCGCGATCCCAGCGGGCACCGGCTCATCTCGGCGCAGGAGGATTTCGAGATCGGCCATGAGCCGCCGGCGGTTCCCGAGGCCTGTGAGCAGATCGGTCATCGCGTCGGCGTGGTTGCGCTCGAGCGCCGCCTCGAGCTGGTGGCGGAGCGCCCCGACGACCCCCGCGACGCCGACGAACGAGCCAACCAGCATGAGCCAGAGCGTGACCGGCGTGACCGTGGCCGGGCCGATGGCGATGAGGAAGGCCAGGATGGCGCCGGCCTCGACGCCCAGCAGGACGGTGAACCGCGGCTGCAGGAACGCGGCGGAGAACACGAGCGTCCACATGAGGAAGATCTCCGCGCCGCTCGGAATCGTCCCGGCGTTGTAGACGGCCATGCCGACGAGCAGGTTCGTGCTGCCGAGCATCGCCAGCCAGAACCAGTCAGGCCAGCGCGCGGCCGTGAAGTGGGCGAACACCGTCGTGACCAGCGACACGACGGGGATGAGGAAAATCGTCGAATGCCCGGCGACGTGGGGCGGACGCGCGTGGTGGGCAGGGAAGAAGCCGGCGTAGAACCCGACCACGGTCGCGATGAGGAACATCACGGTGATCGCCCGCGCGCGCAGGCGCGGGTTGTTCAACGGCGAGGCGCTCGATGGAGCGGCCGGCGACGGACCCATGGGCAGGGGTGTCGGCGGTCTCGAACCGGATCTTGAGTGTTTGCGTGTCAGATTCGACACTCACCGGAAGTGGTGAGACCACACCGACGCCCAGGCACCTGTACGCTGCCTCCGCTTTGCGGGGAAGCGTTTCACTGGTGCGGACAGCATTGACGGGTGTCGTCTCGGCCTGTTTGCGGTGGCCGGCGTCGTTCGAGCCGTGGGTCGCCAGCGCGGCGCGCCGGCTGGGACTGGCCGTTGTGATGATCGGGCTGGTCGCCGCGGCGCCTGCGTCGGCGACTGCGGCGGGCGGCGTCATCCAGAGCGCGGGGATGCAGGACGACGGATCGCCGAGCGGACCCGTGAGCCCGCTCCACGGATGTCCCGGTGGCGGAACGGCGTGCCTGGGCACGGGCGACCCCGTCGCCGTGGAGGTCACGAACGTCGGCCGCTGGTCACCGCCGGGGCCGCCGCTGCTGCTGCACGCGATCGCGCTCGTCGGCGTCGCCCAGGGAAGCACCCGCGCGGCCGTGCTGCGGCCGCTCGCCGACGGCGGCTTCACCGTCGCCGCGCTCTCCGGCGTCATGGCGATCGAGCCCGGCCGGCTGACGCTCACCCCAGGGATCCCGATCGAGCAGGGCGCCGTCGTCGCGCTGACGGACGGCAGGGCTCTCGGGTTCAGCAAGGAGTCTTCGATCGACTCGAACGGGCTCAGCGCGATCGGTTCGGTGGGATCGCGCGTGGACCGCGTGGCGCTCGCTGGGAGTGGGATGCTCGTGCACCGGACGCAGGTGGAGACCGACGCCGACGCCGACGGGGTCGTCGACAGCCTCGATCTCTGCCACGGCCCGAACACGGGGGCGGTTTGCCCCGTCACCGCCGCCCTGGCGGTCGCCGGGCGCCCGAACGCCGTCACCGCCGGGCAGGCCGCCTGGCTGGACGTGACCCTGCCCGTCAGCGGCCCCCCGCGCGGGACGCAGGCGATGGGGGCCCTGGTCGACGTGGCGGTCACGCCGGCAGACGCCGCGGTGAAGCTCCCGGGCGAGTGTGCGGAGACGGGTCGCGATCCGTCCATCATCCGGATCCGGTGCCGGGCCTCGTACGTCACGAGCGGACCCGGTCCGCGGTTCCCCCTGCAGGTGACGCCGCAGCGGCCGGATGGCGAGGTCGCCGCCACCGCCACCCTGCAGCGGCTGTGGCTGCGCGACGTCGACCGTGATGCACCGCTGACGTCGATGGTCGCGCCGGCGGCCGCGAAGGTCCGTGTCCGGGGGTACGACGCTTTCAGGGCGACGGCGACCCTGTTGCGGTCACGGACGCACCGGTCGCTGCGCCTGGCGATCACGTGCCCGGGCGGGTGGGTCCTCACGACGTGTCCTCTGGTGGTGCGCGTCACCGCGGCCGGCGGCCGGGAGGCGACCGCGGCGCGCACCCTGCGCCTGCGCCCCGGTGCGCGCCGCACCGTGACGCTGCCGCTGCGCGCCGAGGCCCGGCGGCGGCTCGCGCGAACGGGTCGGCTGAAGGTCCGGGTCGTGGTCACGCGCGGCGAGGTCGACGGGCGGGTCATCCGCGAGGTCGTCACCGGGACCGTCCGGCGAGGCTGAGTCCGAACCCGACCGCACACGGGCCGGGCGACTACCATCCGCCTCGCCCATGACCCGCCTCTCCGAACTCCTCCTGCCCACCGAGCGCCAGCCTCCCGCCGACGCGGAGGCGCTCTCACACAAGCTCATGGTCCGCGCGGGGCTGATCCGTCAGCTCGGAGCCGGCCTGTGGTCCTGGCTGCCGGCGGGGTGGAAGACCCACGAGAAGGCCGTGCAGATCATCCGGGAGGAGATGAACGCCATCGGCGGGCAGGAGATGCTCATGCCGGTGATGCTCCCGCGCGAACTCTGGAAGCGGACGGGGCGCGACCAGATCGACGAGCTCTTCACGCTCGAGGACCGCAAGGGCTCCGAGCTCGTCCTCGCGATGACGCACGAGGAGGCGGTGACCACGCACGTCGCGCAGGTCGTCCGGTCCTACCGCGACCTGCCGCTCATCCTCTACCACTTCCAGACGAAGGAACGCGACGAGCCGCGGCCCCGGGCCGGCGCACTGCGGACGCGCGAGTTCATCATGAAGGACTCCTACTCGTTCGACCGCGACGAGGAGGGCCTGGCCGCGTCCTACGAGAAGCACGCCCGCGCCTACGACCGGATCTTCGACCGCACCGGCCTGCGCTGGTACAGCGTCGAATCCGACGTCGGGATGATGGGCGGCTCCGGCGCGCACGAGTACATGGCGCCGTGCGCGGCGGGGGAGAACGAGGTCGCGCTCGCGCCCGGCTACGCGGCGAACGTCGAGGTGGCCAGCGCCGAGGCGCAGCCCGTCGACCTGCCCGCGCCGCTGCCGACCCCCGAGCGGGTCCACACGCCCGGCGCGACGACCGTCGAGGATGTCGTCCGCAGCCTTCACGTGCCCGCGGGCGCGCTGCTCAAGGCGTTCCCTGTCGTCACCGAGGGGCGCGGACTGCTGCTCGTGCTCGTCCGCGGCGACCATCGCGTCAACGAGATCAAGCTGCAGAACGCGCTGGGTGAGCCGTTCCGCACGGCGCACGAGGACGAGATCCGTGAGCGGATCGGCCCGCCTGGGTACATCGGTCCCGTGGGCGCGAACTGTCCCATCATCCTCGACGAGGCCGTCGCCGACGGCGGCTACGTCACCGGGGCCAACGACCCCGATCACCACCTGCGCGGCGTCGAGCCCGGCCGGGACTTCCCGTTCGAGCGCGCCGACGTCCGCACGGTCGAGGCCGGCGACTTCGTCAACGGCCACCCGATCACGATCGAGCCCGCCATCGAGATCGGCAACATCTTCCAGCTCGGCACGCGCTACTCCGAGCCGCTCGGCGCGACCTTCCTCGACGAGAACGGCAAGGAACAGCTCGTCATCATGGGCTCGTACGGCATTGGCCCGGCGCGGATCGTCGCGGCCGCGATCGAGCAGTACGCCGACGAGCAGGGGATCTCCTGGCCGCGTGCGCTGTCGCCGTGGGACCTCGAGGTCATCGGCATCGGCAAGGGCGACACGCCCGAGAAGCAGGCGGCGGCGAAGCTCGCGGCCGACCTGCAGGACGCGGGCTTCGACGTCCTGCTCGACGACCGCGATGCCGGCCCGGGCGAGAAGTTCGCCGACGCCGAGCTGCTCGGGCTCCCGCTGCGCCTGACCGTGGGCAAGCGCGGCCTCGAGGCCGGATCGGCCGAGGCGAAGATCCGGCGGGGCCTCGTCGACGTCGAGGACGGCGTGCCGCTCGACAGCGCCGCGGAGGCGGTCAGGGAGCTGTGGGACACGCTCCCGTAGAGCCTGCGGCTGCGGCCAAGCCGCGCCTGACCTTCCGGCGGCTGGTCGGCCTCGACCGGTCCGGCCCGCCCCCGCCGCAGACGCAGCCGGGAGAGCCGCTGCGCCCGTGGACGATCCCGAACGCGATCGGCTTCTTCCGCCTCGCCCTCATCCCCGTGTTCCTCGTCCTGGCGTTCTCCTCGGAGAACGGCACGGACACGCTGCCGGCGGTCATCTACGCCGTCATCGCCTGGAGCGATTACGCCGACGGGATCGCCGCGCGGGTCACCGGGCAGTACAGCCGGTTCGGCGCCCTGCTCGATCCAATCGTCGATCGGCTCCTGGTCATCAGCGGCGTCGTGGTGTGCTGGTCGTTCGACCTGCTGCCCCGCTGGCTGCTGGCGATCATGATCGCCCGGGAGGTCTTCATGCTCGTCGCCGGACAGCTCGTCCTGCGGCGCGGGATCACGCTCCAGATCAACTGGGCGGGCCGCTGGGGCGTGTGGCCCACGATGGCTGCGATCTTCCTCGGATTGTGCGGTGTGCGGACCGTGGGCGCGATCCTGCTGGCTGTGGGTGTCACCCTGTCGATCATCGCGACTGTGCAGTACGCGCAGAGGATCCGCGTCCAGCTCGCCGAAACAGAACCCTCGACCTGAACTTGAAGGGGGTGCGCCGGGCACGTATGCTCGCCGTCCCCACTGAGGAGATCACGAACCTGATGGATACCTTCCCCGACCTCGGCTCCCTCTCCGACCAGGAGCTCAAGGACCTGATCCAGCAGCTCACCGAGGAGGAGGTCGACATCTCCTACCGCCGTCGCATCCTGCACGGCAAGATCGACATCCTGCGCGCCGAGCTGGTGAACCGCCTGCGCAAGAAGCACGACTCGGGTGAGGACGTCATCACCGGGGCGGATGTGCAGCGGCTCACGGACATTCTCGCCGGTCGCGCCGAGCAGTCCTCTGAGGACGGCGAGTAGCGCCGGCGGAGGCAGCGGGGCATGGCCCGGCACTGCCCGGAATGCGGGTTCGTCAACGCCGACGGGGCGAACTACTGCCAGAAGTGCGGCGCGTTCATCGGCGACGCCGGACGCGGTGGTGAGTCCGAAGAGGCGACGACGGCCACGTACCGGATCGATGAGACCGGCGAGCTCGTGCCCGTCGAGCTCGACGACGTCGTCGCGTCCAGTGGCGCGGCGCTCGTCATCCGCGCGGGCGGCGGGCGCGTCGGTGAGAGCTTCCCGCTCCAGGGCGAGCGGCTGACCATCGGCCGGCGCCCCGATTCCGAGATCTTCCTCGACGACGTCACGGTCTCGCGCGACCACGCGCTCATCGTCCGGCGTCAGGGCGGCTGGTGGCTCGACGACCTCGGATCGCTGAACGGCACCTACGTCAACCGCGAGCGCATCGACTCACACCATCTCGCCGACGGCGACGAACTGCAGATCGGCAAGTACAAGCTCACCTTCCTCTCTGGCTGATGGCGACCGCACACGACCGCACGACGACGGACACTGCCGATCCGCCGGCGCCTGCCGCGGCCCCGAGCGACGCCGCCCCGCAGAAGGGCATGACCATCGGTGCCGTCTGCAAGGGGCTTGCCCAGGAGTTCCCGGACATCTCGATCTCGAAGATCCGGTACCTCGAGGATCAGAAGCTGCTCGCCCCCCGGCGCACGCCGGGCGGGTACCGCCTGTACACGCCCAGCGACGTCGCCCGGCTGCGCACGATCCTGCGACTACAGCGCGACGAGTTCCTGCCGCTGCGGGTGATCCGGCAGGAGCTGGCGGCCGGCCGCGCCAACGAGGAGCCCGCCGCGGCGCCGCAGCCGGCCCCGGCGATCACGAACCGTCGCCCACCGCGGCGGGCGGGCACGTCCGTGCGCGACCGCGGGGCGCTCTACAGCCTCGAGGACGTCCTGGAGGAGACCCGCGCGGAGCCGTCGCTCGTGCGCGAGCTCGAGGACTTCGGGCTGATCGCCGGTGAGCTGCGCGCCGGGGTGAAGATGTACGACGAGACCGACCGGGAGATCGTCCGGGCGGCGAGCGAGCTCTCGCGCTACGGCGTCGGCGGCCGCAACCTGCGGGTCTTCCGCTCTTCAGCCGATCGCGAGGCGGCGCTCCTGCAGCAGATCCTCGCGCCGTCGTTGCGCTCCCGGAACCCGGAGCGGCGCAAGGAGGCCGTCGACGCGCTGGAGAACCTCGCGTCCGTGGCCGCGCACCTCAGCCACCTGCTCCTGATCCGCGGCCTGCGGCAGATCGCCGGATGAGCGCGCAGGCGTCGCCGGCGGCCGAGCTCGTCGCCGCCCGGGTGCGCGACATCCGCGACTACCCGAAGCGCGGCATTGTCTTCAAGGACATCACGCCGGTCATTGCCGATCCCGTGGCGCTCGACGCGGCCGTCAAGGGCCTGGCCGCGTTCGCGCGACCGCTCGGCGTCGACATCGTCATCGGCGCCGAGGCGCGTGGCTTCCTCCTCGGTCCGGCGATCGCCCGGGAGCTCGGCGCGGGCTTCGTGCTCGCGCGTAAGCCGGGCAAGCTGCCCCACGAGACCATCCGCGCGGAGTACGAGCTCGAGTACGGGACGGACTCGCTGGAGCTGCACACCGATGCCGTGTCTGCGGGCCACCGCGTGCTCGTGCACGACGACCTCCTGGCCACCGGCGGAACCGCCGCCGCCCTGGTGTCGCTCGTCGAGCAGGCCGGCGGACAGGTCGCCGGGTGCGCGTTCCTCATCGAGCTCGCCTTCCTGTCCGGCCGGGCGCGGTTGGCGCCCGCCGAGGTCCACGCGCTCGTGCGCTACGACAGCGAGTAGCCGTGCCCACCGCCCGGCGCTCGCGGACGATCGCCGCCGCCCCGCAGGCGGTGTGGCAGACCGTCGCCGATCCGTATCACCTGCCGCGGTGGTGGCCGCACGTCGAACGCGTCGAGGCGGTCAAGGGGGACCGGTTCACCGAGGTCCTGCGCAACGAGGAGCGCCAGGGCGCGCGGCCCGTCCGCGCGGACTTCCGGGTCGTCGCGCACGAGGCGCCCCGCCGGCGCATGTGGGAGCAGGACATCGAGGACTCGCCCTTCGCCCGGGTCTTCACGCTGGTGCGGGTGACGGTGGAGGTCGAGCCCTCCGACGATGGCGCCGTGGTGCGGCTCGCCCTCGAGCAGGGGCTTCGTGGAGCCTCGAAGCTCGGAGCGCCGCTGGTGCGCCGGGGCGCGAAGCGGCTGCTCACGCAGGCGCTCGACGGACTCGAGCGCCTGCACGCCGACACGAACTGATCAGCCGCTGACGTCGCCGCTCAGCGCGACGGTGCCCGGGGTGGAGGGCGTCGTCGTGTCCTGCGTGACCACCTCGCGGGTCAGCCAGATCTGCTGGTACTGCGAAGGATCGATGTCCGACGGCAGCGAGTCGAACAGCCGCATCCGGCCGTTCTGGCCGACCTGCGGCGCGTAGCCCAGGAAGACGGCGTCCTGCTTGGAGTTGGCGAACCAGAGCCCGTAGAACGCCTTGGAGGTCGTCGGCTGGAGGCCCTGGCCGGCGAGCGCGATGGCCTCCTTGCCGGCCTGGGTGATGAGCGTGACCGTCGCGCGGGCGTTGCCGCTGCCCGTCGGCGGACGCATCTGGATCTCCGCGTTGACCTTCGGCGTGGTCGACGTCGTCGACGTCGTCTCGGTGGTGGCCGGCGTGGTTGCCGTCTCGGTCGGCGTGACAACCGCCGGCGTCGTGGACTGCCCGACGGAGTTGTCGCCCTCATCGTCGCCGCCCGTCAGCGCGCGCAGGCCGACGATGAGCACGACCGCGATCACGGCGGCGACGCCGAAGATCAGGAGCATCCCTCCGACGCGCGAGCCGCGGCGCGGCTCGCCGGCCGGGACGGCCTCAGGGGCGACGCCGGCGGGTTCCTCGGCCGGCGCGGGCTCAGGCGCCGCCTGCGCCTCCGGGGGCAGCACGGGCTCGGCAGGCGTGACGACCGGCGCCGGCGCCGGCTCGATGGCCGGGGCGAGCTCGGGCGTGGGTTCCGGGGCGGGCGCCGGCACAGGTGCGGCTGCCGGCTCCGCTGGGATCTCGGGCAGCCGGTCGCCGCCGAGCGGGCGCAGCTCCTCGGCGGCCCCACGCGCCCAGGCGCGGGCGGCGGGAGAGCCTTCGAGGAACGCGCGCGTCGCCGCGCGCGACGAGGCCGTCTGCTCGCCGAGGAGGAAGTCGGTGAGCTCCCCGCGCTGATCGTCGGACAGGCCGGGCGCGTCGGGCCCGAGCGCCGCGACGGCCTGATGGGCCCGGCCGCGGATGGTCTGCCCGTCGAGACGGAGCAGCTGGGCGATCTCGTCGTACGAGCGATCCTTCTGCAGCAGGAGCTGAAGGACCGCGCGCTGGTCGGGGGGCAGCGTCTGCAGAGAGCTCATGAGGTGAACGGAACCCTAATGGACCGGGGTGGCGGATCGAGGGCCGGTGCGCCAGCGCCTGGCTGACCGGCCAGTCGAGCTACAGTCCGCGCCATGGAGCCGATGAAGACCCCCATCGCGATGGACCGCACGTTCGATGCCCTCTACGGCCTCGAGATCCTCGAGTACGGCGAGGAGCGCGTCGTCGCCCGCGTGGCGGTCCGGGACGAGATCAAGCAGCCGATGGGGCTCGTCCACGGCGGGGTGTACGCGTCGATCGCTGAGGCGACGACGTCCATGGCGACCGCCTCCGCGGTCTACGCCGACGGCAAGGCGGCGATGGGCCTGTCGAACAACACGTCGTTCCTGCGGCCGGTCACGTCCGGGGAGTATGTGCACGCGACCGCGACCCGCCGGCACAAGGGGCGCACGACGTGGGTGTGGGACGTCGACATCACCGATGACGAGGGCCGGCTCTGCGCGACGACGCGCATGACGATCGCCGTCAGGGACCTGCCGCAGAGCTGACGTGAGGCGCGTCAGGCGTCGTCGGCGTCGCCGAGCCAGCTCTCCACGAAGGCGCGCACCTGAGGATCCTGCGGTGACGCGGCGCGCAGGACGCGGGTCGCACTGACCGCGACGACGCCGTCGGCCTGCGGGTCACGTCGCACCAGGACCGCCTGGCCGGCATCCTCGAGCTCGGGCGACGGCGGGCCGCCCACGTCCGCGGCCAGCGCCTGCAGCGCTTGGCGGTCGGCCGGCGCCGAGTACAGCAGCACGATGTTGCCGGGCACGCCCACGTCGGCGGCGGCGCCGAGGTCGCCCGCGGTGCTCCGCGCGTCGCCCGGGCCCGCGGAGGAATGCACAGCGGCGTCGTCGCGGCCGTTGAGGAAGCTGGAGATGGCGAACCCGCCGATCGCGACGAACGCGACCACGAGCACGGCGATGCCGACGGTTCTCATGCAGGTCCGGCGGTCCTGGCGAAGCGCCGGGGGCGCGTAGGCGCTGTCGGCGTGGTCTCCGACAGGAGCGCGGCGATGGCGCCCCGCAGATCGCCGGCGAGGTCGTCGAGGTCCGACATGGCGTCGTAGTCGCCGAGCAGCCCGAAGCCGAGACGGCCGTCGTAGGACAACACGGCGATGTTCACCGCGAGACGGTCGAACACCGGGACGACGGGATACAGGGAACGCAGCCGCCGGCCGAGCACGTACAGCGGGAACTGGGGCCCCGGGACGTTGGTCACGACGACGTTGCAGTACCGCTGGTGCGGGGCCAGGCGCATCGCCTGCGAGAGGATGGTCGGCGGCGCGAAGCCGAGGAGATCGGTGAGCTTCTGCGCGCCGACGGCCTGCCCGGACTCTTTGAGGTGGGACATGGCCCCGCGGACCTCGGCGAACTGCGCGACGGGGTCCTCCACGCCGACGGGCAGCGGCGCCCACATGGCCGCGACCTTGTTGCCGAGCGCGCCGTGCTCGTCGGCCGCACGGACGGAGACCGGGACCATCGCGCGCAGGACGACGCCCTCGGTGTCGAAGCCACGCCGGCGCAGGAACCGTCCGAGCGCGCCGGAGACGGCGGCGAGCACGACGTCGTTGACCGTGCCGCCGAGGTGGTTCTTGATCTGCTTGAACTCCGCGAGGTCCGCGTCCACCCACGCGTAGCGGCGGTGAGGTCCGATCTCGACGTTCAACGGGGTCAGGGGCACGGGGTTCAGGCCGACGAGCGCGAACCCGCCCATGTCACGGACGCGGCGCGCCAGCCGGCCGAGGCGCTCTCTCGGGCCATGGGTGAACGCGACGAGCTCGTCCACGATCGCGCGGGGCTGCGTCAGGCGGTCCGTGACCGCGCGGGCCAGCAGCTGTGCGCTCGTGGGCATGGGCTGCGGCTCCCATCGCCGGGTGGGCGCGGGGGGACGGGGCGGGTCGGGATCGAGGTCGTAGAGGATCGTCGTGATGTCGACGCCGCTGACGCCGTCGACCAGCGCGTGGTGGGTCTTGCTGAGCATCGCCCAGCGCCCGCCCTTCAGGCCCTCGACCATCCAGATCTCCCACAGCGGGCGGTCGCGGTCCAGGCGCAGGGCGAACACGCGGCCGGCGAGTCGCCGCAGCTCCGCGTCGCCCCCGGGGTGCGGCAACGCGGTGTGGCGGAGGTGGTAGCGCAGGTTGAAGTGCGGGTCGTCGACCCAGACGGGCCGCCCCTGTTGCGCGGGGACCTCGGCGACGCGCTGGCGGTAGCGCGGAACGAGATCCAGGCGGCTCTCGATGTGGTCGCACAAGTCTCCGAACGGGGGCGGCGGGCCGTCGAAGACCGTCAGCGACGCGACGTGCATGTGCGCCCGGCCGTCCTCGAGGCGCAGGAACGAGGTGTCAAGGCCGGTGAGGCGGTCGCCCGCCTGGGTGCTGGGCGCATCCATGTCCGGATTCTTGCCCGCCGAGGGCTCGGTTGCCAACCTTCAACAGACTGTGTAAGGTTATGGAACACCCTGAACAAGGATTGTCCCGATGAACCTCTCCGACGCCACCACCTTCGCGGCCATGTACGAGCAGCACCGACGGGGCGTCTACGGCGCCGCGTATCGGATCGTCCAGAACGCCGCGCTCGCCCAGGACGTCACGCAGGACGTGTTCCTGCGCGTCTGGCGCAACCCCGAGAAGTTCGATCAGCGCCGCGGCGAGCTCGGCAGCTACCTCCGGCTCATGGCCCGCTCGCGGGCACTCGACCTCTGGCGCGAGAGCCAGGCCGCCGGTCGTGCGACCGATCGGCTGAAGATCTCCGTCACGCATGAGCCGCAGAAGGACGAGCGTCCCGACGTTGAGGCCGAGCGCGGCGAGTCCCGGCACGTCGTCCGGGAGGCGCTGCGCGACCTGCCGGCGGCGCAGCGGGAAGCCCTCGTGCTGGCCTACTGGGGCGGCATGACGGCCGACGAGGTCGCCCGCCACGTGGGGGTCCCGCTCGGCACCGCGAAGAGCCGGATCCGGCTCGGCCTCACGAAGCTTCGCGAGGGCTTCGAAGCGGCCGCGACGCCGGTGGCAGTCTGACGGAAAAGCGGTCGTGTGCAGCCGGTTTTGCCGCACACGACTGTGACCCCACGCACACGATGCGCCGGAAAGCGGCCCTAGCGTGGAGGAGGATGTAACCAACCTGCCGAGTCGCCTGCGGTCACGCGCGGGCGAACGGGGGACCCACTGCCGGCCCGGATGTCCCATCGGGCCGGACGGGGCGAATCGGCCGCTGTTGCGGCCGTAGCGCCATCTGAGAGATCAGGCGCGAGCCCGTCAGCTAACCCCGTAGGCAGCAGCCAGGAGGGCCTCACATGAGGTTGACGTGCACCGCGCGCGTCCCCGCTTTCGCGGGTGCGCTCGCACTGACCGCCGCTGCCGCGGCGCCGGCCGACGCCGCCGTCAGCGGCCGCGTCGCCGACAGGACGCTGGGCTACGGCGAGCAGGTTGTCGTCCGCGGCGCCGCGCAGCCGGGCGAGCGCGTCGCGCTGCAGTACCGCGCCGCCGACGCCGGCATCTGGAGCCCCGTGGCGACCGCCACGGCCGGGCCGGAAGGCAGGTACCGGCTGGCCGTCGCGCTGTCGCGTTCCGGCCACATCCGGGTGGCGACGGCCATGCCGACCGCGACGGCGACGGCCACCGCGCCCGAAGCGTTCGCCGCGCCTCTCGCCGCGACATCGCTCGGACAGATCCGCGTCGCCGCGCATCTCACCACGCGCGCAGCGCGGCTGAACGTCGCCGCGGGCCGCACGGCCCGCGTGCGGGGAACGCTGCGGCGGGTCCGCGCCGGACGCACCGTGGCGCTGCAGGCGCGAGTCGGCACGCGCTGGCGGACGGTCGACCGCGATCGCACCGACCGCGCCGGCCGGTTCGCGCTCGCGACCGTCGCCCGTCGCTCGGCCGATATGCGCCTGCGCTTTGCCGGCGATGCGCTGAACGCGGCCACGACGAAGCGGATCGGACGCCTGCGCGCGTTCCGCCGGTCGTTCGCCTCGTGGTACGGGCCCGGCTTCTACGGAGCCCGGACGGCCTGCGGGCAGACGTTCACCGCCGGCATCATGGGCGTCGCGCACAAGACGCTGCCGTGTGGCACGCGCGTCACCTTCCGCAAGGGCGACCGGATCGTCCGCGCGCGCGTCGTCGATCGCGGGCCGTTCGTCGCCGGGCGCGAGTTCGATCTCAGCCCCGCCGTGAAGGCGGCGCTGGGCTTCGGGTCGACCGGCCCGGTCTGGGTGGCGGTCTGACCGACCGGCGGCCGGGGCATCCTGCAGGGGTGCCCCCGGTCGTCGCCCACATCGACCTCGACGCGTTCTACGCCAGCGTCGAGCTGCAGCGCCGGCCCGAGCTCCGGGGCCTGCCGGTGATCGTCTCCGGCAGCGGCCCGCGGGCGGTGGTGACGACGGCGTCCTACGAGGCGCGGCGCTTCGGCGTCGGCTCGGCGATGCCGACAGCCCGGGCCCGGCGCCTCTGCCCCGAGGCCATCCTCATCCCGCCGGACTTCGAGGCGTACCGCGCGATGTCCGCCCGGGTCATGGCGATCGTGCGCGCGCACGTCGAGACGGTCGAGCAGCTCGGCCTCGACGAGGCCTATCTCAACCTCAGCGGACACGTCGCTCCACGGGCGGCGATGCGGCGGCTGGTGCGCGACATCCACGAGCACTGCGGCCTGCACTGCTCGGTGGGGATCGGGCCGAACCGGCTCGTCGCGAAGGTCGCGTCCGACGCCGAGAAGCCGCGCGGCTTCGTGGTGATGTCGCGGGAGCAGGCGTGCGCGCGGTTCGCCGACGCCTCACCCGGACTGGTCCCCGGGATCGGGCCGAAGACCGTGGAGCGACTCGAGCGCCTGGGCATCCGGACGCTCGGGGCGCTCGCTGCCGCCTCCGAAGCGGACCTCGTGGGCGTGTTCGGTCCCAACCACGGGCGTGAGCTGCGTCAGCGCGGGCGCTTCGAGGGCTCGTCGGTCGTCACCCCGGTCCGGGAGGCGGTCTCCGAGTCGCGGGAGCAGACGTTCGACATCGACATCGCCGACCCAGTGCGGCAGGAGACGCTGATGCGCGAGCTCGCCGCCGAGCTGGCCGGCCGCATCCAGCGCGCGGGCACCCGGGGGAGGACGATCGGCATCAAGGTCCGCCTCGATGACTTCACCACCGTGACCCGGGCGCGCACGCTGCCGGTGGCCACGGATGACGGCACCGCGATCGCCGAGGTCGCCGTCGAGCTCCTGCGCGAGTACGCGCCGGCGCGGCCCGTGCGATTGCTGGGGGTGCGGCTCGCGGGTCTCGACCACGACGGTGCTGGCACCGCGCAACTCGCCTTGGAACTCTAGGCTTCGCCGCATGCCCACGGTGACCGTCAACGACGTCGAGCTGTACTACGAGCGGCGCGGGACGGGGGAACCGCTGCTGCTCATCATGGGGATGTCCGGGAACACCGGCCACTGGGGCGAGGCGTTCCTGCAGGACCTCGAGCGGACCTTCGAGGTCATCGCCTATGACCATCGCGGCATCGGCCAGAGCGCCGAGCACTGGGATCCGTTCACGATCCGCCATCTCGCCGACGACGCGGTCGCGCTCCTCGACGCGCTCGGCCTCGAGCGCGTGCATGTCTGCGGGATCTCGATGGGCGGCATGGTCGCCCAGGAGATCGCGATCAACGCGCCCGAGCGCGTCCGGACCCTGACGCTCGGCTGCACGTACTGCGGTGGACCGGACGCCACGTTCGCCTCCGAGCAGGACATGCGGTTCCTCGCCGAGGCGCTGACGTCCGGCGACCGCGAGCGTGCGCTGCGCGCGATGTTCGCGATCAACGTGTCACCGACGTATGCGGACGATCCCGCGCACTGGCAGGAGTTCGTCGAGCGCGCGTCGGCGACGCCGACGCCTCAGGCGTTCATCCAGCTGCAGATGCAGGCGATCATCGGCCATGACGCGCACGACCGCCTTGGGGAGATCACGGCACCGACCCTCGTCGTGCACGGCACGCTGGACAGGATGCTGCCCGCGGGCAACGCCCAGGTCATCGCCGATCTCATCCCCGGCGCGCGGCTCGAGCTGCTCGAAGACATTGGGCACTGCTTCTTCTGGGAGGCGCCCGACCGATCCGCGGCGCTGATCCGCGACCTGGCGGGTGCCCCCGCCGGCGCTCAGTAGAGCGCGGTCGCCAGGCGCCGCCGCGCATCGCGCGCGAACGGATGCTCGACGCCGAGCGTGTCGAGCACGGCGACGATGATCCGCCGGACGTCGTCCTGGTCGTCCCCCGCGCCGGCGAGCAGCTCGAGCAGCAGGTCGACGCCACGCTCGGCGTCGCCGGCGTCGAGGGCCGCGAACGCGTCGGCGTACGCGTCGTCGTCGGCGAGGCGGATCCGGCTGACGAGCCCCTCGGCCTGGAAGCCGGGGAGATCCTCGGCCAGCGCAAGCGCCCCGTCACGATCGCCGCGAGCGTGCAGCAACTGCGCGAGCGCGGCCGCGGCGTCGGTACGCGCCGGCTCGAGTTCGAGCGCCCGGCGCAGCGACGCCTCGTCACCGGCGGCCACGAGCTGGTCGACCTCGGAAGGGACGAGGCCGTCGAAGAAGCGCTCGACCTCCGTCGGCGGCTTCGCGCCCACGAACTCGTCGACGATCTGCCCGTCCTTGAACGCCTTCACCGCAGGAATGCCCTGGATCCGGAAGGCCGCGGCGAGCTGCTGGTTGGCGTCGGTGTCCACCTTCGCGAGGACGACGCTGCCGTCACGCCGGTTGGCCGCCGCTTCGAGCGCCGGCGTGAGCTGCCGGCACGGGCCGCACCACTCCGCCCAGAAGTCCACGACCACGGGAACCTGGCGGGAGCGCTCGACGACCTCCTGCTGGAACGTTGCCTCGGTGACGTCGATCACGGTCATGCGGGAAATCCTAGTGGCGGGCGGGGCCTAGGCTGGGCGCATGGCCGACCACGAGATCGAGCGCGACGGCACCGCGCTGAGCGTCAGCGACGACGGGGACGGGCACGCCGTGGTCCTCCTGCACGGGCTGACCGCCACACGGCGGTACGTCGTCATGGGCTCCAAAGCGCTGGAGCGCGGCGGGCACCGGGTCGTGGCCTACGACGCCCGCGGCCACGGGACGTCGTCCCCAGCGAGTGCACCCGGCGCGTACGGCTACGAGGAGCTGGCCGCCGATCTGCACGCGGTGCTCGATGGGCTCGGGATCGCCAGAGCGACCTTCGCGGGCGCGTCGATGGGCGCGCACACGATCGCGCGCTTTGCGATCGACCATCCCGAGCGGGTCGCGGGCGCGTGCTTCATCACGCCGGCGTTCCTGCCGGGCCGCGATCCGGGCCTGGACGGGTGGGACCGCCTTTCCGACGCGCTGCGCGACGGGGGCGTCGACGGGTTCGTGGCCGCGTACCGCTTCGACACCGTGCCCGAGGCGTGGCGCGAGACGGTCGAGAAGGTGATCCGTCAGCGCCTGGCGGCACATCGCCACCCCAACGCCGTCGCGGACGCGCTGCGGGCCGTGCCGCGGTCGTCGCCGTTCGACGACGTCGCGCAGCTGTCGGCGCTGGCGGTCCCGACCGCCGTCGTCGCGAGCCGCGACGACGCCGATCCGGGACATCCGCTCGAGGTGGGCCGCCGGTGGGCGGACGCGATCCCGGGCGCTGCGCTCCACGTCGAAGACGAAGGGAGATCCCCGCTGGCCTGGCAGGGGGGACAGCTCTCCCGCATCATCGCCGACGTGGCCACGCGAGCGGCCGGGTGACGCATCCGCCCGCGGGCCGGCCCCCCGAGGGGACCGGACGACCCGCGGACCTCGGAGCGTGGTTAGTTCAGGGCCTTCTTCAGACCCGCGGCCGCCGAGAACTTGGCGGCGTTGCTCGCGGCGATCTTGATCGTCTCGCCGGTGGCCGGGTTGCGGCCCTCACGGGCAGCGCGCTTGCTCACGCTGAACTTCCCGAACCCCGACACGGCGACCTCGCCGCCACCGGCGAGCTCCTTCGTGATCGATTCGAAGGTGGCCTCGATGGCCTCCTTCGCCTGCGCCTGGGACAGACCGGTGTCACCGGCGACCTTCTGGGCAAGCTCCTGCTTCGTCAAGGACATTGAACAGCTCCCTCTGGGTTGCTCCTGAGGGCGGCAACCTACCTCCCCTGGCGGCGGAATATGCCCGTAGGGCTTGGGAAATCCGGTACGAGCGGGACGAATCGGACCGGATCGGCGTCCGTCGAGACCCATCCCGGCCCCTCCCGCCGCACCACGACGAGGCGCTGATCTGCACCCCCGACGGGCGCGACGAGCCGACCTCCGGGCGCCAGTTGGGCGCGCAGCGCATCGAGGTCCTCGAGGCGGTCCGCGGCGGCCGCGACGTTGATCGCGTCGTACGGCGCGTGGTCGGGCAGGCCCGCGCATCCGTCACCGACCACCAGGTGGATCCCCGTGATGCCGGCGCGCTCCAGCGCCGCGGCGGCCGCCTCCGTCAAGGGCGCATGGCGCTCGATCGACCACACCTCAGCGCCCATCGCCGCGAGCACCGCGGCGTGATAGCCGGACCCGGTGCCGACGTCGAGGACCCGCTCGCCACCACGCAGCTCGAGCAGTTCGCACATGCGGGCGACGACGTAGGGCTGCGAGATCGTCTGGTCGCAGCCGATCGGCAGGGCCCGGTCATCCCAGGCGAACTCGCGGAGCGCGTCGGGAACGAAGGCGTCGCGGGGCACCGCGCCGACCGCGTCGAGGACCCGGTCATCGTCGATCACCCGGCGCAAACCGTCGAGCAGGCGCGCACGTCCGTCCATGCCGTCCCAGATGATCTCGCGCACACGGCGCCGGCGCGAAGGTTCGCCGTGGGAGGGGGCTAGCCTCCACAGAGACCGCTGCGAGATCAGGAGACGTGCGATGGGCGAGAACAATCTGCGGGCCATCGAGGCCCTGGGCCAGGCCGTCTGGATCGACAACCTCAACCGCGCCCTGTTGCGCGACGGCGGCCTGCAGTCGCTCGTCGAGGACGACGGGGTGACCGGCGTCACGTCGAACCCCGCGATCTTCCAGAAGGCGATGGGCGGCAGCGACCGCTACGACGACGACTACCGCGAGGCGCTGGCCGAGACGAGCGATCCGCGGGAGATCTTCTTCCGCCTGGCGTTCTCAGACATCCGCGCCGCGTGCGACCAGCTTGCGGGCGTGTACGAGCGGACCGACGGGCTTGACGGCTATGTCTCCTTCGAGCTGCCGCCCGAGCTCGCCGACGACGCGCCGGGGTCGATCGAGGCGGCGGTGGACATCCACGCCCGCATCGACCGGCCGAACCTCCTCATCAAGGTGCCCGGGACGCCCGCCGGCGTGCTGGCCTTCGAGGAGCTCACCGCGCGCGGGATCTCCGTCAACGTGACGCTCCTCTTCGGGGTCTCGCGCTACGAGGAGATCGCCAAGGCGTACATCTCCGGTCTGCAGCGACGCGTCGACGCCGGGCAGGACATCGATCGCATCTCGTCGGTGGCCAGCTTCTTCGTCTCGCGCGTCGACACGAAGGTCGATGCGGCGCTCGACGGCCTCGACCGGCCGGACCTCAAGGGCAAGGCCGCCGTGGCCAACGCGCAGCTGGCCTACGAGTCGTTCCTGAAGCTGTTCAGCGGCGAGCAGTGGGACGCGCTGGCCGCGCGTGGCGCGAACGTCCAGCGGCCGCTGTGGGCGTCCACCGGCGTGAAGAACCCGGACTATCCGGACACGCTGTACGTCGACACCCTCATCGGGCCGAACACGGTCAACACCATGCCCGACGCGACGCTTGCGGCGGCGCGGGACCACGGGACCGCGGCGCGCACGGTGGACGCGGACTTCGCGGCGGCGCACGAGGTCATCCGGGCCGTCCGTGAGGCGGGCGTCGATCTCGACCACATCGTGTTGACGGAGCTCGTCGACGAGGGCGTCAAGCTCTTCGTCGACGCGTTCGAGGCCTTGATCGGCTCGATCGCCGACCGGGCCAAGGAGCTGGCTCCCGCCAGCTGAACGCGCTCAGCCGCCGAGCATCTCGATCCCGCCTGAGGGGTCACCCTCGGCGTGGAATCGCGGCGCGGCGTGCCCGAGGTCGACCTCGACCGGCACGTCGCCTGCCGCGGCGGTCGGCGTTCCCGAGGCCAGCGACGCGTCGAGCGTCGCCAGGTAGGGGGCGAGGTAGCGCCCGGCGACCTTGCTGGGCGGCCACCACAGCGCATGTTCGGAGACCACCGACGCCGCCTCGCCCGCTCCGCCGGCCACTGCGGCGCGCAGCCACTTGCGCCCGGAGCCGGTCAGGAGCATCCCGCGCAGCGTCGGCTTGAACGGGGCGGGGGACACGCCGGGCGCGCCGGCGACCACGGCGACCGCCTGCGCCGCGGCGTCGGCCTGCTGCGAAGCGATGCCGCCCTGCTTGATCGGAAACGACGTGCCGTCCCCGGCGGCCCAGACGTTGCGCCCGCCGATGACCGCGCACGTGTCGTCGACCGGGAGGAACCCCTCGTCGGCGGACGGCAGCCCGGCGACCGGGCGCCCGACGAGGTGCGGGAGCGCGACGACGCGATCGACCTCGATGCCCCCGTCGGCCGGGTGGAAGCTCACGGTGTTCTGGTTCGGAACGTCGGCGTAGCGCCCGAGATGCGCAGTGATGCCGGCGTCGGCGAGCAACTCGGCGACCGCATCGCTGGCGTGCACGCCGAACACGCCCAGCGGCCGCTCCTCCGACGTGACGAGCGAGATCTCGATCCCGGGAAGCGCGAGCGACCGCGCGCGCTCGGCGGTCATGAGCGCGAGCTCGTAGATGGGCAGCGGCCACGCGGCGCCGGGAGGCACGACGAATGCGACGCGCCGCAGGTAGCCGCCCTCGAGGTCCTGCAGGAGCCCGTGGACGGCCTCGGCGTCCTGTCCGCCGCGGAAGGTGGTCGCGTGGGGGTAGGCGACCTGCGGCTGGGCGCCGAGGGCGACGACGAGCGCCTCGTAGGCGATCTCGGTGTCGTCGGCGGTGCGGGCGACCTGCGCCACCGGGTCCACCGACGCGAGCGTGCCGGCATGCAACACGGCGCCGCAGTCGGCCGTGACGCGCTCGAGCGGATAACGCTGCGCGACGGGGCGCGCGAACGGCTCCTGCACCGTCCAGGGCCGCACGACGAACTCCGTGTCCGGGGTCAGCAGGGTGGCCTGGACCCGGTCGCCGGCGAGGTCCCGCAAGGCGAGCAGCGTCTCGAGCCCGGCGACGCCGCCGCCGGCCACCAGCACCTTCAGAGGGGTCTGCGCAGGGTCGCTCATGACCTCAGGCTACGCGCCTGACCGGGTGCCTTCCAGTGCTGCGAACGAGGTCAGCGGTCTTGTACCACCGCTGGTCCGGGTATCTTGCGCGGCGTGACCGAGGAAGGACCGACCGGCCAGCTGCGACTCGTCCTCGCCGACGACCACGCCGTCGTGCGGGCGGGGCTGAAGCTTCTCCTGGACAGCGAGCCGGACTTCGAGGTTGTCGCCGAGGCCGGGGACGTCGCCGAGGCGCTGCGTATGGTGCGCGCGCACCGGCCCGACGTCCTCATCCTCGACCTGAACATGCCCGGCGACCCGAGCCTGCCCGCGATTCCGCAGGTCGCTGAGATGCACCCGGGCACCGCGGTCGTGGTCCTGACGATGCAGGACGACACTGCGTTCGCGCGGGAGGCGCTGCGCGGCGGTGCGAAGGGCTACGTGCTCAAGGACGCCGCCGACGGTGAGCTGGCCCAGGCGGTCCGTGCCGCCGCCGAGGGCGGCACCTACCTGAATCCGTCTCTCGGCGCGCGACTGGCGGCCGAGCCGCCCACGCCTTCGGGGCCGCCCGACGACCTCACCGAGCGTGAGGTCGAGGTGCTCCGGCTCATCGCGTTGGGGCACACGAACGCGGAGATCGCCGGGCAGCTGTACCTCAGCGTGCGCACGGTGGAGTCGCACCGCGCGCACATCCAGCAGAAGCTGCGCCGGTCAACCCGCGCCGAGCTCGTCCGCTACGCCCTGGACCACGGGCTCGTCGAGCAGTAGCCGCACGGGCAGCCGGGCGCTGATCTGCGTTCCGCCTCCCGGGGACGCGGTGACGTCGAGCGTGCCGCCGGCCAGCTCGACGCGCTCGCGCATGCCGACCAGGCCGAACCCCGTCGACGGGGTGGCCTCGTCGAACCCGCGCCCGTCGTCGGAGATCTGCAGGTGGACCTGGTCGGCGGAGCGCCACGCGCGCAGGGTCGCCTGGTGCGCGCCTGCGTGTTTGAGCACGTTGTGCAGCGCCTCCTGCACGACGCGGTAGACCGCGGTCTCCAGCTCGGGGTCGAGCCGGCCGGAGGCATCCGCAACGGCGATCTCGGCGTCGAGCGCCGGGCCGCCCGCCGCGCCGAACCGCTCCACGAGGCTTTCGAGCGCGGCCTGAAGGCCGAGGTCATCGAGTGCGGCAGGCCGCAGCTCGGTGATCAGCCCACGGAGATCGTCGACCTGCATCGCGAGCATGTCGACCGCCCGTTCGACGGTGGCGCGGAGCTTGGCCTCGTCGCCTCGCAGCGCGCCCGAGAGCAGCATCCGCAGGGCGCCGAGGCCCTGGAGCGTGTCGTCGTGCAGCTCGCGTGCCCAGCGCTGTCGCTCGCGCTCGGCGGCGTCGATGCTGCCGCGCAGCCGGTCGCGTTCCACCGAGCGGGCGGCGGCCACCGCGGTCGCGGCGCTCGCCGCGAACGACTGGAAGAGCGCCTCGTGGGCGGGGCCGAACTGCGGGTCGTGCCCGCGGCGGTCGAAGGCGGCGAGGATCCCGAGCGGCTGCTCGCGAAAGACCAGGGGCACGAGCAGCGCCGACTGCGCGCCGTCCACGCCGATGCGGTGCCCGGGCAGGCCGATCTCCGTGGCCACGTCGCGGATGCGCGCCGGCTGCAGGTCCCGGACGACGACGCCGAGCGTCTCGGCGGCCCCGGCGATCGTGCGGCCGAGCGCGCGGTCGTCGAACTCCCCGGCGCCTGCGGCGACGACGAGCCGCTGCTCGTCCTGGAGGGCGATGACCACCGCCCGCGCTTCGACGAGGGTCCGCGCGCGCTCGACGATCAGGCCCAGGACGCGCTCGACATCGCGCTCACCCCCGACCGCGCGGGCGATCGCCGACGTCGCCTCGAGCGTCTGCATGACCCGCTCGAGCGCGTCGCGGCGCGCGTCGACGTCCTGGTAGAGCCGGGCGTTCTGCATCGCGATCGCGGCCCAGGCGGCGAGAATCACCGCCGCTTCCTCGTCGGAGGCGGTGAACGGCTCGCCGTCGTCCTTCTCCGTGAGGTAGAGGTTGCCCCAGGCCTCCCCGCGCACGAGGATCGGCACGCCGAGGAACGTGTGCATCGGCGGGTGGTGCTCCGGCACGCCGTACGAGCGCGGATCGGCCTCGACGAGGTCCAGGCGCAGGGGCCGCGGATCGGAGATCAGCGCCCCGAGGATCCCGCGCCCGAGCGGGAGGTCGCCGATCGCGGCGTGGGTCGACGCGTCCACGCCCTGGGTGATGAAGCGCTCGAGCTCGGTGCGGTTGGCTGCGAGCACGCCGATGGCGGCGAACCGCGCCCCGGTGACCTCCCGGGCGATCTCGAGGAGCTCCTCCAGGACCGCGTCGACGTCGAGCTGCGCGACGATCGACTGCCCGGCTTCGATGAGGCGCTGGAGCTGGGCCGCGCGGAGCGGGGACGAGGGCATGACAGGACGATAGATGAGACATGCGCGGCCGACGCGGGCCATATCCTGCGGCCGCATGTCCGCGCGCCAGCCTGTTCTCGTCGTCGGCTACGACGGCTCGCCGGCCGCAAATGCGGCCCTCGCGCACGCGGCGACGCTCGCCGCCGGCGGCCGCGTCGTCGTGGTGCACGCACACGAGCCGGCGCCCAAGCAGCTCGACCCCAAGTGGCGCGAGATCCTCACCGCCGATCAGGCCGAGCGCAGCCGGGCGATTCTCGACGCGCTGCCTGAACGCATCGCCGCCGTCCTCAACGGCATCACCTGGGAGAGCGTTTCCGTCGACGGCCCGCCGTGCCCGGCGCTGTGCCGGATCGCTGAGGAGCTCGATGCCGACGCGATCGTCGTCGGCACGCACGGTTTCGGGCGCATCGGCGCGCTGCTCGGCTCGGTCGCGCACGACCTGCTGCGCGAGGCCGACCGCCCCGTGATCGTCATTCCGCCGCGCGCCGTCGTCCGGCTGGGCGACGAGACCGCCTGAGGCCCGGGCCGTGCCCGAGGTCGTCGCCCTCTTCCTCGCCGCGACGGCGACGATGCTCGCGACGGGGGTCGGGGCGCTTCCGGTCATCTGGCTCGGCGATCGCGCGCTGCGCCTGCGCGGCGCGCTGTGGGGCCTGGCGGCGGGGACTATGGCCGTCGCGTCGGTGACGGGGTTGCTGCTGCCCGCGCTGGACGAGGGCAGCAGCGGCCAGGTGATCGCGGGGCTGGCCGCGGGTGGCGCGTTCGTCCTCGTGGCGCGGTGGCTCGTGGACGTCGACCAGGCGCACCGCGGCGCCGACGGCCGCGCCCGGGACGCGATCATCGTCTTCGCCGTGCTGTTCGTCCACAGCCTGCCCGAGGGCCTGGCGATCGGCACCGCATGGGCGTCGACCACCGCCGGCCTCAGCGCGTTTGTCGTCGCGGCCATCGGCCTGCAGAACATTCCGGAGGGAACGGCGACGGCGATCCCTCTGCGCCTGGCCGGCTACGGGCCGTGGCGGCAGATCTGGGCGGCGACGCTCACGAGCCTGCCGCAGCCGATCGGCGCCCTCCTCGCCTACGCCGCGGTGGAGGAGGTCAGCTCCTTGCTGCCGCTGTCGTTCGCGTTCGCCGCCGGCGCCATGCTCGTCCTGGTCGGCTACGAGCTGCTGCCCAATGCGCTGCACGAGCGTCCTCGGCGTTCGGCGGTCGGCGGGATCGTCGTCGGTGCCGCGGCGATGCTCGCACTGGGTGCGGTGCTCGGGGTCTGACCCGGAGCGGCGGTCCGTAGTCCGCCGCGAGGCAACGAGTGGACCCCCGGCGTCAGACGTCGGCGCCGTCCCGATGTGGCCACGGCACCCCGGTCGTACGGTCGGCGTACGCACCCATCGTCGCTTCCGGGAGACCGACCATGCACCATGACGACAGCACAGAGACACGCTTCATCGGCCTGTTCTACGGCCTGATCGCCGTCTTCCTCACGCTCGCGATCTTCGCGGCCCTCGCCGGGGCGCACCTGCTGTCCCTCGGCGCGCTGATCCTGCCGATGTTCCTCGCGATGGGCCTGCTCTGGATCGGCATCCCCCACGAGTGACCCCGCTCAGCTGAGCGGAAACGCCTGGCGGGCGCGTCGTTCGGCGCGCACCGCCCGGACGGCCTGGGCGAGCCGGCGCACGCCCAGCTCGATGGCGTCGGGCTCCACGTAGCCGTAGGCCAGACGCATGATCGTCCCCGGTGCGGGGCCGGCGCACAGCGCGCTGCCCGGGACGAGCGAGACGCCCGCGCGCTCCGCCTCGGCGACGAGCGCCCGGTCGTCGACCTCGGCGTCCAGCGTGACGAGGACGCACGATCCGCCGGCTGGCGTCGTCCAGGAGGCCATCGGGGCGAGGTGGCGCTCGAGCGCGTCGAGCATGAGCTCGCGCCCGCGCTGGTACTCCTCACGCATGCGCTCGAGATGCGGGCCGTAGTCGCCTGCTGCGAGCAGGCGCGCCGCGGCGTGCTGGGTGAGCGTGGGGGAGTGCAGATCGTCGCTGTGCTTGGCCAGCGCGAGGCGCTCGACCATCCCGCCGCTGGCGCGGATCCACCCGAGGCGCAGGCCGCCGCCGAGTGTCTTGGAGAGCGATCCGAGGGTGATGACGTGCGCCGGGTCCTGATCGCGCAGGCACGGCGCTTCCTCGCCTTCGAAGCGCAGTTCGGCCCAGACTTCGTCATCGACGATGAAGAACGCGTGGCGTCGCGCGAGCTCGACGAGCCGTGCGCACCGCGCGGGCGAGAGGTCGGCGCCCGTGGGGTTCTGCAGGCGTGACTGGATGAAGGCGGCGCGAAGGTCCTCGCGCACCGCGACGCGCGCGAGCTCGTCCACGTCGATGCCCTCGTCGTCGACCGGGATGGGCACGATGCGCGCGCCGACCTGACGCAGGACCTCGATGGTCCCCATGAAGGTCGGGGATTCGACCGCGACGGCCTCGCCGGGTCGGATGAGCGCGCGCGCGGCGAGGGACAGGCCCTGCATGGCGCCGTTGACGACCATGACGTCCTCAGCGGCCTCGCCGTGCATCGCCGCGATCTGCTCGCGGAGCGCAGGCACGCCTTCGATCGGCCCGTACTGCAAGGCCTCCGGCCCGAGCTCGGCGAGCGCGTCGGCGGTGTGCCGCGCCCACAGCTCGGCGGGCAGCGCGCGGGTGGGCGGGTAGCCGACGGCGAACGGCACGACTCCCGGGGAGACGGCCTGGTCGTGGGCGCGGCTCGTCGCGCGGCTGTGATCGCTGGGCGCGGCGGGCGGAAGCACGAAGCGCTGCCAGCCCGGCTCGTCGGCGGCGGCATCCACGACACGGGGGTCCCGGACGAACGTCCCCGCACCGACCCGGGCGGAGACCTGGCCCTGCTCGCGCATGCGGCGGTAGGCGCGCACGGCGGTCAGATGGTTGACCCCGACGATGTCGGCGATCTCCCGGGTGGCCGGCAGGCGGTCTCCCGGGCGCAGCTCGCCGTCGGCGATCGCGGCGGTGATCACGTCGATGATCTGCTGCGTGACGGATCGGTCGCCGCCGCGGCTGATGTCATTCAATCGTTCGATGTACGACATTGTCGGACTCCAGAACGGGGTCGATACTCGGCGTGAAGGTACCACACCCCCGAAACAGGAGGCACGTATGTCGTACAAACGAGAAGTGTTGGACATCGACGCTCCCGATGAGCTGACGTTTCGCGTCGCCCACGAGGACGACGCGCTGGCGCGTGCCGACGTGGCGCGCCTCGCCGCGCTGGACTCCGCGCGCGCCCCGGCCGCGCCGTACGTCATCGCCTCGCTCGACGGCCGGCCGGTCGCGGCGCGCTCCATGCTGACCGGTGACACGGTGGCCGACCCGTTCGTCCGCACGGCCGACATCGTGCCGATGCTCGCCATGCGCGCAGCGCAGCTGCACCTGCCGGCCCGCGTCGCGCTCGTCCGTGCTCGTCGGCGCAGACTCGGCCTGCGGGCGACGTGATCGCACGGTGCGGACGTCGGTCGCGCAGGTAGTCTGCGCGGCCGATGTCCAGCACCGTCGACGACCACGAGCTCACGCCTGAGCGCAGCCGCATCGGCCGCAACATGCAGGCGGCGGTCTACGGCACGATCCTCGCGCTCTCGCTGGTGGCCGTCGCGTCCGAGTACCACTCGAAGCCGACGCGGATCGCGGGCAGCGTCCTGGCCACCCAGGTCGTCTTCTACATCGCGCACGTGTACGCGGGCCAGCTCGGCATCCGCCTGGAGACGCGCCACGCGCCGACGCGGATGCAGCTGCGCGACATCATGCGGGAGGAGTGGCCCCTGCTCGCTGCGGCCGGCCCGATGTGCATCGCGCTGGTCATCGGGGGCCTGACCCCGCTCAACGACGAGGTGTGGATCGACCTCGCGCTGTGGGTCGGCGTCGCGACCCTCGCGCTCTACGGGCTGCGCATCGGCCTGGCGGAGAACCGGTCCTGGATGGGCGTCGCCGGCACCACGGTCATCAACGCCCTGTTCGGCCTGGCGATCGTCGGTCTGAAGATCCTCGTCCACTGACGAGCGCCTGCGACCATGGAGGACGTGGAGAGCACCCGAATCGACCGGTGGCTGTGGGCGGTGCGGCTGTACAAGCAGCGTTCGGCGGCGACCGACGCCTGCAAAGGCGGCCACGTCAAGCTCAACGGCCGCACGGCCAAGCCCGCGGCGATCGTGCGCCCGGGTGATCGGATCGAGGCCTTCGCGGGCGGCCGCGAGCGGATCCTCGAGGTCGTGAAGATCATCGAGAAGCGGGTGGGGGCCGCCATCGCCGCCGAGTGCCTCGTCGACCACAGCCCACCGCCGCCACCGCGTGCGGTGGAGCCCGAGATCTTCGCGCGCGAGAAGGGCGCCGGCCGGCCGACGAAGCGCGACCGGCGCGAGCTGGAGCGCCTGCGCCGTTCATGAGCGCACGTAACCTCGTCAATCTCAACGCGGTTGCGAAGGGCTACGGCAGCCGTGACGTCCTGCACGACGTGACGCTGGGCGTGTCCGCGGGTGACCGGATCGGCATCGTGGGCCGCAACGGCGACGGAAAGTCCACGCTCCTGCGCCTCATCGCCGGCGACGAGGCGCCCGATCGCGGGCAGGTCACCCGCGCGAACAGCCTCGAGCTGGCGGTCATCGCCCAGGCGGACGACCTGGACTCCGCGCGCACGATCCGCGAGGAGCTCGTCGGCGGGCGCGCGGATCACGAGTGGGCGGCCGACAGCCGCTTCCGCTCGGTCCTCGACGGCCTGCTCGGAGGCGTGGAGGTGCGGCGCTTCCCGCAGGGGATGGACACGCGGATCGGGCCGTTGTCCGGCGGTGAGCGGCGCCGCATCGCGCTCGCACGGCTCCTGCTCGACGACCCCGAGCTGCTCCTGCTCGACGAGCCGACGAACCACCTCGACGTCGAGGGCGTCGATTGGCTGGCGCGCCATCTGGCGGCCCGTCGCGGATCGCTCGTCGTCGTCACCCACGACCGGTGGTTCCTCGACGCCGTCTGCACGCACACCTGGGAGGTCGTCGACGGTGGCGTCCAGCAGTACGAGGGCGGCTACGCAGCGTACGTCCTTGCGCGCGCCGAGCGCGATCGGCAGGCCGCCGCGCGGGAGGACCGCCGCCAGCAGCTGATGCGCAAGGAGTTGGCGTGGCTGCGCCGCGGCCCGCCCGCGCGGACCTCGAAGCCGAAGTTCCGCATCGAGGCGGCGAACGAGCTGATCGCCGACGAGCCGGACCCACGCAACACCGTCGAGCTGCTGCGCTTCGCCACAGCGCGCCTCGGTGACAAGGTGGTCGACGCCGTCGACGTTGGCGTCCGCTTCGGCGAGCGCGACCTCCTGCGCGGCGTGACATGGCGGCTGGGTCCCGGCGAGCGCGTCGGGCTCGTCGGCGTCAACGGGTCGGGCAAGACGACGCTCATGCGCGTGCTCGGCGGGGCGCTCGAGCCGACGAGCGGGGACGTCGAACGCGGGCAGACCGTGCGTCTGGCCTTTCTCTCGCAGGACGCGACGGAGATCCCGGGGGAGCTGCGCGTACTCGAGTCGCTCGGGCAGGTCCGCGGCCGCACGGTGACCAGCGACGGCCGCGAGATGACGGCCGGGATGCTCTGCGACCGGTTCGGGTTCCGCGGTGAGCGCGCATACACCCGTGTCGCGGAGCTGTCGGGCGGCGAGCGCCGCCGGCTCCAGCTCATGCGCCTGCTCATGGAGGAGCCCAATGTCCTGCTGCTCGACGAGCCGACGAACGACCTCGACATCGACACGCTCACCGCGCTGGAGGATCTGCTCGACGGCTGGCCGGGAACGCTCGTCGTCGTCAGCCACGACCGGTACTTCGTCGAGCGCGTCTGCGATGACGTCTACGCGCTGGGGACCGACGGCGGGCTGCGCCACCTGCCCGGTGGGATCGACCAGTACCTCGAGTTGCGGCACGCCGCAGAGGCGGCTGCGGCGCCCGCGCCACGGCCTGCGCCGAAGCGCTCCGGGGCCGAGGTCCATGCGGCGCGCAAGGAGGTCCAGCGCGTCGAGCGGGCGCTCGAGAAGCTCGCCACGCGGGAGGCGGCGCTCCACGAGCAGATGGCGGCCGCCGCGAAGGACCACGAGCGTTTGCGTTCCCTCCAGGCTGACCTCGACACGCTCCGCACCGAGCGCGACGCGCTCGAGGCGGCGTGGCTGGAGAACTCCGAGCTGCTCGAGGCGTGAGCAACCGGCGGGCTTCCGCTTCGGCCGCCGGTACGCTGCGCGCGCCCCGAGGACGAGAGGAGGCTGGATGCCGTCGGACGACGCTGCGCTGTGCCACGAGGCGGTGACCCGCTGGCACCACCTGCTGCGCGAGGGCGCGCTGCCCGACGACGATCCCGGGCTCGGCCGGCTCCGCGGGCTCACCGCGTACGGCACGCGCCGCGTCATGCAGGTCGTCCGGCCGCACTTCATCACGCCGGCGCGCTACGAGGCTGAGGCGCTGGCGTGCGCGCTCGTCGGGCGCGCCCTGGCGAAGGCCTGCGCGGCGGTCCGCGACAACGAGGAGATCCTCGACGAGCTCGACGTCCGCGGCCACGAGCGCGACCTCATCCTCATCGACCCGGGGTTCGAGAACCCCGACGTCTTCGACCGGTTCGACGCCTTCGCCTCCAAGCGGCTCGGCCTCGTCGAGGTGCAGGGCGCCGCGCCGGGCGGCGTCGGCTACGTCGACGCCGCGGCGCGCGCGTTTCAGGAGATGGCGATCTTCCAGGCCTTCAGCGAGGAGCTGGACGCCGAGCCGATCCTCGTCGCCGACCCGCTGCGCGAGTCCATGCTGCAGGCGTGGCGCGACTTCGGCGGGCTGGGGGACCCGGCGATCGCGATCGTCGACTGGGACGACGCGCCGCTGATGATGGAGTTCGAGCTGATCCGCGACGACCTCGTCGCGGCCGGCCTCGACGTGCAGATCTGCGACCCGCGGCACCTGCGCTTCGAGGGCGGCAAGCTGCACGGTCCGGGCGGCCCGATCGATCTCGTCTACCGGCGCCTGGTGATCATGGACTGCCTGCACCGGCCCGAGGACGTCGACCCGCTTGTCGAGGCCGCGCGCGCCGGCGCCGTCTGCCTGGTCAACCCGTTCGCCAGCGACCTCATGGGCCACAAGTCGATCTTCGACCTCCTGACCGACGAGGCGAACGACTTCGGCCTCACCGGCCCGGAGCGCAACGCGGTGCGCAACCACGTCCCGTGGACGCGCGTGCTCGTCGCGCAGGCCGACCCGCACGACCGTCGCACCGCCGGGGCGGAGGAGGTCATCGAGCACCGCACGAATCTCGTGCTCAAGCCCGTGCACGACTACGGCGGGCACGGCGTGACGCTCGGCTGGGAGACCGATCCGCGCGAATGGGAGGAGCTCGTGACCCGCGCCGTCGCCGACGGCCATCTCGTCCAGCGGCGCATCCAGGCGCATCGCGAGGCGTGGCCGTGGGACGCCCCGGAGTTCCCGCTGCGCGAGCTCTACGTCGACAACGACCCGTACATGTTTCGTGGCCGGATGGGCGGCATCCTGGCCCGGCTGTCGGGGAGCGGGATCACGAACGTGACGGCGGGAGGCAGCCTGGCTCCGACCTTCCTGGTGCGGCCGTGACGAACGAAGCGGTCGTCCGCGCGTACCAGCGCGCGCTGGACGCCGGTGACATGCCTGCGGCCCGCATGCTGATGTCCGACGATTTCACGCACGCGCCCGCCACGCCGGGTGGCCCGCCGATGGACGCCGACGCGTTTCTCGCGGCGCACGCGCAGATGTCCGCATCGTTCCCTGATCTGCGCAGGCACGTGACCGAACTGGTCACCGCTGGAGACGAGGTGCGCCTCACGGCGTTCGTGACGGCGACGCACGACCACGTCGTCGAGCTGCCGGTGATCGGCATCGGCCCGCTCGAGCCGACCGGCCGCTCGTACCGCACCACCCCGCACCAGGACACCTTCACGCTGCGCGATGGCCTGATCACCGGCGTGCACTCGACCTTCCCGCCAGGCTCGGGCCTGCGCGGGCTCCTCGACCAGATCACGACCACGGAGCACGGATGACCGATCTGACGGCGTTCGCCGAGTACGACGACTTCATGGCCTACGCGGAGACGACGCTGCCGCGCCCGACGTTCGACCACCTCAACGCCGGCGCGCTCACGAACTGGACGCGTGAGGAGAACCGCCGCGCCTACGACCGCTGGACGATCCGCAAGCGGCTGCTCGTCGACGTCGCGGACACGGACCTCTCGACGACCGTCGTCGGCAACCGCGTCGAGATGCCGATCCTGCTCGCGCCCTCGGCGTTCCACAAGTTCGTCCATCCCGAGGGCGAGGTCGCCACGGCGCGGGCGGCGAAGGCGATGGGCACGACGATGTGCCTGTCGACCCTGTCGAGCACCCCGCTGGAGGAAGTTGCCGCCACCGGGGTCGACTGCTGGCTGCAGCTGCAGATCCACAAGGACCGCGGCCTGACCACCGAGCTCGTCGATCGCGCCGCGGCCGCGGGGTACAAGGGCATCGCGTTCACCGTCGACGCGCCGAACTACGGCCTGAAGCCGTCGGACCGCCGCAGCGAGATCCATCTGCCTGCGGGCGTGCAGATCGCCAACCTCATCGACCGCAAGACGCTGCCGCACTACACGACCGGCGACGACCTCATGAAGTACATGTGGGACGAGATGGCGCAGGACGTCACGTGGGAGGACGCCGCGTGGCTCGCCGACTACTCGTCGCTGCCCGTCATCGCCAAGGGCGTACTCAGCGGAGAGGAGGCCGACAACGCGATCGACGCGGGGATGGCGGCGATCATCGTCTCCAATCAGGGCGGCCGGCAGATCGACGGCGACCCGGCGACGCTCGACGTGCTCCCGGAGGTCGTCGAATCCGTCGACGGTCGCGTCGAGGTGCTCGTCGACGGTGGCGTGCGGACGGGCGCGCACGTCTTCAAGGCGCTCGCCCTCGGTGCGCGGGCCGTGCTGCTCGGCCGCCCGCAGTACTGGGGGCTGGCCGTCGGCGGGGAGGACGGGCTGAAGAAGATGCTCGACATCTTCCGCGAGGGGCTCGAGAACACGATGCAGCTCGCCGGGACGAAGACCGTCGCGGACATCACCTCCGAGCGGATCAGGCCCGCGGCGCGGTAGCCGGCCGCGTGCGCTCGAGCAGCGTCCACGCGAGCACGGCGCCGATGCCCGCGGCCAGCGCCGTGATCTGCAGCGTCGTGGCGAACGCATGCTCGAACACGTCGGCGGCCAGCCGGACGGCGACGGGGTCGTGCGACGCGCTGGGCGCCCCGGCGAGGACCGCATGCACGCGTGCGTCCTCGATCCGCGCCGCACCGTCGGTGTCGAGTCGAGCGGCTTCGAACGTCGCCAGCAGGGTTCCCATGATCGCGACGCCGAGGCTCGCGCCGATGTCGCGCGCCGTGGTGTAGACGCCGGAGACCATCCCGCGGTCGTCACTCGGGGCGGCGGCCATGATCGCGGTCGTCATCGAGGTCAGGACCGCGGCGAATCCGCCACCGACGACGACCAGCGCGGGGAGCATCGGCCAGTACGAGCCGCTGCGGGCGGCCGCCCCGATCGCGAAGGTGCCAATCGTCAGCAGCGTCATCCCTGTGCCGACGATCGTCCGGGGAGAGATCCGGTCGGCCAGCCGGCCCGCGACCGGCGAGCTGATGAGGACGGGAAGGGTGAGGGGGAGGAGCATGACCCCAGCCGTCAGCGCGGTGTGGCCGAGGACGTTCTGCAGGTACAGCGCCAGCAGCACCACGAGGCCGGTGATCACGAACTGCGCGAAGAAGCCGATGGCGTTCGCGGCGGCGAAGGCGCGAGCTCGGAGCATCCGTACGTCGACCAGTGGTACCTCGGCGCGCAGCTCCACCGCGACGAACGCCGCGAGGCCGAGCGCTCCCGCGGCGATGAGCGAGAGGGTCGCAAGCGATCCCCACCCCCAGACCTGTGCCTGCATCACGCCGAGGGTCAGCGCGCCGAGGCCGACGCCGAGCATGGCCAGGCCGTGGATGTCGATGGGCGGCGCGTCCGGCCGCCTGGACTCCGGCACGTTACGCAGCGTGAGCAGCGCGGCGACGGCCGCGATCGGCACGTTGACGAAGAAGATCCACCGCCAGCTCAGGACCTCGATGAGCACGCCTCCGAGGAGCGGCCCGATCGACAGGCCGGCAGCCGCCGTTCCGGCCATGATCCCCATCGCGTGCCCCAGATGCTCGCCGGCGTAGGCGTCGGTCACGATCGCCGTGCAGCCGGGCATCATCACCGCCGCGCCGATGCCCTGTACGGCGCGGGCCGCCAGCAGCACGCCGCCCGACGGCGCGAGGCCGCTGACCACCGACGCCGCGGTGAACAAGGCGAGGCCGGCGAGGAAGACGCGGCGGCGGCCGAGCAGGTCCCCGAGCCGGCCGCCCGCGACGACGAAGATCCCGAGCGTCAGCAGGTACGCGTTGACGACGCACTGCTGCGCGACGTCGGAGATGTCGAGATCGCGCTGGATGGCGGGCAGCGCGACGCGCACGATCGTTGCGTCGATCGTGAGTGTGCCCAGCGCGAGCACCATCGCGATGAGCACGCTGCGATGCGCTGCCGAACGGCCGGCCGTGGTCGCCATCGCGACCTCTATCGGCCGTTCGGTGGTCCGAGCGTTAGGCGGGGGAGTGCGAGCGCGAATCGGCCGCCGCCGCGACGGCCCGCTCCACAGCGTTGACGTCGCGCACGGCGCCGGTGTCGGCGGACGTCGCCATCGCCGCGTACGCCCGCAGCGCGGGGGACACGACGCGGTCGCGCGCCTTGGGCACGTAGCCGCCGTTGGCCTCCAGCGCCTCGCGCCGCGCGGCGAGCTCGGCGTCGGTGACCTCGAGGCGGATGGACCGGTTCGGGATGTCGATGGCGATGGTGTCGCCGTTCTCCACGAGCGCGATCGCGCCGCCGGCCGCCGCCTCGGGCGAGACGTGCCCGATCGACAGCCCGGACGTGCCGCCGGAGAACCGCCCGTCGGTGAGCAGCGCGCACGCGGCGCCGAGGCCACGGCCCTTGAGGTAGGACGTGGGGTAGAGCATCTCCTGCATGCCCGGCCCGCCGCGCGGCCCCTCGTAGCGGATGATCACCACGTCGCCTTCCTTGACGGTGCCGTCGAGGATCGCGTCGACGGCGTCCTCCTGGGACTCGACCACCACGGCCGGGCCGCTGAACGTCAGGATCGACTCGTCGACCCCCGCGGTCTTCACGACGCAGCCGCGCGTGGCGATGTTCCCGTAGAGGATCGCCAGGCCGCCATCCGTGGAGTAGGCGTGCTCGATGTCGTGGATGCACCCCTCGGCGGCGTCGGTGTCCAGCGACTCCCAGCGCTCGGACTGCGAGAACGCCTCGGCCGAGCGCTTGCAGCCCGGCGCGGCGTGGAACAGGTCGGTCGCGCGCTCGCTGGGCTTCGGGCCACGGATGTCCCACTCGCCGAGCCAATCGTCGATGGTTGCCGCATGCACGGTGTGGACGTTCTCGTTGAGCAGCCCGCCGCGGTGCAGCTCGCCGAGGATCGCGGGGATGCCGCCGGCGCGGTGCACGTCCTCCATGAGGAACGTTCCGTTCGGCGCGACCTTGCAGAGGCAGGGCACGCGGCGCGAGAGCGCGTCGATGTCGGCCATTGTGAAGTCGAGCTCAGCCTCCTGGGCGGCGGCGAGCAGGTGCAGGATCGTGTTCGTCGAGCCGCCCATCGCGATGTCGAGCGACATGGCGTTCTCGAACGCCTCGCGCGTGGCGATCGCGCGGGGGAGGACGGTCTCGTCATCGTTGTCGTAGTACCGCGTGCAGAGCTCGACGACCATGCGGCCGGCGTCCTCGTAGAGGGCGCGGCGCGCCGTGTGGGTCGCGAGCGTCGATCCGTTGCCCGGCAGGGAGAGACCGAGCGCCTCGGTCAGGCAGTTCATCGAGTTCGCGGTGAACATGCCCGAGCACGAGCCGCACGTCGGGCACGCGTGCTCCTCGATGATCGCGATGTCCTCGTCGGAGACCTCGTCGGCGACGGCGTCGGCGATCGCGGTGATGAGGTTGATGCGCTTGCGCACCGTCCCGTCGACGAGCGTCGCGGTGCCGCCCTCCATCGGGCCGCCGGAGACGAAGACCGTCGGGATGTTCAGCCGCAGCGCGGCGTTGAGCATTCCCGGCGTGATCTTGTCGCAGTTGGAGATGCACACCAGCGCGTCGGCGCAGTGCGCGTTGACCATGTACTCGACGCTGTCGGCGATGAGGTCGCGCGAGGGCAGCGAGTAGAGCATCCCGCCGTGGCCCATGGCGATCCCGTCGTCGACGGCGATCGTGTTGAACTCGCGGGGGATTCCGCCGGCGGCCGCGACGGCCTCGGAGACGATCTCGCCCACGGGCTTGAGGTGCGTGTGGCCGGGGACGAACTGGGTGTAGGAGTTCGCGACCGCGACGATCGGCTTGCGACCGAGGTCGCGCCCGTCCACGCCTGTGGCGCGGTAGAGGGCGCGCGCCCCGGCCATGTTGCGGCCGTGGGTGACGGTGCGGGACCTGAGCGCGGGCATACCTTCAGGCTATCGGCACGCAGCGCCGATCACGAAACCCGGGACCGCAGTCCGTCACGGCCTCTAGGGTGGCGCGCCATGGCTTCTGAGACAGCGCCTACCGACTACCGCGTGCAGCCAGGATGGGGCGCGGCCATCTTCGCGGTCGTCGCGTACCTCGTCATCGTGGTCGGCACCTGGAAACTGTCCGGCGTCGCCTACGACGAGTTCTTCGACACGGCCGGGAAGGCGTTCAAGAGCGCCGTGCTCAGCCTCGTCCTCGGATCGATCTTCCTCGTCGCGTTCCTCGCGTACGCGCGCTGGGACTGGATCTGGCGTGACGCCCGCCGCCTGTCCATGGGCCCGTTCCTGTGGGTCCTGCCGATCCTCATGGTCGTCGGGCTGCTCACCCGGTTCGCCGGCATGGACTGGGCGGAGATCGACGGCGGCGTCATCGCGGCGATCTTCTGTGCCGGCGTGCTTGTCGGCTTCGCTGAGGAGACGTTGTTCCGCGGGATCTTCCTGCGCGCGATGCGGGTCGGCGGGCGCGACGAGGCGGCGGCCGCCGTCCTGACCACCGTGGCGTTCGGGCTGTTCCACCTGCCGAACATCCTCGTAGGTGGCGGTCCCGGGACGTTCGCCCAGGTCGCCATCGCGGCGCTCTCGGGGTTCGGGCTCTACCTGACGCGCCGGGGCTTCGGGTGGATCGTGCCCGCGATGCTCCTGCACGGGTTCTGGGACATGTCGACGTTCGCCGCGGCCGATCATGCGAAGGACGGCAACATCTTCGCGGGCATCTCGCAGGGACTGTTCTTCTTCAATCTCGCGGTCGCCATCGCGGCCATCGTCGTCGTCTGGCGCCGGGACCGCAGCACGCGCTGGCAGGAGGAGGGGCCGGCGATCGTCCCGGCCGCGCCGCTCGCGTAAGACGCCCGCCACGCGCGGGTCATAGAGGCATGTCCGCCTCCCGCACGCTGCTGTTCACCACCTTGCTCGCGTCCCTCGCGGCTCTCGTTCCCGGGCCGGCCAGCGCAGCCGCGGGGTGCGGCGTCGCGCAGGGGAAGGCCGTGTTCGAGACCCCGGAGGTGCAGGTCTACCCCCGGCGCGCGAAGCTCGTGGCCTGCGTGCGTGCGACGGGCCGGGCGCGCGTGGTGGGGGTCCGCTCGAACGACGGAGGCATCGGATGGAGCACCGTCGACCGGGTCATCGCCGGCCGCTGGCTGCTCGTGCACACCTCGTACACGTTCGCCGAGTCGCCTGACGCCGCTGATGACACCCTCATCGACCTGCGGACGGGCGGCTCGGCATCGCTCAGCCACGGTGGCGATGCGGGCCCCGACGGGCAGGTGGCCGCGCTCCCGGGTGTGCTGGTTGTGACCGGCGGTGACGCGAAGGGCGTGCAGGCGCGCTTTACGACCGGCCGCATCGAGCGCCTCAGTGCCGTTGCCGACGCGACGGGCCTCGCGGCGGCCTCGTCGCGCGTCTATTGGCGTGAGCCGGTCGGTGGCCAGGCCGACCCGCGCACGGCGTCGTACGCGTTCACCGGGCTTCCGGGCGCGTCGGCGGAGCGCACGGCGCCGCTCGCGGCGAAGATCGGCCGATGCGTCCCGAAGCGTCGCGCGCGACTCGTCCTGCATGACGACACGCGCGTGGTGACGCGGACCGCGACAGACCTGCTGCTGTGCACCCGCACGACCGGCCTGCAGCGCCGGGTGGGTCCGGCCGGGACGAAGCTCGTGGCGCTGTCAGCCACGGCGCTCGCCTACACGCGCGATGGCGTCGCGGGTGCGTTGGCGCTCTCGAGCTCCGCGCGCGCGGAGATGCCGGCGCCCGCCGGCGCCGTCGCGCTGGATGGAACGATCGCCGCCGCAGCGGCTGACGGTCTGCGCGTCGCATCGGTGGCGGCGCCGCTGCCGAAGCTGCTCACGCCGGAGCTCGTCAGCGACGTCGCGCTCGGCGTCGTACCGGCCGACGCGGTCGCGCTGAGCACGGTCCCGGTGGCGTATTGGCGCGGCGCCGACGGGATCGACAGGTCGGTGGAGCTGCGCTGACGCGCTGAACGTCTGATCACCGTCGCCAGAGCGACGGTGATCAGACGGTCGTCGGAAGCAATGCTCGATAATGGAGGTTATGTAAACCATCAAGAAGTTCGGCGACGGCGGAGGTGCCTGAGCGCCATTCCGGCCGCACAGCCGAAGCTGGTCGGTACGACAGGCGGTTGAGTCATCTCCGAGTGACACGACGCCCAGCAGACCGGCGCTGAACAGCACCAGCGTGATCACCGCGATCCAAGGTCGCATGAGCAAACCAGCGGCAAGGCCGAATGCGACGAATCCCGCAACGACGAGCGCGAGCGTGAACATGCCGTCGAGTACACCGGGACACGGACGAGTTCCGTCCGACTCAGTTCACGCAGACGAACCCGGACGCTGGGGCCACCACCAGGTACGCGACGAGGAACCCGGCCGTCAGGCCGGTAAGCAGGACCCACCACCCGCGCGAAGGCCACCGTTCCGTGCGGGAGATCGCGACGCCGCTCGCCGCCAGGACGAGGGCGGCCATGAGGACCTCAACACCGATCGGACGCTGGCACCGCTCCGCGAACCCTGACTGACTGGGATAGTCGCGAAACGCCAGAGACAGCCCCGCAATGAGCCAGACCACCCCCGCGGTGGTCAACACGTACTGGGAGTTACGTGTCTGGTCGACGCTCACCACGCGAACGCTACCGACCGATCAGGGCAACTCGGTAATGTCGCCGCGCGACGCTCCCAGATCGCGTCCGCGCCCGCCGAGGCGACTTCGTCCTACCCAAGGGAGCGCGCAAGCCGTGAACCCAACCGGCCTCACGTCACGGCGCGCATCGCCGGCGTCTCGGGCATCGCGTAGATCCGCGGGAGGCCGTCCACGTCCGTCGCGCCGACGGGCCGGCTGAAGCGGTACCCCTGCAGCAGATGACAGCCGAAGCGCTGCAGCGCATCCGCCTGCTCGGCCGTCTCGACGCCTTCGGCGACGACACGAAGTTGCAGGCTCGCGGCCATGTTGACGATCGCGCGCACGAGCAGGAGCCCGTCCTGGTCACCGATGGCGTCGATGAACGCCTTGTCGATCTTCAGCAGATCCACAGGGAATCGCTGGAGGTAGCTCAGGGACGAGTAGCCGGTTCCGAAGTCGTCCAGCGCGAACCTCACGCCAACGGCTTGGACCTCCTTCATCTGCGCGATGCTCGCCTCGACGTCGTCGATGAGCGACGACTCGGTGACCTCGAGGACGAGACGATCGGGCCTCAGCCGTGAGTCGTCCAGCGCCGTCCGGACTTGCGACAGGAGCGCTCGCGTCGTCAGCTGCGAGGCCGCGACGTTGACCGAGACGTACCGATCGTCGTCCCAGCACTCCTGCCAGGCCGCCATCTGCACCGCCGCCGTATGCAGGACCCAGCCTCCAAGCTCGACGATGAGGTTGCTCTGCTCTGCGATCGGGATGAACTGGGCTGGGGACATCGGTCCCCGCGTCGGATGGTCCCAGCGCACGAGCGCCTCGTAGCCGGCGATCTCTCCGGTCCGCGCGAGGACGATCGGCTGGTAGACGAGGTGGAGCTCGTCCGCCTCCAGCGCCGCGCGCAGTTCGGCGGCGAGCTTGAGGCGGTCCCTGGCCCGCTGGTGCATGTCAGCGACGAAGGTTTCGATGCTGTTCCCAGAGACGCGCTTGGCGTGGTACATCGCCAGCTCGGCGTTGCGCATCGTGGAGGCGTGGCGCTCGTCATCGCCCTCGTCGACGGCCGCGATGCCGATCGAGCAGGAGATCGGGTGCGGATGACCCTCGACTTCGATCGGCTCGGCGAGCGCGGCGAGCGCCCGATGGGCGACGGCGAGCGGGTCCTCCCCACCCGGGACGAGCACGGCGAACGCGTTCCCGCCGACTCGCGAGAGCATCTGGTCGCCGCGCAGCGCGGCGTCGAGCCGCCCCGCGACGGACCGCAGGACGGCGTCACCCGTCCGCCGCCCGAACGAGTCGTTGATCGCTTTGAAGTCGTCGAGGTCGAGCAGCACGAGTGATCGCGCCGATTCCCCTGGTGCAGGGACGGCGTGCTGGAGGACGCGGTCGAGGGCTGCGCGGTTGCGCAGCCCCGTGAGCTCATCGTGCGTCTTGAGGTGCTGCACCTCGACCCGCCGATGGGCGGCGTTGAAACGCAGGAGGAGCAGGCCGACGGTCAGCAACGTCGCCGCGAGGATCGCCGCCGTGAAGAGCCGCACGGAGGTCGCGCGCCGGCGGGCGGTGCTGCGGGCAGCTCGGAGCTCGGCGGACGCCTCCTGGGTGACCGGGTGCTGCGCCACACCGAATGGGGCGTCGACGCGCTCCCGGACCGGGGCGCCCTGCAGGGACGCCGCCGCGACGGCGTTGGCGTGCTGCTCCGCCGTACGCGCGGACTGACTCAGAAGCGTCAGCGTGATCGCCACCGTGGCCACGAGGATGGCCGTAGCGGAGATCGTCAACGGGACCGACCAGTCCCGGACACCCGCTCGCACCATGAGCCACGCGCGCAGCGCGACGACACCGGCGATGACGAGGACGGAGCCGCCGATGATGCCGATGGGCGCCGGTTCGGCGCGGACGTAGAACCACGCCAGCGTGAGCAGCGGCAGCGCGACCGCGGCGACAAGCATCCAGACCCGCATGGCGAGCGGGATGCCCGACGGCCGGCCTCCCCGGATGAAGACGGAGGGCAGCGCGGGATGCAGGCAGACGAAGGCCAGGAGGACATACCCGGGGGCGAACAGCGGCAGCGCCACATCGGGCGTCCCGAGGACGCGTGGCGCCGCCCCCGCGACCACGTTGCTGGTGACGGCAAGACCGAGCAGCGCCGCCGGAACGCTCCAGACCCCGCCGCTCATGACGAAGAGCGACCCCGCGAGCATCACGGCGGCAAGCGCCGCGATCGTCAGCGCCGCGCCGACCACGGCGTCAGGGTCGCCGGCGGCCGGGCGCAGGAGGAGGATCCATACCGGAGGCGCGAGAGCCGCGAGGAAGATCACCCCGTCGAGCCAGGTCTCGATCCTCGGCCGACCTCGGAGATACGTCACCCAGACGATCGCCACGGTGGTGACCGCGGCCGCGACGAGTGCGAGAGCCTCAGGTCCGAACTGCGGCAGGACGGGGAGCGGTCGGGAGCCCACCACGCGCCAGATGTCGCTGACCCCCCACAGGACACAACCCGCCGCGAAGACCAGACGCAGCCACAAGACCTGCCCTGACGGCGCATCCCGGCCGTGCCGCCAGACGGCGACGATCAGCGCCACCACGGCCCATGAGAGGCCGACCACCGCGGGGCCGAACAGCCAGAGGCCGGCCATCGAGAGGATGGCTCCGCCCACTGCGGTGCGCACGGACAGGGAACGCATGCCGAGCCGATCGACGGGACCCGGCCCGCACTGGAGCCCCGCCGACGCCAGTCAGCGTCTGTTGGGTAGTCGGCGGTATCCGAGGTGGCGCGTCTCACGTTCGCTGCACCGCACAATCGCTACTGTCGCGGCGTGACGCTCACCGACCGCATCGCCGCGCGTGACGAAGGTTTCGTCCTTTTCGCACTCACGCCGCCCAGACAGTCGACGCCCGCCCAGCAACTTCCCGAGATCGCCCGCGCAACCATGGAGCGGCTGCGCGACCTCGACCTCGACGGGTTGGTGCTCTACGACATCGACGACGAGAGCTGCCGCAATCCGGCCGAGCGCCCGTTCCCGTTCAGCCCGACGGTCGACCCGTCCGTGTACCGGTCGGAGTTCCTTGCGGAATGGCGCACGCCGGTCATCGTCTACCGCGCGGTGAGCAAGTACGAGCGGGACGAGCTGGGCAGCTGGCTCGCCGAGCAGGACTCTCGCCGGACGCTGACCGTGATGGTCGGCGCTGCGTCGAGCGGCGTGGTCGCGCCGGTATCCCTCTCCGACGCGCAGGCGATGCGCGCCGAGCTCAATCCCCAGCTGCTCCTTGGCGGCGTGGCGATTCCCGAGCGGCACAGCCGTCGCGAGAACGAGCACCTGCGCCTCATCGCCAAGCAGGAGGCCGGCTGCCGGTTCTTCGTCACCCAGGTCGTCTACGACCTCAACGCCGCGAAGAACCTCGTGTCCGACTATCGCTACGAATGTGAGGCGCGCGGCCTGGATCCGGTGCCGGTCGTCTTCACGTTCTCGGTGTGCGGCTCGATGAAGACGCTCGAGTTCCTGCGCTGGCTCGGGGTCGATGTCCCGCGGTGGATCGAGAACGACCTCCGGCACACCGCGAACCCGCTGCAGGCATCACTGGACCAGGCGTTCGCGACCGCGGTTGAGCTCACCGACTTCTGCCGCCGGCTGGGCGTGCCGTTCGGCCTGAACATCGAGAGCGTCTCGATCCGGCGTGAGGAGATCGAAGCGGCCGTCGAGCTCGCGAAGCAGGTCACGGCGCACGTCCGGGCCGCGCCGTCTCCTGTTGCTCAAGACGGATGAGCGCGCCGGCGACCCAGCCGACGAACGCGGGCACGCCGAAGACGATCGCTGTCAGGAGCGCCTGGTTCTTCGGGTCCATCTCCGTGGGGCTGTCACTCGGCAGGAACCGCGAGCCCGCGATCGCTGCACCGATCAAGGTGAGCGCGGCGAGTCCGATCCAGGGCCGCGCGAAGATGCCAACGGCGAGACCGACCGTCGCGAACACAGCCACGGGGATCAGAAACGCGGTCATGCGGTCACCTACCCCGCACGACGCGCGACGTTGCGTCAGCTCGTCCGGCGGTACCGGATGTGCGTCGCCAGCGGCGAGTGCAGCACCTCGACCGGCTCCATCGCGAACGTCTCGATGCCGTCGAAGATCCGCTCACCCGAGCCCAGCAGCACCGGCGCGATGTCGAGCGTGAACTCGTCGATGACTCCCGCCGCGAGCGCCTGCCGGACCGTCGACGCCCCGCCCGCGATGTCCACCCCGTCGTCACCCGCAGTGTCACGCGCCTGCGCGTAGGCCGCGTCGAAGCCGTCCGTGACGAAGTGGAACGTCGTCCCGCCTTCCATCTCGAGCGGCTCGTGCGCGTGATGCGTGAGGACGAACACCGGCGCGTGGTACGGCGGCTCGGGTCCCCACCACCCCCGCCAGTCCTCGTCCCAGTCACCGCGGATCGGCCCGAACATGTTGCGGCCCATGACGTACGCGCCGCGCGGGCGCATGAGCCAGCCGGCTGCGATCTCGTCGGCCTCGGTCGCGCGCGGGTCGCCGAGGTGCCAGGTGTGGACGTCGCGGCCGCCCTTGCCGAGCGGGTCGTCACGGCTCTGGTCGGGCCCGGCGACGAACCCGTCGAGCGAGATGGACATGTGGCACGTCGTGTCGGCCATCGGTCAGCCTCCGGAACGGACGAACGTGGGCTCGGTGGCGGTCGAGCGCGCGGGGTCGTAGGCGTATCCCAGTCCCGTGAACTCCGGGAGCTTGCGCGGGCTGCGGATCCGCTCGCGCACGAGCCAGCTCGCCATCGCGCCACGCGCCTTCTTCGCCGAGAACGAGATGACCTTCAGCTGGGTCGGGTCGGACTGCGGCGCGTCGAGGAACCGCGGCGAGATGACCTTGGCGCCCAGCGCCTTCGTGTCGACGACACCGAAGTACTCCGTGCTTGCAAGGTTCAGCAGCACGGGCGGCCCGGGTGACGCCGCGAGGTCCTCGCTGAGCAGTGCCGTGACCCGCTCGCGCCAGTACGCGTAGAGCGAGTCGCCGGCCGGCGTCCTCAGCCTTGTCCCCATCTCGAGGCGGTAGGGCGCGATGAGGTCGAGCGGGCGCAGCAGCCCGTAGAGCCCGGAGAGGATGCGTACGGTCTTCTGCGCTTCGGTGAAGTCCCGTTCGCCGAAGGTCGTCGCCTGCATGCCGGTGTACACGTCGCCGGCGAAGGCGAGGACCGCGGGACGCTCCCGGCCGGGCTCGAACGGCAGCGTGAAGTCGCGGAAGCGCTCAGCGTTCAGTTCGGCGAGCTCGTCGGAGATCGACATGAGCTGCCGGATCTCGTCCGGTGCCATCTCGGCGAGCTGATCGGCGAGCTGCTCGGCCCCATCGAGCAGGCGGGCATCGGAGTGCTTCTTCGTGGGGAGTTTCGACTCGAAATCGAGCGACTTGGCAGGCGACAGGACAGTCAGCATCGGCGTCACCGAGACTATTGCTTCGCCGGCGCCGGGCCCACGTAGAGCCACCGGCCGCCCTCGCGCCGGAATGCGCTGCGCTCGCGCTGCAGGCCCCGCTGATGCCTGGCGGCGTCCCAGAAATGCGCGTCGAACGTGACGGTGCCTTCGGCGTCCGCCTCGGCGCCCGCGGTGACCTCGAGGATCTCGAGCCGCTGCCACTCCAGGTCGGGGTCCAGTTGCACCGACGCCGGGCGGGTCGAGCGATGCCACGTCGCAAGCAGGTACGCCGAGTCGCCGACGGCGAATGCGCTGAACCGCGAGCGCATCAGCCGCTCGGCGGTCGGCGCGGCCTCGCCGGCGTGCAGCGCGCCGCAGCACTCGGCGTAGGACGCACCTGAGCCGCATGGGCATCGTCGTGGGGCGCGGGTCGACACGGGCAGCGGAGGATCGCAGGAGGCTGGCAAGATCGCCGGCGTGCGTGGCCGACCTCTCGACGTGGTGATCATCGGCGCCGGCGCCGCAGGCCTGATGTGCGCCATCACCGCCGCCGAGCGCGGGCGCCGCGTCCTGCTGCTCGACAGCTCGAACAAGCCCGGCAAGAAGATCCTCATGTCGGGCGGCGGCCGGTGCAACTTCACGAACATGTACGCCGAGCCCGAGAACTACTTCTCGCAGGGCGGCAACCCGCACTTCTGCAAGTCGGCGCTCGCGCGCTACACGCCGTGGGACGTCATCGCCATGGTCAGCGGCCACGGCATCCCGTATCACGAGAAGAAGCTCGGCCAGCTCTTCTGCGACCGAAGCTCCAAGGACATCCTCCACATGCTCCTCGGCGAGTGCGAGCGCCTAGGCATCGAGCTGCACGTCAAGGCGCCCGTCCACGCGATCACGAGGACCGAGAACGGTTACGACCTGCGCACGGAGATCGGCGACGTCTCCTGCACGTCCCTCGTGATCGCCACCGGCGGCCTCTCGATCCCGACACTCGGCGCCACCGGCTTCGGCTACGACGTGGCGCGGCAGTTCGGCCACGCCGTGCTGCCCACCCGCGCCGGCCTCGTGCCGTTCACCGTCACCGATCACGACCTCAAGGAGCTGTGCACCGAGCTGACGGGCACGTCCGTCGACGCCGTGGTCGGCTGCAACGGCCAGCGGTTCCGGGAGAACATCCTCTTCACCCACCGCGGGCTGAGCGGCCCGGCAATCCTGCAGATCTCGTCGTTCTGGCACCCGGGCGACACCGTGGAGATCGACCTCCTGCCCGACCGTGACGCCGTCGAATGGCTCACCGGGCAGCAGGCCGCGCGGCCCAACAGCGGGCTGCAGACGGTCCTCGCCGAGGTCTTCACGAAGAAGATGTCCGCGCTGCTCGCGGCGCGCTGGTTCGCCGCCAAGCCGATGAAGCAGTTCACGGCGGGGGAACTGCGGGACGTCGCCGCCACCTTGAACGGCTGGAAGGTCGTGCCCGCCGGCACCGAGGGCTACCGCACCGCCGAGGTCACGCTGGGCGGCGTCGACACCCGTGAGGTCTCGTCGAAGACCCTGGAATCGCTGAAGAGCCCGGGCTTGTACTTCATCGGCGAGGTGCTCGACATCGCGGGACACCTCGGCGGGTTCAACTTCCAGTGGGCCTGGGCGTCGGGCCACGCGGCGGCGCAGGTCGTCTGACCGGGGTCCTTCACCCCCTACCGTGGCCGTATGGCCCTCACCGTCCCGCTCTCCATCCTCGACCTGGCGAGCATCGGCCCGGACGAGACGGTGCGCGACAGCCTCGAGGGCAGCGTCCGGCTCGCGCAGCGCGCCGAGGAGCTCGGGTACACGCGGGTCTGGTACGCCGAGCACCACAACATGGCGTCGATCGCGTCGTCGGCCACGGCGGTGCTCATCGCGCATGTCGCCGCGCACACCGAACGCATTCGCCTCGGCGCCGGCGGGATCATGCTGCCCAACCACTCGCCGATCGTCATCGCCGAGCAGTTCGGCACGCTCGCCGAGCTGCATCCCGGCCGGATCGATCTCGGGCTCGGCCGCGCGCCCGGGTCGGACACGAACACCATGCGGGCGCTCCGCCGCGACCCCAGCGCGGCCGACACGTTCCCGCAGGACGTGCAGGAGCTTCAGGGCTTCCTCAGCGGCGAGACGCGCATCCCCGGCGTGCAGGCCGTCCCCGGCAGCGGGACGAACGTCCCGCTGTACATCCTCGGCTCGTCGCTGTTCGGCGCGCAGCTCGCCGCAGCGCTGGGGCTCCCCTACGCGTTCGCGTCGCACTTCGCCCCGACGATGCTCGAGGAGGCGGTGCGCGTCTACCGCGAGCGCTTCGAGCCGTCTGCGCAGCTGGAGGAGCCGTACGTCATCGCCGGCGTGAACGTCATCGCGGCGGACACCGAGGACGAGGCGCGCCGCCAGCTCGAGGTGCGGCGGCGCACCGTCGCGCGGGTCCTCTTCAACCGCGGTGGCCGGCGCCTGGACGACGACGAGGTCGAGGCGCTGCTGCGCACCCCGCACGCGCGCCAGCTCGAGCAGATGTTCACGTACACGGCGCTCGGGACCCCGGAGACGGTCGGGCCGTACCTCGACGAGTTCCGCGCGCATGCCGAGGCCGACGAGCTCATCGTCGCCCACCAGGGCGACTCGGTCGCCGCACGGCTGCGGTCGCTCGAGCTGCTGGCCGGCGTCGCAGCTCCCACCTAGGCGATCTCGAACAGCGACCGGTCGTCCTCGAGGGCCTCTGCAAGCCTGTTGCGGATCCGCGTGTGTAACTGGCTGACGCGGCTCTCGGTCACGCCGAGGATCGCCCCGGTCTCGGCGAGCGTCATGTGGTGGGTGTGCAGCATGACCATGATCGACCGGTCACGCTCGGACAGCTCGTTGATCGCGGCCCGGAGCCGTTCGCGCGCCGCGGCGTCGACCGTGGCGTGCTCGGGATCAGAGTGAAGGTCGTGCGAGCGCAGCGTCTCGACGCGTTCGATCTCGGAGTCCTCGGCGTCGACGAGCGTGGTGTTCAGCGAGCCGAGCGTCGCGGTGGCGACGTCGTGGTCGCGGTCTCGCAGCTCGCCGAGCGAGATTCCCATCTCCTGGGCGAGCTCGGCCTCGTCGGGACTGCGCCCGTGCTCGCGCAGGAAACGGGCGCTCGCGGTCTGCGCGTCGCGCTCGTGCCGGCGGACCGAGCGCGGCGCCCAGTCGTCGCGACGCAGCTCGTCGAGGATCGCGCCCTGCACGCGGGTCCAGATGAAGGCTTCGAGCGACGTGCCGGTATCCATGTCGTAGCGGTCGATGCAGCGCAGCAGCGCCTCGAGGCCCGCGGAGGTGAGGTCGTCGGCGTCGACCTGCGCCGGAAGCGTCCGCGCCTTCTTGCCCACGAGGTACTTCACGAGCGGCGCGTAGGTGAACACGAGGCGGTCTCGGATGCGCCGGTCGCCGGTCTCGCGGTACGCGGCGATGAGGCGGCGGTCCTCGGCGGCGCGCGATGCGCGTCGTGGAGGTGCCGTCGCGCTGTACACGGGTGCGGTCATTCGCTCGCACGCTCCCCTCGTTCGACACGGAGGAGTTTCCCTGACCGGCGCAGATCTATGCGCCGGTTGCGTGCCGCGCGATCGCGGTCGCCAGGAGATCGTGCAGCTGGGCGGCCTCATCCGCCGTGAGGTGCTCGAGCTGCGGCGGCGGCGGGCTCATCCGTGCCCGGAGCTCCGCCTGAAGCGCCCGCCCCTTGTCGGTCAGCGCGACGCATCGGGCGCGACGGTCGTTCGGCGCGGGCCGGCGCTCGACGTAGCCGAGCGCCTCGAGCCGATCCACGACGCCTGTGAGGGTCGAGCTGTCGCACATGATCTGGCCGCCGAGGTGCGACATCGTCGGCGGATCGTCGGCGTCAAGCGAGCTGAGCGCCATGCCCTGGACGGGCGTGAGCCCGAGTTCGGCCAGCAGTCCCCACCGCCGCTTCTTGTCGGACTGGAAGATGTCCCAGACCAGCGCCCACGCGGAGGTGGCGGTCTTGGGCTCGGTCGCCATGCGTCGATTCTACGAGACACGGATGTTCCGTGTCACGGACATTCCGTGGTACGGTCCGAGTTATGTCCTCTTCCTCCCCCGGCATCGAGGTCGACGACCTGCAGCGCTCGTTCAAGGACGTCCTCGCGGTCGACGGCATCTCGTTCGCCATCGAGCCCGGCGAGATCTTCGGCTTCCTCGGGCCGAACGGCGCGGGCAAGTCGACGACGGTGCTCATGCTCACCACCCTCCTTCCCCCATCGGGCGGTCGGGCCAGCGTCGCGGGTTTCGACGTCTCGCGCCAGGGCGCGGAGGTGCGCCGGCACATCGGCGCGGCGCTGCAGGAGGCCGCACTTGACCCGCTGCTGACCGGTCGCGAGCACATGCGCCTGCAGGCCGCGCTCCAGGCGCTGCCCAAAGCGACGCGGGGCGCGCGTGCCGACGAACTGCTCGAGCGCGTCGGCCTCACCGACGCGGCCGACCGCCGGGTCGGCGGCTACAGCGGCGGCATGAAGCGCCGGCTCGACCTTGCACTGGCGCTCGTGCACGAGCCGGAGATCCTCTTCCTCGACGAGCCCACCACGGGCCTCGATCCGCAGTCGCGCGCCGACCTCTGGGACGAGGTCAGCCGCCTCGCGCGTGAGCAGGGCGTCACGGTCTTCCTGACGACGCAGTACCTCGAGGAGGCCGACCAGCTCGCCGATCGCATCGCGATCATCAACCAGGGCAAGATCGTCGCCGAGGGGACGCCCGACGCGCTGAAGGGCGAGATCGGCCGGCCCTCGCTGGAGGTCGTCCCCGCCGTCGCCGCGGACCGCGACCGGCTCGCCGCCGTGCTCGAGGAATTCGGGCCCCCGACGGCCGCCCCGCCCGGCGCCGCCGCCGTCCGATTGGAGGCCGGCGCAGACGGGCTCGCGCAGGTCGTCCGCCGCCTGGACGCCGAGAGCATCGGGCTGGAGACGTTCGACCTCCATGCGCCGACGCTCGACGACGTCTTCCTGGCCAAGACCGGGGAGCGCATGAGCGGCGATGACGGGGTCGCTGTCGCGGGGGCCGCCGCGTGACACGCGACCTCGCCCGCCGCGCGCTGCTGCGCACGATGCGCCAGCCGGCGAACATCATTCCGGTCCTCGTCTTCCCCATGCTGCTCGTCGCGATCAACTCGTCCGGCCTGCAGGCAGCCACGAAGCTTCCGGGATTTCCAGGGGATTCGTATCTCGACTTCGCCATCGCCGTCCCCTTCGTGCAGGGCGGCCTGTTCGCGATGATGAACGCCGGCACGGACCTGGCCACGGACATCGAGAGCGGGTTCATGCGCCGGCTCGCCCTGACCCCGGTCGGCGGGACATCGCTCCTGCTCGGGCAGGTCGCCGGGGTCGTGGCGCTCTCGTTCGTCGCCGCGATCGCCTACCTCGGCATCGGCTTCATCGCCGGCGTGACGATCGCGTCGGGCGCCGCCGGGGTGGTCGCGCTCGTCGTCCTCGCGGTGATGATCGGCCTCATGTTCTCGTCGATCGGGGCGTTCGTCGGCCTGCGCACCGGGTCACCGCAGGCCGTTCAGGGCTTCTTCCCGCTGTTCTTCGTCTTCCTGTTCCTGTCCAGCGCGAACATTCCGCGCGATCTCATGCAGCAGGAGTGGTTCAAGACGATCGCGACGATCAACCCGGTGAGCTACCTCGTCGAGGGCGTCCGCTCGCTCGTGATCACCGGCTGGGACCCGTCGGCCCTGTGGCCCGCGGTGGCGGTGCTGCTCGTCGGGATCGCCGCCGGCGGATTCGCGGCCTCGCGGGCGATGCGCGGAAGCCTGGTGCGCACATGAGGGAGTTCACCTCGACCGCCCGCGGCGTGGCCTGGCGGAGCATCCACCTGACGGTCACCAACCCGGCGTTCCTCCTGCCGGCCGTGATCTTCCCGCTCATCTTCTACATCGCGTTCGCGGGCGGCCTCTCCAGCGTCGGCAACGTCCCGGGGTTCGAGTACCCGGCCGGGTACGACACGTTCCAGTTCGGCTTCGTCCTGCTGCAGGCCAGCGCGTTCGGCGGGGTGTTCAGCGGATTCGGCATCGCGGCGGACTTCGAGCGCGGGTTCGCGCGGCGTTACTTCCTGGCGGCGGCGCACCGTGAGGCCATCCTCGTCGGCTACTGGCTGGGCGCACTGGGCCGCGCGACGTTGACGGCCGGGCTCCTGACGATCGTGGCGCTCGTGACCGGCATGCGACCGCTGAGCTCGCCGCTGCAGGGCGTCGAGCTCGCGCTCCTCGCAGCGCTGGTGTGCACGGCCGCGATGCTGTTCGCCTGCGGCGTGGCGATGCGGCTGAAGACCGTGCAGGCCGGTCCGGCGATGCAGATGCCGGTGTTCCTCGCGCTCTTCCTCGCGCCGGTGTTCGTCCCGCTGAACCTCGTCGCCGGCTGGGTGCACAGCGTCGCGTCGGTCAATCCGATCACCGCGCTCATGGACGGCGCCCGCGACCTCCTCGCCGGTGAGCACGTCGCCGCGGGCCTGGTCTACGGCACGGCAGCGGCGATGGTCGCGGTCTTCGGGATCTGGGCGCTGCGGGGCCTGCGGTCGGCCGAACGCACCGGCGCCTGACGGTCCCCAGGACCGGGTAGAAGCCCCGTCCGGGTGCTCAAGAGCGGGTGGTGGCGGGCCGAGTTATGGGACGTCCCCACCCGTTTCGGAGGAAGTCCTGCCCATGTCCATCCTGCGCCGCACCCGGGTCGGTGTGCGTCTCACCATCGCATTCGCGCTGCTGCTCGCGGCCATCGCGATCACGGTCGCCGTCGGCGTGTCCACGCTCGGCCAGCTCAACGCGTCCTCGGACGACACCGCCGCAGGCCGCAACGTCAAGGCTCTGACGACGCTCGAGGCACTCGGGGTGAACATCGCGCGCAGCTCGCATGAGCTCGTCCGGCATCTGTACGTCTTCGACGGGGACCTCAAGACGCAGGATCAGGTGGCGGACACCATCGAGGCCGAGCACGCGAAGACCGACGCCGCGATCAAGCAGCTCGCGCCGGTCGTGACGAGCGCCGCCGCCCAGCGTGACGTGGCGAGCCTCACGAAGACGCGCCAGCAGTTGGAAGTCCTCATGGACCGCGCGGTGGCGCAATCGCGCACGGAGACGATCCAGGAGGTCGAGGAGCGCGACGGCTCGCGCGGCACCTACATCGAGCAGGTCGTCCCGGTCCTCGACCGGTTCACCGCGCAGGAAGAGGCCCTCGTCAAGCAGGTCCAGCGGGACACCGACGCCGCCCTCGCTGCCTCAGCCGACAAGGCGGCCACCGGGCGCCGGATCCTGCTCATCGTCGGCGCGATCTCCCTCCTGCTGGCGATCGCCCTGGCGGTCCTCATCACGCGTTCGATCACCGGCCCGATGAAGCGCTTCGTCGCGCAGCTGCGCTCCGTCCAGGAGCACGACCTGCATGACCTCGGCGAAGGCCTGCAGGCCATGGCCGACGGGGACCTCACGAAGCGGGTGACGACCGCGGCCGAGCCGGTCGGCGATCAGTCGCCCGACGAGGTCGGCGCCGCCGCGCGGGTCGTCGACGCAGTCATCGAGCAGGCTCGCCAGTCGGTGACGGCCTACGAGCAGACCCGCGGGAACCTCGGCGAGATCCTCGCGAGCGTGACGCAGTCGGCGCGCAAGGTCAGCAGGGCCTCCGACGAGATGGCGAGCACGTCCCGCGAGTCGGGCGCCGCCATCAACGAGGTGGCCAACGCGATGAACGAGGTCGCCACCGGCGCCGAGCGTCAGGTCGCGGCGGTCGCGACCACGCGCGACTCGGTCGACCGGGTCGCCGAGAACGCCGAGCGCAGCGCCACGCAGGCCCGCGAGACCGCCGAGGCAGCCGCGGGCGCCCGTTCCGTCGCCCGGGACGGTGTCGGCGCGGCGGGTGCGGCGACCGAGGCCATGGAGCAGGTCCGCAACGCGACCGAGGCCGCGACCTCGGCGATGCGCGACCTCGCGACAAAGTCCGAGCAGATCGGCACGATCGTCGACACGATCACCGCGATCGCCGAGCAGACCAATCTCCTGGCGCTCAACGCGGCGATCGAGGCTGCCCGCGCCGGCGAGCAGGGCCGCGGGTTCGCGGTCGTCGCCGACGAGGTGCGCAAGCTCGCCGAGGAGGCGCAGGGCTCCGCCACGGAGATCGCGGCGCTCCTCGAAGACATCTCCAAGGGTACGCAGGGCGCGGTCTCGCTCGTCGAGGACGGCGCTCGCCGGACGGGCGACGGCGCCACGACGGTCGAGCAGGCCCGCGCCGCCTTCGAGCGGATCGACGAGGCGGTCGAGGGCATGACCGCACGCGTGGAGGCGATCGCCAGCGATCTCGGCGAGTCCGCCGACCTCATGCGCGGCCGGATCGCGCACGACATGGCGGAGATGAGCGCGGTCGCCGAGGAATCCTCGGCCTCGGCGCAGCAGGTCTCCGCCTCGACCCAGCAGACGTCGGCCGCCACGCAGGAGGTCGCGGACTCCGCGCAGGAGCTCGCTTCCACCGCCGCTGAGCTCGAGCAGCTCGTCGAGCGCTTCCGCGTCGAGGACGCGCGCGCCGACCTGGGCATCACGTCCTAACCGGACGCTGCTTCCTGCTCGAGGCGCTCGCGCAGCGCCTCGGGCAGGCGTGCCGACTCCTGGCGCTCGTAGTCGTAGCCGACGAGCCACCCGTGGCCCTCGGCGATCGTCCGATCATCCACCCGCATGGTGAAGTCGACCCGGAACGCCGAGCGGCGAACCTCCCCCACGCTGCAGATCACGTCCACCGGCTCGTCGAAATAGGCCGGGGCCCGGTACGAGATGTGGCACTACGCGAAGATCAACCCGGAGCGGTCGGCTTCGGGGTTGGCGGGGTCGTGGGCCGGCGACAGCTCCCGCAGGTAGCCGATCCGCGCCGTCTCGAAGTACCGCAGGAACACGACGTTGTTGAGGTGACGCATCGCGTCGAGGTCGCCGAAGCGGACCCGCTCCCGGTGGGTGTAGGGCATGAGGGCGATCATGACGCCCCGGGACGGGAGTAGGATCGGCGGCGGACGCGCCAACCGCCCGCGCGTCCGAGGGCGCCCCATGAGCACCGAGCCAGACGCCATCCTCCAGGATCAGCGCTTCGGACCGTATCTGGTCGAAGGCGTGCTTGGCCGTGGCGGGATGGGCGTCGTCTACCAGGGGCGTCACGTCCATCTGGACCGGCCGGCGGCGATCAAGGTCCTTGGCGACTGGTGGCGCGGTGACGAGGAGGCGCGCGAGCGGTTCCTGCGCGAGTCGCGCCTGGCCGCCCGCCTGCAGCACCCGAGCATCGTCGCCATCTACGACGCCGGAGAGCTCGACGGCCGTCTCTACGTCGCCATGCAGCTGGTGCGCGGAGGTGACCTGCACACCCTCCTCGACAAGGGCGCGCTCGCTCCGGCGCGGGCGCTGTCGATCATCGAGCAGCTCGCCTCCGCCCTGGACACGGCGCACGACGCCGGGCTGGTCCATCGCGACGTCAAACCCGGCAACGTGCTGCTGGAGGGCGACCGCGCCGTGCTCTCGGACTTCGGCCTGATCAAGCCCCTCCACGCTCAGGGGCCGGAGATCACGCGCGTCGGCGAGTTCATGGGGACCGTCGAGTGGGCGGCGCCCGAGCAGATCGAACCCGAGCGCTTCGGCCCGCTGAGCCCGCAGACCGACGTCTACGCGCTTGGGGCGCTGCTCTACGCATGCCTCACCGGAGAGCTGCCGTACGACGCGGACAGCGTCTCGCGGATGCTGTTCGCCCACCTGCACGAGCCGCCGCCGCGCCTGGACCGCTCGCTCGAGGACGTCTCCCCGGAGCTCCAGGCGGTGATCGACCGCGCGATGGCGAAGAACCCGGCCGAGCGGTTCGCCAGCTGCGGCGACCTCGCGCACGCCGCTCGCGCGGCGATGGAGGCCGACGGCCAGGTGCTCCCCGTGCCCGTCGGGCTGCCGCCGCGCCCGAGTGACCACGGCGAACAGAGCCTCCCCACCCCCGCCCCGCCGTCCGATCACGGCGCGCGCACGTCGCGCTCTCCGGCCATCCGGCGGACGGCGATGCTCGCGGGCGCCCTCGCGCTGGTCGCCGTGCTGGCCGTCGTCGCCGTCCTGGCCCTCAACGGCGGCGACGACGACGCCGCGTACAAGGCGAGCTGGCAGACCAGCAGTCAGGCGTTCGACGAGGAGATCTCCGCCGCGACCGACCAGGCGCAGGCGACGGGCTCGCTCTCGCTGCAGCGCAACTTCGCCATCCAGGTGCGTGATGCCGCGAGGCGGCACGCCGCGCGGCTGCGGGCGCTCAGCCCGCCCGACGACCTGGCCGAGGAACAGGCCGCGCTGGTGGCCGGCCTCGTCCTGCTCGCCGACGAGGCGTCGAACGCGCTCGCGGCCTCGCGGTACGGGTCCATCGAGCCGGTGCAGCGCTTCGCGCAGCGCATGCAGCAGGGGCAGGACCCGGCGGCCGCCGAGATCCGCCGCACGACCGCGGCGATCCGCAACCAGCTGGGCTAGCTCTGCTCGTCGCCTGCGACGCGGTCGGCCCGCGCGCGGATCTCCTGCGCTGCAGCGATCTGGCCGTCGGCGTTGGCGGTGAGCTCGGACTCGGAGACGCGCTTGGGCCCCTTGCCCTCGGCCACCAGCTCGGCGTTCGTCTTCCCGCCGATGGCGTCGCGCAGCCGGTCCTTGAAGCGATCTGAGCGACGCTCGGCGTACCGCGCCTCCGCGCGTGCCTGCTTCGCGGGCCGTTTGTCCCCGTAGAACTTGCGCGCCCACAGCGAGGTGGGCTTGGCCAGGCGGACGGCGCCGATGAGCGACACGATCGGGATGAAGAGGCCGAACAGCCCGTGCGTCACACGTTCCTTGGCGAAACACACCAAGCTCAACGCGAGGACGAAGACGATCGTGGAGATGATCGCCCACGCGCCCTGATCGAAGTCCAGCGGGTCGATGCCGAGCAGGAGCAGGCCCATGAACGCGGCGGCGTACAGCGCGGCGTCGATCGACGCGCGGCCCTGCTGGGCCCAGTAGACGTCCTTGAGGTAGACCCAGAGCGCGAACTCGTCGATGGTCAGGCCCATCCCGACCCCGAAGAGCACGGCGCACACCTCGAACCACGGCGTTTCGTCACGCAGCGTGAACGCGACCACGCCCGAGGCCATCATCAGGCAGATGCCCCAGACGAGGTGGTGCAGGTGCACGCCGCCGTCGGTGACGACGCTGCCGGGCCACCACGTCGTGCTGCGGCCCAGCCGCGCGCTCGTGCGGATGAACAGGAAGGACGCGAGGAACGAGACGAGCAGCAGGAAGATGCCCTGCCGGCCGTCGTCGGCGATCTGGTCGTGCCAGAAGTCCCCGAGGAGTGTCGCGGTTGTCGTCATGGGGAAGCCATCATCGCAGTCGGCTCACGCCCTCCGGCGAGGGCAATAGGATGGCGACACGTCGCATGTGAAGGTCCATTTCCGGGAGCCATCATGACCCCCACCTCCCAGCGCAGAAGCGAGCGCCTCAAGGCCTCGCCCCGCATGTTCGAGAACGACGTCCTCGACAAGCTGTCGCGCGTCCATCCTTCCGTGCCCATCGTCCTCTTCCTGCCGGCGATCGCGATCCTGTTCGTCCTCGGGGTCGGCCGCCTCGGCGCCGTCGCCGTGGCCTGGGCCGTCGCGGGCTACGTCTTCTGGACGCTCCTGGAGTACTGGCTGCACCGCGTCGTGTTCCACTGGGAGCCCGATGACGGTCTCGGCGCGCGCCTGCACTGGATCATCCACGGCGTGCACCACGACCATCCCAACGACCCGATGCGCCTCGTGATGCCGCCCTCGGTGAGCGTCCCGCTCGCGCTGATGTTCTACGGGGCGTTCCTCATCGTGCTCGGCGGCGATCGGGCGATGGCCTTCGGGTCGGGGTTCCTGGCGGGCTACCTCGTCTACGACATGACGCACTACCTCCTGCACCATCGCGTGCCGTCCTCGAAGGCCGGCCGGCGGCTGCGCGAGCACCACATGCGCCACCACTTCCAGGACCACACGCGCGGCTTCGGCGTCAGCAGCCCGGTGTGGGATCGCGTGTTCGGGACGACGCCGCGCGGGCGCAGCGCTGAACGTCCGGCCACGCGCAAGGTCGCGCACTAAACCCGGCGCGGGTCCGCGCCGACGACAGGGAGGTGAACGTCTCCGCCTCCCTCAGCGGCCTGTTCGCAGCGCAGAACAGGTTCGATGTCGCTGCCAACGACATCGCGAGCGCCAACACGCCTGGCCACCTCGACCAGCGCGCCGAGCTCGCCGAAGGGCCGGGCGGCGGCGTCAAGATCGAGGCCATCAGCAAGTCCGGCGACCCCGCGTCGCCCGTGTCGAACGTCTCGGTCGCCGACGAGATGACCGAGCTCATCACCGCCAAGCAGATGTACGGGGCCAACGCGCAGGTGGTGCGGAGCCTCGTCGACGTGCAGGGCACCGTGTTCGACCAGCGGGTCTGAGGCCGAGGTCGCGCGGCGGGTAAGGTCCCGCCGCGATGACCATCCTCCAGGCGCTCGTCCTGGGGTTCGTCGAGGGGCTCACGGAGTTCCTGCCGATCTCCAGCACGGGCCATCTCACGATCCTCGAGTCGGCGATGGGCTTCTCCGTCGACGACCCCGACATCACCGCGTTCACCGCGATCATCCAGGTCGGCGCGGTCTTCGCCACGCTTCTGTACTTCCGGGAGGACCTCTGGCGGATCGCCAAGGCCTGGGTGTTCGGCGTCCTGGGCCGCGGGCCGCGCGACTTCGACTACCTGTTCGGCTGGTCGGTCATCGTCGGCTCGATCCCGATCGCGATCGTCGGCCTGGCGTTCAAGGACCAGATCGAGACGACGCTGCGCAGCCTGTACGTGGTGGGCGCGGCGCTGATCCTCTGGAGCGGCGTCATGTGGTTCGCCGACCGCAACGGCCCGCAGGATCGCGGTGAGCGTGACGTCACGTGGCGCGACGCGCTGGTCATCGGCATCACGCAGTGCCTCGCGCTGATCCCGGGCGTGTCACGGTCGGGCGCCACGATGAGCGCGGGCCTGCTGCGCGGCTTCGATCGCGTCACGGTCACGCGCCTGTCGTTCTTCCTGTCGATCCCGGCGCTGACCGCCGCCGCGATCCTGCAGACCGTCACGAAGTACGACGAGATCTCGACGGGCGTCGGGTGGGGTCCGACGATCACCGCCACGGTCACGAGCTTCGTGGTCGCCTACGTCGCCGTCGCGTGGCTGCTGCGCTACATCGCCAAGCACGACTACTCGATCTTCATCGTGTACCGCGTGGCGCTGGGTTCCCTCATCCTCACGCTCACGACCGCGGGCGTCCTGGCGGCGACGTAGTGGCGGCGCGGATCGCCGTCCGCCTGCAGCCGCGCGCCAAGCGTGAGGAGGTCGTCGGCGTGCGCGGTGACGCGGTGGTGATCCGCGTCACGGCGCCGCCCGTCGACGGGAAGGCCAACGCGGCGCTCTGCGCGTTCGTGGCCAAGCGTGCCGGCGTGGCGAAGTCCGCCGTGGAGGTGGTCTCCGGGCACAGCGCCCGGGACAAGGTCGTCGAGGTGCAGGGTGTCGAGGCCGACGCCCTGCGTGCCGCGCTCACTGCCGGGGCTTGACCCGGAAGGACCCGCGCATGAACGGGTGGACCCGGCAGAAGTACGTATAGGTGCCGGGCCGGAGGTTCTTCGGCGTGCTCCAGCGGTCGGTGTTCTTCGCCGCGGTGCGGCCGGCAGGGCCGTAGCCGAGATTGCCCGAGTCGAACGCGACACTGGCGTCGGCGAGCGGGTAGGCGATGCCCGTCTCGCGGTTACACGGGGCCTTGCACGCGGTGATCGTGTGCATGATGTTCTTCGCCGCGTCGCGGTTGATGAACGTCAGGCCCTTGCCGGCCGGGATCGTCGGCGGTCGCAGCGCGCGCCCGATGTTCTTCAGGTCACCCTGCTCGTAGAGGAAGTCGGTCACCTTGACCGCGCCACGGGAGAGCGCCCGGCCGTCGGGCAGCTTGCGCGGGTCCGGCAGGCCGAACGGCCCGCCGCCGTGGTTGCGGTTCTCCTTCAGCGGGCCGTGCGTGACCTTGCCGCGCGTCGGGACCTGCGACGCGAACGGGTCGGTCCCCTGGCCGCCGGGCTCCCACGCCAGCGGCATGATGCCCATCGACTCGTACCACGACGCCCGCGACGTGTCGTACGTGGCGTGCACGCTGACGACGTCGCCCTTGCGCACCGCCACGCGCCAGTTCTGCGGCGTACGCGTCAGCGCGACGTCCCACGAGACGGCGCCCGCCGGCTCGAAGTACTTGGCCTCCGAGCGGAAGACGGTCACCGTGCGGCCGCCGCGGGTGACGCGCAGATCGGTGTAGAGGCCGCCCGGGTGGAGGTGGCCGACCGTGCCGACGAGCGCGCCGTCCTGCTCGACCGTCCACTGGTTGAACGGGTAGGACTCGGGGCGGTAGCCGGGGACCTCATCGGGATACGTGAAGCGCTTGTCCTTGCCCCCGGTCCCCTTGATCGCGTCGAAGACGGGCCACGCACGCAGGCCCATGACGTCGAGCCACTTCGTCTGCACCTCATGGGTGATGCCCGCCGCGGCGGGGTCCGTGTCGGGGATGAAGCCGATCTCGTACGTGAGGTAGACCTCCGCCGGATTGGGCGTGAGGTTGTGAATCATGTGGTTCATCACCCACCGGTCGCTGGGCAGCGACCGCCATCCGTAGCCGGGCGGCAGGTCGATGATCGACTTCTCCTCCCCGGCGGCGAACTGCGGGTAGTTGTTCTTCAACCAGACGCCGTGGTGCAGGTGGATGACGTCGGTACGGGTGGGCGTGCCGTCCTTGTAGACCAGGTCGGGCTTGAACGACGTGATCCAGCCGGGGACCTGCGGCTTCTTGTCGTTGAGCGCGAAGAGGATGTCGTTCTGGCCCGGCGTGACGACGATCGGCCCGAAGCGGAACTTCATCGTCTGCTCGGCCGCATGCGCGCCGGCCGGCAACGTGAGCGCAGCGACGAGCGTCGCCAGGGCTATGAGCAGTCTCCTCCGCAGCATCCCTACCGCGAAGTAGCGTAGCGGCGCGCGCGGCGCCGCCACGCCGGTTCGCCGCTCACGCCAGGATGAGCGACTGCGGGTTCATCGGGTCGACGCGCACCTGGACGGTCGCGCCCGGCTGCAGCTGGGCGACCTGGAGGCGGTTGACCATCTGCCGGTGGGTGACCGGATAGGGCACCGGGGAACTCGGCGTCGTGACCTGCAGATCGAGCTCGACGACGGGGTTGTCGTTGACGGTCATGCCCGTGTCGCGCACCCCGGTGATCTGCCCCTGGCCGGGGACCCCGGTCGCCATGAGCGTCTGCGCCTGCATCTGGCCGGCGTTGAGGTCGCTCATCGTCTGGCTGGCGAGCGCGACGCCGTCGCGCATCTGCCGCATCGAGCCGCCGAAGCCCTTGTACTCGGGCGGCGTCATCGCGTCGGCCTGCTTCTGAAGATTGCGGATGTCCTTGAAGAACCCCATGACTGTGCCTCCTGGAGGGTGACGGGAGTGGTCGGTCGGAGGCTCAACCCGGGGGTCGCGGATTGCTTACGGCGAGGGGGACTTTCGCACCACCGCTCCTTCACCCCGGCTCACACCGTTTCCACACGCGAGGGGATCACCTTGCGCTGCATGCTCCACGTCGACACCACCAGCCACGACATCCATCGGGCGCTCGGCATCCACACCCACGAGGTCACGACCGAGGCCGGCCCGCACGTCTGCCCGTCCTGCCAGATGCCGTTCGTGTTCCCGACCGAGGCGCTCGAAGTCGACGAGTGGCACTTCGCCGTGGGCCTGCGCTGCCCCAACTGCGACTGGGAGGGCGTCGGCGTCTACGACGACGAGGCGCTCGAGCAGTTCGACATCGGTCTCGACGAGGGCACCCGCACCCTGGTCGCGGCGCTCGACGCGCTAGCGGCCGCCAACGCGCGTGACGAGGCCGACCGGTTCGCCGCCGCCCTGCAGGCCGACGCGATCCTGCCCGAGGACTTCTAGACCTTCCCGCACCGCTCCCGCATCCCTGGGGGGACCAGATGTCGCCCCGCCTCGTCCCGGAAGTGGAGCCCCGGGACGGGGTGGAGGGCGACGTGCATGACACGCGGCGCTGACTGTCGGGGGGCGGTCAGCGCCGCGGCGTCATGAGCGCGACCGGCACGCCGAGGCCGGCGTCGCGCCTGACGGTCGCGATGCGCCGGCCGGGCTGCACGGCGTCCCGGACGTCGCCGAGGAGCTCGCCCATCGCGGCCGCCGCGGCATCGAGATCGTCCACGACGAACGTGATGCCCCACAGCGCGGCGTCGCCTCCGTCGGGCTCAGCGGGGCCTGCAACCTCGACGAGGGCCGGCCCGGCGACGTAGAAGGCCTGCCGGATCTTTCCCGCGTCGCGAATGCGCCGGCGGTCCAGTCCGGCCGTGTCGAGCGCGGAGACCGTCCGATCCAGATCGCCCGTCGCCAGCACGACGTGGTCCACCGCCGTGAGGCCGAGCGGCTGCTCGAGCTTCGGGCCGGCCGGCATCGTGGTGACGGGGACACCGTCGAGCGTCGCCCCGGCGGCCAGGCCGTCCCAGCCCCAGGCTCGAAGTCCCTCGCGCTCCCCCGGGCCGACGCCGAGCGTGATCCCGCCGATCTGCGCGCGCCCGTCCGTATCGAGGGCGACACCCGCCGCGCGCCAGCGGTCGGGGTCCGCGCCGATGTCCAGGCAGGTGAGCGTCGGGAAGGCCATGTTGATCGCTACCGAAGAGTAGGGTCTGGGGCATGGCTCGCCCTCTGCCCCACGTCGACGGCGTCGACCACCAGTACATCACCGCCGGCGGCTTGCGGACGCACGTCGCGCTCGCCGGTCCGGAGGATGCCCCGCCGCTCCTGCTCCTGCACGGCTGGCCGCAGCACTGGTACCTCTGGCGGAACGTGATCCCGGCCGTCAGTGACCGCTACCGCGTGATCGCGCCGGATCTGCGGGGCTTCGGCTGGACGGATGCGCCGCCGAGCGGGTATCGCAAGGAGCGCTTTGCCAGCGACATCCTGCACCTGCTCGACGCCATGGGGATCGACCGCGTCAAGCTCGTCGGTCACGACTGGGGCGGGTGGACGGGGTTCCTGCTGGCGCTGCGCGCGCCCGAGCGCGTCGAGCGGTACCTGGCCCTGAACATCGTGCCGCCGTTCATGCCGCCGCGACCCGGCCTCTCGAGCCTCCTGGCGCTGGTCAAGCTCTCCTACCAGGTGCTCCTCGCCAGCCCTCTGGGGGCCCCGCTGCTGCGCGCCGGCGTCGTCGACATCGTCTGGCGGGCGGGGCTCGAAGACCCGGACGCCGTCGACGCGCAGGCGCGCCAGACGTTCACCGACAGCTTCCGCGAGCCTGCGCGGGCGCGCGCGTCGCAGCTGGTCTACCGCGAGTTCCTCCTGCGCGAGCTCGGGCCAGCGATGGCCGGTCGCTACCGCTCGCAGCGCCTGACCGTCCCGACGTACCTGCTGTTCGGCGAGAACGACGCCGCGATCCACCCCGACATGCTCCAGGGGCTCGACCAGTGGTGCGACGACCTCACGATCGAACTCGTCCCCGACACCGGCCACTTCATCGTCGACGAGCGGCCGGAGCTCGTGGTCGACCGGATCGCGCGGGTCTTCGGCTAGCGGTTGCGCTTGCGCTGCTTGCGCGCCTGCTTGGCCTTCGCGCGGCGCTTGTCGCGCTCACGCGTGCGCTGACGGGTCTTCGCCGGGCCGCCGGCCTCCTCGTCGGAGAGCTGGCGTTTGGTCTCTGCCGGCGCGTTCTTGCGGGCGTCCCGCCAGATGGCGAAGCCGATGCCGCCGATCAGCGCGGCGGCGCCGAGCAGGATGAGCAGCTGCTGGAACGCGCTGAGCCCGTCGCCCTTGTGGCTCTCGTCGGGCGGCGGCGAGGTGTCGACCGTCTCGGCCGGCGGGGAGAGCAGCGGGCCGCTGCCCGACTGGGCGCCGGCGGCCGGAGCGATCGCGCCGGCCACCAGGACGGCGGCGCACAGGATGAGGGCGAGGCGACGAAGCGACATCGGGCGCGAGAGCGTACCGCCCCGATCAGCGCGTGCGGCGCGCCATCGCCGCACATGCGAGCGACAGGCCCAGGTTGAACGCGCTGGCGCCGCGCAGCGCCCATCGCGATAGGCCGCGTTCGATGCCTGGCGACTCCGCCCACAGGACGTCCGTACCGATCTCGGTCCCGCGCAGCCACGCGACCGCGAGCCAGTCCTCCGGGCGGCCGCGCACGGCCGCGACGGCGTGCGCGGCGGCGAACGTCAGCCAGATCGGCCCGGCCCGGCGGAACAGCGCCTCGGCGTCGGGCGCGGGCTCGGCATGCCCCAGGATCTTCAGCGTCGTGGCCGGCGCGAGCAGCGCGCCTGCGCCCAGCGCGAGATCGAAGCCGATCATGCCGGTGTTGACGAGTTTGAGCGTCTCTTCGGGCGTCACGCGCCGACCCTACACCGGGCTCTACACTGTGGCGCCTCATGCCGCCCAAGCAGCGACAGATCCGGATGGAGCAGAAGGGCGCCCTCGCGGCGATGCAGGCGCTCGAGTCGCGCTCCGACGAGGAGCTCGAAGCCGAGAGCAAGCAGCGGGCCGCCGCCCAGGCGATCCTCGGCGCCCGCGCCGCCGAGCGCTATGACGCGAAGGCCGCCCGCGCCCACTTCCAGAAGGCGATCGCCGCCGCGCGGCCGCAGGAGCGCATGCAGCTCCGGCGCATGGCTGACGCGTCGCTCGCGCTGGCCGAGCGCAGGGCGGGCGACCTCAAGGTCGCCGTTGAGAAGCTCGGGCAGGAGGCGCCGTCGAACCGTCAGCTCTTCCTGCTGAAGGTCAGCGGCCTGCTCGTCCCCCCGCCCGGCTCCAGCGTGCTCGCGCGGGTCCGCGGCGTCGCGCTGCTCATCCTCATCGTCGTCGTCCTGCTGCTCGTCGGCTTCCTGGCCGCCACGGTCGTCACGCTGCCGTTCGGCGGGGCCAGCATCCCGTGGCGCGTCCTGCTCGGCGTGCTGATCCTCACCGCGGTCTTCGTGGTCCTGTACTTCGTGGGGCGGCGGCGCCAAGCCAATGCGCGCGCCGCCCGCGCGGGCTGACGCCCTACTGCTTGGCGACGGTGACCTTCTCCATGATCACCGGCTCCTCCGGGACGTCGCCGCGGCCGGTCCTCACGCCCTCGATCTCGCCGACGACGTCGTCACCCTCAGTCACGTGGCCGACGAGCGCGTAGTCGGGCGGCAGGCCGACGTCGCCGCCGGTCACCACGAAGAACTGGCTGCCGGACGTGCCCGCCGGCTCGACGGCGGTCTTCGCCATCGCGACGACGCCGCGGACGTAGCGCAGGTCCGACGGCGGCGCCTCCTCGACCTTGTACCCCGGCCCGCCCATGCCGGTGCCGTCCGGGCAGCCGCCCTGGATGACGAAGCCGGGGACGATGCGGTGGAACGTGAGGCCGTCGTAGAAGCCCTGGGAGACGAGGGACGCGAAGGACGACGCCGTGACCGGCGCGCGCTCGGTGTCGAGCGTGATCTCGAACGTGCCGTGGCTGGTCTGCACGGTGACGACGTGCTCGCCGGGCTCGAGGGGCTCGCTGGGGGGCTCGGGGTTGCTCATGATCGGCGAGGCTATCCCCTCACGGCCGTCGCCCCGGAGGGTGCGGGATGCTGAGCCCGCTGGTGGCCGGATACGACCACGTCCTGCTCGACCTCGACGGCTGCGTCTGGGTCGGCGACGAGGCCACGCCGCAGGCCGCGGAGGCGCTGGCGGCGCTGCGCGCAGCCGGCAAGGGCCTGGCGTTCGTGACGAACGACGGGCGCCACGGCGTCGAGGACTTCGTGCGCAAGCTGTGGGGCCTGGGGATGCAGGCGTCGGTCGAGGAGGTCGTCACCGTCGGCGCCGCGGTGCAGTTCATGCTCGCCGAGCGCTACGGCGCGCAACGGGCGCCGGCCGTCGTGATCGGCTCGCCGACCATCCATCGCCACGTCGAGGCGGCCGGGCTGCGGATCGTCAACGGGACCGACTTCGTCGCACGCGCCGCGGTCGCGGTGGTCTCCGGGCACGAGGCCTTCGACTTCGCCGAGCTGCGCGACGCGACGACGGCGATCATGCGCGGCGCGGAGTTCCTGGCGACCTCGCGCGACCCGACGTACCCCACCGCCGCGGGGCTGTGGCCGGGTACCGGGGCGCTCGTCGCCGCGGTCGAGACGGCGACGGGAGCGACGGCGACCACGATCGGCAAGCCGGAGGCGGGACTCGTCACGACGGCCCTCGACCGGCTCGGCCCCGGCCGCGCGCTCTTCGTCGGCGACCGCCTGGACACCGACCTCGCCGCGGCCCTGAATGCGGGGATCGACGGGGCGGTCGTGCTGACCGGATCGACGACGCTCGCGGAAGCACAATCGGCGGACCCTGGTCCGATTGCCATCGCGCCAACCTTGGCCGACCTCGTCCTTGGCCACACTGCTTAAAGCGGGACGTTACGTAACCGATAACGGGAGGAGTCGAGGCCTGTCTTGCCCGCTTTCCCCGCCCGGAGGTCGTTGTGTCCCTGCCTGCCGTCCGTCTCTCCGTCGCCGCGAAGTTCGCGCTCGCGGGGACGATCGTGATCATCACCCTCGTCGTTCTCACCCTGGTCTCCGTTCGCGGGGTCAACGAGACACGTGACGCCGGCGTCGGCGTCCAGGCCGAGCTCCAGGAAGCGGAAGGGTCGTTCACCGAGTACCGGAAGATCGCGGAGCTGCAGAACCTCGCGGTTGATGCCGCGCTGGCCCGCGGCGCGGAGCGCGCCCGGCTGGCCGGGGAGGCCGCCAAGCAGCGCCGCGAGCTGACGGCGTACTTCGCCGAGCTGCGCAAGGAGATCGTCGGCACGGGCACCAACAGCGCGGCCGGCGAGGAGGCGGAGAAGTCCAAGGCGCTGGAGGCGGCGTTCAATCAGAAGCTCTCCCCCGCGCTCGGCCAGGTGGCTGCTGCGCAGACGGCGCCGGAGTTCATCGCGGCCGCCAAGGCGCTGGGGATCGCCTTCAAGGCGTACAGCGACGCCAACGAGAAGATGACGAACGTGCACTTCGCCGAAGGCCGGGCGTCGGTGAAGAACGCCCAGAACACGGCGTCCTCCTCGAAGCGCGGGGTCCTCATCGCCGCGATCGTCGGCGGCGGCATCACGCTCATCGTGCTCGGGCTGCTCGCCCGCAGCGTCGTGCGCCGCGTCAAGCGTTACAGCCGCTTCGCCGACCGCGTCGCCCAGCGTGACCTCGACGAGCGCCTGGAGACGAAGGGCCGCGACGAGATCGACGACCTGGCCGCCTCGCTCAACAGCATGGTCGACGGCCTCGACGAGGTCGCCGGCGCCGCGGGCCGCGTCGCCGACGGCGACCTGACCGTCGCGCTGACGCCGCGCAGCGAGCGCGACGGCCTCGCCCACTCGTTCGGCGGCATGGTCGGCAACCTGCGCGAGCTCGTCGCCGAGGTGCGCGGGTCGAGCGCGCAGCTTTCCAAGGCGTCCCAGGAGATGTCGACGGTGTCCGAGGACGCCGGCCGGGCGATCGCCGAGATCGCGGGTGCGATCGACAGCGTCGCCCACGGAGCGGAGCGCCAGGTCGAGGTCGTCAGCGGGGCGACGCGGTCCACCACGGAGGTCGTCAGCCGGTCGAAGGCCGGCGCGCAGGACGCCGAGGCCACGAGCGCCGCGGTCGACGAGGCGCGTGAGGTCGCCGCTCAGGGCACGGGCGCCGTCGACGAGGTGACGTCCGCCATGGCCGCCGTCCGCGACAACTCCGGCCGCGCGACGAGCGCCATCCGCGAGCTCGGCGCGAAGTCCGAGCGCATCGGCGGCATCGTGGAGACGATCACCGGCATCGCCGAGCAGACGAACCTCCTGGCCCTCAACGCGGCCATCGAGGCCGCCCGGGCGGGCGAGCAGGGCCGCGGCTTCGCGGTCGTCGCCGACGAGGTCCGCAAGCTGGCCGAGGAGTCCCAGCAGGCGGCAGCCTCCATCGCCGAGCTCATCGGGGAGATCCAGGCGGAGACCGGTCGCGCCGTCGAGGTCGTCGAGCAGGGCGCGCAGCGCACCGAGGACGGCGCCGTCACCGTCGACCGGGCGCGAGACGCGTTCGTCCGCATCGAGGCTGCCGTCGCGACGGTCGGCGAGCGCATTCTCGCGATCTCCGAGGTCATCGCCGCGGTGGACGAGCAGGCGTCGCGGGTCGAGGCGGACATGAGCGAGGTCGTCGCCGTCGCCGAGGAGTCGTCGGCCTCCACGCAGCAGGTCGCCGCGTCCGCGCGGGAGACCACGGCCTCCACGCAGCAGATCACGGCCTCCGCCGCCGAGCTCGCCGCCACGGCCGCCCGGCTGGAGGAGCTCATCGATCGCTTCACGCTCGAGACGGGCGACGCGGCGACCGAGCCTTCCCCCGCGAGCTGACTCACATAACATCGGGCCGGTGTTCGACCGGCCCGTCGTGCTGCTCGTCAACCCCGCGGCGGGCGGCGGCCGGGCGCTCAAGGTCCTTCCTGACGTCGAGGCCGCTCTCCGCGCCCGTGGCGTGACGCTCACGACCGAGCGCACCCGGTCGCTCGAGCACGCGTGCGAGCTCATCGCCGGCGCTGCGGATGCCGGTGACGCCGTCGTCACGCTGTCGGGCGACGGGCTCATCGGCTGCGCCGCCGGCATCCTGCGCGGACGCGACGACGCGCTGCTCGGGGTGCTGCCGGGCGGGCGCGGCAACGACTTCGTCCGGGTGCTCGGGCTCCCCCGCGACCCCGTCGCCGCCGCCCGGGCGCTCCCGGACTGCGAGGTGCGCCGGCTCGACGTCGGCGACGTGGCGGGACGGACATTCATCGGCATCGCCTCGTTGGGCTTCGACAGCGATGCGAACCGCATCGGCAACGAGGCGCCGTCCTGGCTCGGCCCGTTCGCCTACGCGTACGGCGCGCTCCGCGCGCTGGCCGCGTATCGGCCGGCGACGTTCACGCTCGTCCTCGACGACGGCAGCGTGATCGAGCGGCCTGCGATGTCGGTGGCCGCCGCGAACAGCGGGGCCTACGGTGGTGGCATGTTCCTTGCCCCCGACGCCCGGCTGGACGACGGCCTGCTCGACCTCGTGATCACCGCGGCGATGCCGCGGCGGCGCTTCGTCCTGAACCTGCCGAAGGTCTTCAAGGGCACGCACGTCAACGAGCCGGAGATCGAGATCCGGCGGGTGCGCGCGGTCGAGGTGCGCGTCGATCGGCCGTTCGACGTCTACGCCGACGGCGACCCGATCGCCTCGACGCCGGTCACCATCTCCTGCGTGCCGCAGGCCGTCCCCGTCCTCTGCCCGGCCGCGTGATCGGTCCGAAGATCGCCGCCGCTCGCGCCACCGGCGCGCTCTCGCGTCGCGCCGGTCGCGGCGGCACGTCGCTGCCCGGCAAGGTGCTGCTGCGCCTCGAGCCCGACGCGATCGGGACGCTCGCGGCGCGCCTGCCCCGCGGCAGCGCCGCGATCTCCGCCACGAACGGGAAGACGACGACCGCCGCGCTGGTGGCGGGGATCCTCCAGCGCGCCGAAGGGCGCGTCGTCCACAACGTCCAGGGCGCGAACATGGCCGGCGGGGTCGCGAGCGCCCTGCTCGACGCGGCGCACGGTCGCGGGATCGACGGTGAGGTCGGGCTCTTCGAGATCGACGAGTTCTGGCTGGATCGCATCGGCCCGCAGCTGCAGCCGCGCGCGCTGCTGCTCGGCAATCTCTTCCGCGACCAGCTCGACCGCTACGGCGAGCTGGAGACGATCGCCGAGCGCTGGAGCGCGGTGCTCGACCGCATGCCGGCGACCAAGCTCGTCCTCAACGCCGACGACCCGCTGGTCGCCGACCTCGGCGTCAGCCGCGCGGACGTTCTCTACTTCGGCATCGAGGACGACACGGTCGCGCTGGCCGACCTCCCGCACGCATCGGATTCCAAGCACTGCCGCCGGTGCGGGACGCCGCTCGTCTACGACGCCGTCTACGTCGGGCATCTCGGCCGGTACCACTGCCCCCGGGGCGACTCGGCGCGCCCCGCTCCGCACGTCACGGCCACCGACATCCGCCTCGACGGCACCCGCGGCGCGTCGCTGCGCCTGCGCACGCCCGCCGGGGACGCGGACGTCCGCCTGAACCTCCCTGGCCTCTACAACGTCTACAACGCCCTGGGCGCCGCGGCCCTGGCCCTCGCCCTGGGCGTCGGGCTGGACGACATCGTCGCCGGGCTGCAAGAGGTGCGCGCGGCGTTCGGTCGCGCCGAGACGGTGGAGGTCGACGGCCACGAGCTGGCGATCCTGCTCGTCAAGAACCCCACCGGCGCCAACGAGGTGCTGCGAACCCTCGCCCTCGAGCCGGGCGAGATCGACCTGCTCGCCGTCTTGAACGACAACATCGCCGACGGGCGGGACGTCTCGTGGATCTGGGACGCCGACCTCGAGCTACTCGCCGGCGGTGTGCGGCGCGTGGTGTGCAGCGGCACGCGGGCGCCCGAGCTCGCGCTGCGGCTGAAGTACGCCGGCATCCCTGGGGAGCGCATCCAGACGGTCGACGACCTCGAGGCGGGCCTCGACGCGGCGCTCGCCGACGCCGGCGACCGGCTCTACGCGATGCCGACGTACACGGCGATGCTCGCGCTGCGCGAGCTGCTCGCGCGACGCGGCGCGACGGCGGGGATGTTCACATGAACGAGGACGTCGTCTTCCACGACCTCGAGTGCGGCATCTACGACGCCGACCTGGAGCTGTGGCGGGAGCTCGCCGACGCGCACGGGGCGCCCGTCGTCGACCTCGGCGCCGGCACCGGCCGCGTCTCCCTGGATCTGCTCGACGCCGGGTTCGAGGTGATCGCCGTCGACCTCGATTCCGTCCTGCTGAACGAGCTCGCGCGTCGGGCGGGAAGCCGGCCGGTGCGTACCGTCGCCGCCGACGCGCGCAGCTTCGAGTTGGACCGGCAGGTGCCGCTGATCGTCGTGCCGATGCAGACCGTGCAGCTGCTCGGCGGGGCCGACGCGCGCGCCGAGCTGCTCGACACGGTGCGTCGCCACCTCGCGCCCGGCGGCGTCTTCGCCGCGGCGCTCGCCGAGGACGTCGAGCCCTACAGCGCCGACGAGGCCGTGGCGTTCGTCACCGCCGAGCACGCGGGCCGCCGCTACGAGAGCGACCCGTTCGCGATCGAGGAGGTCGGTGACGGCTGGGTCCTTCACCACGCGCGCGTCGTGCGCGAGCCGGACGGCACGAGCCGCGTCGTGCACCGCCAGACGCGGCTGGACCGGCTCTCGGCCGAGACGCTCGAAGCCGAGGGCGCCGCGCACGGCCTCGAGGTCCTCCCCCGCCGGATGATCCCCCAGACCGACGATCACGTCGGCTCGACGGTGGTGATGCTCGGTGGCTGACCTCCTGCGGATCTGCGCGTTGTATCCCGACGTGATGAACATCTACGCCGATCGCGGAAACCTGCTGGTGCTCGAGCGGCGCGCGGGATGGCGCGGCATCGAGGTCGTCATCACGCCGGCTGGGTTCGGCGACCGGGTCGACCCCGACGCCCATGACCTCTTCTACCTCGGCGGCGGCCAGGACCGCGACCAGGTGCTCTGCGCGAAGGATCTCGTCGAGACGAAGCGCGACGCGCTGCACGCCGCGGCCGACCGCGGGGCGCTCGTCCTCGGGATCTGCGGCGGCTTCCAGCTCCTGGGCCACGTCTACGAGCTCGGCGACGACGAGATCCCCGGCCTCGGCCTCGTCGATCTGAAGACCGTGCGCGAAGACGGGCCCCGTCTCATCGGCAACGTCGCGATCGAAGTCGAGCTCGACGGCCCTTCCGGGCGCCCGCGCGTCCTCGCCGGCTTCGAGAACCACGGCGGCCGTACCCATCTGGGTACCGGCGAGCAGCCGCTCGGCCGTGTGCTGAAGGGGCACGGCAACGACGGACGCTCCGGGTCCGAGGGGGTGCGCCGCGACGGCGTCATCGGCACGTACCTCCACGGCCCGCTGCTGCCGAAGAACACGTGGTTTGCCGACTGGCTCATCTCCAGGGCGACCGGGGTCGAGCTGGCGCCGCTCGATGACCGGCTCGAAGATGCCGCCCACGCATCGGCGCGGCGCGCAGCGGGCGTCTCTGCAGTCGGATCACCGAACTAGACTTCGCGCATCGCCGGAGTCCCGTCCCCGAGCCCGTCCGCGGAGCCGCTCGCGTTCCGCGCCGCCACGAAGCGCTACCCCGGTGCCGCGGCCCCCGCGGTCGATGGGCTGACGCTCGACGTTCCCGCCGGAGAGATCTGTGTGCTCGTCGGCCCGTCCGGCTGCGGGAAGACCACGGCGATGCGCATGGTCAACCGGATGATCGAGATCACCGAGGGCGACATCCTGCTCGGCGGCCGGTCCGTGCGCGAGCGCGACGAGGCAGACCTGCGGCGGCACATCGGCTACGTCATCCAGCAGATCGGCCTGTTCCCACACCGCACGATCGGCGAGAACATCGCGACCGTCCCCACCCTGCTCGGGTGGAATCGCACGCGGATCGCCGCGCGCGTGGACGAGCTCCTCGACCTCATCGGCCTCGAGCCGGACATCGCGCGTCGCTACCCGGCACAGCTGTCGGGCGGCCAGCGCCAGCGCGTCGGTGTCGCCCGCGCGCTGGCCGTCGATCCGCCGCTCATGCTCATGGACGAGCCGTTCGGCGCGATCGACCCGATCAACCGCGACCGGTTGCAGAACGAGTTCCTGCGGCTTCAGGCCCGGCTGCGCAAGACCATCGTGTTCGTCACGCACGACATCGATGAGGCGATCAAGATGGGCGACCGGATCGCCGTGATGCGCGAGGGCGGGCACCTCGCGCAGTACGCGACTCCCGCCGAGCTGCTCGCCGCGCCCGCCGACGACTTCGTCCGCGACTTCGTCGGGGCCGACCGCGCGCTGAAGCGGCTGGCCCTCCAGCGGGTCCGCGACATCGAGCTGCACCGGGCGCCGCTCGTCGGCGAAGACGGCGCGGCCCGCTCCGACGGGACGCCGGACATCGCCTATCCGCTGGTCGTCGACGACCAGGAGCGCCCGCTGCGATGGGCCGGCGCCGGCGCGGGCGATGTGCACCGCGTCGAGCTCGACGACACCCTCCGCGACGCGCTGTCGGGCCTGCTGCAGAGCGACGTCCAGTACGGCGCGGTCGTAGACGTCGAGGGGCGAGTGGCGGGGATCATCAGCATCGACCTCATCCATGACCTCGTCCAGCGCGAGGAGCCCGTCGGATGATCGCGGTGCTCGCGCAGGCCGACGGCTTCTTCCGCGACCGCAGCGGCAGCAGCTGCGTGGAGAACAACGGCGTGTGCCCCGGGTGGATCGCCGATCACCTCGACCGGTATGTCGATCCGTTCCTCCAGCACGTGTGGCTCGTGGTCGCGTCGGTCACGCTCGGCCTGCTCATCGCTTTCCCCCTCGCGGTGCTTGCCTACCGCCGCCGGTGGCTCATCGCGCCGATCGCCAACGTCACGGGCATCCTCTACACGATCCCCAGCGTCGCGGCGTTCTTCCTGCTGCTGCCGATCACCGGACGCGGGCCGCTCACGGCGATCATCGCCCTGACGGCGTACACGCTGCTCATCCTGTTCCGCAACGTCCTCGAGGGCCTCGACGCCGTGCCCGAGGAGGCGCGCGACGCCGGGCGGGGCATGGGCCTGACCGAGCGCCAGCTGCTGTGGCGCGTCGAGCTCCCGCTCGCGCTGCCGGCGATCATGGCCGGCCTGCGGATCGCCACGACCACCACGGTCGGCCTCGCCGCGCTCGCGTTCTTCGCCGGTGCCGGCGGGTTGGGAGAGCCGCTGGAGGCCGACAAGGCCTTCAAGAGCAACGTGCTCGTCGCCGGCGGGCTGTGCGTGCTGCTCGCCACGTTCCTCGACGTCGTCATCCTGCTGGCGCAGCGTTGGATGACGCCATGGACCCGCGCGAGGGCGGCGGCATGACGACGAGCCTCGCGTTCCTCGGCGTCTTCGGCGACGGCATCGACTTCCTCGTGCGTGAGCGCCAAGGGCGCGGCGGCGGGAACGTCGGCGGCCTGCAGCAGACCGGCGAGCTGCTGTGGGGGCATATCAAGCTGTCCATCGCCGCGATGCTCGCCGCCTGCGCCGTCGCCCTGCCCGTCGGCGTCGTGCTCGGACACACGGGGCGCGGTGGGTTCGTCGCCGTGAGCGTCGCGAACATCGGCCGCGCCGTTCCGAGCATCGCGCTGATCTTCGTGTTCTTCGCGTGGTTCGGCGCGGGCTTCTTCAACGTGATGCTCGCGCTGGCCTTGCTGGCCATCCCGCCGATCCTCACCAACACCTACGTGGGCATGCGCGAGGTCGATCGCGAGCTCGTCGACGCCGGGCGCGGCATGGGCATGAGCGCGTGGCGCCTCGTGCGGTCCGTCGAGCTCCCGCTCGCGCTGCCGCTCGTCCTCGCCGGAGTACGCGTGTCTGCCGTGAACGTCGTCGCGACCGCGACCATCGCACCGCTCGCCGGCTTCGCCGACACGCTCGGCGACCCGATCATCAACGCAGGCGTCTATGGCGACGAAGGACGCGTCGGTGCCGCGATGCTCGTCGCGCTCGTCGCCATCACCACCGAACTGCTCTTCGCCGCCGCCCAGCGCGCCGTGACTCCCGAGGGCGTGAAGCTCTCGCGCGGCGGCTCGCGGCAGCGGTCTCACTTCACCAACAGGAGGGTTCCGACCACACCATGACCACACGACGACTGCGAGCCATCCCGCTCGTCCTCGCGGCTCTCGCGCTGCCCCTCGGCGTCGCGGCCTGCGGCGACGATGACGACAGCGGATCGGCGTCGACGACGGCGACGTCGTCCACGGCGATCACGAAGGACGCAGGGAACGCCAAGACGAAGATCACCGTCGGCTCGAAGAACTTCACCGAGCAGAAGGTGCTCGGCGAGATCTACGCGCAGGCGCTCGCCGCGGCGGGCTACACCGTCGACAAGGAGCTCAACCTCGGCGACGAGAAGACCGCGCTGAAGGCCCTGCAGGACGGCCAGATCGACGGGTACCCCGAGTACACGGGCACCGCCCTCCTCTCGTTCTTCGACGTCCCGGCCGACAAGCTCCCCACCGATCCGGCGCAGGCCTACGACCAGGTCAAGGCGGACTTCGCCAAGGACAACATCACGGCGTTCCCGCCGACGCCGTTCACGTCGTCGAACGAGGTCGCGGTCACGCAGGAGACCGCCGAGAAGCTCAACCTCAAGACGATCAGCGACCTCAAGGGCAAGGAGGGCGACCTCGTCCTCTACGGCTCGCCGGAGTGCCGCCAGCGGCGCGACTGCCTCCTGGGCCTCGAGCAGGTCTACGGTCTGAAGTTCCAGAAGTTCGTGCCCGTCGACATCGCCCAGCGCCACGAGGTCCTGAAGAACGGCGACGCCGACGTCTCGATCGTCTTCACGACCGATCCGCAGAACAAGCGCGACAACTTCGTCCTGCTCAAGGACGACAAGGGCATGTTCCCGCCGTACAACTCGACGTTCCTCGTGCGTGACGAGACCGTGCAGCAGGCCGGGCCCGACCTCGGCGCCACGATCGACAAGGTCAACAAGAACCTCACGGCCGACGTGATGCAAGAGCTCAACGCGCGCGTGGACCTCGACAAGGAGACGCCCGCGCAGGCCGCATCGGACTACCTGGCGCAGTACGGCCTGACGTCCGGCAGCTGATCGGCGCATCGCCCGCCCCGGTGGCCGGGGCGGGCGATAGCCTCGCGCAGATGACGACCTTCGCCGACTACCAGCGCGACTCGCGCGCGACCGCGGTCTATCCCGACGCGGGCGACAACCTCCTCTACCCCACGCTCGGGCTGTGCGGCGAGGCGGGCGAGGTCGCCGAGAAGGTCAAGAAGATGGTCCGTGACGATGCGGGGGTCCTGAGCGACGAGCGGCGCGCCGCGATCGCCAAGGAGCTCGGCGACGTGCTCTGGTACGTCGCGCAGATCGCGACGGAGGCCGAGCTCGACCTCGACGAGATCGCGGGGGCGAACCTCGCGAAGCTGCGGTCGCGCCAGGAGCGCGGCGTGCTGACCGGCAGCGGCGACGACCGGTGAGTGCGACGATGGCCGAACCGCGCCGCCTGCTCGCCCTGTTCTACGACTACGTGCCCGACATGCTCGATCGGCGCGGGCCGTTTCGCGAGGGGCACCTCGCGCTCATCGACCGCTTCGCGAGCGACGGGCGGATCGTGATCGCCGGGGCGGTCGGGGATCCGCCGTCCGGGGGGCTGATCGTCTTCGCCGCGGACGAGCGCGACGCGATCGACGCCTTCGTCGCCGAAGACCCCTACGTGGCCAACGGCCTCGTCACGGCGCACCGCGTCGAGCCGTGGACGGTCGTCACCAGCTGAGTCAGGCCGAGGCGCCGTTGCCGTTGGAGACGGCGAACGGCTCCAGGCGCTCGGCCAGCGCGGCCGGGACCCGCGCACTGACGCGCACCCCGGTGGGTGTGTCTTCGCGACGCAGGTCGTCGCCGGCGACGTCGTGCAGCTCGGCGAGCCGCGCGCCCTCGGCGTACGGCAGCAGGACGTCGACCGTGCGCAGGCGGCGGCGGAACTCCTGCTCGATGCGCTCGCCGAGCTCTTCGAGCCCCTCCCCGGTCGCGGCGGACACGAGCACGGCGCCGCGATGGTCGAGCTCGAGGGCGCGGCGGCGGTCTTCGTCGATCGCGTCGGCCTTGTTGAGCACGAGGATGCGCGGGTTCTCGCCGGCGCCGATCTCGTCGAGGACCTCGTCGACGGCGCGCATCATGCTGTCCATCTCGTCCTCGGGCGATGAGGCGTCGACGACGTGGAGGACGAGGTCGGCGAGCCGGGTCTCGTCCAGCGTGGCGCCGAAGGCCTCGACGAGCTGGTGCGGAAGCTTGCGGATGAACCCGACGGTGTCGGTGAGCAGGTACGCGCGGCCGTGCAGCTCCATCGTGCGTGTGGTCGGGTCGAGCGTGTGGAACAGCCGGTCACGCACGCTGACCTCGGCCCCGGTCAGGCGGTTCAGCAGCGTGCTCTTCCCGGCGTTCGTGTAGCCGGCCAGCGCGATCTGCGGCAGATGCGCGCGTTCGCGCTCGGCGCGCATCGTGCGCCGGGAGCCCTTGACCTCCTCGAGGCGGCGCTTCAGCGCGGTGATGCGGTTGCGCGCGAGACGGCGGTCGGTCTCGATCTGCGTCTCACCCGGGCCACGCGTGCCGACGCCGCCGACGCCGAGGCGGTCGAGGTGCGTCCACAGGCCGCGCATGCGCGCCATGTTGTATTCGAGCTGCGCCAGCTCGACCTGAAGCTTGCCTTCGGCGGAGTTCGCGTGACCGGCGAAGATGTCGAGAATCAGCTCGGTCCGGTCGATCACGGGCAGCTTCAGCGCCTCTTCGAGATTGCGCTCCTGGCTCGGGCTGAGCTCGTCATCGCACACGATGACGTTGGCGTCCGCCGCCTTGGCCTGCTCCTTGACCTCCTCGAGCTTGCCCGACCCGAGATAGGACCGCGGATGCGGCGCCTCGCGGTGCTGGACGGACTCCCCGACGACGGCCACACGCGCGGTGCGCAGCAGCTCCTTGAGCTCGGACAGATCATCGCCGTCCGGGAGCACGGCGATGCAGAAGGCGCGCTGCTTGGCGCGGCCCTCGGGGACGCCGGAGGCATGCTGGCGGTTGTCGGTGCGACCTGTGCGTGAACGCTGCACAGGTCTCATTCTAGGCGGGCCGGGCTAGTAGCCCAGGCGGGAGAGGCGCTCGCGCTCGGCCTGGCGCTTCGCTTCCTTGGCGGCCTTGCGGGCCTTCTCACGCTCGCGGCGCTCTTCGTCGCGGTCGGCGACGATGCGGACCTTCGGTGAGAACGACCCGTCGCGACCGAGGGCGCGAAGCTCCTCCGAGCTCGCCGCCCGATCGCTGCGCGGGCCACGGCCGCCCTGGCGACCACCCTCGCGGCCGCCGCCTTCACGGCGCCGGCCGTCTCCTCCGCCGCCGCGACGTCCACCACGACCGCGGCGCTGGTCGCGGTCGTCCTCGCCCGTGAGCGCGCGGAGCTGGCCCTTGACCTCACGGACGGGGGTGGCGGCAAGGCGCAGCCACGCCTGGAAGACGGGGTCGCCGGGCTTGAGCCCGATCGACTTCTCGGCGCAGACGGCGGCCCACTTCAGCGGCTGGCCGTTGGCGTCCTGCTGCGGCGCGAGCGCTTCCTTGATGGTGTCCGGACCACCGACGCGCTGGATCGCGGCCTGGACGCGCGCCAGGCCGACGCCCTCCAGCGGCGGCGGGGGCGTCTTCGCGCTGCGCGCCGGGGGCGCGGGTGTCTCGGTGGCGGCGTCTTCCGTGGTCGCCTCTGCCGCGGCGGGCTCCGCCGGCTGCTCGGCGGGTGCCTCGTCGACGACCGGGGTCTCAGCTGCGGCCGCTTCCTCGGCTGCCTCACCAGACGGCGACTCGGCGGGCTCCGCCGTCGCGGGGGCTTCGGCCTCCGGCGCAGTCACGGCCTCCTCGGCGACGGGCGCCTCGGCAGCGGCCTCGACCGGAGCCGTCTCTTCGACGGGGGCGGTCTCGGGCTCGGCCGGGGCGGCCTCGACGGCCGGGGTCTCCTCCGGCGCGGCAGCCGGGTCGGTGGCCTGCGGGCCGCCGCGCTCGGCGCGACGAAGCTCGTTCAGGCGGGCGAAGAACAGCCCGCGGTGTCGCTGGGCGGCGCTCGGCTTGCGCTTGCGCTTGGGTCCGTGGCCGCTCTGCAGGCGCTTGATCTGGCTCAGGCTCGGCTTCGCGGGAGCGTCCGCAGCCTCCCCCTCGGCTTGCGCGGCCGGCTCAGCGGCGGGTGCCTCGGCCACGGCCTCAGCCGGAGCTTCCTCGGCGGACGCGGGCTCCTCGGCGGCGGGTGCCTCGGCCGCGGCAGTGGGCTCGGCCTCAGCCGGCGCCTCAGCGGTGGGTGCGGCCGGCTCAGCCGGCGCGGCAGGCGGAGCGGCCTCCGGCTCAGCGGGCGCTTCGGCGACCGGAGCGTCCGCGACAGGCGCAGGCGCCTCCGCAGCGGCCGGCGCGGGAGGCGCGGGGTCGGGAGCGTCAGCCGAGGCGGTCACGTCCGTGGACGGCGCGTCGGGCTCGGGGGCGGTGTCGGGAGTCTGGTCGTCTGAAGCCATGACGAAAGGCGCACCCCGGAGAAGCGTTGACCCTGCGGCCGGGCGTGCGTGGAGACCATTGTGGCACCTTCGGCGCGACGCGGCTTCTAGGCCAGCACGAGGCGCTGCGGCGGGGGCAGCGGGTCGTACCGGTCGAGCAGTTCGGCGACCGGCAGGACGATGACGCCCTCCTGCGGATCGCCCACCCACGAGCCTTCGCCGGAGGCCAGCGACCACGCGGCGTACGCGGCGGCGCACGCGTCGAGCTCGTCGAGCGTGCGGTGCCACAACCCGCCGTCCTCGTCGACGATCCCGCGGACCCGCAATGCGGCGATGCGCTCCTGCAGCCCCCACGGCGTGCGCTTCGGGCGGGGCCGGTGGCCGAGCAGCGAGCAGAAGACGGCGTCGGGGTAGGTCTCGCAGAGCCGCCCGTGCGCGAGGGCACCCGTCCCGACCGGCGCCTGCAGCCGGTCCGCGGCGGGCGGGCGGTAGACGCCGAGGCCGTCCAGCGCCGCGAAGAGCTCGAAGCCGACGCCGATCCACGCCTCCCAGGTCGAGAGCGCCTGCGCGGCGTTCGGCACGGGATACAGGGGCAGGCGGCGGCGGAACAGCAGCGCATCGCACACCCGGTGGCGCTCGAACCGGCCCTCGGGGAGATCGAGCGTCTCACGCAGCGGCTGCCCCGGTGCGAGGAGGTCCAGCCGGTGGCCGGAGGGGGCGTCAACCGCGACCACAGCCTCGCGACCGAAGCCGAGGACGGTCCGCGCAACCGCCTCGACGGTCCCCGGCGCGTAGAAGGACGCGACGAGCTCGGGCCCGTTCTCCCCGCGCCGCTCGACGAGCGTGCACAGCTGCTGGTTGCCGGGCTTGGCAGAGATGTCGATGCCGCAGTACCGCATGGCCGCGAGGTTAGGCTCCCCGGCATGCACGCCGACCTGACCGGGCGCCTGGCCGCCAGAACGCTGGAGCTGGTCGACGTCCCGTCCGAGTCGCGTGACGAGCAGGCGCTCGCCGCGCACGTCCTTGGGGTGCTCACCGGGCTTGACGTGCCCGTCCGGGACGCGGGCGACACGTGCGTCCTTGCCGGCGCGCTCGCCGGCGGCCGCCGGGAAGATCGTCCGCTGGTGCTCCTAGCCGGTCACCTCGACACCGTGCCGACGCAGGGCAACCGGCCAGGGCGACTGCAGGACGGCGCGGTGCACGGTCTCGGCGCCAGTGACATGAAGGCGGCGCTCGCCGTGATGATCGAGCTGGCGGGCGACCTGACGCCGGACAGGTGCGCGATCGACGTCGGCTACGTCTTCTTCGGGCGCGAGGAGCTCCCCGTGGCCGAGAGCGCGCTCACCCCACTGCTGGGCCGCGAGCCCGCCCTTCTCGGCGCGGACCTCGTCCTCATGATGGAGCCAACGGACAACGCGCTGCACGCCGGGTGCCTGGGGAACCTCAACGCCACGTGGAGCTTCCACGGGCGCAGCGGGCATTCCGGCCGGCCCTGGACCGCGGACAACGCGATCCATCGCGCCGCCCGCGGGATCGCCGAGCTCGCCGACGTGCCCTACACCGACCACGAGCACGACGGCCTCGTCTTCACCGAGGCCGTGTCGGTCACCCGGATCGCCGGCGGCATCGCCGACAACGTCGTCCCCGACGTCGCGACCGCGCACGTCAACTACCGCTACCCCCCGGGGATCGCCGCGGCGGACGCCGAGACTCGGCTGCGAGCGTGGTGTGAGCCACACGGGACGCTGGAGATCGTCTCCAACGCCCCGTCGGCGCCGGTCGTCCTCGCGCACCCGCTCGTCCGGTCCTTGCGGGAGCACGGCGACCTCGCCGTGCAGGCCAAGCAGGCATGGACGCCGATCGCGGAATTCGCCGCGTTCGGGTTGCCCGCGGTGAACTTCGGTCCCGGCGACCCGCAGCAGGCCCACCGCCGGGACGAACTCGTCACCGAGGCCGCGCTGCGCCGCTCCTACGACGTGCTGCGGGCCTTCATCACCGAGGGATAGCCTCCGCGCACGATGTCGCCCACCTCCCGCAACCCGGTGCTCGACGCGCTCGGGACCTACCCGTTCGTCCGGCTGACCCAGGCGAAGACCGCGGCGCAGCAGCGCGGCGCGCACCTCATCGACTTCGGGATCGGGGAACCGCGGGAGGAGACGCCGTCCTTCATCGTGCAGGAGCTCGTCCGGGCCGTGCAGGCCGAACGCGTGTCGCTCTACCCGACCGCCGAGGGCCTGCCTGAACTGCGCGAGGCGATCGCCGCCTGGGCGAAGCGGCGGTTCGGCGCGGACCTCGATCCCGCCTCCGAAGTCATCCCGACGCTGGGCTCCAAGGAGGCGGTCTTCCACCTCGCCAACGTCATCGTCGACCGTCACGGGGGCCGGAACCTCATCGCCGCGACGACTCCGGGCTATCCGGTGCCCGCCCGCGGAGGCGCGTTCGCCGGCGCCGACGTCGTCGAGCTTGAGCTCACCGCCGAGCGCGACTGGCTGCCCGACCTCGACGCGATCGACTGGGACCGCCTGGCGATCCTCTGGCTGAACTACCCGAACAACCCGACCGGGGCCACGGTCCCACTCGCGTTCCTCGAGGACGCCGCGGCGCGCTGCCGGGCCGCGGGCGCGGTGCTTGCCAGCGACGAGGCGTACAGCGAGCTGTGGTTCGACGGGGACGCGCCCGTCTCGGCGCTGCAGCTGGCCGACCGCACGAACGTCCTCGCGATCAACACGCTCTCGAAGCGGTCGTCGATGCCCGGCTACCGGTCGGGCTTCGTCGCCGGAGACCCGGACCTCATCGCCGCGCTGAAGCGCTACCGGCCGTCGGTCGGGGTCGCACCGCAGCTGTTCGTCCAGCGCGCCGCCGCATTGGCGTGGCGCGACGAGGCGCACGTCGAGCAGGTCCGCGAGCGGTACCGGCGCAAGCGCGACGTCCTCCTTCCCGCGCTCGAACGCGCGGGGCTGCGGTTGGCCGGCGGCGACGCGTCGTTCTTCCTGTGGCTCGCCGTGCCCGGTGGCGATGACGAGGCGTTCGCGACCGCCCTGCTCGACGAGCTCGACCTGGTCGTCGCGCCCGGGTCGTACCTCGGCGCCGCGGGTGCCGGGTACGTCCGCGCGGCCCTCGTGCCGACGGTCGAGGCGTGCGAGGAGGCCGCCCGCCGCCTCGACGCGCGATCTGCGAAGTTGGGGCCATGAGCACGACGGACCTGACCGCGCTGCAGGCGCGCATCGATGCCCTCTTCGACGCCCCCGAGCTGGACGACGACGCCGCAGCGGATGTCGAGCGGGTGCTCGACCTGCTCGACAGCGGTGAACTGCGTGTCGCCGAGCCGACCGCCGATGGCGGCTGGCAGGTCAACGAGTGGGCGAAGAAGGCGATCCTCCTCTCGTTCAAGACCCGCCAGATGGAGACCATCGAGGTCGGGCCGTTCGAGTACCACGACAAGATGCCGCTCAAGCGCGACTACGCGGCGCTCGGCGTCCGCGTCGTGCCGCCGGCCACCGCGCGCCACGGCAGCTACCTCGCGCCCGGCGTCGTGATGATGCCGTCGTACGTCAACGTCGGCGCGTACGTCGACAGCGGCACGATGGTCGACACGTGGGCGACCGTCGGCTCCTGCGCGCAGATCGGCAAGGACGTCCACCTCTCCGGCGGCGTCGGCATCGGCGGCGTGCTCGAGCCGATGCAGGCCAGCCCCGTGATCATCGAGGACGGTGCGTTCCTCGGCTCACGCTCGATCGTCGTCGAGGGCGTGAAGGTCGGCAAGGAGGCGGTGCTCGGCGCGAACACCGTCATTACCGCGTCGACGGCGATCATCGACGTGCGCGGCAGCGAGCCGGTTGAGCTGCGCGGCGAGGTCCCGGCGCGTGCGGTCGTCGTCCCCGGCACGCGCAAGAAGACCTTCCCTGCCGGTGAGTTCGATCTCCCGGCCGCGCTCATCATCGGCGAGCGCAAGGAGAGCACGGACCGCAAGACGTCGCTGACCGCCGTGCTGCGCGAGCACAACGTCAGCGTCTGAGCGTCAGTCCATCGCGGTGAGGTCGGCGAGCAGGTCACCGCTGACCTCACCGGCGTAGACCGGCACGGCCCAGCCGGTCAGGTCGACGTGGAGGTCCTCTTCGACCTCCACGGTCAGCTCGCCGCCGTCGAGCTCCACCGTCACCGGGCTGTCCCCTCCGCGCAGGACGAACGACACCGCCGCGCCGGTCGCGCCGGTTCCCGACGACATCGTCTCGCCGACCCCGCGCTCGAAGATCCGCGCGCGGATCCGGTCGTCGCCCAGGCGGCACCACCACGAGACGTTCGTGCGGTTCGGGAAGAGGTGGTGGTGCTCGATGCCCGGTCCGATCGCGTGGAGGTCAAGCGCGAGCAGCGCGTCGGCGTCGGGCACCTCGATGCTGCACTGCGGGTTGCCGATCGACACGTGCTGAAACCACCAGGCGTGCTCGCCGGTCTCCAGCTCGCCGCGGCCGTCGCGCTCGCCGGCCGGGTAGTCGTCGGACTCGAGCTTGGCGCGGCCCATGTCCACCGTGCACGTGGTGTCGGAGAGGATCGTCGGGCGCAGCTCGCCGGCGACGGTCTGGATGGAGAACTCGCGCTGGTCGGTCCAGCCACGGCGGCGCAGGTACATGATCGCCTCGCGCGCGCCGTTGCCCGACAGCTCAGCCTCGGAGCCGTCGGGATTGAAGATGCGCAGCCGCGCGACGAAGCCCGGCGCGTCGGGCGGTGACAGTTCGAGGATCCCGTCGCCGCCGAGGCCGAGATGGCGGTCGCACAGGCGCCGGACGCGCTCTTCGGTGAGCGGGAACGGCAGGCGGTCGCGTTCGACGATGAGGTAGTCGTTGCCCAGGGCCTGCCACTTCTCGAACGCGAGCGTCATGCGGCGGAGCCTAGTTGCAGCGCGTCTGCGACCTCGTCGGGCGTGCGGTCGGTGACGTCGACGAGCTCCACCCCGGCGAGCTTGCGCATCCAGGTCAGCTGGCGCCGCGCGAGCCGCCGCGTGCGCACCTTTGCGGCCTCGACGTCACCGGCGAGGAACTCGGCGAAGCCGACCGCGGCGCGCGCGGTGGCCGAGGCGCCGGCCGCATCGGCGCGGCGGACCTCGTCGATGACCCCGGCTTCGACCATCGCGTCGACACGGGCGTCGATCCGGGCGACCAGCGCGTCGCGGTCCATCACGAGGCCGACCAGCCGGGTGGGATGACGCGTGTGGGCGGTCCACAACTCGTTCTCGGCGGGCGGCGGCTCGAGCTGGCCGGCGGCGTGGAGCTCAAGCGACCGGACGATCCGCGACCGGTCCCGGACGTCGATCCGCGCGGCGGCCCACGGTGCGGCCTCGGCCAAGCGCGCGTGCAGCGCTTCCGGGCCGACGTCCTCGAGCTCGGCCATGAGCGCCTCGCGCACCCCCGGCTCGGGCGGCGGGCGCAGCTGGAGGTCAGCGAGCGCGGCGCGGAGGTACAGCCCGGTGCCGCCGACGACGATCGGCGCGCGCCCGGCCGCGAGCAGCGCATCGATCTCCTCGTGCGCCATGCGCGCGTACCGGGCGACGCTGAACGTGTCGGTTACGGGCGTGATGCCCACGAGCCGGTGCTCCAACCGCGCCCGCTCCTGCGCGGTGGGCATCGCGGTGAGGATCTCCAGCCCGGCGTACAGCTGCAGCGCGTCCGCGCCGATCGCGACCGGCGCGTCGCCCTCCGCGTGCAGGCGCTCGGCCGCCGCGATCGCGAACGCGGTCTTGCCGACAGCCGTCGGCCCGAAGATGGCAAGGACGCCGGGCATCCCGGGGAGTATCGACGGGCCGGGCCGCCCGGAGCGTTATGGTCGCCTCATGCCCGTGCGCGTCGGCTGCGGCCTCTCCACGCTGGCGGACCCCCAGCTCGGCGCCATCGACGCGGCCGAAAGCGCCGCCGCGGGGCTCGGCCGCTCCGCCGATCTCGTCGTCGCGTTCCTCGCCGGCGGTCATCTCGCGGCGCCGGAGATCGCGCTGGACGCGCTGCACACCGTGCTGCGGCCCGGCGGCCTCATCGGCTGCGGCGCGGCGGGCGTGGTCGGCGACGCCCGAGAGGTGGAGGGCGGGACCGCGATCAGCGTGTGGGCCGCCAATCTCGGCGGCGGGTCGGCCACCACGTTCCACGCCGACGTCCGTCCGGGCGACACCGGCGGCGTCACGGTGTCCGGCATGCCGTCAATGAGCGGCGCAGCCGGGGCGATCCTGCTTCCCGACCCGTACTCCTTCCCCACCGACGCGATCCTCGACGAGCTCGCGGTCCGCTCCCCCGGGGTTCCGGTCCTCGGTGGGGTCGCCAGCTCGCGGACGCTGGACGGCTCCGCGGCACTGCTGTTCGACGACGAGGTCCGCCACGGCGGGGCCGTCGGGGTCCGCCTCGATGGCGTCGAGATGCTCCCATGCGTATCGCAGGGCGCGCGGCCTGTCGGCCCCCGGCTTGAGATCACCGCCGGCGAGGGCAACGTCATCGAGGAGCTCAGCGGCGAGCCGGCGCTGCCGAAGCTCCGCGACGTCGTCGAGTCGCTTCCCGAGGAGGAACGCGCGGCCGTCGCCGAGGGCGTCCTGCTGGGCATCGTCCTCGACGACCAGCCGGTCCCCGGTCCCGGCGACGTGCTCATCCGGGGCCTGCTCGGCGGCGACCCGGCGCTCGGCACCGTCGCCGTCGGGGCGCCGGTCAGCCCGGGGCAGGTCGTGCGACTCCACGCGCGCGACGCCATCACCGCGGACCGCGATCTGCGCGACGCGCTCGAGCTCCGCCGCATCGCACTCGGGGAAGATGAACCGGCCGGCGCGCTCGTCTTCACCTGCACGGGCCGCGGCCGCGAGATGTTCGGAGTCGGCGATCACGACGCCCGCTCCGTGCATTCCGGGCTGGCGGGCGCGCCCGCGGCAGGGTTCTTCGCCGCCGGTGAGATCGGACCAGTCGGCGGCGCGAACTTCCTGCATGCCTTCACGGCGACTGTGGCAGTGTTCGCCTGATGGATCTTCGTGACCGCACCGTCTTGCTGACCGGCGCGACCGGTGGCATCGGCCACGCCATCGCGCGCGCCTGCGCCGCCGAAGGCGCCAAGCTCGTGCTCACCGGCCGGCGCACCGAAGTGCTCGCCGGGCTCGCCTCCGAGCTGGGCGCCGAGAACCTCGCCGTCGACCTGGCCGACCGCGCGCAGCTCGACGCGCTGCTCGACGCGCACGGCGAAGCCGACGTGCTCATCGCCAACGCCGCACTTCCCGCCACGGGGCTCATCACCGAGCTGACGCCGACCCAGATCGACCGCATGCTCGACGTCAACCTGCGCGCGCCGATCATGATGGCCCAGCGCATGGTGCCGGGGATGCTCGCGCGCGGCGCGGGCCACCTCGTGTTCATCTCGTCGCTGGCCGGCAAGGTGCCCGCGGCGCACAGCTCGATGTACAACGCGACGAAGTTCGGGATGCGCGGCTTCGCCGGGGCGCTGCGCGAGGAGCTGCACGGGACCGACGTCGGCGTGTCCACGATCTTCCCCGGATTCATCCGCGACGCCGGCATGTTCGTGGAGGCGGACATCGAGCTGCCCCGCGGCGTCGGGACCCGCTCCCCGGAAGACGTGGCGTCCGCGGTGGTGCGGGCGATCCAGAAGGACGTCCGCGAGGTCGACGTCGCGCCGCTGAGCATGCGCGCGGGCGTGATGGTCGCCGGCCTCGCCCCCGAGCTCGCCAGCCGGTTCCAGCGCAAACTGGGCGGCGCGGACGTGGCCGAGCGCCTCGCTGCCGGGCAGGCCAGCCGACGCGACGGCTGACCTCAGGCCGCCGACTGCAGGCGCTGCGTCTCCGGTCCGACGGCGCGCAGCACCTCGGATGCCAGGCGCGCGCCGTCGGACGCCTGCTCCGGCGTGGCCTGGATGCGCACGATCAGCTCGTCCTCGTCGATCTCCTCGAGGAGGACGCGCGGCTCGCTGCGCATGGGCGTTTCCACCCGCTCGACGAGCAGGTCGTGCAGGTCGAGGGGCGTGACGCCTCGCCGCAGACGCGCCCGCAGGTTCACTCCGGCCGGCTCGTTCAGCGGCACGATCGCCACGTCGAGGACGGTGCGGTTCGGGACGAGGATCGAGTTGTCGCCGCTGACGAGCGTGGTGTGCAGCAGGCCCAGTGATGAGACGACGCCCTCCACCTCGCCGGCCAATCCCCCGCCCTGCAGGCGGATGCGGTCACCGACGCGGAACGGCTGGGCGCTGAGGAGCACGACCCCGGCGATGAGGTTCCCGAGCGTCTGTTGTGCGGCGAGACCGAGCAGCACCGCAGCCGCGGCGGCAGCCGGGATGAATGCGCTGGGATCCACGCCGCCGATCCGCAAGGCGGACGAGATCGCCACGAGCAGGACGCACAGGCGCAGGACGAACCCGACCGCGCCTGCGGCGCCCGGATCGAGGCGGCGGATCATCAGCGGACCGAACGCCTGCCCCATCGCACGAGCGAACAGCGAGCCGAGGACCAGCACGAGGATCGCGGCGACGAGTCGAACGGGCGTCTTCACCCCCTCGAGCAGGTCATCCCGCAGCACGTAGACGGCGATGACGGCGGCGATCGCGGGAATCAGCACGGCAATCTCGATCCGCGCCCGGCGCGCGCGCTGGTCACTGAGCTTTCGGGCCAGGCCGGCGGCCTGCCATGCGTGGGACTTCGTGATGAGCATCCTGCGCACGGGTACCCGCCGACCCGGCATAGTCCACACCTACGTGTGACGAAGCACACACAACCGGCGGATGCCGGGGAACCCGACCGGGAGGTTGACCATGCGCCACTGGGACCTGCAGACCCTCGACGTGATGCCGCGACATCCCGTCGTTCTGGACTCCCGTCGCGGGGAGTCCCGGTCGATCGCCCTGCAGCTGCCCGCGGGTGAGTCGCTCGACGAGCACCAGGTGCATGAGCGTGCCCATCTCGTGGTGGTCGACGGCGAGGTCGAGGTGCGCAATGGGGGCGCGCCCCAGCGCGGGAGCGCCGGGATGCTCGCTATCTTCGATCCGGCGGAGCGCCATGAGGTGCGCGCGATGAGCGATTCGCGCCTGCTGCTGATCCTGGCGCCGTGGCCCGGCGACGGCCACCCAGGCGCACGCGATCTCTAGAACAGCGACTCCTGCGCGGCAGGCGCCGGGGTACGTTTCACCTCCTCTGGCCGCTCCGCGGCGCCACGCCGCTGCGCGCGGAGCGCCTCGAAGCGCTGCGTCCCCTCCCCCGTCGCGTTGCCCGGCGCCGGGTCGCGCGCCTCGGCCCGGATGAGTCGGGCGAGGCGCCGGCGCTCGTGCTGCGGCAGATAGGCGCCGCCCTCGTACAGCTCTTCGTACAGACCGACGAGGTCCGGCCGGGCACTGCGCAGCCACTCCATGAAGACGTCGCGCACCTGGCCGCGGAGATGCAGCCCGATGCCGCCGATCTGCACGGCGCCGGCCTCAGCCGCGGCCTCGAGGAGCGGCGCAAGCTGGTGCGGCGCGTCGTTGATGCCGGGCATGAGCGGCGCGACAAGGATCCCGGTTGGGATGCCGCGCCGGTTCAGTTCGGCGACGGCTTCCATCCGCGCCTTCGGGCTCGGTGTGTGCGGCTCGGTCGCGCGCCAGGCGCGTTCGTCCCACGTCGGGATCGAGAGGTCGGCGTACACCGGGATGCCGCGGTCGGCGATCTCGACCATGAGGTCCGCGTCACGGAGCAGCAGCGGCGACTTCGTGAGGATCGAACACGGGGTGTCGCTGTCGCGCAGCGCTTCCCAGATCCCCGGCATCAAGCGGTACTTCGACTCGACCCACTGATACGGGTCCGTGTTCGTCCCCATCGCGACGTGCTCGCGCCTCCACCTCGGGCGTGAGAGCTCGGCGCGCGCGGCCTCTGGCGCGTTGACCTTGACGACGATCTCGCGCTCGAAGTCGCGGCCCGCGTCGAAGCCGAGATACGTGTGCGTGGGGCGAGCGAAACAGAAGACGCAGGCATGACTGCATCCCCGATACGGGTTGATCGTCCACCGGAACGGCATCTGCGATTTCGGGGGAACCCGGTTGAGGACCGTCTTGGCCCGGACCTCGTAGAACCGCATGTCGAGGGCCTCGGGTGCGTCGAATCGCCGCACCGTCGCCTGTTCCCTGTACCCCGGCAGGGTCGCGGCTTGCTGCCGCTCAATCTCTAGATGCTCCCACCGCATGCGAACACATGTTCGCATGGGGTCCGGTCGGACGCGTCAGCCGGCCAACCGCGCCAGCAGTGACATCTCGCCGGCCAACGTCTGGCTCGTCGCCGAGACGATCTCCACCGGGACGATGTCTCCCGGCTCGGCCAGGCCGGTGAAGTTCACGACCTTGTTGTGGGAGCAGCGCCCGCGCAGCTTCGCCGGGTCGTTGCGCGAAGGTCCCTCCACGAGCACGTCGAGGGTGCGGCCGACGAACCGCTGCGCCCGCGCGTGCGCGCCACGCTGGATGACCTCGACGAGGCGTTCGAGCCGCTCGACCTTCACCGGATGCGGCACGACGCCCTCGGTGATCTCCGCGGCCGTCGTACCGCGGCGCGGCGAGAAGATGAACGTGAAGGCCGCGTCGTACCCGACCTCTTCGCACAGGGACAGCGTCTCCTCGAAGTCCTCCTCGGTCTCCCCCGGGAAGCCCACAATGATGTCCGTCGTCAGCGCGACGTCCGGCACGTGCTCGCGGATCATTGCCACGCGGTCGAGGTAGCGCTCCCGCGAGTACGTGCGACGCATCGCCTTGAGGATCTTCGTCGAGCCGCTCTGCAGCGGAAGATGGATGTGCTGGCAGACGGAGGGCAGCTCGGCGTGCGCGAGCACGACGTCCTCGCGGAGGTCCTTCGGGTGCGGGCTCGTGTAGCGGATGCGCTCCAGCCCGTCGATCGCGTCGAGCGCGCGCAGAAGCTCGCTGAAGCTCCGCGGCTTGCCGTCGTCGCCGCGCAGGTCGCGCCCGTAGCTGTTGACCGTCTGACCGAGCAGGGTGATCTCGGTGACACCGTCGCTCACGAGTCCCCGCACCTCGGCGACGAGCTCGTCGAACGGGCGACTGGCCTCCCGCCCGCGGGTCGACGGGACGATGCAGTACGAGCACGCGCAGTTGCAGCCGACCTGGATCTGCACCCACGCCTGGAACTCACGGGCGCGCTTCGTCGGCAGGTGGCCGGGGAAGCCCTCGAACTCGAAGTAGCCCTGGGCGGTGATCGCGTCGGACGTCAGAAACTCCGCGAGCTTGTGCACCTGCCCTGGGCCGAACGCGACATCCACGAATGGGAACCGCGCGAACACCTCGTCCTTGACCGACTGCGCCCAGCAGCCGCCGACACCGACGACCCGCTCGGGGTTCTCGCGCTTCAGGCGCTTGGCCTCACCGAGGTGCGCGATGAACTTCGAGTCGGCCGCCTCGCGGATCGAGCAGGTGTTGAAGAGGATGAGGTCGGCGTCGTCGCGTGCGGGCGCCTCGTCGTAGCCGAGCGTCTCGAGCATGCCCTTCATCCGCTCGGAGTCGTGCTCGTTCATCTGGCACCCGAAGGTGGTGACGTGGTACCGCTTGCGCATCGCAGGACAGGCTACCCCGCCGTGCGTGGTCAGCCCTGGATGCGAAGCCGGTCGAGCGCCTGGCGCCGCACGCGCATCGTGTGCTCACCCGCCGCGATGACTTCGACATCGCCGTCCTCGTGGACGATCACGCCGCCCCGGCGGCGCAGAAGCCGGCGCGCGCCCTCCGGACCCCGCAGAAACGCGGTCTTGGCGAGCGTCTCGGCCTGCAGCGCGCTCGTCCCGACCGCCGTGGCGCTGAGGAGACCCGACCAGCACGGTTCGCCGGTTGCGGGATCCAGCAGGTGATGCGCCCACGTGCCGTCGCCGCGTTGCCACGCCCGCGCGGTGATGCCCGAGGTCGCGACGCCGCCCCGGGCCACGCGCAGCGTCGCGACGGCCTCGCGCGTCGTGGGGTGCTCGACGATGACCGCGTGCGGCCGGCCGGCGTCACCGCCCAGCGCAAGGTCACCGCCGCAATCGACCAGCGCGTTGCGTGCCCCGCGCAGGTGCGCGAGCGCGCGGTCCGCGGCGTGGCCCTTCGCGGTGCCGCCCAGGTCGATGTGGACGCCGACCGGGCGCGAGATCGTGCCCGCACGGTCGTCGACGCGGATCGTGCGCCAGGCTGCATCCTCGCGGGCCGACGCGCGGCGTCGTTCCGGTGCAGACCCGAGGGCGTCCGTGAGGTCCGGTCGCTGCCGGTCGGCGAGCGATCCCCGGTACCCAGCGGCCTCGATGGCATCGAGGAGTGTCGGGTCGACCATGCCGCCGGACCGCTGGGCCGCCCACAGCGCCGCGCGCACGTGATCGCGCAGGAGCGGGCCGGCCTCGACGGTCTCCGACGGCGAGGCGTTGAGCTGCGACAGCGCGCTGCCGGCGCCAAACCGCGTCAGCTGCTGGTCGGTGTGCTCGAGCTCGGTTCGCGCCGCACGCACCCGATGCTCGAGCGCGGCGCTCGCTCCCTCAGCGGCCACGCGCATGCGGGTGCCCATCGCCCGGAACCGGACGTCATGGACGCTCATGAGACACCCGTCCGTGGCGACGCCATGCCCTGGGACGGGTCGACGCCCTGCGCCGAGCCTTGCTGCCCCTGGCCCTGCTGCATGCCGGGCGGGCCGCCCTGCCCGCCGCCCCACGGCGGCGTCTGCTGCATCTGGCCGCCCTGCTGGCCCTGGGACGGCGCCTGCGTCTGCCCGCCTTGCTGGCTCTGCGCCTGGCCGGGACCCTGCATCTGGCCGTTCATCCCGGGCGGGCCGCCCTGCGGCCCGCTGGTCGTCTCGCCCGACGACGACGCGGCTTGGAGCCCGATCACGGCGGCGACCACGACGGTGGCCGCCGCGCCGGCGGGCAGGTAGCGCTGCCACGCCGGCCGCTCCTGCGGCGCGTCGGGCACGGGAGTGGTCGAAGAAGTCATGCCGCCAGGCTGCCGCGTGGCGGTCAAGGGACCCTTTCGGGAGACTGGGGGTTCGCTGAGAGCGCGCGGCGCTCAGCGGGCGTACTCGACCGCCCGGGACTCGCGAATGACCGTGACCTTGATCTGCCCGGGGTACTCCATCTCCTTCTCGATCTCGCGGGCGATCTCGCGCGCCAGCACGAGCGCACGGTCGTCATCGACGGCGTCCGGCGCCACGATGACGCGGATCTCCCGGCCGGCCTGCATGGCGTAGACCTTGTCCACGCCCTCGTGCTTCTGCGCGAGCTGCTCGAGCTCACGCAGGCGCTTGACGTAGTGCTCGAGCGACTCGCCGCGCGCGCCGGGCCGCGCGCCGCTGAGGGCGTCGGCGGTCTGCACGATGACCGCCTCGACGGTCTGCGGCTCGACCTCGTTGTGGTGCGCCTCCATCGCGTGCGCCACAGATTCGCTCTCGCCGTAGCGCCGCGCGAGGTCGCCGCCGACCAGGGCGTGTGGACCCTCGACCTCGTGCGAGACCGCCTTGCCGATGTCGTGCAGCAGCGCGGCCCGGCGGGCGGTACGCGCGCTCGCGCCGAGCTCCTCGGCCATGAGCGCGGCGAGGTTCGCGCACTCGACGGAGTGCGCCAGCACGTTCTGGCCGTAGCTCGTGCGGAACTTCAGCCGGCCGAGCGTCTTGACGAGCTCGGGATCGAGACCCTGGACGTTGGCCTCCAGCGCCGCCTCCTCCCCGGCCTCGACGATCTGGCGGTCGAGATCGGCCTTGGCCTGGAAGTACGTCTCCTCGATCTTCGCCGGGTGGATCCGGCCGTCTTGCAGCAGGCGCTCCAGCGTCATGCGCGCGATCTCCCGCCGCACGCCGTCGAAGGCCGACAACACCACCGCGTTCGGCGTGTCGTCGATGATGAAGTCGACGCCCGTGAGGTTCTCCAAGGCGCGAATGTTCCGGCCCTCACGGCCGATGATCCGCCCCTTCATGTCGTCGCTGGGCAACTCGACGACGGACACCGTGGTCTCCACCGCGTGGCTGGCGGCCAGGCGCTGCATCGCCACGGAGAGGATCGAGCGGACGCGCTGATCGGCGGCGCGCTTCGTCTCGTCCTCGATCTGGCGCAGACGTTTCGCCGCGTCGTGGCGCGCCTGCTCCTCGGCTTCGCGGACGAGGCGATCGCGCGCCTGCGCGACGCTCAGTCCCGAGATCTTCTCGAGCGCCTCCTCATGCTCACGGCGGCGGCGCGCGAGCTGATCGCGCTCGGCCTCCAGCGCGCGGGTCTGCTCATCGAGTTCGCGCGCCCTGCGGTCGAGCTCACCGGCACGCTCGCGGATGCGCTCCTCGACCTCGCCGACGCGCTGCTCGCGCTCGCGGACGGCCTGCTCGATGTCGCGCACCGACGCATCGCCCGCAGGCGTGCGCCGACCCCGTGCCACCAGCACGGCGACGACGATGAGCGCCACTGCCAGGATGGCGGCCGCGCCGACGATCTCCATTGCCGTTCCTCTCCGTTGGGACTTCGGACAGGACCGGTCCAAGCGACGGTTGCACGCGCAGGCGCCTGTGCGCCGGGACGTGCGGAAGTTCAGGTGCTCGATCCAGGTGCCGCCGTCGTGCGGCCGGGCGCCTCCTCGCGCCGTGTCCTCGGGTCTGTGGTGGTGTCGTTGCTACGAAGCATCCGGTTTCGGAAAGCGTCGATTTGCTGCGATTTCAGGGGCCCGTCGCGGGGCTCGGTCCAACGAGTCGATGATACGCGCGAATCGGGGGTGTTCACAACCACCCGTGGGATGGGCGTGTCTATCTCCGCCGCGCCGCGCGCACCGGGACCGCGATGCTCGTGTGAGCGGAACTGACGCCCGTCCACGTGGCAGACGCGAGGAGGCGGATCGTCCCGGGGCGGGCGGTGCGCCAGCGGGCGAGGGCGCGCCGCCGAAGTCGTACCGTGACCTCAGCCGACCCGGGACGCGTGAGCCGCGCGGTCCCGACGCCCAGCGTTGCGCCCGACGGTCGATGGAACACCCTGAAGGTCAGTGCGCAGGCCCGCGAGCACGAGGCGCGGACCAGCACCGAGCGGGACCGCCTGGTCGGCTGCCCGAGGACGCGCACGTTCGTGAGCCGAATCGCGGGCGCCGAGGGGGTCGACGGCCAAGGCATCGGCACGGGACGGGGACGGGACGTCGTGTTCGGGCTGGGCAGTGATGATACGCCCGCCGGCGGGGCCGAATCGAACGGCGAGCGCTCTGCGAACCGCGGCGTGCCGCAGACTCGCCCGGAGTCCACTGAGGCCGGGCGCTCACGCGACACCAGTGTCGCGGCGCCCGCGTACGTGGGCCCGGTCGGTTTGATCATGACGGCCGTGCTGAGCCCGCCGTGTACGCGAAGTGTCGTGAACTTCCGCGACTCGTAGGCACTCGGACACGGGAGTTGAAGATCTTGCGGTGCGCCCCAGTGTCCGTCGGCGGTGCGGCGAACGGCCTCGTACCCGAACTTGCCGTCGGGTGTGTACGCAAGTACGGCGTTCCCCACCGCATCGCCCGACAGCCGCACGCCTTCGATGTCCGGGATGACGAGCCCAGCAGGCGTGAGCGGCGCACCCCACGTTCCCGACGGAGTGCGCTCGCGGACGAACAGGACGCCGCGTGTGCCCTTTCGCTCTCCCCGCGTAAACGCCGCCGTCACGCGGCCGGTGTCGTCGAGCACGACCGGGGCGCCGGTCCCGGACCACTCAGAGCCCGGGACCGGGTCGGCCGGCACGACGGTCCCGTCACGTCCCAGGTACGCGACGACGTGCGTCCAGGGGTCGTGGCTGGCGTCGCCCGCCGCGTCGGTGTTCCAGCTCACGAGCGCGTCTCCCGGCGCGTTGACCTGGAACGTGAAGTCCGAGACGCCGTCGTCGTTGTCACCGATCCATTGCGGCTTGCTGAACTCGCCGTCCCACGACGCCCACGTCAACCAGTACGCGTCGTCGGCGTACAACACGAGCACGATCCGGCGGCTCGCGCTGATGCCGGCAGCGGCAACGCCTGCGTCGTCAAAGAGGGCTTCATCCGTCCACGAGGACGAGCCGGCGGGGCGCGTCACCAGGTGGGCGACGGGATGACCATCGCCGTCGGGGGTCGCGTATCCGAAGACTTCGTCGCCTGCGGCGTTGGATCGAACCGCGGTGACCCACTGCGGGGCCGCCGCGTCGAGTACGAGGTCGTCGACCGGCCCGAACGCGGGCGCGCCCGCCGCACGGGTGACGGCGTGGGCCTTGCCGTCGTAGTCGGTCCAGACCATCGTCGTCCGCGTGCTGCTCTCCGCTACGCCGCCCGTGTTGAACGTGTCACCGAACGGCGGCGAAAAGGAACCGGCCGGTGTGCCCGTCGCGTCGAGGTCCGCCGTCCGAAAGCCTGGGCCGGTGATGATCGCTCCGGCCGTGCCGTTCGGCAGGACGTAGAGCGACTGCACCCCCAACACGCCACCCCCGGGAATCAGCTCGCGCTCCGGGAGCCACTCGGACGCCGCGAACGCGTTCGACGCGGTCCCGAGCACCAACAGCAGCGTCCACGTCGCGATGTTGCGTCCTTGCCCCCGCACCGCGCAAAGAGTACCAAGCGGTCGCGCCTAGGCGCGACCGCTTCAGACGTCCTCGCGCTCGAACGCCCGGACCGCGTCGTAGGCCACATCGAGGTCGTAGCCCTTGCGCGCGAGCATGCCCAGCGCCCGTTCCCGGGCGCGATCGTCGGCTGGAGGGACGCGGACCTTGCGACGCAGCAGCTCGACCGCGGCCTCCAACTCGCCCGCGCCGTCCTGCGCAGCCAGCGCCGCGGCGATGTCCGCGCGATCGACGCCGACGGAGAGCAGTCGCTGCTCGATGCGATCGGCACCCCACGCGTCGAGCGACCGGCGGTCCTCGGCGAACCGCCGGGCGTAGCGGGCGTCGTCGAGGTAACCCTGCTCGAGCAGCTCGGCGACGGCCTCGTCGATGAGGTCCGGCTCGACGCGCTTGCCCTCCAGGTGGCGGCGCATCTCGACCACCGTGCGGTCACGGCGGCCGAGATAGCGGTACGCGAGATCGAGCGCGCGCTGCGCTTCGACCTCGCGTGAGAGGACCCGATCCGTGGGCTCCAGCACGACGGAGCTAGGCGGCCGCGCCGACCTCGGGGACCTCGGCGTCCTCGTCGCGCTCGATCGGCGCGACGAGGTCCCGGTCGATGCCGAGCGCCGCGTAGACCTTCGCCTCGATCTCCTTGGCCATCTCCTGATGGGCGTCGAGGTAGGCCTTGGCGTTCGCACGGCCCTGGCCGATCCGCTCGTCGCCGTAGGAGAAGAACGAGCCGGACTTCGTCACGACGTTGTGCTCGATCCCGAGGTCCAGGAGGCAGCCCGAGGTCGAAATGCCCTTGCCGAACTCGATGTCGAACTCCGCCTGGCGGAACGGCGCGGCGACCTTGTTCTTGACGACCTTCACGCGGACCCGGTTGCCGACGGCCTCGGTGCCGTCCTTCAGCGTCTCGATGCGGCGGATGTCCAGGCGCTGCGACGAGTAGAACTTCAGCGCGCGGCCACCCGGCTGGGTCTCCGGCGAGCCGAACATCACGCCGACCTTCTCGCGGATCTGGTTCGTGAACAGGCACATCGTCTGCGTCCGGTTCAGCGTGCCGGCGAGCTTGCGCATCGCCTGGCTCATCATCCGGGCCTGCAGGCCGACGGACTGGTCGCCCATCTGGCCCTCGAGCTCCGCCCGCGGCGTGAGCGCGGCGACCGAGTCGACCGCGACGACATCGACGGCGCCCGAGCGCACGAGCATGTCGGCGATCTCCAGCGCCTGCTCGCCGTAGTCGGGCTGCGAGACCAGCAGCTCGTCGATGTCGACACCGATCTGCTGGGCGTACAGCGGATCCATCGCGTGCTCGGCGTCGATGAACGCGCACACGCCGCCGAGCTTCTGCGCCTCGGCGAGGACGTGGTAGACGAGCGTCGTCTTACCGGAGGACTCCGGGCCGAAGACCTCGACGATCCGGCCGCGCGGCATGCCGCCGATGCCGAGGGCGAGGTCGAGCGACAGCGCGCCCGTGGGGATCGCGTTGACCTTGACCTGGGCGCCTTCGTCGCCCATGCGCATCACGCTGCCCTTGCCGAACTGGCGCTCGATCTGGGTGAGTGCGCCCTGCAGCGCGTCGTTGCGGGCCTTGGCGGCCTTGGCGGGATCGATCACGGACATGCGGTGAAGCCTTTCTCTGAGCGGGTGGGCGGCACGCTACGCGCGCGCCCGTCGCGCGTCGGCGGAGGCCTGCGTCGAAGCTGTGGAGAAAGTGTGCGGTCCGTGTCGGACGGAACCAGAACGCGCGTTCGTACGCGCAGGGAGGCGGGACGCAAAGGGCACGACATGCCCCGCCGTGTCCACAGTATCCCGGCAAGGGGGGCTTGTTTCAAGCCCCCCTCCATGCCTCATACTCGCCCGCCGCTCCCAAGGAGGACGTGAAGATGCAGGCATCTTTCGAGCACGACGTGGTCGTCGCAGGAGGCGGCCCGACCGGGCTGACCCTCGCCGCCGAGCTCACCCTCGCGGGCCTCGATGTCGCCGTCGTCGAGAGGCGCGCCAGCCAGCACCTCGACGGCTCGCGCGCCGGCGGACTGCACGCCCGGACGATCGAGATGTTCGAGCAGCGCGGCATCGCCGACCGCTTCCTGACCCAGGGCACGACCGTCCAGGTCCACACCTTCGGCGCCACGGCGCTCGACCTCAGCGACGCCCCCTCACGTCACCCGTACAGCCTCGGGCTGTGGCAGGACCGCATCGAGGCGACGCTCGCCGAGTGGGTGGACGAGCTCGGCGTTCCGGTCATGCGCGGCCGGGAGGTGAGCGGCTGCATCCAGGACGACGACGGCGTGACCGTCACCCTCGCCGACGGCGCCACGATCCGCGCCTCCTACCTCGTCGGATGTGACGGCGGGCGCAGCGCGGTTCGCCGCGCCGCGGGCATCGACTTCCCCGGGTGGGAGGCGACCGTCACCTCGCTCGTCGCGGAGACCGAGGTCGCCGGTGACCCCGCCTGGGGGGTCATCCACCGCGACGAGAAGGGCGTGCACGGCTTCAGCCGGCTGGAGGACGGCGTCCGTGCCCGGATCGTCGTGACGGAGGCCGAGGTCGGCGAGACCGGCGAGGCGACGCTGGAAGAGCTCAGCGCCGCCCTCATGGCCGTGTACGGCACGGACTACGGCGTCCACAGTCCCACGTGGATCTCCCGGTTCAGCGACGGCGCCCGCCAGGCGGCTGCGTACCGCGCCGGCCGGGTGCTGCTGGCGGGCGATGCCGCCCACATCCACTCTCCGGTGGGCGGCCAGGGGCTGAACACCGGGGTGCAGGACGCGATGAACCTCGGGTGGAAGCTCGGGCTGGTGGTCCGGGGCGCCGTGTCGGAGACCCTGCTGGACACCTACCACGCCGAGCGCCACCCGATCGGCGCGCGGGTGCTCCAGGGCACGCTCGCGCAGAACGCGCTCATGCGCGAAGAGGACCGTGTTGAGGCGCTGCGCGACGTGCTCGACGAGGTGCTCGCCTTGGACGGCCCGCGCACGCACCTGGCCGCCCGGTTCTCCGGGCTCGGCATCCGCTATGACCTCGGCGACGACGGCCGCCCGCTGGTCGGGCGCCGGATGCCCGACCTCGACCTCGTCGTCGCGGACCAGCCGACCCGCGTCTCGACGCTCCTGCACGACGCGCGGCCGGTCCTCCTGCACTTCGGGCCGTCCGGGATGGCCGCGGCCGAGCCCGTGCGCACCGTGCGCGCGGCCAGCGACGACGACTGGAAGCTCCCGGTCATCGGACGGGTGGACCCGCCGCCGACCGTCCTCATCCGCCCTGACGGCTACGTCGCCTGGGCGGGCGATCCCGACGATCCCGCGCTCGCCGAGGCGCTGGCGCGCTGGTTCGGTCTAGACGCCTGAGGCGACGAGCGACGCCGCGATCGTCCCGGCCCAGGCGTCGATGGCCACCCAGTCGCGGTGGTCGCCGTCGGCGACGCGCAGCGCGCGCACGATCGCCCGCTCGGCGAATCCGAGCTCGTCGCGCTTGATGCGCCCGCCGAAGACGACGTGGTCCTTCGCAGACGTGGCGGCGACGAGCTCGTCGATGTCCGCGGGGTCGCCTTCGGGCTTGGGCTCAGGCTCGCCCACAGGGCCTGAGCTGAAGAGCCACACTCCGCGGCGGCTGCGCAGGTCATCGGCGTGCGCCTCCACGAGGTCCGTCGCGGGCTTGAGCCAGTGCCCGGCGTACACCGCGCTCCCGATCACGACCGCGTCGTACTCGGTCACGGACTTCACTGCCTCAGGCGTGAGGAAGTCCGCGACGATCCCGCGCCGGTCGAGTTCCTCGACGACCGCGTGGCCGATCTCCTCCGTGGCTCCATGCTTGCTGGCGGCGGTGACGAGAACACGCATGCGCCGGATCCTGGCGCGCCGCTCTCAGACGTCCATCCGCGTCCGGCCGCACACCGGCTCCGTAGTCACCCCGGCCTGGCCAGCGGGGCGCGGGCGAGCGCCTCGTACTGCGAGCCGCCCGGGCTGAGCCGGCTGCGGTAGAGCGTGACCGCCACAGCATTGAATCGCGATGGCGGCGGGGCCTCCAGCGGGACCGGCCGGATCCGCGCGCCGCGCCGCACGCGCGCGACGGTGACGTGCGGGCGGAACGTGCGGCGTTCGGGCACGAGGCCACAGCGCGCAGCGAGCGCCGCCTCGACGCGCGTATGCAGCGCGGTGAGCGCGCCGGTGGGATCCTCGATGGCGACCGTCAAGACGTGCGGGTGGCGCGGCGAGAGCCAGAGGGGCGCGCCGATCCGCAGCGGGACCTCACCTTCGGCGGCCTCGGTGACGGCCTCACCGATCTCCCCCGCCTCCTCGAGCGCCCGGTCGCCGATGAACGCGAGGGTGAGGTGCAGGGCGTCCGCGGGCACCCTGCGCAGGTCGTCGCGGTGCCCGATCGCCGCGCGCGCCCACGCGGCGAGATCCGACCGCACCGCGTCAGGCAGGTCGACCGCGGCGAACAGCCTCGCCGCGTCCGTCACCGCTCGGGCAGACCGCCGGTGCCGAGCAGCAGCCGCCGGACGAGATGCAGCGCGACCGTCGTCGACCGGTCGCGCACGTCATCGCGGCCCCCAGGGATGACGAGCGACCGCACCATTTCCCGCCCGTCGCGATGCAGGACGGCGAACCAGACGAGGCCCACAGGCTTCTCGGCCGTTCCGCCGTCGGGTCCCGCGATGCCGGTGATGCCGACACCGACATCGGCGTCGAGACGGGCGATCGCACCGGCGGCCAGCGCGCGGGCGACCTGCTCGGAGACCGCGCCGTGCTCGTCGATGAGCGCGGGATCCACGCCAGCGACGGCGGTCTTCACGGCGTTGTCGTACGCGACGATCGCGCCGCGCACATACCGCGACGCCCCCGGGCGGTTCGTCAGGCGCGCGGCGACAAGGCCGCCCGTGCAGGACTCCGCTGTGGCGATCGTCTCGCCCGCGCCGAGCAGCGCGTCGGCGACCTGGTCGTCGACGAGCGTCCCGTCGTCGCTGAACAGCGTGTCGGCGTGCCGGGCGCGCACGACGTCCTCGAACGCCCCGTAGATGCTGGCCTGCGTGGGCTCGTAGCGGGTCACCACCTCGACCTCGCCGCCGCGGAGGCAGGTCGTGATCTCCAGCGCGTCGATGTCGACACCGCCGTCGCGAGCGACGCGCAGCGTCTCGGCGATCTCGGACTCCGGGATCCCGAAGAGTCGCAGCATCCGCAGCTCGTACGAGGTCGCGCGCTCGAGCACCGCCTTGAGGACGGGCTCCTCGACGGCGGCACCCCACATCGGCTTGAGCTCGCGCGGCGGACCTGGCAGCACGACGACGAGCGGCCCGTCCGTGCCGTCCGGCGGCGGCACGAGCAGCCCGGGAGCCGTCCCGACCGGCTCGAGGACCGTCGCGCCGGCCGGAACCAGCGCCTGCTTGCGGTTGGCCGCGCGGATGGCCTCCTCGTCGATGTCCGGCCACCGTGACCGCACGCCCTCGAGGATCTTCCAGATGCGCTCCTCGAGCGGGACGTCGAGCGCGACCGGTCGCTGCTGGAAGTCCGCGACCACCTGGGCGGTCAGGTCGTCCTCGGTCGGGCCGAGCCCGCCGGAGGTCACGACGAGGTCGCAGCCGCGCTCGGCGAAGAACCGCAGCGCGTCGTGGACGTCCTGCGGGCGGTCGCCGACGATGAGCGTGTACGCGTGCTCGACCCCGAGCTCGGTGAGGCGATCCGACAGCCACGGGCCGTTGCGGTCCACCACACGCCCGGTGAGGACCTCGGTGCCTGTGACGACGATGCCGGCGCGCAGGCTCATGAGCAGTCCGGGCGCTGGCCCGCCGGCAGCGGCTGCCGGCCGTTGCGGGTGATCGTGTAGCCGATCGCCTCCGAGGACTTCGGGACCGACCGGGTGACGCCGTTGATCTTCAGTCTCACGTTGCTGTTGCCGAGGTTGAGCCGGAATTTGCGCGAGCGGAACGTCTGCGTGGGCTGGCCGGGCTCCAGGACCGAGCCCGGCACGAGCACACGTGGGCCGGCCACGAGGCAGACGTACACCTGCCCGGTTGGGATGATCTGCAGGCGGACGAGAGGGCTCTTCGTGGGCGTGGTGCGCGCGGTGGTGGTCGTGCGCTCCTGCGTCGTGGTGCGCGGGGCGGTCTGCGTCTGGGCGGTCGTCGAGGACGAGTCCGATCCCGAATCGTCGTTGCCGGTGTTGCCCAGGACCCACAGCGCGCCGACGAGCAACAGGACGATCACGCCGACGATCAGGAGCCGCGGCGGGCCGCCCCCGCCCACAGGCGCGCGGCTGCGAGCAGCCGAGCCGGGTGGGCCGATCGGGCGCAGCTGGTCGTCGGAGAGGCGCTCGTGACGCAGCTTGTACTCCTCGACAAGCATCCGGGCGTCCAGGCCCAGCGCCTCCGCGTAGGTACGCAGGAAGCTCTTGACGTACGTGGGCCCGGGCAGCAGGTCCCACTCCTCGTTCTCGATGGCGCGCAGGTACTTGGCCCGGATCTTGGTCTGCGCCTCGATCTCCGAGATGTCGATCCTGGCGCGCATCCGCGCGTCGCGCAGGGTCTCGCCGATCTCCGCCATGCGGCGGGAAGGCTACTCGGCCACGGGCTCGGGTTCCGGGTGCTCGGCTGCAGCGCCCCCACCTTCGCGCTCGCGGAGGCTGTGCAGGAAGCGCTCGAGATCGCCCTCGCCGACCAGCACCTGGCGCGGTTTGGAGCCCTCATACCCGCTGATGACACCGCGCCGTTCGAGCATGTCGATCAGCCGGCCGGCGCGCGTGTAGCCGAGGCGCAGGCGGCGCTGAAGCATCGACGTCGACGCCGTTCCCATCTCCACGACCAGCCGGATCGCGTCTTCGAGCATCGGATCCTCGTCGGGGCTGAGCTCATCCTCTGCGCCGGAGCCGCCGCCGTCGGCCGACGTCTCCTCCTCGACCTCGTCGAGCAGCTCCTCGCGCAGCTCGGGTTCGCCCTGCTCGCGCCAGAACGACGTGATCTGCTCGATCTGCGCCTCGTCGATGTACGCACCCTGGATGCGCTGCAGGCGTGAGGAGCCGACCGGGGCGAAGAGCATGTCGCCCTGTCCGAGCAGCGACTCGGCGCCGTTCTGGTCGAGGATGACGCGCGAATCGGTCTGCGACGAGACCGCGAAGGCGATGCGGCTCGGCACGTTCGCCTTGATCATGCCCGTGATGACGTCGACCCGCGGGGACTGCGTGGCGAGCACGAGGTGGATGCCGACGGCGCGCGCCTTCTGGGCCAGGCGGATGATCGAGTCCTCGACGTCGGCGGGCGCCACCATCATGAGGTCGGCGAGCTCGTCGATGACGCACAGGATGTACGGGAGCGGCGCCTCCCCGCGGCCCTCGCGGACGCGGTTGAGCTCGTTGAGGTTGCGCGTGCGCGCCAGCGACATGATCGAGTAGCGCTGCTCCATCTCGCGGACGAGGTTCTGCAGCGCGTTGGCGGCCTTGCGCGGGTTCGTGATGACCGGCGTGAGCAGGTGCGGGATGGACTCGTAGTGGTTGAGCTCGACCTGCTTGGGGTCGACGAGCACCATCTTGAGCTCCTGCGGCGTGGCGCGCAGGAGGATGCTCGAGAGCATCGCGTTGATGCAGCCCGACTTGCCCGCGCCGGTGGTGCCCGCGACGAGCAGGTGCGGCATCTTCGCCAGATCGGCGCCGATCGCCTTGCCGGCGACGTCCTTGCCCAGCCAGACGGTCAGCGGCGACCAGCCCTCGGGCGCGTCCTGGAAGACGTCGCCGAGGTGGACCATGCGGCGGTTGACGTTCGGGACCTCGACCCCGACGGCGGTCTTGCCGGGGATCGGCGCGAGGATGCGGATGTCGACGGCGGCCAGCGCGTAGGCGAGATCGTCCTTGAGCTGGCTGATCTTGCTCATCTTCACGCCGGGCGCCAGGCGCAGTTCGTAGCGCGTGATGTGCGGGCCGGCGACGGTGCCGATGAGCTTGGCGTCAATCTTGAAGTGCGCGAGCGCCTCGATGAGCGCGTGCGCGGTCTGCGCCTGGCCGGCGGTGTCGGGTCGCGTCTGGTCCTTCGTCGAGCGCGTGAGCATCCGCGCGCGCGGGACCTTCCACTGGAAGTCCGGGGAATCGGTGACCGAGGCCCGCAGGCGGCCCTGCGGCGTGAGGTCGGCCTCGTCGATCTTCATGACGCCGGGCTCGGGCGCGTCGTCCTCTTCCTCGTCGTCTTCGGCCTCGTCGAACTCCGGCTCCGCGGCGACGGGCAGCTCCAGCTGCGGCTCATCCTCGGGCTCGTCGGGCTCGGGCACCGGTTCGAACACGTCGTCGGCCTCCGCGTCGGGCGCCTCGGTGTCGGTGTCGCCGAAGAGATCGGGGAAGCGGCGGGCGCCGTCGAGGGTCGAGGCGTCCGTGCGCTTCTTCTTCTTGCGCACGACGGGCTCTTCGTCCGCGGGTTCGGGCGGAACGAACGTCGGCTCGTCGTCACGGGCGCGGGCCGGGCGGGTCGGCACGGCGGATCGGACGACGCGGGTGGTGTCCGCCACGGAGGACGAGGTCGCGCGGACCACGCCGGCGACCGACGCGCCGGTGAGCAGCAGGATCCCGGCGAGCAGGAGAAAGACGGCGATGACGTGGGCGCCGGCCATGCCGACGCCGTGCGAGGTCACCCACAGCAGGCTCTCGCCGAGGAGCCCGCCGGCCTGGCGGTACTCGTCGGCGTTCCACCAGCCGTCGTGATCGCCCGGGCCGAGCCCGAGGGTGCCCGCGGCGAACGCCAGGGCGAGCGCCAGCGCGAGGCAGATCGCGCCCGCGCGAAACGGCCGGATCGTCGGCAGCACCGGTCGCAGCACGAGCACCGCGCCGGTCGCGACGACGAAGATCGGGACGACGTAGGCCAGCTCGCCAACGAGGGTCCGCAGGCCGTCGATGACGCCTTCCCCCACGACGCCGCCGTCCCACCCCAGGTACAGCGGGAACGCCAGGAGCACGCCCAGGGCGACGAGTCCCAGGCCGATGAGATCCAGCTGACGCTGCTCGAGCGCGGGCAGCCGGACGGGACTCGGCGAGGAGCGCCGCGCGCGGGCGCGGCGACGGGCGGGCTGACGACGGGCTGCCATGGACTTCAAGCGTCGATTCGCCGGGGGCGGCCGGAACCCTTCCCCCGATGCGATAGACCACGACGCATGGCCAACGTCTACGACCCCGTCTTCGACGACGACCGCGACGCGCCCGGGTTCGCCGCCCGCCGCGCCCGCATCGGCCGGCAGGCCGGCGCCCGCCGCCTCGGCGCGAGCCTGTGGGAGTTGCCTCCCGGCCAGGCCGCCTATCCGTACCACCTGCACCTCACCGAAGAGGAGCTGCTCGTCATCCTCGTCGGGACGCCGGCCCTGCGCGGCGCGGACGGCTGGCGGCGGCTTGCGGCCGGCGAGACGGTCGTCTTTCCGCCCGGCGTGGATGGCGGCCACCAGATCGTCAACGACACCGACGCGCCGGTGCGGTTCCTCGCGATCTCGACGAACGGCGAGCCCGACATCGTCCTGTACCCCGATGAGGGCAAGGTCTGCGCGGCCGATCGGCACCCCGACGGCGACGTCCACAAGTGGTTCTGGCGGACCGAGGACGCCGTGGACTACTGGGACGGCATCGAGCCGCCGTCCCCGCCATCTAGCATCTAGGCATGAGCGAACGCCCTGCCCGCGTGCTCGTCGTCGAGGACGACGAAGAGATCGTCCAGGTTCTCCAGCGCTCCCTGCGCCTGGAGGGCTACGAGGTCCGTGCCAGCCTGGACGGCGAGGCGGCGCTGGCCGACGCCGACGCCTTCTCCCCCGATCTCGTCGTGCTCGACCTCGGCCTCCCGCGTGTCGACGGGATCGACGTGGCGCGTGCGCTGCGCGAGAAGGGCGACGTGCCGATCCTCATGCTCACCGCCCGCGACGGCGTTGAGCAACGCGTGGAGGGCCTCGACGCCGGCGCCGACGACTACCTCGTCAAGCCGTTCGAGCGCCAGGAGCTGCTCGCCCGGATGCGCGCCCTCCTGCGCCGCCGGCCGCCGCGCGGAAGCGCGTCGCTCGTGGTGGCGGACCTCTCCCTGAACCCCGACACGCACGAGGTCAAGCGCGGCGAGCGCGACATCGAGCTGACGCAGCGCGAGTTCGAGCTGCTCGAGTACCTCATGCGCAACGAGCGGATCGTCGTGCCCCGGCAGCGCCTGCTCGAAGAGGTCTGGGGCTACGACCCGTTCGCCACGACGAACACCATCGAGGTGTTCGTCTCGAACCTGCGACGCAAGCTGGAAGCCGAAGGTGAGCCGCGACTCCTCCACACGATCCGCGGCGCGGGCTACGTTCTTCGCGCCTAGGCGCTGGCCGATCCGCTGGCGTCTGGCCGGCGGCTCCGCCCTGCTCACGTTCGTGATCCTCTGCGGATTTGCGATCGCCGTCGGCACGCTGACGACGCAGCGGATCCGCGACGACTTCAACCGGCAGGTGCGCGACGCGGCGGACCGCCTGGCTGAGAACGCCCAGCCCGAGTTCAACCAGGATCCGTACACCGGGGCGCTGAGCTACCGCGGCATCGGCATCAACCTCGACACGTACGCACAGTCACCGAACGGGTTCGTGCGCGTGCTGACCGAGGACGGCCGGGAACTGAAGGCGAGCGTCCGCGCTCCCGACCTCGGCATCCCCCGGACGCGAACCGTCGAGGAGGGCGGCTACCTCATCGAGACGCGTCGGGTGGAGCTGCCCGCCCCGCTCGTGGGTGGTGCGATCCTCGTGCAGTACGGCCGCCCGCTGGCCGAGGTCGACGACACGATCAACCGCGTCAAGCTCTTCCTCCTCGGCGGCGTCCTCACCGGCGCCGGCCTCGCGCTGGCCGCAGGGCTCATGACGGCGCGGCGCGCCATGGAGCCGGTCGCCGGACTCACGCGGACGGCTCGGGAGATCGAACGCACGCGGGACGCCGCCCTGCGCGTCCCGATCCCTGAGGCTGACGACGAGGTGGCCGAGCTCGCCCGCACGCTGGAGGACATGCTCCACGCCCTTGACGCGTCGCGGAACGAGACCGTCGCCGCGCTCAAGCGCCAGCGCGAGTTCGTTGCCGACGCGTCGCACGAGCTGCGCACGCCGCTGACCAGCGTGCTCGCGAACCTCGAGCTTCTCTCCGAGACGCTCGACGGTGAGCGCCGGGAGGCGGCCGAATCCGCGCTGCGCTCCTCGCAGCGCATGCGCAGGCTGGTGGCCGACCTGCTCCTGCTCGCGCGCGCTGACGCCGCGCGCGAAGCGCCGCACGAGCCCACGGACATCGCGCGCGTCGTCGTCGAGGCCGCGTCCGAGCTCGGCCCGGTCGCCCTCGACCACGAGCTCGAGGTCGACGCCGAGCCGGCCGTCGTGGACGGCTCACGCGACGAGCTCCACCGCCTCGTCCTGAACCTCATGCAGAACGCCGTCACCCACACGCCGGCGGGCACACACGTCCACGCGGCCGTGCGCGGCGAGGACGGCGTGGTGACGGTCATCGTCGAGGATGACGGGCCGGGTATCCCGGCCGATCTGCGCGATCGCGTCTTCGAGCGCTTCGTCCGTGGTGGCGGCGATCGTGGCGGCAAGTCGTCAGGCCTCGGGCTGGCGATCGTCCGCGCGGTCGCGGAGTCGCACGGCGGGAAGGTCAGCGTCCAGTCGCCGACGATGAACGGCGACGGGCCCGCGCATGGCACGCGGTTCGTCGTGACGCTTCCCGCCTCGTCGATGGCCTAGGGCGCGACGAGGTGCACGGCCGGGCGCGACGTCCGGTAGTCCGCCACGGCACGCTCGATCTCCTGGTCGGCGAGGGTCGGCCGCTGATGCTGGCGCAGATGCTCGGCCCAGGTCCGCGTCTCGTAGGTCTCCACCCAGCGCCCCGGGTCGGCGGGATCGGTCCAGATCTGCCAGCGGTCGGCGCCCGTGCGGCGGCGGAAGTGCTCGATCGGGCCCATCGCCGCGCGGAACGCTTCCTCGTCGGACGGCGGGACGCGGTACTCGATGACGACGAGCGCCGGGCCCGCCTGCGGATCGACCTCGCCGTCGACGTCGGGATCCGGCCACGCCTCCCACGGCGCGCGATCGGCGTCGATGCCACCCACGGGCAGTGCCCGGATGAGGATGAGGCCCGCGACCAGCGCGCCGGCGGCGGCGAGCAGCGCCTCGCGGTCACCAGCGGGCTGGGCGATGAACCCCCACCCCGCGCTGCCGAACGCCAGGCTCCCCTGGAGCGCGAGCAGATAGATCGCCAGCGCGCGGGCGCGCACCCACGCGGGCACGGCCTGCTGCGCGGCGGTGTTGAGCACGCCGATCGTCGCCGTCCATCCCCCGCCGCCGATCGCCAGCGCGGCGCACACGAGCGGCACGCTGGGCGCGAGCGCGAGGACCACCGTCGCCAGGGTGAACGCCAGCGCAGCAACGACCGCGAGCCGGTCGGGGCCCAGCGCCGCGCGCAGCTTGGCCTGAAGCGGGACCGACGCGACCGCTCCGGCGCCGATGCAGCCGAGCAGCAGCCCGTACCCGCTGGCGCCGAGGTCGAGCTCGTGCCGGGCGACGACGGGCAGCAGGGCCCACAGCGCGGACGCCGCGAGCACGAACGCGGTGATCCGGCCCATCACCCACCACATCTCCGGCGAGTGCGCGACGAACCGGCTGCCCGCGCGCATCGCCTCGCGCAGGCGCTCCGGCGGCACGTTCTCCACGGCTTGCGCCTCGGGCGTGCGGCGCCAGCGGGCGAACGCGACAACCGCGACGACGCACGACAGCGCGTTGCAGGCGAAGACCACGCCCGAGCTGCTGGCCGCCAGCACGACACCGCCGATCGCCGGGCCCACCGCGCGGGCGACGTTCAGCGACATGCCCGACAGGACGACGGCCTGCGGCAGCTGCGCCCTGGGCACGAGCTCGGGCGTGACCGCCTGCCACGCGGGCATCCACAGCGCGAGGCCGAGCCCGAGCAGGAACGTCAGGCCGAGCAGCAGCCCCGGCGTCATCTGGCCGGCGAACGCCAGCGCGCTGATGACCGTCGCGGCGACGAGCACCCACGCCTGGACGGCGACGAGCAGCTTGCGCCGGTCGACGATGTCCGCCAGCGCGCCGCCGGGCAGCGCGACGAGCACCACCGGCAGCGTCGTGGCCGACTGGACAAGGGCGACGAGCGCCGAGGACGACGTCAGCGACGTCATCTCCCACGCCGCCGCGATGTTCTGCATCCACGTCCCGATCGCCGAGACGAGTGCGGCGGCCCACAGGACCCGGAAGGTCCGCAGCTTCAGCGGCGCGAAGGCCGCCACGCGTTAGACCTCGACGACGACCGGCAGCACCATCGGCCGCCGCTTGATGCGCTCGTAGACGAACTGCGCAAGGTCGTCGTGCAGGATCTCCTGGAGGAGGTCGATCTCGCGGATCTCCTCCTTGGCGGCTCGCTCGAGTGAGTCGTCCACGGCGTCGCGAATGTCGTCGAGCAGCTCGTCGGCCTCCTCGCGGAACGACACGCCGCGCAGGATCACCTCGGGGTCGGCGACCGACGAGCCGTCCTGCTCGCTGATCGTCGCGACGACGACGAAGATGCCGTCGGAGGACAGCATGCGCCTGTCGCGCAGCGCGACGTCGGCGACGTCGCCGATGTCCATCCCGTCGACGAAGATCATCCCCGACTGCACGGGCTCGCCCCACCGGGCGCCGTGCTCGTCGATCTCCAGTGGCAGACCGTTCTCGCCGCGGAAGACGTTCTCCTCCGGAACGCCGACGGCCTCGGCCAGTTCACCGTGCAGGCGGATGCGCTTGTGATCGCCGTGGAACGGCATGACGTACTCGGGCTGCGTGAGATTCAGCATGAGCTTGATCTCCTCGGCGTACCCGTGGCCGGAGGCGTGAATCGCGGCGTCACGGGTGGTGATCACGTCGCAGCCGATCTGGTGCAGCCGATCGATCGTCTCGTTGATCGCGCGCTCGTTGCCCGGGATGGGCGTGGCGCTGAAGACGACGGTGTCGCCCTGGCGCAGCTCGACCTGCGGATGGTCTCGGTGGGCCATCCGCCGCAGCGCCGACAGCGGCTCGCCCTGGGAGCCCGTCGAGATGACGACGAGCTTGTGGTCGGGCCAGTCGTCGATCTCGCGCGGCTGGACGAGGATGCCCTCAGGGATGTCGATGTGGCCGAGCGACTTGCCGATGTTCGTGTTCTTCTTCATCGACCGGCCGATGAGCGCGACCTTGCGCCCGAGGCCGGCAGCCGCATCGACGACCTGCTGCACGCGGTGGATGTTCGACGCAAAGCACGTCACGACGATCCGGCCCTCGCAGCGGGCGAAAACCTCTTCGAGCTTCGGCCCGACGACCGCTTCGGAGAGCGCCCAGCCCTCGCGGTCGGCGTTCGTCGAGTCGCCGCACAGCAGGAGCAGCCCGTCCCGGCCGAGTTCGGCGAGGCGGGCCATGTCGGCGGGCCCGCCGTCGACCGGGGTCTGGTCGAACTTGTAGTCGCCGGTGATGAGGACCGTGCCGAGCTCCGTGGTCACCGCGACGGCCGCCGCATCCGGGATCGAGTGCGTCATGTGGATGAGCTCGATCTCGAACGGGCCGGCTTCGAACGGCTGGCCGGGCTTGGTGTCGACAAGCTCGACGTCCTTCAGGCGGTGCTCGTCGAGCTTGCTGCGCGCCATCGCCATGGTCAGGGGCCGCCCGTAGATCGGCGGTGCCTGCGCGACGCCCAGCTCCCGCAGGACGAACGGCAGCGCGCCGAGGTGGTCCTCATGGCCGTGCGTGATGACGATCGCGTCGAGATCCTCCACGCGGTCACGGATGTAGGCGAAGTCAGGCAGGACGAGGTCAATGCCCATCATCTCGGCCGTCGGGAACCGCAGCCCCGCGTCGATGAGCACCATCCGATCCTCGTACTCGAGGACCGTCATGTTCTTCCCGATCTCGCCCAGGCCGCCGAGCGGCAGGACGCGCAGCGTGCCGCTCAAGACGTGACGCCCTCGAGCAGGCCGACAGACTGCAGCCCCTTGCGGATGACCCCGATCTCCGCCTCGGACGCGTCGACCATCGGCAGGCGCACGCCGCTGGTGAGCAGGCCAAGGAGACGCAGCGCCGCCTTCGTCGAGATGCACGCGGGAGCGACCGACAGCGCGTCGAGCAGCGGGGCGATCTGCGCGTCGATCTCGGCACGACGCTCGGGCGAACCGACCATCTCCTGCATGAGATCGCCGACCACGTGACTGGCAACGCAGATGCCGCCGGCGCCCCCGAGGTCGAGCGTGCGGCCAAGGATGTCGTCGTTGCCGGCGTACAGCTCGAGGCCGTCGATCAGCGCAAGATTGTCGTTGTTGGCCTGCTTGACCGCCGAGACGCCATCGATCTGCGCGAGCTCGGCGAGCAGGTCGTTCGGCATGTCGACGCCCGTCCGCTGCGGGATGTTGTAGAGCACGATCGGCTTGTCGGTCGCCTTGGCGACCTCCTCGTAGTGCCGGACGATCCCGCGCCGGTTCGGCCGGTTGTAGTACGGCGTCACGACGAGGACGGCATCGACGCCGAGCTCGGTGGCGCGCTCGGTCAGGTGACAGGCGTGGCGCGTGTCGTTCGACCCGGTGCCGCCGATCACCGTGGTGCCCGCAGGGCGGTGCTGGACGGCGAGCTCGATGACCCGGAGGTGCTCCTCATCGTCGAGTGTCGATGCCTCGCCGGTCGTGCCGACGGCCACGATCCCGTCCGAGCCGTGCTCGCACAGGTGCTGGTGCAGGGACGTGAACGCCTCCTCGTCGACGCGCAGCTGCTCGTCGAACGGGGTGACGATGGCGGTGAGGAGTGCTCCGAGGCCGGACATCGGCCTCGGAGTATCGCAGCCTTTGGCGGCGGACCGTCTAGCCGAAGAGCGGGTCGCCGCTCGTCATGGGCGGCGGGGCGTCATCGGGCCGGTCCGCGCTCGACGCCGAGGGCGGCGTCGGGGCGCCGACTGTCGGGGCCTCGGGTGCCGGAGGCGCGGGCGGTGCGGTCGGCGCGACGGGCGGATCGCCCACCGGGTGGCCCTGCTGGTCGTACTGCG